>NZ_JANATA010000023.1 GCF_024199005.1 Opacimonas viscosa
AAATCAGGCCTTGAAAGCCGCTTAGTAAAGTGTCCAAGTTTTTGGGGTCACTTCAGAACGGCTTTTTTATTGGGGTGTCGATTTAGTCTTCAGCTACTTCAACTACTTCTTCAGTAGCTTCAACAACTGGACGGTCAACAAATTCAACATACGCCATAGGCGCTTTGTCACCAGTACGGAAACCGCATTTTAAAATGCGAATGTAACCACCTGGGCGAGCTTCATAACGAGGCCCTAATTCATTGAATAATTTACCCACTACTTCTTTATCACCAGTACGAGTCATTGCTAAACGACGGTTAGCAACGCTGTCAACTTTAGACAATGTAATTAATGGCTCAATTACGCGACGTAGTTCTTTTGCTTTTGGTAAAGTAGTTTTAATCACTTCGTGCTTAACCAAAGAACTTGCCATGTTTTTAAACATTGCTTTTCTGTGGCTGCTGTTGCGATTTAACTTACGACCACTCTTACGATGGCGCATAGCTCTATCCTTCTCTTAATCTGCGATTGATTCTGGTGGCCAATTCTCTAGACGCATGCCTAAAGATAAACCACGAGATGCAAGCACATCTTTAATTTCTGTTAATGACTTCTTACCAAGGTTAGGAGTTTTTAACAACTCAACCTCAGTACGCTGTACAAGGTCACCAATATACTGTACCGCTTCTGCTTTCAAGCAGTTAGCTGAACGAACAGTTAACTCTAAATCGTCGACTGGACGAAGTAGAATTGGATCAAATTCAGGCTTCTCTTCTTTGGCTTCTGGCTCAGAAACATCTCGTAAATCTACGAATGCATCAAGCTGTTCAGCTAAGATAGTAGCAGAGCGACGAATCGCTTCTTCTGGATCTAATGAACCGTTTGTTTCCATATCGATAATCAGCTTATCTAAATCTGTACGTTGTTCAACACGTGCAGCTTCAACTGAGTATGCAATACGCTCAACTGGACTATATGAAGCGTCAACAAGTAAACGACCAATTGGACGATCATCTTCTTCAGAGGTGCGACGCACTGATGCAGGTACATAACCACGGCCAGTCTCAACCTTAATACGCATGCTAATTTCTGCAGCGCCAGTTAGCGTACAAATAACATGTTCAGGGTTGATAATCTCAACGTCACCATCGTGCTGGATATCACCAGCTAAAACGGCACCCGCTCCAGATTTGACCAAAGTTAGAGTTGCTTCAGTTTTGCCTTCTAGACGAACTGCTAAATCTTTCAGATTAAGTAAGATTTCAATCACATCTTCTTGCACGCCTTCTTTGGTGCTGTATTCGTGCTGAACACCATCGATTTCAACTTCCGTTACCGCTACGCCAGGCATAGACGATAATAAAATACGACGTAGTGCGTTACCTAAAGTGTGACCGAAGCCACGCTCTAACGGCTCTAATACAACCTTTGCGCGCGTTGATGAAAGGTTTTCGATTTCCACCAATCTTGGTTTAAGGAATTCAGTTACAGATCCCATAGCATCCTCTTTTAGTTAACTTTACTTAGAGTAAAGTTCGACGATCAACTGTTCGTTAATTTCTGCAGATAAATCTGTTCTTTCTGGTAAACGTTTGAACGTACCTTCAAGTTTAGAGCCATCTACTTCAATCCAGGTTGGCTTCTCGCGTTGTTCTGCTAGTTCAACAGCAGCACCAATACGTGCTTGTTTTTTAGCTTTTTCACGAACAGAAACAGTTGTCTCTGCAGAAACCTTGAATGAAGGAATATTAACTACCTTTCCGTTTACACAAATCGCTTTGTGGCTTACTAACTGACGTGCTTCAGCACGTGTGCTAGCAAAACCCATACGATAAACTACGTTATCTAAACGTTGCTCTAAAAGCTGTAACAAGTTTTCACCTGTATTGCCTTTAAGACGCGCTGCTTCTTTGTAGTAGTTACGGAATTGTTTTTCTAATACGCCGTACATACGACGAACTTTTTGCTTCTCACGCAACTGCAAACCATAATCAGATAAACGACCACGACGAGCACCATGTTGGCCCGGAGCGTTATCTAACTTACATTTTGTATCAATTGCACGAACGCCACTTTTAAGGAATAAATCTGTTCCTTCGCGACGACTTAGTTTGAGTTTTGGACCCAAATATCTAGCCATGTTCTTTCTCCAACTGTCCGTCGATTAAACGCGACGTTTTTTCGGTGGACGGCAACCGTTGTGAGGAATAGGCGTCACATCGGTAATGTTTGTGATCTTGTAACCTGTAGCATTTAAAGCACGGATTGCAGATTCACGACCTGGACCCGGACCCTTAACAAATACTTCAAGATTCTTAAGACCGTATTCCTGAGCTGCTTCACCAGCACGTTCTGCAGCTACCTGAGCAGCAAAAGGTGTAGATTTACGCGAACCACGGAAACCAGAACCACCAGAAGTGGCCCAAGATAATGCATTACCTTGGCGGTCTGTTATAGTCACAATTGTGTTGTTGAAAGAAGCATGGATATGAGCCATACCATCAGCAACTTGACGTTTTGCGCGCTTACGTGCGCGAGTAGGTGCTTTAGCCATTATGTCCCCCGCTTACTTTTTAATAGGTTTACGAGGACCTTTACGGGTACGCGCATTAGTTTTAGTGCGCTGACCACGTAGAGGTAGACTACGACGGTGGCGAATACCACGGAAGCAACCTAGGTCCATTAAACGTTTAATACTCATTGATACTTCACGGCGGAGGTCACCCTCAACAGTAAATTTACCCACTTCATCACGAAGTTTATCAATAGTTGTTTCATCAAGATCTTTGATCTTGGTGTCTTCTGCAACACCTGCAGATGCACAAATGCTTTTCGCACGTGTAGCACCGATACCGAAAATTGCTTGTAACGCAATTACAGCATGCTTGTGTTCAGGAATGTTAATGCCAGCGATACGGGCCATTAACAGCACTCCTCATAGTTATGGTTGACAGCCTAAAAAGCCCGATAGGATACTTACCTGTCAACTAAATTGCAAATTAAAAGATAAACCACCTAGCTAACAAGTAGTAAACTACTGATAACTAGGTAAATTTAACTTCGTTGGATTAACCCTGCCTTTGCTTATGCTTAGGCTCTACACAAATCACTCTAACAACGCCGTTGCGTTTAATGATTTTGCAGTTACGGCAAATCTTTTTAACGGATGCACGAACTTTCATTTCATCACTCCGAAGGTACGAACTTATCGGCCATAGCCTTTAAGGTTCGCTTTTTTCAATACACTCTCATATTGACTAGACATCAAATGAGTTTGTACTTGCGCCATGAAATCCATAATTACTACCACAATGATAAGTAATGATGTGCCGCCAAAGTAGAATGGAACATTCCACGTTAACAACATGAATTCAGGCACCAAACAAACAAAGGTAATATACATTGCGCCAGCTAATGTTAGGCGAGTCATTACTTTGTCAAGATAACGTGAAGTTTGTTCACCAGGGCGAATACCAGGTACAAAAGCACCAGACTTCTTCAAGTTGTCCGCCGTCTCACGAGGATTGAAAGTCAATGCCGTGTAGAAGAAACAGAAGAAGATAATCGCCGCAGCGTACAAACCAACATATAACGGTTGACCTGGCGATAATAATAACGCCACATCTTGCAACCAAGACGTTGCTTCATTTTGACCAAACCACCCTGCAATAGTGCTCGGGAAAAGAATGATTGAAGAAGCAAAGATTGGTGGGATAACACCCGCCATATTCACTTTTAAAGGTAAGTGAGATGATTGCGCTTGGTACATCTTGTTACCTTGTTGACGTTTTGCATAATTCACCACAATGCGGCGCTGTGCACGTTCAACAAAGACAACTAAGAAAGTTAAGCCAAGAATAATCACTGCTATAAGCAATAAGAACAAAATGTTTAATTCACCTTGTCTAGCTTGCTCTGCTGTCTGACCTATCGCTGTTGGCAGACCAGCCACAATACCTGCAAAAATCAGTATGGAGATACCGTTACCAATACCTCTTTCAGTAATTTGCTCACCTAGCCACATAAGGAACATTGTTCCAGTTACTAAGCTGACAACTGCTGTAAAATAGAATCCAAACCCAGGATTGATCACCAAACCACTAACCAAGTTAGGCAGACCAGTCGCGACTCCAATTGATTGGAAAGTAGCAAGTACCAGTGTTAAGTAACGCGTGTACTTACTAATCTTACGACGACCTGCTTCACCTTCTTTCTTTAACTCCATCATCGGTGGATGCACAGATGATAATAGCTGAGTTATGATAGATGCAGTGATATAAGGCATAATCCCAAGCGCTAATACAGAAGCACGCTCTAAAGCACCACCTGAGAACATGTTAAACATTTCTACGATGGTACCTTTTTGTTGTTCAAATAATTGAGACAACACAGCGGCATCAATACCAGGGATCGGCACATAAGAACCTAAACGAAAAACAATGATCGCACCTAATACAAAGAACAATCTGCTTCGTAGTTCACTTAAGCCGTTTTTCGCGCCTGAATCTATACCCGGTTTAGCCATGGTTTATTCCTCTATTTTACCGCCGGCGGCTTCGATTGCTTCACGAGCGCCTTTAGTTACCTTCAAACCATTTACTGTTACAGCGCGGTTGATTTCACCACTCTTCATAACTTTAACGAATAAGATCTCTTTTTTCACAAGACCTGCTTCTTTTAAAGCTTCTAGAGTAACGACTTCACCTGCTACCTTTGCAATTTCACTTAACGTAACTTGGTCCGAAACGAACGATTTACGAGATGTGAAACCAAATTTAGGTAGACGACGCTGAATTGGCATTTGACCGCCTTCAAAACCTGGCTTAACAGACCCGCCTGAACGAGACTTTTGACCTTTGTGACCACGGCCACCAGTCTTACCTAAACCAGATCCGATACCGCGACCAACGCGCTTACCAGAATTTTTAGCTCCTGGTGCAGGAGCAAGAGTATTTAAACGCATCTTTTACTCCTCCACTATCTCAACCATGTAAAATACACGGTTGATCATGCCGCGAACGGCAGGGGTATCTTCTAATTCACGAACATGTCCAATCTTACGTAAGCCAAGACCCGTTAAGGTTGCTTTATGCTTAGGTAAACGACCGATTGCACTTTTTGTTTGTTTAACTTTTAGTGTTTTAGCCATGTTCAATTACCTCAGAATTTCGTCAACACGTAAACCACGTTTAGCAGCTACAGACTCTGGAGAGTTCATATCCACTAATGCATTGATTGTTGCACGTATGACGTTCATTGGGTTCGTAGATCCGTAACATTTTGACAGTACGTTTTGTACACCAGCTACTTCAAGTACTGCACGCATCGCACCACCGGCGATAATACCAGTACCTTCAGATGCAGGCTGCATGTAAACTTTAGAGCCAGAATGACGACCTTTGATAGGGTGTTGTAATGTATTGCCGTTAAGATCGACAGTAACTAAGTTACGGCGAGCTTTTTCCATTGCTTTCTGGATTGCAGCAGGAACTTCACGTGCCTTACCGTAACCAAAACCAACGCGACCATTGCCATCACCGACAACCGTTAAAGCAGTAAAACTAAAGATACGA
Source organism: Opacimonas viscosa (assembly GCF_024199005.1). GTDB lineage: Bacteria > Pseudomonadota > Gammaproteobacteria > Enterobacterales > Alteromonadaceae > Opacimonas > Opacimonas viscosa. The sequence goes on from NZ_JANATA010000023.1 coordinate 5,556, forward strand.
CCACCTTTAACTACTTTTGATACACGGTTAACAGCAACGAGCTTTTCATTCAAATCACCCTGTTGTTGATTTTCTACTTTAGCCATTTTCTACTCCTAGAACTGTAGACCAGCTTCGCGAGCTGCGTCTGCTAAGGCTTTCACACGGCCGTGGTATTTAAAGCCACTACGGTCAAAAGCAACAGATTTGATGCCTTTTTCAATAGCGCGCTCTGCGATAGCTTTACCAACTGCAGCAGCTGCTTCAGCGTTACCAGTTCCTTTAAGAGAACTTTTTAACGCAGCTTCAACTGTAGATGCAGCAGCAAGTACTTCAGAACCACTTGGTGCGATTAACTGAGCGTAAATGTGGCGTGGTGTGCGGTTAACAACCAAGCGATGTACGGCCAGTTCACTGATTTTTTTGCGGGCGCGAGTTGCGCGACGCAAGCGAGCTGTTTTTTTATCCATCGTATCACCCACCTACTTTTTCTTAGCTTCTTTACGACGTACAGCTTCATCAGCATAACGAACACCTTTACCTTTATAAGGCTCTGGCGGACGATAAGCGCGAATGTTAGCTGCAACCTGACCAACCACCTGCTTATCCGCGCCTTTGACGAGGATTTCAGTTTGGCTAGGAGTTTCTACGGTAATGCCAGCAGGCATTTCATAGACTACAGGGTGAGAAAAACCAAGAGTTAGGTTTAATTTAGCACCTTGCGCTTGCGCACGGTAACCAACACCATTTAACTCAAGTTTCTTTTCAAAACCTTGTGATACACCAATAACCATAGCGCTTAATAAAGAACGTGCTGTACCAGCTTGAGCCCAACCGTTAGCCGCATTTGCACGAGGTGCAGTTACTAACTGGTTTTCTTCTTGCTTGATTTCAACAGCGTCATTAAACGTACGAGTTAATGTGCCATTTTTACCTTTAACTGTAACGGCTTGACCAGCGATAGATACTTCTACGCCAGAGACCAAGTCGACAGGTGCTTTTGCTACTCGTGACATTGATTTCTCCCCGTTACGCTACATAGCCGATGATCTCACCGCCCATACCCGCTTTACGCGCTGCACGGTCAGTCATCACACCTTTTGATGTAGAAACAATTGCGACACCTAAACCACCCATTACTTTTGGTAACTCATCTTTTTTCTTATAGATGCGTAAACCAGGACGGCTGACTCGCTCAATAGTATCGATTACACGCTTACCTTCAAAGTACTTTAACGTTACTTCAAGAGTAGGCTTAACGTCACCAGAAACTGCATAGTCAGTAATGTAACCTTCTGCCTTTAATACTTCAGCAATCGCAACGCGTTGCTTAGAAGATGGCATAGCTACAGCTACTTTAGCAGCCAGTTGGCCGTTACGAATGCGGGTAAACATATCCGCTATAGGATCTTGCATGCTCATATTTGCTACTCCTTACCAGCTGGCTTTTTTAAGGCCAGGGACTTCACCACGCATTGCAGCTTCGCGAAGCTTAATACGAGAAAGACCAAATTTGCGTAGGAAACCATGTGGACGACCCGTTACACGGCAACGATTTTGTTGACGTGAACGTGATGAATCACGCGGCAGTTGTTGTAGCTTAAGTACAGCATTCCAACGATCTTCTTCCGAAGAATTAACATCGTTGATGATCGCTTTAAGCGCATTACGCTTTTCAGCATACTTGCTTACTAATTTAGCGCGTTTTGCTTCACGCGCCTTCATTGATTCTTTTGCCATAACCCTACACCTTACTTTTTAAATGGGAAGTTAAACGCTGTTAACAACGCTTTTGCTTCATCATTAGAGTTTGCGCTAGTAGTGATAGTAATATCCATACCACGAACCTTATCTACTTTATCGAAATCGATTTCAGGGAAGATAATCTGTTCTTTAACACCCATGCTATAGTTTCCACGTCCATCAAAAGACTTAGGATTCAAACCACGGAAGTCACGGATACGAGGAATCGTAATAGAGATTAAACGCTCTAAGAATTCCCACATACGTTCACCACGTAGGGTTACTTTACAGCCAATCGGATAACCTTCACGGATTTTAAAACCCGCTACTGATTTTCTCGCAACTGTAACAATCGGTTTTTGACCTGCGATTGCAGCCATATCGGCCTGCGCAGCTTCAAGAACTTTCTTGTCAGCAATTGCCTCACCTAAACCCATGTTTAGAGTGATTTTTTCAATCCGAGGGACTTGCATGACGCTTTTGTACCCGAACTGCTTTGCAAGTTCAGCTACTACTGTTTCTTTATAGAAATCATGCAGTTTCGCCATCGTACTCTCCAATTAATTAAACTAGTTCGCCGTTAGATTTGAAGAAACGAACTTTCTTCTCATCTTCGAAACGGAAACCAACGCGATCTGCTTTACCCGTTGCTGGGTTAACAATCGCTACATTTGACACATGTATAGTCGCTTCTTTCTCAATAATGCCACCTGGCTCACCCAATTGTGGGTTAGGCTTGGTGTGCTTCTTGATCATGTTCACGCCTTCTACAACTAAACGGTTTTCAGCTACCAGAACGCTAAGGACTTTGCCTTGCTTTCCTTTGTCTTTACCCGCTAATACGACTACTTCATCATCACGACGAATTTTTCTAGCCATTATCGTGACTCCTTATAGTACCTCGGGGGCCAGTGAAATAATCTTCATGAAGGAATCTCCACGAAGTTCACGAGTGACCGGGCCAAAGATACGCGTACCAATTGGTTGCTTGTTTGCATTAAGCAAAACAGCTGCGTTGTTATCGAAACGAATGGTTGAACCATCTGCACGACGTACGCCTTTTCTAGTACGCACCACCACTGCATTCAGGACATCACCTTTTTTTACTTTACCGCGAGGAATTGCTTCTTTCACAGTAACTTTGATGATATCACCGATATGTGCATAACGGCGATGCGAGCCACCAAGAACCTTAATACACTGAACCCTGCGAGCGCCAGAATTATCTGCGACATCCAGGTTAGTTTGCATTTGGATCATGTTAGTGCTCCGCTGTTAAATTAAGACTCAAATGAGCCATAAAACTGCCAAAACCTTAATAAAATTAAAGAATTAGCCTATTACCCTCACAAAAAGGGCGCGCAATGATAACAAAAAATGAAAGAATGTGATACCCCTAATGTACTTTTATTTATACATTTGGAGATAGAAGAATATACGCAGGCATAATTTTTTATACCTGCTAAATATAGTGGGGTAAGTTTAGTCTATTACGGTATTTAAATACTGCGTTGCCTAACTATTTCGTACAAACATATTCCAGTTGCAACAGAGACATTAAGACTTGATACAGAACCATGCATTGGTAATTTTATCAGCTCATCACAGCGTTCACGAGTCAACCGACGCATGCCTTTTCCTTCGGCTCCCATCACCAACGCAACAGATTTTGGTAAAGCACTTGCATATATGGTTTGTTCAGCCTCGCCAGCGGTGCCGATAACCCAAACGCCTTGTTCTTGTAACTCCGTGATAGTACGCGCTAAGTTAGTCACTTGAATTAAAGGAATGACATCCGCCGCACCACAAGCAACTTTACGTACCGTTCCATTGAGAGTCGCTGATTTATCCTTTGGTACAATAACCGCATCGACCCCTGCAGCATCAGCTGTACGTAACACTGCTCCTAAGTTATGCGGATCAGTGACCCCATCGAGCAGCAGTAAAAAAGGTTGTTTGGTGTTTCCTAACAGATTATCCAAATCCGTTTCAGTCAATGGCTTTGCTGGTAAAGCTCTTGCGACTATGCCTTGGTGTTGTTCACCTTGGGTTTTATCATCTAACACTTTACGCTGCGCAAACTGCACACTGATTTTATTTTTTCGAGCTAAGTTTACGACTTTGTGCAGACGCTCATCATCTCGACCCTTGGCGATAAATAGCTCTAAAATTCGGCTCGGATCACGTTCTAGGATTGCCGATAAAGCGTGAATGCCATAAAGCCATTCTGATTGTTGTGCCATGTTTTTTTCTCTGTATGTAAAGCTATAAGCAACATTTACCTATGCTATTTTCTATGTTTTGATTGTTTCTTCTTTTTCTTATCACGAGAAGAAGATTTGCCTTTTTTAGCTTTTGGAGGACGAACTTTGGGTGCGTCGGTACCCGGCTTACTCGGTCCTTTTCTTGCCTTGGTGCTTTTTTTACGTTTACTCTTCGGCATATCAGGTTCGCTATTCGCAAGGATGAGGTCTATCTTGCGATCATCTAGATTCACGCCTGCCACTTTGACTTCCAAGCTATCCCCTAAACGGAATACCCGTCCAGAAGCCTCACCTATCAACATCTGTTTTACGTCATCGAAACGATAATAGTCATTCCCCAAAGCGGTGACATGGACCAAACCATCAATACCAAAATCCGTGATACGTACAAATAAACCGAAATTAGTCACCGAAGCAACGACAGCTTGGAAGACATCACCAACATGATCTTGCATGAATTCGCATTTCAGCCAATCAGCAACATCACGTGTCGCATCATCAGCACGGCGCTCTGTCATAGAGCATTGCTCCCCCAACGATTCGACTTCTTCGCTGCTATAGAGTTTACCGCCAGTTGTCGATTTCAACGATTTTTGCTTAGCTAACACACCTTTTATAGCACGATGAACGACTAAATCAGGATAGCGTCTGATAGGAGAGGTGAAGTGTGCATATTCCTCTAGTGCTAGACCAAAATGACCAATATTCTCGTTATCGTACACCGCTTGTTTCATCGAACGTAGCAACATTGTTTGAATCAATTCACTATCCGCGCGATTGCGTACCTTTTGCATAACATGAGTAAATGCTGACGCTGATGTATCACTTGCTAACTTATGCGTAACTCCAACCTCTGCTAAATACGAGGTAAATGATAACAGTCGGTCAGGATCGGGCTTATCATGTACCCTATACAACCCTTCCGCTTTATTCTTAGCCAAGAATTTAGCAGTGCATACATTGGCTAAGATCATGCATTCTTCGATAAGTTTATGTGCATCATTGCGATGTAAGGCAACAATATTTTCTATTTTACGCTGAGCGTTAAACACAAACTTACTTTCATTGGTTTCAAATTCGACTGCACCGCGAGCATCTCTAGCCGTTTTTAAGACTTTGTACAATGCCTGTAAATTCTCTAAATCATCAACAAAAGCTGCGTAACGCTCTCTTAACTCTGTATCGCCATCTAAAATAGCTGCTACCTTTGTGTAAGTGAAACGTGCATGGGAGCGCATCACCGCTTCAAAGAATTGATAACTGTTACACTGACCGTCTAAGTCAATATGCATCTCACAGACCATGCACAGACGGTCTACTTCTGGATTCAAGGAACACAATCCATTAGATAGTACTTCGGGAAGCATCGGGATAACTTGGGCCGGAAAATAAACTGAATTACCTCGATTGATAGCTTCCTGATCAAGCGCTGAACCAGGACGCACATAATAACTCACATCAGCTATCGCGACATATAACTTATAGCCAGAGACTAAACCGTCCTGTGTTAATGTCTGACAATAAACAGCATCATCAAAATCACGCGCATCTTCGCCATCAATCGTAATTAAAGGGATATCTCGCAGATCGATGCGGCCTTGTTTAGCCTCTTCAGGAACTTGTTCACCTAGTGGAGCGACTTGCTTTTCAACCGCTTTGGGCCAAACATGAGGGATGTCAAAGGTCCGCAAAGCCATTTCGATTTCCATTCCAGGAGCCAAGTGTTCTCCGAGAACTTCCAGCACCTTACCTGCGGGGCTTGATATTTTACTTGGGCGTTTGACAAATTCGACGACTACCACATTGCCTTGGCGCGCACCTTTGGTGTCTTGTGGACCAATAAAAATTTCGTGTTGAATTCTACTGTCATCTGGGATCACGACTGCCACACCATGCTCCACAAAGAATCGCCCCACTATGGGCTCAGGGCGAGGCGTCACAACTTTGGTAATGCGTGCTTCATTGCGACCTTTGCGATCAACCCCCTTACTGACAGCTTGGACAATATCACCATGTACGACATTTTTCATTTGTCCTGCCGATAAATACCAGTCTTTTTCTTCCCTGCTAATGTGCAAGAAACCAAAACCATCACGATGACCAATAACTCTTCCTGTCAGTATTTCGTCCTGGGCCTGAGGTTCGTATTTTTTCTTCGCAGTGAATCGAATTTGCCCTTCACGCTCCATCGCTCTTAGACGCCGTTGGATACCTACTTGTTGCAAATCTTCTCGAGCATCAACTAAAACGCAAATCTCCATAAAAGATAAGGCTTGTTTAGCGGCGACTAAAACTTCCAGAAGGTGTTCGCGGCTAGCGACAGGATTTTCATATTTGGCTTTTTCGCGGGCAAAATGCGGGTCTTGTGACATTTAATATCTATGTTTTACTTAATTTTATAAAGTATAACAAGGATATACGAAAAGGGGTAATCTAATCGACATATTCCCCTTTTCACATCAATTACTCAGGTGTTTGGCAATTTTATTGGGTTTTTAGGTATTCATCAGCAATGCGGATACTTTGTCCACTCATACGTTGGGCCAGGCGTTGACGCTTAGCAACTATAGACGCCTGATATGCTTTATCTGCTGTAATAACTTGCGACAACCAAATATAGGCATCTTGATAATCATATGGACTGCCATAACCTTGTAAGAATAAATCGACTAACTGTACTAATGCCTTTTCAGAGCCCAGTGCAGAAGCCTCTCGAAGATACAAAATGGCTTTGTTATAGTCTTGATTTATCAGTGTACCTGTTCTGGCGTAACGTCCTAAGTGCTCTAATCCCGCCGGGAAACCTTGGTTAGCAGATTCTTGCATATACAAAATACCTGATTTGGGATCTCTTTCTACACACACGCCCCAGGCAAGCATATCCCCCCATAAAAATTGGTAAGCAGGAATTTCTAACACTGTCGCTCTAGCTTCAATATCTTCCACCAGTTGGCAGCGATCTAACTTCACTCTTTGCAGATGTGTATTTTCGTTAATTAAACGAATGAGCTCACTTTGTGAATACAGTTGAATAGCCTTTATCTCATTGGGATCTGTGGGCGGTAATTGCCCATCAAATTCTTGGGCTTCGCTACTTAAAGGCATAAAGCAACATGAGAGTATTAACACTGCTAAGAGCGGGTATAAATGTTTATCTAATCGGTACACATAGTTCACAATATATTTTCCTCAAGACCTCAATGTTTTATCGGCAATTTACATTTTTCATTGAATTTTTCTCCTTCTGCACAGAGAAACTGATCATATAAGGGGTTGTTTTGGTATACTTAGACATGTTTTTACCTAGCTAGGTCCCTGATAACTATGCAATATAAAGATTTGCGAGATTTTATCCAACAACTCGAAGCCCAAGGCAAGCTCCTCAGGATTTCTCAGCCGATAAGTACTGAGTTAGAAATGACGGAAATTGCAGACCGTACTTTACGAGCGGGAGGTCCAGCGCTGCTTTTTGAAAATCCAATCGGTCATGATATGCCCGTATTGGCTAATCTATTCGGTACACCAGAGCGAGTTGCCATGGGTATGGGTCAAGATTCTGTGCACGCACTTCGCGATGTAGGAAAATTACTGGCTTACCTTAAAGAACCAGATCCACCCAAAGGCTTAAAAGACCTTTGGAGTAAACTTCCCGTCTTTAAGCAAGTGTTGAATATGCCAGCAAAAGTGATCAAAAAAGCACCTTGCCAAGAAGTTGTTATCAGTGGTGATGATGTCGATCTAAGTAAAATTCCTGTACAACGTTGTTGGCCTGGCGACGCTGCACCACTTATTACGTGGGGTCTTACCGTTACGCGAGGCCCACATAAAAAGCGCCAAAACCTCGGAATTTATCGCCAGCAAGTTATAGGGAAAAACAAAATCATTATGCGTTGGCTTTCGCATCGCGGCGGTGCTTTAGATTTTAGAGAATGGTGCCAGCAAAATCCAAACAAACCTTATCCAGTCTCTGTTGCTTTAGGCGCTGATCCGGCCACCATTCTGGGTGCTGTAACACCCGTTCCAGATACTTTATCAGAGTACGCTTTTGCAGGGTTGTTACGTGGTAGCAAAACTGAAGTTACTGCGTCTGTATCCAATGACCTACAAGTACCTGCGAATGCTGAAATCGTCCTTGAGGGTTTCATAATGCCTGGTGAGATGGCACCTGAGGGTCCATATGGTGACCATACTGGTTATTACAATGAAGTCGATGACTTCCCAGTACTGACTGTGACACATATCACGCACCGCAAAGATCCCATTTATCATTCAACTTATACTGGTAGGCCACCTGACGAACCGGCGATTTTAGGCGTTGCATTGAACGAGGTATTTGTGCCAATTTTACAAAAGCAGTTTCCTGAAATCACTGATTTTTATCTACCGCCTGAGGGATGTTCCTATCGTATGGCAATCGTCACGATGAAGAAACAGTACCCAGGTCATGCCAAACGTGTCATGTTAGGTGTTTGGTCATTCTTGCGTCAGTTCATGTATACCAAGTTCGTAATTGTCTGTGATGACGATATCGATGCACGTAATTGGGAGGACGTGATCTGGGCTATTACTACTCGAATGGATCCTACAAGGGACACAACTTTAATTGACAATACACCAATTGACTATTTAGATTTTGCCTCACCTGTGTCAGGCTTAGGCTCTAAGATGGGGATGGACGCCACTAATAAAATGCCTGGTGAAACAGACCGGGAATGGGGCGAACCGATTGTTATGGATCCAGAAGTCACCGCCAAGATAGATACTTTATGGGATAGTTTAGGCATCGATGCCTTAATCCCAAACACTAAAAAACAGTAAGAGAGCTCATGCAACTAAATTTAAAAACCATAGAAAATGTCGGTCATGACGTTTATCGTATCATTCTGTCATCAGACGAAGTCCTTACCTATGAGGCTGGACAATACCTATTAGTTAAGATGGGTGCAAATGATGAAAGACCATTCTCTATTGCGAGCAGTCCTAGTAAAGATCGCTTTATTGAGTTGCACATTGGCGCGACTCCAGAGAACCCATATGCTTGGGATGTTATTGAGCAACTGCGTACTAAAGGGAATATTCAAGTATCACTGGCTAATGGTAAAGCTTATCTACAGCCTGATGAAAAAACCATTGTGTTGGTCGCAGGTGGTACTGGATATTCTTACGTCAAATCTATTGCATATGAAGCAGTGACTCAACAACTTGAAAATGACATTCATATTTTCTGGGGAGCAAAAGAGTTTAGCCAATTGTACGAAGCAGAAGCGCTGACAAACCTAGCGCACGACCACGATAATATCTTCTTTCATCCGGTTGTAGAGGGTGCCGATGAGGACTGGTCTGGCGCTACAGGTTTAGTTCACCAAGCAGTGTTAAACCATTTTACTGACTTAAGTCATCTACAAGTGTATATTGCTGGTCCTTTCCCTATGGCCAAAGTTGCTAGGGAAGACTATACCAACGCCGGTTTACCAAATTCTGCATTATTTGGTGATGCTTACGCTTTTATCTAAACGTAAGTAATCATTTTTTAAGAAAAACAGACAAAAAAAAGCCGCTCATATTTGAGCGGCTTTTTAGTAAGAATAAGATTCTTAGATAGCTGTTACGTTAGCAGCTTGTAGGCCTTTTTGACCGTCTTCGATTTCAAAAGAAACCTTTTGACCTTCTGGTAACGTTTTGTAACCTTCAGACTGGATAGCACGGAAATGTACGAATACATCTTTGCCACCGTTATCTTGAGTAATAAAACCATAACCTTTATCGGCATTGAACCACTTAACAGAACCTGTTACTTTAGACATAATGTCACCTTAATATAGTAAATAAATTTAAACGCCTAACTGCGTATCTTGTTTTCAAATAGGGTGCTTATAGGCGTTTGTCTTACTAAAAAATAGTGAAACTTTCATTCCACAAAGACTTATAAGGCTGATAACAAATAATACATGCCTAATTGAATACCCGGTCAGCATAGCACCTATATAGTATTTATCAAAGCAAAAAGTTCATATTTATAAAGATAAATATGAACTTCCTAGTGGCTATATGTACACATGCCTATACGGACATATGGACTAAGGCGTTAAGGCTTTTTCACCTCTAGCAAGACCGCAAGCCCCGGTTCTAGCTGACTCTAAAATAGTGGCGCTATGTTTTAACGTTACCAAGAATGCATCTAACTTATCGACATTCCCCGTTAATTCAATCGTATAATTAACTGCGCTTACATCCAATATTTTTGCTCTGAATATGTCAACAGTACGCATAACATCGTTGCGTGATGCTTCGTTGTTAGCCACCACCTTCACTAACATCAACTCTCTTTCAACATGTGGAGAGTCTGTTAATTCAGTTACTTTCAGAACATCAATCAACTTATTCATCTGTTTGATGATTTGTTCAATCACTTTATCATCGCCCTGTGTAGCTATTGTCAAACGCGATAAGCTATCGTCATCGGTGGTCGATACACAAAGAGAGTCAACGTTATAACCACGTTGTGAAAACACACCAACAATTCGTGACAAAGCACCTGGGGCATTTTCCATTAATACTGAGATAATACGTTTCATATTAAGTACGCTCCGTCTTACTTAGGCGCATTTCATCCATCGCCCCATATTTGATTTGCATTGGATAAACGTGTTCATTTTGATCTACGGCAATGTCCATAAAGACTAACCGGTTTTTCTCCGCAAAACAGCGCTCCATAGCATCGTCTAATTCTTCTAACTTATCTACTTTGATGCCAATATGGCCATATGCTTCCACTAATTTTATAAAATCAGGCATTGAGTCCATGTAAGAACTAGAGTGACGACCTTGATAAATCATATCTTGCCATTGGCGCACCATACCCAAGGCACGGTTATTTAAAGTAATGATTTTAATCGGTAAGTTATATTGTAAGCACGTCGATAATTCTTGAATATTCATTTGAATACTTCCATCGCCAGTCACCACTACCGAAGTGGCTTCAGGGTGTGCAAACTGTACCCCCATAGCAGCCGGTAAACCAAAGCCCATGGTGCCTAAGCCACCTGAGTTAATCCACTGACGCGGTTTAGCAAATGGATAATATAAAGCAGCAAACATTTGATGTTGGCCAACATCAGAGCTAACAAAAGCTTCACCATTAGTATGCTTATATAAAGCTTCGATAACTTTTTGTGGTTTGATAACCTCGCTTGGTTGCTCAAAGCTCAAACACTGCTGACTTCTCCAACCTTCAATTTGCTTCCACCAATCAGCTAGTTTTGCTTTTTGTTCTGAAAAATCACTTCCAGCTAACGCTTCCAAAATTTGTTGTACGACAGTATCTACCGATCCTACAACCGGAATATGTGCCTTCACAGTTTTAGAAATAGACGCAGGGTCAATATCGACGTGAATAATATCTGCATAAGGACAGAATTTTTCAACATTATTAGTCACTCGATCATCAAAACGAGCACCCAAAGCAACGATGCAATCTGCATTGTGCATGGTTTTGTTAGCTTCAACGGTACCATGCATGCCCAGCATCCCAACAAATTGTGGATGTACCCCAGAGAAGGCACCTAACCCCATTAGCGTACATGTCACTGGACAATGAAGCAGTTCAGCAAGCTCCGTGACTTTACCTTGGGCCTCTGCGGTAATCGCTCCACCACCTACATATAACACTGGGCGTTTAGCCGCTTGGATGGATTTTACCGCCTTACCAATCTGCTTATTATGACCTTTTAAAACAGGATTGTAAGAACGTAAAGTCACATCAGTAGGGAACTCATATGGGTGTTCCTCAGCTACATTAACTATGTCTTTAGGTAAATCAACAACTACCGGGCCTGGACGACCAGTATTTGCAATATAATAAGCTTGTGCAATCGCTTTAGGAATATCAACAGCGCGCTTCACTAGAAAGCTGTGTTTGACGATAGGACGGGAGCAACCCACCATATCTGTTTCTTGGAAAGCATCTTCACCGATATGCTGAGAAGGAACCTGCCCTGATAAAACTACCATTGGGATAGAGTCCATGTAAGCTGTTGCAATACCCGTAATAGTGTTCGTTGCTCCAGGACCAGAAGTGACCAGTACCGTACCAGTAATACCAGTTGATCGTGCATAACCATCTGCCATGTGAGCAGCAGCTTGCTCATGACGTACCAAAACATGCTCGACCTCATCCTGAGCAAATAATGCGTCATAAATATCTAAGACGGCACCACCAGGATAACCAAACACATGTTTTACCCCAAGGTCATTAAGGGTTTGCACTACCATTGCAGCGCCAGACATCATCTTCACGATCTCTCTCCATTAAAAAATTTAACTAATAATAAAAGTGTACTTCACGAATTAGGAAGAATAAACAGAAAAAAACCAAATGGTGAAAAACTTATCCATATATACATAAAAATTAGGACAAATATTCTAATTTAGTATTAATAGGACGGGTGATTTAGGATTTTTTACATTTTCATAACAAGCTGATTTCAAGAATTATGCTCTTACTCTTGATTGTCATTTTATCGCAGTCTCACATGACTGCCTTTAGACCATAGTATGGTGCAAAGCGACACCATACCAAAACTATACCTATTTCACTATACAATTCCTTGAGCATGCAAAATATCGTACAAAGGCTGCGTGGCCTTACCAAATTTTTTCCAACGACCAATGCTGGAAGTATTAATTGGTTGTCTAACCTGAACTTTGGAAGCTGTAGATACTGGGAGAGTGTTTGTTTCGACAGATAAACACTGTGCTTCGTAGGGCAAATTACAATACGCAAGGAGTTCGCGCACTTGTTTTTCGGGTTCCTTTACGAGTGTTTGGTAATCTTGTATGTATATACCATCACCATATACTCTTTTGACAAAATCAATGTGCTGGCGAAATTGACAATAAAACTCGCCGACAGTTTCTAGATGAAAAGCATAATTATAATAGGGACTATTTAGAGAAAATAACTGCCTAAAGTTACCCACACAGGTGTCCATAGGATCTCGGAGCATCACAATAACCTTGGCATTAGGCAACGCAGCTTTGATTAATTGAATATAAAAGAAGTTAAATGGCAGCTTGTCAATGAACCGTGCATCACTCGGTGCAATGCGTTGTGTTTTTGTAATATAATGCTCACCTAGTTCAGTCATATCGAGTGTGTGTGCGGCTTCGATAGTCGGGATGTCGAGTACTTTTAATCCAGGCGTTTGAGTCAACTCTTTCACTGCAACACCAAAATCTTGTAATTCGCCACCACTACCAACTTGTGAATGATGCGATAAAATACGTTCTACCAAGGTCGTTCCAGAACGAGGCATCCCGACAATAAAAATAGGGCGCTCACTCGGACAACCTGATGGCGTATTGCTATTAACTAATGCCCCGTTTTGCAAGGCAGAAAAAAGAGCAATGTCATCGTCAATAGTGTAATTTAATGTATTTGCTTTTTCAGCCTTAGCGCTGATCAACGCGGCAAACGCAGATTCGTGTTGACCGATTTGTTGTAGCTCTAACGCCAGAGCATGCGCAAGATGCATACGATCATCAACCGGCAAATCGGGTTTATCCAGCATCGCTTGCAATGTCGAAATGTTATTTTCGTCCACAGTTGCGCCGCCCAAATCCGCCAGTGCAAAATGGGTTGGCGCATGATTAGGTGCTAGCTTCAACACATTTTTATACGCCACTGATGCTGCCTCAAATTGCCCTGCAAACTTCAGTGACATACCATAATTATAATAATATAAGGGGCGTGTTTTGTTGAGTGATATTGCTTTTGTGAAGAAGGTTAGCGCTTGGTCATGAAAACCAATACGACTCAATGCAACCCCAATTGTATCAAGGGCATTTGGCTCATTGAGTTGCTCAAGACGAACACTGTCCACAGCCGCCATAGCGCGATTAGTATCACCTAATAACGCATAACACTTAGCAATGTAGGCAAAATATTCAGACGATGGTTGCACACTCACCGCTTTTTCTAAACATTGTACCGCCTTGTTAAACTGTCCTAACTCACTGTTGATAATTCCCAAGAAAAAATAGCCTTCAGCCAGATAAAATGTATCGTGCTCGCTGGTTTGAATTAAAGACACCACCATCGGATGCGCTGCTACAAAAGACTGAGACGATAAGTGCTGCAGTATTTTCTGGTGTAATGAGGCTAATGAAGACATCGCATACATCGGTTGAGAATTTATCTGAATAGTAGCAGAACTGGCAAAAAAAAGACCAGCAAAAGCTGGTCTTAAATATATTTTTCGCCGGTTTTATTATACCCCGGATGCATACACAAAAGAGTGGAAAGAAAGACGTTCCACTCAATGCTTATTACAGATCAAATGCGTAAGTAAAGCGTACACCAAATTTGCGCGGTTGCACAACAAAGCGTCCGTAATTACGCAATAGGTCCACACGGTTTTGATTTTGATCTGCAAATGTCGCTGTACCCAGATCACCAGCATCACGGCGAACTGCTGTGTAAGCATACTTGTCAAACATGTTGTCTAAATAAGCCGTAATGGTCCAATTGTCTTTAGAAATAGAAGCACTGGCATTGTTCAATGCAAAACCAGGGATCACTTCACCATCCGCACGTAATCCTACTTTTGAGTAAACATCACTTTGGTACGTTAGACCATATACTAAATCTAAGACACTACCGTTGGACAAATCTGTGGTGTATTTTAAACCAAATGAGGCTTGTGTTTCAGGCGCTCCTGATAAACGGTCGCCTTTTTTACCATCATAATAGTTTTGTAATGCAGTACCTTGTTCATCTAACACACCGAATAAGAATGGAGCATCATCAGTTAACTGTGCATCTACGTTTGAATATGACATATAGGCCGTTAAATCGTCGGTCAAAATGGCCCGAGATGAAATTTCAATACCTGATGAACCTGCACCCGCAGCGTTCGCTGTAATCGGTTGTGCACCGTTCACGGTCGCACCAGCAACTTGTGCATCATCCCATGTGATATCAAATGCAGACACATTCAAGTACAAACGATTGTTAAAGTAAGTCGATTTAACCCCTAACTCATAGTTAGTAGTGGTATCAGCAACATATACTTGTTCATTGGGTAATGCACAAACGATCTGTTGAGTCAGTTCGTTGACATTGTCAGGACATGCTGCCACGCCATTTGCACCACCGATACGGAAGCCTTCGGATACAGTGAAGTACACCATCGCATCATCAGAAATATCGTAGGACGTATTAAATTTAAATAAAGAGCCTGAATCATCGGCAGTCTCCGTGCCATAATCTAATACAATAGAGTCTGGTGCACGGTCTTCAAACACAGTGTAATATAACGGTAAATCGATCGCTGAACGCGTCTCAATATCATATTTATACTGTCGTAGACCTACGGTAACGTCCCAAGCATCAGAAATCTGGTAAGACAATTCACCAAAGAATGCAGACTCTGTAACAGTTGAATCAGACACCGATAAATATTCTAGTGCATCTGGACGAGAACCCCCTAAAAATGCGTCATACCCTGGTGTAAATTCCGAGCTAGAACCATCTGCTTCAGTCTTGTTGTAAAAGACACCAGCAATCCAGCTAAAATCAGAATCACTTTGCGAAACTAAGCGCAACTCTTGAGTGAACGTATCTTGGTTGTCTAACTCACGAGTAAATGCTGAAAACGCAGGGAAATCTTCGTAGCTATAATTCAAACGAATCAGTAGGTCGGTCTGGTCACGCTGACCATCTGCGGCAAAACTAGAGATACCAGTAGCTGAAACAAGTTCAGCAAAACCAAGGTCAGCGGTCACTTCCAGACTTAATAGTTCATCTGTTTTGACACGCGGTTCTTCGTAACGATATGCTGAAGTATATTTACGTGTTAAATCACCACTAACGGCATTACTTGCAGGCAAAGCGTTAAAGTGATCAATCGAGCGACCTTCGACATCTTGTTTTTGGTAAAAATACGATAAAGTGGCGTCAATATTATCGGTAGGTAACCAACGCAAAGCGATACGACCGGTTAACGTTTTCTCACCATTGGCATCTCTAACACTGCGTAAATTATTATCATCTAAGCTATCTGGCTGAGACACACCTGGTTGACGCACGACATAGTTATAATCGATAAAACCAGGGTCATTGTAGTAATTTAATGAGGCACGAACCCCTAGCTCATCATTAATCAGGGGAGTATTAAATACAAAACCGTATTCGCCACCATAACTATCCGAGCGATGTACACTGAAAATATCACCAGAGACTTCGCCTTCCGTGATATCTAGCTCAACTTGCTTAGGAATATAACGAATAGCGCCACCTAGTGTGCCGGCACCATATAGCGTACCTTGTGGACCAATTAGCACTTCTACTCGTTCAACATCGGTCAAACGCATATTCAAAAATAAAGGTAATTCACCAAAATACGTAGCAACAGTTCCGCCATTCGAGCCTGGACCAGACGAGTTAGTGTTTAAGCCGCGCACGATAATTGGCGAAGCAGAACGACCGCCTTGATCCACGACAGTTAAGCCTGGGACCCAACGGGCAACATCTTCTAGTTGACCAATATTTTGTTCACCTAAAGTATCAGCCGTCAATGCGGTGATGTTAAGTGGAGCTTCTTGGACGGTACCAGTTCGACGTGTGCCCGTCACTTCAATAGTTTCTAGTTGTGCTTGTTTTTCTTGCGCGAATACTTGTGTTGCAGGCACCATTGAACTTGCTACAGCAGCAGCAATCAATGACGCTTTAAAGTAAGGTTGTATGTGTGATTTCATTCATTATTTCCCGAGTAGTAAGTATGTAGTAACACGCTAATGAAGGTGCTTTTTATTCAGCTTTTATTATTAACACTAAGCTGTTGTTCACGCGTGCGATTTTATGCCCTTGTTAGGATAAGTACAAGGACAAATAATATTTGGGGAATGTGCTCCGATAAGCAACAATATTATATTTTGAATAGATGCTCGCGGTAATAGGTCAACTCAGCGATAGATTCTTGAATGTCATCCAGCGCAAGATGAATACCTTTTTTCTTAAAACCTTTTAGCGCCTCTGGGGCCCAGCGACTAGCTAGTTCTTTGATGGTACTGACGTCGATATTGCGATAATGACAATAAGCTTCCAGTTCAGGCATGTAAGCAACCATAAAGCGGCGGTCTTGACCGATAGAGTTTCCGCATAAAGGAGACTTGCCCGGCGGCACCCACTGCTTAATAAAATCTAATGTCGCTATTTCAGCATCACGCACCGAGTGGGTACTGTCTTTGCAGCGCTGTGTTAGACCTGTTTTACCGTGTGTTTCGATACACCAAGCATTCATATTTGCCAAAACGTCATCCGACTGATGGATCGCAAGCACTGGACCTTCAGCTAAAATATTCAGTTGAGCGTCAGTAATAATAGTCGCAATTTCCAAGACAACACAATCATCAGGGTCCAAACCCGTCATTTCCATATCTATCCAGATTAGGTTTTGTTCATGAACTACAGGTGCTGACATTAGACTTCCTTGCAAGTTAAAATATTGGTATTCGTTATATGATAACGGTAACATGTATTCTGATTTTATAACAATGTACTTTATCGTGGCAAAAAAACCAAAACTCACGCACAGACAAAAACGCCAAGTATCCAAAAATAGAGCTGATCGGATTGCCAAGCTCGGCGATACTGCAACAGAAAATACGATCTTAGGTAAAGTGATTAGTCGATTTGGTAAACATGCGATTGTCGAAACATCAGAGGGTGAATGTGTTAAATGTCATATTCGTCGCACGATTGACTCTGTTGTATGTGGTGATAATGTACGCTTTGCCCCACCCCAACCTGACAACCCAAAAGACAGAGGTATCATTGAGTTAGTCGAAGACCGTCACTCGGTGCTGACTCGACCTGATTTTTACGATGGCGTAAAACCTATTGCCGCGAACATTGATCAAATCATTATTGTTAGTTCTATCGTCCCAACCCTCTCAACACATATTATTGATCGTTATTTGGTCGCTTGTGAAGATGTTCAAATAAAGCCTATCATCGTGATCAACAAAGCTGAGTTACTCAACGCTGAAGAACGTGAATGGGTCATAGAAGCCGTCGAAATTTATGCTGAAATAGGTTACACCATTTTATTTACCAGTTGTAAAAGTATGGAAGGCATAGACGAACTGACGGATTTATTAAAAGATAAAACCAGTGTTTTTGTTGGTCAATCTGGGGTTGGCAAAAGCTCTCTAGTCAATGCTCTACTACCCGACTCAGAAGAAATCGTCGGTGACATATCCGATAACTCAGGACTAGGTCAACACACGACGACTACCGCAAAACTCATCCACTTCACTGCTGGTGGAGACCTCATAGATTCTCCTGGAGTACGCGAGTTTTCATTGTGGCACCTCCCTGTTGAAAAAATAACATGGGGATTTGTTGAGTTTCGTGAATACTTAGGGGGCTGTAAATTTAGAGATTGCAAACATCTCAATGACCCTGGTTGTTTACTGCAAGCCGCGGTTGATGATGGGCGCATTGATGAAGAACGGTTTAATAGCTACCACAAAATCCTCACCACTATGGATGACAAACGGCCATCTTATGCTAAAGGGCTATGACCTAGTCTAAATTAAGTGATCTACTTCTAGTGTGAATTTGCTATAATTTCGCAGTTATTTCAAGGTGCGTCCTAAACATCTCGATATATTTGAATATATGCATACACAGTGGAGAAACATGCAGTGATAGATTGGTTGAAAATAAAATTACAATACGTGCTACCAAAGCATGCCTTATCTCGATTAGTAGGTAAGTTTGCCGCTGGGGAATATGGTGCGACAACCACCTTCATCATCAAACAATTTATCAAACAATTCAATGTGGATATGTCAGAAGCAAAAGAATCAGATCCTGCTGCTTATCCTTCATTTAATGCTTTTTTTACTCGTGAATTAAAACCTGGATTACGTGAGTTTTCTGCGGATGAGACTGAACTAGGCCACGCAGTTGATGGTACGGTTAGTCAACTAGGACCCATCGAGGGAGACACCATATTCCAAGCCAAAGGTCATCATTACAGCTTAACCGCACTTTTGGGTGGAGATGCACAACTAGCTGCACCGTTCAAAGGTGGTGACTTTGCTACTATCTACTTATCACCTCGTGATTATCATCGGATCCATATGCCATTAACAGGCAAACTAACTGACATGGTATATGTCCCAGGTGAGTTATTTTCTGTGAATCCACTCACTGCCCAAAACGTGCCTGGATTGTTCGCTCGCAATGAGCGTGTGGTCGCTATTTTTGATACTGACATTGGTAAGGTAGCGATTGTCTTGGTAGGCGCAACTATCGTAGCGAGTATCGAGACTATCTGGGCAGGAACAGTGACACCACCGGCAGGTAAAAATGTCACTCATTGGCAGTACACCGACTCAGCAGGAGATAGCATCACTCTTGAAAAAGGGGCTGAAATGGGCTTGTTTAAATTAGGCTCTACTATTGTGGCTTGTTTTGAGCCAAACAAAGTAGATTTTGGTGCACTTAAAGCTGGTGATGTCACGCGTTTAGGTGAAACGTTCGCCACTCTTAAAACGGCTGATTAATACTTTGATGGATCCAGTTAAACGCAGTCTTTATTCACTACACTTTACAGTGATGCTACTTGGTGGGACGGCACTGTTCTCCCAAGTCATTCCTCTATCGGCTTACGATATTACTGTAGGACGTGCTATTTTTGGCTGTATTTTTCTTTTCTGTCTGGTCAAATTGACTGGGGAAACATGGTCATTAAACTCTACTAAAGACTATTTTATTGGTACTGTTTTGGGAGTGATCATGACCCTGCATTGGGTCACGTATTTTGCTGCGATGCAATATGCGGGGGTTTCTGTAGGGATCATCGCATTATTCACCTTTCCTGTTATTACCGTATTTTTAGAGCCCCTCATCGATAAAGTAAAGCTCGCTTGGCAAGATGTCATTAGTGTGATTGTGGTATTTATGGGAATAATTCTCATTGTGCCTGAAGTCTCATTGGAAAATGATATTACTCTAGGTGTCTTAGTTGGGGTTCTTTCTGCTTTTTTATATGCTTTGCGAAACATTGCTCATCGTCAATATTTTTCGCAATATAGCGGTATCAAAGGCATGTACTTCCAAACCTTAATTATCAGTCTGTGCTCTATTTGGTTTGCTTCAGATGCATTTTGGAGCATGGATACACATACTTTGGGGCTATTAGTGCTTCTTGGCACACTATTTACCGCTGTACCTCATGCTATGGTTGCGGCCTGCCTACGGCACTTACGTGCGAAAACCTTCTCATTGGTAGCTTGTATGCAACCGTTCTATGGTGTTGTACTCGCGATAATTGTACTGAATGAGACCCCGCGTTGGCAGACGTTAATTGGGGGTATTTTAGTAATTTCTGCAGCTATTTATGAAACGATTCATACTCAAAAACAAGCGACAACTACTCCCGAATAACGAGGTAATCTATGCAAATCATCGCGCATCGTGGTGCCTGTGCTGAAGCCAAAGAAAATACCTTAAGCGCATTTCGTTTAGCACTACAACAGCGCGCAGATGGGATTGAGTTTGACGTACATTTTCTTCGATCTGGCGCATGGGTCATCCACGATTTAGCGCTCTCAAGAACCCATCAACTAGACCAATCATTAGCCGAGCTATCAGCGCAAGAAATAGAGCACTTAGGCATACCCTCACTACATGAGGTATTAGCACTCATCAACACTACCATTCCGGTGAATGTAGAAATCAAAAGTTGGGTTGACCAGAATACTGCCATTGAGTATTTGGCGTCGTTATTTCATGCAGGCCTACTCAATCACAACTCAGTACTTTCTTCGTTTGACCACCATATAATACAAGCGTGCCAAGCGCATTTTAACTGTCGTTTTGGAGCTTTATCTGCCCATAAACCCATCGATTATGGACGCTATGCTGCTGATTTAGATGTACAGATTTGTGCTATCGAAGACAGCATGTGTGATGTGCAATTTGTCAGAGATATTCATGCCAGAGGTATGCTGTGCTGGGTCTATACGGTGGATGAAGCTAGTCGAGTATGTGCACTCTATGAGATGCAAGTGGACGGCATATTTACCAACACGCCAAGTGCTACCCGAAGAGTATTAGCTGAATATTTAAAAACTTGAGTTGTTAGCTAGTCCGCTCAGTCAGCGAGACTAGACAGGCCTTAAGCCTTGCAAGCATCTTCCGCACAATCCCCGCATGCCTTGCATAATTTCATATTCAATAAATGTGCGCCAATTATCAAAAATGCACCAATCGCAATGGTAAAAGGTTCGTACTCATGACCAAATATATCTTTATGCCAATAAATAAGACCACCTAAGACCAAGCTATAGACAGGATAAATTTGTCGATGATATTTGTAAAAACCGATAAACAAAGCCCAGAAACCAATCAGTATGGAAATACTTAAAATTGTTCTTTCAAACCAAACTTCCGCAACAAAAGAGCTCGCTACCAATGGGATAAGAGGTATCAAGATAGGGAGTAACAAGCAATGCAGAGCGCATAAACTGGAGATCCAAACTCCTGCTTTGTCAAAAAAACTGTCTGATTGTTCGTACTGGGATGGTTTCAAAAGTCGCGCCTCAATAATTAAGTGTTATAGTATAACATTAATACTTTAACAAACGCACCAAAATTCTAATCGATTTTTAAATGCGCTAAATATGAGACGCATGAAACTAAAATTCCGACTTACGCCATAAATAATAGATACTGGGTAATACGACTAAAGATAACACCAACATCGATAATTGATTTTAACGGTATGTGTTGGTTGAAATCAGTAAAGGAAAATATCTTTCCATCATGAAATGCCCACCCGGCAAACTTAGACCCCTCTAACGCTAAGGCTAGTCCAATATACAACTGCATATCTGACTTTTTACCTTTGTAATCGAGCTCACTTCTAGCACGAGCTAGAATGTCTTTTTTTACAATGGAAGCTTGTGCAACAAAAACGGATTTTGGAAACGTTATTGGCGCGAGATTAGTGGTAAACACTCCATTGTTACTTTCTTTCGGTTCGCGCAGTGCCAAGTATCCATCAATATCACCAAGAATAAGTTTAAATTCATGTAATATGCGTTTTTGCGCAGTCACTCTAAGCCCAGTGACTTTTGAGAGAATATCCGCACAATCGATAATGTGCGTTTTGGTATCAAATGAAAATTGCCCGTTGGTTATTTTATCAACCGCTTGTTGTGAATAGCTTTTCTGTTTATTAACAAGCATGAATATAAAGAGTTCATCAAAATTAGACTGGTAATTTTTATCTATAAAAATGGATAGTGTCTTTCTAACCTTTTCCAAATCGGTTGTTGCCGTAACTTGAAATGCTACCCGGTCGAACTCATCACCTAAGTCGATACCAGGGAAATTTTTCTGTTTAGCATTCAAGTTATACAATCGAGGTAGATGAAACAATTCTTTTAAGATGGGAATGAATGCATCTTCCATCGCCAGATTTATATCAAGCCTCCCTTGTTTACTGGCTAGCGCTACTTAGCTGATTAATCGAGACACTACGTCACGTAATTCATTTTCAACGTTTAATGCATCCATGTGCCTCTTCTTTCATCCTTTTCACAAGTACTGGCTATATATACAATGTATTTAGGGACATCTTTCTTAAAATCAATGACATCTACACATCTTATGTATAAAAAAGAGGCGCCACGCGACAAGTGGCGCCAATATTTCACTTAAGCAGTCGATCGCCCATGAACAATACGATACAACACCGGTAACACCATCAGTGTTAGTATCGTAGAGGAAATGATCCCACCGATGACCACTGTGGCCAAAGGCCGTTGTACCTCTGCGCCAGTACCCACATTCAACGCCATTGGAATAAAACCGAGACTAGCGACAAGTGCGGTCATCAATACGGGTCGCAATCGCGTAATGGCCCCTTCCACAATAGATGTGATGAGGTCCCCTGTCTCTTTAAACTGTTGCTTTATAAACGACAACATGACAAGACCATTTAGTACCGCAATACCAGAAAGCGCAATAAACCCCACGCCTGCGGATATCGACAATGGCATGTCTCTGAGCCACAGTGAGAACACGCCGCCCGTCAATGCAAGTGGGACTCCGGTGAATATAATAAACGCATCTCGCAGCGAGCCAAACACCACGACCAACAACACCAAGATGACGAACAAGGTGGCAGGTACCACAAGCGATAATCGCTGACTTGCGCTTTCCAACTGTTCAAAGGTGCCGCCATAGTCGAGCCAGTAGCCTGCTGGCAAATCCACTTGATCAGCTATTTGGGTTTTAGCTTCATCAACAAAACTGCCCAAATCGCGGTCACGCACATTGGCGGTGACAACCACTCGTCGCTTACCATTTTCTCGACTAATTTGATTCGGGACGGTCGAATAAGCCAATTCAGCTACCTCCGACAAAGGCACAAAACCGCCATCGGGTATCGTAATAGGAATATTCCCAATTGCCTCTAAATTACTTCGCGTTTGTTCATCAAAGCGCACCAGTAATTCAAAACGACGGTCTCCCTCAAATATCAGCCCTGCACTATTGCCCCCTACTGCCGATGCTAACCACGTCTGCAAGTCCGTCACATCTAAGCCATATCGCGCCAGTGCAATGGACTTGGGATTAATAGTAAATAAAGGGATATCGTCGACTTGTTCAAGTCGGACATCTGCTGCGCCATCAATGGATTGCAATACACGAAGAATGTCGTTAGCCGAGGCGACTAAGGTATCTAAATCGTCACCAAATACTTTAATACCTAAATCTGAGCGAACACCGCTTATCAATTCGTTAAAACGCATCTGAATGGGTTGTGTGAACTCATAGTTATTACCTGCCACCCTCTGTAAGTCTTGCTCTAACATTTCAACAAACTCAGCTTTAGAGAGATTGGGGTTAGGCCATTCATCACGTGGATGTAACATCATAAAGGTGTCGGTCACATTAGGCGGCATAGCATCGGTCGCCACCTCCGCTGTGCCGGTTTTGGCAAACACCGTTTTCACTTGCGGATAGCTCATGATTTTATCTTCAAGTGTTTTTTGCATCGACACGGCTTGTTCAATCCCCGTACCGGGGATGCGCATGGCATGAAGCGCAATATCGCCTTCATCAAGCTGCGGAATAAACTCCGTGCCCAGTCGAGTTGCCATTACAATGCTGACCACCACAAGTGATGCCGCGCCTACCAAGACAAACCATCTGAATTTAAGTGCGCCGCGCAAAATTGGTCGATATACCGACTTGCCCGCCATAATGATGGGGCTTTCTTTTTCACTGACTTTGCCTGTCATAAACATTGCAACCGCCGCAGGCACAATAGTGATTGAGAACACCATCGCTGCTAGCAGCGCCATAATGACAGTCGCGGCCATGGGATGGAACATTTTGCCTTCTACGCCCGTTAATGAAAACAGCGGAATGTACACAACCGTGATGATGAGCACACCAAACAAACTAGGCCGTATCACCTCACTCGTGGCTTGAAAGACCAACTCCAGGCGCTCTTTTAATGGCAACACGCCACCTGTGCGCTTTTGGGCTTCGGATAATCGCCTGATACAGTTTTCCACAATAATCACAGCGCCATCGACAATCAGGCCAAAATCCAGTGCACCTAGGCTCATCAAGTTAGCCGATACACCATAATTGACCATGCCCGTGATGGTGGCAAGCATCGCAAGCGGAATTACAGCGGCAGTAATAAGCGCCGCACGAATGTTACCTAGCAATACAAAGAGTACCACAATGACTAGCAATGCACCTTCTACGAGGTTTTTTTGCACTGTATCAATCGCTTTATCAACAAGCTTTGTTCGGTCATAGACTGGGTCAATCACGATCCCACTGGGCAAACTTGCTTGTATGTCACCTACCTTGTCAGCGACTGCTTGTGCGACAGCGCGGGAATTACCGCCCACAATCATCATCGCTGTGCCAAGTACGGTTTCTACCCCTTCTTGCGTAGCTGCGCCGGTTCTAAGCTCTTTGCCAATTGCCACGCTGCCAATGTCTTTCACCATGACAGGAATAGAATTAACGCGCTTGACCACCACGTTTTCAATATCGCTAATGGTCTGTAACTGCCCTTGCGAACGAATCAGTATTTGCTGCCCATTACGCTCGATAAAGCCTGCCCCTTGATTGGCATTATTGCGCGCTAAGGCTTCATGAACATCAGCAAGACTTACCCCAAAGTTGAGCATTTTGAGTGGCTCAGGATTGACGTGATATTGTTTTACATAGCCCCCGATAGCATTGACCTCAGTAACGCCTTTTACTAATGAGAGCTGCGGTTTTACAATCCAGTCATGGATTTCTCGCAGAGCCATAGCATCATAGGCCTCGCCATTTTCTTGCCGGGCGTTTTGGTCGGCGCGAAGCGTATACATGAATATCTCACCGAGGCCAGTGGCAATCGGTCCCATTTCTGGCTCTAAACCTTGCGGCAGTTGGCTTTTTATCGCACCTAATTTGGTATTGATAAGATTACGCGCAAAGTAAAGGTCGGTGCCTTCATCAAACACCACCGTGACTTGCGATAAACCATAGCGCGACAACGAACGGGTGTAAGATAGATTAGGTAAGCCTGCTAGCGCAGTTTCCACCACAAAGGTAATGCGCTGCTCGGTCTCAAGCGGTGAGTAGCCTGTTGCTTGAGTATTGATTTGCACTTGTACATTGGTGATATCAGGTACTGCGTCAATGGGCAGTTTGTTATAACTGAAAAAGCCCAACCCCATCACCAAAAAGGTCAGCATCAGCACCAAACCCTTGCGCTCTATGGAGGTCCTTAATATGGATTCAATCATACAAGTACTCCTCTATCGCAATTGCCATCACTATCAGCAAGGTAAGCATTTATGCGTTGGATTGGAAAGTTCAGGTGATTAATGATCATGTCCGGCCTCCGATTTTTCCAAGTCGGCTTTAAACAGAAAACTGTTGTTCACAACCACTACATCCGATACTGCAATACCGCTTAGCACTTCAATGTTATCAGCGTCTTGTTTCCCTAGACTGACAGGCTCAGGGTGGTATTCATCCCCCTTTTTAACAAAGACCACATTGTTACCCTCGTATTCTTGTATCGCTGCCTTTGGCAACATCATAGCGACATCAAGCGTATCAATCGTGATATTACCTAACACAGCAGCACCAACCGGCCAATGTCCGGAGGTATTGTCAATGTTGGCGTAAGCAAGCACATAAGGTTGCTCATCAGGTGAGGGCAAAATATGACTGATAACGGTATCAAACGTTGAATCGGCCAGTGTGAGTTGCACAGCCTGTTGCTCTGCGACTGCACGCAGTTGATTAGGAAACACTTTAAGCTGCGCCCACACGCTGTCGTAATTCGCTAATGAGAAGAGCACTTGTCCATTAGACAATTCACCTTCGTTTGCATGTCTGGCAATGACGGTCCCCGCAAAGGGGGCGGTAAGCGAATAGCTTTTCAGGCTTTCGTTAGATTCAACGACTGCCAGTGCAGCGCCTTTTTTGACTTTATCGCCTAAATTGGCATTAACGCGTGTGACCACGCCATCAAATCTGGCGCGAATATGACTGAGCGAGGCAGGATCGGTCACAACATTACCATACACTGTCTTGGTAATGTTAAGGGTGCCTGCACTTACCGCTTGCGTCGTTACACCCACTTGTGCTGCCATTTCTTGGGTCATGGTTACAAACTCATTGCGATGCTCATCTTTTTTCTCATCGTCATGATCGCCCTCGCCACTGATTACAGAAAAAGAAATGAGTAATGCGCTGGCCAATAAGGCAACTCTGCATGAGGATAAAATAGTGATGGTTAGTGTTGAACGTTTCATTTTGACACTCGCTGAAAATTAGGGGCTGATGATGTGGGTAAAGCAGACTGCGCCGATGTTACCGAAGCAATAGATAGCGGCGTTGCCGTTAACGATTCAATATCAGCGGCTCGCTGATGGGCTTGTCTTGCTGAGTGGATAAGGGCTTGTTTTGCATTAAGCAGTTCTTGACGCGTACTCACCCACTCAAGGTAGCTAAAGCGACCATCAAGGTAAGCCTGCTCCACCAATGTCAAGGCTTGCTCAAGTGGAGGAATAATTGCACCTTGCAATGTTTGTACATTAAGCAATGCATTATTCCTTGCCAAGAGTGCCGTATTGAGTTGGTGAAAAAGCGCTAAGGCAGCGCCTTGTCGTTGTTGCTCTATTTGATCAAGCACGGCTTTTTGTTGCTCGTACTCACCCAAGTTTCGCTCGCTAGCGAACAAGGGCATGCTGACCCCTGCCACAAAGGCAGTTTCATCAATACCGTTCATACGCCGAATGCCCGCTGTCCAACTCAAATCAGCTTGATTAGCTGATTGAGCTAGCCTGACTTGCGCCTCTTGGAGTCGATATTCCTGTGCAAACACATCAATGTTTGGACTATTGGCGACTTGCTCAAATAAAACCGAAAGAGAGGGCGATGTTGACAATGCAAACAAATTGCCTTCCACTTTAGTAACGCGCGGTGCTTGCTCGCCCCACATAATAGCAAGGCTTTTCATCATCGCCGCATGGGTTTGTTTAGCCGTGAGTACTTCAAGCCTTGCACGCGCCAGTGCTGCATCGGCGCGTTGTTGTTCAAATGCGGGAGATGCGCCTGCTTCAACACGTTTTGCAACCGATTGATAAGTGTATATCGCTAATGCTTGTGCTTCTTCATACGCTTCAATTAAGGCTTGCTGCGCCAATACATCCACATAGCGGCGGGTGACCTCAGCGAGAATATCCAAGGTTCGGATTTGCTTTTGTGCCTCAATCACTTGTGACTTGGCGCTAGTAAAGTCACTTCGCGCTTGTAGTTTATCTCCAAACTCAATCACCGATGATAAGCTTAAGGTAAGCTCGGTATCTTTTATGCCAGAGACCTCACCAGTACCCAAAAAGTTTTCAAGCTCAATGCCAGCGTTTAATTCAGGTTTGAGTGCTGCTGTTTTTAACTCGCCTTCGAGCGCTTGCTGCTTAAAGGCAAATTCATGCAAATAAGGTGCATTTGCCAAGGTGCGCTTGATGGCACTTTCTAAGGTTATTGACTTTGTTTCGCTGTTACTTTGCAGCTGCGCATGGGCAGGCAAATAGGCAAAAACAGCTATGCTATACACGCTCAAGGCACAGGTGCGCACCGAGCGTTTCAATGATAAAAATGTCATTGTTTACATCCTACTATTTCAAAAAATATTTCCCGCTACCGAGATAGCGAACCAAGATTTGATATAACTAGGAGGTGTATTTGGGCGGCCTAAGTAAGCGCGAGATTGGGGCGTCAATGACTTTTGACAGATAGAAAAAGGCGTGACCTTCGTTGACTAAAAATGGTTTGAGACTTGATGAATCCCCCACCCATTGGGTATGAGAGCCATGGCAATGACCGCAGTGATGGCAATCTGCTGGATTGTGGAAATTATCGTCTAAAGCAGAAGCATTCTGCGACGGCTGAGCAGTGTCAGGCGCAATAAGTGTATGAGGATGATGGCCGTTGTGCTCATCATGGTTATGTACTTCAGACAAATGCGTAACATCAAGCGTATGAAAGTCCAACAGACTGGCGACAGCCGTGAACGACTGACATAAAATCAGCATGATCACTAAATAAGTCGTCGCTTTTGTTTTAAACATCTATTTATGTTCTTCCATAGTTTGACGTGTAAAGCGTAACATAATGCACCGGATTTATCTTGTTACGAAAATCGCTAAAGCGCATCAGCCTCATCTCTGCACGCCTCATCAGCAAATTCAAATTCGATGGTTGTATGCACAAAATCATAGTTAAAAGAGACGCCCTAAGCGTCTCTTTTAACTCGCTCATAGTTTGCAATGAAATATTCTGCGCTAACTTTATATGTGCAGTCATCACATTGTGCTCACCGTCGAGGGACCAAATGTGGAAATGATGCACACTGTCCACGTTATCACTTTCTAATAAAATATTGCGCACCTCTTCCAATTGCTTCTTATCGGGTATGGCTTGCAAAAACAATAGTACGGTCTCTTTTAGATTACGGCCTACATTAAATAAGATAAAGAGTGTAAAACCAATCGATAATATCGGATCGAGTATCGCCCAAGGTTTAAACATCAACACAATAGAGACGATGAGTACGGCTACCCAACCCAGTACATCTTCTAACAAATGCCAGTTGAGCACTTTTTCGTTAAGCGTGTTGCCACCGCTTAGTTTGTACGCCGCGAAACCGTTGACGGCAATACCAAAAATAGAGAGCAGCAACATACCTTCAGCTTGTGGCATTTCAGGGTTAGATAAACGCGGAATGGCTTCAAACAAAATCCATACCGAGCCGGTAATTAATACCAAACCATTGATTAATGCACCTAACAAGGAAAAGCGCTTATAACCGTATGAAAAAGTCTTGTTAGCCTCTTTATCACTCAGTTTGTTTAAGCCCCATGCCGTGCCGATTGACAAGCTATCGCCTAAGTCATGCACCGCATCGGCCATAATGGCCGTGCTATTGGTGAGCCAACCACCAATAAACTCGATAATGGTAAAGACCACATTAAGAAAAAACGCCCAACCGATGCGTTTGGATGCTTCACCCCCGTGTAAGTGACTGTGGTGATAACTATGATTGTGACTGTGCATGCTTGATCTTATCTAATATTATTTGGTTACTTTGGCTGATAGGTAGCGGTTTGAATGGGCTAATGTTAGCACCGCCTGTATTGCCATTTGGAATAAGGCCAAAAGCAGTTTTTGTAAATGCGCCGATAAACCTTAAGATTTGACCTAAGCATTCTTTTACGTCGCCATGTTTGAGTCCGTGTTTGAGCATGTAAAAATGCGCCACGCAATGAAGCTTTGTCGAATGTTGTCCAATCACATGTGCATCTTCTAAATGTCGAAATGCGTCCTTAGCTCTACCTTCGGAAAGTGCGTTCGAATATGCGTTAAGCTTTTTTTGTACAAATGGTTTAGCTGCTTGATAAAAAGTCACGACTGGCCTCCTGATAGTGTTTTCGCATTTTGATTCTCATTTAATTCTTTTGTGGCGTCTTTGAGTATCATCCAAGCACCGCGCAGCACAACGATTGAAACAACCATACCAATGATTAGATCTGGCAGGCGACTATCAAGCCATAGCACTAATACACCTGCTGCAATCACGCCCATATTGGCAATCACGTCATTGGCAGAAAATATCCAACTGGCGCGCATGTTTACATCACCGTCTTTGTGCTTACGAATGATCAATAAACAAATCACGTTTGCCACTAAGGCTACTGCTCCCATCCCCATCATAAGATAGGACACAGGCTCGCTTCCCATAATCGAGCGACGAATAATGTCGATGAGAATAATCCCGCCAAGCATTAATTGAAAATACCCACTGACTTTGGCTGCGTTGGTTTTGTGAATAATGGATTTACCCACGGCATAAATCCCAATTGCATATACAACAGCATCTGCAAGCATATCCATTGAGTCAGCGATTAATGCCGTGGAATCAGCCAACAGCCCTACGGCTAGCTCAATGATGAACATGGCAGCATTGATAGCTAATAGCCAATAAAGTACACGTTTTTGTGATTTATCATTAATCGTGACTTCGCATCCACATCCACTCATATTGCCCCCAGCGCTATTATTTAGACACAGTGTAAAGTCTATACATGGTATAGGGTCAAGCCTTCTTAATCATTTCTTTGTAATTTGGTTTTTTAGCACCTTTCAAGCCGAGCGCAACAAACAACAGCCCGAATAACACGGTGATTGGATGCACTAGCAAGCTATGAAGCATATTGATATCAGAGAAGAAACCGTGCGTGAGTGACACAATTGTAATTCCCAATCCTAGTAACACAAAAAATACTTTCATAATGAGTCCTCTTGTTAATGACATAACTTGTTAATGAAAAAATGCGCTTGCTTTACAAGCAGTAAAGCAAAGTATAAAGTCTATACTTAGAA
The DNA here is from genome assembly GCF_024199005.1 of Opacimonas viscosa. Taxonomy (GTDB): domain Bacteria; phylum Pseudomonadota; class Gammaproteobacteria; order Enterobacterales; family Alteromonadaceae; genus Opacimonas; species Opacimonas viscosa. Next base: position 36,537 of record NZ_JANATA010000023.1, read on the forward strand.
TAGAGTCAAGAGTGGATGTGTTATGAAAATTGGTGAGTTGTCGAAACGCTCAGGTTGCAGTATTCAAACAATCAGGTTTTATGAGCGTAAAGGTCTATTATCCAAGCCCAAGCGCACACAAGCGAATTACAGAAGCTATGATAAAACCTTGTTAGATGAATTGATTTTCATCAAGCAGTGTCGCTCGCTAGACATTTCAATGAAGGAAATTGAAACCCTGATCCATAATAAGAACAATCCAGAGCAGAGCTGTTCAAGTGTGAACAAACTCATAGACGAGCACATTTGCCAAGTGAACAAAAAAATAAAGGAGTTATCCTCCCTTAAATTAACACTTGAGCAAATGGCTCAATCCTGCGATGCCAACAAAACTATTAAAGAATGCGGCATTTTGAATGAACTCAGTCATTAATTACGTTGACGTTTTCGCCACAAAAAATACACAGCGGGTAGCACGATAAGTGTCAATATAAGCGCGCTAACCATACCGCCCACCATCGGGGCGGCGATGCGACTCATCACTTCAGAGCCGGTTCCAGTGCCATACATCACAGGTAGCAAGCCGAAAATGATGGACGTTGAAGTCATCATGACCGGGCGTATACGCATTTCGCAGCCCTGCATGACAGCCTGTTTCAACGCGTCAATACTAAAATCATTGCCTAATTCTTTAAAACGGTTATCAAGATAAGCCAACATAATAATCCCTATTTCTACGGCCACACCAGCCAGGGCAATAAAGCCCACGCCAACGGCGACTGAAAAATTAAAATTCTCTAGATACATCAGCCACACGCCACCGATTAATGCGAAGGGTAAGGTACCAATAATCATGGCAACCTGCACAAAACTTCTAAAGCTGGCGTACAGCAAGATTATGATGATGCCCAAGGTAAGCGGAATGACATAGGTTAGCTTTGTCTTTGCACGCTCCATGTATTCAAACTGCCCACTCCAATTCAATGAATAGCCGGGCGGCAAATCGACTTGTTCAGTCACTATTTGCCTTGCATTGGTGACATACTGTCCAACATCGATATTTTCAATATCAACGTAAACCCAACCATTGGGCCGCGCATTTTCACTTTTGATCCCCGGCGGGCTGTCTTCAATGGTGATGGTAGTGATGTCCCCAAGCTGAATATGCGCACCACTTGGCGTGACAAAGGGCAAGCGCCGCAGCGCCTCAGGTGAATCGCGATAGTCTTGTGGAAAACGCACTTGAACAGGATAACGCTCACGTCCCTCAACGCTCGTCGTGAGGTTCATGCCCCCTACACTGCTGGCGATAAATAACTGCACATCGGCGATATTTAAGCCGTAACGCGCAGCATTGACACGGTCAATATCGATGGTGATATAACGACCGCCAGCAACTCTCTCTGCATAAACTGATGCAGTGCCGTCAACCTTTCCGAGTACCTGTTCAAGTTGCTGTCCAATGGTTTGAATGACCGATAAATCTGGCCCGCCTATTTTAATGCCCACAGGCGTTTTTATCCCTGTTGCCAGCATATCAATGCGGGTTTTAATCGGCATCACCCAAGCATTGGTTAGCCCTGGAAAATTAACCAAATTATCAAACTCATTGATTAAGTCTTGGGTTGTGACGCCCACTCGCCATTGGTCTTTTGGCTTTAACTGAATAAAGGTTTCAATCATGGTTAGCGGGGCAGGATCGGTCGCGGTATCTGCACGCCCAACTTTGCCAAATACCGTCTCGACTTCAGGCACGGTTTTAATCAGTTTATTAGTTTGCTGCAAAATATCTCGAGCTTCCCCAATAGACACCGCGGCATATGTAGTCGGCATATACATCAAATCGCCTTCGTCTAGTTGCGGTATAAATTCACTACCAATTTTGCTCACTGGCCAAAACCCGATGATCAGCACTAAAACAGAGAGAAATATGGTAATTTTTGGGAAGCGCAACACCGCTTTTAATATGGGTCGATACACAACGATAAGCGACCGGTTAATCGGGTTTTTGTGCTCAGGCACAATTTTCCCTCTGACAAAATAGCCCATCAGCACGGGCACTAAGGTAATGGCTAAAAACGCGGCGGCTGCCATGGCATAGGTTTTCGTGTATGCCAAAGGACTGAACATGCGTCCCTCTTGCGCCTCAAGTGTGAATACAGGTAAAAAACTCACCGTAATGATGAGCAGGCTAAAAAAGAGCGCTGGCCCGACCTCTGTTGCTGATTTCGAAACTACTTCCCAACGGTTTTCCTTTGTGATTTCGGTCTTTTCCATATGCTTGTGCATGTTTTCAACCAGCACAATCGCACCATCAATCATTGCGCCGATGGCAATGGCAATACCGCCTAAGGACATGATATTGGCATTTATCCCTTGCAGGTGCATGACTATAAACGCACCTAAAATGCCGATGGGTAGACTGATGATAGCCACCAACGATGAGCGCAAATGAAACAGAAACACTACGCAAATCAGTGCGACAACCGCAAACTCCACTACCAGTTTTTTAGTGAGGTTGTCGACTGAACGCTCAATTAAAGCCGAACGGTCGTACACCGGTATGATGTCCACGCCGTCTGGCAGACTACTTTTAAGCGAATCTAGTTTTGCCTTGACGCCATCAATCGTCGCTTGTGCATTCTCACCAAAGCGCATGACAACGATGCCGCCAACACTTTCGCCCTCGCCGTTTAGATCCGTGACGCCTCGGCGCATTTGAGGACCTATTTCAACTATCGCGATGTCTTTGATGAGAATAGGCACACTGCTATTTTGTGGCGCTGAGCTTTGTGCCATATTGGCACTAGAACGCACGCCAACAGGAATATTTTCGATATCTTCCTTAGTCTCGATATAGCCTGTCGAACGGATCATGTATTCGGCTTCTGCCATATCAATAACAGACGCCCCCGTCTCCTGATTACCGCGCTGCACAGCCATTTGCACGTGAGATAAAGGAATATTCAGTGCTTGAAGTTTAAGCGGATCGACCATGATTTGGTATTGCTTAACCATGCCCCCTACGGTTGCGACTTCTGATACACCGGGCACTGTTTGTAGTTCGTATTTTAAAAACCAATCTTGTAGACTTCTAAGTTCACTTAAGTCATGTTGGCCACTGATATCGGTCAGCGCATACATAAACACCCAACCTACTCCGGTAGCGTCTGGACCAAGCTGGGGTTTTGCTGTTTCGGGCAGAGACGGCGCCACTTGAGACAGATATTCCAGCACGCGACTGCGCGCCCAATAGAGGTCGGTATCGTCATCAAAAATAATATAAATGTACGAATCACCGAAAAAGGAGAAGCCTCTGACTGTTTTAGCGTTGGGTACGGATAACAGCGCTGTTGTTAACGGATAAGTCACTTGATCCTCAACGACTTGTGGCGCCTGCCCCGGATACGAGGTTTTGACAATAACTTGCACCTCACTCAAATCAGGGATGGCATCAACGGGGGTATTTTTCAACGAATACAGACCGCCTCCAATCAGCATGAAGGTTGCCAATAAAACAAAGAATCGGTTATGAATAGACCAATGAATGATTGAATTTATCATTCGTGACCCTCCTTACTTTCTCTTTTCGCTTCATGATGTTCCATACTAGATCCCATGATATGCAAAGTTTTGACTTGAAACATACCATTGTCTTCGCGAATGATTTCAACATGCACTGAGTCGCCAACAACAAAATCATCAATATTGATATCACTGTCAACTGTAAAACCCATAGTCATACCCATCATGTCAAAGGCATCAAGATAACCATGTGTTAAGGTGACTCGGCGTCTATCGAGCTCAAGCTCTACAACCGTCGCTTCTGTCCACGCACTTAAGTCCTCATTTTGGCCGTCCGATTGCATATCCTTTGGTTGCATTTCCATGTGCATATGTTTAGCGTGATCGTTGTCATCATCACGCGAGATTGGCTCATCTGTCATATGTTGATGTTCATCGTCTTTATTAGATGATGAACCGTCGACAAAATGCACGGTTTTAATTTGAAACATGCCGGTTGGTTCACGAATGACTTCGATATGGATATCCATGCCGACTTCAAAATCGGCTATTGCAATGTCATCAGCCAAGGTAAAATTCATGGTCATGCCCATCATATCGAAGGTATCAAGGGGGCCATGGGTAATGTTGATCATATTTCGGTCTGCTATCACTTCATTGACCGTCGCTTGTGTCCACGCACTGGCGTCAGCGTCTATGGTATTTTCAACCGGCGTCATGCGCATAAAATCAGACGTAATACTGCTTTCTGAATCAATCAGAAACTGCGCTGAGGTCACAATGGCATCACCTTCTACAACGCCATCCAATATTTCAAACACATCACCAAAGTCTCTACCCAACTGCACATTGACAGATTTGTATTTACCCTCTTCCATCGCCAAGACAACGCGATCGCTTTTGCCCGTTCGGATCACCGCTTGCTTTGGCACGGTTAACACGTCGTCGCTTTCACTATCTCCGTAGAAAAGCGCTACCTTTGTGAACATGTCCGGCTTGAGTGAATATGAGAGTCTCCCGCTCAGGTCGTTGGTTCGGTTGTCGACTACAAAACGTGCTTGCACCGTGCGCGTCGCGCTATTTAACATCGGATAGATGTAATCCAAAGTGGCCTCAAATACCTGACCGGGTAAGTCGGTACTGCTAATACTTGCGCGTTGTCCAATGCTTAATAGGCTAGCGTCATTCGGAAATACATCCGCAATCACCCATACTCTATCCAAAGCGGCAATCGACAGCATCGTCATCCCTGGTTTGACATACATGCCTTGTTGCACATTAAGCGCATCAATAAAACCCGTTGCAGGGGCTAGCACAGTAACGGTTTGAGAAATCTTGCGCGATTTTTCAATACTTTCAACGTGTGATTGAGGCACCGCTAATGCGCGCAGCCTTGCCTTTGCCGCATTGATTAACGCAGCGTTTTGTTGATTCAGGGCAATCACAAACTCTTCCTGCGCGTTAACCAGTTCGGGGGAATAAATCGAATACAAGGCTTCACCTTTTTCAATGAAATCACCTTGCGTGCGTACATTTAGCGTCTCGACCCACCCTTCGATACGAGGATGCACGTGCTCAATGGCATTTTGTGCATATTGCACCTGCCCCACTGCTTGTATCCTGCCTTCAGGCTTTATACGATTAACAGCACTGGTTTTTACCCCCAAGTTTTGGATGGTCACAGGATCAATCGAAACCGTGCCAGGTGAATCGCTGGCACTGCTTTCTTCATATACGGGCACCAAATCCATGCCCATCGGGGATTTACCGGGTTTGTCTCGCTTAAAGTTTGGATCCATCGGAGCAACCCAATACAAAGGCTCATTAGCGCCTTTTGTATCGTTTCCCGATGTCGCTACCATGTCATGAGAGGGGGAAAAAACCAAGAAGGCAAGCATACTCATTGCTATACCAAGCCCTACCCCAATACCAAGTGTTGCTTTAGTGTTGATGTTGTTAGTCATTGTTGATTCTCCCATTGCCTTGGTTTGACTGACTTTGGCGCTCAGCATCCAAGTGATAGTCAGATAAATAGTAGTGAATAGAAGCGAGCGCTTTGCATTTTGCTATTTCTATGTTGAGCACAGTTATTTGCGTGTCTAGCTCGGCAATCTTGGCTCTTACCACTTCTGCGAAATCGCCCAAATCATTGGTGTAAGCTTTTAAGGCAGCGTCGGACTGTTGCGACATTTGCGGTAAAATTTGTGATTGATAAATGGATAGGCGTTTTGATGCGCCTTGATACTGGTCGATGCTGCTTTTTAAGCCAGCCATGAGCTCTCTTAATACCAAGCGCTTTTCAGTTTTTGTGGCTTCAACTAACTGAATACTGCTGCTGACTTGCGCATCTTGTCGAGCGGAAGAAAACAAAGGGAGCGATACGCTCATGCCCACAGAGAAGAAATCCGCACGGCTATTGCCAGCAGGCGTATCATCGCGAAGTGCATAACTGGCATTAACACCAAATTGCGGTTTGAAGTTCTGCTCAGCGATATCAATACCGATGCGCTCAGCTGAGATTTGCTGGTCAATGGCAACAATTAAAGGATGATTAGCCAAGGTGGAATATAAATGGTGATCATTATCCTCCTCTCGCGTAAGCAAAGCTCTCTTTTGTTTGGGGAACAGTTGTTGTTCGCTCGGTAATTCGCCAACTGCCTCAAAGTCAGAAGCTAAGCCTGAATAAGTGGCGCCTTGGTCTGGGCTACGTAAAAATTGCATCAGTTTTGAGAGCGCAGAGTGCTGCTGTGTTGAGAGTGATATAAGGCGGTCTTGCAAGCGAACCAATTCTAATTCGGCTCTGATGATATCTTGTTGATTAGCCTTTCCAACGGATGACGCGTAACCTGCACTGACAATATCGCCCAATTTGTCAAAGAGAGGCTCAGCTTCTTTTACCAAGGCATAGCTTGCTTGATTTTGATAAGCATCTAGCCAAAGTAATGTTGTCTGTAAAGCGACTTTCTGCCGCCTGTCGGCACGCTTGAATGGTTGAATGTTCGCCGCTTGCTGAAGTTGCGCCTCTTGTAATGCCAAGGTATCGCCACGTGGAAACATTTGCGAGGCACCTACTTTCAACTGTGTCATCGGCTCTTGATCAAATGCAAACCCATCTGTTGGCAGATTGAGAATGCCGATGCTCAATGTAGGATCTGGCAAGGCACTTGCCCCTTCACTTAAAGCTAACAGGCGTTGCTGCTCAAATTGACTTTTTACTAACCAATCGTCTTGTGTCAGCGCCATATTGATGGCGGTGTCCAAATTTAAAACAGTTCGTTCGTTTGCATGGCTCATTGCGCTAGTGAAATTAAAGAAGAGCGATGCCAGTACAACCATTATGGAACGAGTTACAAGCTCGCCACGACCGGCAGGTTTTGTCGAGTATCTTGACATATTAAATGAAGACACCCGTGTTCTAAAAATATGTAATAGGCCCATGTCGGATCCTTAACTGATAAAAGTTCGTAATCAGCGAGTGTCTTATTTTATGACCTGCCTACATAGCGCAATGCATATGCAAACAGATAGGAAAACAGACATGAACCGACCATGACTGGTCAGCTATTCGCTACGTAAAAGAGTTGATTAAGCTAAAGATTGAATTGGAGGCCGCATAAGCAGTGCGGAAAAGGCCGAGTGAGGCGGTGGTGATGACTCGATAAACGTTTCATTTATATTGGGTAGATGGTCTTCAGATAGAGATCCAAAAATAAACACAGCCGTTGCGGCAACGGCAACACAAGCGCATTGCCCGTCGCAACAAATATTCATATCAACACTATCACAACAATCCATTGTCGCTCTCTTGCTCTGTTCTAACATCATGTGTTCGGACATCGACTCTGTCTCAGAAGCAGATTGCAAAGCATGATGCGATAGGTTACTCATTGAACAAGACGTGTCAGACATCGCAGAAAATACCTGTGCAGACGCGAATGCTCCACTTATCTGAGTGATAAGTAGCATTAAAATCATAAAGAATTTCACAAACTGCTTTGGCATTTTCATGTTGTAAGTATACATAGTTAAAGCAACTAAATAAATAGTTGCTAAACCAACATCCAGGTTCCTGCGCCAAACATGACTGCATTTTCAGAAAATGAGACAAAACCTAACGGCACGTTAGAGTCGCCACCTACACAAGCGCACTTGAGCTCGCGTTTATCGATATACACCGCTTTTATGACCGATACACCGCCAATACCGCCAATAAACAACATGATTGGAACTGATATCAAAGAAAGCGTTCCAGCCACCATTAACAACCCGCCCAGAATTTCTGCATAGGGATAAATAAAAGCATACGGCAAATAGCGACGAGCGAGTAAGTCATAGCCCAGAAAACCATTGACAAAACCTTCCAGATTTTGAAGTTTAAGTAGACCCAGTATAACCATGGAGAGACCAATGAAATGCATAATCAAAGTATGTATTTCCAATCCATCGTCAAACGGATAAGCTATAGAGAAAGCTAATAGCGCTGCGACGCCAAAGACGGCTAGCACGGGAAAGTAGGTCGTTTTGGATTTGTCTTTTGGCGCTTTTCCAAAGTGTCTCTGCAAATCTTCAAACCCGCCGACGCGCGCATCACCGATGATGATTTGAGGCGTAGTTTTAACATTCAGTTTAGATTTGATTTGTTGTACCTCATCTCGTGACGTCAGTATTTTATCGTCAACCTGAAACCCCTTTCGACGCAGTAAGTCCTTGGCTCTAAGTCCGAATGGACAAGTGTGTTCGTCAGTTTCCATTCGGTATAGCGTTGCAGTTTTACTCATTGTTAGTCACCTCACTATCAAAATCAGAATACAATGATAAACTGCGTACCTTACTACGCTGTCAAGTGCTATCAAAAAAACAAATCGAACGAGGTGAACATGAAAGTAGGAGAATTTGCTAAAAAAGCGGGCGTTAACGTAGAGACGGTGAGGTATTATCATCGAGAAGGCTTACTACCAATACCTGAGATAAAAGGCGCATATCGATATTATTCTCAGCAACATGTAGACACGTTAGCATTTATTAGTCGAGCAAAGTCAGCAGGCTTCACACTTGAAAATATCAAACAACTTCAATCACTGAATGACATGAAAGACAAAATTACAATAAGAGCACTCTCCGAGAAAAAGCTTAAAGAACTGAACGACAAAATAGATAAGCTACTTTCAGCAAAGGATTTTTTACAAGAGCTCATTCAAGATTGTAGGAACAGTGATAATGATGTTTGCCCGATTTTACTGACACTTAAAGGTAAGTGAATTAATCAACAGTATTCACTCTTCACGGACAAACGGTCTTTCACAATCCCCACAAATGACGTTAAGTGAAGCCTTTCCGTATATTTTTGTGTCGCATCCAGGACACACATGTTTTGTCCTAGTTTGACGCTTTGCCACCTCTGGAAGAAAAAAAGATTCGGGCATTGAAGTAAATGCTACCAAAATACCAATGGGCAGGCTGATAATTGCGACACTGGAGACTGTGAATCCATAATAAATCCTTGGCAAAGCCTTATATTGAAGTGACCCCAAAAACTTGGACACTTTACTAAGCGGCTTTCAAGGCCTGATTT
>NZ_JANATA010000239.1 GCF_024199005.1 Opacimonas viscosa
CACTGCGTCTGTTTCTGATGATTATTTTTTCCACTATAAGTATTCAGATGGCGGAGAACTTTTTGACACCGAAGGTTATCATGATGGAATTATCGGACTGTACGGCGCAAGCGGGGCTGACTTATTCGGCGAAAACGATACTTCTTTTGCTTTTGTAAGAACATTGTCCACTACTGAAGTCCCTGAACCTAAAGGGCTGTTATTGTTCGCCCTATTTTTTTTTGCCGGCTTTCAAATATTAAGTGCAAAAATT
>NZ_JANATA010000240.1 GCF_024199005.1 Opacimonas viscosa
TTCGCTCTACAACACCACTTTATCACCACATCTCGTTCAAATGTAACTATCTGCACCTACTCTCACAACAATGCAATTTGACCAACCTACAACTGCACTTGGTCCTCCAAAATCTAGTTGCATGAGCTCTTAAGGCCCCAAAATTGGGTGGCTCCTCCCACCCCCATTCATCTCGTCCTCTAGGCTACTCAAGCCTTCCCTCCTAGTCCCATACTTTTCTCCCAACATCTCTAGCCTATCCTCCCTCCTCCT
>NZ_JANATA010000241.1 GCF_024199005.1 Opacimonas viscosa
CATTCGCAACATGCTGGCACTGAAGGCCGCGGTAATTCGAAACGGCAAGCGCCGCACACTGGAAGGCGACAGCCTGGTACCGGGTGACATTGTGTTGCTGGAAGCGGGTGACAAAGTGCCTGCAGATTTGCGCCTGCTGCGCAGCCATGGGCTGGCCATTCAGGAAAGCCTGCTAACCGGTGAGTCGTTACCGGTTGAAAAACACATCAAGGCGGTATCGGAAGACGCCGGACTGGGGGACCGGGAATGCCT
>NZ_JANATA010000242.1 GCF_024199005.1 Opacimonas viscosa
AGCGTGGCGGGGTCATCCATATAGACTTAGTCCTCGAACAAAATAGTGAGATCAGTGTTTACCAACAAGATGTGCAGGTTCTCAATGCGCCATAAAAAATCGAATCAACAGGGCAGTGTTTTAGTTATCGCCATATTTGTGATTGTGGTGATGGGCTTTCTTGCTACGTCACTTGTTCAAGTTCAATGGAGCAACCACGACACTTTGACTCGTAAGCAGCTCGGTACACAAGCATGGTTGTTGGCACACTCT
>NZ_JANATA010000243.1 GCF_024199005.1 Opacimonas viscosa
GGCACTTGAATCGAAGTTTTCACTGATGATTGCATTCGCTTTATTGGTCGCTTCCCATGCTGTAATAACGTAGCCCACCAGCTTTATGTACACACCCACCATACGCTTTCGCTCAAATATGTTCTCAAACAGTGAGCCGGATAACGACTTTTGGAAACTGGCCTCTGTTTCTAAGGCCAAAAATTGCTCGGCGTTCTTGAGCTCATTCAACGCATTGTGTAAAAGCTTAATGTGGGCGTGCGTATTAAGTGC
>NZ_JANATA010000244.1 GCF_024199005.1 Opacimonas viscosa
GGTGGTAACCAATCACTGCTACTGCGCTTAAAAGGTGAAAACACAACCTTATCAGTGACCATTCAAACTGAACTGATGCGTAAAGCTGCACGTTTTGGTGTGGTCCTAGGAGACAGTGCTCCACAAGCTTGCCGCTCTGCAATTCAAGCCTCGATGCAGAACTTGAATGTCTTGATCGATGGAGCCTGTGCCAAAACCACGTTTAGTGAATTACTCGATTATTTACACCAAGAGAAAATTTGGGTGTATACC
>NZ_JANATA010000245.1 GCF_024199005.1 Opacimonas viscosa
AAGATCGCCTCGTATACGTCCTCCGCCAAGCTGGCCGCGCGGTGGAGCGGGCTGGTGTCAGCGTCAGCTGCCGCTCCAAAACCTCCTCGGTTGGATGATGTGCCACGCATTGATTGGCCTCTTGAATTCGCAGCCTTCTAGCAAGATGGTCGGCCGCAATCAATCCTATATCGTATAGGATTTTTTATCGGGATTTTGGATGCGCCTGCCGGTCGCAGAAGTTAACGGGGCCATGGCTCGGCTCCTCATGGA
>NZ_JANATA010000246.1 GCF_024199005.1 Opacimonas viscosa
GATTATAAATGGTTCTGCGATGACTTATTTCGACTTTCGCATCCCAGGGCTTGAAATGACGGTTGTAGCTGCAGATGGTCAGCCTGTTAAACCAGTAAATGTGGATGAATTTCGAATTGCAGTAGCGGAAACTTATGACGTAATCGTTCAGCCAAAAGAGCGAAAAGCTTATACCTTTTTTGCGGAAAGTTTTGATAGAAGTGGATATGCGCGTGGCACCCTAACCCCGTCAATTGGCCTTACTGCAGAGG
>NZ_JANATA010000247.1 GCF_024199005.1 Opacimonas viscosa
GTTTCCTAACGCAACGGCAATATTACGCTGCCACTTCTCAAAGCCAATCCGCCTGATGGGAGAGCCTTCCGTATTGCGTAAAAAGGTTTCTTCAGACCAGCCGAAAAGCGCATTGAGACTTTGGCCGTGAAGCACTTGTCGTGGGTGGAAATCTTCTTCACTGGTGACATCGGCAAAGCGATTCCAAGGGCAAACAAGTTGGCAATCGTCACAGCCATAAATGCGATTGCCCATCATGGGGCGTAAACCCT
>NZ_JANATA010000248.1 GCF_024199005.1 Opacimonas viscosa
TATCGCAGTGATTGGCTCGGGATTGATGGGCTCAGTATCTGGATCTAGTGTGGCAAATACGGTTTCAACCGGTGTTATCAGTATTCCTTTGATGCAAAAAGCAGGTTTTCCTTCGCGCTTCGCGGCGGGGGTTGAAGCTGCGGCATCGACAGGTGGTCAGTTGATGCCGCCAGTGATGGGCGCGGGTGCTTTCATCATGGCGTCTTACACGCAAATTCCGTATGTTGATATCATTGCTGTTTCTTTCATTC
>NZ_JANATA010000024.1 GCF_024199005.1 Opacimonas viscosa
GAGCATCGCCCTTACAAGGCGAGGGTCACTGGTTCAAGCCCAGTAGCGTCCACCACTCTTTTTTGTTTAGATATTAGTAAGTTAGGACGCTTAGCTCAGTTGGGAGAGCATCGCCCTTACAAGGCGAGGGTCACTGGTTCAAGCCCAGTAGCGTCCACCATCCTTTCAAATCAATTACTTACGTTTTTACCCAGTTCGAAAATCGGCCGATTTTGCGAGTATCGCTTGCGTTATTTTTTTCAGGTGTGTCGAATGTGTGCCAAATATGTGCCGGATCTGCACCACTACCCTGCTACAGGTCAATGATTACAATGCCTTCAGCGATCTACTTCCGATCGTGAAATTTACATATGAATGATTGAAAGATAACTTCCTACGGTTTGCAGACACTGAGCAATTTTTGATTGCCGTTCAAGCTGCATGTATAACGCCCGCCTATTCAAATGGTTTGGAGCCCAGCGGAAAACCAGCCTTACTACATGGGCTTTTTATGCGTTGTTTAATATTATGCTGATCAATTCTGCACGTCCGTTTACTCTTGCTCGGTGCTTTTCACCTACTGGCACAATGAATGATTCGCATTTACCCAAGCAAAAGTTTCGTTTTCTACATCAATTTCCAACGTGGCTTTCAGTACCAAGAAAAATTCGTCACGGTCATCATGAACATGAGGTTTTGCCTCCACATTGTTCATGACCCGAGCGTTAACGCGGTTGGAATTTACTTACTCCAGGATTTCTGAGCGCCAACTATCTACTTTGCAAGATCGGACTTTTGAGGAATTGTTTGCATAACTCCGCCAGCTGCAGGCGCGCTGTAAACGCGTCCGGCGACCGCAGGGAGCGGACCGCCTGGCCTTGTTAAGTCCCCTTTTTACCATCTATCACTGGAATGGGCTCCCAGTACCCTTGCTTCTTTTCATGCATGACGCCTCTGAATTTGATCTCAACACCTTCATCAGCGGCCATCTCCACAATGAACGGGAAGCCAGGAACAGTGCCCTTATCCACGGCCATCAATTGAGCATTGATATTGACTCCATTATTCAACTTGATATTGTTATTGAAACCCGTATTGCACATAGAGCCAGACCTGTATTGGAACTGCACTTCATTCTCAGCGTTTTCCACCAAAAACAGGTAATGCGAGATAGCTTCCATATAGTGTTCTGCGTGGCACTCCACTATTCGCGTTCCACCTTCCATGTGTGTATATGCCCGAAGGTTAGAGAACTGCTGGGGTCCAGGTGCAAATGTATTATTTCCTGAAACCACGTCCACAATCTGTCGCAGCGCAACTTCCAGTCCTTGCCCAAACAAGTCAATGTAGATGCTTTGCATTAAGATGGGTGGCATCAGGCAGTCATCAAGCTTGACAGGTATTATCTTGGTTTGACCTTGAGTGGCTTTCATGAGTGCGTTCTGCCACTCGAGCTTTACCATATTGCTTTGAAGGCTATTTTTCGACACAAAGAAAAGAAACAGTTCGCAGCTTTCAAGGCCTTCATTCATTTTATCGATAATTCCGTCGCCGGGCTGCATCGACCATGAGTCATAGAATACCTTGTCTTGGCCAAAAGTATCCCTTAGCCTCAGAGCTACCTGTCCTACCACCGCTTTGTCTTTATGGTTGTGGGAAACAAAAATCAAAGTTTTACTCCAGTTATTTTAGGCCACATAACGTCCTAATCAGTTTCGCCGTTTTTTGGCGTCGGATGAATTTGATTGTTAGCTTTATCTACGCCATTCTTAGTTTGAATCCAGCCATCAATGTAATAAAACAATATGTTGACCGCACTAGTAAAGCAGTCCACCGCCTCTGTCCAAGACCATTCAGGATACTTAATATCTTCTTTTCCAATATGAAATGTCACCGTTCTTTCATTGTCATTAAAACTCTGAACAGCATTTGACAAATGAGAACCAGAAAAATGAACATAGCCACATAAATTTTTATACACGTCTTTTAACCATGGGTATTCGGGACTCAGAACATCGACTAAATATCCATCATTCATCTTTTTCCCGTTTCTGTCCTTCAAGTTTCTGATTTGTTTGCCACCAATTACATCAGAAGCAAAATCGTGAGGCTTTTCTACAAGCCAACTCGCAGAAAATCGCAAAAACGTATCAATTTGGATTCTAAGTAATGACCTAGCCGCTGCCATATTTTTCGCTTCAATTAATGTAATGAAGCCTTCCATGTTACCGCTAGTTCTTTTCATCGCAGCGATTGCAAGGAGGTCTAAAGGGAACATGTTGCCATTATCTGCTGAGAAAACAGCGTTCTCAAGATCGATAATTTGAAATTCAGTACTTCGGAGCTTGATAATAGCTTTTTCGAGATTTTTGGATTCTACTCGTTCCATGAATTTTCCCATTACACCTAACGCCCAGCTAAGCTGCCGGAACGGAGTTGATTGTTTTGTACGAGCGTAGCGAAAAAGCACAAAACGAGCAACGTAGTGGAGGTCGGCTTGAGCTGTTTGTTATGTGTTTTTACTTCAACAAAACGCACCTCTTTTCCGCGTACGAGTGTTAAGTCTGGCCACCCTGATCGATAGTTATATGAGTCTTCCGAGAATCGTTCTGCCAAAGAGATAAATACCTCTACATCTATTGCTTCAAATAAGGCAATACACACCTCCTCCGATAGCTCGGGGTATTCGCTGCTTATAAATGATTGAGACAATATCTCCCTAATATTTTTCTTGAAGCTTTTTGGTGATACGTCTTTAATGGTAGAAATGATCTCTCTTGAAATATCTTTGTGTGTAGTAAACTGAGCCTCAAGATATCTACAACACGCATCGCTACGGTCTTGAAATGTATTAACTTCTGCCAATTTATCAAGCATCAAAGCCTTCAATACAGTCTGTACCGTAATCCCTTCGTTTGAGCTTCCAACAAACCCTTGCTTCTTAAAATATTCTAATGTCGCATCTTCAGGCCTAGCCGAATAATCAAGTTCGATCTCTTTTAAATCAACGCCGATTTTTTCACACTGGCTTTCTAAATTCATTGCATATCTCTGAATCTGCCGAACACATAACAGTATTTACTTAGACATCATCGTAAAATCAGCCTTATTTAGAAGGTAGATATTCAAAAACTATCATCCATATAAATAGCTTAGATTAAGTTTGAAGCCTTTTAAAAGGCAAGTTCTCCGTTATTAATGAGAATTCTAAGTAATGACAGCCATTTGATTTGTACAAAATCGACCGAATCTGATTGTCCGATCTTTGTCTAAAGTGCCTATCTAATATAACTTGTTGAGCATCAGGTTTGCACGATTAGCAGGTCTTGGCACTTCAGTAACTCAACAGGCCAGCTTAAATACATCTGAGTATTTTGATAGGGTAATTTCACATGAGCAACAAAGGAATTATTTTAAATCGGAGTTAAACCCAGAACAAAAGATACGCCCTGTGAGAAGGAAGACTACTTGACTCTTTCGACTAAGTCTTCAACATTACAATCAAAATAATTACATAGCTTATCAATGTTATCTGTGACCGTGCTGTAGCCTTTGTGATTTACGATTTTCGATAATGTCATTCGGTTTATTCCAGTTTCTGCTGCGATCTCCTTCAAAGTAATCTGCCTATCTTCAGCAAACTCCTTCTTCGCAATTAATTCTTTTAATTTAAACCTTAGCATTTTCAATCACTTGTAATTTATTTTTGGATAGCGACTTGCAAACATTACATTGTGATAATATATTTAATCACATGATAATATTTTTTATCATTTAAATCGAATTATTATCACTGGAGATAACTTACATGAGTAATACATATCTAACTACTGAGCAACTTGCTCAGCGCATACATTACCACCCACGCACCATCCGTGTCGACCTTTTAGATAAATATCTTATTGAAGGGGAGCACTACATTCGTGCGTTTGGAACGCGTAAATACTTGTTTATTTGGGAAGCTGTTGAAAAAACAATGTGTGGCAGAACTGACGTTGCTCTTCAAATGCCTCAGGAGTAATTGATATGTTAGCTAAACTTACATCAAGAAAGTCCAATAACATTCTATTTATAGAATTTACTATTCGCAGTGTTCGGTTCAGAGAGTCTTTAGGTATCAAAGATTCTCGCAATAATCGCGCGTTAGTTAAGCAAAAGCTTGATGAGGTAAATGCAGATATCATTCAAGGCAAGTTTGATCTCCGAGCACACTTCCCTAACTCCAAAAACATTGAAAAGTTCGATCAACTCAACATGCCAACCACTTTTGCCACCACGCCAGAGTTTGAGGCTGAAACGTTAACTGAATATCCAAGCTTCCGCGACTTCACAAAAACGTGGATGGAGGAAAATGCCATTACCTGGAGAACCTCCCACCGAAAGAACGTCGCCAGTATCGTTCGTGGTCATCTTGTACCTGAGTTTAATCGAATTAACATTCATCAAATCAAACGTGAACATCTTCTAGCCTTTCGTGCAAACCTTGGTGCTATCACGGATAAAAATGGCCAGAGAAAGCTAAGTAATGCGCGAATCAACAAAATCATGTCGATACTACGCGCCATTATAAATGAGGCATCAATTCGGTTTGAATTCCCTACCCCATTTTTGAACATCAAGCAGCTAAAAAATAACAAGTCAGACATTCATCCTTTCAGCTTAGATGAAGTGTTTCTTATTTTGAGGTCAGTCCGCCCTGACTATCACAGCTACTACATCACGCGCTTTTTTACAGGTATGCGAACAGGTGAAATCGATGGCTTAAAATGGAAATATGTGGACTTTGAGCGCAAGCTTATTTTAGTACGCGAAACCATTGTAGATGGGAATCAGGAAGAAGACGCGAAAACATCCTCTTCCATTCGCGACATTCAAATGAATCAGATGGTATTTGAAGCGTTACTCAAACAATATCGTGCAACCGGTCAAAAGTCCGATTATGTTTTCTGTAATCTCAAAGGAGACGCCCTCGCCCATCGCAATGTAACCAAGCGTATTTGGCACCCTTTACTAAAACGCTTGGGACTTTCACCTCGCAAGCCCTATCAATCTCGTCATACTGCTGCCACCTTATGGTTGGCAGCTGGTGAAGCCCCTGAATGGATTGCCAAGCAATTAGGTCATGCAAATACTCAAATGCTTTTTACTGTCTATTCGCGTTACGTGCCTAATTTAACTCGCCAAGATGGCACTGCCCTAGAAACCCTTATCGCGAATCACAAAGAAGGTTAAACATGATGAAACTTCGTAACCTAAATACTCAATCAGCACCTATCAACACACAGCCAATGTTAAATGAAGTCTCAGGCATGACTCGCTTTCGTGATAACTATAGCCTTTGTGGTTTTATTACGAATGTATATGAAAATGGCTAGCCTTAACTTAAAATTGGTGCCTGTGATTTTAATCATCATTTATTCATCCACACACGAGATATGGATTAGTCATTCATTGATATTACAACATACCAAAGCCATGTCACCGCAAACGAATGGGATCTGCGAACGCTTTCACAAGACCATCTTAAATGAGTTCTATCAAGTAACATTCCGTAAGAAACTATACGACTCGCTGGATAATTTACAAAAAGGTCTGGACGACTGGATGGTTTATTACAATAATGAACGAACGCATCAAGGAAAAATTTGCTGTGGCCGAACACCATTGGACACCTTGGTGGATGGAAAATCAGTTTGGACTGAAAAGCAGTTAGTTGAAATCTGACCTAACAGACACCTTTTGAAAATAGGTAACTGTCATATCAAGTCTGAGTTAGTACAACTTATAGCGCAGAATTATTCTCTGCGGTTTTATTGTTAATATGAACTTGAATATCGGCAAGTTTCTTAACTTACATTTGATAAATAGGCCAACATAGTATGCTAGGCCTGCAATCGCAGCTACAGGTACAACCGCCATCGCTGCTCCAGCCATTCCAAGAGTTGTTGTAGCATCCATAAAATCGTCCGGTGTTGGCGTACCAGGGTTATTCCTCAGATTTCTTCGACTTTCACCAGCCAATGTTCCGACATTAACCATGTGGTTACTTGTTCTAAAGTAAATTCTTTCATTTCATATTCCTTTTTAAAGTTAATTTTAATAGTCACGCCCAAAGGGTACTTAATGCTGTGTATGCAAAATTACTCACACAGCACTATTCACAGTTATTCAGATTGCTCTGCCTGCAACGATAACGGTGTAGCAGGTTATGATTGTAAATTCTTATATTGTCGCGTCACATCAACCAATTTGCTTTCACGCAATTCATAAATGATATCAGCACTACGGATTGTCTCAGGCCTATGAGCTATAGTTATTCTTGTCATCAGAAGCTGCTGAATGGCTTGACTGACATATTGTTCTAACTCGACATCTAAATGACTCGTGGCTTCATCCAAAAACAGAATCTTGGGCTGTCTATACAGTGCTCTAGCCAAAAGTAACCTTTGCGACTGCCCACCCGATAAGGCATTACCCATATCTCCCACTAATGAGTTGTAGCCCATGTTCATTTGGCTAATGTCATCATGAATACCTGCTAAAACGGCGGCTTCCGCGACCATTTTCATATTCATATTGGGGTCAAAAAAACTAATATTTTCAGCCAACGTACCCGACATTAACTGGTCGTCTTGCATCACTGAGGCTACTTGCTGTCGATAGTGACGCAATCCAAGGTGATTGATATTTATCCCATCCGCTTCAATCTTGCCAGAATGAGGAGAAATTAATCCAAGCATCAGTTTCATTAACGTAGATTTACCGGTGCCCGATGCGCCAATTATGGCAACATTATCACCCTGCTTGATTGACAAGCTTAGCTCATCAAACAGCAAGGGCTCATTGTCCGCGTAGCGAAAATTAACATTGTATAAAGATAATTCACCGCTGATGGATCTAAAAGGTTGTTCCGTTCCTTCGTTCTCTTTATCAGTTAACGCAATATCCGCTAATCTATCCAAATGCAATGACGTCATCTTAATGTCGATAAGGTTGCTGATGAACCCCGACATGCGATTAGTGAACTGATTCTTGTAAGCCATAAACGCAAAAAGCATCCCTACCGAAATACCACCTTCCATTACTGCAATAGCAGCAAGATAAACGACCAAGATGTTTTCTACCCCAAACAGCACCCCATTGATAGTTTGGTATGAGATGTGCCATTTACCCAATATATATCCTTGATTCACCGCCTCGGTGTATTTGTTTTGCCACATATTTAGGCGCTGGGTTTGTTGACCAAATAATTTGATACTTTGCATTCCGCGCACGGTTTCCATGAAGTTGGATTGTTCAGCTGCACCTGCCACGATACTTGATTCAGTCAATTGATGCACAGGACGGTATAAAGCAAAACGCATAAGGGCATACAACACCACCACGCCCAATACGACCAGAGCAAGTCGGACATCGTACAAAAACATCATGACCAACACGACTATCGACATTAATCCATCTATCACGCCTTCAATAAGTTTGTTGGTAAACAAGTCGCGGATACTATTTAAGGAGCCAAAACGCGATACCACGTCTCCCATATGGCGCTTATCAAAGTATTCCATCGGCAAATGCACGAGGTGGCGCATCAGGTTGGTAGCCATTTGTACGCTCATCGTGGAAGATAAATGCAACACCACCCAGCTACGAAATGTATCGGTGATGACCGAGATTAGCATAACCAGACCAAATCCCAATGCCAATACGACCAACAGAGGTTTGTCAAAACTCACCAGCACATTATCCACTACCAACTGTGTGTAGTAAGGTGCTGCTAACATCAAAAATTGTAATATCATAGACAAAACAAAAAGCTTTACCAACGATGACGTTAATCCATCAATACGAGTCCAAAATGACGTGATGCTGAGTTTGGCTCGTTCGTCTTTTTTCTTGAATTCTGACGTTGGGGTTAACTCCAACGCGATCCCCGAAAAAGAAGTATCTACCTCTTTCATCGGTATGGCGCGTTCACCCATCGCGGGGTCTAGGATTGTGATGGTCTTGCGCGAGACTCTCTTAAGCACCACAAAATGATTTATGTCCCAATGCAAGATACAGGGCGTCTTTAGGTTCTTAAGCTCATCCAATTCTAAACGCAGTGCACGACCCACCATGTTTAACTGCGCAGCTAACTGCATTAACTGTTGCAGGTTCGCCCCTTTAAACGAGATGTTATAACGACTGCGCAATGTCGATAAATCAATCTTATGACCATAGTGATTTGCCACCATGGCGATGGAGGCTAGGCCGCATTCAGCGGCTTCTGATTGATAGATCACTTTACTTTACCTATTGATTTACCTAATTTCTGCCCTTGATAAATTAATAAACCCATGAAAAAACGGCCAAAAAATTTAAAAACGAGTGAGCCAAAATGCAATATAAAATATTACCTTTCTTCATCCTTATATAACCAAGACCGAAACCCATTATAAAAAGATAAATATAACTAAAAATATTTTGGTACTGCATGTGAGAAAACATGAATAGAGTTGAAGTGGTTATAATGATATAATTTTTATCAATATCCAACATCATGAGTTTACTTATTAGCCACCCTCTAAAAAAAATTTCCTCTATTATTGGCGCAGCTAAACATATCGAAAAAACAAGTAACACTTTAACATACACACTACCTATATTTAATGCATTAATTATTTCAGATGAATGTTTTTCACCTGAGATATTCAGAAAATCCGTAAGGCAATAAAAGATCAAAAAGTAAAAAAATACAACCACAATAATCTTCCCAAAAAAACCAAAATCAATTTCAAACCTAAAAAATCCATTCGGGAAATTAAATTCACCCCATTTACTTATAAACAGAACAATGGGTAACATAATTATAATAGCAATATAATATTCTATATCTTTGTATACATCCCCAGTAATAAAAGGCGATATTAAAAATTTTGAAAAAACAACTGATATAAGTTGCAACAAAAGGAATAGAGCTGTCATTTTTAATTTTAAAACAACCGCTTTTTTAACTTTCTTGTTTATCATAACGATCTTCCAAGAGCATATAGCATTTGTTAAATAAGAGGAGGCAAAGCCCCCTCTTAGGAGGTATTAGGGTGCTAAATTTGTATCCTCGTCACCCATAGAGCTCCCCCAGTCAACTTCACTTAAAGATTCCGCTGCAGAATCTAATGCTGTATTCACAGCCCAACCGATAACAGCACCAACAATATAGGGGTTACCTCCATTTACTTCTTTAACTTCCTCAAGATTTAGTTCTTTCATAATATTTTCCTTTTTAAGGTTAATTTAATAAATACGCCCAAAGGGCAGTTAACGCTGTGTTTATATGAATACAAACACAGCACTATTCACAATCATTCAGCATTAGCTGTCTGCAACGGTAACGGTGTTACAGATTTTGATTGTAAATTCGTATGCACTTGCACATCGGGTTGAAGATGCTCCGCCAAAAACGCTTCCATTTGACGATAAAAATCAAAGCGGTTCTTAGTTTGCATGTAGCCATGCCCCTCTTCACGAATCATAGAAATATAAGGTTTGCCGATGCGTTTGAGGTTTTTGGATAGTGATTCGTATTGCTCCATCGGCACACGCACATCTTCACTACCATGGGCGATAAATAAATCCGCTTTTATCTTCTCCACGTTGTACGCGGGTGAAAACTGTTTAAGTATTTCCTCATCGGTGCCGACAGCTGCATCAAGATATTTGCGACCAGATTCACGTTCGGGGATGTCGCCTGATTTTTTCATCTCCACCAAGTCATACACACCAACATAACCAATTCCGCATTGATATAAGTCTGGCTCTCTCACAAGACTTTGCAATGTGCCGTATCCACCGTATGACCCTCCATAGATACACATGCGGTCTTTATCGGCAAAACCTTGCTCGACCATCCATAGCGTGGCATCCGTCTTATCATCAATCATTTTGCTACCCCAGTGACCATAGCCACTGCGCAAGAACTCATCGCCATAGCCACCTGACCCTCTGAAATTGACCATGACCACGGCATAGCCGCGATTAGCTAGAAACTGCGCCTCTCTATTAAAGCCCCAATAATCACGCACACCATGGGGGCCACCATGCACAATCTGCACCATGGGATAAGGAGCTTCACCGGTTTTTGGTAGCATGTAATAACCATTGAGCTCTACGCCATCTCGTGCGTTAAACTTAAACGGGATCAAATCAGCCATATCTTGTTCGTCTAGACCTGGCTGGACATTAGCTAAAAAGCGAATATTGGGATCACTGCCGTCTAAACCACGATTCATTAAGTAATAACCCCCTGCATTGACATCAGAATGCAGTCTAAATAGCACGAGGTTATTATCTTGCGAGAAGGAGTAAGTATTGATATTTGTCTCAGTCGGTCCTTTACCGAAGGTAGACATGATAGTCGCCACGACATGCTTATATTCGCTGTTAGGACTCAACTCTATATACTGAGCGTAATCGGGCATATATCCTGCCACATCAATTGAGCCATTGAACATTGGTCCAGTACCATACAAATTTAGCTTATCTTCACGGAAAATTAACGAACTTTTTTGAGTAGCAAGCTCAATCGCGTAAATACTATCTCCGCCAAACTCTACATTAGTTGTAATATACGCAATAGTGCTGTCATTATTGAAACCGAGTAAGCGAATACTTGCGCCTTTTTGATAAATGTCTAAATCTACCTTCTTCCAATCGCTAGTGGGTGTTGCCTTTAAAAAAAGTTTGACCATGCCTTTACCAAGCTCATCATCATCTTTTTCTATATAAGCGGTAGCTAAACGGGGATTACCAAAGGTATCAGCAATAATAGATTGAGCACCGCGCGGCTCACCAGCTATGTAGTCTTCTTTGCCATTTTCGATGTTAATGGTGAACAGCTTAGTTTGCCCATCATCTAGGTAGTCAAAGGCGTGAGTTTTGGTCACTAATATTTTATTGGGTTCATCAGGCAGCATGCTAATCACCCTATAAAAACTGCGTTTCGGTACCGTTAGTTGTCGTCCATTTGTTCCGTCTACATCATACGCCACTAGTACTTCAGCCGAGCTTTGATTATCGAGATAACCTACAAACTTTTGATACCCGACAATAAAGCGATCACTACGAGGCCACATTACACGAGTAATACGTCTGTACTCACCAAAGTTAATTGACCCCTTCACTGTGGTTAGCTCCACATCCATAATCGCAAGCGTATCGGATGTGCCTTCGCGGTATTTAGCTGCAATCAATTTACCGTCAGGCGAAAGGGACATAGAGCTGAATTGCGGATCGTCAAATAACGCTTCTATGGGAATAAGATTAGACGTTTTTACCTCTACCGATTTTGCTGAAAAGGGTAACGACCACATGAATGTGATAAAGAGTACATGAGTAAATACACTCATTGATTTTAAATATTTTTGAGAAATTAAGAGCATGGCAACTCCTTGTTAATTAACTTGAACAAAACTATCATTTGAATAATAAAGGTAAAAAAAGCATTACCACAGACAGGTTTGTCATATGGTAATGCTATATGACCACTTAATATTTAGTTGTTATTTTGATGGTGTCTTTCATTTGCAATTCGTTGTTGCTCATCATAATAAGCATCAGATTGTGACTGAAAAAAATCCGACAAATCGTCATTAACTGGAGTATCAGTTGGACAGTTGCCAAAGCCACCAGATACGTTGTTAAGTTGCATTTCATTTAGTTCTTTCATATTATCTCTCCTTGAGACGTTCATAGTTTGATTTTAAGGTTTAAACACGCCCTTTCAGGCTAATAATCGGCTCAAATAACCAGCTCAGAAGACTGCATTCTTCAAGCACGATGTCGGCGCTTATCGTCATACCCGGTTGTAACGGAACCGATTGACCATAGGCGCTGATTTTTTTAAATCCATGGATTGGAATAAAGTGCTAATACACTTCCAATCATTCCAAAAATAAATGGCTGATATAACCATATTGATTCTTTTGTGGTTATCGTTCCTGTCTGTTTACTGGCTAAAAAAGACCAAATCGCCTTTAAAGATTTTCCTTTAAACTCAAAACTATAAATTGCATAAAACGCGGACATCTTTTGTTATACGCCATATTCATATCTTCAGTAATACTTCTTATTTGGATCCAGTTATTCGACTTCAACTAAATTTTTAAATGGCGATAATAACTGTGAAGTCAATAAAATCAAAAAAACCGGAATAAAAGATTCCAGGTAATTATTTATCTCAATAAAGCCTAGAAGATATTTAGTGAGAGCATAGACAGGTCCGCCAACTATAATTGCAAAAAATAAGCTAGATGAAATACTAGTCGTTAAACTTGCTTTACAATGAGGGCACTCAATTTTTCCTTTAAAAATTAACTGTCTCTTAATATTCTTGAAAATTTCACCATTGCAAGATGGACAATATGTTCTATTTACATCCATAAAAACTCCTAATCCCAATAAAGGCCAGCTATTTACTAGCCGGACTGGATATTTATTGTTACTAGTTTTCACCGAATAATGCTTCACCTGCTGCTATTCCAGCCGCTGCATCTGTAACTTTTTCCACCACCTTATAAGTCCTGTAGGCATGGACTGCTCCTTTTACAACCCAGTATGCTGCAACAAATGCCCCACCGTTCACTTCTTGAATTTCATTTGCATTCAGTTCTTTCATATTATCTCTCCTTGAGACGTTAATAGTTTGATTTTAAGGTTTAAACACGCCCTTTCAGGCTAATAATCGGTTCAAATAACCAGCTCAGAAGACTGCTTTCTTCAAGCACGATATCGGCGCTTATGGTCATGCCCGGTTGTAACGGAGCCGATTGACCATAGGCGCTGATTTTTAATATTCTTATTCAGTGCCTACGCACCTTTCTTTTAGAATCTTGTTTCAAATCATTTTTTTTTACTAAAACTTCAGGGAGTGAAATTACAATTGCAACTACAATTTGCAATAAAATCAACAAAAAGAAATGAAAATCTTCTTTAAAAGCTAACAAGATTGCATAAACCAATTGAAACAATAAATTAATATTAAATAAGTTGTTTTTTAATATCTTGGCCATTTTAGAATATACGCCCCCTTTCAGGTGACACCTATAGGATTATTTTCTAGTGGATGGGTGATTTTCAATTCTCATTTGATCTCTACCCATTCGAGAAAGACCATATCCAATTGCAACTAGAGCTCCTACAGTGAGACTAACTGGATTTGCCATTGCTGCACCAAATGCAAGTTTTCCAATTACTCCTGTTACTGCACCAGCTGAGACGCCCATTCCTGCTCCAACCATAACTTCGGTAGTACTACCACCGTTAACTTTTTCTAGTTGATTAACTTCTAGTTCTTTCATATTATCTCTCCTTGAGACGTTTATAGTTTGATTTTAAGGTTTAAACACGCCCTTTCAGGCTAATAATCGGCTCAAATAACCAGCTCAGAAGACTGCATTCTTCAAGCACGATGTCGGCGCTTATCGTCATACCCGGTTGTAACGGAACCGATTGACCATAGGCGCTGATTTTTTTAAATCCATGGATTGGAATAAAGTGCTAATACACTTCCAATCATTCCAAAAATAAATGGCTGATATAACCATATTGATTCTTTTGTGGTTATCGTTCCTGTCTGTTTACTGGCTAAAAAAGACCAAATCGCCTTTAAAGATTTTCCTTTAAACTCAAAACTATAAATTGCATAAAACGCGGACAAAAATGAACAAAGCACACCACTTCGAATCAATAAAAATTCACTTAATTGTTCATTAACAATAAAACCAATAGTTATTAACAACACAGCTAGAATGAAAAGAAGATTGCTAGCTTTTTCAATTTTTATATTTAAATTACCCATCATTAAATCCTTTAAAATGAAAATATAGGAGCCTAAATAATGAGCGCTCCTAAAAACAGCATAACTTTTATTCTTGAGTGAGGCCTGCCGCTGCACCACCAGCAAAAGCAACTTTTGTTGTTGCATATGCACGAGCGACTGATACAGCTCCACCAGATACAAATCCGCCTACAGCACCACCTGCCACGGCAACTGCAAAACCACCAACATTTCCGCTTCCTGAAGTAGCAGCCGACGCCAAATAAGTGATCCCACCCGATACTGCACCGACAATAGCTCCTGGAATACCAACACCACCATCGATGTTGTCAATTTGTTGCGAAGTTAGTTCTTTCATATTATCTCACCTTGAGACGTTCATAGTTTGATTTTAAGGTTTAAACACGCCCTTTCAGGCTAATAATCGGCTCAAATAACCAGCTTAGAAGACTGCGTTCTTCAAGCACGATATCGGCGCTTATCGTCATGCCCGGTTGTAACGGAACCGATTGACCATAGGCGCTGATGCTTTGATTCGATATATCCACTTCTACTCGATAAACCGGCTCATCAATTGCGATTGGCATACTGACTTCACCAGGTAAAATTAAATATTGACTTGTCTGTTCTACTTCGCCTTCATACACTCCAAAACGTTGATAGGGAAACGCATCAATACGTATTCGTGTTGATTGCCCAATTTCAATAAAACCATAGGCTCTCGAAGGTACTAATAAGATGACTTTCATCTCACTGCGTTTCGGTAAAACACTAACAAGTGATTGACCAGCAGACACTGAAGAGCCAGTTGGAATAACTTTATTAGTAACATATCCAGAAGTTGACGCAGTTATGAGAATTGACTCATTCGCTACTATTTGGGTAATTTGCTGTTCGAGCAATGTGTTTTCTGCTTGAAGTCTTGTAATCGCTTGTCTATGTTCACTTGGCAAAGTTTGTTTTTGAAGTTCAAGCCTACTGAGTTGTTCCAAAAGCTCTTGATGAACAATATTATGACTAGCAATATCTTGCTCAATCATAAGGAGTTTATGTTGCTCATTATCTAAGGATAGCTTTGACACAGCACCGGTGTTGATAAGCTTCTCTAACCGAGATACATTGTCCTTGATAAGTGTTTTGCGAGATTGAAGCAGTTTTTCCTGCAACATTGATTTTGCTATAGCTGATTGGGTGCGGTTTTCTGAAACCTTAAGCGATGAATGACGCTCAGTAAACAATTGTTCTGCATCATTGATTCGTGAAGACACAAACTGTTTTTGTTGTTCTAGCTGTGCGATTAATTTAGCACTGACATCACCACCATTTTTAAGCGTACTGTGTGTTTTAATAAGGGCGATGGGCTCCCCAGCAACTACAGCTTGCCCTTCATCAACAAACCAATTTGCAAGCTCTCCTGAACGATTGGATTGTACTTTAACAACCCCAGCTTTAGGTTCAATATATCCTTGTACTGTTTCTTTCCGATGAAACTGGGCGTGGGTAAGAAAAACCACTCCAAGCAATATAATCGCAAACAGTACAATGAACAACACATTCGCAGTCAAGGGACGTGCGATAAGCACTACACCGTCTAACTTTGCCGCTTGCTTAGCCAACGCATTTCTTCTAAACAACTCTTGATTCTGGTTCATCATCGATTATCGTTCTATATCTAATTAAATATTTGATTAATCAGGATTGATAAAACATCGAGGCAAAGGTCGACAAAAAATGCCTTCATGTATAGTTTGCTGTTCCTCGCTAACATGTGCATGATTATTAGGCGTAGATAAGGACTGCATACTTAACATTGTTGAACTAATCGTTATGACTATCAATACAGCAAATGAGACTATATTCATGTGTTTAACTCTCTTCTTTATTTTTGAACGTTTCAGAGTTTCAATTAAAGTCCCTATAAAGAATTGATATCACATCGATATTTTAATAATATTTGTTTGAGTTACTTTTGAGCAAGGATTGAGCACCTACATACATAGAAAATAACTATTACATATCAAATAGTTAATAAAAAATGAGTAAAAAACCAATGACACAATTACAAAGCGGTTTGCTGTTAGATGAAGCCTTAAATACGGTCGCTTTTAAAAATAAAAATGCTCAACTGGAGCAAAAACAGTTTGAATTACTACTTTATTTGCTCAACTCATCAAATCAACTCGTCAATAAAGAAGATATTCATCGCCACGTCTGGCAACAAACAATCGTTTCTGATTCTGCATTAAGTCGCAATGTTGGGGCATTGCGCCGCGCTTTTGAAGCGCTTGAGATCACTCACATTTCATTAACCGTAAAACCGAAAAAAGGCTATATCTTAAATGTCACGCCTTTAGAAGATGATGGATATATCGAAGATGAACCACAGGACGCCTCATCTCCCCCCTCAATAGAATTATCTCAACTATTCAACACTAAGCAAACAATAGTTGTTATCGCGTTTTTAGTCATCGTCATAGGACTGTTAAGTATTCTGTATGATCATGACGATGGTCAAATAACTGCCCTGCCCATAATTTCAGAGGCTATCACCAATCAAAGCGTGTCCAATTCTACCGTCGCTATCGACAGTAAAGGGGAATTTGTTTCCTTCATTCAGTATGAAGATGGGGTTTCTTACAGTAACAATAGTGATGGTTACAGTACAATTATCAGAGAAGGCAAAACAGTCGAGCGCTACCGCATCAAAGGTTGGGTCAAAGACTTTGTGTTTACTGAAAACTATTTATCAGCGCATAAGCTGTTAGATAATAAATGTTTGATTTACGTACAGCACCTCACAGACGTGAATGACTCCACAACAATACCTTGCGAAGATCATGTTGGCGGTTCCGCCATGGCATATTTATCAGATAAAAAACTTATTTTCAGTGATGGTGATGGCTCGGCTAATTATCTATACACCGTTGACTTAGTTAATCATTCTATGCGCAAATCGTTTACAACTCCGAATAATGTCAGAGACATCTACAGTATACGGGTTTCACCACAGCTTGATAAATTAGCCTTCCTCGCCTTGACCTACCAAGGAGGCATCAGCCTTTTTGTCGGAGAAAATAATAGCATTACAGAGTTCAGCGAAATTCGTTTAGAAACAGTTCCGATAACCATTCAGTGGTTAAACAATCACACTATTGCTTATATCGATAAAAAAAACGCTCTTTTGGTTGCTCACACTGCTCAAAGCCTAGAGGTCAACTATTACTCTCTTGGGGATAAAAATTTAACTGGTTACTTTTCAACTAATAAAGGGGATATTCTAGTCTCGTACATCACCGGACAGCAGTACAATTACTCAATAATCAATCAAAATAACGTACGCTTACCTGAGTTATCATTTTCAACCCAGCTAAGCCTTGTCTCGATTAAAGATGAAGTCATATATTTTGTTGAAGAAAATGCTGGTGTGAGCAATGTGTTGGCAAGAGACGATCTTGGTCAGTTACAATTATCATTTTATGAACACAAAAATAGCATTCTTGATTATAAAATAAGTGGAAGTGCTATTATTGTTGCTACCGAACACTCTGTTGACGTGTGGGAAGATAATGTGCTTATAAAATCCTATGATAATGCTGTAGACCACATTATTGGTGGTACTGATATTACGCAATTATTTGCCTTTAAAGAGGGGAACCTGTTAGGTTTGAATGAATCCGGCATCGATATTTATGTAAACAACGTCGCTAGCGCTTACGCAGCAAAAAGTAACATCTGGCTGACATTTACAGATAAGCCCGGCATTTATGTAAGAAATAATAAAGTAAAAACGCTATATAGTAACGGGGCATGCGGGGGCATGTTTGCTCACATCAAATATGTCGATGAAAAAGGACTTTACTGTCTGCTTAAGGATGGCCCAGAAGCTTTGTTCTACGTTGATTTTTTAACTAACACAGAATCTCTCATCGAAACGGATGGACCTGTGATTGCTGTACATAACAATCACATTCTGACTAAGACAATGGACACTCAGATTATTCATTTGGGCATGTTATCGATGCCTAAGTTACAATAAGTACAAGTCGAAATAAGCTCAGTAAATTAGGTAGGCGTTCTTCTCATTAAATGCGATCCGTAAGTTTAAAGATATTTTGACTTTCTGTTGCGTGACGGAAATAAAAAATCATAAGAGTTCAAATTGATTCACTCAAGCAAGCGTTATTTGAAGGAGGACGCATTGGCTTGTCAGATAGGAACGCGAGAGATGTGTACTAACTCAGACTTGATCTGACAGTTACCCATTTTCAAAAGGTGTATGTTAGGTCGGATTTGAGCTAATTTCATATATCTTAAATCTAATTTTTCGTCGAAAATACACAAATATTATTTTTTTACTCAACTCTTTGATTTTTTTCCCAGCGCCTTTCTGATGTCTTCTTTTATCTTCGCCTCTATAGCTTCCTGCTTTTCTTTTTCAAAAGCATCTAGTTGAACGCCCCTATCTCTCTTCGTCTCTAGCTTCATACTAATGAGATTGCATTTACAAAAAGTATCCTTTAAATGAAATAGATACTCGAACTTTATATCAGCATAAAATTCCTTATCTTTGTTTTCTTCATCTGCAATCCACTCTGCAATTGTGACGATATGCTCTGGTGATGCTGACATACTAAACTTTTCTTTTTTTCCTAACAGCTTAAATGTGAATGAGTTCTTCTCGATAATATCCACACTAATAATATCAACGTATGCGTGTGACGTGATTTTTTCACCGTCAGGATCAACCTCATAGTCAAAGTCGACAAATTTATCTAAGTTAATTTCTTTACCTTTTACATCGAGCACACCTGCGGCTGCTAAAACATCTTTACTAGCATTAACTTGGGAGATAATTTTTTTGATACTTGAACCAAAGTCATTATCTTTCAACCCCGCTTGAACGTATTCGAACTTTCTTTTTTCAAGCGGCTCAAATATCTCTTTTTGTGTAGAGTGCAGCAAATGATTAAGTAATTCAGAGATTTCAAAATTTTCTTTCGCATCCTCTCCCAAATCTTCCAGTGTCTCAAAATAACCGTTGATAATGACTTCACCGTCTACTAGTTCAACGGATGTAATCAAATTGATCTTTTGCTTACTACCATTTCTAAAGTTGATTGCCTCAGGTAAAAGTTCTTTAAAACACAACACTATGGCGTCTAATTCCTTAATGCCGTTTTCGACTAAGGTTCCATATTTAGTTTTGACACAATGATGATTTTTTATCACCAATGGATTTAATTCGAATTTATGCATGATGCTTTACCTCGCTATATATGTTCAATAACACGACAAGATAACTAAGCATCAAATCATGCTTCGATTTGTCGTTTACAATCGAAAATACAGATACTTCTGTTTGAATGTTGTTGTGCTTTTGCACAAGACTCTCGACTGTATAAAATAAATCTAAATTATCCAGCCAACCTTTTACGGCAGCCACACAAGCAGGTTGAATGAGTAGTTCCTGCTTGTTATTAACCCTAACACCTGAAAACAACTCAGGAATTCTATTAATCGTTTTTAATCCAAACGATTTAAATAGTAACGAGATAAAAGTTTCGCTATAGAAGAAAGTAACAATACTTTTTGATGATTGTGGACGGGATGGAAATGAGTACTCTGCGAGATTTTTGAGACTTAACTTAGAAAAGCCTATTTGAGTGACAATCTGATATACAGATTGTACTTCACAGTACCTGTTGTTACTCAGGAAAATCTTATCACTCAGTTGCACTTCGTGAGTTTGAGCCAGGTCATTTATTTGCATCAACTCACATATCCCTCGGTGCAAACAATACAGTTCGTCAAACACCTTATTTGACTGACTTTTTTGCAAAAACACCGCTTTATCTGGTGGCTTATTGACGCTTTGCTTTAACCTGCCATGTTGTTTGATGACTCGATTGATAATTTTGCTTAAGGGCAACTTGTTTTGCTTATTAGACAAACCTGCTTCTTTCATCCATACCGGCCACTTGATACGAGTTGCTAAATCATGCTCCACATGACTATATGCAATCAAATCCGCACACATCACATAAGCATCTCTTTCAGTTTCGAGATGATGACCGGCAGCCATGGCAATGCCGCATGTGATTCTTTCATCTAGTGTGAACTGCTTTCTACCAGTAATCGCCTCATAGCCTGCTAATTTAAGTGCATCTAAGTCATCCGTGCCAAACCATGTCTGTAAAATCTGTTTAATCGCAGGATGGGTATAGGCATTAGAAAATAGCAAATACTGCATATTGATAAATGTACGTCGACAATCATGCACTCTGACATGTGCAATACCGGTCGCAAATCTCAATGCGATAGTCACGTTACTAAATACCCAATTTAATTGAATGCGTTGAGATGATGCATTATTGGTCAAAAATAAAAAGGCCCTGCCTTCCTTTATTTCAATATGAGGGGTGCATAATGCAAACAACTTATTCAGTAAGGCTTTTTCATCTTCAGTCAAAAGCCAGCCGATATGATATTGGCGATTACTGTTCTTAGATTTGGTTTTGAAAAATCCATTACTATGAATAAAGGCAGTCCACGATTCAAAATCAATGCTCGTTAATTCTAAGTGAGAGGTTTCTGCGCGCCTGAGACCCGCTTTTGTATATAAAACCAAAATCCCTTGGTAGATAATCTTTTCGTCTTCAGTAAAGTCTTCATTTTGAGCTAATTCTTGCCTTGCTCGCTGATACTCCAAACCAGTTACGATTGTTGACTTATTCTGTTTCTGACTGGCTAGGCTTGTATCTTTTGCAATGTATATCCAATCTAAGTGCTCAATATGCGTATCTTCAAATACACTCAAATGAAATCGGTACAAATCAGGCGCAATGCTTTCTTTATCGTTATCGGTGAATTCTCCAATGATTTCAACATACATATCTTCAACTTCTTCAACATCCCACTCTCCCATATCTTGAGTTTTTACACTCTTAAATAAGTGGCTACATATCCGCAAATATCGTGTAATAGTAGCTTTTGCCAAAGGTTTACCAATACTTTGAATTCTTTGGCATTCACTTAATGTAAATTCAAGTAAATATCGTGTGATTGGATGCAGAGTTTTGGAAAATGCAAGTAGTTCACTGTCATTGCTAATTTCAATTCCCCAGGCATCATTAACCGAACTGAATAATAACTTTGCGTTATTAACGGTCGTCACATGGTTGTTAGAAAACGCCTTTTTTATGGATTTAAACAATGCCTCCTCATCTTTGAGAGAGGACAAGGGTTGATCAATGACTCGGCTTTGCTCATCCGATTGTAATTTTGCTAGTGAGCAAATGTCAGGATATATGTCAGCAAGCAAACGGCGCTTGTCAATAATGTTTAAATTCGATGAGCTTTTCTTGCCTGTCATATCCAAATGTGTAAATGCCGCATGCGTGTAAATGTCATTTTCTAACATAAACGTAGCAAATGTCGTGAACTGGCTAATTCTGCTCACTTGAACACCGTGGTCTGAACAATACTTTTTAAATGTATTAATGACGATGCGCAGTTCAGCCGCTTCTGCAACAAGTTCAACATTTAAGGTCGAAGTTAGCTTTAACAGCAGTAATGCTGAGAAACTGTTAATGACTATGCCGCTTGTAGCATGATTAGATAACACCACAATGCCGTTGAGTACCTCAATGCTCCACTGAGTCTCTTCATATTGAACAAAAACAGGAAGCAAATAAGGTTGGTAGCATGCAATAGAAAATAGAAAGTCGACATTTAATGGCAGTTTATGCTCAGCCCTAAATGATTGATACATATCTTTGTATAACTGTGCAAGCTGAGCATGATAAACCTGCATAGGGTTTACGAGAACGAGCTGCTTTTGTGCATTATAAAACCTTGCCCGAAGTGTCTTACTGGTTGTTTTAGAAAAAAACCTTTCAAATTTACCCAGCATGCCATTCGTCGCTTTGTGTAATCGCGTATTCGATGTTTCAGCAAAGTACTGATTGATGTCCTCTTGAATGGCGTGAAATGCATGTGTAATAGCGTCAGGCTCAGTTAAACTTCTTAAGTACTGATAATCCATATGAGCTTGTAGTACTTTAAAAGCTGCCGTTCTTATTTCAATTCTCGCTAACCACTTTTGGGGCAACCATGGCTTACATGTAAGTTGCTTGAAGGCTTTTAACTTACCTCGACAATGATTCACTTCATATACACTAAAATCACAATTATCCAGCAACTGCCCTAAGCCTTCCCTTAACAGTTCAAGCCCACGAATTGGTGTAAGGTTATAAGATGAATAAATATGAGCACCTGTCACAATATGACCTAGTAAATATTGCCGATAATGCGTTATTGGCGAAGGTAAATTTGAGGCAAAAAAATCTCGTAGAATATTTTTAGGTACATGAGATGGAATATTTGCAAATTCAAAAGTCAAAGATGTTGAGGGATGTACAAGCTTATCTCCAACAATAAACGAAAACTTGGCGTAATTCACTTGCTGCTCATTTGAAAGCGCCATAAAAAATTGGGACGATATCATGGTGGGAATTCGCAAGCATCTTTGCCATCCAGCGAAGATGACGATGAAACAATTTGATTTGTTGGATTAACTGTTCTGGTATGGGTATCAACCGTGACACATGCACTGCATGAACATTTTTATCTGACACATAGAGCAACCCAGCTTCTAAATCTAACGTAATCTGATCTACGACCACATACTTAGAAGGTCTTAATGCAGCCACTAAATGGACGGCTAATAGTATATAAGCGATAAATTGATTGTGGTGTAAAAGTAAAGACTGTGTCGAGGCATCTTGATAAGCTGTAAATGATTGAAGTGTATTGAATAAATCAAAAAAGATCTTCTTTACCCATGATGCACGAATACTTTTGGATACTCCAGCAAATGAATTTGTATCGTCATGGTTTTCAGGATGTGTAAGCCTTCCTGTCACAGTATAATATGCATCCCTTACGTCACTATGTGAAACGGACAGGTAATATAATGTGGTTGGTTTAGCAAAAGTCGTATTTGCAAACACAAGGGAAGAAAAAGCCGGCTCAGTGGAGTATGCCAGCCTAGAAAAGTAGGCATATCGAAGCGCTTTGATAGTGAGGTTTCGATTGAGATTACAAGCTCTTTTTAGCTTTTTGCTATAAGCATCAAGCTCGCTTTTAGTATAAGAAACTAACGATGATAACGTTGCACTCTGACTCGATTTCAGAATAGGGTGTAAGCTATCTGAAAGCCGCAATTTGACACACCCATTGTAGCTATTGAAAATGTCCTCTTGATGCTCCCGAACTATATCTGCGCGGTCAGGCATGATTACATCGTATCGACGCCAATAGACAGCACTTTGGGTCACTAATAAATCAGTATCGTTGTCATCAATGGATGAGACAACGAGTTGGCCGATCTCTTTTTCTTTTTTAGACAGTACAAGCGCCAAATAACAAATGATTGAAACCGCTATTTTCTGCTCAATATCCTCAAGGAGTTTTGATTCGATATTTTTAAGCTCGTAGTCAAATAATCCGTATGACAGATGCGGCATTAACAGCACATCACTCTTGGATTTTGAATACTCTTTTAAGTTAATTGGTTTTCGGTTTCGTTTTGCTTCTTCGTGGCCTTTATCAAAGTTGCGTTCTGAACTATCATCCACTTCTTTGGAGGCGTCTGAACATTCGCTCGAACCCATAGGTGCAATACTAAGCAATTCTTTCAGATAATCCGATGTATCCTCATCAATAATGACAGGCTTTAACAATCGGTCTACGTGTTCAACATACTTCCCACTAAGAAAGGCGGTAAAAAATGATGTGAAGCTATTTACAGTATTCTTCGGCAAATCCACGAGGTCATGAATAGTTATCTCTAACCCATCAACCTTGAAGATATCTTCAACATCGTTGTCATCATCATTCAAAAATTTATGAAACTGCTTAATGATTTTGGAGATATCTACTTTTCTATTAGTTTTGTCTTGCTGAAAGAAGATAAAGGCGTATATCAGAATCACGAATTGGACTAGGTGAACTGAAGATGTTCGCTCTTTGGTCTCTGAATAAGTGCAAACCTTTAGTACAAAAGAATCCAACTTATTTAATTGAGTATCTTTCATGTGGGTTAGGATCGAAACGCTATCGAACAAAACTTTGATGGATTTGAGCTGCTTGATACAGGTTGCTAGGGGAGATAAATTGGACTGATTTTCTAAGTGCGTGATCGTGCACTCTAAACCACGAACAAACGTAGCAAGCAAATTTGGTGAGTTAAGGTATGTCTCAGGCTTGAAGCTCTTATGCTCAAGTAAGTTATACAAGACATGATAATGATTAACTGATTGCACGTTGCAGGATGCATCCTTTGCTAGTAGTATCTAAACACAAGATTAGTACACACCGCATATAATGCAAATTCACCTAAAATCCATACAGCACAAAAATAGAAGCGAAAAACAAATGGTGAATCTATTTATATAAAACTGTATTTTTACAGTAAGTTAGATGATATTAGGTGAAAAAAAATTATATAAATACACTTAAGACAATATAAGATTATTTATAAATTCGCGTCCTTACAAGGCGAGGGTCACTGGTTCAAGCCCAGTAGCGTCCACCATCCTTTTAAAATCAATCACTTACGTTTTTACCCAGTTCGAAAATCGGCCGATTTTGCGAGTATCGCCTGCGTTATTTTGTAAAAGTGTGCCGAATGTGTGCCAAATCTGTGCCGGATCTGCACCACTACCCTGCTATAGGCCAATGATAACAATGCCTTCAGCGATCTAGCCCTGTTCGTGAAATTTCACGTTGAAACATGTAGCTTTTAAGCTACAATATAAGCATGAAATATGAAATCATTACGACTGAGCATTTTGATAAATGGCTATCTAAGTTAAAAGATAAAAAGGCCTTTAATGCCATAGCTGTCCGCTTGTTGCGTGCCGAAAGTGGAAACCTCGGTGACGTCAAATCAGTAGGTTCAGGAATTAGCGAGATGAGAATTTTTGTCGGTAAAGGGTACAGAATCTATTTTACAATTCGTGATGGTAAATTGATTATCCTTTTACATGGTGGCCACAAAGATTCGCAAAAAGCCGACATAAAATTTGCTCATACAATAAATCAACAACTCAATTATGAGTAAATCATGGAGAAAATGATGAAAACAAAAGTATTTAACCCATTTGATTACATGGATACCCAAGAGGAAATTCACGATTTTCTAGTTGAGTGCTTTAACGATGATGATCCTAAGGTATTCATAAACGCTCTGAATCATCTAATGAAGAAGCACGGTGTTGCTAACATTGCAGAGGAAATTGGCGTCAATAGAGAAAGCTTATACCGCTCTTTTAATGGAAAAGTCAGCCCTCGCTGGGACACAGTGGTGAAAGTAATGAAAGTATTAAATATTGATTTAACTGAAGCCGCTTAATTGTGTTTGAGTTTTGCAAATAACATCTGATAGAAAATAAGGTCTTAATTCTCATCCTTACAAGCCGAGATGTTGCAGGTATCGCGTGGATTATTTTTTTCAGGTGTGTCGAGTCGGTGGCGAAGACTTTGATGGAATTCCGCTTCGTAGTACGCTAAAATGATAAAGGATTTAAAGGGGTTGTATGACTGCTTCACTTTCAAATAAACAGAAAAAAACAATAAAAAATTCAGACCAAAGCCCAGTAACTTTGCAGTTAATTTAAGTTATGAGGGCCTCTCTCTTAAACAATCTTCTCAAAATAAAAGCATTGATGAATTGAAGCATCAATATGCGAGATAAATATGGTGTAACGCACGATAAGTATTGCTACCCTGACTCTGCTGTACTAATTAATCTCTTAGGTATGTACGCGCACAGCTCACATTGCATGCAAAAATAAAGTGCGTTACACTTTTATTAATATAAACAAAGGCCAATTGTAAAATATGAAATTTAAATCATTTCTACTTGTTTTGACATTGTTTGGGTCTCCGTCGTACGGTAACCAAATAGATTGCGTGAGCATGAAGAAAAACCAAGAATTAGTATTTGAGCTTAGGCACAGTAATGGTTTCGCTAACTGTATATTGTTGGGTGATTTACCAAATGTCTCAGATATACATTTCATTACGGATAGTAATTTTGATTATAGAATTGAGTTGAAAGAGCTGCATCAAAATAATAGTATGACTCACATAAGCGATTATAATTCAAACGCTAACAACTTGAGTGCTTTCAAGATTAACACTCTAAATAGAAATGTGGGATTTACTATCCATCCTAGTAGCAAGCTCTATACAAACAAAAATGTTTCAGTATCATATATCGAACACGATAGTGTTTTTCTCGTTAGTGTGAAAATGGTTGACATTTCTAATTCAAGTCCTCCACCATCACCTCCACCTGGCGGCGATTGTTTTTATGAAAATGGCGTGAGGATGTGCAATGATATCAAATAAATCAAGCGGTGTTTTGATGATATTTTCTTGGTGTTTATCTTTTCTACTTTTTTCTGCTAATACATATTCGGATGCCCCAACTTCAAGCTGCTCTGCAACTACTACGCCACCTCCTCTGCCTGAAGGTCTTAACTTGAATTTGGAGCTCCGTAAGTTAGAACAAATTTCGGCCCTTATAGATTTTGCGTACCCAGAAACAAGTGCCGCAGTAAAGGTATTGTTCATGGTTGATAACTTTGGACCCGGCAAACAATATGATTTCAAAAGTCACGGTGATTATTCATTAGCCAAAGAAAACGCGGGTAATTGGTTTTACGGAGCCGGGGCAAGCGCTATGGGTTATTCTGATTCTGAGGTGAGAGCAGCAGCCGGTGTGGTTCAGCAATATACCGACTACAAAACAGACCCAAACATTGATTTTCAAGACTTTGTCCAGAATACTATTGAGGCGTTAGCTAACCCTCCTCACTTCAATGATAACCCTTCTGATGTTCCACTTGTTGGCGGAGGATTGGATTATTACGATGGGCCTTTTGATTCTGACGATGATCAGACCGATAATCCTGATTCATGTTATGAAAGCGAAGATGTTGAATCAATTGGTGATGATCAATCCGGTATTAATAATGGTGGCAGAGGCGTTGGAGGTGGCTGGTTAAGTATTGGCAGTTTCATAGGCGCGTCAAGATGTATTGGAAACTGCGAGATTCCGCCAGGTAAAGTCACTGTTACAGATTTGTAGTTGATTTAGCAGGAATTATTCAGAAATTATGGGGAATTAGAGATGGGTAATATGGTTAAACTCGTGATAGTTTGCTATTTTTTCCCTTTTTTGTTTGCAGGGTGTAGCTCTGAAAATGCGAAAATTGAGATTATAAATTTAGCAGTGTCGCCATCACATGAGCATATCGCTACTGAGTATTTATACTTGGTAGGCGGCTCAATTGGTGGTTGCAGTAGGGCTATTCGCGTATCGAAAAATTCTGATTCTCAGAAAACACCAGCATACAGAAATCATTTTGAGTCAGTTTTTATATCTCGTTGCGGGGTAGAATTGAAAGTAACTTGGCTGTCAAATCAGACACTCGAAATTGAATATGATGTTAATGATTTGTCAAAACCTATTATAGAAATGAAACACCAAGACGTTCATGGTGGAATCGATGTAGTGTTCACATCCAAAGAACTGGAAGCTACATATTAACATGAAGAAGATCGCTCAATCACATCATGGAGATCGCGTTATTTTTCTTTCAGTAGACCCTCTTGCAATTTACTTTGCCTGATCTCCATCAGTCAATATATTTTTATTTTTTCGCATCGATTCACCACGTAACTTTACTTTGATCGCACTGTGCACTAATCGATCTAAGATCGCATCGGCATGCATCGATTCGCTGATAATGTCATACTATAAGTCGAAAGGGAGTTGACTAATTGCACGTTGCAGGATGCGTCCATTGCTTGTAGTATCGATACCTACAAGGCTAGTACACATCCTATATAATGCAAATTCACCTAAAATCACACAAAACAAGAAATCGAAATGAAATCTATATGGTGAGTTTTACTTATTATAAAATTCTATTTTAACAGTCATTTAGATGATATTAGGTGAAAATTAATTACATAAACACACTTAATGTAACCTCTAATTATTTATAAAATCGCGTCCTTACAAGGCGAGGGTCACTGGTTCAAGCCCAGTAGCGTCCACCATCCTTTAAATTCAATCACTTACGTTTTTAGCCAGTTCGAAGATCGACCGATTTTGCGAGTATCGCCTGCGTTATTTTCTTCAGGTGTGTCGAATCGGTGACGAATAAGTGACGAAAACGCGCATGTTTTATTATGCAGAGCCTAAATAGCAAGGCCTACAGCTTGATTTATATGTCAGCTTAAATTCAATCTAAATGGGAATGAGATGAGGGGGACTTTACTCTTTGCTCAGTTGTTCTTTACATACTCAACAAGTTGATGCAGCTCGCAATCAAAATAAACACAAAGTTTTTCAAAATTATGTCGATACTTCGGGCTATAATTAATGAAGCATCTATTCGCTTTGAGTTCCCTACCCCGTTTTTAAACATCAAGCAGTTAAAAAATAACAAATCGGATATCCATCCTTTCCACTTAGATGAAGTGTTTCTCATTTTAAAAGAAGTTCGACAGGACTATCACAGTTACTACACCACTCGTTTTTTTACTGGAATGCGAACTGGTGAAATTGATGGATTGAAATGGAAGTATGTTGATTTTGAGCGCAAACTCATTTTAGTACGCGAGACTATTGTGGATGGTAAGCAAGAGGAAGATGCGAAAACCTCATCTTCGATTCGTGATATCCAGATGAATAAAATGGTATTTGAAGCATTACTAAAACAATACCGCGGAACTAGTAAAAAGTCTGAGTATGTCTTTTGTAATCTGAAAGGCGAAGCGCTAGCCCATCGAAATGTGACCAAACGCGTTTGGCATCCGTTGCTGAAAAGACTTGGTCTATCAAGCCGTAAGCCCTATCAGTCTCGTCATACTGCTGCGACATTATGGTTAGCTGCAGGTGAAGCCCCAGAGTGGATAGCTAAACAACTAGGCCATGCCAATACTCAAATGCTTTTTACTGTCTATTCTCGCTACGTACCAAATTTAACCCGACAAGATGGCAGTGCCCTAGAAACCCTCATTGCAAATCATAAAGAAGGTTAAAGATTATGAAACTTCGGAGCCTACACACACAATCATCTTCTATCAACACACAACCATTGTTAAATGAAGCATCTGGAATGTCTCGTTTTCGTGGTAACTACAGCCTTTGTGGTTTTATTATGAACATCACTATGAACGTCACAGCATGATCATCACATCCAATAAACCGTTCGAACAATGGGATGAACTGTTTGATGACACCAGTATGACAGTAGCTGCTATTGATAGACTGGTACATCATGCAACCATAATAAACTGTGAAGGCGTAAGCTATCGACGAAAAGCTGCCATAGAAGAAATAAAGTAAATCAATATCAACCGGCCAGAATAATTGACGCGGAACCGGCCAAGATAGTTGACGCTAGATAAATTTATCACCGATATGTTATTGCAACCTCATGTTGTAATCCCCCCATTTCTAGTAGCATAAATAAATAGACTATTCTCAGAGCTAAATGGCCTAAAAAAACAAAACATCAGCGCACGATTTTCGTAGAGGATTTATCACGCATAATGCCAAAGAAGGCAGAGACACCTTAATTATCGCCGAGATGCTCGGGCATTCCGATCTAAATTCGAACATTCGGTATTTGAACGAAACCGAAGAAGCTAAGAAAGAAATTGCGCAGAGTGTGAGGCTCGATTTTTTGTACGATTTACCGTTTTAGTTAGCTTATGAGAGCCTTATTAATTACCCTCTAATCTGCAAGGTAACTCGGTATTGTAAGTGTTTGTTTGTGCAGCCTTGTATTTCTATTGGCTATTCCTGCTTGCTTCAACTCTTCGAAACTTGGAAAAAACCCACCCCATGCGTCCTTTACTAGTGCTTGTAGTATAAATGCCTCATTTGCTCCGACATTTTTAAGTAGTTTTTCAAGATTACTATCATGAAATTTTAGGGAGTTTGATTCATAGTGGACGTTCTGATTTTTATCTTTATTATAGGATGCGTGAAAACCAACCCATGCTTTTGGGTGTACATAACGATTATTACTAGATAAAAGCACCATGCTACAAGCACTTATGCAATTTCCTAGAATCTCCACAGTAATATCATATTGCTTGATAAATTCTCCTAAGATAATTGCTTCTGTCGGCTTACCTCCTTCAGAATGCATTTCTAAGGATATGGGAACATTCTGACCTTCTCCCCAAATTACATTTCCATACAAAAAGCCTACACATAGAATATTCTTCGAAAATGTAACTAAAATCCAAACTTGCTCAACTGAAAATATTGCAAGGTTTATTTATTACATAGCTAAAACTTGAAGAAAATGAAATCTTTACTAACTTTAGTGTTTTCAGCTTATTTGTAGACATGGTGGAAGGTGATGGACAGCTTTATTAAGCAAAAAAACAATAATAGAAAAGTATTATCTAGGAAAACGTGGGTCGCTTATGCTGAACCATGTATAGCGGTTGTAATGGGGCTTATTGTGGGCTTAATATTTACTTTTTGGCTCTCGTTTATTCCCTTCCTGTACGCAATTTATAAAGTCATTGAAATACCCAGTTATGAGCTTTTTTTTGACGAAAAAGGCGTTTGGCTATATTCGGGTGCATTTCCATGGAATCAAGGTGTACGAGGTGTCAAATGGCGTGACCTCGATGTAGCTACTTTCTACCCAAATTTCTTTAGCTGGGCAATGAAATCTTATACGTTAGACATTTCACATCGTTATACGAAAAAGAGCGAAATTAACGAGTCCTACATGAGTCTTGGTGTAGAAGCCATTGAGCAAATAAATTTGATGCATCAACAAATGATTGACGAAGGGATTTCTTAACACCTGCATCCTTATAAAACAAACTTAATAATAGGTCTCAAAAAGGCGCTCTCTTAGCGTTGATCTGCAAATTTCCTTAAATGGTATAACATCACTTCGACTCCTACCGTATAAATTATTTACAGTATTATTCGCTTGACTAAAAGCTATTTTAATTCAAGTTTCCGCTACACCATCTAACATTATCTTATTGATATCAGGATGCATTCTGAAAGTCTTAATGATTTCAGAGTCTCCATATGATTGCTTAGAGGGTCACTGGCTCAACTTCTACAAGCGTGCCACACCAGCGTCCACCATCCGTTATAATCAATTACTTACGTTTTTACCCAGTTCGAGAATCGACCGATTTCGAGAGTATCGCCTGCGTTATTTTGAAAATGTGTGCCAAATATGTGCCGGATCTGCACCATTATCCGGCTACAGATCAATGATTATCTTACCTTCAGCTATCTAGTACTGACCGTGAAATTTACAATTGAAAGTTGTAGCTTTTAAGCTACAATGTACTTATGAAATATGAAATATGAAATCATCACGACTGAGCATTTTGACAAATGGCTATCTAAGTTAAAAGATAAAAAAGCAGTGAATGCCATATCCATTCGCTTGTTACGTGCCGAATGTGGAAACCTCGGAGACATTAAATCTGTAGGTTCAGGAATCAGCGAGATGATAATATTTGTCGGTAAAGGGTACAGAGTTTATTTTACAATTCGTGATGGCAAATTGATTATTCTTTTACATGGTGGCCACAAAGACTCGCAAAAAGCCGACATAAAATTAGCTCATGCAATAAATCAACAACTCGATTGTGATTAAATCGTGGAGAAAATCATGAAAACAAGAGTATTTAACCCATTTGATTACATGGAAACTCAAGAAGAGATCCATGAGTTTCTGATTGAGTGCTTTAATGACGATGATCCTAAAGTGTTTATCAACGCTCTCAATCATCTAATGAAGAAGCACGGTGTTGCTAACATTGCAGAGCAAATTGGCGTGAATAGAGAAAGCTTATACCGCTCGTTTAATGGAAAAGTAAGCCCTCGCTGGGACACTGTGGTGAAAGTAATGAAAGTATTGAATATTGATTTAACCGAAGCAGCTTAATAATTTTGAACTTTAGCGAATAATATCTGATATTGAGTGATGTTTAAAATCCCGTCCTTACAAGGCGAGACGCCGCGCATAAAACTATAAAATTTTCGTGCATTTTGCTCTAATCTGGATTAGGTTTAATGTTGTGGCGACATTTTTTGCAATAAAACTGTCACCTTAGCGCTTTATCCTATCAGTTGATTGCGAGTTTAGGAGTAATGGATGACACAAGCACA
Source organism: Opacimonas viscosa (assembly GCF_024199005.1). Classification (GTDB taxonomy): domain Bacteria; phylum Pseudomonadota; class Gammaproteobacteria; order Enterobacterales; family Alteromonadaceae; genus Opacimonas; species Opacimonas viscosa. The sequence goes on from NZ_JANATA010000024.1 coordinate 32,043, forward strand.
AAGTAAAATTTACGTTTTAGATACCAATATATTATTACACGAACCGCTCGCCTTTTTATCCTTCCAAGAGCACGACGTTGTCATCCCGATGACCGTCTTGGAAGAACTTGACCACATTAAAGACAGCAAAAAAGACGTTGCCAGAGATGCGCGGGTCTCAATTCGCGCACTAGAAAACGTGCTGGCCGATGCTTCCCCCGAACAAATGGCGGTGGGCGTCATGCTTGCTGGTCTTGGTTCTAAGGAACACGGGCCATCAGGTCGGTTACGCATTTACACTGATTTGCTGATGGAGCCCAACAAACAAGTATTTACCAGCAACGAAAACGATAATCGCATTATCAATGTGGCGCTTGACCTGCAGCGCAGTTTTCCTGACCAGGCTGTGATATTAGTGACTAAAGACATCAACATGCGCCTCAAAGCAAAGGGCGCAGGTATGCAGTATGTTGAGGATTACCGCACCGATCAGCTGATTGACGATATCAAATATTTGTCCAAAGGGTTCATTAAAGTGCCTGGGCGGTTTTGGGATGGTGTGACTGATGTTGATAGCCAGACTGAAGGGCGCGATACCGTGCATCGCATTGCGTTGACGCAGTTGCCTGAGCTGTATATTAATGCCTTTATCATTGACGAAGCCAAGGAGTTTGCCGGTGTGGTCGAGCTCATCGACGATACCCATGCAGAAATCGTCGATTTGGGGGTGGAGCGCCTCATGGCTCGTCAAGCATGGGGGGTGCATCCCAAAAATATTGGCCAAGCCATGGCACTACATGCGCTACTCGACCCGCACATTGATTTGTGTATTTTGACTGGGCCAGCAGGGAGTGGTAAAACCTTATTAGCATTGGCTGCCGCCTTAGAAATGGTGGTCGAAAAGAACATGTACGACAAAATTATCGTGACCCGTTCAACGCCAGAAATTGCCGAATCGATTGGTTTTTTACCCGGTACCGAGGAAGAAAAAATGGCACCGTGGCTATCGGCAATCACTGACTCCTTAGAAGTACTGCACGGACAGGACGTCAACACGTCAGGTTCGTTGTCCTACATCATGGAAAAAGCCAATATTCAGTTCAAGTCGGTTAATTTTATGCGCGGTCGCAGTATCCAAAATGCCATTGTTATTTTGGATGAATCGCAGAATCTCACCGCCTCACAGCTCAAAACAATCATCACGCGTTGCGGTGAAGGCACCAAACTCATCGTCGGTGGGAACCTTGCGCAAATCGACAGTAACTACCTGTCTGCCGTGACGTCGGGATTAACCTATTTAGTCGAAAAGTTTAAAAACTTTTCTGGTTCCTCGACGATGATGCTCGATGGTGTTGTAAGAAGTCGCCTCGCGGAGTTCGCCGAAAAATCGTTATAATCTCTATAATACACAAAGATCCAGGTGCGTAGTCTTTAATGGAAGGTTACAAAAATATGATACACCAAAAGGCTTTGGCGTAGGCCTGAGTATCGTCTCCTGCTTGTGTGATAAGTTCGGTATCACAATGAATGTAAGTTCCTGCGAAGAAAAAACAAGCTATCGGTTGGATCTCAATGTTTTGGCAAGCGATTAAACTCTATGCTGGTTGCTGTTCGTCGCGTTGCCAAAAAAGGAAAAAAGCCAAAGGACTTGCATCCAATGGCCTTTGATAGATATCAGGTATGTCTTTAGAGGGTAAAGTATGTCAACCACATTGAGTGTTCCAGATTCAAAAAAAACACTAATCCCACACTGACTAAAGCGAGTTTTTTACATTAATGGGCATGGCCGTGATGCTTTTCATGATGATGCCCATGTTCACCTTGCAAAGCTTCACCTTGGGCATTATAAAAACCACTCGCGCCGCCTTCGATAAACCCAAGATTGACCATTTGTGTCAGAAATGGATCGGTGTGATCACCTTCCTCTCCTGGCTGTTCAAGCAACTGTCCTTGGTGGATTCATGCTGAGGTTAGAGTAGAAATACCCATCCCATCGCCTACAAACAAGATGACGTTTTTTGCTTTAAACGTGTTTTTGATGGCTAATTTGCGTTCTAACTGGATTTGCGCATCGGTAAACCATGCATTTTGAGTTTGATATTCAGGTAATGCAGTTTGGGCATGGGCACTCACCATAGCAAACATTGCACTGCCAAATACTGTGAGTGTTTTTTTCATAAGTTTTTGTCCTAGTGTGAAAGTGTGTTCAATCTAAATGAACCAGGACAATCTATTAGTTTTATGTGACAAACTATGGGTATTCATCTGACACTTTTTTAAGTTTAGATGAAATATATGTGAATTTGTTATGTTATCACGTCTTTGTTTTTACTGGGGTTAAAGGAGAATTGGTATAAATATATGCTTCAATAAGTACCGTATTACAACCTATCAACCCCACACGTTAAAATAACGTGTGGGATAGATGTAATTTAACTATTAGGAGGTTTTATGAAGCGTTCAACTTAAATTTCTCAACTGTTTGCTTTAACTGATTGGAACTATCCTTAAGTTGTGTTTGGGCGGCCTGAAGCTCATTACTCACCATGAATTGGTCATTTGCAGCATGCTGTACTTCTGTGCTGCGTTGGGTAATTTGTACACTAGATTGCATAGCTTGCGTGGTCGCAGAGGCAAAATTTTCAGCCGATCGTGAAAGGGTTGATACTTCTTCGGAGAGTGAGGCAATTTCCTCACGACACAGCGCAATCTTATCTTCACTAGCACCAATGGTGGATTTAGCCAACTGCGTCTGTGAAACAACATCATCGGAGGAGTTTACTAACTCGGCTAACAGGTGAATAATGTCATCACTAGCAGATTTAGAAGACGTCGCTAACGCTCTTACCTCACCTGCTACAACAGCAAATCCTCTACCATCTTCACCGGCCCGAGCGGCTTCAATCGCTGCATTTAACGCAAGTAGATTTGTTTGCTCAGTAATAGAGGCAATTTGCTCTACGATAGTATTTATCTTATCCACCTTTTCTTTGGTGGTATCCGCATGCAAGATTACTTGGTCAATACTCACCCCAACCTTATCCAGTGTATCTAATACATCATTAGTTGAGTGTGTTGTTTTGATGATTTTGTCCGTCAAGTTGATACTCACGGTTTGTGCATCCTCAGCATTTTTCATCAACATTGCTGTCGCATCATTAATATCAGCTACTTCTTGTTGAATAATTTCCGTGGCATTTTTACTGGCAATGGATTTTTCATACACTTCGCTACTAGCCGTCTCCACATGTTGAGAAACATCTGCAGTATCGAGAGCATTGGACTGCACCACTAGCATGGCACTACGGATTTTTTGAAATGTCTCACACAATGCCATTTGAATACGTGTAAACTCATTCGAGCCTTCGATCTGTATACCTCGGCTAAAATCCCCCTTGTTCAAGTAGCCTAGATCATGGGTAATCGACTGCAAGTGCTTCGAGATAATGGAGGCGGTGACCGAATTCAACAGCAGTAAAATTATGAGTGCGCATATGATTAAAATCATTAACGTTGCCGCCCAAGTAATAGAATTACTTGATTGAGTTTGTGCCAAATTTATATTGTTGTCCCATTTGGTATTTAGTACTTGGTTAACCGCTTGGATCTTGCTTGTCGCCAACGCAAACCAAGCATTAGCATTCAAAGGCGGCTTATCTAACATACCAATGGGGTGATTCAATATATAGGCAAATACAGAGTCTATCTGGTCAAAATTAGCATGTTGTAACTTTGGGTTAAGCACTGCTTTTTGCTCTGGAGTAAACATAAATTGGATTATTTGACCCAACTCATTTATTTCTTCAATGTAATACGTGAGTTCCTGTTTGGCTTGTGGTTCTATTTTCCCGCTTGCTAATACACCGTTTAACTTTCCTCTCGCTTGACCTAAACGCTCTTTTAACTCTGATAGTAACAACGCCTGCTGAATACTTTGTTGCTGTTGATTAGAGCCTATATACCCACGAATAATATTGTTAAAGCTCATCACTTTGGTAACCGTACGGCCACTACATCTTTTATTTAATTATCCTTAAGGCATCATATCC
>NZ_JANATA010000249.1 GCF_024199005.1 Opacimonas viscosa
GTTGCCAGTCGGCGACAATTCTCAGCCTTTGCAAACACAAACTAACGAAGCGCAATAATAGCGGCTTCTTTTTCACTGATTAAATTTACGCGGCGCCCCATGCAATGCACCTCAGGCGGAGTGAGTTTAACAAGGAGAATGACATGACAGATGCACAACAAACAGAGCAAGTGAAGTATCAGGTGCTGTGTGTTGATGACGAGCAAAATATATTGCGTGCTATTAAGCGGGCACTATTTTCCTTGGATGTC
>NZ_JANATA010000250.1 GCF_024199005.1 Opacimonas viscosa
GGCACCACTGACGGATGAAGAAGCGAGCCGGGGAGAGCCGCCTCTGCACTCGCGTACCTTTGACGGGCCAGGGTTATGGGGTATGTGTGTGACTCTGTTAGCTGACGGCACCTTATATTTGTCGCTGCTTTTCGGTTGGTTATATTTGTGGACAGTTTCACCAAATAAAACCTTACCTGACGTGTCGGCAATTTCGCCGGTTTTAATGGGGCTAAGTGGTGCGTTACTGACCATTGCAGTGACTTTGTATC
>NZ_JANATA010000251.1 GCF_024199005.1 Opacimonas viscosa
TGGGACTAAGCCCGTCAGACTCGTCAATCGATGCTATCTGGCACCTGGCCGAATATACCGAGGAAATCCTGACTGCAACGTCGCGACTGGCGGTGTCTTACAATATAAACATTATCGCAGGTTCCATGCCGGTAACGGAAGAAAGCGAATTGTACAACGTCAGTTACCTGTGCAAACGTGACGGCACCATTGAGAGCCAGTACAAACTCCACCCTACCCCGCATGAGAAGAAAGACTGGATCATGAAAGGC
>NZ_JANATA010000252.1 GCF_024199005.1 Opacimonas viscosa
CGGCGGCTGGAACTCGACATTTAACTTTGCTTTGACTGAATCCGACCTGGAAGCCGGTCATAAATTTGACCAGGAAGAAGTAGAAACCATCGAAGTCGGCTTTAAGTCGGACATTACCGATAACTTCCGATTAAACGGTGCCATTTTCAGTTCAGACTACACCGACTTGCAATTCACTTATCGCGTGTTTATTGCACCCTGGTTCTTTAATGCCGGTAAAGCGTCAATTGACGGCGCAGAGCTGGAGTTT
>NZ_JANATA010000253.1 GCF_024199005.1 Opacimonas viscosa
GCCCGGCCTGCTCTATCTGCATTTCAGTGAAAGAAACTGGCAGCGGCGCCGTGCGCCGCAGCCGCTCGCCGACTGATCGTTCAGATCCGCCGGCTTTTTGGTTGGAGAACCCATGCGAGCCATCATTCTTGCGGCAGGCCTCGGCTTGCGCCTGCAACAACCGCCCGAGGCGCAGTACCCGAAGTGCCTGCTGCGCTTCGACGACGTTTCGCTGCTCGAGCGCCATCTGCGCGTACTCGATGCCGCGGGC
>NZ_JANATA010000254.1 GCF_024199005.1 Opacimonas viscosa
TCTCTCCTCCACCCTGGCTTCACCCTGCAGCCTTGGTTTTCTATGGCTTCTTCGCCGCTATTTTAGCGTTATATGTTGTTCGTCAATACCATGTCAGACGTGCCCAGCGCATTGCCGTTTCTGAATCTGAGGAACGTTTAAAACTGACATTGTGGAGCAGTGGTGACGAACTCTGGGACTGGGACGTATTCAGAGGTCAGGTGTACCGTTCAAATACCTGGGGGACACTGGACTTTCCACAGGACGACAT
>NZ_JANATA010000255.1 GCF_024199005.1 Opacimonas viscosa
AACCCCTGTTACCGCCGTGAAAGGGCGGTGTCCTAGGCCTCTAGACGAAGGGGACTGAAAACTTTATTTCGAAAGCTTGGCTTTCGATAATATAGCAAATCAAGCACGTTGCTTTAATTACTAAACTAACAGTCAGAAGTAGAGTTAATTAACTCCAGCCTATTTCACAGTATTAACCGACTGTGACGCGATAAAATGGCGTCCCCTAGGGGATTCGAACCCCTGTTACCGCCGTGAAAGGGCGGTGTCC
>NZ_JANATA010000256.1 GCF_024199005.1 Opacimonas viscosa
GGCTTGCCAAATACTTTCTGGGCCTACGGCCTCCCCAGCATGTACTGTGACATGCAACCCTTCGCGCTGCACTTGCTTAAAATGTTCAACGAACAAGCTTCCAGGGAAGCCCCTTTCATCGCCCGCCAAGTCAATTGCAGTGATGTGTTCTTTATAAGCCAAGATTGAATCTAGCTCATGCTGACACGCTTTTTCGCCATAAGAACGTGACAGAATACCAATCAGATTAACTTTGATATTGTGTTTTCT
>NZ_JANATA010000257.1 GCF_024199005.1 Opacimonas viscosa
TTCACGTTCTCTAAAGCGAGCAATTTGATCGTCGGTATGGGTACCAAAGCAGTGTGGGCAGCTTACACCCGGCTCATACTTATCACTCTGCTTGTCTTCTTCAGTAATTGGAAGTCTGCACGCGTAGCACTGCTCATAATGGCTTTTCTCTAAGTCGTGGTTAACTGCAACGCGATTATCAAATACAAAGCAATCGCCTTCCCACAATGACTCTTCTTTCGGTACATCTTCAAGGTACTGTAGAATACC
>NZ_JANATA010000258.1 GCF_024199005.1 Opacimonas viscosa
GGCCAGTTTCTCGGCCTCTTCCATATCACCGCCAGCAATAGAGGGGGCCATTAAATGAAACTGCATCAGTGCCTGATAGACGTTTACTTCTTCCGGCGCAACGGTGATCGCCGCTTCTAAACTGTGTTTCGCTTTTTCCGCATAGCCTAACGCAGAGAAAATGCTGCTCGATGCCTGCGCGCCCATTACGCTGGCATGCGTGTGATAGGCTCTGTAATCGTCTTTGTAGTGCGCTATAAATTCTTCGGC
>NZ_JANATA010000025.1 GCF_024199005.1 Opacimonas viscosa
TTTGGATCCGCAGGATCCTTAGTGAGCAGGGAGGGATGACGCCATCTAATGGGGTGATGATGTTACATTAAGTTTATTGATAAGCTATTTATGGATCTTTTGAATGATTTAGGTCGACGGCCTTAAAGAGAGAAAAAATATGTCATTGCCAAATAAATAACTTACAAAGTTAATACTAGATTTTTTTGATTACTATAATCGCATAAGGATCGTTATATAAAAAAACTCAGCCAAAAGGCTGAGTTAAAACAACGACATCTGTTGTAGGACACAGGGTTGTTATTGGTATAGGTGACATATGATCATATGTAAACAGGACGATATTTATATTATTATCGATATACCACCTAAATTCGTTGCATTAAATGATGTATTCTTCACCATCTGGAGCGGTAAACTCTCTTTGTGTAACAAATTCCATTTGGATATCTTGAATACCTGCTAAGTGATTTTTACCACGTGAACCGTTACGGTTAAATTTGAGTTCTACATGTAGACCATCTTCTTTTAATACGATCGACTCTGGTGTCTCTTTGTGGCCACATAGTGCAACAAATTGTTTAGGTTGAGCTAAACCACAATGTGTACCATCTTTGAAAAAAGCCATAATATGACGGAAGTACACAACATACTGTTTAACATCAGCGTGTGAGCCTTTATCTAAAGGAAAACGTGCATCAAGCATGGCGATAATATTAGCATCATCGACTAACACGTCGTAAGCACTCTGCCAGCGTGCATTTGTAGCAGCAATTGCTTGTGCTTGTAAAACATGAGTTTGTGATAAGTTGTCTAAATTGAATGCTGGCATATTCATAATGTATCTCCAAAATTTTTTCTATTTGTCTGTCTCGCCTTCTTTCTTGGCTTTGTACAAACAATGGATTGCCTAAGGACTAAATGTGTATTGCCTTGGCTTGATTTTAATAATAGGATAAAAAATAGAATAATTTCACAGTAAAAATTTCACAGTGTAAATTTTACAAAAACGTGAACCAAAGTATGAGAAGGACATGATCAGATGAAATCAGTTATTCCTAAAGGAAACAGTGGCTTAGGTCGTAAAACTCATTTACTCGGTACGAAAGTACGAAATTTACGTAAAAGAAATAATTTAACACTCGATGACTTATCGTCACGTTGTATTCGGATCAACGCTGAATACGCTCCCTCTGTATCCTACCTTTCCATGATCGAAAGAGGTAAACGAGTGCCTAGTTTTGATATGCTAGAAGTGATTGCAGAGGTCTTCCAAAAGTCACCAGACTGGTTTCTAGATGACGTCCCTGAACAAGATGACATCACACCTGATAAAGGGAGTTCAGGGGGCATTAGTGGTATGCCACTCGAACCGAGTTTTTTGTTTACTCATGACATTTTACAAATCGCTATTCCAGAGATGCTTTCCCAAACGGGAATAAGTGGTCGTCAATTTGCACATCTGTTGATCAGGGCTCACCAAGAGCATCATCAAAATCATTTTCCTGATTTGGAAAAAGCGGCTGAAGAAGTGGGTATGAAACGTATGCCGTTGAGTGTTGGTGAGTTAACTATGCTGGCCCAGCAACAAGGTTTACAAATTAAATGGTTTAATAAGTTACCGAAAGGTTTTGCCGCAGAATATGGTGTTAATGAAACTTCTGTGGTCACTTCTTACTTTGCCCATCCTAATACTATTTGTATTAATCGTTTGTTGGAAAAACACGAACGTCGTCTCAAATACGATATCGCTGTGCACATTGGCCATAGTGTTTTGCATAACAATGATGGTTTAAAAAGCGTGTTGGTAACAGGTCTAAATCAGTACAGTGTGATGCAAGGTGGCTCAAATACCAAAGTCCACTCTTCGCATATTGATACTCAAGATATTTTACAAGCATGGCGCGACTTTGAAGCGAGCTTCTTCGCTGGTGCCTTATTATGTCCAAAAGTACCATTTAGACAACTGCTTGATCGCAATGGTTACGAAATACAAACTCACGAGATCGTCAATGTTTCGGCTTCTGTCGCCATGCGGCGTATGACTGCAGTATCACCTTATAAACATTGGCATTATTTTGATGCTTTTGCGCCTGGTAAACTCAAGGCTGTTTATCGTGGCAATGGCATTCCACTACCTTGGGGGAATATGCGTGAGGTCGCTGATCCTTGTCAGCATTGGGCTGTGTTTCGCATGATTAATACACCTGTGACAGGTACCTCAGCGCAGTTATCTATTCTTAACGTGGGCAACGAACCACGAATTTACTGCTGTGAATCAACCAATACCAAAGATTTAGCACAAAATAGTCATGTGTTGTGTTCAGGAATTGATTTAAATCCTGCCATTCAAGCTCAAGGTGGAGATGCAACGTCCATTGCACATGAAATTAAAGAGCTGTGTGTCTCAGGTGGTGGTTCAGCTAAATTGCCGCAGTCAATTCAAAAACAATTACTCAGTGTCGCTAAAATATTGAATATTAATTGGGTGGAAAGAGGTGTCCAAACCGATCCCCGGTTAATCTGTTCTAGAGGCGCTGAGTGCCCCCGTGAGCCGAGTTGTTATTCTGGTGATGATGCTGTTATCAAAAGTACATTTATTGCGTGATAACGCTTTACATTATTGTTTAGTAACCAATAACAAAAAGGCCTGTTTTTAAATGCAACCAAACGTGGGTTAATTTAAAAACAGGCCTTTATATATTTTGGTGAGCTGCTAATTCACCTAGTACTTAGCTTTAGAAAATAATTAAATATTTTGGGAATGCTAATACTAAACACAACACCGCAATTTGAATTAGGATAAATGGCATTACCCCTTTATAAATTGTGGATGTCTTGAGCCAGCTAGGAGCAACCCCTTTGAGATAAAATAAACTAAAGCCAAAGGGTGGGGTCAAGAACGATGTCTGTAGGTTCATTGAGATCAGGATGGCAAACCAAATCAAATCAATATCAAGTGCTATCGCTACTGGTGTCAAAATAGGCACGACTAAAAATGCGATTTCGATGAAGTCGATAAAGAAGCCTAAAATCAAAATGGCTACCATTGCTATAATGATAAACATCCATTTATCACCAGGTAAGTCCAAGAAAAACTCCTCGACTAAATACTCAGATCCCGAATAACTAAAGACCATCGAAAATGCAGTCGCACCGATGAGAACAGCAAAGATCATAGATGTTACTTTGACCGTTTCTTTCGAGACAGCTTGTAACGATTTGATGGAAAAGCTCTTGTATGCGATTGATAACAACACAGCACCAACTGCACCGATAGCTGATGATTCTGTTGGAGTCGCAACACCGCTAAATATTGAACCTAACACAGCAACAATCAGCACTAATGGCGGTAAGATATCTTTGAGTGCTTGTTTAATTATCTCGCTTTTAGGCTCGTCGACGACAATGGGGGGACAAAAATCAGGTTTGAATTTTCCTAAAACCAAAATATATAGCGCATAAGCTGTGACCAACATAAAGCCAGGTAGCACCGCAGCTTTGAATAAATCCCCAACCGCAATACCCATAACATCACCCAGGATAATGAGTATGATGGACGGAGGAATAATCTGCCCCAGAGTACCTGATGCACAAATAACCCCACATGCAGTTGGTTGGTGGTAGTTATTTTTGAGCATAACTGGCAATGAGATCACGCCCATTGCAACAACAGAAGCACCAACAACACCGGTAGACGCAGCAAGTAATGCACCCACTACGATAGTCGAGATAGCAACTCCTCCTGAAATCCCCCCAAATAATTTAGCGGATGATTCCAACAAGCGTTCTGCGAGTCCGGTTTTTTGTAGCACAATTCCCATAAAAATAAACATAGGAATAGCCATTAGCGTCGTATTTTCCATGATCGCCATGATCCGATATGGCATAAAAGAAAACAGATCTAAACCTAAGAACGCTACACCGACTAGGACCGATACACCAGCGAAAGTGAAGCCAACATAATACCCCACGAAAAGTGAAATTAGGGCGACACCAAAGAGTAATATACCAATGAGTTCTTCATTCATGACTCTGCTCCTTCTGTTTTTAATTCAAGGAGGCTTTTGAGGTTATCGAGCACTACATAGAAAATACATAACAGTAAAAATACTGAGGATGCTGGAATCACGCTACGAATAATCCAGCGATGAGGTAAACCACCTGGATCAGGGCTTCCTTCACCCATTTCGTATGCTTCAAACGCATAATCAATACTAAAATATAAAATAATTGCCGTAATTGGCAAAGCAAACACAATCGTACCGAACATGTTAATTAACAATTGTTTTTTCTTGGCAAAGTTATCGTAAAACAGATCAACACGAACGTGTCCATCTTCTTTTAAGGTATAGCCGATACCGAACATAAACATAGCAGCGAATAAATGCCACTCTAATTCTTGGAGCGCAATTGAAACGTCATTAAACATATAGCGCATCAACACGTCATAAAAGACGTTGATGATCATCAGGATCAATAGGAGACTGCACAAACTTCCGACCAGGTCGATGAATCTGCGTAACAAAGAGTGTATCAATAACATGGGAATGGTATCTCTTAGAAAAATAGAAATGAGGTAACGCAAAGGTTACCTCATAAGGTCTTGCATTTAGTGTGTCTTACTTTTCGTCAAGACTATCTAAATATGCACGGTCAGAGAAGTTAGTCCACTGACGCGCTTGTTTTCTGTAGTTTTCAATCGATGTTAAGATTTTATTACTCATCTCATCTTTTGCAGCAAATTCTTCTAATAATTCAGCATTTGCTTTCTTGATTGCAGCCATAACAGGAGCAGGGAAAGTACGGATTTTAACGTTAGGGAAATCCTGTTGGATAGTCGCTAAGTTTTTACCACTTTCGTGCGTAGACTGCGTGTACATGTCATATGCTGCAGTTTTCATTGCAATTGTTAAGATAGCTTGTAGATCTTCAGGTAATTCATCATACGCTTTTTGATTAACCATAAACTGCAACTCAGTTGCCGGCTCATGCCAACCAGTGTAGTAGTAAGGTGCAATTTTGTGGAAGCCCATACGTAAATCCAAAGAAGGACCTACCCACTCAAGTGCATCAATCGTGTTTCTTTCTAAAGATGTATATAGCTCACCTGAAGGGATATTGGTTGGTTTTGCGCCAAGTTTAGCAAGTACTTCACCGGCAAAACCTGGGATACGCATTTTCAGACCTTTAAGGTCGTCTAAAGAATTAATTTCTTTACGGAACCAGCCGCCCATTTGGTTACCCGTATTACCACCAGGGAAAGACATTACGCCGTACTGGTCGTAAACTTCTTTCATTAGCTCCATACCACCACCGTGGTAGAACCAAGCGTACTGTTCTGATGTTGTCATACCGAAAGGTAATGTAGTGAAGAACAATGTGTTGATGTCTTTACCTTTCCAGTAATAAGACGCAGAGTGCCCCATTTGGTATTGACCATTTTTAACAAAGTCAAAGATACCTAAAGCTGATTTATGCTTGTTGGATGAATCGATACGGATAGTCAAACGACCACCAGACATCTCTTTCACCATTTTCGCCATGTTCTTGGTAGCATCACCAAAGATTGGGAAGTTAGGGCCCCAAGTTTCAGCGAGTTTCCAGCGATATTTTTTACCATCATCGGCATTTGCTAGCGGCGTAAGTGCGATACTAGCAATGACGAGTGCTTTTAAAACATTAGTCAATTTCATGTTGTTTCCTTATTCATAAAGTGTGTCACCGTTGAAGCACAATTTATAATAATGCTTAAACAATGTGAGCGATATGTTAATTCTTTTACAACAGATAACCATTCGTAAATATACGCAAAGCATCAAGGTAAAAGATCTTACGTAAAACCACCTAATACGAAAGGCGTAGATGGTGATAATATGATAACTGGTATTCATTTATGATCTTTGGGATGATGTTATCGTCATAAGAAAACTTGCTACAGGTCAAATAAAATGCCACTTTCGTTTAGGCTAATGCTGATTGCTATTATCCAGGTAATTCTCACCGCGATTTTTACTTACACATTTGTTACCGATGAATATCGTACTTTGTCGCAACAAAACTTAGCGACATTAGAAAAATTTTTAATTGAGCAAAAGCAACAAGAATTACGTAATTATACCTCTCTAGGCCTTGCTGCCATTGATAATGAGACACATAACTCATTGACGCAAAAACAAGCTGATACATTGGTCGTAGAGCTGACTCAAAAGCTGTTATATGGCGAAGATGGCTATTTCTTTGTCTATGACAACAAAGGAAACAACATCGCTTTACCCAAAGATTTGGCACGTCAAGGTAATAACTTCTGGGAGTTTGAAAATAGCAAAGGTGAGAAAACCATACAGATACTGACACAAAATGCGATCAATGGTGGCGGGTTTCACCGTTATGAATGGTTGCAACCATCGACCAATAAAACCACAGAAAAGTTAAGTTACTCGTTGTATCACGATAATTGGAAGTGGATGCTCGGTACAGGGGTCTATCTCGATAGTGTTAATCAACAATTAGAAAACGTGAAAGAACAAATTGATAAGCATGTGAATCGCACAAAACGCATCATTTTATTTATCGCGATGAGTTCGATATTAGCCATTTTTTTGTTTGGATTAGTCGTCAGTTTAAGTCAGAAAAAACAGTCAGATGAAAAAATCACTGAGTTGGGACAACGCGTCATTAACGCTCAGGAAGAACAAAGTCGTCATATTTCACGAGAATTACACGATGGTATTGTACAAATCTTAATCTCTGTGAAATATGCGTTGGAAGCGACTGGACTGAGTATAAATCGCTCACAGGTAACGAAACCCAAGCCCTTGGTCGATGCGGAAAATAACTTAGATACGGCGATTACTGAGATCCGTCGCATTTCTCACCACTTGCATCCTCGTATATTGGATGAGTTGGGTTTATCAGATGCTATGGAGGCTCTGTCTGTTGAGTTCTCAGAACGCACAGGAATACAAGTCCATGTGCATAAAATGACATTAAGAAAATTACTACCTGATGATATTTCGACAACACTATATCGGGTGGTCCAAGAGTCACTTATCAATATTGATAAACACGCTCAGGCAAAGCAGGTAGAGATTCATATATCCATGATTGATAATTGGCTGACCTTGCGCATCAAAGATGATGGTATCGGCTTTGATACTCTCGCTATACAAACCAACAAAAATACTGGTATTGGCTTGCGGAATTTAGCTGAGAGGGTCGAATACCATCTAGGCTTATTTATGATAAAATCGAAACCGGGTAAAGGCACCACCATCATTGCTAAAATTCCACGGTCGGCTTTTGCGAATCATTTCAATCGTAATGATCATTCGCAAGACGCTAACGAGACCTCAATATCATAGTTATTATTAATAGGAAAACACATGTTAGAGCCGCAAATTCGAGTGATGTTGATTGATGACCACCCTATGGTTCAAGATGGCCTGATTGCCTGCTTTTCGTATTATGATGATATAGAGGTGGTCGCTAGGTGTAATGATGGTTCCACGGCGTTAGCTGAGGCACAGAAGTGTCGTCCCGACGTGATCTTGATGGACATCAGTATGCCAGGTATGAATGGCATCGAGGCGACTGAAATTATTACGGAACAGCTAAAAGATACGAAAGTGCTCATTTTTAGCATGCATGACAATGCTGAGTTCGTCACCAATGCCATTCAGGCTGGTGCCTCTGGGTATATTCTCAAAAATACCAGTTCTACTGAAGTGTACCAAGCCATCAAGGAAATTTCTTTGGGCAAGCCTTATTTCTCAAGCGCGCTCGCAAAAGTACTTGCGACCAATCCTGTGCAACACAAAAATGAGCGCTTAACCAACCGAGAGCAAGTTATTTTGTCACATATTGCACGAGGTAAATCGAGTAAAGAAGTCGCAAATATACTAGATATCAGTGCGCGTACGGTCGAAGCACATAGACGTAATATTAAAGCAAAATTACACGTAGATTCTCTGGCCGAATTAGTGCGATATGCAGTCGATCATGGTCTTATTGATATGGACTTAGAATAGAGCTCATAAATAGTATTGAGAAGCTCTTTAGGGTGAATCGGTTTATTTAAATGCCGTTGCATACCGGCTTCCAAAGCTTTTTGCTGTTCTTCTAATGCGACATGTGCTGTTAGGGCGATTATCGGTATATTACAATGAATACTCCCCGCTTCCCCACTGCGAATAGCTTGGGCAGTATCATAGCCATTCATGATGGGCATTTGGATATCCATCAAAATAATGTCAAAAGAGGGGTGCTTCGCGCCTGATTGTGCAATTTCTTGGAGCTGCTTGATACATAAATAACCGTTATCCACAATCTCACAATGTATCCCAAACTCAGATAATTGTGCCTGGGTAATTTCTTGATTTATTTTGTTGTCTTCAACTAATAAAATACGACAATTTTGTAATTCTGAAAGTGTAAAGTTTAATTCTTCGGCGACATCATTATGGACTTTTTCAGCTAGGGGTAACGGTACACTAAATGTAACACGAGTGCCCACATTGAGTTCACTGGATAATGCAATAGTCCCCCCCATAATTTGAATCAATTCATGACAGATAGTTAACCCCAAACCGGTACCACTTTGTGATTTATGGAGGTAATCTTGCGCCTGCACAAAGGGTTGAAACAACTCTGCTTGGTCAACTTTACTGATCCCAATACCAGTATCATTAATCCAACAAGTTAAGCGATAAGACTCATTTTCTGAAGTGATTTCGGCTCCGATCGTTATCTCACCACGCAATGAAAATTTTGTCGCATTGTTAACTAGATTAAACAATATTTGTTTAAGCCTATTTTTATCACCGAGCAGAGGTACATCAATCAGTTTTGCAAATTCCGGAATCACTTTAATCGGTTTTGTATCAGAAATAATCGTCGCATATTGCAAGGTCTCATTAAGCAATCGCTGTGGAGAAAACCCTTCTTCGGCTAATATGAGCTTTTCAGATTCTAGTTTTGAAAAGTCTAAAATATCGTTAACGATTAGCAATAGAGATTCAGCAGAATATTTGCCTACATTAATTAGTTGTTTTTGGTCTTTTGTTAACGCTGAGTTTTCAATAAGACCTAAAGCACCGATGATACCATTGATAGGAGTCCTGATTTCATGGCTCACAGTGGCTAGAAAACGGCTTTTTGCCCTAGATGAAGAAATAGCTTCCTCTCTGGCGCGTTCCATTTTTTCATTAGCTAAGCTAATTTGTGCATAAGATCGTTTTAAACGGTGGTTGTGTAAAAAGAGTGAGAAAATGATGACTGCTATAAAAAAGCACACAGTGAGTAGTGAGATAAATGGGTAATCTTCAAATACACTGGTCGGCGGATTAATAAATTTATGACGATTGCCTAAAGGCATATTCAAATTAAACCGTTGTAGTAACTCATAATCATACACTTCCGTTTCAAAAACAGGGTCGCGTTGAATCTCCCCAAAATCAAGTATATCCAAGGTTAAACCAACAATTTCTGAACTGGTTTTGACGGGTGAATGAAGGATCCCTCCGACAATTCCGCTACCTAAAAAAGTATCCCAAAAACTAAAAATTGGGACATTAGCTAGGGGCGAAATTTGCTGCAGGAAAGCCTTGGGTGTGACTTGTAGATCCTGCGCGTTTTGAAAGACGGGCATGTAGAAAAACATATCAGCGGGTGTCATTAACGGCAGTGTATCTAAGATATTTTGTGCTACATTGCCCTCAATGAGGATCAGCTCAGTATTTGGTAAATTTTGCGCCATGTACAATTTCAGTTCATTGTATCCAGGTGCAAATAATGATTCCGGAGCACGATTAATAAAGATTCGTTGCGGATTGGGCAAAGTCACAAAAAACTGTTTGATTTGTCGTTCAATCAAGTTTGAATAAATGATTTTGACATCAGGGCCCGTCGGTGTTTCCACGTATTGGATTTGGTTGTTAGTGTCGTAAAGAATACTTTTAACACCTTTAAACGCACCTTCATCCTCGATTAATTTTGCAAACTTAAACCCATTTACGCTCATTGAGACAATGGCATCCATTTGAATATCACGATACTTCGTTTGGATCCCTTTAAGAATATTCCGTTGGAAATCGGGTGATTGTTGAATGTCCGTGTAGGTGTTCTCAACAAATAGTTGAATAGGGGTATCCTTTTTATCCATGGCGACGGCTAATCCTTTGATCAAGGCCTGTGACCATGGAATGGTCGGGTCAAAGCCGTTAATGACCAAGATATTAACGCTTGTAGGTTGCTCAGGAGCCCCCCTTGTCGAGCTAATTTTGTTATTTGAGTCTATAGGGTCAGTACTTAACTTACTAGCCTCATTCTGTCTCAATTCTTCAGCCGAGTTAAGGTTTTGGATATGCATAACATCACGAGCAAAAATCTGCCCGTGTAACATATATAATAGGATTGTGAGTACAAAATATTTTGAAAATAACGTCATAAATGCTAAAAAGCATAACCAATTAGTTTGTCCTAGTTAAGTCTAGTTGATGTAGAAAAAAATGCGTCAATTTATAGTTTTTTCTCATTCTGTATAGGGTAAAATCCTGGGCAAATCTGATATCAATATGGACGCTATATATATGGCTTTTTCAATCGTTTCTTGGTTAGATAAATTAAAAAATAATAAAATTTTTGAAATGACGGTCGTCGCCGTCATTATTATTTCCGCTTTAGAAATTGGCGCCAAAACTTTCCCGCTGTCTGATGGTGCGGTTGACTTCACTAAAATCTTAGACAAATTCATTACTTTATTTTTCTTGTTTGAAATTAGCGTTCGTTTTATTACAGATAACAATAAAAAAGCCTTTTTCAAGAAAGGCTGGAATATTTTTGACACCTTGGTCGTCGCAATCAGTTTGATCCCCGTTGATGATTCAGAAATGGCGTTGCTCGCTCGTTTAGTTAGGGTGTTTAGAGTCTTGCGAATGGTCTCGGTAGTCCCTGAACTTAGAGTGTTGATAAACTCTCTCTTAAAAGCTATGCCACAGTTGTTCTATGTCGTGTTGTTAATGTTCATCATTTTCTATATTTACGCGGCGGTGGGTAGTTATGTGTTCTCTACAATCAACCCTGTGTTGTGGGGGGATATAGCGATTTCTATGTTAACTTTATTTCGAGTGATGACTTTTGAAGATTGGACGGATGTGATGTACGAAACGATGGAGATATATCCTTATTCGTGGATCTTCTATTTTACGTTTATCTTTTTCACTGCATTTGCTTTTTTGAACATGGTGATAGGTATTGTAGTGAGTGTGATGGAGCAAGAGCAGGCAGCTCTAGCTAGAGAAAATGCGGAAGAAAACCATGAACCGACCATTGCTAGCTTACAAGCTGAAATTCAGGAATTAAAAGCACTCATTATGGCTCAGCAGGCAGCCTCAAAGCCTCAGGAGTAAAGCGCTATGCTAGAAGATACTCACGTCCTAGCTGATCGGAATGAGAAGGTACCGCGTCAGGTTAAACTCAACCCTTTTGGCATATGTGTTGCGTGGCTCTTGGTGTTACTCGGTTCCAATATGCTATGGGCAAGTGAATCCATCTCCGATAAGGTCACTGCTGCTGTAGAGTTACGCAATGTTTCTTATCAGGATACACAAGCACAGTTCTTCACCGAACCAGAAGAAACCTGGTATTACGGGGAGGATGACAATCAATTTATCCATTTTTGGGCGGCACAACCAGATACCTCCAAAGAGGATAAATCTCCTGTGATTTTGATTCATGGCGGTTGTTGGCTGTCTGCTTTTGATATTCGTCATACGTTTCCCCAAGCTACAGCACTAGCTAAAGCAGGACACTCAGTTTATAACATTGAGTATCGACGGACAGGTGCTACCGGTGGTGGCTGGCCAACGACGTTTTTCGATATAAAATCAGCACTCGGTAAAATACGCAGTATGTTAGCAAAGGCCCCAGGAAAAAGTGTATCGACGCCGAACAATGCACCTCAGCAACACTCCGTTATCGCTGATGGGCGTCCACTTACCATTAATATATTAGGCCATTCTGCCGGTGGACATTTAGCTTTATTGGCTGCGGCTCAAAGTGCGGATATTTGGCCGGATAATTGGCAAATTCACGTGTTCGGTTTAGCGGCTATCGTTGATATTAAAGACTATGCTAAGGGTACCAATAGCTGCCAAAGTGTTACCAGTGATTTCATGCAAGGTATGCCAGTGGATAAACCAGGTGCATATTACTTGGCTAACCCAAAAGAGCACCCGTTCCAAGCACCACAATTAGCTTCAGTGACTTTATTACAAGGCAGTGTTGATGCTATTGTACCGCGAGAACAAGCAAACCATGTTGACGCAAAAACCGTACTCATTGGTAATGTAGGACATTTTGACTGGTTACATGGGCAAAGTGTTGCTTTTTCACACCTTCTTACTTTGTTGAAATAAATTATGCCTGAAACATTTAAACGGCTGCCATCTTTTGATTTTGTTAGCGCCACGGCTGCAGCAGTGAAGCTAGATAAGCTAGATGTGTTAAAGCACAAACGCACAGAATTTGACTTGCCACAGGATACGATTTATCTCGATGGCAATTCTCTTGGGCCGGTGACGTATACAGCCAAACAACGTGCGCGAGACATCGTGGAACAGCAATGGCAAACAGATTTGATTCAATCGTGGAATTCGCATAGTTGGATTCACCTACCTCAGATGGTCGGGGCTAAAATTGCCCCGCTGATCGGGGCCAAGGTGACGAGTGTAATTGCTTGTGATTCTATTTCAGTGAACTTGTATAAATTACTTTGTGTGTGTCTGGCACAGCAAGCCTGCGACACTCAAAGAACTAAGATTTTAACGCAAATAGGTAACTTTCCAACGGACGGTTACATAGCCCAAGGTCTCGTTCAGCAAAAGCCGCAATATACTCTGCAATTTATTGATGAAAAAGCCATTTTATCAGCGTTGAGCGAAGATGTAGCCGTCCTAATGTTAACGCATGTTAATTATAAAACAGGGTATGTTCTGGATATGGCAACTATCACAGCGGCGGCTCATGCTAAAGGTATCCTCGTTATCTGGGATCTGGCACACACAGCAGGTATTTTACCCGTTGAGTTAGATACTTGGCGGGTTGACTATGCTGTTGGATGTGGTTACAAGTACTTAAATGGAGGACCTGGTGCGCCAGCATTTATCTACGCAGCAGAACGTCATCATCAACAAATTCAACAACCTTTGAGTGGTTGGATGGGCCATGCAGCACCCTTTGCATTTACTCAGGATTATATGCCTGCATCAGGTGTCGATTCGTTCTTGTGTGGCACACCTCCAGTACTATCAATGTCGGTTTTAGATGCGGCTTTAGAGGTTTTCGCTGATGTGGATATGGCGCATATCAAAGCAAAAACATTGGCACTGAGTGAGTATTTTCTCGATTTGTGGCAAGCCTCAGGTTTGGCTCAAATACTCCCATGTATTAGTCCAATATCACCACAGCAACGCGGAGGTCAGTTAGCATTTACACACCCTGAGGCTTATGCAATATGCCAGGCTTTAATTGCAAATGGCGTTGTTGGCGATTTTCGCGCACCCAATGTGTTACGCTTAGGTTTTGCCCCTTTATATTTGTCTTTTACCGATATATTGGAGAGTATAAAGCGTTTAGTTGAGATTATGGAAAACGAAACGTATCGACAGGAGCAATATCAGGTCAAGCAAGCTGTCACTTGAGTATCCGGGTCTGACTAGGACTTTTGAGAACATGTTTGTTGCGGCTTACCGCACTTAACATTACAAATCTCGGTTTTAAATATGTTATTCTAAACAAAAAAATGTAATAGACCGTTGATGAATTCTTCCATAACTTGGCGCCATCATTTTGCCCGCAGTGCATTTACGCTTCTCGTGAGCACAGTCATGCTGTGCTCTATGTTGTTATGGGTGTCACGTTGGGTGTTGCGTTCCCCAAAATTCGTGGCTAAACGGCCACAACGCTGGGGCTTCTACGCCACGCCGCTACAGACCAGCGATTGCTTATTTCATTGTGCTTCTGTAGGAGAGGTCGTTGCCGCTTCGTGTATCATTAAAGCATTGTTGCACAGGGCGCCAAATTTACGCGTTACTGTCACGACAGTGACTGCTACTGGAGCGCAACGAGTAAAGGATATTTTTGGTGAACGTGTCCAGCATGTGTATTTACCTTATGATACTCCTTGGACTATGCGTCGGCTGTTACGTAAAGTCGCTCCTAGACAGGTTTATATCACTGAAGTTGAACTGTGGCCGAATATGTTGGCAAGTTGTGCTGCATTAGCCATTCCTACTGTGCTAATCAATGCCAGAATGACAGCGCGTTCAGCTCGCAAATACCAAAAAATCGCCTATCTGTTTACGCCTATGCTAAGTCAATTAGCGCATGTGTGTGCCCAAGGCCAACGCGATTTTGAACAGTATATCCAACTTGGATTAGCGCCTGAAAAACTCACCTTAACCAATAATGTAAAATTTGATCAGATTGGTGATATTGATATCCCGGAAAGTATTATTCAGCTCAAAGCGGTGTTAGAAGAACGTTCTACCAACGTTTTGATAGCAGGATCTACCCATGCTACCGAAGAAATATTTTGGTTGGAGACGTTCCAAAAACTGCTGATATCTTCACCCAATCTTGTCTTGTTTATCGTACCGAGGCATCCTGAACGCTTTGGTAAAGTCGCCCAAGAAATCGCCGCCACTGGTTTAGTATGGCAAAAATGGTCAGATTGGGATAAGACCAAAACATACAACCTAGCATCTACCACCCAAGTTGTTTTGGTCGATGCTATGGGGGTTTTAACCCCTCTGTATAGTTTGGCAAATATTGCATTTGTAGGCGGAAGTTTAGTGGAGAAGGGCGGGCATAATGCACTTGAACCAGCGAGTTTTGGTTTGCCTGTTTTAATGGGGCCGCATCTTTACAACAATCCTGTTATTTGCCAAACGTTGCAAGAAGTTGAATGTTTGCATGTAGTGAATAATACTGAATCAGCGGTAACGTTTTGTCATCGCTGGCTCACCCAACCATCACTTGCTCAACAACAAGGCGCGGCAGGGCTAGAGGTGATTCAGCGCAATCGTGGCGCATTAGCACAAACACTGACTGTATTGGATAAGCTCACTAGGGGATAACGATGGTTGTAGAAAACAAACAATACGTTGAACACGTAGAGCAGACGAGTGCTGAGTCATATGCTAAAGATACCCATAAAGTTGTTATTGTTACTGGTGGCGCAAGTGGGATTGGTTTGGGACTGGTGCAACACTATTTAAGTAAGGGGTATGTAGTTGCCGTTTTTGATATTACCAGTAAAGAAGATTTATCTGCCTCCCAAGATCCTGAACTACAATCTGTCATCAGTCATCCCAACACTTATTTCATCAATACGAATATTGCAAATAATGCGTCAGTCCAGGCCGCAGTTACACAAGTACACAACACTTTAGGCGCCCCGCATATTGTCGTTAATTGTGCCGGTATCCTAAGAGCTGGCCCATTTACCTCTTTAACCGCAGATGATTTTAGTACTAGCTATCAGATAAACGTTCTGGGTACGCGGCATCTGGCGGCTGCCTGCTTACCCCTAATGCGCAAGGGGGGGAGGTTTGCTATGGTTGCCTCTATGGCTGGTACGATAGGCATTTTTGGTTACACAGCCTATGGTAGTTCAAAGTTTGCTGTACTTGGTTTTGCTCAATGTTTACGAGCGGAATACGCCAGAACAGGAATAAGTATTTCGGTAATTTGTCCGCCCGAGATCGACACACCCATGGTGGTAGCAGAAACGAGAACCATGCACCCTGCTACACGTATCTTGAAAAGCTTTGCCGGAAGATTAACCCTCGATGACGCATTACCTGTGATGATTAAAGGGATTAGCCAAAGACGTTTTATGATTATTCCAGGTTGGCAGGCTAAAATGACGTTTTGGCTTAATCGCTTAACGCCGATCTGGTTACAAAATCGAGTGATGGATTTCTTAATAAAACGTCATAGCTAACCCAGCTATGGCAAACTGGCTGTATATTTCGTGGGGTGGGTTCAATGCCCTTTTTGCAAAAAATATCTACGATATCTAAATCGAAAAGGGTGTTTGGAGTACAACACATAATAAAAAAGGAGTAGCTAAATACTACTCCTTTTCAGGTTAAAATATGAGTCAAGGTTCTGTAACTTTTTCCTTTGACTTAATTTTCAGCTTTAACTGGGAAGCCTCGGTCGCGCATTAACGCTTCAACTTTTGCATCACGGCCGCGGAAAGCGCGATATGCATCAGCAGGGTCCATAGCATTGCGAACTGCAAAAAGATACTTCACCAAGCGCTCACCCACTTCTTTATCGTAAAAACCGCCTGGTGCGTTTGCAAAGGCTTCTGCAGCATCAGATGTAAGGACTTCAGCCCACATATAACCGTAATATGCAGCCGCATAACCTTCACCAGAAAAGATGTGTTGGAAGTGTGTTGAGCGATGGCGCATTGGGATCTGACTTGGCATTCCTATCGCTGCTAATGTCTCACGCTCAAAGGTTTGTATATCTTTGATTTGTGCAGGATCGGTGGTGTGGTATTTCAGATCCATAATTGCTGATGCCATATATTCAGTAGTTTTAAAACCTTCATTGAACGTGGAGGCATTCTTGATTTTCTGTACTAACTCATCCGGAATTCGCTCTCCGGTTTCATGATGTACTAGGAACTGGTCAATGACTTCATCCGTTAATAACCATCGTTCTAACAACTGCGACTGAAACTCTGTGTAATCACGTACACCTGAATGCGAAGAAGGGTATTTCACATCAGCTGCCAAGAAATGCAATGCATGTCCGAATTCGTGGAAATATGTTTCGGCATCATCAAATGAAATTAAGGTAGTTTGTCCATCTGGTGCTTTGACAAAGTTAGAATTATTCGCAGATAGGACATTTGTTTCACCTTCAAACGTTGTATATGAGCGATAATAAGTCGCCCATGCACCTGAACGTTTACCTTGACGAGCAAACGCGTCTAAATACCAAAGGCCAACATTTTCGCCAGTAGTCGCGTCGGTGACTTCCCAGACGTTCACATCTTCATGCCATACTGGCACACTACCCGCCTTAACAGGAGTGAATTTGAAGTTGAATAAGCGCTCTGCGACGTAGAACATTGCGTCACGTAGTTTGTCGATTTGGAAGTATTGTTTCACTTCGTCAGAATCCAGGGCATATTTGTCTTTACGGACTTTTTCTGCGTAATAACGATAATCCCATGGCGCAATTTCAATATCTGCACCTTCAGCATCTGCAATCGCTTGCATATCAGCAACTTCTTGTTCTACTCTAGCAAGAGCTGCAGGCCAGACTTTATCCATCAAATCCATAGCGTTCTGTGGGTTTTTCGCCATGCGATCTTGCAAACGCCAGGTTGCGTAATTATCAAAACCTAATAGTTGTACGCGTTCGTGACGTAATTCTAAGGTTTCTTTGATGATGGCATTATTGTCAAATTCATCACCATTATTCCCGCGTGAGTAGTAATTCGTCCAGACGGTTTCACGTAACTCGCGGTTGTCTGAATACGTCAAAAACGGATCCATGGATGAACGCGTATTCGTTACGGCAAACATGCCTTCTTTGCCACGTTCTGTCGCTGCGGCAGCTGCTGCATTTAAGTATGACTCAGGTAATCCTGCGGCTTGTTCTTTGGTGAAAAATGTTACATAGTTTTCTTCGTCATTAAGCACATTGGCTGAAAACTTAGTAGATAACTCCGCTAAGCGTTTGTTGATTTCCGCTGTGCGTTTCTTGCCAGCCTCATCGAGCAGAATGCCGCTTCTGATAAATCCTTCATAAGATGATTTGACGATACGTTGCTCTTCTAGAGTCAATGTCGGATATTCTTCACCTTCATAGACGGCTTTGACTCGCGCAAATAAATCTTCATTTTGTGAAATTTTGGAGCTGAAGTCAGATAATTTAGGGCTTAACTCACGTTGAATGGCACGGAACTCTGGACTTGACATGTTAGATGCCCAAATGCCCCAATAGGAAAAGACATTGTCGAGTTCTTTTCCTGCTCGTTCCATTGCTGCAAACGTATTGGCAAAAGTGGCAGGTGCCGGGTTATTCGCAATGGCATCCATCTCAGCAAGTTGCACTTGCATGCCATACTCTACAGCAGGCACGATAAGATCTAAGCTCATTTTATCAAATGCAGGGACCCCTTCATAAGGACCTGTGAAATCTTGTAACAAAATATTTTCTTTGACGATCGAGTCGTCGATAGTGCTTTTTGCTGCGGCAACCACATCAGTTGCAGCCGCAGCTGTCGTAGGTGCTTTGGTCTCACTACAACCACTTAACGCAATTACAATTGCTGCGCTAAGTGCTGTTAATAAAGGCTTTTTCATAATTTTTATATCCATCGTTGTTGTTTATTTTCATATTTTGTCGGTGACAAACCGGACTCATATAAAACTTTTTTTATACACAACGATACATTAAAAAATTATCAGAGATTACGCAAATACAATTGTCTTATTGGCATCAATAATCACTCGGTCTTCTAAGTGAAAACGCAACCCATTCGCTAATGCCGTCTTTTCACAATCACGTCCTTTTCTGACCATATCCGTCGCTGAGTCAGAATGTGAGATACGCATGACTTGTTGTTCGATAATCGGCCCTTCATCGAGGTCACTTGTCACATAGTGACAGGTAGCCCCAATCAATTTGACTCCTCGGTCATAGGCTTGCTGATAAGGTTTAGCGCCAGCGAAAGATGGTAAGAAGCTGTGGTGAATGTTGATTGCCTTTCCTGCCCAATTATGACACATGTCTTCTGGTAGAATTTGCATAAAACGAGCAAGCACAACAGTGTCCACAGATAATTCAGATAAGATCGCTTCGATTTGAGCAAAAGCATCTGCTTTGGGTTGGCTTTTGAAGTTAACAAAATAAAAAGGGACTTTGTACCAAGCAGCAATATCAGCAATAGCCTGATGATTAGCAATAATACATGGAATTTCACATGCCAGTTCGCCGGTATGCCAGCGATGTAATAAATCAGCCAAGCAATGCGTTTCATGACTGGCAAGTAAAGCAACTTTGGGCAAAGACGCGGGGTCAGAGATATGCCAATCCATTTTAAATTTTTCTGCAATTGGCATAAATGCAGCAGTAAAAGTAGCCATATCCAACGTCATGCTATCTGCTTGGATTTCGTGACGCATAAAGAATCGCTGTGTTGTGAGGTCCGTATGATGGTTAGCTTCCAAAATAGTCGCGCCGTATTGGGCTAAAAATTGTGACACCTGTGCGACTAAGCCAATTTGGTCTGGACATTGGATAGTAAGACGAAATGAGTGTTGCATAATGAGTTGATACTTCCTATGAATAAAAATAGGGATTCAGAACAAACGTAACTTAGGACTAATTTTGTCAATAATGGCAACGGTGCTGTTGCCATTATTGAGGCTGTTCAACACAGTCAATGATTAATTAGCACGTGTCACGTGCAATGCTCGATCCTGATTTAAATGAGCATATCATGAATTATTGAAAAAATGGACCAATGAGCAATACAGTTTTTTAAACTTGGCAATTACATCTGTTTTGCAGAGTTTCGAGTCTGAACATTTTGATCTTGATCAATATAGCGAATATTTATTTTTCTTATATAGATGAAGTACGTAACACCGAAGAAAATTAACTCTAATAAAAACATGATGTTACTAAAAAGCAAAACGATATATTTATAAATATAAATGATAATTTAATATAATAGAACGAAAGTCGCATGAATTTTGAACAGAATATCGTTATATAATCTCTGCAAGTCGAAAATTTGTTCAATGAGTTGGCTTCGACGGTGGTGAGATATGATGTGGGAAATTAGCCACATAGGACCATATTTCCCCCTATCAAACAAGGAAACAAGGAAATTATTATGTCTAGAGTTGCATTAGTTACAGGTGGTACACGCGGAATTGGTGAAGCAATCTGCATTAAGTTAAAAGAAAAAGGTTACACAGTCGTAGCTAATTACGGCGGTAACGACCAGAAAGCGCAAGAGTTTACAGAGCGCACTGGGATCGCTGCATTTAAATTTGACGTTTCTGACTTCGCAGCAACGCAAACTGCAATTCAACAGATTGAAAATGATTTTGGTCCAGTTGATATTTTAGTAAATAACGCCGGTATTACTCGTGATGGTACGATGCACCGTATGTCTTTCGAGCAGTGGGATGCTGTTATTCAAACGAACTTAGCCTCATGTTTTAACACTTGTCGCGCAGTGATCGAGGGTATGCGTGAACGTGAATTTGGTCGTATCATCAATGTAGGTTCGGTAAACGGCCAAGCTGGTCAGTACGGTCAGGTTAACTATGCAGCCGCAAAATCAGGTATTCACGGTTTTACTAAAGCATTGGCTCAAGAAGGTGCTGGTAAAGGTATTACAGTTAATGCTATTGCTCCAGGTTATGTTGATACAGATATGGTACGCGCCGTACCAGAAGACGTTTTAGCAAAAATTATTCGTACTATTCCAGTCGGTCGCCTAGGTCGTCCAGAAGATATTGCGAACAGTATTGCCTTTTTGGTAGACGATGAATCTGGTTTCATTACAGGTTCCACTTTGTCTATCAATGGTGGTCAGCACATGTATTAAGCCTTTGACAGGTCTTGTTTGGGAGCAGGGCGGCTCTCATTACAAGGATGTTATAAGGATGTAGGTTTGGGCTAGACTCGACATCTTACTTGCTAACTCAGGTAAACGTCGTTTCTAGCCTTTCTCTTTTCAGCGTTTTTCTAACGCAGCAAATACTTCTGGATGAGCAAAACCATCAGCGACTAATCCTTGGTCTAGTTGAAATGCTCTAATCGCAGCCCGTGTCCCCGAACCAATGATGCCGTCAATACCATTGATTTCATAGCCTAACGCTTTCAGTTTACGTTGGAGTTTTTTGGCATCTTCAATACGAATTTTTGCATTAGCGGGGAAAGGAACCACCAAACCAGGCGCATTGTTAATTTGTTCTGCTAATTTTCCTACTGCAATGGCATAAGATTGTGAGTTATTCCAACGCATGATGATGTTGAAGTTCTGGTAGGCTAAAAAAACGGGACCGTTGTAACCTGACGGTATAATAACTGCCGCGGATAAATCAATATCAGGTAAAGGCTCACCATAAACCGTGGTTATTCCCTGTTTGCGCCAGAACGATAGAGGCTTACGTTGTTTGCGATCCGCGAGTGCGTAATCAAAACCCTCGGGTAATTTAATTTCACGTCCCCAGCGATAACCTGCTTGCCAACCAAGCTGGTGTAAAAAGTTTGCTGCAGAAGCTAAAGCGTCTTGTTCGGAATTAAACAAATCAATTTTATTGTCACCATCACCATCGATGGCATACTGGGCATATGTTGTAGGCATAAATTGTGTATGCCCCATAGCGCCAGCCCAAGACCCTTTTAATGTGCCTACCTCGAGCTGATTGGTTTGGATAATATCTAAAACGGTTAATAGTTCTTTAGTAAAAAAACTTTTACGACGAGGTTCACAAGCTAATGTAGTTAATGCATCAATCGTAGGGATCTTACCCTTGTAGTTGCCGAAGTTAGTTTCTAGGCCCCAAAACGCCATTAAATATGGTCCAGGTACACCATAACGCTTGGTTAAATCATGCAAAAAGGCTTTGTGTTCTTGATATTTTTCTTTACCTTTGCTGATCCGCCAATCGTTGACTCGCTTGGTGTAATAATCTTCAAATGTGGACAAAAACTCAGGTTGGTTACGGTCGAGTTGCACGACTCGTTGTCGTTGTTGGGCAGAATCAAGGGTTTTATTGAGGGTATCTTCGGTAATGCCTTGCTGGCTAGCTTGTGCGCGGAGTTCGGCGACGCAACTCGAAAATTCGTTGGCTTGTGTACTGGTTATGGAGCTAAGAAATATTGGAGAAAGTATGAAAAAAAAAGCAGTTGAGAAGCGCATTGCTATCCTTGTTTTGGCAAATAAGACAATCTTATATTATCTTAGATGCCAAACAGTGCAAGGAGTTTCAACAGTATCTTCGTTTAGTCGTATTTACGGATAAACTCAGTAATCAAGGGGCGAATGTGTTGGCGAAATTTAGAACCACTAAATATTCCATAATGACCTGCACCCATCTGTACATGGTGTTTACGCATGTCTTTCGGGATTGCAGTACATATATCTTGAGCCGCTTCAGTCTGTCTTAAGCCACAAATATCATCGTCAGCCCCTTCCACGGTTAATAAAGCAGTATTATTAATCGCAGAAAAATCAACAGGTTTACCTTTATAGGTAATTTGGCCATTGGCTAATTCGTTGTTCTTGAAAATACGCTCAATAGTTTCAAGGTAAAATTCAGCCGGAATATCTAATACAGCCATATATTCATCATAAAAGGCACGAAAACGGTCGCTATCTTCTTTCTCTCCAACCAGAATATTTTGGAAGAAATTCATATATTTTTTGGTATGCGTTTCTTGGTTCATGGAGATGAAACCACCGAGTTGCATAAAGCCTGGATAGACTTTTCGACCTTGACCAGGGTAGCCATATGGCACTTCCATGATAGCGATATTTTCAAACCAACTCATGGGACGCTCTTGGGCAAAGTCATTGACCCGCGTAGGATTTTGGGATGGATCAATCGGGCCAGCCATTAATGTTAATGATTTTGGCGTGGCTGCATCATTGTTTTCAGCTAAGATAGCTGTTGCAATTAACGCTTGAACGGTCGGCTGACAAATCGCAATAAGATGTGTGTCAGGGCCTAAAAACTGCATAAACTCTATCAGGTAAGTAACATAGCTATCAAATGAGAAAGGACCTTCTGAGGCAGGGACTTCTCTGGCATCAGCCCAGTCAGTGATATACACCTCATGGTCAGGTAATAAGGCTTCAACCGTGCCTTTTAATAGCGTGGCAAAGTGTCCGGATAATGGCGCAACAAGCAGTACTTTTTGCTGATCCTTCTTGCCGATTTTTTTAAAATGGATAAGGTCACAAAAGGGCTTTGCTAAAACGGTTTCTTCTTTAACCAGATAGGCTTGTTCATCAGAGTACACCTCTTCGATATTGAACCCCAGCTTTTCATAACGACGGGTCAGACGCATCATCGTTTCTAATGTGGCGTTAGATACTCTACCTGCCCAGGTATAGGCAAATGGATTTGTAGGATTGGTGGTTATATCATTAATTAGGCTAAAGCCTTCATGCATGAAATGCGCGCCGCGTGATAAAAAATCATAGGCTTGATAATTATTCATAGAACTTCTCCCGATCTAAGACACACAAGGTGAATACAGCTAAATTGAGGTGGAAAAAAACACTTCGTGTTGCACCCAAGAGTGAGGAACAGCGAAGTGTTTATCGGGTCTTACTTATTTTGCAACAGCAGCAACTTTGCTTGAAAACTCTTCAGAAGACGCTTTGATTAAATCAGTTGCTTGTTTTTGTGCAGCTGTAATAACTTCATATGTTTCTTTAGCAGCATCAGTAACGGTTTCTTGTAAACCTTCAACATAGGCTTTTTGCGTTTCCGCCAAGCTCATAACGTCTTTTTGTTGAGACGCAGTTTCTACAAAAGACATGCCGTTGTTAAGTAAAGTAGAGAATAATGCATTTTGCTTTTCAGCGATGTCTTGTAAAGCAGACATGTTTAAAGATGCTAATTCCGTAACTGGTTTCATTGACTCTTTAAGTTGTGCGTTTAATTGATCAAACATGGTATTTCTCCGTTTATTTAAAATTGGGTATTATTTTTTCGCAGCCGTTTTAGGGGCTGGCGATGTATTCTTTGTCGGTGCTACACGCGTCTGTGGCGCAGGTGTATTCGCAGCATTCACTGGTGCAGCTTTCACTTCTGGTGTTTTCGTCTCTGCTTTAGGTGCGGTAACGGCAGGTTTAGGGGCTGTTTTTACACTTGCCTTTGTGTCAGCGTTTGGAGCACTGATAGATGCCGTTTTCACTGCTGGTTTAGCTGGCTTTGCAGTCGTCTTTTTCGCTACCGGTTTGCCTTTGGGTGCAGCTTTTTTGGCTGTGGTCTTTGGGGCTGCAGGCTTTACAGGCGCTGCTGTAGGTTTGTTCGAAACCGAGGCTTTAGCCATCTCTTGAGCAACATCCTGAGGACTTGGCATATCATTCATCGTTGATTTTAATACTGCTGTGTACTCATCGCGTATTTCATTCATCTTGCCGTAAGTTTCTTTTGAAGTATGTGCTAGGCGCTCTTTGACGGCTTCAGCATAAACAGACTGAGCTGCAATGACGCCTTTGACTTCAGTTTGTACGCTGATTGATTCTACGTATTTGACACTGTCAGCCATTAATCCAGTGAAAAATTCGGTTTGTTGTTGTGAAAATGATTCGAGCATTTTGGTGTTGAACGCAACCAAAGAACCCATAGGTTGTGATGACTTTTTGACTTGCTCTGTAAATTTACCAAACATGATGCTTTCCTTTATCAATTTTGACTCGTTTGTTGCACTGCAACATTTGTATGTTCTAACTATAATGTATTGGTCAAAGATTAGTCAAGCTTAAATTGTTGCATTGCAACATTATTTATTGGTATTTGTTTTAAGTAATTGAATATTATATAAATTAAAAATGGTGCGGTGCGCAAAAAAGTAGGGTTTAAATACCTAATATCGGAGAGGTGAGAGCTGAGAGCTCAGACCTTAGAACTGAAAGCTATGTAATTAAGGATTAGTGTAGATGGCAGTTTTTATATTTTTTACCACTGCCACAAAAACAAGGCGCATTCCTTTCGATTTTACAGATTCCACTATCACTCTGAATCACACCAGATGTATAGCGCCATTCTTCCTGTTCTAGCACAAAATCTGAAATTTCATGCATCATGTAGAGTTGTTTATTAAAGCGGTAATAGGCTTTGAATGTTACTTGTTGGGCATGAGCATTGAGTACATCTAAAGCTAACCACTCTGTGAGATCTGCATCTTGTGCTAAATCAATGAGTGAAAGCTCGCTTTGTTGCGCTTGGGCGTAGGTATGCAAAACATACGCAAAGTTGCCGGTGGCATAAGCTGTAAAGCGAGAGCGCATCAGCTTTTCTGGAGAAGACGCAGGTAATTTCCCTTTGATGAAAGGGTAGCAGCATGACGCATATGTTTGTTGGCTGCCACAAGGGCACATATCGACCATAAATGTTTACTGACCTTTATCTTCGTTTTTCTTGGTAGTTTGCCATGCCTGCATATTGCTTTCCATCATTTTGCTAAACATCCCCAGCGGAGTGCTATCGACCATAGTTTTCATCATACCTTGCATTTGATCTTGTTGTTCCATAAACGATACCAACGACTGCTCAAGGTATTGTCGCAGTACAGGTTGCATATCTGAGTCATAAAAACGAATCAGCTGCTGTAACAATTTGTCGGTGAGTAATGATTGGGCTTGATTGGTTTCTGATTCACTAATGATTTGTAGTAACACCGATTTTGTAATGACGTCTTTGGTTTTTGAATCTACTATCTCAAACTCTATACGATCATTGATCATGCGTTTAATATCTTCCAGATTAATATAAACACTTTTGCTGGTATCGTATAAACGACGGTTGGGGTATTTTTTTATGGATATCACAGAGTATTCCTTAGTAGTCTATTTTTAGACTACTTGAAGGAGATACTCAGGTCAAAAGAAAAATGGTGCAGTGCAATATATTAAAGACGCTTTAAGACATACTGTCCTGGTGCTGGATAAACACTGGGGTAGTTAGGGTGACTTCCTGGTATGAGCGCTTTCGTAGATTTGCCCGATTTTGGCGCTAACCATGCATGCCAATCACTCCACCAGCTACCTTCATGCTGGGTAGCCCCGGCGAACCAAGCTTCTGCATCAGTGCCTAGTTCGTCATTGATCCAATGTGGGTACTTGCCGCCTTCGATAGGGTTAATTACACCTGCTAGGTGGCCTGAGCCTGCCAAGACAAAACGAACATCACTGCCAACGTGTTGCATGCTTTGGTATGCCGATTGCCAGAGTACAATATGGTCTGCAATAGTAGCCAAAGAGTAGACGGGTACATCAATATTGGACAAATCAATGGGTACATTATCAATGATAAATGCGCCAGGTGTTATTAATTTATTTTCCCAGTAAGTTGTTCTTAGATATTGTTTGTAGCAAGCCGCGGTGATATTGGTTGAGTCAGAATTCCAATACAAAATATCAAAAGGGGCAGGGTCTTTGCCTTGTAGGTAATTTTTGATAAAAAATGACCAAAAGAGACTGTTTTCCCGCAAGAGGCTAAACGATAAACCTAAGATCCGTCCATCAAAGATGCCTTTGACTTCTGCGTTTTGTTCAAGCATTTGTAGCATATCTTCGGTGAGATAGTTACCAATTTCACCAGGCTCAGCAAAATCCAATAAGGTAGTAAATAACGTGAGTGAGCCAATCCGAGTATCCCCTTGGGCTCGGAGATAGGCAGTTGTTACACTACTTAAGGTGCCACCGACACAAAAACCAGTGAGGTTAACTTGTTTCGCTTTGGTGATTTCACAAACTACGTCCAATGCAGCTAAAGGCCCTAGTTTCATATAGTCGGTAAAATCGTTGTCCGATAAATCAGCCTCCGGGTTGACCCAAGAAATCATAAACACTTCATGTCCTGCTTCAAGCAAGGCTTTAACCATCGATTTCTTTTGATCCAAATCCAACACATAATATTTATTAATGAAGGGTGGTGTGAATAATATAGGGTTGGTAAATGTTTTGGTCGTTTTAGGACGATAATGAATCAATTCCATCATTTCATTTTGAAAAACGACTGCTCCAGGAGTATTCGCTAAGTTCTCCCCTACAGTAAACGCGTCTGAGTCAGTTTGGGTAATTTTGAGCGCTTCAATAGGACTTTTTTCTAGATCAGACATGAAGTTTTGCATGCCTTTAATGATGCTTTCACCATTTGTTTTTAATAGTTCTTCACACACTTCTGGGTTGGTTAATACATAGTTTGTCGGTGAAACTGAGTTTATGTATTGGCGCGTGTAGAATTTGATTTGTTCAGCTGTCTTGGTATCTTTGAATGACATTGCATCCACAACACTTTCCAGCATCTGGGAATTCAACAGATACGCTTGCTTCATGTACGAAAATACAGGATTCTCTGACCATTCATCATGCTTGAAGCGGTGATCACCCCGCTGTTCGTTGACAATAGGAACAAACTTTTCACCCATCATTGCTTTGCTGGCTTCTTGCCACAATGATGTTTGTTGCTCCATAAAATGCATTTGTGATTGCAGTAGTTTTTGAGAGTCGATTTCTACATCATCAGACATCAGAGACAGGAGTTTATTGGGATCAAACAGCGCACTAATATGCTCTTCTGCTGAGCCTTGCTGAGTTTGCTTACTCAAAGCATCCTGTACCATCGCATTAAAAACATGAGCATATTTGTTAATGTTTTCTAGAATTTTTTGTTGTTCGTTGGTGTCCACAGTAGTTCCTTACCTCACTAATATCCTTTTTCAAGATATTAAAGCTGCATCCAATAAATGTCTATGCGACCAAGACTAGAGTGTTATATGTTTGTTGAGAAGTTCTTTTTCTTCGGGCCTGTGTGCTACAATTCTGGACGGTAAGTATTGCAAAACTTTTTTCACAAAAGTGGTCTACAAGGTGTTATGAGTAAATTTTGGAGTTGGTTCAAGAGACATTTCTGGTCCTTTAGTATCGTGTGTGTAACGGTATTATTGGCATACTTGTTTTATTTGGACGCCCAAATTAAGCCACATTTTTCTGGGAATAAATGGCAGGTTCCAGCGCAGATTTTTGCTCGCCCATTAACGCTGTCTTTGAAACAAGAAATCTCTCCAAAAGAGGTGGTAGATGAACTGAAGTTATTGGGTTATCGCAAAGTATCTACCGTATCTTCCGTAGGTGAATATGCCGTTAACAAAGATACGTTAACGCTGTTTCGACGGGCTTTTCATTTTCCTGATGGATTCTTACCTGCATCAGAGTTGACCCTGCGTTGGCGCAATGCACGGATTACTGAGTTAACCCGCGATCAAACAACAACGAATGAGATCCGTCTGGAGCCTTGGTTGGTCACGCGAATGTCTTCAGGAAGTAGAGAAGATCGCATGTTAGTGACAAAAGCTGATCTACCGCCTTTGTTGATCGATGCTTTGGTCTTGGTTGAGGACCGTAACTTCTATTCTCATTGGGGCGTAAACCCATTAGCAATAGCACGTGCCTTGTTGGCGAATATCTCTGCGGGAAAAAAAGTCCAAGGTGGCAGTACACTGACCCAACAGTTAGTTAAAAACCTGTATCTGACTCGGGAGCAGTCTTACACACGAAAAATAAAAGAAGCGTTAATGTCCCTAGTGATAGACGCTCGGTATAGCAAAGACGAGATCATTCTGGCCTACTTGAATGAGGTGTTTGTTGGACAGAACGGTAGAAAAGCCGTGCATGGTTTTGGTTTGGGCAGTCACTTTTATTTTGATCGACCACTCAATGAGTTAAACCTGCCGGAAATAGCGACCTTAGTAGGAATGCTTAAAGGCCCTTCTTTTTATAACCCTAGGCGCAAACCTGAGCGTGCGAAAACCCGTCGTGATTTAGTGCTACGTATCTTGTTTGAGTCAGATAAAATCGATAAGGCAACGTATCTAGCCGCATTGGAATCTCCGCTGTATGTTGCTTCTGGGGCAAGCTTAGCAAGTGGGCAGCATCCTGCATTTATGGAGCAAGTACGCCGTGAACTGACAACGGTGTTGGTTGACCCTGAGCTGCGTGAATCTGGAATAAAAGTATTTACGACACTTGATATTAATGCGCAACGACGTGCAGAAAAGGCATTAACACAACGGACAGTTAACATAGCTAACGCCCGCAACTTACCTAATCTACAAGCTGCGATGGTTGTCAGTGATTATCGTTCTGGTGGGGTCAGAGTCATCGTGGGCGACAAGCAACCTGATGCTCAGGGTTTTAATCGTGCATTAGATATCCAACGTTCGATTGGCTCTTTAGTCAAACCGGCAATATATTTAGGTGCTTTAGCGCAGCCAGAACGCTATCATTTAGCGAGTATTTTGGTCGATGAATTAATTACACTTGAAGATGAGCAGGGCAAGGTGTGGCAACCACAAAATGCCGATCAGAGAACTCGTGGCAAAGTATCATTGTTGTCAGCTTTGACGCATTCTTATAACTTACCAGCTGTCCATTTGGCTTTAGATATTGGTTTACCTAATTTAGTCAATATGTTGGCCGAACTAGGCGTGGAAGAGCCGATTCCTGAATTACCAGCGATCACACTCGGAGCAATTAATTTGGCGCCCTTTAGCGTCAATCAAATGTACCAAACATTAGCGAATAACGGGCTTTATCGTCCATTACACACGGTTTCAGCTGTGGTATCTACCCGAAATGTTCTGTTGTGGCAACAGGCCAACTATAGTGCACAAAGAGTATCTGAAGATGTCACTTATTTATTGAACTATGCCTTACACAAAGTCACTAAAACGGGGACTGCAAAGGCACTCGATAAACATTTTCCAACGATCAATATGGCGGGAAAGACTGGCACAACCAACGATTACAGAGACAGTTGGTTTGCTGGCTTTGATAGAAATCTAGTGGCAACCATCTGGATGGGTGATGATAGTAATCAACAAACGGGTTTGTCTGGTAGTAGTGGTGCATTACAAGTGTTTATTGATTGGCAAAAACAGATGGCGCCCAAATCTTTATCGCAGCGCTTCCCAGCTAACTTAGGCATTGCTCATTTTGAATCAGGTACAGGTTTAAGAATGCAGCCAGGTTGTACTAACAGTATATCCGTTCCAGCAATCATTGATAAATTACCGCAGCAGGCGAAGACGTGTACGGGGCAAATAGCGCCAGTACCGGCACCAAAAGCACCGTCGAAAAAGAAAAAAAACTGGTGGGAGCGCATTTGGAGTTAGCGAGAAATTATTGTAATTTATAAATAATGTATACTTTAGTTATGCATACAAAATGTATATTGTTTGTTAATCTTAGTGCATACGTTTGATGTTTTATAATTTCAATTATGAATGAGAAGTGTTAAATTATGCTTTTATATAAAGTTTATTTTAATTTACTGTATAAATTATAGTTAAGTGTAGTCAAAGCATACTTAACAGCTACACACTGGTCGATTATGAAAACCTTACTATTTACACCTTACCTTGAAGCAAAGAATGGTGGTCCAAACCAAGAGGATATTGCTCTTTGGATTGAGAGTCATCCTGATTTTTTAGCCTGGGTTGAAGCGTGCAACAATACCAACGTTCCCTACACGGAAAATGGTGAACCGCCACTTTCATGGTGGGTATCTCAGGATTTTCATCCAGTGCAGCTTGTTCCTGCAGCCTGTGAAGCACTGCATTGTGATATTCCTCAGGGTATTATTTTGGAAATTGGTATGTGCTTGGTCGATACCGCCTCCCTAAAGAACAAACAGTGAACTACCCCGCGACAGAGCAAGTCTGATCACGGGGCTTCTGTTACATAGCG
>NZ_JANATA010000259.1 GCF_024199005.1 Opacimonas viscosa
GAGCGTGTTTGCAGGCAATTTCTTCAGCAACACAAGCACCAGCCCGACGCCATGATGCTATTGGCCGAAATTGGCATCCAAATGAAGGTTTACCACGACGCTGAGTTTTTATTGGAAAGCTGTATTGCGTTGTATCCCGACAACCAGCGCGCTGTGTCACTGTATTTGGGATTGTTAGCGAAGCTGGGTAAACACGACCTCATTGAGCGTCAGGTTATGGCTTTACCGGCGACTGTTCAGAACTCGACG
>NZ_JANATA010000260.1 GCF_024199005.1 Opacimonas viscosa
GTGTTACGCCGCCCAATCACACACTTTTTTACTCGCTCAAAGGCAGTGGTGTTTTTCGAACTCCATCAGGCATATTCGAACTACACGCGGGAGAGTTGATTGTATTGCCTGCTAAGCAAAGCTTTGAAGTGAGTATTGTGAGTGATAGCTGGGATATTATTTGGCTTAATTTAGCAGATTCACCGATGTGGAAAGCACTGCCAAGAAGACAAGCTAAGGTTGTGAAACATGCCAATTTAGACGGCCTAC
>NZ_JANATA010000261.1 GCF_024199005.1 Opacimonas viscosa
GGCAACTCAGTTGACCATTGATGACTCCAAAATTCACCGGCTATACCTGCTTTAAAGTATTCGCGCTTTGACAGGTCTAACTCCTTTCTAAAAGCCAACTGCTTGGATGAATGGAATGACAGCAGTTCCGTATCTACTTTGCCCTTTTCATTTACCGCAGCAATACTTTCGAACAGTGATAAGTACTCGATACCACTTTGACTGACTATTTTATCTCCTGATAGCTGTGCGCCGCAGATTTTCTGCTT
>NZ_JANATA010000262.1 GCF_024199005.1 Opacimonas viscosa
TGGCTGAAGTGTCAGATTTGGGTCAACAGTTGGACGCGGCGAAAGCGGAACTCAACACCTTATTGGCTTACATTAATGAACTGACGCTGGGTATTCCTAACTTACCGCATGAAAGCGTGCCGGTAGGAAAAGATGAAACCGAAAACCAGGAAATCCTGGTATGGGGCGAGATTCCTCAGTTCGACTTTGAAGTAAAAGATCACGTCGATATCGCAGAGGGCTTGAACAAAGGCCTGGATTTTGAAGCG
>NZ_JANATA010000263.1 GCF_024199005.1 Opacimonas viscosa
TTTCGAGCGCCGAATTTCTTTAGCAGGCGGGCGCGGTATTCTTCGACGGTGCGATAGCTAAGGTCGAGTTTTAGGCCAATCTCTTTGGAGGTTAAGCCCCGGCACGTTAGGATGGCAACTTCGCGTTCACGCTGGGTGAGTGATACGACGGGGCGTTCTTCGGATAAATCCGCAAAGGTCCAGACACCGCAATGGAATGGGTTGTCTGGTGTTAGGGATTTCCCACGTACGCGGCACCAAAAGAGAGT
>NZ_JANATA010000264.1 GCF_024199005.1 Opacimonas viscosa
ACGACCTCGCGTCTATCTTCGACCCGTTTGGTAATCCCGTTCACACAGCGCTAAGTTTTGACCTAGTCGGTGAAGATGTGCTTATTACAGGTGCTGGACCTATCGGTATTATGGCTGCAGCAGTCGCTAAGCACGTAGGTGCGCGACATGTCGTTGTTACCGACATCAATCCTTACCGTCTTGAACTGGCTAAAAAAATGGGGGCAACCCGCGCTGTCGACGTAAGCAAAGAAGATTTGAAAGATGTC
>NZ_JANATA010000265.1 GCF_024199005.1 Opacimonas viscosa
AACACATACTGGATCTTGCGGCCAAACACCGCCGGATCGGCGGCGTCCAAGGGCGCACCGTTGATTTCAATCGTGCCGGTAGAGGGTGGCTGCAACCCCACAAGCATCCGCGCCAGGGTGGTTTTACCGCAGCCCGACTCCCCGACGATCCCGAGTGTCTCGCCTTCTTCGACGGAGAGCGACAGGGGCTGCACCGCACGCACCAGCCCCTTTGCCGGGCCGAACAGACGCTTGCCCACCGGAAAGGT
>NZ_JANATA010000266.1 GCF_024199005.1 Opacimonas viscosa
CCTTTTTGTTAATTCCAAGGGTAAGACAATGACAAAATCGGTAGTGTTAGCGTCGGCATCACCAAGACGCACCGCGTTGCTCAAGCAAATGAACATAGCTCATACTATACAACCCGCCGATATTGACGAATCGCCGCGCCTGAACGAAACGCCACTGTCGCTGGTCTCACGGCTTGCTGCTGAAAAAGGCCAGGCGGTGAAAGCGAAGTTGGCGTCAAAGCAAACGTTGACTGACGATACGGTCATT
>NZ_JANATA010000267.1 GCF_024199005.1 Opacimonas viscosa
GGTCGTTGCTGCAGACAGTGCCGAGCAAGCCATTATGATGCTGGGCCGTCAACCTGTTGATATTGTGGTGAGCGATATCCAAATGGGCGAAATGAATGGCTTGGCCTTGTTGAAAGCAATTAAAGCCAAAGACGCCAATTTGCCGGTACTGTTGATGACGGCCTATGCCACTATCGACGATGCCGTGCAGGCTATGCGCGATGGCGCAACAGACTATCTCTCCAAGCCATTCGCGCCGGAAGTATTG
>NZ_JANATA010000268.1 GCF_024199005.1 Opacimonas viscosa
TCCTATCGGTCTACCGACGAGGAAATCAGTAGGATGCAGGACAGGGCAGAGTCACCGTCGTTGTCGGTAGATGACAAGGTGCACTTGTGCTTTGCTTTAGGTAAAGCGCTTGAGGACAGTAAACAATTCGATGCTTCCTTTGCGTATTACGAAAAAGGGAATGCACTCAAAAAGGCCACTTTGTCATTTAGCATAGAACGCACCGAACAAGCCATTCTCCAACAGGTAGACGCGTTTCCTGTTGATG
>NZ_JANATA010000026.1 GCF_024199005.1 Opacimonas viscosa
AAATCAGGCCTTGAAAGCCGCTTAGTAAAGTGTCCAAGTTTTTGGGGTCACTTCATTTAATTACGTCGGCTTTATAATGACTTGTTTGTAATTATTCCGCTGCAGGTGCTTCTGCAGAAACCACATCCAGTAACTCAACTTCAAATATCAGTGTGGAGTTTGGTGTGATTGCACCGGTTGCACGTTCGCCGTAAGCCAGTTCAGAAGGGATAAAGAACTTGAACTTTGCGCCTTCTTTCATCAGTTGTACGCCTTCAGTCCAGCCAGGGATGACACGATTTAATGGGAATTCAGCTGGTTCACCACGTTTGTAAGATGAATCAAACTCAGTACCATCTAGTAACGTACCTTGATAGTGAACGCGCACAGTGTCTGTCGCTTTCGGGCTTGTGCCAGTACCGGCAACTAACACTTGGTATTGTAAGCCTGACTCAGTGACTACGACACCTTCTTTTGTAGCATTTTCAGCTAGAAAAGCTTTGCCTGTTTCGATATTACTGGCAGCCGCTTGCTTAGCCATTGCTTCTTGTTTGGCACGTACTTCCTGGTCAGAGTTACGAATAATCTGTTGCATCTCATCTAATGGGATTTGTGAGTTTTTAGTCAAACCATCTTCAAAGCCGCGACGTAACATTGCTTCATCAATATCCATGTCGAGTTCGTTGAGTTGCTCTTTACGGGATACGGCAAAAGCTCCCATACTTGCACCTAACGCATACGCTTGTTTTTCAGCTGGTGTGTTGAATACCACAGGCGCACTTTCAGCAGCAGCTTCTGGTGCTTTAGTTTCTTGGTTACAAGCCGTTAAACTTAATACTGATAACACTGCAATGGCAGCTAAAGAATGTTTCATTCTGGGACATCTCCGAGTTGTCTATTTATAATTATATGTGTGAATTAAAAAAGAATTTTAAATCAAAGTTTTGGTATAACGTGCAATCTACTGGAAATTGTCCGCTTTTCCAACTTTTTCGGCTATTTATTCTCCTTTCTGTGAGCTTGTTAAGTGCGTGTTCAGTTCCCGAAGATGCACCTGAACAACGGATTGATCTCTCGGTAGGAGGTGCGTTATCTGCTGATATTCTCACCGCTTATGATGTGGGGATTGTGTCGAGTGTCAATAATGGTGTCAAAGTGTGGGAATTGTCGACGGGACAATTGAAGTTTGATTGGCGTCATGAAGGTGATGCCAACAACCTAGTGACCAAAATTGATATCTCGGCTGATGGATTGTATGCGATGACGGCGGATCGTGAAGCATTTGCTTTATGGGATTTAACCGTGGGTGAGCCAGTGGGTTTTTGGCGCATAGATATTGCGAGTATACGAGATATCGCGGTGAGTAAAAAAGGGGAAACATTGTTAGTGGGTCGTGGCGATGGCTCCGTCCTGTTACTGAATCCTAAAACCGGGCGACGTTTGGAGTTTATGGGGCATACGGAAAAAATCAATGCCGTAGATTTATCGCCGAATGGTTTTTATGCACTGACAGGGAGTAATGACTATACAGCCTTGTTATGGGATACCCGTACCGCACAAGTCCTACGTAAATTTGAGCATCAAAGTCGGGTCTCTATGGTCGGTCTGGATGAATATGGGCGTTACGCCTTCACCGCAGATAGTAAAGACCACTCCAAGATCTGGGATATCACCACCGGACAACTCATCAGTACTTTGCAATACTTTGAACGCCAAAAAATCATAACCGCTTTAAAATTTAGCAAAGATGGTAAGTATTTGCTTACTGGCTCACCATCTAGAGCTCTGGACTTATGGGATGTACAAACCGGAGAACGCCTCGCTAGATACAAGGTTGGTGTACATCCGGATGCGTCTATGCCGACTGCGATGGTGCATAGCGTCGATTTTATGCCAGACAGTGAGATACCCGCTTCGTTGAGTTCTAGTGGTTTTTTTGAGATATGGCACAAGGCAATAAGTCATTAAAAAGAAGGGGGGGAGACTTCTTTGGTACATCCATACTTCAGTAAAAAAATATTTTCTGCTATGTAGAAATCTCGGTCTACACTAAAAGGATAACATTATAAAGCCATAGATGAAGGAGAGGTGGCGGATTGAAATTAAGGCATAGTTTACTTGGTGTGTTGATTTTTTCGACCTTAGTACCTTTGGTGTTAGGTTTTTATTTTCTAGTGTCGATGGTGACTGAACAACACAAAAAACAAGTGGAAGAAAGCTTATCTGCGATCACTCAAATCGCAAAATTTAGAATATTGTCTAGCGCTCAGCGCATTAAAGATAATACCGCTTTGATTACCAGTCGAACCCAATTGCGCCGCAGTTTAAAATTGTTCATCGAAACCAATGATGTAGCTCACTTACAAAGGGTGCAACATATCATTAATGACGCCCGCTCTTCGATTTTGAATATACAAGAAATTTCTATTTATAAGCAAAATGGAGAACCCATTGTTTCGACCTTGTCGGAACACGTTGATTCTAAAATATTGAACAATCAAATCGTACCCAATATTGAACTAGAAGACATGCAAGGCCAGACGGTTATGAATAGTTTTGCAAATTTAGTCCTAGACAGGGTGAATATAGGGTTTATCAAAGTCAGTTTTACGCCAGATTTCATCAATCAAATAGTCGAACAAGGCCATGATTTGGGCGACACTGGGGAATGGATTGTCGCGGTTAGAGATCAAAACGGTGATGCTTTATTTGCATCACCCACAAAATATGAGAATGAAGGTGCCTTCAAACGCATCGTCTCCAAGGACAAACTAAGGGTACCGATCACAAGGGCATTGGCCGGTCAGGATCTTATTCTTTGGGATGCTGTCGATTATGCAGGTAACAAAGTCGTCGCTTCTACTCGGTATATCGATGAGTATGATTGGGGTATGGTCGCCAAAATTCACCATGAGGAGGTCCTTAGTGGGCTCTATGAAATCGTCAGAGTGTTTATCTTGGTGAGTTTTGTAATTATCGCGAGTATTCTATTGGTTGGTTTCTTTATGGCTAGGCTGGTCACTAAGCCGATTGAAAACCTAACTGAACAAACGGTCACGATGAAAGAAAACCCAAAATTAGGCTTAACCATTACAACAAATATTGATGAAGTCAAAACCTTAGGGCAACGCTTTAACGAGATGCTAGCCGTTATTACACAAATGAATGATTCGTTAAACGATAAGGTAAAAGAGCGGACAGTAGAACTTGCGTTAGCCAATGAAAATCTAGCGCAAGAACGGCAAAAAGCTGAGGATGCAAACACGGCTAAATCGGAGTTCATAGCAAATATGAGTCATGAGATCCGTACTCCATTGAACAGTATTCATGGCTCCCTGCAATTACTTGATCGACAGCCATTGAGTGAAAGTGCCAAGGGCCTTATCACGAATGCTAATTATTCAATGGTATCGTTGTTAAATATGATCAACGATATATTAAATTTTTCGAAGATTGAAGATGACGGCATCACTCTAGAGGAAATACCATTTAATTTAGTGGCGGTTTTAGAAACGTTGATGTCCGAAATGTATCCTTTGGCCAAGGTCAAAGGAATATTGTTCTCATATACCCTAGCGGATGATTTTATAGATGGGTGGATGGGAGATCCGCTTCGTTTAAAACAAGTCCTCCTAAATTTCATATCAAATGCGATTAAGTTTACAGATAAAGGAACTATTGTTATTCATGTCAGTAGTACTGAGGAGCCAAAATCCACACTGATTATCAAAATCGAAGATACTGGTCGAGGTATGTCCCAAGATTTTGTTGATAAATTATTTGATAGATTTACGCAAGCAGACACATCGACTACTCGACGTTATGGTGGCACCGGTTTAGGAATGCCGATTAGTTTGGGCTTGGTGGAATTAATGCACGGTGATATTCAGGTGGAAAGTCAA
This sequence comes from Opacimonas viscosa, assembly GCF_024199005.1. Taxonomy (GTDB): domain Bacteria; phylum Pseudomonadota; class Gammaproteobacteria; order Enterobacterales; family Alteromonadaceae; genus Opacimonas; species Opacimonas viscosa. The sequence goes on from NZ_JANATA010000026.1 coordinate 3,882, forward strand.
CTGAATGTGGGTACCACCATTACCACACGTTTACCTTTGACACGTGCAATTTCTGTCTCCCGACCAAAGCAATCCGAGCAAGAACCTGTGCCTAATTTAGAAGGCAAAAAGATTGTCTTGGCAGAAGATAATGAAATAAACCAAGCGATATTTTGTGCCATGATGGCAGATACCAAAGCACAGGTTATGGTTGCGGCAAATGGTAAGGAAGCGATTGATTTACATGCTATTTTAAAACCTGACATTGTGTTTTTGGACATTCAAATGCCGGTTATGGATGGGGTGGAAGCCTGCCGTCAAATGCAAAGTTCGGGCAGTGATAGTATCTTTGTTTCCATTACAGCCAACACCGCAGAGGCCGATATTGAATATTATGAAAGTGTCGGATTTGCACATCATATTGGCAAGCCGGTGGATTTGAATACGCTTTATCGACTATTAGCGACGTTGTAGGTCTTTGCATGGTAGACTAATGTAAAAGTAGTTTGAGAATGTAATTATGACAGAAAACCTGTGGTCCCAAGATCCAAGCTCGCTCATCGCGCAATTGCAAAAAACCATCGAAACGTTAGAGAACCAAGTGGTGGATTTAGAAACGAAAGTGGCTTTTCAAGATGATACGATTGAGCAGTTAAATGAGGCGTTGAGCAACCAACAACTGACCATGGATCAGTTGAGTTTTAAGGTTGATCATATGATGGATAAAATGAAATCTATCGAACCGTCTAATATTGCAAAGCCAGAAGAAGAAACACCACCGCCGCATTATTAAAAGATAAATACTCAATCGTGCACAGCGTAATAGTGTGAAATTAGATACCTCCACTCCTCTGACAAAGTCATCTGAATAGTGGAGCTCTGTTATGGTTTAAACACACCAATGACATCTGCAGAGTTCTGACCCGCCTGGGCGACATCCGTTTGTGATTGTACATCATGGTAATCACACTTCACGCATTGTAGCTTTTCGACATTATTTTCAAAGTACAGCATGATTGAGTCTTGGGCTTTGCACTTGGGACAAGTGGCACCTGCAATAAAACGTTTGCGAGTTTTCTTAGACATGGTGTTCTCTACGTAAAATGATAAAAAGCGTGCTTATTATACCCATAAAAGTGTGATTTGGGTTACTTCTCGTTTTTTTGTGGCGTAAAGTCGCAATTATCATCGCTTCTTAGTGGATTCTGATATAATCCGTAAAAGCTATCTGTTACCCCAACTAGCTGCATTTCTGTTTTATTTTTTTACGTCTGAGGCTCTATGATCAAATTATCCAACATCTCTTTTATGCGAGGCACCAAAACCTTGCTTGAGCCGAGCAGTGTGGATTTTTATCCGGGGCATAAATATGCTGTCATCGGACCCAATGGTTGCGGTAAATCGAGTCTCTTTGCGTTGTTGCAAAACAAGCTGACGTTAGAAACCGGTGAGTATCATTTTCCCAAAGGGTGGCGCATGGTCGCTGTTGCTCAGCATACGCCTAATACTGAGGAGACGATTTTAGCTCATACCATCAGCGGTGATGATGTGTTATCAAGCTTGCGCGCAGCACTTGCTGCTGCGGAAGCAGCCGAAGATGGTGAGCGGATTGCAGAATTACATGGCCAGTTAGAGCATGCCGGTTGGTACGATGTTGAGGCCAGAGCCGCCACGATTTTAGCGGGTTTGGGTTTTGCGAATGATGATTTACAAAAGCCTGTGAATGCGTTTTCTGGTGGGTGGAAAATGCGCATTAATCTGGCTAAAGCCTTACTTTGTCAATCGGATGTGTTGTTACTGGATGAGCCAACTAACCACTTGGATTTAGATGCTGTTATCTGGCTTGAAAAATGGTTACAAAGATACGCTGGTACTTTACTTTTGATTTCGCATGATAAGTCTTTTATTGATGAAATAGCCCAGCACATTATCAGTTTTGAAAGCCAATCTTTGATGACCTATACCGGTAATTATTCTAGCTATCAAAAACAGCGGGCGGAGCGATTGCGTTTGCAGCAACTCCAATTTGAAAAACAACAAACCCAAGTGGCGCATCTACAAAGCTTCATTGACCGGTTTAAAGCCAAAGCTAGTAAAGCAAAACAAGCGCAAAGTCGGGTAAAACAACTCGAGAAAATGCAAGAAATCGCACCGGTACAAATCCATAACCCCTTCTCTTTTGAGTTTTATGAACCCAATAAGCTACCAAATCCATTGGTGGCGATGGAAGCGATCACCGTCGGCTATGATGAAACGGTTATTCTGTCTTCGGTTAAGTTGAATTTGGTACCCGGCAGTCGGATTGGTTTGTTAGGTCGTAATGGCGCTGGTAAATCGACATTGATCAAGTTACTCGCCCAAGTGCATGCCCCCATGTCTGGTGATTACCAAACCTCACAAGGTTTGGACATTGGCTATTTTGCTCAGCATCAAGTCGAAACACTGGATTTGGATGCAACGCCTTTGTTGCACTTACAGCGCTTGGACCGAGTGCCCACAGAGCAACAACATCGCGACTATCTAGGTGGGTTTGGTTTCCAAGGTGATGAGGCTACTAGCTTAGTGGGCCCCATGTCTGGTGGTGAAAAGGCACGTTTGGTGTTGGCGTTGATTGTGTACCAAAAACCTAATCTGCTGTTGCTAGATGAGCCGACAAACCATTTGGATTTGGATATGCGAGATGCACTAAATTTTGCGTTACAGGGCTTCACAGGCGCAATGGTGCTGGTATCGCATGATCGCACTTTATTAGCCAGTGTGTGCGAAGATTTTTACCTAGTGGATAGTGGTGCGGTAGAGCCTTTCAGAGGTGATTTGTCGGATTACACAAAATGGGTGTTAGATACGGTTAAACAAGAAAAGGCGCAGGAAAAAGCAGATTCTAAAGCCCAAGCCCAAGGGACAGAGAAGACTGAGCCTGCCATCGATAGAAAACTGCAAAAGCGCCTGGAGGCGGAGTTTAGACAACGCACTTCAGGTTTGCGCAAAGATATTACTCGTTATGAAAAAGTGATGGAAACGGCCCAAGCCAAACTCGCCGATATCGAATCACAATTAGCCGACCCAGCGGTCTATGAAGAGGCGCAAAAAAACCTACTCAATTCTCTCTTGGCAGAGCAAGCCAAGTATTCTAGTCAGTTAGACGATGCTGAGATGGCATGGTGTGATGCCCAAGAACAGTTAGAACAAGAACAAACAAAATTTTCTGAGGAGTTAAAGGCTGGTTAAAAGCTTTTAGCGTTAAATACGATCGAAAAATCACATTGCAACGTAACTTAGGTCGTGTATGTAGTTCGTGATGATTTATCCTTTGCCACATTTTTATAGGAAGAAGACCTTGGAAAAACAAGCCATAGCGACTATTTCACCTGAACATTTTTGGCATTGGTCAGGTAAAGTTTACTCAACAGAGGGGATTGCTCAAGCACTTTTAGTTTGGCAAAACCATTTCGATGGGCACGTGAATGGCGTGTTATGGCTCGCATATTTGGGTTCTCAGCATTGTGTTCTGGGCAAACAGCATTTTCAGGCGTTAGATGCAGTACTGAATGAAACTTTTGCGCAAGATGTTGGCCCTATTCGAGAATTGCGGATAAATACCAACAAAAATGATGCGAATTATGCAAAGTATTTACAAGCAGAGCTGTCCGCGGAACAACGTCAACAAAAAGCCTTAGTCGATTTGGGTTTGCATATCAAGCTGGCCCCGGAAAGTTTTGCGGGGGACATGCTAGAGGATACGTTTGCGTATCTCCATTGGCATACTGAGCACTATGTTCCTGATGACTTGAAAAAGGCCGCATATAGCCATATTTCAAGTATGATTAAATTATTGAACAGGTCGGTATAACGACATATGACAAATACGGTTTTTGGCAAAATAGTGACCTCTGCCTATCAATCTCCAGCATGGTGTAAAAACCGTCATGTGCAGACTATTTGGGGCAAATATGGTGTGCGTCGAGCACCAATCGCATGGCGTTTGGAACGATTCACTCTACCTGACGATGATTATGTTCAGTTAGCTTGGGCACCAGAGCCACAGCAGGTCAAAGGTGTGGTCGCGTTATTTCACGGCTTAGAAGGCTCCAAAGATTCTCATTATATTCAAGATGCAGTGGCTGCATTTACAAAGACTGATTATCAAGTGGTGTTAATGCATTTTCGAGGTTGTCACGGTGAGCCGAACAGGACCCATCGAGCTTATCATAGCGGTGAGACCAGCGATGCACTCGCGTTTGCCAAAACTCTGCAAACGCGTTACCCCGATATCCCTCTATTTGCTGTTGGTTTTTCTTTGGGTGGCAACATGTTAATGAAACTCGCCGGCGAAACTGGGACAGAGTGTCCATTTGTCAGTTGTGTCAGTGTGTCTGCTCCTTTGCGTTTGGATCAGTGTGCAGAGGCAATTCAGCAAGGGTTTGCCAAGGTATATGAAGCGAAATTACTCCGTAGTATGCAGGCGAATCTTCGAGCCAAAATGGCCACTATGGATTATCGCGGTAAAGTAAGAGTATCGGCGGCAACGGTAAAGAACCTCGATACGTTTACTAAATTTGATGAGAACGTGACGGCACCTTTGCATGGTTTTGCCGGAGCGGACGATTATTATCACAAATGTTCTGGGTTACAGTTTCTGAAATCGATCCAAAAACCGACATTGATTTTGCATGCGCTGGACGATCCCTTTATGAACCAGAAAGTGGTCCCCAAAGCACAAGAGCTCAGTCCAAAGGTCGCTTATGAATTGTCGCGTCGCGGTGGGCATGTTGGATTTTTAACAGGTGCGCCATGGCGTGTGGGGTCTTGGTTACAAACCCGGATCCCTGAATTTATAGAAGAACAATTTTTGGTTTACCAAGGTGCGGCTGAGCAAGCTCAAGAACGGGTATATGACGTTCATGCAAAGGCGGAGCACAGTTCATGATCATCCCACATACAGAGTTAGCCGCAGATACTTTGTATAGTATTATTGAGAGTTTTGTACTGCGTGAAGGGACGGATTATGGCTTGGAAGAGATGTCTTTGGCAGAAAAGGTGGCTCAGGTTCGTGCACAGTTAGATTCGGGGGTCGCTGTTTTGGTTTATTCTGAGTTACACGAATCAGTCGATATTGTACCTAAAGACGGTTTGGAATTTGTGGAAGAATAGACGAATAATGTTGGTGTTTGTGCGCGATAAATAGGTCCCAATATGTGGCTTACACATGAGGTTTATAACCCTTTGCGCAAAAGATACCAAAATGGGGCTGTACTCGCTGCACTGTCAATCAAGGTATGTTCCATAAAATGACAGAAATTTGGGATATCACGAGTTGTTGCAGGATCATCTGCGGTAATTAATAAGGTGTCACCGACGGGAATATCGCGCATTTTTTTGCGGATCATCATGACGGGTTCTGGACAGCGCAAACCCAAAGCATCCAAGGTATGGTCTGCTTCAGGCGGGGTCAATGTAGCTACTTCGGACATCGTGTGTACTATGCAATTTAACGCTTCAGTCGGTCCGACCTAAGCAATACCGTATTGCTTGCGATATGCTGCTACAGCCTCTAAGTGCTCAGCCATTTCCGGTTTATCTGCCAAGTAAGTCATGACATCATTCAGTGTCACAATACTCACGACTTTGGTACCAAAATCACGTTCGACTTCTTGGATTGCGGAGAGCTCACCTTGGCCTTTTTCTTGGCGATCTAAAGCAATTAATACACCTGCGAGAGTGGCATTGTGGGCTTGGATCAAGGTCATTGACTCACGAATAGCCGTACCTGCAGTGATCACGTCATCGACTAACATGATGTTGCCAGCGAGTTCAGCGCCGACTAAATTACCGCCTTCTCCATGAGTTTTGGCTTCTTTGCGGTTAAAGCAATACGGGGTATCAACACTGTGCTGGGTTGCCAAAGCTACGGCAGTCGTAGTGGCGATCGGAATGCCTTTGTACGCAGGGCCAAATAGCACATCAAAAGAAATGCCCGAATCGATTAAGGCGGCGGCATAGCATTGCCCTAAAGTCGCTAAATCAGCACCGGTGTTGAACAGTCCTGCATTAAAGAAATATGGACTGGTACGGCCTGATTTTAATGTAAATTCACCAAAACGTAGGACGTTTCTGGCAATCGCAAATTCGATAAAATCTTTTTGGTATGCTTGCATGGTTTACCTATCTATTATTTTGCAGTAGATGCGTTGAGTGCGAGTTGTTGCTGAGTAAATACTTCGTATAGCCCTTGTTTGGCCAGCTCAAGCATCGTCATCATCTCTTCCATGCTGAATGGTTCGCCTTCTGCGGTACCTTGGACTTCAATGAACTGTCCTGTTTCAGTCATGACAACATTCATGTCTGTTTCGGCAATCGAGTCTTCGGTGTATTCCAAGTCTGCGACGGGCTCTCCATTTACAACACCCACAGAAACGGCAGCAATCATGTGTTTTAAAGGATTGGTTTTTAAAATGCCTTTACCACGCATATGGTTAATGGCGTCAACTAGGGCCACACAAGCGCCTGAGATAGATGCGGTACGTGTGCCACCATCGGCTTGAATAACATCACAATCAACGGTAATGGTGTTTTCACCTAAGAGTTTTAAATCTACGGCAGCGCGCAAAGAGCGAGCGATGAGGCGTTGGATTTCAAGGGTACGACCGCCTTGTTTACCGCGTGCAGCTTCTCGGCCTGAACGGGTATGAGTGGCGCGTGGTAGCATGGAGTATTCTGCGGTGATCCAGCCTTCGCCTTTGCCTTTCATGAAACGCGGCACACCTTCTTCTACAGAGGCGGTACAGATAACTTTGGTGTTACCAAATTCAACTAAGACAGAGCCTTCAGCGTGACAAGTGAACTGACGAGTAAAAGTAACTGGGCGGATTTGACTAGCGGTACGACCACTGGGACGCATAAATGCTCCTAAAGAATTGAAAAAATGTGTACAAGTAGATTATATCTTATTGAGGCGAGGCCCGTCATTAGTCAAAGCGATATAATTTCAGTGGCACAGACTTTTCTACCAGAGCTTAAAGTAAATTATGTTAAGATATGGGGGAACTTGAGATAAGGATTGTGAAACTATTATCTCGTTCAAATGATTTCGTCAGTAAAAAAATTTTGAATGAAAGGAACCGGTATGATTTATAGTATGACAGCGTTTGCCCGTCGTGAATTAAAGGCAGAGTGGGGGAGTGCAGTATGGGAAATTCGCTCTGTTAACCAACGTTATTTAGAAACGTTTTTTCGTTTTCCAGAGCAGTTTCGAAGCTTAGAGCCTATTTTACGTGAACGTTTTCGCAAGCAATTACAACGTGGTAAGGTCGAGTGCCAGTTGCGTTTTATGCCAGCACAAAACACGGCCAAGGCGTTATCAGTCAATCACGCACTGGCTGAACAGGTAGTGTTAGCCGCGGAGTCGTTACCTATCCAAGGACCGGCATCTTTAAATCGTCTAGAGGTGTTGCAGTGGCCTGGTGTGGTTGAAGCACAAGAGACTGATATGGATGCGATCCAAAAAGACTTATTAGCAGAATTTGATCTGACGGTGAAGGATTTCTTGGCGGCGCGAGCATCGGAAGGCGAAAATCTAAAAGCGATGATCGAACAGCGCTTGGCTGCGATCACGGCAGAGGCCAACAAGGTTGGTACCATGATGCCTGAAGTCCTCCAGTGGCAACAAGACAAAATCCGCAATAAATTTGCAGAAGTAAACATAGAACTAGATGCAACACGTGTGGAACAAGAGTTGGTGTTGATGGCGCAAAAACTCGATGTTGCAGAAGAGTTAGATCGCTTACATTCTCATGTATCTGAAACCCAAAATATTATGAAAAAAGGTGGCGCGATCGGTCGTCGTCTCGATTTTATGATGCAGGAATTCAACCGTGAATCGAATACGCTAGGTTCAAAGTCGATCAATGCGGACATCACGCAAAGCGCGGTGGAGTTAAAGGTGTTGATTGAGCAGATGCGTGAGCAGATCCAGAATATCGAATAAAGCTCATTAGCTTACTAAGTTATCCTTCAGACCCAGTTGTTACTGGGTTTTTTGTTGGTTTGTGTCGAGGTTAGTCCTGAGATATCTATCCAAATCCTACTTTGATTGGTGGATTTATTCTTATTTACAAACTCTTTAGGCAAAAAATTAGCTTTCCCTACCTTTCAGCTGGTTGCGAGGATGTATATTTTCAAATCAAAAAATCAGAATTTTTAAGTTTAGTAAAACAATAAAGCTTAGCGATTGTTTCTGAATAGCTAAATAAATACACTTTGATGATGATAAGGCTCAAAGGGCTAAAGGCTAATAATCACCATTAACGGTTATTTATTGAGTGGCCTTTTTCAAGATATTAATATAATCACCTTTATCGGTGATTATAGTTGTAAATTTCTAAAGTCTATCTATAATCACTGTATTCGGTGATTAATTTTAGCAAGGTTCGATAGATGGCTAAAAAAGTAACAGTTTCAAAAATGCCTAGTTCTGCTTACATAAATAGTGCAGAAGTTCTGGGCCAACTCATCAAAGCAAAAAGAACAGAACTCGGCCTAAAATTAGCAGATTGTGCCTCGCTTAGCGGAATTGGTATCAATACTTTGTCACGTATAGAAAACGGAAATTCAAATTGCACTTTATCAGCGGTCTTTTCTGTTTTAAACGGATTAGGTATTAAGCTAACCACCAAAGAATTAATTCCTTCAGAAAAGGTATTATCGCCTCACGATGATTGGGTTTAGATATGACAAAAGCTGACGCATACAGGCTAGACATAAAACACGCTAATCAAGTAATTGGAAATTTATCTTTAGATAACACCACCAACTTATTAAAGCTTAATTATTCACAACTATGGCGACGCGAAGGCTTTGCAATCTCACCTCATTTGCCACTGGATAATCATCACTCACCAGAAGTTGCATACAACTTTCTCGATAACGCCTTGCCTGAAGGAGAAGCGAGAAAGTTATTAGCTGAAAATCTGGGAGTCTCAGAAAAAAATGTTTATTCGCAGGTACGTGCCATTGGGAATGACTTAGCCGGGGCATTGACATTTTTACCGCCATCCAAAGAAAAACAAAAAAAACCGTCTTTTAGAATACTTGAAGAAGAAGAGTTAGTTACGAGGCTCAACAATAAAGAAGAATTTGGCCTACTTACATGGGACGATAAACCACGTCTCAGCGTGGCCGGAGTTCAAGATAAACTGAATGTCTTTATTGATGGGCAAGGAAATATTGGCTTTGGTGATGGCTCACTCTGCTCTACTCATATTCTAAAATTTGAAAAGAAAAACTGTTCTAATCTCGTCTTGAACGAATTCTTTTGTATGAAGCTCTCCGGTGCAATTGGATTACCAACGGCTGATGTTGAGTATAAACAATTTGGACCACACCCATCGCTCATCGTAAAACGATTTGATCGCAAATATGTTGGCGACTCCAACAAAGTAATGAGGCGTCATGTTATCGATGGCTGCCAAATGTTGAATTTACCAAGGGACTATAAATACGAGCGAAATTTAGGCGATGGAAGAGATGTTAAACATATTAGAGACGGAGCTAGCTTAGTAAAGCTATTTGAATTCACTGAACATATGTCTTCGCCAATTGAAAGTAAGCAATGGCTGATAAACTGGCAACTCTTTAATTTAATGATCAGCAACTATGACAGCCACGGCAAGAATGTTTCGCTATTTTTTGATAGAAATAACGCACGATTTACTCCCGCCTATGATTTAGTGAATATCGCCATGTTCCCTCAATTTAAACAAGAGTTAGCGATGGCTATGGGAGATGAGTTTGAACCGAATGATATCCACGCTTATCAACTAGCTGATTTCGCAGAAACATGTCAGATCAATAAAAAACTGTTATCTAGGTTGTTAACTGACTTGGCAAATAAAGTGATAAAACAACTATCAACAGGAGCTTTGATTGAAAGCCTGACAATTCAATCTCATTTTTGTGAAGATGATATTAGCTATTTTAAGCAACTGAGCGACAACATATTAACTAAAACAGAGTACTTAAAAGCTCAAGCGGCTGATATACCTAAAATAGAAGTATAGACATTAAATTACTTATTCAGTTCATACTGCGAAATTGATTAAGGGCGAAGGTTAATAGCAAACCAAAGATACATAGTCATATGATGTTGGTATAAACAAAGACTGACCTAAATACTCGTGCTTTGCGTTTAAATAATATTATTTTTTATTTGGTTTCAGCACACACATGCGATTTCTTTTTTTACTATTAGCAATTATTTCCGCGCATGCAGATGCTATGTACGCCAAAGGCTGCCAAGATCCAAAGTACCATGCCTACATCAGCTCCAGATTCAACGTATTTGCGCAAAACAATGAGCGAATTTATGCTCAAACATTACGTGAATACCAATATCATTTACAGTCTCAATCAGACAAACAAGATAATACTTTTGAGCTTATCAGCGCATTGACAAGACATTTGACTTACAGTGCGCAGCTTGATCCGATCGAAGAAGTACAACAAAAGATCGATACTTTACTCACATACTCTGATTCTTTGAATATGGAAAAACGTATCGCTGGCCTTGTTTTGGACGAGTTCAGTAGTGAAAATCACGCGATTAATATGGCAAGAGCGTGGGTTGCTTATCGTCAAGGGGATTTTGCCGCAACACAATCCTCACTCATGGCCTCATTGGATATCAACGAACCGATGCTGTTGAGTGTCTTTGGGCCAGATTTTTCGCTCGTTAGACAACTATACCAAGATGGTCACAGCGATATCGTAAAAACGTTTATTAAGAAGACCGAAGAGTTTTGGCAAACAGCTGAAGCCAATCGACTACGTTTCACTTGGCAGCAAATGATGATTTTGGATTGCCAGATCCAGTTTACTTCTAGTGACCTTCTCCAAGCGCAAAATTTGGGGATCCGAACATATAGTGCTCAGCCACTAAAATAGTACCCAGCCTTAAAATGTCGACAATTAAATTCATAATACTTTAATCTAGTTGTATTAAACCCAAAACAAACTATTATTGTCGACAATAATAATCTTTTGTTTCCCTACTAGGTAATCATATATGTCTAATTCTGCGGCTTTCTCCCCTGAGCACTCAATCAAAACTCTGAGCTCTTCTCAGCAGGCTTATCACAGCCTACCGGCCACTGCACAAGCCCTAGATATCGATTTAAGCAAACTCCCATTTTCACTTCGTCCGATTTTAGAAGGGATCGCTCGGAATGTTGGAAAACACGGTGTCACGGTTGAGCAACTAAAAGCTTTAGGTGACTGGCCAACGCATAAAGGCACTCAGCCGGTGGAGATCCCCTTTGCTGCAGGACGTGTCATTATGCATGATTTAAGCGGTACACCGGCGATTGTCGACTTTGCCGCCATGCGTTCTGCGGTAGAGCGTATGGGCTTAGATCCAACCATTATTGAGCCTTTGGTGCGTGCCGACTTAGTCATCGATCACACTGTTACTATGGATAATACCGGTAGCCCTGCTTCATTACGAATCAACGGTGAATTAGAGGCCGCTCGTAATGTGGAGCGTTACTCCTTTTTAAAATGGGGAGCCCAAGCTTTTAACACCATCCGGATCATTCCACCGCAAACCGGTATTGTCCACCAAGTGAATTTGGAATATTTGGCGCAAGGGTATTTGCATATGGATGGGTTACTCGTTCCGGACACCTTAATCGGTATGGACAGTCACACTCCCATGGCCAATGCTCTTGGTATTGTTGGATGGGGAGTAGGTGGGATTGAAGCAGGTGCCTCCATGCTAGGCCAACCCATGCAGATGCTCGCCCCAGAAGTCGTAGGTGTAGTGCTTACCGGTCAACTCCAAGAGGGAGTTACCGCGACGGACTTGGTTTTGACTATTACTGAAATGCTCCGCAAATATCCAGCTGGCGTGGTGGGTAAATTTGTCGAATTTATCGGTGAAGGTTCGGCCAGTCTTTCTTTGCCTGACCGAGCTACGATTGCCAATATGGCACCTGAGTATGGGGCTACCATGGGCTTTTTCCCATTTGATGCCATTTCTGCTGACTATTTACGTGCCACTGGACGTGATGGTGATTTGCCTTTGGCTTTCCATGAAGCGCAGCACATGACCTGGACTGCAGGACAACCATTACCTGAATATACTGATACGCTGTATCTTGATCTCTCCAGTGTGGAGCCATCGGTTGCTGGACCGAAAAAACCTCAAGACCGTCACGCACTTTCTGACATCGGTCGTGTATTTACGCAAAGTACTCATGATGAGCAGCGTGCTCCTGAGACCGCTACCGTGATCCCGATGCGCACAGACCAAGAGGGTGTTTTTACTGCCCAACCAGAACGCACGCTAAAAGATGGGGATATCGTGATTGCCGCAATTACGGCTTGTACCAACACATCCAACCCCAGCGTGTTAGTGGCTGCAGGGCTGGTCGCCAAAAAAGCCAATGAGTTAGGTATGAACGTGCCAGCAGGCATCAAAACCTCACTTGCCCCTGGCTCACCAGTAGCAACAGATTATTTGACGAAAGCAGGTTTACAGCAACATCTCGATGCACTTGGGTTTAACACCGCAGGGTATGGATGTACCACGTGTGTTGGAAACTCCGGTCCTTTATCACCGAGTATTGAGAAAGCACTACAGCAGCATGATATTGTCGCCGCATCGGTCTTATCGGGGAACAGAAACTTTGAAGGGCGAGTGCACCCTGATGTAGATGCGAACTTTTTGATGTCACCCCCTCTCGTGGTCGCTATGGCGTTAGCAGGTACTGTCTGTATCGATCCTACGTCTGAACCCTTGGGTAAAGATGACCAAGGCAATGATGTTTACCTTCGAGATATCTGGCCATCTAATCAAGAAATCCAAGACACTCTCAGCCAATGTATGGATCCGCAAGCATTCCGTCAAACCTATGAAAACGCCCTATCTGGCCCAGCCACATGGCAAACACTTGAGGCACCTCAAGGACCGGTGTATGAATGGGATGATGCATCTACGTATATTCAAGAGATATCGTTTTTTGACGGATTTTCACTAGAAACGCCTGATGACGCGTTAGCGAATATTTACAACGCACGTATGCTGGTTATGTGTGATGACAATACCACTACCGACCATATCTCACCAGTCAGTCGCATCAGACCTGACACTCCTCCAGGGCAGTATCTAATGGAGCAAGGCGTAGCAGAAAATGATTTAACCTCTCTCGGTGCTCGTAGAGGTAATCACCATGTCATGCTACGTAGTATTTTTGGCAACGTTAAAGCTCGTAATTTAATGGTGCCAGGCACCACTGGCGCAGTGACTCATTATTTCTCAGATAGCCACCCACCTGAACAAATGTCGATATATGATGCTGCAGCCAAGTACCGTGCTGCCAATACGCCAACTGTTGTATTTGGTGGCAAACTTTACGGTACCGGCTCATCTCGTGATTGGGCGGCAAAAGGCCCAGCTTTATTGGGCGTCAAAGCGATCATTGCCGAAAGCTTTGAACGTATTCACAAATCTAATTTGGTTGGGATGGGGATTGTGCCATTGGTGTTACCCCCTGACGTCACATTGCAATCGCTCAACTTAGATGGCTCAGAAACCTTTGATTTGGAAGGGATTGATGAGTTAAGGCCGCGAGGTATTGTCACACTGACGATTAAACGCGCTGACGGCTCTCAGCTGTCATTCACGTTGAATTCTCGGGTAGATACGTCGTCCGAGCTAGAACAAATTCGTCATAAAGGGATTTTGCCGATGGTACTGCGAGAGATTGTAAATAAAAAGTAAAGGGCAGAATGTTCATACCGATAAACTTAAATTAGACAATCATAAAGATGTTTACATCAAGGACGATGAATGACTGATTTAGTTGCGCTTTCTTTTAAAGAAGAAGCATTAAAAAGTATGAATATACCAGTACAAGAATATTTCTTGCCCAAGCAAATATTAAATGCAAGTTTGCAGGGACCTGGCAGTATCCCCAGAGAGTTATTATTGTACGGTCTACAATTAATGATAAGCGAAAAAGGATTCAATTATAAAGGGCAATACTTCGCATCTTTAGATGCACACAACTCTCCTGTAGAAACTGGTTTCGAAAACTCGGATTGGCACCGTATGCAATTTGTCGGTTGTTTATTGGGTGGCGCCATTGGTGATGCTTTTGGTGCGCCAGTAGAATTTATGAAACGAAGTGCAATCTTACAGCAATATGGCAACAACGGGATTGAAGATTTTGCAGAGGCATATGGGAAAGTGGGCGCCATCACTGATGATACGCAAATGACTCTGTTTACTACCGAAGGATTGCTCCGTGCATGGGTCAAAGGTTGTTTTACAGGAGTAACATCAGAGCTAGGTTGTATTGGCCATGCCTATCAACGTTGGTACCAAACCCAAGGGCATACATCGCCGAGAAATTTAGATGTTACAACAGATGGTTATCTTTGGGAGCAAACGGAGCTTCATTCACAAAGAGCACCTGGCAATACTTGCCTATCAGCACTGGCTGAAATGACTAGTTTTACTGCGCCAGCACAGAATAATAGCAAGGGTTGTGGGGGAGTAATGCGTGTTGCACCCATTGGCTTGTACTGTTGGCGGCTAAAAAATCAATTCACAGTTGAAGATTGTTTTGCACTGGGTGCAGATGCAGCCAGATTAACTCATGGCCATCCTACGGGGTATCTAGCATCAGGTGCGTTTGCTGCAATAATCTATCAAATATTAGACGGCTGCTCGTTAGCATCTGCTTGTATGTCTGTTTTGGATATCCTGGGTAAAATGAGATGTCATGACGAAACTACACTGAAAATAGCCACTGCGATAAAACTGTCAAGAGACCCTATGCCATCATACAGAGCCATTGAATATTTAGGGGAAGGGTGGATTGCTGAGGAAGCATTAGCGATTTCCATTTATTGTGTATTGCAGGCGAGCTCTTTTAAAGAATTAATGAGCATGAGTGTGTCCCATGATGGCGATTCAGATTCAACCGGTGCGATTGCAGGAAATATTTGGGGAGCGTTATACGGCTTTAGGGATTTTCCGACTCAATGGGTGGAAAATGTTGAGCTGGAAGATCGAATTAATGAAATAGCATGTGATTTATATGATTTTCCACTTTGGGATATCGGTGCAGATTCACAAAATACTGACTTAAATAATATTGCACAAACAAGGTACCCAGGGACTTAAAGGATGAAGGGTCAGGGTGTCCTTTGACACTTCTTGACCACAATAAACTCATCCAGAAACCGATGATGAGTGTGATGAAATACTTATTGTGTGAACATTTATTGTCCAACATTAACGGTTCGTCATCGCTAGCCTATCATTGACAAAATCTGATATACCCCAGCGCTTAACTAATTCCTCTATGCGTATTTAATATTTACTCACACAAAAAAATTGTCTTGGTAAAGATGTGATAACGGACGTAATATAGTCAAAAAATAAAAGAACTATCATTCATGAGCACTGTTTTCTTACCTTTTACATTCCCCAATGGCCAAGTTATTAAAAATCGTATTACCAAAGCCGCAATGGAGGAAAATTTAGCGGATCCGGGGCACCTACCAGGCATTGCTTTATACAATCTTTACAGTGCATGGGCCAAAGGTGGCGCTGGTTTGATCATTACCGGAAATGTGATGGTCGATCACTTGGCTATGACTGGCCCGGGTGGTGTCGCATTAGAAGATGCAGAAAATTTAAAGGCTTTTCAAAAGTGGGCCAGTACAGCGCAGCAAAACGACACAAAGATATGGATGCAAATCAATCATCCAGGTCGTCAAGTCTATAAAAATATGCATGGAAAAGCGCTTGCTCCGAGTGCTAAAGCGCTAAATTTAGGTAAGTTCTCAAAGTTATTTGCGACACCAAAAGCAATGACACAATTGGATATAGCTGATGTGATTCAACGTTTTGTCACGACCGCGAAGCTAGCCGAACAAGCCGGATTTGATGGTGTTCAGATCCATGCCGCTCATGGTTATTTATTATCACAGTTTTTATCTCCACTGACGAATCTACGCGATGATGAATGGGGTGGAAGTTTGGCTAATCGAGCTCGATTGTTAGCGACTATCATCAGTAAAGTCCAAGCAGAAGTCGCTCCGGAATTTACGCTTGCGGTGAAGATTAATTCTGCTGACTTTCAACGTGGCGGTTTTGATGTGGACGATGCCGTTGCGGTAGTCGCCATGTTGGAAGAGTTGGGTGTGCATTGTATTGAGATCTCTGGCGGTAGCTATGAGGCACCAGCAATGCAAGGCACGACAGCTGATGAGAGGACGCTAGCTAGAGAAGCCTACTTTTTAACCTTTGCTGAACAAATCGCGAGTAAAACCCGCGTGCCGATTATGACAACAGGCGGGATTTATCGTCTTGCAACTGCTGAAAAAGTGTTAGCTGAAAACATAGCATTGATCGGTATGGCCAGTGCACTCGGTGCGCAACCTGATTTACCCAAACGCTGGACTACTGAACCGGATTTAGTGGGCACTATGCCAAATATAGCGTGGCAAAATAAACCGCTAAAAGGCTTGGCAACTATGGCTATGGTGAAGCGTTGGTTACGTGAATCAAGTCAAAATAAAACACCTACACTGAACGCAAATCCAATATGGACTTTACTTAAAGATCAGTTGATTAAATCCAAACAGACCAAACGGTATAACCAAAAAATCAAGCAATATGGGTAAGTTTAGATGGCAATGAACCCTATCGATTTGTTGCAACACCGATGTTCGGGAATCGACGCAGTAATCTTTATTTTCTATTACACGTTTTCAGCAAAACTGACGTCGATGTGTTTTTCTACTAGACTTAAATAAGGCAAAAAAATAGAGGCATCAATGATGCAAAACGTTGTTAATGAGCTGGGTAAAAAGTTAGCCAAACGATTTTTTAATGGCAGTTTTATCGTCCTTCTGCTGATGTCCTTGAGTGCCTGTCAAACCACCTCCTCACATATTCAGCCTGCTAGCATAAAACGTTTGCTACTTACTGATACTGAATTAGCCAAGGTTGACCTACAAGTTGCTACCTCTCCACTTGAAACGCCTTCTGACATATTTGCGCTAGATGAGGCTGCACGAGAGTTCGTCGCTGAGATAGTGGCCAATACTAAAACTCAAAGCGAGCAAATGCGCGCATTAAATCGGGCTTTGTTTTCTCGAACGTCACTCGATTTAGCCTATGTCAGTCAAGCAAATACTGTAGCGTCAGACACATTTGCCCGTCGCGAAGCTAACTGTTTATCCTTAACCATCTTAGCGTTTGCAATGTCTGAGCATGCAGGCTTTAAGACTCAGATGCAGCGGGTTTTAGTGCCAGAGTTTTGGACAGTTAATGATGGCCGTGCGCTGCTCAATGGCCATGTGAACTTAAAAATCCAGCCTCGGAAACAATCAAGTGCAGTGACGCTATTTCCTGAAGGTATTATTGTGGATTTTGATCCGCAGCCTAATCTTGATCGCCTGCCGACCCAAAAATTATCTAAAAAAGCAATCACCGCCCTGTTTTACAACAACCGTGGTGCTGAATTTTTATTAGTTGCAGATTATGCCCGCGCATATCAATACTTCAGCACAGCTTTGTTATTTGCACCTCAGGATACCTCAACAGTAAGTAATCTCGGTTATTTATATCGCATCTTAGGACTGTGGGATAAAGCGGAGAATGCCTATTTATATGCATTGTCGTTGGATGAAAATAAACTGACTATTTTGGAGAATCTAGCGCGGTTGTATGACTATCAAGGTAAAGTCGAAGCAGCCCAAAAATTACGCGTTGAGGTGCAACAAAAGCGTCTTAGAAACCCCTACTATCACATGTTACTCGGGCAGCAAGCGCAATATGCACAAGATTGGTCTAGTAGCATTGAGCATTTTACCAAGGCGATAAAATTGAAACCTGATTTTGACTTATTTTATCTAGGTCTGGCGACAGGGTACGCTGAACTGGGACTGTGGGCTAAGAGTGAAAGGTCGCTTAAAAAAGCCCGCCGCTTCGCAAAAACTGAACGGCGCCAAGAGACCTATGCGAATAAACTATCGGTTTTTAACTCAATAAAAAACTCATTAAACTATTAACTACATTACTCATTATCTTGTTACCTTATAAACTGTCTCACCAGCGGTTTAACCCGCTGGATATACATAAGACGCCCCGACACCTAAGGGTAAGCCCACTGTCCAATAAATTAATAAGAATGCCGTCCAGACAATCAAAAAGGTAATACTATACGGCAGCATTAATGATAATAAGGTACCTATCCCTGTTGATTTTACGTAGCGCTGACAGTAAATCACAACGAGCGGGAAGTACGGCAATAACGGCGTGATGATATTCGACGACGAATCACCAAGGCGATATGCTGCCTGAGTTAAATCCGGTGAGATCCCTAACTGCATCAGCATAGGGACAAAAATCGGTCCTAGTAATGCCCATTTTGCGGACGATGAACCGACGAACAGATTCACAAATGCCGTCAGAAATATAATACCCACAATAGTCACGCTAGCAGGTAAAGATAATCCTTGTAAGAACTCAGCACCATTAATCGCCAATAATGCCCCAAGATTGGATTTGCCAAAGGCATCAATGAACAAGGCACAGAAAAAAGCCATCACAATGTAGTAACTCATCCCTTGCATGGCTTTCGTCATGCTATCTATCATATCTTTGGTTGATGAATAGGTGCCTGACATATAACCGTATACCACCCCTGGGATCAAAAATAGCAAAAAGATGATCGGGACGATCGATTGCATTACTGGTGCTGCAAATGTCGTTAATTCGCCATTCGCATCTCTTAGAGGTGATGTTTCAGGATATAAAATAGCAATTAATCCCACAATCCCGGCTAGCATCGTTAAGCTCGCATAGCGCAATGCTTTGGTTTGGACTGGGTTAAGATCTTCAAATTTAGGGATCTCATTTGGGTCACCATCCACGGCTACCTCTTTGAGGCGTGGCTCGATAACTTTATCGGTCAAATACCAAGCCAAACTAATAATGACCAGTGATGATGCTGAGTTAAAGAACCAGTTGTTTAAAGGGTTTACTTGAATGGTTGGATCAATAATTTGCGCAGCTTCTTGGGTAAAACTTTGTAGTAAAGGGTCAATTGCAGAGGGGATGAAGTTTGCACAAAAGCCACCACTCACGCCAGCAAAAGCAGCTGCTATACCCGCTAATGGGTGACGTCCCATCGCATAGAAAATCACACCGGCTAGTGGGATGACGAGTACATAGCCTGCATCAGTTGCAGTATGTGAGACGATCGCAACCAATACCACCATCGGAGTAAGTAAGGTACGTGGTGTCGAATCCAGCATGCGTTTTAGGCCTGCACTGATAAAGCCAGAGTGTTCAGCAACACCCACACCGAGCATCGCCACAAGCACTACCCCCAAAGGAGCAAAGCCGGTAAAGATAGTGACCATACGACTTAAAAAGTCAGCCAAAGAAGCACCCGTCAGTAAATTGTTTACCACAACAGCTTCTTCGGTACGCGGGTCTAGCGTAGTAAATGTCATCTGCGAGAAAATCGCGGATAAGACCCAGACCACGACTAAACAGATAAAGAAAATGATAGCTGGATCGGGTAATTTATTACCAACGACCTCAACCTTATCAAGCGCTCGCATTGTGAGTGATTTATGTGCAGTGTTTGTTTGTTCCATAAGAACCCCAACCTCATTATTATTATATTTTTATACCTTGCGGCATGTATCAGTGGTTAGCTTAATTTATTTTGCATTTTGTGTATAGCTGAACAAACCTTGTGAGCCTTGGATAAAAGGCGAAAGCTGTTTCGAATACCTGCCATCCCAACAGTGATAAGAAATAATTAATTTGCGCTTAGGGCGACTCAAAGCCACATATAACAAGCGCTTACTTTCTGCACGTCGGGCTTGGACTTCCACATCCGGTGTGTCTTTGGGGATCCAACCTGGATAGGCATTTTCAGTAGCACTGGGCAGTAATACTGTATCAAATTCTAAACCCTTGGCACGATGCACGGTACTGATAACGACTTTGTCTTGTTCTGGATCGATCAGGTCAATTTCTTTGAGCATGAACAAGGTGTCAATCTTGCGCAGTTGTTGAATGACTGCTGGGTCAGATTTGTTGAACCAAAGCTGGGTATTTACCAATGTCGGGAAGTCCCCAAAATAGCCTTGTCGGTCTAACCAGGGGATCAATTTACGCTCTATTTCTAAGCGCGTTATTTGTGCCGTTTTCGCGTCATACCAGCTTGATTGGGCAAGTGTATATTCTAACCATGTCCGCAGCACATCAACTAAACTTACCGAGAAGTGCTGCAAAGTAGACTCGTAAAACAAGGGTAATAGGGTTTTTAGATGGTGGTTTACCGGGTTTATGAGTGTAGCGTATTCATCCAACACCGCATCAACCTGTTGTAAGCGTGGTGGTAAATCTGCGACAATTTTGGTCAATAATGAAGCTGTAGCTTTGACATCATCCAGGGCGTTATGACTATTGACGCCGGCCAAACCAAAACTATCTAACAGGCTTTCTAAGCGGTGTGAATCTTCCTTCGGGTACATCATACGAGAAAGTACCAAAGTATCAAATTGGTATTGCTGGGTGACTCGGTGGTATGCAGCTAAGAGTTCAGGATCTTGGGGCAGTGCTTGGATGTTGGTGCGTAACATCATTTTGTCAAAGTGCATATTATGCGCCACCAAAGGAGATGTCCCAATAAACGCAAAAAAGTCCTGTAATACCTCACTCAACGAATCCCCATTGGCGACTTGGTCTTCTGTAATATGATGAATGGCTTGGCTTTTTAAAAACGCTTCATGTAGTCGAGAATCAGCATCCATCCCTACATCGACATAACGATCAAACTCAGCGACAACTTCTCCATTAATGACTCTTACTGCTGCGAGTTGAATGATTTTTTCTTGGAAAAAATCCAGGCCGGTGGTTTCGGTATCAAAAATAACGACCCCCTCATCCGCAAATTCACTGCATAAGTGTTTAAGTGGATAGTTAAATAGCGTGGAGGTCTGAGTTTGATAGAGGACCTGCTCAAGAGGTAGACCGATGCGTTGGATTTTGTTGGTAAATGCAATGACATCGGCGAGTTGCATTTTGTTACCACCAGTATGTCGTGATAAACGGAAAATAATGCTCCACCAATCCATCCGTGCCGCATTCCCATCCAGCACCTTTAACCAGCTGAACCAGTCTTGTAACACTGCTTTTTGTAGCAAATCAGACTGACTGACTTGGAAAAATGAGATATCGTTGTCGAGTAAAGTTTCTGCATAGGTATTACACAAAGCGTTAGTGGGTACCAACAAACCTACATTTCTTTCAGGCTCAGCAATGATTTTAGCGACAGCTTTACACAGACGCTCACGCTCTTGTACCGCATCATTGAACTGCAATAACAACGTCGGATGTGTTTCTGCAATATCTGATTGTGCTGCAATCGGTCGTAACTGCCAATGCTCATGTCTATATTGGTTTAAAATGCTTAGGATAGCTGGGTGTGAGCGGTAATTTTGAGCCAAAGAATGATGGGTATATTCGGCCACTTCACTGCGCAACAAGGCTAAGTCAGCACCTAAAAAACGATAAATAGACTGTTCGCTGTCACCCACCGCAAAGATATGTGTAGTGGGTGTTTGTAAACACCGCAAAATAGCCCACTGCACTGGGTTGAGATCTTGGACTTCATCGATTTGGATAAATGCACGAGGTTGTGGATGGCGCAATAATTCTTGTAATCCAATACATAAAACATCATCAAAATCTAAACAACGTGACTGTTTTTTTACTTTGACAAAGGTTTTAAACCAAAGCCATAAGTAAGCGAGTGCCGTTTCTGGTTCAAGTGAGCCTAGGCCACTTTGCATCTGTACGGTAACGACCGCACCTATTAAATGTGTTTTACAATAACCTGCGATAAGTTCAGAAAACTCATCTTCAAGTCCTAACTCAATGAGTTTGAAAGGAATATATAAATTATATAATGCACTTTTGAGACTCGGAGGAGAGTACGCACTTTGTTGCAGTTGCAACTCAGTCTGCAGTGCACTTTGTTGCAGGAAATGACTCAGTATGTCTGGATATGTTGTGGTTTGAGGCTTAAGTGCAATATGTGTCTTTGCCATGTTGAGCATTTGATGTTTATATTCATCAGGTAAAATACTGGCTGCACGAGTGTGATAAGGCAAACGACTATTTCTGATCACCTCCATACAAAAAGCATGAAAATTGCCAATGAAAGGTTGCCTTTTGCCCAATACACTCGCCGCTCTGTCTTGCATTTCAGTAGCTGCGCGAGTAGTAAATGTCAGGCAAATTATCTCTTTATCATCAGCATATCGAGCGCATGCATCGGCTAATCGTGCTGTCAGAATGGCGGTTTTTCCAGCACCGGGTGGAGCATTTACGAAATGCTTCCCAGAACTAATGGCAGTTAATGCACTTTGTTGCTCGTCGAAAAGAATAGGCTCAGAAGACATAAAATATACATGGTTAAATCATATAAGAATAATAAGCCATGAGTTGATTTTGTCTACTGATCTGTTGATTAGAATTTATTCGGCAGGCACACAAATCACTTCGCAATGTACTTTACTTAATACTTCTTCTGCAGTGTTACCGATGAAAAAAGCGCTTAGACCTGAACGGCCCGCTGTCCCCATTACTAATAAATCAGCGGCATTTTCATCACAAAAATCCGCAATACCATATTCGATTTGATTCATCTTCACATGACAATGAACGGGATCTAAATCGTACATTTTTGCAAAATCTAGCATATCTTTTTGGTGTTTCGCATCGACAGTTTCAACTAGCGTAGTGGTGTTTAGGGCAACCAACTCAAAACCCACCGATTGGACTGGCGGTTCATATACATGTAAGTATTCGACTGTCGCTGGTAATAGTTGGGTCAGTAATTTTCCAATGGCAACAATACGTTGATTTAACAAAAGGTGTTCGTCGTCGTTCACTGTTGGATCAATTGCGATAATGATTTTGTGATAATCTCGCTCAATATCATCCACTAACCACAAAGGTCGTGTCGTTGTTCTGATACATTCTCGGTCAATGGCAGTAGCAAAAGGATTGATCAGATTAATATCTTCACTTTTGCGCTTAATAACAAAGGTGGGGTCTACCGAATCACACAGTGTTTCAATGGCTAACGCAATGTTCTGGGTATACCGAATATGTGCCACAGCAGAAATTCCACTGTCCTTAATGTGTTGTGTTAAAGGTGCCAGTTTCTCTTCTTGGGTCTGCAGTATATTATTTTTGATTTGTGTGTAATCGTCTACGGATAAAAAATCTGCGTATTGTGTGACTGGATCATAAACAGAAGTCACCATATGAATATCAGAACCGAATTGCTGAGCTAGATTATGTGCCTTGTTCAAGGCAACATGCTCAGCATGTTCTGTGTTCACAGTGACTAAAAGTTTGGGGACAGCACTCTTCTCGCTAGCAACCGAAGTGGCATGGTTCATAACAGACTCCATGAGTAAACATTAAACCTAACTAAAGTATAGTTTGCCCCGTTCGAATAGAAATTATATTTTTGAATTTCAGTATCTGATTTGATTTAGATCAACTGCATTAGTCAGTCAGCTACCCCCTTTTCACGCAACACTACTTAAATCACTTTGCCTAGCAGTATTACGCGAAATTTTACTCGCCAGATAGGCTATTAGCCTCTTCATATCGATTTCATTTTGATGAAGCCCTAGCTTGGTTCTACGCCATAAGATATCTTCAACATCGGTGACGAACTCATATTGCACTAAATAATCGACCTCTGCTTGGGTCAATCCGGCACCAAAATCTTGGCCTAAATCTTCGCTAGTGTGGCACTGGTCTAAAAATTGATTCGCCAAGACACCATATTGACGGGCAAAACGCTGTACTTGCTGAAAGGTGAGAAATGCGTATTTTTTTTGCCAAGTATCGATCAAGCTTACTTGGCTAGAAAAATCACCGCCAGGTAATCTCAGTGTCTTTGTTTGACAACTTCCCATCTGAGGAAAGACAGGTTTTAGCGCATCAACCGCTGCTTCTGCGAGTTTGCGATAAGTGGTGATTTTACCGCCAAAGATAGACAATAAAGGGGCCTGCGTCGGGCTGTGTGACATGTCAAACGTGTAATCACGGGTCGCTTCGGCTGCTGCGTCAGCACCATCATCAATCAGTGGTCTTACCCCAGAAAAAGTATGTACAATATCTTCGGCACAAATTTGTTGTTTAAAATACGCATTGGCAATATCAATAATATATTGAGTTTCTTCAGCATCAATTACGACATCTTTGGGGTTGCCTTGGTAGTCCACATCGGTCGTACCTACTAATGAAAAGTCATCTTCATAGGGCAAAACAAATACAATTCGATTATCAGCATTTTGTAAAATGTAGGCTTTATTTTCACTATGAATTTTGGGAACAACGATATGGCTGCCTTTGACCAGGCGAATTTTTTTTGGTGATGGCGTTGAGAATGCTTTGGTAAATAAGCTTTCCACCCAAGGCCCTGAAGCATTAACTAGCGATTTGGTGGTCAATGTGCGTTCTACGTTGTGCAATTTATCAAGTACCGTAACCGCCCAGTAGTTACCTTTATTCTCTGCTTTGACACACTCTGTCTGCGTCATGATTGTGGCATTATGGGCATGAGCTTGCATGGCATTTAACGTGACTAGACGCGCATCGTCAACCCATCCATCTGAATATTCAAAACAGGTTTTAATACTCTCTATTAACGGTGAAGTATCTGTTGTGTGTACTTTTTTTGAGGCTGGCAAACTCACACGCTTGGCGAGATTGTCGTATAAAAACATACCGATGCGAATCATCCACTGTGGGCGTAAGTGTTTTTGGTGGGGTAGGGCAAAACGCAAAGGCCACATGATATGTGGTGCATTTGCTAGTAATACCTCTCGCTCAGCTAAAGCCTCACGGACTAAACGAAATTCATAGTGTTCTAAATAACGCAAGCCACCGTGTATGAGTTTGCTGCTATTCGATGATGTAGCAGAAGCTAAGTCATTTTGTTCGCATAGGGCAACGTGCAAGCCACGTGTAGCAGCGTCAGCAGCAACCCCAACTCCATTAATACCACCACCGATCACAAATACATCATAATCCAACTTCATTATTTTTCCTGTTCGTTTTTTTACTTCACGCCGTAATTAAGTCTAAATATAGATCACAAAAAAACAATAAGCAACACAAACGAACAAAAAAGATTAAAAGTGAACATTTTGTTGTTGCATAGAAAATTCCAAATCGTAATTTGTTTAAAAATAGGGAATAGGGAATAGGGAATAGGGAATAGGGAATAGGGAATAGGGAATAGG
>NZ_JANATA010000269.1 GCF_024199005.1 Opacimonas viscosa
TTAACTGGGTTGTGTGATTTTGGTTGACCACGTCAGTCTGCTGCCAATGCCCATCAACCATTACCCCACTTTCTAAGAACTGAGTAATTAACTTCAACACGCTGCCATCGCGCACCCGCCTTTTGATGCTCTTAATGATAAGCGTATGGTCCAGCTTATCGAAGCACTTCGACAGGTCCATATCCACCACGTGTCGCCGTCCGTATCGACGGATGAACATGGTGGCTTTATTAATGGCATCGTGACA
>NZ_JANATA010000270.1 GCF_024199005.1 Opacimonas viscosa
GTGGGCGTCATTGGTGTTGTTGAAGACATCGAGCGTGGCGACTGTTCAACCGTTGCGGGTAATGAATTGGTTACTGCACTGGAGCTGGCGGAAATTGCCGGTAAATCTACCGGTGTTATCGCAACTGCGCGTATTACCCATGCAACACCTGCTGCCACTTATGCTAAATCTGCTGACCGCAACTGGGAAGATGTCTCAGATATGCCGGCTGAAGCGGTAGAAGCCGGCTGTAAAGATATCGCCGAC
>NZ_JANATA010000271.1 GCF_024199005.1 Opacimonas viscosa
CCTTCGGCAAAATCACCCTCTAATTTAACACTAGAGATGAGCTCCACCTCTAAATCTGTACCGGTTAACCATAGTGCGCCTTCACTAACCTTAATAAGTACATTAGACAGTATCGGCAGTGTATGACGTCTTTCAACCGCACCAGACACTAGTTGCAGTGGTTGTAAGAAATTTTCCCGGCTGATGGTAAAGTTCATCGAATTCTTATCTCGCCTTTGTTAGTGATAGATTTAAGAAGACAGTGTT
>NZ_JANATA010000272.1 GCF_024199005.1 Opacimonas viscosa
GGTAAAGTCGCCTTCGTAGGCTGCTGAGCGGTCGATAACAGTATTCAGACCTGCAACCGCACTACCGCTGGCATCAAGGCCACAGAAGGTATTGCTAACGCCGCCGCGGCCAGAAGCCCAACAGTTTGCGACCGACGCTGAACCAGTATCGGCATAGCGGCCGTTCAATACAGAGTAATCGGCGTATTCGGCACTGAATAACAGCTTGTGCTCAATATCACCGGTAGTGACATTACCGAACAGGTT
>NZ_JANATA010000273.1 GCF_024199005.1 Opacimonas viscosa
TGGGCTCCGAAGCCGTCTTTGCGTTGGACAAGCATCACCACATCGAAGCAGGCCGCCTCTTTCCGGTCTGCGGCAATACCTGGCGGATGCTGAGCGAGACGCGATTTGCGCCTTACTTCAGGTTCTACGGCGACTTTGACCGGCACTATGGCGTGTTTGCCGGCTGCGGATCATCGCTCCCCTTCGACGAGGGCGCACAGGCCAGCGAAGGCCGCTGCTGCTGAGTCGGGGCGCCAACATGCTCTG
>NZ_JANATA010000274.1 GCF_024199005.1 Opacimonas viscosa
CATTGGCCAGTAAGCAGGTTACCGCCAGTTTGATTTGGTGTGGCTTGCCCAGGATTCGCTGATTAAGGGTGTCTATAGCTTCAGAAAGTGCTGTATGCATTCGCCATTCCGCGTTGGTTTATTGTTCAATACGCTCTGTGTATTTACTGGACTACTATACCGGCAAATAATTTTATTAACGTAACCAGACTGATACGTAAGTATAGGAGATGTCTGGATTTTGTCATTGCAGACACTAGCAAATTG
>NZ_JANATA010000275.1 GCF_024199005.1 Opacimonas viscosa
CGCGAAATGGAAAAATGCCATTACTTTCTGCTGTGCGGGATTTTGCAGATAGATCAACGTATTGCGACAGCTCACCACATCCATATTGGAAAACGGCGGGTCTTGAATTAAATTATGCGTCGCAAATACGACCATTGAACGCAATTGCTTGGTTACCTGATAACTGTTGTCGAATAACTGGTTAAAATAACGAGACAGGTAGTCTTGAGGGACTTCTGACTTGATACTAGGCGGGTATAGTCCGCT
>NZ_JANATA010000276.1 GCF_024199005.1 Opacimonas viscosa
CAATTTTTCCCCGACCTCAGCAATATTTGTTTATGCCAGTTTTAGATGCTGAATTTACCAAACTCAGTATTTCAGGCATGTTGGCGACTCGTATCAGTTATATGAATGATTTGGCAGATGTTGCTGAAAAGTTGGGTATTGATATTGCCCATGTTCGAGATGGAATGGCAGCAGACAGTCGGATAGGTGAATCGTATTTACATTCAGGTGCAGGTTTTGGTGGTGAAAACTTTTCACATGATATT
>NZ_JANATA010000277.1 GCF_024199005.1 Opacimonas viscosa
CCAGCACGGGCACTTCTTTTTGAATACCGAAGCTGCTGAGTATGTCCTCCATGGTGAGCATGGGCGTGTAGTTGTCGTTGGTAAGCACAGCCGCGTAATGCCAGAAGGTGAGTACCGCGTCAATGTCACCGAGTTTCAGGAGTGAGTTCAGCATTGGCGGTGCTGCGAATTTGATGGTTGTGTTGCTGGCAATATCAACATTAAATTGCTTGAGAGCATAGGCCCGGTACAGGATGTAGTTTTTG
>NZ_JANATA010000278.1 GCF_024199005.1 Opacimonas viscosa
GTATTCAGCTTAATCAAATAACCAATGGGTTAGCGGGAACGGGCATTAATCAAAGTCGGGATGGGCTTATGCAGGTGAGTGATCTGCAGGCTCAGGTGCTCGACAATAATTCAGCGAAGATGAGCTTGAAGCATCACATAGCATGGGATCTTGAGCGCTTAAAATATGCTAAAGCTAACCCCGCTTCTCTGTCATTGCGGGTTACGTCTGGTGGCTCTGAAACCGAAACCATCGCGTCGCTTCAG
>NZ_JANATA010000027.1 GCF_024199005.1 Opacimonas viscosa
CGATGGACGAAGGTTTACGCTTCGCAATCCGTGAAGGTGGTCGTACAGTAGGTGCCGGTGTTGTTGCGAAAATCATCGCATAATATCTAGCTTACCAAGCGAATTAAGAAACCCGTCCTTGTGACGGGTTTTTTGTTTCTATGGAAAGAAGTGTCAGGCTGTTTTCAACGAACAGAGAACGGCATAACAACCTCATTATTACTGAGTATAATATTTATGAAGGTTTATCGATGACAACCTGCATGATACTGTTAATAAGTGTGGCTTCCTCTACGGGCTTAGTGACGACGCTATTCATGCCTGCATTGATAAAGGTTTGATGTCGTTCATCAAATGCTTCAGCGGTTAAACCAATAATGGGAATATTGCCTTTTTCTGGCAGGGCTCGAATCAGCTTTGTGGCAGTAACGCCATCCATGACAGGCATATGAATATCCATTAAAACAACATCAAAGTTGTTGTGTGCTACTGCTTCTAGGGCCTGTTTTCCATCGAGGCAGCATAAAACAAAGTGCCCATGTTTCTCGGCAAAACCCTTGGCTACAATGGCATTAATTTCGTTATCTTCTACTAATAAGATGCGTAGTGTTTGCTGGACGAATACAGGTGAGTTTTCAATCTCAGTTGGCATGTTTACATCACTTAGCTGAACTGGAAGTTGTACGACAAAGCATGAGCCTTTTCCTGGCTCACTGTCTAACGTAACTGTTCCACCCATGCGCTCAAGTAATTTTTTGACAATACTTAATCCAAGACCGGTACCACCATATTTGCGGGTGGTTGAAGAATCGGATTGTTTAAATGCCTCAAATACCGCATCTTGACGATGTGACGCAATACCAATACCAGTATCTAAGCACGTCATCGTTAACATCGAATCTTTTGCAGGGGATCCTGGTTCTGTAGATAATTCAAAAGTAATTTTAATGCTACCGTGTTGGGTAAATTTGACTGCGTTGGCAACCAAATTAAAGGCAATTTGGCGTACACGCACTGCATCAGTGATAAGCAATTGAGATTTTGGTACATTGTTAACACATTCCAAGATAGTGTGTTTGTCTGATGCTAAGTGAGAAAATACTACATGGATACTATTGGCTAGTTCATTCATGTCCAGTAATGTAGGTTCAATGGTCAATTGCCCTGCTTCTATCTTTGATAAATCTAAGACATCATTAATGATACTTGATAATGTTTTACTAGAGAGTGTCAAAGCATCAACAATCTCTACTTGTTTATGATTTAGCTCCGTGTCTTTTAATAAGCTTGTCATTCCCAATAGTCCATTAAGCGGAGTGCGTATTTCATGACTCATGGTAGCTAAAAATTCACTTTTGGCGTGATTAGCGGCCTCGGCTTTTTTAATCCCATCTTCAATTGCTTCTGTCATTTTCTCCATATCGCGTGCAAGTTGGTTAAACTCATCGGTAGTATGTAAATCGATATTAACACGGTGCTTTTTTTGGGAAATATCTTGGGATGCAGCTTGTAATAATTGTATAGGTCGAATGAGAGTGCGACGTGTAATTAACCATAAAATCAAAGAACACATTAAAGCCGCCAATACGATGATAAAAGCTGTTACATTGCGAATGGTGTTTAATGTATCGGTAACCACAGCGCTTGATTCGGAAACATATACTTGCCATTGCCATGGAGAAAATACGATTTTGGCATTAAGTGTTTGGGTCAATTGGAGCTGTTCTGGGGATTGAATATCACTGAGCAAGATTTTAGCGGCATCTAAGTCATCCAATGTACTAAAAATGATAGTTTCATTTGAGGTGATGTGAAAATCTTTTTGCGTATCCCGTTGCAATGCTTTTAATTCTGTAAATACTTCTTGTTGATAGGCTTGAATAAATGAGTCGACACTGGCTAATCCAGAACGCTGTAACACCTCATAACGCTGTTCAATCATGGAATTCACGACTTTGCTTATCAAGTAGTCAAGATTCTGTTGTTCACGTAAATACGCTGCATCTCTGGCTACAATATAAGAATAGCCACCAACACTCGATAACCCAAGCACTAAAAAAGGCAAAAAGAAGAATAATAGTTTAAGGGTTAACTTCATTTTTGGTATACACGTGTTGGTTGGCTAGTGTTAAAATAGCGGAGGGTAAGACTAAGTCATGCGCGAGAGCTGTGGTGGTGTTGACACCAATGACAAAAGCACCAGAGCGGTCTATTGGCAGGGTATTGGCAGGTCTGCCAGATAAAATCTGCTTACTTTCGATTGCTGCGGTATTCGCAATTATTTGACTGTCACTGAGGACACCAAATAATGCACCGCGTTTGATCATACGTAAATCTTCTGAAAATAACTGTGGCAAATTAAGCTCGCGTTGGACAAGTGGGAACAGATTGACATCATGTGCGGCAGGTCCAGGAGGGATCCAGTACCCATCAATTTTGTCCTTACACTGTGCTAATGCGGTTAAAAAACGTTGACGATTTTCGATACTATTATTTGCGCTGGTATCAAAATTAAATTTGACGGGTACGAAGCTAAATGCTGGATAATTTTCATCCTGCTCAAGCAAGTATTGTGCAGAGGACAATGTTGATGGGTAATCTGAATATACCAAACCAATACGATATTTATCAGCACGAGGATTAGCGCTCAAGATCTGCTGCATGAGCTGTAATTTGGTATCAGCAGCAATTACGTGGGATGTCCCGGTAATATTATTTGTGCTAGTTTGACCAAGTTTGTCAATAATGCCAGTAGACACAGGGTCAGCCACTACCATAAATTGCATGGGGACAGACAGCTGATCAGCTTGGTTAAGCAAAACTTTGGTTGCTAGGGTTGCGACACTAACAATTAAATCATACTCATGGGTAGCCAATGCATTTGCCAGGCGTTTTGCACCCAACTCCGGATTTGCATCAGCTTGGATTACGGTAAATGATAACGTCTGCTCTGGCAGCATGATTTGTAACTGCTGCTGATAGAATTTAATGGCGTCATTAAGTAAAGCCAAATTCATAGTATTCAGTATTAATATTTGCTTGGTCTGAAATAGTGCTGGTGAGGTTAGCTCAGCTCGGACAGCATTCGGAGGCGAAGCATGAGCTAACGGTAAGGAAAAACAAATCCATATGAAAATGCCAAATATTAATCGCACAAGAATATTCCATATATTTTATAGACACTTATAACTTTAGTTTAATTCTACAAAATCACAAGTTTAATTCTACAAAATCACAACTCATTGCTTATTCGAATATGTCCTTGGTCACGTCCATTATTAATATATTGGAATCAATACCTCGTCCATAATTTTGGGGGCGTCTGGTGCTGCTCCACCAAACTGCCAGTTGTCACTTGCTAGCCCTAACGGTCGGTAATCCCCTTCTCCAGACATATCCCATGTCGTAATATAAATGTGGTAATTTGACCAATCACTGATCCCAAAACTTTCACCAGCATAGATTAATTTGATCTTCTTGTTGGCTTTATCCACATGTACCTCAGGTGCCGTCCCAACTTTCGTGCCTTTTGCATTGGTTGATGCTCCATTTGTTGTATATAAACTATTACCCCAGCCATAAACTTGATGCCCAATCTGCCAGGTTAATGACTGTGGCATTGAGGCGGAAAGCAAGGGGAGTATAGTTAAGCCCTCCCCATCTTTGCGCCCAAAGAAAATGGTAAATGCTACATTATCAAAACCATTTGCAGGTAACCAAGCATCACTTATATCAGCCATAGTTAGTTCTAACTGCAAAACCGACCCAGCACTCAGTACATCGACGGCTAAGATCTCTCTTTGTGCTCCACTACTTGCATGTTGCGGATTAGTGTATTTCCCAGTTGGGCCGAATCCATCTTTTGCACCATCCTTATGATTTATGTTTATAGCAGCTTGTGTAACTTCAGTTCTTAACGTGAGTTGGCTATTAATCAGTGAAGATTGCTGAGAATATAAATCAAAGACTATCTTATGGCGTCCTAAGTCTTGGACGGGGACTGCAAAGCTAAATCGCCCATCTTTAGAGACTATAACTGGTAAGGCAGCATCAAAATTACTATTCTTAATTAATAACAGTGTTTCCGGATAGTCAGAACAGCTTGTGAGTTTGTCAGCATTCGTAATGGGTAAACATTCAAGCGTGGCTTCTATTAGAATATCTTTGTTATGAATGGTTTTTTCATAATTATGAGAAAAAGTAATAGCAAATGTATGCTGGGGGGTTGGTTGTTCTGTCTGATTACTGATATCCACTGCCTTTTTGATAGAAGGCTTGATAGGTGGTTTGGCTGTCAAAATAACAAAACTCAATGGTGGTAGCACCATTTCTAAGTGTTGTTCACGATCAATAGTAATTTTTTGTTCTAAATTCTTATGACTCATAAAAAGAGGGGTTAATTCCGTACCAGGTGCAAGTGACGTAGTAACATCACGTGCTAAAATACTATGTGGAGCGGTATTAAATAACACGAGGATGTTTTGTACATCAGTTTCAGTGGTCTTTAAGGTACTGTGAGTTTGGTCTGCATCATTAGTGGCCGTTGGATAACTGCGTTGATAGGCCAGTAGCCCCTGACCGTTTGGGTTGTCGGCTAAGATTGTCATATCACCCAGGGTTAGAGCGTCATGATTTAATCTGATCTTGCTCAATTGTTGAATGAAATCATACATCTCACTGTCTTGGCTAAAGTCGTTCGATGTATCTGTGTATTGAGTTGATCCTGTTTTAAACAACGGCGCTCGTGTCGTTTTGTATGCGTGTTCCGAACCTTGATAAATAACCGGGATCCCCGGTACCGTCATTAACAGGGTCAATGCTTGTTTAAACGCCGGTAAATTTCCTGTTGCTAGAAAGCGCTTAGTATCGTGGTTATCAACAAAATTAGGTGTGGTAAAAGGATCGGGATAATCAAGCATAAAGCGCTCTAACCGATATGAAAGTTGTGCGGTTGGTTTGCCTTCGGCAAACACCGCATTGATATCAAAGTATAAAGGAAAACCGATGACAGAATTAAGGAGCGGTTTTTCTGGAGTACCTAAAAATTTTGTTACCTTTTCCTCACCATTATTTTGCAGTGGTCGTGATGATTCAAACACTTCGCCAAACGTTAAAAAGTGCTCTTTACCCAGTGTTTTAGCATGAGAGTAGATACCGTCAGTATCATGTAAAAACTGCTGCCAAAACTCGGGCTCAACATATTTGACAGTATCAATACGAAATGCATCAACACCTACCTCCGTCATCCAATATTTATAGGTTTCCTTAAACGTCTCGATCACTAGTGGATTGAGGGTGTTGATATCAGCGAGATTAGCGAGCTGAAACGTATATTGTTGTGCGAGATCATTATGATCACTGATTGGAGTCGTCCAATTATAAATATCGGCAACAAAATCAGCCTGATTTAAGCGATTGATTTGATCGAACGGGGATTGCGTAGGGGCACTTTGGAACCCTGTTTCAAATAGGTAAAAATGTTCAGCTGTATTTTCTGGGTTATAAGTTCCGGAATACCCAAATAATGGTGCTGTATGGTTCAC
Organism: Opacimonas viscosa; assembly: GCF_024199005.1. Classification (GTDB taxonomy): domain Bacteria; phylum Pseudomonadota; class Gammaproteobacteria; order Enterobacterales; family Alteromonadaceae; genus Opacimonas; species Opacimonas viscosa. Next base: position 5,523 of record NZ_JANATA010000027.1, read on the forward strand.
TACAATATCTTGAATAAGATACATATCGTTGTTATGTAACGTTTTTGCCAACGACTGATAATCCGCCAATGTCCCAAAGTGCGGATCAATTTGGGTGAAATCTAAGGCCCAATACCCATGGTAACCATAATAGTCTGACGCAGAGCTGTACCACATATTTTCGACAGGCGGAGTTAACCAAACGGCAGTTGCCCCTAAGTTTTTAATATAATCTAATTGTTGTTCCACACCAACAATGTCCCCCCCGTTAAAGTGCTTTAAAGAATGGGGGTTGTACTCATTGCGACCTTGGTTATTGTTGCTTGGGTCGCCATCAGCAAAACGGTCAATCATCAGAAAATAGATGATTTGTTTACGCCAGTCAGGGGACTCGACGTGCAAGAGATTGTTTTCTTTTGCGCTAACTGTAACGGGCAATAAATAGCTGAACAATAGCACCAAGACAAGAGTTAACGGAATTTGGAAACAGTTCTGGCACATTTTCAGTGAAGTTCGCCAGCGTTTTCTTAAGGCACTTAACTTCGTTAGAACACAGAGAACTATAACAAGCATTTTGAGCAACCTATGGATAAAACATATTAGCATCATAGCGAAATCGCATAACAAAACACAGTCAGTTACCCATAATGCAAACGTATTCAATGTGCGCTCTTAACAACCATTGGTTTGTTAAATTTTTGTAAGTCATGTATAGTAGAGCTTAACAAATGAAAGCGCTTACATTGTGCTGAACCCTTCTTAATATGGAAAAAACATGTTTAAACGAGTTTTAATTGGTGCTTTTTGTACTGTATTTATCCAACCAGTTTATGCTGGTTGGGAGGTTTCATGGATTGACACTTTTTCTGGTGACAGAGTTAATTGGCAAAACTGGACGGCACAAACCAATGCTAACTACAACAATGAAGTGCAGTGTTATACTGATGATGATACTTCTGCATTGCGCAATTATGAGGTGTCAGATGGCACCTTAAAAATCATTGCACGCAAAGGTGTGGTTAATTGTGCAGGTCAAAATGGTAGAACACGTGATTGGACGTCAGGACGTTTGAACTCAAAAGATAAAGGTGAGTTTTTGTATGGTCGAATCGAAACCCGTTTGCGTTTTGATGAACTTCGCAATGGAACGTGGCCAGCTTTTTGGGCGCTGGAGAATCGCATCAGCGAGCAACCAATAGCAGGTGATAATGACAATATAAATTGGCCCAATCGCGGTGCTGGTGAAATCGATATATGGGAGTGGCATGGTAATAACGGAAATTCCTATATTACCGCTTTTCACAATACCACTCGCTATGCAGGGAGCAATACATGTGGGGCAGTTGCCTATTACAATTACCCTGGCGGCGCCCAAGATGTTCAAGGTTTCAATGTGTATGCAATGGAATGGACTGCCGACGAAATCAGTTTTTTGATTAATGATACAGAAGTTATTCGCTATGACATGACTAACTGCGGCTTTTATGAAGAGCCAATGTTTTTATTACTCAATGTCGCTATGGGGGGAACGTTAGGAGGGCCGATCGACAATGCTATCGAGCAAGCGACCTTGGAGGTTGATTATGTCGCACACTGTGTGGCTACAGATGCAAACAACGCCACAAGATGCAATGAGACAACACCTCGTATGACCGATGCGGACAATGATGGCATCAGTGATTCAGTCGACCAATGCCCCAGTACTATCAGTGGCACTGCTGTCAACGCGGTTGGCTGTGCAGTGGTTACTGAACCTCAGTTACCAGCGCCTGAACCTACGTTACCAGCGGCTTCGGTTATTTCACTTTACGGTGAGACATATGACAATATTACACCTGTGGATTTTAATCCTAACTGGGGCCAGAGTACTCAGGTGAGCGAAGTGTTGATTGATAATAATAGTGCGCTTAAGTATACAAACCTCAACTATCAAGGGACAGACTTTGAAAACAGTAAACAAGATGTATCAGCTTATGATTATCTGAGTATTGATTACTGGACATTAAATAGTGATTCTTTGAGTGTTTATTTGATTAGCCCTGGCCCTCAAGAACTGCCTTTTAGTCTACCTATTTCCAATGGTGAATGGGCAACTGCTCAAATTCCTTTGTCACACTATGCCCAAATTGTTGATTTAACTGATACTTTTCAGCTAAAGATAGCAGGGCAAGGGACGGTATATCTAGATAACGTCTATTTTGCCCGCAGCACTTCTGACAATACCGCGGCTTCAAATCCTACCACCAATACGGGCACATCAGGTTCTTCTTCTGGTAGTTCATCAGGCACAACAACGAATACCGCCACCAATAGTTCAGGAACTAACACTACGTCAACGAACAACACTCCTAGTACCAATACGACCAATAACAATGGGAGTACTTTAGTTGGCTCAAAATCTGGCGGAAGCACAACTTTGTTCTGTTTATTAGCAATGTTAGGTATCTTAATGCACAAGCGCAATTCAGGTCTTGATTAAGAACGTAGATGACATTTTAAAATAGCTCAGGCATACTCATTTTTTTAAAAAATTAATCGATACGGAAATGATTCTTTTAATAATCTATGTGTCCATTGCCTTGGGCTTCTCATTTATCTGTTCTATCGCTGAAGCGGTTATCTTGAGCGTATCTAATGCGTATATCTCAGTCTTGGAGAAAGACGGGAAAACATCCGGAAAACTGCTCGCTAGTCTTTCAGCTGATATTAATCGTCCTTTATCAGCGATCTTAACGCTTAATACGATTGCTCATACAATGGGAGCTGCAGGTGCTGGAGCACAGGCTGCACGGGTGTTCGGTGACGCCTATTTAGGCGTGATATCTGCAGTATTAACATTTTTAATATTGGTCTTTTCAGAAATCATTCCAAAAACCTTAGGGGCTACATTTTGGCGCCAATTAGCGCCAGCAACCGCTTATTTTTTAAAATACCTGATTATTGTTCTGTATCCTTTTGTCAAAATGTCCCAAAAAATGACGGCGGGTTTTACCGAAGAGAGCCCTTTGAAAGGTTTGAGTCGTGAAGAGCTTCATGCCATGGCGGAGCTATCCGGTCAAGAAGGGCAATTAGCCAAACACGAGGCGGGTATTTTGAAGAGTTTAATGTCATTACACGACCTCACCATTAGAAATGCGATGACGCACCGCAAGGAAGTGTTTTCTGTCCCACAAGACATGACGATAGATGCGTTTTTCCAAGCACATGCTGACACGACTTTTTCGCGAATTCCAATTTATGAAGAAGATGATGCTGAAAAAGTGGTAGGTTTTGTCTTAAAAACAGATTTGTTAGTTGCCCACGCCCAAGGCAAACACAATTACCCCTTGGTTGATTTCAAGAAAGATATGCCGATTTTACTTAGCAGTATGAGTCTTTCCTCAACGTTTGATCAGTTTCTTGCAAGTAAAGTCCATATGCTTCTGGTAGTCGATGAATACGGTGGCTTGGAAGGCATTTTAACGATGGAAGATTTGTTGGAAACCTTACTTGGTGTGGATATCGAAGATGAGACAGACCAGCCACTGAGCATGCGTCAACTCGCCAAAGATTTAGCGACCTCAAAACGCAACAAAGCCATAAACAGTAAATAGTTTATGGCGCTTAATGCGCAGTTGCATCTCCGTAGAAAGTTTTATGCCACATAGATAAATGCATCATAAAGCGCTCTTTGATCGTGCCACTGACCTCATCAACTGCGAGTAAATCTTCCGGGATATCTTTGAGGATTAACCAATGATGTAAGGTATTTAGAGCAATTGCACATGCTTGGCCTTTTGCGGCATTGGCGACACCTTCGTTGTCTAGTAGGTGTTGGGTGTGCTCAATTAACGCCGCAATATTTGCTTCGGGTTCATTGCATTCAGTAACAATGGCGCTGAACTTCTCTACTAAGGCAATAAAATCTTCATTTTCTGGAGAGACATCTCGATTGGCTTGTTGTACTAGATTTTGAATAGCGGAAATGTGTGCCACCACATCAAAACTGGCTAAATGTAACTTTTGAAATGCTTGCTCTTTTGCTTGTAGTCGTGGATCGACAAATTTTTCATCTGACATCATTTTACCTATGAATAATAATCAATATAAATAAACCAAATAACTAACAAAATACACATATGATTTACATTTTAAACGCCGCTGTAACACCCATAAACTCTGAGAATAAAAAGAATAAATAATTCAAATATAGTTCTAGACCTTTATAAATAAGGGTTATAAAATCCTCGACGTTTATAACGTTTCGCCTATACCAATGTCGTATTTTTTAACGACTTATTAAGAGTACCCTACGCTCAGAAAATTTTTTTACAAGGAAATCAAATGCGATTTTTACTCTTAATATTAACAGCGTTAAGTGCTGTTTTTGCACCTGAAGTTTTTGCTGCCAGTGGTGGTAATAATCTTGATCTTACCTCATCTAGTGCTGGCTTTCTTGCTTTAACTATTTTTGTTATTGCTTATGTGTTAGTCATTTTCGAAGAACAGTTGCATTTAGCAAAGTCTAAGCCTGTTTTACTTGCTGCAGGTTTGATTTGGATCATCATTGCGCTAGTTTACGGCAATACGGATCAGGCGCATTTAGTTGAGGAGGGGATTCGTCATAATTTCCTTGAATATACAGAATTATTCTTCTTCTTACTCGTAGCCATGACATATATTAACGCTTTGCTAGAGCGAGGTGTATTTGATGAGCTCAGAAATTCACTAGTTGCCAAAGGCCTTTCGTATAAGTCTTTGTTTTGGTTAACTGGGGTATTAGCTTTTTTCATCTCTCCGATTGCCGACAACCTGACAACGGCTTTAGTCATGTGTGCTGTTATTATGGCTGTAGGTAAAGAAAAGCCTAAATTTATTGCATTAGGTTGTATCAATATTGTTGTCTGCGCGAACGCTGGTGGTGCATTTAGTCCATTTGGTGATATCACAACCTTGATGGTTTGGCAGAAAGGTATTTTAGAATTCTCTGAGTTTTTTGTTTTATTCTTACCATCGGTAGTGAATGCGATTATCCCCGCATTTATCATTTCTTTTGCGATCCCCAGTGGCAAGCCACCTGCGATTGAAGGTGCGACCGGTCGAGTGATGAAAAAAGGCGGTAAAACGATCCTTGTTTTATTCTTGTTGACCATCGTTACAGCAGTCAGCTTCCATAACTTTTTACACATCCCTCCGGTCTTCGGCATGATGACGGGTCTTGCGTATCTTAAATTGTATGCATTCTATTTGAAGAAAGTCGAAAATATTGAGCATAACTTGGATAATGATGTACCAGGTTCACAGCCTAAAGGGTTTGACATATTTGACAAAATTGCTGGTGCGGAATGGGATACGTTATTCTTCTTCTACGGGGTTATCTTAGCTGTTGGTGGTCTTGGTTTTATGGGCTATCTGGGCTTAGCATCGCAGTTTATGTATGTTGAATTAGGTACTACCAATGCCAATATCTTGGTGGGAATTTTGTCGGCGATTGTTGATAATATCCCGGTCATGTTTGCTGTTTTAACGATGAACCCAGAAATGAGTCATACCCAATGGTTACTCGTTACGTTGACAGCTGGTGTGGGCGGTAGCTTATTATCGATAGGTTCTGCTGCAGGTGTCGCTCTTATGGGACAGGCACGAGGTTATTATACCTTCTTCGCACATTTGAAATGGACTTGGGCAATCGCACTCGGTTATGCAGCAAGTATTGCGGTACATTTAGCGATAAACTAATATGATCTAAATATTAATGTCGGCATAAGCTATGGCATGATAAACGGATTATTTGAAGCGGTTATTAGTCTTTACTATGACCGCTTTTTTATTACGTTTCTCATGGGGCAAGCCTGTTCTTCTTCTGTTCCAAATCCTCTATTGTTGGTACACTATACAAATTCAGATATTGCTAACAATTTAGCGAAGAACGGAGAGCATCTAGCTTATGCAAGCGTTACATATTTCTGGTTTGACTAAAACGTATAAAGGCGAAGTTCAGGCACTTAAAGGTATTGATTTAACCGTTGAGCAAGGGGATTTCTTTGCCTTACTAGGGCCGAATGGTGCTGGCAAATCAACGACCATCGGAGTTATCTCTGCCTTAGTAAATAAATCCTCTGGGCAGGTTTCAGTATTTGGACATGATATAGATACTGAGTTGGAAGCGGCTAAATCTTGCATTGGTCTGGTTCCACAAGAATTCAATTTCAATCAGTTTGAAACCGTTTTACAAATCGTTGTAAATCAAGCCGGATACTATGGTGTTCCGCGTGCTATTGCTAAAGAACGCGCTAAAAAGTATTTAACTCAGCTAGATCTTTGGGAAAAACGCAACTCTCCAGCCCGTACTTTATCTGGTGGTATGAAGCGTCGTCTTATGATTGCCCGTTCATTGATGCACGAGCCCAAGTTACTTATTTTGGATGAGCCAACCGCAGGCGTTGATATTGAGATCCGTCGTTCAATGTGGCAGTTTTTAGAAGAGATAAATAAACAAGGCGTAACGATTATATTAACCACGCATTATCTCGAAGAAGCAGAAATGCTGTGTCGTAATATCGCGATTATTGATAAAGGTGTGATTGTAGAAAACACCACAATCAAAGCGTTGTTGTCGAAATTGAATATTGAAACGTTTATTTTAGATCTGGCTGCTGAGGTCCCCACTATACAACTCACAGGCGTTGAATTTCGAATTAATGGCACTGAATTAGAAATTGATGTAGCGAAAGAAGATGGGTTAAATCAAGTCTTTAATCAACTTACCGAACAAGGCATACAGGTGATGAGTATGCGCAATAAAGCGAACCGTCTAGAAGAGTTATTTGTCCGTTTAGTCGAATCAGGCCGTGGAGAAGAATAAGATGAATGCACAGGTTTTTACAGCGCTACAGACCATATGGATAAAGGAGTGTACACGTTTTCTAAGGATTTGGGTCCAAACGTTAGTGCCGCCAGCAATTACGATGTCTTTGTATTTTGTGATCTTTGGTAATTTGATCGGCAAACGGATTGGCGACATGGGTGGTTTCTCTTATATGGAATTTATCGTACCCGGGTTGATCATGATGTCAATCATCACAAACTCGTACGCGAATGTTTCTTCTTCTTTTTTCAGCGCCAAATTTCAGCGCAACATAGAGGAGCTGCTCGTCTCACCTGTCCCGACTTGGGTAATCATTATGGGGTTTGTTGGGGGCGGTGTAGCCCGTGGTTTGTTGATTGGTATTATTGTGACGACGGTATCTTTGTTTTTTGTCGATGTACAGATTCATAACTTTGGGATCATTTTCATTACTTTACTACTTACCTCTACGTTATTTGCGACTGCTGGTCTGATTAATGGTATTTTTGCCAAAACGTTTGATGATATTTCTGTCGTTCCTACGTTTATTTTGACACCTTTAACTTACCTTGGCGGTGTGTTTTATTCCTTAAGTTTACTTCCTGAATTTTGGCAAATGGTGAGTAAAGCGAATCCTATTGTGTATATGGTTAACGGTTTCCGCTATGGATTTTTAGGTGTTTCAGATGTGAATTATCTATTTTCCTTGGGTCTGTTAGTTGGCTTTAACGCGATTTTATTTAGTGTCGCTTATTATTTATTAAACAAGGGTACGGGGATCCGGGCCTAATGGGATTGCATTCTGGTATGGGTAATTCTCGTTCGGTTGAAACCAATCAATCTGGCGTGCACGAGGATTTGCTGGTAACGGTTGATAAGTATCGCACTAGTGAGTTTAGAAAACCCATACAAGAACATACCCAAAAAGCGTTCGCTGAAGTCCAAGAGTGGCTATCTGATTGGCCTGGTCCGCTTATCTTCGATTCTTGTTGTGGTGTTGGCCAGAGTACCAGTAAGATCGCTAAAGCTAATCCAGATGCGAGAGTAGTAGGCCTAGATAAGTCAGCTTTAAGGGTAAGTAAGCATTCACTTTATAGTTTTTCAGAAGACAACCATATCGTAGTGCGTGCAGATGTCATTGATTTTTGGCGTTTAGCGGTGACAGCTAAATGGCAACTAGCACAACACTATATGCTCTACCCTAATCCTTATCCCAAGAAGACCCAATTACAAAAACGCTGGCATGGCCATCCTGCTTTTTTATCACTTTTAGCACTTGGTGGGACCTTGGTACAACGCAGTAATTGGCAATTATATTTACAGGAAAGTGCTCAAGTTTTAGAGCACTTTGGCAAACACGTCGTCATAAATAAAGTAGTAGATAGTGAACCATTTACGCCCTTTGAAAGAAAATATACTGCCAGTGGGCAAACCTGTTGGGAATTGATCGCGCAGTTGTAGTCACGCAGTTATAGTCGCGAACTCATAGTGGGCTAATAAAAAATGATGCTGATTACACGACAAGTTAATAGTAATTTTTGGAAAATGAGTTTACCATTCGCAATCCCTTTACATTTAGGATAGATCCAGTTTGAGCAATGCAGAAGCCAGCTTAGAGCACTTATTTCGGGTATTTACCATGCCTGAGCATAAAGACTCAACGCTCTCTCGTATAGAGCAACATTTATCAGATAATTTATCCGATTTTTTGTCGCGTCATGTCGTTGCCAAAAAAACTTCACTGGAATCCATTGAGAAAGATTTTTCAACTGCGTCGTTACCGCAAAGACCCGAGTTTGTGTCCGAGTTTGCTGATCAATTACTAGATAAGCTAGTGGCACATTCGGTGAATACTTATGCGCCGACTTTTATTGGGCATATGACCTCCGCTCTTCCTTATTTTCATCTATCATTAGCCAAATTGTTAGTGGGTTTGAACCAAAACCTCGTAAAAATTGAAACGTCTAAAGCATTTACACCGCTAGAAAGGCAAGTGCTAGGTATGATGCACAATCTTGTCTATGGCAAATCAGATGCGTTTTATGAGCAATATTTGCATTCAGCGAATCACTCTTTAGGTGCATTTTGTTCTGGTGGTACGATTGCAAATATGACGGCCTTGTGGGTGGCTCGGAATAAATGCCTTGGACCCAAGCCTGGGTTCGCTGGAGTGACAAAAGCTGGTTTAGCCAGTGCTTATCGTGCTTATGGTATTAATGAACTTGGCATTGTTTCTTCAAAACGAGGTCACTATTCGCTAGCGAAAGCTGCTGACCTTTTGGGTATGGGCCGCAATAATCTACATACATTGAATCACAATGAACAAACCCTAGATCCAGACGCTGTAAGAACCTTTGCCAAACAATATGCTGCTCAAGGCAATCAACTCTTGGCGATTGTTGGGGTTGCAGGTACTACTGAGACTGGACATATTGACCCTTTGGATGAATTAGCTGATGTAGCTGAAGAACTCGGCTGTTGGTTCCATGTAGATGCAGCATGGGGTGGGGCAACATTATTCTCTGATACGCACCGTGCTAAGTTAAAAGGTATTGAGCGCGCTGATTCAGTGACGCTCGATGCGCACAAACAGATGTATGTCCCCATGGGGGCTGGTATGGCTTTATTTAAAGATCCCAAGCATAGTTCAGCGGTGCGCCACCATGCTCAGTATATTTTACGTGAAGGTTCTAAAGATCTGGGTGCGACCACCTTGGAAGGTTCGCGCAATGGTATGGCGATGATGGTGTATTCGTCGCTGCATGTGTTAGGTAAATCAGGTTATGAGTTGTTGATTGATCAAAGTATCGATAAAGCACAGCATTTCGCACAGATGATTACGGCACACTGTGAGTTTGAGTTGGTGACAGAACCTACATTGTCTTTGTTAACGTATCGTTTGGTTCCTCAGGACGTTCAAAAGGCGCTACTAGCTGATATATCAGATGCTGACAAGACTATGCTTAATGAGCAAATTAACGCGCTTACGAAGGCGATTCAGAAACAGCAACGTGAGGCTGGTAAGTCTTTTGTATCAAGAACCCGATTATCCGTCCAAGCGTACGGTCACGATTGTCTAACCGTGTTCAGAGTCGTGATAGCAAACCCACTGACAACTCAGGCACACTTGTCTAGCATTTTGACCGAGCAAACTGAGATTGCAGCGATATTACCCGAATACACAGCAGTGTGTAAAACTGCTGAAAAGCTCATTAAGAAATGCTCAATTAGTACTGAACAAGCGACCTTACAAGCTCACTTGTAAGTTATCAATTAGACGAGTTTTGCCCAAGAACGCCGCGGCTAAAATGACCAATTCTTTATCTTCAAAACTGGCAGCTTGCAAAGTAAACGCTTCTCTTATTTCAATATAGTCCGGTTTGAAACCAGCTTCTTTTAACTCGTCATTGCCTTCGCTAATGAGTTGTTTAAAGTGTCTATTGCCACTTTCTATTTGTGCCTTTATATGGCTCAGCACACGCGCAATAGCTGGTGCGATAGCCCTCTCTACATCAGTCAAGTACCCATTTCTAGAACTCATAGCTAAACCATCTGCATGGCGCATTGTTGGTACACCCACCACTTCAACATTCATGGATAAGTCGGTGACCATTGCTTTTATCACCTGAAGTTGTTGATAATCTTTTTCACCAAAGAACGCGATGTTAGGTTGGACCATGTTGAATAATTTACTCACAATAGTCGCTACGCCTCGAAAGTGACCAGGCCTAGATGCACCGCAGATCATATAAGAAATTCCTGGTACTTCTACGAACGTTTGTTGCTCTAAACCACGCGGATAAATATCGCTTACCGTTGGAGTAAATAAAACATCGACGCCTAATGCTGCTAGTTGCTCGCTATCTTCGGCTAAGGTACGTGGATAATTATCCAGATCTTCTTCCGCACCGAATTGCAAAGGGTTAACGAAAATTGAAACAACGACAATGTCGGCATTGGCTTTAGCTTTTTTGACCAATGATAAGTGGCCAGCATGCAGATTACCCATAGTGGGAACAAATGCGATACGTTGCCCCGATAGTTGCCAGTTCCTGCGTAATTCTCTTAGTGAGAGGATGTTTGAAACAGTTTGCATAGTTATCCTTTACTCATCATTAATCACAGAAGTTTACGCTAAATGTACGTTAAGTGGCATATGATACCTTGGTCGTTTAAGCAGAAAAAGAATGCTCTGGTCCAGGGAAAGTACCGGTTTGTACTTCATGAATATACTGTTTTACAGCTGCGCGTATATCCCCCGTTTCTGCTAGATAATTTTTGGAGAATTTAGGCATATAGTTAGCACTTACACCCAGCATGTCATGCATGACTAGTATCTGACCATCAGTTTCGGCGCCAGCACCAATGCCTATGACAGGGATGGAGACTAACTGTGAAATGCGTGCAGCAAGTTCTGAAGGAACGCATTCTAGGACAAGCATTTGGATGCCCGCTGACTCTAATCGTTGTGCATCTGCACACAATTTGTCGGCTTGAGATTGGACTCTGCCTTGGACCTTAAAACCACCAAATACATGCACTGATTGTGGAGTGAGACCTAGGTGACCGCATACTGGAACACCACGTTCATTGAGTTTTTTGATAGTGCTTACTAACCAATCGCCACCTTCTACTTTTACCATGCTAGCGCCAGCAGCCATGAGTTTTGCAGCGTTAGTAAGTGCTAGCTCCTCTGTGCCATATGACATAAATGGCATATCCGCGATAACAAAAGCGCGTTGGGCAACTGAACTCACTGCTTTAGTGTGGTAAGCAATTTCGTCCGTGGTAACAGCCAAGGTGTCTTTTTCACCTTTGAGTACCATGCCCAGTGAATCACCAATCAACATTACGTCAACGCCAGCATCATCAAATAATTTAGCAAAGCTAGCGTCGTAAGCCGTGATAGCCGTGATTTTTTCACTAGCAGATTTCATATCCATTAAACGAGAAGTGGTTACAGTTTTCATAACGTAAGTTCTATTCATCTAAAAAAGCGAACTATACGGTTTTTACTGGTAAAATGCTAGTCTAAGCGACGGAGTTCAGTAAGGTCACATTCTGCAACCCAATGACTGATAGGTTGGTTATCTGGCATCACCAAAGTAGGACTTAATTCGAATAGAGGTACTAACACGAATTCACGCCCACGGATCCCATAATGCGGCACAATGAGCCTTTCACTTTGGATACTTTGATTACCATAAAACAAGATATCTAAATCAAGAGTTCGCGCCCCCCAATGTTCTCCTGTTCTAATTCGTCCATGCTCAGTTTCGATATGTTGTAGTGCATCCAGGAGCGCCAAAGGTGCGAGGCGAGTGTGTAAACGGCATACTGCATTAGTGTAGTTGGGTTGGTCAGAAGGCCCCATGGGGGCACTACTATAAAAATGGGAGCACGCATCTAGTTCGGTATTAGGAATAATGGCTAATTGGGTCAGTGCCGATCGCAATTGTTCAACTGGGTTTCCCAAATTGGCACCTAGACCAATGTACACTACCTCTGAGTCTATATTCATGGGTTTTGAGATGGCTTACTGTTAGATTTTTTATTGCGTGGTTTACGACGTCTTCTGGGATTTTTGGATGCACCAGCTGATTTACGTAATTCTTCTAACATGGTTTTACGTTTGTCGCCATCTACTTCCTGGAACTCGGTCCACCAATCAGCGAGCTCGTATAACTCACCGCCTTCAATCTCACCTCTTAGTAATAAAAAGTCATATGCAGCTCTAAATTTGGGGTGTGCCAACATCTGGTAGGCTCTACGACCGTAGCGTTTACTTAATCTATTTTGGAAGGACCAAATTTCACGCATCGTAATACTAAAGCGTTTAGGGATCATGACTCTTTCTAGCTGTCTTTGTAGTACTTCGGATGTAGCAATGTTAAATGCGTCTAAAGGGCTTAAGTTTGATTCAAATATCAGCTTTTGTGAAAACTCTTCAATGGGATACCACAGAAGGGCAGCATATAAAAACGCAGGCGTAACACGTTGGCCATTATTGATGCGGTTGTCCGTATTTTTTATTACCTGTTCGATAAAACGGTTTTCTCTACTGTCAGGTATTTGGACTAATGGCGCAGTTTGGGGAAATAAACGTTCAAATAAACCATACTCGATTAGCTGTTGGTAAGTCGCGTAACCTTGACCGCTAAACAACAATTTCAGCACTTCTTCAAACAAACGTGCAGGAGGAATATTTTCTAATAAATATCCCAATTTTTTAATTTGTTCAGCACACGGTTCTTCGATTTCCATGTCTAGTTTGGCGGCAAATCTAACAGCGCGAAGCATGCGCACAGGATCTTCTCGAAAACGGGTTTCAGGATCACCGATAATTTCAATAACTTTATCTTCGATAGCTTCTACGCCATAGGCGAAGTCCCTGATGGTTTTATCTGCTGTACTGTAGTACATGGCATTAAACGTAAAATCACGACGAGCAGCGTCTTGTTCTAGCGTGCCGTAGACATTGTCTCTGGTCAGTTGACCGTGCCCATCTTGCTTGGCTGTGCCAGAGTTTTCAGGTGAGCTTTGATGAGGGCCACGAAAGGTCGCTACTTCAATAATTTCCCGACCGAACATAATATGAGCAAGCTTAAATCGGCGACCAATAATACGACAGTTTCGGAATAGACCTTTGATTTGCTCAGGTGTGGCGGATGTGGCTACATCGAAGTCTTTGGGGATTTTACCTAAGAAAATATCACGAATACAGCCACCAACAAGGTAAGCTTCAAAACCAGATTGATTTAGTCGATGTAGAACTTTAAGTGCATTGGGTGATAGTAAGTCATCACGTACAGGGTGTTCTGATGAATGCAATATTTGCATTTTCAGTTGTGGTTGCTGTTCACTACGGTCACTAGTCATCGCACTTTGAATTTTTTTTATTGCGCGTTTAAAAATAATATTAATCTCAGGTGTCACTATACAGTCATAATAAGCTTAAAGTGCTCATCTAACAATGATTTCATGTTGATTATTTGTAATTCGTGCAGGCCAAGCGCGTATAGCTGCATGCAAAAGTTCAGGTACTGATAGTTTTTGTACACTAGGTGGTAAGTGAATCCCCAGTAAAGTAAAAACGTTCAGTAAGTTTTCTTTTGCGAGTTGGTTATTTACGGCTGGGGCATGATTTTGTTTGCTTAATTTCTGCCCTGGTGAAGATACTAAAACAGGTAGATGGACAAAATCTAATGCAGGCTCATTAAACTCGTTGCGAATGACCGTCTGAATATACTGCGTATCAGCTAAATCATTACCTCTGACTACTTCTGTCACACCTTGCTCAATATCATCACAAACCACCACAAAGTTATAGGCAAAGAAGCCATCTTTGCGCTTGATAATGATATCTTCATCGTTAACGGATAACACAGGATGTTGTTCAGTGGGTTGCATTACATTTTTAAAACGCAAAGCAAAAGGTTGGCTGGTATTAACTTGTTGCTGGCGACATCGACCTTGATAGTAAGGAGAGCGGCGCTTTATGTCAGCACGAGTGCAAGTGCATGCATATACTTTGTTGTTTTGTTCTAAACGGCTGAGGTAATCACCGTACAAGGATTTGCGCTGAGCTTGATAAACTATAGGAAGATCTGATTGCAAGCCGTGTGCAGCTAGTGTGTCTAAGATAAGTGTGTCAGCGCCTGGTTGACAGCGTGGCTCATCAATATCTTCAAGTCGAACGAACCAAGTGCCAGAATTGGCTTTTGCGGCTAAGTAACTGGCTACTGCAATATAGAGTGAGCCTAAATGTAATGGTCCAGATGGGGACGGGGCAAACCGTCCCACATAGGTAGCGCTCAAAGGGTTAACCTTGGAGTTGCTTTTCTTTAATTTCAGCCATCGTTTTACAATCAACACAAAGATCGGCTGTAGGACGAGCTTCTAAACGACGAATACCAATTTCGATGCCACATGAATCGCAGAAACCGAAATCATCTTCTTCTATACGCTTGAGAGTCTTTTCAATTTTTTTGATGAGTTTACGCTCACGGTCACGGGTACGTAGCTCCAAAGAAAACTCTTCTTCCTGGGCCGCTCTATCAACTGGATCAGGAAAATTTGCCGCTTCGTCTTTCATATGTGTCACGGTGCGGTCGACTTCTTCGCGAAGTTGGTCGCGCCAAGCTTGTAAAATAGAACGAAAGTGCGTTAACTGCGCTTCGCCCATATATTCTTCATCTTTCCCTGCTTCATAAGCTTCTAACCCAGCTAATGCTAGCAGACCTAGTGATTTAGTTTTCGTTGTGGGCATACCACATCTCCTTAAACAAACACGTACTACATGTGTCGTTATGATAAATGCATAATCAATACATCTTTTTGTTATAACAAATAGGAGGAGCGAACAATATATGTTTTTGCTCTTTGACTCACTATTTTTTTATGTCGGAGTGTAATATGGAGGCATATTTATAAAAATCAAATATTAATTTGTTAATAAAAGTTTATTGGCTGATTTTACAGAGTTTTTTATTTGTTTATATCGTTGAAAAATGTCTGTTAGCTATGCAAATCTATGTTTGGGTAACGTATTTACAAAAAAATACAGTAAAACATGATTATTATAAAAGTGAAAATTCAGTGGGTACTATTAAGTCTAGAGTGAGATTTGCTACAATACCCCTATCAAAATAATAATAGAGACTTTGCCAATGTTTAATCTTCATTTATCGACCCAACCTGCACCAGCACCCTATGCCGCGTCTGCTAAAGTTAGCTTTGTCCAAAATGATGTGACTTTGCATATTCCTGGTCCTGAGCCAATCCGCGCATTACAAAAATCCGCGCGTCAGTTCAGTGAATTTGCAGGAACTGCAATTAATTTTGTTGGTGATTGGTCAGCATTATATATTCGCGTCTTTTTGGTTGCTCTAGATAAACACGATTTGACAGTGACCTTAAATGATGCAGAACTGCCACAATTAGTCCAAAATCATCTAACGGCAATTGATTTTTGTCAATGCTTGGTCAACGCCACTCCACAAGACATCTCTCCTGAGGTTTTAGCAACCCAAGTGGCCAATTATTTAGAAGAACTAGCACCCGAAGCGGTGAGCGCCAAGCATATTATCGGTGAAGCTTTGGTCGAGTTTGGTTGGCAGGGTATTTATGAGGTGGGCCGTGGCAGTGCAAGACCACCGGTTTTATTGGAACTAGATTACAATCCTACCGGAAACAGTAATGCCCCGGTTGATGTGGCACTAGTCGGCAAAGGTATCACCTTTGACAGTGGTGGTTACTCGATTAAATCAAGTGAAGGAATGCTTGATATGAAATGTGATATGGGTGGAGCCGCCACTGTATCAGCAGCGTTAGCACTCGCTATTATGGAAGGTTCTAAGAAACGCATTAAGTTGTATTTGTGTTGTGCGGAAAACTTAATTTCTGGACATGCTTATAAACTGGGTGATGTGATCACGTATAAAAATGGCACGACAGTGGAAATAGTCAATACCGATGCAGAAGGACGTTTAGTGCTAGCAGATGGCTTAATGGCTGCCAGCGAAGATAGTCCTAAGGTTATCTTAGATGCAGCCACACTCACCGGTGCTGCAGTCATGGCGTTGGGGACGGATTATCACGCTTTGTTTACCCAAAACGATACTTTAGCTGAGACCTTAACTAGCTTGGGAGAAACCCATGCCGAACCTTTTTGGCGCCTACCCTTAGCGCCATTTCATTCAGATAATTGCCCGTCACCATTTGCGGAAACGGCAAACTCGCGTCCGCAAAAAGGAGGCGGGGCAGGAGGGGCATCTAATGCAGCTGGGTTTTTAGCACGTTTTGTTGAGCCCGGTATTCCATGGGTACATATCGACTTAAGCGGTGCGTATCATCGCAATGCCACAGCGACCAAACCCGCTGGTGCATCAGGTATGGGCGTCGTTGCGTTGGCGGAATTTATAGAGCAGGTTGAGCTGTAACATGGATACCTTATCCGCGGCAATTATGCTTTTTTTGATCATGGATCCTTTAGGGAATATGCCGGTCGTCATGTCGGTATTAAAGCCCTTTGAGCCCAAAAGACGATTGTTGATCTTGGCTCGAGAATTGGTTTTTTCTTTGCTGATCTTGTTGGTTTTTTTATATTCTGGAGATGCGATTTTGGCATTTTTGAATATCAAACAAGAATCTGTGAGTATTGCCGGTGGGATTATTTTATTTTTGATTGCGCTGCGCATGATTTTCCCTACGCCAGGAGGGGTGATGCGCCTTCCCGAAGGGGAAGAACCGTTCATCGTACCATTAGCCATCCCGATGATAGCAGGCCCTTCATCTATGGCTGCGTTGATTCTGTTGTCAAATCAAGCACCAGGTAGAATGGTGGATTGGACCATGGCATTAGTAGGTGCATGGTTTCTATCAGCTGTTATACTGATGTTCTCTAATCAGTTTTTTAAACTGCTAGGTGAAAAAGGCTTATCAGCGATGGAGCGCTTGATGGGTATGATATTAATTATGTTATCTATTCAATTATTTTTAGATGGCATTGCTGCATATTTGAAATAAATGACTCAAAAATTATCAACGTTCCAACAAATACGTGAATTAAAGCCTTGGTCTGCACAGGCATTTTGCTTGGCTATTTTGGCCCGCATGGTACCTCATTTTGCGCTGTATCAAACAGCACAAGACTCTGCCGTAAATGAACATGGTGATGAGGTAGATGCTGGCTTAGCAGAGCATATTCTAAACCTCTTGTGGTTACATTTGGCGGATCCAAAAAACAAATTCAATATTGGTGTACAGTTAGAAAAAATCGAAGCAGCGACGCCAGATATGCAAGAGGGAGATGCATTTGGTGTACTACCTGCCATGGATGCATGTCTCGGCTTAGCAGCGGTTTTACGGATGCTGCAAAATGAACAAATGGATGCGCCTGTGATGGTTTCAAAACTAGCACAAGGCGGCGTTGAAGCATATCTTTTGGCAACAGATTTTGTCGCAGCCCAAGCACATCTTGAGTCGCTAACTGACCTCGAAGCATATGACAAAGCATTGCGCCTACTCAATAGCGAATTAAAAGCGCATCCCTTAATGGCGTTTGAAGTGAATTTCCAACAAGAAATATTGGGTGTCTTAGCTGATACGAATTCTGGGAAAATGGGTGATAAAGGCGTTTTTGTTAAGAAACTCAAAGCGCTAGTCAATGAGACGGAAATAACGACAATTGGGATCGAGTTAGCCCAATAGTCTGCTATTGTTTGATACAGTGAAACAGACCGTAAGCAAATCCGCCCGTTCTTTGTTGTTTTAGCGTCTTTAAATGATATGACGCTGGTGCTAATTGCACGCTTTGCAATGTACTTTCATGTTCTATGTATAAAAGTGTTTTTGTAGTGATTAGCTGAAGCTGAATGAGGTTAGTCAGCGCTTTTTCAACTAAACCTTGGTGAAAAGGTGGGTCGATAAACACGACATCAAAAGGTGTCGTTCGGGCTATTGCTTTGCTATTACAAGCATCTGCACCAATAATATTAACTTGGTCATTGATCTGCAGTTGAGACGCGTTGGAGTTTAGTTGGGCAACTGCTGGTGCAAACATTTCACAAAAAGTGACATGTGCCGCCCCTCTCGAAATGGCTTCAAAACCTAAACTCCCACTGCCAGCAAACATATCCAAACAGTGTGCATCACGGATGTCGTTCATCAGCCAATTGAAAAGGGTTTCTTTACTTCGGTCGGTAGTCGGACGCAGACCATCATGACTCAACACAGGAAGCTTTCTACCCCTGAACTGGCCTGAAATAATCCGAATAGAACCCATCTTTGCTTGGTTTTTTTGTGCTTGTCTGCGCATTGACTCTAAATATTCAATAAACAAAGTGCTATGATAACAATAATTATTTGAGAACTCACTGTAATACTGAAGGTTCAGTAGCGATTATGTTTAATTTTTTTAAGAATAAAAAACCTACCCCAACCCCGGAAGCCGAAGCAGAAAGCAAGGCCATAGAAACACCCGTTGCAACAGAAGCGCCTGCGGCGATTGCAGAGGAAGAACCTGCGGCGATTGCAGAGGAAGAACCTGCGGCGATTGCAGCGGAGGAACCTGCGGCGATTGTAGCGGAGGAACCTGCGGCGATTGTAGCGGAG
>NZ_JANATA010000279.1 GCF_024199005.1 Opacimonas viscosa
GTCGGTTAAAATTGACGAGCAGGAAAACATTGTCGTGTCAGATGACCGGGCTGCGCTCAGCGATATGGCGCGCTACCTGGTTTCATTGGGACACAAGGACATTGCGATTATCAGTGGTCCAAAGCATTACTATTCAACCGTAGAACGTTTGGAAGGGATCACGCATACCCTGGCGGAATTGGGTATGACAGTACCGCCAGAGCGTATCATTGAAGGTAAAAACAGCTACGAAAGCGGTATTGAGT
>NZ_JANATA010000280.1 GCF_024199005.1 Opacimonas viscosa
TAGACGCTGAATTTAAGTTCAAACGCAAAGATGACTTGCGACGTCTGTATCAGATCCACAAAGAAACGGCCAACCCAGCGCACCCGTTTGCCAAGTTTTCCGTTGGTAACCAACAAACGTTCGGGCAATTCACAACGGAAGCTCTGCAAGAAAAGCTAGCTGCGTTTCATACATCACTTTATTGCGCCAGCAATATGACTCTGGTTATTCACTCGCCGTATAGTGTTGGTCAGCTGATGCCCTGG
>NZ_JANATA010000281.1 GCF_024199005.1 Opacimonas viscosa
GCATAGTCTCCCAGGTTGATCACGGTTACTTCCGCACCGGCATCTTTAGCAGCCTGAGCCGCACATTCAACCACGGCCTGGTTGTATGAATTTCGTCGGGTACTGCCTGAAAACGCAAGAATCTTAGTCATGGTATAAGCCTTCCTAGGTCTGTTATCTGTCAATAGGGTGAGAGTGCGGCTTCTCTGAGCCGCTACATTTTATCCAGCGTTTCGATGCCCAGCAGGTCTAAGCCCAGCTTCAG
>NZ_JANATA010000282.1 GCF_024199005.1 Opacimonas viscosa
GTTGAGCAGGACTTTGCCGATGCCGCAATGCCTGAATCGCCAGAGTTCGTGTCGACGCATGCGGAAAACCTGCTGGAAAAGCTGGTTGCTCACTCTGTTAATACCTATTCACCTACCTTCATCGGGCATATGACCTCGGCGCTGCCGTATTTTCATTTGTCGCTGTCGAAGCTGCTTGTTGGTTTAAATCAGAACCTGGTTAAGATTGAGACATCAAAAGCATTCACGCCGTTGGAGCGTCAGG
>NZ_JANATA010000283.1 GCF_024199005.1 Opacimonas viscosa
CCGTCCCCGGCACCTCCAGCGCCTACGCCGAGCGGATCATCGGCGGCTACTACCTCAACATAGAGCCCGACCGCGCCGCGCTCGCCCGTTACGGGCTCTCGATCGGCGACGTGCAGGCGGTGGTGGCCAGCGCGCTCGGCGGCGAGACGGTGACCACCACCGTCGAGGGGCGCGAGCGCTACGCCGTGAACATCCGCTACCCGCGGGAGCTGCGCGACGACCCGCAGGCGATCGCCACGGAGGT
>NZ_JANATA010000284.1 GCF_024199005.1 Opacimonas viscosa
TTAGCCGAAGAAGCTGAAAAAGCGCTTTACGTTGAGCTGAAAGCCGCACAGAAAGAAGTTGATATTGCTGTTCCTTCACAGGACTACACGCGTATTCTTACTGCGCTTGCAACCTTACGTAATGTAATCGATAACTTCTTTGATAACGTAATGGTTATGGCTGATGACGAAGCGGTTAAGAATAACCGACTTGCTTTACTGTCGCTTTTAAGGCAACTTTTCCTTTCTACCGCAGATATATCTA
>NZ_JANATA010000285.1 GCF_024199005.1 Opacimonas viscosa
AGCGCAACATTGCGAATACCGTATACAAATCGCTGTAGATACGTAGCCTTTACTGAAGATGAGTTGGCATCGGTATGTAAAGCAGCCTGCAGCTTAGCCAGCGCTTCTGGGGACATTCTTGATATATAAGCAGGAATAAAAGTGAGCGTAATAATGAAAGCCAACAGGATACCTGAGCCAATGAAGGCGCCGAAGATTTGCACCGGCGGGATCGGTGTAAGCATAAGTGAGTAGAAACCGGCTG
>NZ_JANATA010000286.1 GCF_024199005.1 Opacimonas viscosa
GTTGATTTAGCTGGCCAAGTTTGGCCAAGCCAGTTTGTCGGTTTCGGTAACGGCGCCGGTAGCGACGTCCGTATCATTAAGCGCGTTGATATTCCTAGAATGACATTTAGCTACTCGTTGGCTAATGCCGACGGTCAGGTCATTTTAAGTGGTGAAGATGTGAAACTTAAAGATATGGATTTTATGGAGTCGAATATTCGTCGCAATCGCACGGAATCGCTTTCTTATGAAAAAGCGATGCTT
>NZ_JANATA010000287.1 GCF_024199005.1 Opacimonas viscosa
TGAAAGCGTGATGTTAGGTCGCGCGTCTTATATGCGCCTACCCGACATAGTGGGTGTCGAGCTAACGGGCAAACCACAGCCTGGCATTACCGCCACCGACATCGTACTGGCACTTACCGAGTTCTTACGTAAAGAACGCGTTGTCTCTGCTTACCTGGAATTCTACGGTGAAGGTGCTGCGCACCTGACGCTAGGTGACCGTGCAACCATTTCCAACATGACACCAGAATACGGTGCTACAGC
>NZ_JANATA010000288.1 GCF_024199005.1 Opacimonas viscosa
GGCAGATGTACTGCGCCAAGACGTCAATGAACTCAAAGAAAAAGTGGCAAACCCCAAACGCCGCTTTGTTTACTTGCAGCGTCAGGTGTCGCCTGCCATGGCAGAGTACGTTGATAAACTGGACATTCCAGGCATTTATCTTCGCCGTGAAAGCCGCCGCTACTATCCTACAGGTGAAGTTTCAGCGCAGTTAATCGGCGTAACCGATGTTGACGACACGGGCGTTGAAGGCTTGGAACGCAT
>NZ_JANATA010000028.1 GCF_024199005.1 Opacimonas viscosa
TTGAAATTGAAGGTGTAAAATAGATTAATCGCGACAACTAGTTTGACAAACACCGACTTAGTGAAACGATAAAAACAGATTTTGAAGTTTCAATAAAAAACGTCAAGACATTCGTTCGAAATCTCAAGTTGTTACTTACTAGTGAAGATGTGCCAAATGAAAAACTTAGCGAGTACCTCAGCGACCAACTTGATTCGCTGCTTGTCACCCGAAAGAGAAGAAATAATCAAGAGTTTTATATTTTATGGTTAATTATCTCTGGTCTAACTTACACTATGATTAAGGATAATCGAGACCTTCTTCGAATCGAAATACAGAAAATCATTTCTTTTTTTAGAGACATAACAGAAATGACTCATGAAGATGGAAAGGCTACGGAAAAGTTGCTTGATACTATCATTGATATTCGCAGTATGTTTTTGTGTTCTGACAGGAAATTGCGACTGACTCAAGAACAAAAACATGATTTGTTGAAGCTACAACAAAACAAATGTGCAATCAGCGGAAAAGACTTGTTTATTACCGATGATGTTCATGCCGATCACATTGTACCGTTGACTAAAGGTGGCGAGGACGTAATTGAAAACATACAGTTAGTTCATTCAGATGAAAACCTAAAAAAATATAATAATCACTAGTTTTGTAAATAGTTGGGTAGCTTGAGTAGTAAAATTTTACATAAAAATGGACATAATTTTTATTCAATATTGTAAGCATTTGAATTTAATGTTAATTTTTAATTAGCTAGCTAGATAATTTTATCTCAGGTATAGTTAACCGTTCTAAATTCCCAACTTTTTAAATGTAAAGATAACTTGAAAAGCCACTATTTAGTGGCTTTTTTTAATTTCATTAAAATTTAATATATAAAAACGCACTATAGAGCTTATTAACAAGTTAACATATTAGGAAAATTGATGACCGTGCAAGATAGCATCAAGCTCTAACAAGTTGAAAGTACAGGATCAGCGCCTAATATTTTTAAGCAGTTGCACAGACTAGGAAAATAACAATGGCAATTAAAATTGGTATTAACGGTTTTGGCCGCATTGGCCGTTTAATAATTAGAGCCGCTTTTGGTTGGCAAGACATTGAATTTGTACAAATCAACGATCCGGCTGGGAATGCTGCAACGTTGGCACATTTATTAAAGTATGACTCCGTTCATGGTACTTGGCTACATGATGTATCCCACTCTGAACACAGTGTCATGGTTGACGGTCAACCCATTCGAGTAACGCAAAACCATGCGATTAACGACACGGATTGGTCTACATGTGATTTGGTTATTGAAGCCTCAGGTAAGATGAAAAGCACTGATTTGCTGCAAAACTACTTGGACCAAGGAGTCAAAAAAGTCGTCGTTACTGCACCAGTAAAAGAAGATGGCGTGCTCAATGTAGTGATGGGAGTTAACGACTCTCTCTATGATACCCAGCTGCACTCCATCGTAACCGCAGCATCTTGTACCACCAACTGCCTAGCTCCAGTGGTAAAAGTGCTACAAGATAAGATTGGCATCAAACATGGTTCCATGACTACCATCCACGATATTACGAACACCCAAAGCATTCTGGACGCACCACACAATGATCTGCGTAGAGCACGTGCCAGTGGCATGAGTCTCATTCCAACGACGACAGGTTCGGCAACAGCGATTACTCATATCTTTCCGGAACTAAAAGGGAAGCTAAATGGTCATGCAGTGCGTGTACCATTGGCCAATGCATCCCTTACTGACTGTGTATTTGAAGTTGCGCGTCCTACCACTGCAGCAGAAATCAACGCTTGGATGAAAGCCGCGGCCCAAGGCGAATTGAAAGGTATTCTTGGCTACGAAGAAAAGCCACTGGTATCTATCGATTATAAAACCGACCCACGTTCTGGTATTGTCGATGCGCTTTCAACCATGGTCGTTAACGACACGCAAATCAAACTATATATATGGTATGACAACGAATGGGGATATGCCAATAGAACAGCTGAGTTGGCTCGTAAAGTAGGTTTATCAATCAAAGGATAATCACCCGCGATGAAGCGTTTGGCGTCACTCTCAAATGATATTAAGCAATATCTGATTGTCACAGGTAACTATTGGGCATTTACCTTAACAGATGGTGCACTTCGCATGTTGGTTGTGCTGCATTTTCATGCATTAGGATATAGCCCTCTTAGCATAGCGATGTTGTTCTTGTTTTATGAATGCTTTGGGGTTGTCACTAATTTAGTGGGCGGCTTCTTGGGTGCTCGGTTAGGTCTCAATAAAACGATGAACATTGGCTTAGCCATGCAAATTATCGCTTTGTTGATGTTAGCCGTACCTACAGAATGGTTAACTGTGGTGTATGTGATGATAGCCCAAGCACTTTCAGGCATTGCCAAAGACTTAAACAAAATGAGCGCAAAAAGCTCAATCAAAATGCTAGTTAACACCGGACAAGAAGGGACATTGTTTAAATGGGTTGCCATATTAACAGGCTCTAAAA
The DNA here is from genome assembly GCF_024199005.1 of Opacimonas viscosa. Classification (GTDB taxonomy): domain Bacteria; phylum Pseudomonadota; class Gammaproteobacteria; order Enterobacterales; family Alteromonadaceae; genus Opacimonas; species Opacimonas viscosa. Next base: position 2,487 of record NZ_JANATA010000028.1, read on the forward strand.
ATGCCCTAAAAGGCGTTGGCTTTTTCTTAGGCGGATTGTTGTTAACCTTGCTTTCCTTTAACGGTGCCATGTTTTTAATGGCAGGTTTTTTGGCACTTGTTTGGAGTTATAGCCTATATGCCTTGCAAAATGACTTAGGCAAAGCCAAGTACAAACCAAAATTTTCAGACATTTTTTCCAAGAGTCGTTCAATTAATATCTTATCCGCTGCACGAATGTTCTTGTTTGGCGCTCGAGATGTATGGTTTGTGGTTGCACTGCCAGTATTTTTATCCCAAGCTTTTGCATGGGATCATTGGACGGTAGGAGGTTTCTTGGCGCTTTGGGTGATGGGTTATGGTGTTGTGCAATCGCTGGCGCCCAAGCTAATCAACTTTAAAGCGAGTCGTTCTCCTAACACTGAAACCGTAAAATGGGCAGGCTTGTTAGGGTTAGTTACCTTAAGTATCACTTTGTCCTTATATTTTACCTGGGAAGTTAAAACCGTACTTATTGGAGGCCTAATAGTATTTGGCATACTGTTCGCAATTAACTCGTCACTGCATAGTTATTTGATTGTTAGTATGGCCGATAGTGACGGCGTTTCTCTTGATGTTGGCTTTTACTACATGGCCAATGCAATGGGTCGTTTAATCGGTACTGTCCTGTCAGGCTGGATTTTCCAGTTATACGGGTTAGCTGCATGCTTAGCTATTTCATTTATATTTATTGGTTGCGCTGCGCTTATTTCCATTAAGTTGCCAACCGCTCCCATTATCAACAATAACTAATTTTCCCACACCCAAACCGATTGACCAGAAATTTGTCCAGATAGAGTAAAGTCACCCGTCGAAGAAAATAACACTTGAGCACCCTCTAACCAGTCGGTATTTAGCTCTCGAGAAGCGGATGCGAAGTTGATTGCCACATAGACGGTGCGTTCACCTTCGGTACGTGTAAAAACCAGCACAGCGTCTGCAGCATGACTCAGAACAGTCAAGTTGCCTTGGCTCAATATAGGCTGAGCTTGGCGCAACGTATAGATCGCGTTATAAAATTCCAATAAAGAGCCTGATTGTTGTACTGCCTGTTCTACATTATGTGTTTGGACATTACGCGATAACGCTCTAAAAGGTGTACGATTAGAAAAACCTGCGTGCAAAGTGTTATTCGTCCAACTCATAGGAGTACGTAAAGCCTGATCACCATTCAAGTTCAGCCCACCGGCCATACCGATTTCTTCACCGTAATACGTAAAAGGATTTGCAGATGCAAGTAAATAGGTCGCTGCTGCTACTTTGTATTCAGCCTCATCCCCACTAAGTTGGTCAAAGATTCTAATGCCGGCAAAAGCGTCATGGTTTGCCAAAATCAAAGGCATTTGGTCATGATTTACCGCATTTAACTCATTGTGTAACGACGTTGTCACCTGCCCCGACTTAACACTATCTAAAACGGCATGACCGGCTGCAAAATTAAAGGCATAACCACATGCATTTGGACTCGCCATTGCTCTAAATTGTCCAGGCGCTTCACAAACAATATATACCCCAGAATAATCGGCTACTCCAGCACGCAGCGTTTGCATGATCGCTAGATTCTCTACCTGGTTCTCTAAGCGGCCAGCCCCATTTTCAATCAATACCCCAACCGCATCAAAACGAAAGCCTGCCACCCCCAAGTTCAACCAAAACCTCATGCTGTTGATATGATAATCAAGCACTGCTGGGTTTCGCAGATTAAAATCAGGCATACGCTCAGTAAAGGCACCATAGTACACGCCATATGGACTGCTGCGCCAGGGCGTTCGACCCCATAGTTGCCAGCTATTATCAATCTGGTCACGCCATATAAACCAATCTCGCAAAGGATGATCAACACTGCTTGCGGCATCTAAAAATAAAGGATTTTGGCTTGCTGCATGATTGACAACATAATCAATAATAATCGCAATGCCTCTGCGGTCTGCTTCAATGATTAATTGCTGAAAATCAGCGAGGGTGCCATAGTCACTCTCTACCGCTCGATAATTTTGCGTTTCATAACCATGGTCATTATCAGCGCTTTCCATCATCGGCATCAGCCACAAAGCGGTAATCCCTAAATCAGCCAAATAATCCAAACGACTGGTTAAACCATTAAAATCACCGACACCATCACCGTCGGAATCCTGATAACCACGGATATAAATTTCCATGAAGTTTGCGTTGGTATACCAATCATCAGCGCGTGAAGATGCTGGAGCATCTGGTTCTACGGCAGACATATCGAGACTGGCAGTCGCATTGCCTTGTTGTGCTTTAAATGCTGTAAATACCTCTCGCGCTGTGGTTTCATCCGCAAACGGAATGGCAGTTATCCCTTCCCCGACGGCAGCTACATTATCTTCCACGACCCACGCCGTATATCCAAAATCAGATGGACGTAAAATCAAATCGTAATTAGGACTTTTTAGATCCCCGAAATGAACAATAAAACTAAAAATCTCTGTAGGATCTTGTAGGGGTACTTCCCAATACGCGTAATCATCTTCTACACGCGTAGGTGGCATTGGCGTTTGCCAAGTGGTCGCCATTTCCGGCTCAATTGCTTGTCCCCATAAGTGCAACCCCCAACCCGTATAGTTTTCTGATGAGTGCAGATAGTAAATTTTCATCACTGTTTCTGCAGTGGGAGGGATAGAAGGATTAGGCAACGTATCAACTGCAAACTGCAGTGCTCGTTGAGTTTGACCAACGCCATCTGAAACGGTCAATGTTGCGATAAACTCTGCATTTTCTGCTACTTGAAAGGTCGCGGCTTGGGTTATCAAACAGTTGTTAATTGTGCGTGTAGCAGGCAACGCATTGGGAAGATTAATAGTACAAGAGAGGGAGTCATTATCATTGTCACTCACACTCCAAGCAAATTGTACTAAACCTTGCGCGCTGATAGTTGTCGTCGTAAAAGAATTGATTACAGGTAAAGCATTACTGGGGATGACTGGAGCCGGGCCTGCCGGAGAATTGTTACTCGAAGTTCCACCACCACAGGCATTTAGCAAAATTACGGTAAATACAAACACTAATTTTTTTAACATACAGACCTGATTATTCAATAATTTATACTTCAATTCATGACAAAATACAGTATGCTATAAATGAATCTAGGAAAGCAAATTATGCATTATAAACATATCAAAGCACCGGCAACGAAGCGAATCGCTCTTGTCGCACACGACCATATGAAACCTATCTTGGCGGATTGGTGTGCAACTCATCAAGAAAAATTAGCACGTCATGAACTCTGGTCCACCGGTACGACAGGTAACATTGTCAAACAAGGTTCTGGTTTAACTCCCCAACGCTTTTTGAGTGGTCCCATGGGCGGCGACCAACAAATTGGTGCCTATATCGCTGAACAAAAGCTCGATATGTTGATCTTTTTCTGGGACCCACTCGCATCTATGCCTCATGACCCAGATGTCAAAGCGTTATTAAGAATTGCTGCAGTATGGAATATCCCCGTGGCATGTAATCCCAGTAGTGCGGATCTGTTGATTGCTTCACCATTGTTAGATGAAAGCTATTCTTATCGCGTGCCTGATTATGAGGCCTATGAAACGCACCGCAATGAATAATTATGACAAAAATATTTCATTACTCATGTCTCGCAATTACTAGTGTTACAGGTTGTATTTGCACGCAAAAATATATTTATTACAAATAAATCGAACGTTGTAATATTTCTGTCATAAAAGTTCTTTACTATACTCAGCATATCAAACATCCATTTATATTTTTGAGGTAATAATGAACAACTCAGTAACGACAGCACACAAAAAATCAGTTTTAGCGAAAACTGTTACTACATGCTTAGTAGCACCTTCTCTTGGTTTGCTACTAGCTGCTACGCCTGCACTTGCTGGTTCAGTTACAACCGACGGTCCTGATTTAAAAATCAAAACTAAAGGTGGTTTTGAGGTAAAGACGACAGACGGTGAGTTTTCTTTTCGCGTTGGCGGACGTGTCCAATGGGATTACAACAAAGCTGAATTAAATGGCATTACTGATGAAGATACATTAAGTATTCGTCGTGCACGTATTTTTACACAAGGTACTGTTGGAGATGACTGGTCCTATAAAGCCCAGTTCAATCTTGGTGATAACAATGGTGGTAAACCAGAAGATCTATACATTTCTTACGGTGGTTGGGGCAAACAAGCTAAACTAACTGTCGGTAAACAAATGGTTGTTTTTGGTTTGGAAGAGTTTACTAGCTCTAAAGATATTACTGCTTTAGAACGCTCAGGCATTACCGAGCAGTACAGCATTGGTCGCCAAAACTCAGTGCGCCTACATGGTGAAATCGGCAACGCTTTCTACTCTTTATCAGCATTTGAAGATGGTGATGCGTCAGGTAATGATGATTTTGGTGTAGCAGGTCGTGTGGCTTACTTACCCGTTAAAACAGATGATTTATTAGTGCATGTTGGTGCGGCTTATGCACAACGTGGCGGTGATACTGAATCAATGGGCTTAGAAGTTGCTGCAAGTATGGGTGCATTCCATGTGCAGTCAGAATATTTTGATTCAGAAAGTGCAGGTACTGATAAAGATGGTTACTACGTACAAGCAGGTTGGGTATTAACTGGTGAGGAGCGTCCATATAAAGGCGGTAAATTCAAGCGCGTTAAGCCAAATGCAAGCACAGGTGCTTGGGAAGTCTTCGTCCGTATGGAAGAAGGTGATGGTAATCACAGCGATATCGAATTAGGTCGTGTTGACGCAAGTGCTTATAGCGTTGGTGTGAACTGGTATGTTGCAGACAACGTTCGCGTAGGTGTGAACTACTCAGATGGTGAAAGCAACGCAATAGATAGCGATGACGACGGTCAAGAGTTCCGTGTCCGTTTACAATTAACTTACTAACTTAAAATTTTCAGTGTCGTTAGATTCGTAAACAGCAATAACGAGATAGCGGCACTTCACTAAACAAATGAAATAAACAAGGATTTAGCCATGTTTTATAAAACACTGATCGGTTTAGGTTTAGCTACATTAGCAACAAGTGCTCTAGCAGAAGGTAGAGATACCATTTCTGTAGTAGGTTCATCTACGGTATACCCATTTTCTACAGTAGTAGCTGAACGTTTTGGTAAAGCGACAGAGTTCGCTACACCAAAAATTGAGTCAACGGGTACTGGCGGTGGTATGAAATTATTTTGTGCCGGTGTAGGTATTGATACGCCTGATATGTCTAACGCATCTCGTCGCATCAAGGCTTCTGAGTTAGAAATGTGTAAAGCCAATGGTGTTAAGGAAGTTGTAGAAGTCCTTGTCGGTTTTGACGGAATCGTTTTTTCTAATGCGGTAGGTTCACCTAACATTGAAATTTCTTTACAAGAGATCTTCTTAGCGTTAGCTAAAGAAGTTCCTAATCCAAACGGTTCTGAGAGCTTGATCGAAAATCCATATAAAACTTGGAATGAAATCAACCCAAGCTTACCTAGCTACAAAATTTCTGTATACGGTCCACCACCAACTTCAGGTACTCGTGATGCATTTGCTGAATTAGGTCTTGAGGGTGGCTGTAAAACTTATGACTGGATCAAAGCGTTGAAAAAGTCAGACAAAAATCGTTATAAATCCATCTGTCACTCTGTTCGTGAAGACGGTGCTTACATTGAATCTGGCGAAAATGACAACCTAATTGTACAAAAATTGACAACTAACCCTGACGCATTTGGTATTTTTGGTTTTAGTTTCTTAGACCAAAATTCAGATACATTACAAGGTTCAAAGGTTAACGGTGCGTTCCCTACCTTTGAAGGTATTGCAGATGGTTCATATCCAATCTCTCGTCCTTTATACTTTTATGTAAAAAAAGCGCACGTTGGTAAAGTTCCAGGTATAATAGAGTTTCTAACAGAGTTTATGAGTGAAGATGCGATTGGTCAGGAAGGTTATACCACTGATAAAGGTCTTATTCCTCTTGCTCCAGAAAGACTAGATGCATTACGTACATCTGTATTAAATCTAGAAAGCGTCCAACTTTAAGTTATGCTTTAAAATATCAAACTGAGGCGTTGTAATGATGCCTCAGTTTTTCTGTTTTAAAAAAGGAAGGTTTCATGACCACAACACACTTAGCTTTTGCAGTGATAATCATCGCTTTGTTTAGCTATTGGTTAGGTATCAAACGTGCCATTACGGTTGCCGGTGGCGAACAACATACTCGCCAACTCGTTTCTTTACCTAGTCAATATGGCTTATTAACTGCATTTTGGTGTGGTTTACCGGCTATCTTATTTTTGCTTATCTGGTCGGCGATTGAAGCAAGTATCGTTGATTCATTGTTGATTCAACAGGTGATGCTTACTTTAGACACTACCGCTCAGCAAAATATGAGTCTGTTGGTTAATAATATAAAAATCCTTGCTGAAAAAGTGCAGCTCAATGAAGATGTAAGTGCTGCAACGGCGTTACAACTACAACATGCAGCTTACTACACTGAGCTAAATACAAAAGCTACGTGGTTAAAGACACTACTGACTTTAGTCATTGCAGTGGGCTGTGTTGCAGTATTATTGACCAAAATTAAACAATCATTCCACGCTCGAAATAATCTTGAAAAAATTGTTAGTGGTCTGTTATTCACCTGCTCAGGCATCGCCTTATTGACGACGATTGGTATTGTCATGTCGGTCTTATTTGAATCGATTGCTTTCTTCTCCAAAGTCCCTGTCACCGAGTTTCTCTTTGGGACTCAATGGAGTCCACAAATTGCTATGCGTGCTGACCAAGTCGGCGGTTCAGGCGCATTTGGTGCGATCCCGTTATTTGTCGGAACGATTTTAATTAGTACGATCGCCATGTGTTTGGCCATCCCTGTCGGGTTAATGATTGCTATCTACCTTTCACAATATGCTTCACCTCGTCTGCGTTCTGTCGCAAAACCCATGTTAGAAATACTGGCTGGTGTACCCACCGTTGTTTACGGCTTTTTCGCAGCCTTGACTGTTGCCCCTTTGATCCGTGACTTTGGTATTTTGGTTGATTTACCGATTGTTGCAGAAAGTGCTTTAGCCGCAGGGTTAGTCATGGGTGTCATGATTATCCCATTCGTATCTTCTTTATCAGAGGATGCCTTGACCGCCGTTCCTGCTGCGTTAAAAGAGGGCTCTATCGGAATGGGTGCTACGCACTCAGAGACTATCCGCAAAGTCTTATTCCCTGCAGCGATACCAGGTATTGTGGGTGCTATATTGCTCGCAGTATCTAGAGCAATTGGTGAAACCATGATTGTTGTCATGGCGGCTGGATTAGCTGCCAATTTGACCTTTAATCCGATTGAGTCAGTGACTACGGTTACGGTACAAATCGTCTCTTTACTCAAAGGTGACCAAGAATTTGATAGCGCGAAAACACTTGCCGCATTTGCCTTGGGTTTAATGTTGTTTATCACCACCCTAGCGCTGAATATCGCCGCTTTGAAAATCGTTCGTAAATATCGAGAGCAATATGACTAAACAAGATCCCCAAACAATGCCTCGCTCCGCAGTGACAGAAAAAATTGAGCTCGGCTTAGCCAAGCGTCACCGCCGCGAAAACATATTTAGAGCCTTCGGTTTAACTGCAGTTATTTTTGGCTTTATATTAGTCTTCTTTTTGCTGTTTGATATTACCAGTAAAGCCCTACCTGCTTTTCATCAACACTGGGTAAAAGTAGACGTAAATTACAGCGAAAAAAGTCTGCGGTATGCAGCAGGTGATAACTTAGCAGACCTTAGCTATCGCAATACCTTACGCAAATCGATTTATGAAACGTTTCCAGAAGTCAAAGCCCGTCGTGATAAACGTCAACTCAACGGTTTGTTTTCTAGTAATGCGGAATTTGCTATCAAAGAACATCTGATCGCAAATCCAGATCATTTAGGCACAACACAACCGGTTTGGGTGCGTGTCGACGATGACGTTGATGTATACTTAAAAGAAGTAGAAAAACTAGGTGAACCACTTGTGCGGATTGATCAAAAAGAAGCGCAGTGGATCAAAACGCTCGTAGACAATGGAGCGATCGAAAAGCGCTTCAATATCGAGTTTTTTACCAGTAGTGATTCACGTGAGCCAGAATTGGCCGGTGTAAGAGGTGCATTAACAGGTACTTTTCTAACGATGATCGTCACACTCGTCCTATCCTTCCCCTTAGGTGTTGCAGCTGCGGTCTATTTAGAGGAGTTTGCACCCAAAAATCGTTGGACAGATATGATTGAGGTCAATATCAACAATCTTGCGGCTGTACCATCCATTATTTTTGGTCTGCTGGGATTAGCTGTTATAATTAATTTATTCGGTATGCCTCGTTCTGCGCCATTAGTGGGTGGTATTGTATTAACACTTATGACATTACCCACCATTATTATTGCAAGCCGAGCTTCAATCAAAGCTGTTCCTCCGTCTATACGAGAAGCAGCTATGGGACTAGGTGCCTCTCGAGTACAAACCACATTTAGTCATGTTTTACCTATGGCTATGCCGGGTATTTTAACCGGTACTATCATCGGTATGGCTCAAGCGTTGGGGGAAACTGCACCATTGTTAATGATTGGTATGGTGGCGTTTATTGTTGATGTGCCAAGCTCATTTACCGACGCATCGACGGTTATGCCGGTACAAATATTTTTATGGGCGGATAGTCCGGAGCGTGGCTTTTTAGCCAAGACATCTGCAGCCATCCTTGTGCTACTAGGCTTTTTATTCTTAATGAATGCATCGGCGGCGTATCTCAGACGTCGTTTTGAATCCAAATAGGAAAGATCATGAATACTGTAATGACTTCAGAAAATTTAACGTCAGGTGACATTGTTATCAATGGTTCAGTTGGCACACCCTTTTGTGATGACGCCAAAATGTCGATGCGTAACGTCAATGTTTTTTACGCCGAGAATCAAGCTATCCACGATGTCAGTTTAGACTTGGCGAAAAACCAAGTAACAGCATTAATCGGCCCTTCCGGTTGCGGTAAATCAACCTTCTTGCGTTGTATCAACCGAATGAACGATTTAATTCCTCAATGTAAAGTGACAGGCTCATTTGTAATGGATGGTGCTGAGTTATATGCCAAAAACATGGATCCGGTACTGCTACGTGCCAGAGTCGGTATGGTGTTCCAAAAGCCAAACCCATTCCCGAAATCTATCTATGAAAACGTTGCTTACGGTCCCAAAATTCATGGCTTGGCGACCAGTAAATCTGAGTTAGATGAAATCGTTGAAACCAGTTTACAAAAAGCCGGGTTGTTTAACGAAGTAAAAGACCGCTTAGATAAGCCTGGAACGGGACTTTCTGGTGGTCAGCAACAACGTTTATGTATCGCTCGAACCATTGCGGTCAGTCCTGAAGTCATCTTGATGGATGAACCAGCATCAGCTTTGGATCCAATCGCGACTGCCGTGATTGAAGAGCTCATCAGCGAGTTAAAAGAAAAATATACGATTGCGATTGTAACTCACTCTATGCAGCAAGCTGCACGAGTATCGCAAAAGACGGCATATTTCCATTTAGGTAAATTAGTTGAGATGGGTGATACCAAGCAAATATTTACCAACCCTAGTCACCAACTAACAGAAAATTATATTTCTGGTCGATTCGGTTAAAGCAGGAGCTATATATATGTTCGAAAATAACATTAAAGGTCATATCTCAAAACAGTTCGATATGGAATTAGAAACTGTACGTGAGCATCTATTCAAGATGGGTGGTTTGGTTGAGAAGCAAGTACAAGATGCGTTTACAGCTCTAGTTGATGGCAATGATAAACTGGCGAAAAAAGTCATCAAGCGCGACAGTAAAGTGAACGCACTAGAACTAAAAATTGATGAATTGTGTACACAGATTTTAGCACAAAGACAACCTGCTGCCTCTGATTTACGCCTTATTATTACCATTATCAAAATCATCACTGATTTAGAAAGAATTGGTGATGAAGCAGAAAAGTTGGCAGTCGCAGCTCAAAATGTCAAAGAAAAACACATCAGCGCTGATCGTGAAGAATACCAATACTTCAGTGCCCTGGGTGAATTGATTTTAGAGATGCTCAAAAAAACATTAGATGCATTAGCACGAATGGACACCGACGATGCACTCGAAATAATTAAACAAGAAAATGAAGTCCATGAGAGATTTGATGAGTTACTCTCCTACCTCATCGATTGTATGAAGAAGAAGCCGAAAACAATCAAAAGCGTGTTGTCGATTACCTGGAGTGCCAGGGCGTTGGAAAGAATGGGTGATCACATTCAAAACATCAATGAATTTATCATTTACCAAGCCAAGGGCAGAGACATCCGTCACTTAGACTTGGATAAATTGATTGCCACACTAGACGAAGATTTTTAAACCTTCTCATAATGGACCGTTTAAATAAGCGTTAACCATTGCTACAAACACCGCTGATGAAAATCCATCAGCGATGTTTGCAAAAGTTTCAGTCTCGTAAAATGCGATTACTTATTCGCAATACCTTTTAAAATACCCCCAAACGCACTGCCGATTTTCGCTTGTAATAAACGATCAAAAAGAGGTCCCAAGATAGGCAGCGTAAAATAACCTGCTGTTTCCCACACGACTTTGGTGCCGGAGCCTTGTTGGATAAGTTTTATCTCGCCTTTGGTGTGTTCAATATGAAAAGGTTTGGCTGACTCAATATGATAATCCATGCGAAACGGACGCTCAAACGCAGTAATCCGCTCTACAAACTCCAATGGACCCGCACCAATAACTCGCAAAGCACCTTTGCCATTGCGTTCATTTGTACCTTCTTCTAATAATTCTGCGCGCTCAACCCCAGGGTAATCAGTATAGTTCGCGTGATCGCTTAACAGGCGAAATACATCTTGGATAGGCTTATCAATCACTCGTTCTATTTTTGCTGCGAACATGGTGGCTCCTTTTTTGTTTTGTTGTTTTCGTACAATGCACACGCTTAGCATCGGAGTATATTCTGAACATTGGGTCTTAAACACTGATTTGCTCAGCTAGCGCCTATCCTGTCACTTAAGCCACTAAACTCAATGCAATGAACCACATGATGATCCCAATGAGTGTATCTAGAATGCGCCAACTATGAGGTTTCGCAAAAACAGGCTCAAGTAAACGTGCACCATAACCTAGACTATAAAAAAATACGCATGATGCACTTATGGTACCCACACCAAACATAAGCGGATCTGGATACTGAGTCGATATTGATCCAATCATGACCAAGGTATCTAAGTAAAAATGAGGATTTAACCAAGTAAAAGCCAAACATAACAAAATCGTTTTATACAAAGATTTTGGTGAGTCACCGGTGGCAACTAATCCCGTTGTGTTCGTCCAAGCTGACCGGAAGTTGATAGCCCCATACCAAAATAAAAACGCAGCACCGGCCCAACGAGCAACCCACTCAATCTCTGGAAATTTAGCAACGACCAAACCAAATCCAGCAATACCTGCAGATAAAGCGATAGAGTCAGATATAAAGCATACGGTACACACCCAAAAGACATGTTGGCGCAGTAGCCCTTGTTTTAGAATAAAAGCATTTTGTGCACCAATCGCTACGATGAGAGAAAGTCCAATCGTGAAGCCTGCAAATAATGACGACATAGCAAGTAATATTACGAAATAATGTTCGTAAATATACACTTATTAAGGATAAATCACAGCAATAAATGGGCTAAAGTAAATCTCGTTTTTGCAGATAATATAGCTATAAATCTATATGGATTTTCTATGGAACTGTTTTCATAGATGGATATTGCACAAAGGATTGAGCATGCAAATAAGTTGGCGTGATTTTTTAAAAATGAAACTAGCAAAGCGAAACGCAATCTTCGCTTTGGGGATTTCAATCGGTAAAGACACCAACCACGTCGTTGGGTTAGTCAAACAAGGAGCTGAAGTCAGCTGGGTGCATGCTTGTGTATTTGACTCTGTTTCATTTAAAGCTGAATTCAGCTCTTGGGTCAAAGTCAACAACCTCCAAGGTACTCCAACGTACGTCTCGTATACCGAATCATGGTACCAAATTTTACAAATAGACCGTCCTGAAGTCGAAGAATCTCAAATCTTTGATGCGATCCAATGGCCACTCAAAGAGCTAATGACTTCGGACAAAGAGATTACCTACGATTTTTTTGATATCCCTGCACAGGTTGCCGGTAATCACAAAGTCTCCGCAGTGGCAATTGAGCATGAACACGTGGCAAAACTCTGCCATCTTTGTCACGATTTACAACTCGATTTAAAACAAATTTTTGTCGAAGAACTAGCGATGTGCGAGCTGGTTCACAGCCATTCTGAAGCCGTCATGACATTGGTGCAAGAGGTCGGTGGTGAGCTTTGCTTAAACATCATTAAAGATAATCAACTGTATCTCACTCGCCGCTTACGTGGTTTTGATAAGCTCGACAACTTTTCAGCAGAAGAACTTAAAATGGGGATTATTGAATCCTTGTGTATCCAAATCCAACGTTCCTTAGATTTCTTTACCAATCAACTACGCCAAGCTCCGGTCAAGCATATCTTCATATCTATCCCAGCGGATGCAGAAGAAAGTATCGCCAGAGATATTGAAAAAGTTATCGACATCACAGTCAGTAAACTCGTTCCAGCGATTGAATTAAATACCGAAGTCAATATGCGCGATTTTAGTTTGAATGCGGTTGGCGCAGCCATGGTGGCATTAAACGTGCAAGGTAAGGTTAGCAACAAGGAAGCTGCTTAATGAAAAAGACCATTAACCTTATCCCCAAAGAACTCCAACCTCAGCTAGAGGTATTTACTGTGCATACCGTTTTACTGGGTATGTTATGTGCGTTTTTGTCTGTCTTTGTGTTCAGTAACTTCTCTGTTAGCCACAACCAAGCATTAACGGCACAGCTAGACACGTTACGCAATGAATTAGACCGTAAAACCAATGTCCTGAATATCATCAGTGCTGAATTAGAAAACCGGACAGAAGATCCTATTTTACTCCGCCAATCTTCATCTACAGAATCAAGTCTGATGGAAAAACGTCGTTTAATTGCGGAGCTGGAAGCGCGCGATGAATTGCGTACACAAAGTTTTGCGGATCTCTTAGAAACGTTAGCTAGCAAGCACTCTAGTGACATGTGGCTGACCTCCATTAATGTTGTTGGTAACAATATGGTGATTAAAGGTCAATTAGACAAACCCGAAGCTTTACCTATGTGGGTCGGACAATTAAGTTCCGAATCCTATTTTGCTGGTAAAGAATTCCAAAGTGCTAAAGTCTCCCGGAAAAAAGACACATTAGCTTTTGAGCTACGCACTTCAGGAGGGACGGATAATGAGTAAACAATCCGCTGTAGACAAATTAGAAGTGAAGTATAGCGCTTTACAGAAACATGAAAAAATCTTGGTTTTGGTATTAGCCATGGCTTTTAGTGCATTTATTGGCTTTGAATTATTAATTACACCAGAGTCGAACAAAACAGAGAATCTAGAAAAAATGATAGCTGCAACTACCAGTAGAATTGATCAGGTAGAACAAGATCTCACACAAATGAATATCGCACTTGCTAATGATCCCAACGAACCCTTGCAAGACCGCATAGAGCGTTTAAATGCGCGTATTAACTCCCTTGATGAACAGTTTACCCAGCAGTTAAATGAATTAATCCCAGCAAGTGTAATGCCTAAAGTGTTGGATAGCTTATTTACCAAAGCAGAAAAATTAACCCTCTTAGAGATGAGTAGTGTCTATCCGGTAGATTTATTTTCTAATGATAAAAATATGCAAACCACTCGCCTGTATCAACACGGAGTAAAGCTAACCTTTAACGGTAATTATTTTGCTGTATTGGAATTTTTGGAACAAATAGAGCGTATGCCGTATCAGCTGTATTGGCATTCTTTTAACTATGATGTGGAAGATTACCCAACTGCACGTATTGAGTTGGAATTATTTACATTAAGTACCAATGAGGCATTTATCGGTGTGTAAACTATCTCAATCAATCAACATTAGCCTTATTTTAGCGTGTGTTACTGGAAATGTAGTATTGGCCGATACTATCAATACACCAGAATTAACTGACCCTACTCGCCCCAAGAACTATCTGCAAAATACGCTACAGATAGCCGCGACCAAGGGAGTGATTAGTTTTGAACTCAGTGCCATCTTCACTAACCCAACAGCTCGCTATGTGGTGATTAATGAAGAAACTTTACAAGTAGGTGATGAGCTCGATGGATATCGCATTACGAAAATCACCAAGGACTCTGTCACGCTAGAAGGAAAAGTAGCGAACCGAGTCGACGCCAAAACCTTATTTTTGTTTAACAAGGATGTTAAAACTCATGCAGTACGTTAAATTTACCACTCTACTAGTTGCCTCTGTCAGCCTCATTTTAGGCGGATGTAAAAGCACACAATCGACCGACGTGGCTGCAGAGTTAGCAAAAAACATTGCTGAACAAGCTGCGCATACACAGCAGCAAAGCTTGCCTCAGGAAGTGTTAAATACACTTTCACCGCAACTACAATCACCACAGGAATTTGTGATTGATAGTGCCAAATATGACATTAATGCGCAAAATATGGATGCAGCAGGTTTCTTTGCTAACCTTGTTAAAGATACGCCATATAGTGTCGCAGTGCACCCTGAAGTAACAGGCTCGGTCTCTTTAGATTTAAAACAAGTTCCTTTGGAACAAGTTTTTTCCTTGGTGTCTGATTTATATGGTTTTCACATCGAAAAGAAGAAGAATATTTTTCGCGTATTTCCATCTGGAATGCGCACTGAAACCTTTAACGTTAATTACCTGTTAATGCAGCGTGATGGGTCTACCCAAACCAGTATTATTTCAGGTGGAGTATCACAAAATGGCAACAGCCAAGATGGTGCTCAAGGTAGCCAACAAGGTGGCTTTGGTGGACAAAGCGGTGGCTTTGGTGGTGACTCAAACAATGCGGTGAATGGGACCACCATAACTACCAAAACAGAAACTAATTTTTGGGATGACCTAGAAAAAAGCCTAAAATCGATGGTCGGTACAGAAGGTGGTCGTTCAGTATTTGTAACTCCACAAGCAGGTTTAGTGACCATTCGAGCCTTACCTGAAGAAATTCGCAGTATTCGAGACTTTTTACAAACATCCGAAGATAATTTACAGCGCCAAGTGGTGCTCGAAGCACGGATCTTAGAAGTTGAATTAAAAGATGAGTTTCAACAAGGGATCAACTGGTCAAATATTGCCAAAACGATTGGTACCACTAACTTTGGGCTATCCACCACGTTGGGGAATGTAGGTAATGACGTCACAGCATCTTTAGGGAATGTCACTAGTTTATCTTTTGTTAACCAAGACTTTACCGGTGTGCTCTCTTTGCTCCAAACACAGGGTGAAGTGCAAGTACTATCTAGCCCTCGTGTCACTGCAACTAATAACCAAAAAGCTGTGATCAAAGTGGGTAATGATGAATATTTTGTCACTGATGTATCGAGTCAAAATACGATTACATCGACGACAACATCGGTCGTACCTGATATTGAATTAACACCTTTCTTCTCCGGTATTGCTTTGGATGTGACACCGCAGATCGACGAAAACAACACTTTGCTCCTGCATGTTCACCCATCCGTGATCGAAACCCAAGAGCAAGAAAAAGTGGTGACGTTAAACCAAGAACAAATCGTATTACCGCTTGCACAATCTACTATTCGCGAATCAGACACGATTATTAAAGCCATGTCTGGAGAGATCGTCGTGATTGGAGGTTTGATGCAGTCTTTGACCGAAGATGTAAATTCTAAAACACCAATATTAGGTGATATTCCGATGTTGGGGAGTTTATTTAAGAGTAAATCTCAACGCGAAGTCAAAAAGGAACTCATCATTCTTATCAAGCCGACAATTGTTGAGTCAGGTACTTGGCATCAACAAATGCGTAACAGCCAAGCTACGATTAATGAATGGGTAACAGTGGAATAACCTTATGTACCTTGAATATTTTGGTTGCGATTACCTACCCTTTTCTCTGACGCCTAACACGCAGCAATATTTTGGTGCGCAGTGTCATCATGATGCCATTGTCACATTGAATCATGCATTAGTGAGCGGTGAAGGATTCATTAAAGTAGTAGGTGAAGTGGGTACGGGCAAGACGTTACTTTGTCGTAAGTTACTCAACGAGATGCCCCAAAATATTTATACTGCGTATATTCCCAATCCATTTTTAAGCCCTGGTGAGTTACGTACGGCGGTAGCCAAAGAATTAGGTGTCGCAATCACTGCGCAAACAGACCAACAAGCTTTTACGCAGATCATTCAAGAAAGATTGATTGCGCTACACAACCAGTTTGATCATGTCGTCCTAGTCATTGATGAGGCGCAGGCTTTGCCTGTTGAGAGCATGGAAGCTCTACGACTGATCACTAATTTTGAGACCGAAACCCAAAAACTCCTACAAGTTGTCCTGATTGGGCAGCCTGAATTGGATGACAAAATCGGCTTGCCAGAATTAAGACAACTCAAACAGCGCATTACATTTAGCTGTGAATTAAAAGAGCTTAATGCCGCACAAATATATGATTATATTCGCCATCGCATGGTCAAAGCCGGTTATTCTGGCCCAGAAATTTTTTCTTTTGAAGCGTGTGAGATGATCCAAAAAGCAACTAGGGGTACACCTCGCATCGTTAATGTTTTGTGCCACAAAGTACTCATGTTGTTGTATGGCCAAGGCCAATATTATGCAACACCAGAACATATTCGGATTGCAGCTTTAGATACCGAAGCTTGTTTACCCGTTACCCTTCCGTGGCGCTTGGATTGTAAAGCGCAATGGCGCACAGCCGCACTATGTACAGGGGCATTATGCACCCTGATTATATGCCTACCTCTCATACAAGGATAAGTTATGAGTGTCGTAAATCAAATGCTCCGTGATTTGGAACAACGCCAAACATCATCAGACAATACCCAAACGGTTTATCGCTCTGCGCAACCTCCGCGTACGGCGATGCCTTTTATCATTATAGGGTGTTGCTTTAGCGTGATTGTCTTGGTGAGTTTATTTGCTCCCTCATTAAGCGAGGTGCTACTAAAAGGGCCAGCTCAAGGTGAGACACATACTCCAACTGACAAATTGCCAGTAATGCACAGCAACGACAGAGGTTTTGTACTCAACAAGACGCAGCCCACTGTGG
This sequence comes from Opacimonas viscosa, assembly GCF_024199005.1. Taxonomy (GTDB): domain Bacteria; phylum Pseudomonadota; class Gammaproteobacteria; order Enterobacterales; family Alteromonadaceae; genus Opacimonas; species Opacimonas viscosa. The sequence continues at coordinate 19,666 of NZ_JANATA010000028.1, forward strand.
CCGTATCGACAACAAACAAGGTTAACCTTGCTAGTAATACAAGGAACAATGAAGACTTGCGTACCTCGTCGAATTCCACTGACTTACAGCATCCACCCGCTGCAATGTCTGTTGCTCGAACTGCAACGGAGTCTATGCCAGCAAATAAGTCAGCCAATCCAGACCCTCAAACGGTTACAGGTATGATGGTCGTGCAAAGTGCACAAGACGCGGATACTCGAGTTTCGTTATTACAAGATAAAGCGCGTTTGGCTTTACAAATGAATCAATTTTCTGACGCCACAGAGCACTTGGCAAATTTGTTAAAGTTGGCACCAGAAAAAAATGACATGCGGCTTTTACTCGGCCGGATTTACTTCCAACAAAACCGTATAGAGCAAGCGCTTACCACCCTACAAAATACCGCGACAGAAACTGATATCGGAATGGAGTTTATAGCTTTTCGTGCACAACTCCTGACCCAAACTGGGGAGCATAGAGCGGCTATTGCTGACTACAATCGTCTCAGTGAGAGCCAACCAAATAATGTGAAATGGCTCCTCGGTAGCGCTGTCGCCTATGACCAACTACAGGCTTACAACGAAGCCATTATTGCTTACGAAAATATTGCATTAAACCCAAATTTACCTGACAACATCAGTACATTCGTCACCCAGCGTCTAGGTGAGTTAAGGACTTTGATATGAAAAATAATTTACGGATACGTTTAGGTGATTTACTTATTCAAGACGGTTTAATCACCCAAGAGCAACTCAATCAAGCATTAGATGAGCAAAGCCGTACAGGACGTAAGTTAGGTGCTGTGTTGATCGATTTGGGCATTGTCGAAGAATCAGAAATGTTGAATCAACTTGCTGATCACTTGCATATTCCATTTATTGATATCGATAAGCGTAAAATCGATGCTGACTTAATCAAGAAACTACCAGAGATCCAAGCACGACGTTTTCGAGCACTCATCATTGAAGAGCGTGATCATTCTTTTCTTGTGGGTATGGCGGATCCAGCAGATATAACAGCGGTTGATACTATCGGCGGCATGTTACCCAAAACAGTCGAGCTGGCGATTGTGAGTGAAGCTCAATTAACGGCTGCCCACGACAACCTATATCGTAAAACTGAAGAAATAGCGTCTTTTGCTGAAGAACTGGCACAAGAATATGCTGATGAAGGTGAATTTTCGATTACTGCAGATCTTGGTGAGGACCAAGATACCGCTGTGTCTAGGTTATTACAGTCCATCTTCGAAGATGCGGTTATGTCAAAAGCATCAGATATTCATATCGAACCAGGTGAAGATGCTTTGCGCATTCGTCACCGAATCGATGGTGTACTCCAAGAAAATATTATCAAACAAAAAAATATCGCAGCGGCCTTGGTACTGAGACTAAAACTCATGGCAGGCATGGACATATCAGAACGTCGTTTACCCCAAGATGGTCGAGCCCAAATGACAGTAAAAGGGAAGCAAATCGATATCCGTTTATCGACTATGCCCATCCAAGATGGTGAAGCGATTGTTATGCGTTTACTTGATCAATCTAGTGGGATCCTAGGTTTAGATAAATCAGGCATGCCACCAAAAATTTTAAAACGCTTTAAAAACTTGTTAAATCGTCCCAATGGTTTGATCTTAGTTACCGGACCAACAGGCTCTGGAAAAACGACCACACTATATGGGTCATTAACGGAATTAAATTCCCCTGAGAAAAAAATTATTACCGTAGAAGATCCTGTGGAGTATTCACTCCCTCGGATTAACCAAGTGCAGATAAATAACAAGATTGATCTCGATTTTGCTCGCGTTTTACGCACGACCCTGCGTCAAGATCCAGATATCATCATGGTGGGTGAAATGCGTGACCAAGAGACCGTTTCCATCGGGATGCGCGGCGCTCTTACCGGTCACTTAGTGTTATCGACACTGCATACCAATGACTCGATTTCCTCAGCGACTCGACTCATAGATATGGGAACACCTGGTTATCTGGTGGCAAGTGCCTTGCGTGGCATTGTTGCACAACGTTTAGCGCGTAAAATTTGTGAAAATTGTAAGACCGATGCACTACCGACAGATGAGCAAATGCTTTGGTTACAGCACATTAACCCCAACGCACATATGGTCAATTACAAAAAAGGGGCTGGGTGTCAAAAATGCAACCAAACGGGTAATTCAGGTCGTGTTGGTGTGTTTGAATTATTAGAAATGACTGACGCCATGATGACCAAACTCAAAGAAGATGACAGCATTGGTTTTACCGAAGTCGCGAAAAAAGCGCCTGGCTATCAACCCTTGTCACATGCGGCTTTTGAATACGCAGAAGCTGGCTTAATCACCGTTGAAGAGGTGTTAAAACTCGTAGAAAACGTATCTGAAATTAACAGTACCGCAGCAGCGGAAATAACCCCAGCAGAGGATGCACCTGATGCCCTTGTATAGCTACGAAGGAAAACTGGCTAGCGGTAAACTGACTCGAGGCACTCTGGATGCGAGTAGCCCTATCACTGCAGCTAAAGCCTTAATGGGTAAAAATATTGTACCCGTCAATATTGTTGCCGGTGGTGATACTGAAGCACTTGAGAAAGAAGATAATATTTCCATGTTTACCCCTCAGGTAAGCATTGAAGACTTAGTGATGTTCTGTCGGCAAATGTATTCATTGGCGAATGCCGGTGTCCCCATCATGCGTGCGGTTCGAGGTCTAGCTAACACCATCACCTCCAAGCGCCTAAAGATCGCATTAATGGATATCCAAGAAAGTTTGGAACGTGGGCGCACGCTATCTTCAGCGCTCAACAACCACCCAGACATCTTTAATCAACTCTTTGTTTCGATCGTCCACGTTGGCGAGAATACGGGTAAATTAGATATCTCATTTAAACAACTTGCTGGGTACTTGGAGCGCGAACAAGCTACGCGAAAACAAATCAAATCAGCCACTCGGTATCCAACCTTTGTCATTGGTGCAATTGTCATTGCGATGGTGATCATGAATATTTTCGTGATTCCGATTTTTGCTGATATGTTCACAAAATTTGGTGCTGAATTACCGCTAATGACTAGAATCTTGTTAACTTCCTCTGAATTATTTATCACGCAATGGCACATTCTTTTGATAAGTTGTATAGCACTGTTCTTTGGTACCAAAAAATACTTCAGCAGTGACTCTGGAGCATACCAATGGGATAAAATAAAATTACAATTGCCCATTGTCGGTTCTATTTTCAAACGCTCACTGTTATCGAGGTTTGCGCGAAGTTTTTCGATGATGTTAGCCGCAGGTGTACCATTAAATAGCGCATTATCCTTGGTGGCAGAAGCGGTTAACAACCGTTATATGGAAGAAAAAATTTTAGGGATGCGTGGCAGTATTGAGCGTGGAGAAAGCCTCGGTCGAGTGGCCGGTGCTAGTGGCTTATTCACCCCTTTGGTTATGCAAATGATCTCTGTCGGCGAGGAAACGGGCCGAATAGATGAATTACTGGAAGAGGTGGCAGGTTACTATGAAAGTGAAGTGGATTACGACCTACAGAATCTGACCGCAAAAATAGAACCGATTCTGATATCAATCGTTGCAGGCATGGTGCTCGTGCTTGCTTTGGGTATTTTTACCCCGATGTGGGACATGATGGGGGCTATCAAAGGTTAATCACTGACAACTAACATGCAATATTTTTACTCGAAAATTTGTATTTTTTGTATTTTTTGTATTTTTTGTATTTTTTGTATTTTTTGTATTTT
>NZ_JANATA010000289.1 GCF_024199005.1 Opacimonas viscosa
GATAAGCTAGGCGGTACTATAACCGTAACCAGTACATTAAATGTAGGCTCTGAATTTAAAATTTTATTTCCCATTAAACCTGTTGAAACACCACCTGCCAAAGCGGTTCACGTTTCTAATGCAAAATTTGCCATTGTAGACGACTTAGAAATTTCGAGACTTCATTTACACGCAATGATCACCACACAAGGTTATAGCGCACGCACGTTTTCATCAGGTGCAGAATTGCTCAACTTGCACGAT
>NZ_JANATA010000290.1 GCF_024199005.1 Opacimonas viscosa
TATGTTTTTCACCAAGCTCTCTTGCGAGTTCTATAGTAGTCTCATTTCCTAAATTTATGTCCAACACGACGACAGATGGTCGTTCATTTTGCAGATACTTTCGCGCTCTTGACGTAGTACCGGCTACAAATACTCTTTGCGCCCCCAGTGACGTTATTTTCTTTTTGACGTCCATCGCTATCAGTAGGCTGTCTTCTACGATCAGGCAACTTTCAAATATTACTTGAGGCTTTAGATTTTTTG
>NZ_JANATA010000291.1 GCF_024199005.1 Opacimonas viscosa
GTCTTTGTTTAGCGTAGCGACAAGCTTGTTTTGCCACTGCCCGTGGCGATGTACTTCTTGGCTGTATACGCGAATAGGTAGGATAGCGCGTACGCTTTCCATAAAGTGACTCTGTTCTAATGCTGCAAGCGCAATGCGTTCAGTTGTAAGACGTTTAATAAACGGCAGCAGTCCAAGACGAACGGCGAGGTAGGCAAGCATGATCGCCACTACAACCAGAGTGAGTTTGGGCGAATATAAAAT
>NZ_JANATA010000292.1 GCF_024199005.1 Opacimonas viscosa
AAGTTAAGGTGTTTTCTAACTCTACACTGCGTGAAGGGGTTTTTTTTGAAATGCATGGCGACATGTTTCAAACTGAGTCTCGTGAGAGATCGGCCCATACCTTGGCGAATCGCTATGTCATTGATCCAGCCCTAGCCGCACGTGTTTGGGATTCTGTAGATTCTTTAAATATGATAGCTCCCGCTTGTTGGCTGAGTAAGTAACAGAAAGTAAATAGCTTATTAGCTTGGGGTTGTCTGTTGC
>NZ_JANATA010000293.1 GCF_024199005.1 Opacimonas viscosa
GCGTTATTACCTTGGGTAATCAAGCTCGGGTAGTGGTGATTACCGGACGGACACGAACCTTAGTTCTCATCTCCCTGGTGACTAGATACAAAAAAGCCACCCGAAGGTGGCTTTTTATGTATGGCGTCCCCTAGGGGATTCGAACCCCTGTTACCGCCGTGAAAGGGCGGTGTCCTAGGCCTCTAGACGAAGGGGACAGAAACTTTTAGGTCTCTATCAGATACTATGTATCTAACCTAGGG
>NZ_JANATA010000294.1 GCF_024199005.1 Opacimonas viscosa
GAGCAGGGAAAATCTGTCTGAAATTGCATAGTCATAGCTGGCATGGCTGACTAAACCACCTAACGATATGTCCATTCCACCATCGTCATCCGATAGGTTAATGTAAGACAGGCCGACATTCCAATCTGCGCTGGCAGACGTTGATGCAACCGCAAGCAGGCAAGCTAAAAGTGTTTTTTTCATTGGGTATCCTTTCTCTTTTATAATACGTGAAACAGTCCATTAAAGTGTATTTATGAACT
>NZ_JANATA010000295.1 GCF_024199005.1 Opacimonas viscosa
GAAACATATGGTGTAAAATTATATACTCCAATTGATGATGAATTCATGCTTGAAAAAGATCCATATGGGATGGGTATGCCACCTTCTTTTGCTGATGTTTTAGTAAAACCTGATGAAGAAATAGAAATTCAAGGAATCAAAATTAAATTTCATCATTTCCCAGGTCATACACCAGGATGTTCGGCTATTCAAATTGATAAACATTTATTTACTGGCGACTTTATTTTTAAAGGTACTATTGG
>NZ_JANATA010000296.1 GCF_024199005.1 Opacimonas viscosa
TCAAAGGCGTTGTTTATTCATCGTAATACCCTGGAGTATCGGCTTAATCGTATATCGGAACTGACCGGGCTTGATTTGGGCAATTTTGATGACAGGTTGCTGCTGTATGTGGCGTTACAACTGGATGAAGAGCGGTAGGTTATGCGTTAAGGTTGAGGCGGCGCTGGCTCATTCCCCTCAGCCCGAAGGGTAGAGGGGAATGCCCGAATTAACCGTCAGTTCGGGATTATTTACGCGTTAGT
>NZ_JANATA010000297.1 GCF_024199005.1 Opacimonas viscosa
GTATGAGGATCGTATCAATATTCAGCATGAGCTTGTCTACATTCGTTTGTAGCTCAATGGTCTGATCTGCATATCTCGAATCGTTGAGGATATCAATTAACGTTTCACGCAGCAATGGCACAATGTTCACAAGCTCTTTATGCAACATCACGTCGTTATTTTTCAGCCTTGTTGTTAAATTGAGATCCTCCATCACATCTTTGATGTACAATGATTTATTCTCAATGATGTCAGCGTAATGT
>NZ_JANATA010000298.1 GCF_024199005.1 Opacimonas viscosa
AGATTTTTGGTGACAAAGGCCGCTATTATCCAAACCGCATTAAGCAGTGGTGTGGTTATCTTAAACGCCAGTACCCTCAGGCAGAAACGCTGTTCAGCAATATCCGCCGTTTGCAAAAAGCGGATGAGATTGTAAACGTATTGCGACAGTCCGCACATCTTTAAGGTAAGCCGTCCTCGCTGAACTTGTTGCTTCAGCTTCTTTTCGCTAACGTTATAGTTTGCAGCGCTGCGCCTATGGT
>NZ_JANATA010000029.1 GCF_024199005.1 Opacimonas viscosa
AGTGACTTTGATAGTTCGGTAAAGCTAAGAAATTTAGGGTTTAATCCAGATATTGAAATAACAAATGAAAATGATGTCGATGAAACTCCTCCAGAACTAGTCTCTCTAGCATTTTCAACCAGAAATATTGATGTGACTGAAGCGCTCCAAACATTTACAGTAACGTATGTAGTCAGAGAAGAGAGTGAAATAAGTAATTTTACTTTATGGTTTAAGTCTAATGGAGGTTCAGGAACTATCTATTGGAACCCAACTGGCTATAGTGATTGGGTTGAAGGTGATGAACCGGATACCTATGTTCGTACGGCAACTTTTGAAGCGGATATGAATAAAATTGCGGGCACGTGGTCCGTATTGAGTGCGTTGAGTGTTACAGATTCAATCGGAAACAGAACGAGTGACTTTGATAGTTCGGTAAAGCTAAGAAATTTAGGGTTTAATCCAGATATTGCTATTAACAGCGATAATGAAAATGACGCTTCCATAACTTCACAATCAATCAATAATGAATTATTTTCTTCTACGGTAAATATACAACCCAGCATAGAATATGAGTTTATTGTGCTGAGTAAAGCTGAATCATTAAGCGATTATAACTTCAGTAATAACGGCGCATTATCATCAAACTGTTCGTTGATTCAAACATCTAATCAGTCATCGTTAAAATGTAGCCTCTCATCATCTACAGATACGTTAAGTTTCAATATTAATCGTGAGGTGGGTCAATCAAATTCTCAATTAATGTTAGGAATTTTCCCTAAAAGTGGGACCGACTCAGATTATTCCAATAACGTAATTTATCCAACAAGTGTGAATCAGGACAATGATCAAATTAACGATTTTTTTGATGTTGATTGGGATAATGACGGGCTTTCAAATGCAGAAGAACAGACCGTTGGGTTGGATATACTGTCTGTGGATTCCGATGGGGACGGTATTGTTGATTCGGATGAAACAGTCGTGTTCGAATTGATATCATCGTTTCCTAATTTACATTTGAAGATTCATGCCCTTGATGAGGATATTAACCTTTCATCAAGCTATATAAGACTAGCAAATGGTTTTTGTCTTCAAGAAACATCGTTTGATAGTGTTAGTGAAGATTTGGCTGAAATTAATATTCTATTACCGGAAGATATAATAAGTGGTGATTATATAATTACAGTTCAAAGCGCGGATGTGCCAGAGGAATACTCTTTCTCACTAATTAACCCAAATGCCGATAATTCGGTACCAAATCTTACTGATTTTGTTATCGATAGTGATATAAATACTAATGAAGTCTTTGTTAAAACTACGTTAACTGGGGTTGAAAACCCAGGTTCAGGTAATTCACTGAAAGACAATGAAGATCATGCCAACCATACTTTGTGGGTTGCTTCTAATACAGGTGATCCATTGTATGATTATGTCGGCTCAATACCGCAAAAGATAGACTTTAATGACACAAGTGTTAATTACGAAACCATTTTTATTGTTGATGGTATTGAACATATTTTAGCGCCCAAAATAAAATACTTTAAGTTTTGTGAATCTAGTTTTAATGGAGTTGAAGCGACTATTGATAGCGATGCAGACGGTGCGATTGATACTTTCGACTTCGAACCTTCTGATAGCTCGGGTTGGGTGGATATCGATTGGGACGAACTCGATAATTCAGTAGATAATTGTCAATTAACTTTTAATCAAGAACAAACCGATCTCGACGAAGATGGACGTGGTGATGTATGTGATAGTGATATTGATGGGGATGGAATCCTTAATGAACTAGATGCATTTCCAAGAAATGCTATGGATTCGATTGACTCAGATAATGACGGTCTCGGTGATAACCTTGAGTCATCTTTGAGTTTAGATGTTAATCAAGTTGATTCAGATTTTGATGGTTTACTCGATGCATTTGAAGTCGCAAATGAATTAGATTTGATTGGTGATGATAAGATTGTTGATTCAGATAATGACGGGGTGGCTAATTATTTATCCATATTTAATGATATAGACAATTCGTTTGTTCAACTACCCGTAACTCTTAAAATAATTATTGTAGATTCGACTGGAGCAAATAACTTTAATTTTGCACCTGTTAACCAAAACATATCTGTGAGCGGTCAGTCATTCTTAATATCTGGTTCCGATAAAATAGATAGGTTTTTTATTGACCCTTACAATAATTATGACTTGACAAACACGAAAGGGTCTAAAGACCAAATTATATTCCCTTCTGGGTATCTGGAAAAGGCATTGTTAGTTACTGTATCTCCAGAAACAGGTGTTATGCAGTTACTTAATAGAGATGGAAAAGTTCACTTCTTATCATCTAATGTCGCTTCTGATGAACTGGTGTTCATTGATGGCACTATTAGTTCTGACACTATTAAAAATAGGTTATTAGCTGAACAACCATTATATGATTTAACGCTTGGGGCTCCTGTATTTGATAAAGCTTCAAATACAGGAGCTGTTCTTAAAATGATAGCTCTGGACCGCAATGGTCAGGTCTTTTTTGGTCAAGGCCCTAATATACAGGTTGTTTTATCGGGCAGCGAGGGTATTGACTCTGTTCTTGTTACACCCGGTTCTATCGTCGACTCTTCTAATTTAAAAGGGAGTCAGGATAAGATTTTCTTAACTGGCGCATGGTCAGATTATGATAAGTCACTCGATATATCTGGCAATATAATATTTACAAGAGTGTATATAGACGATGGTATCTCTTTTGAGGAAATAGTCATTGTCAGTAATGGGGCCAACGTAGCGACGAATGATCTCGTTATTTTTAGTGATGGTCATGCAGAGACAACTTATATTTCTGAAGCACTGAAACGTGATCTTAATGCTAAAAGGTGGGAGGTAAAGGGCTTTGATAAGTCCATTTACACAAAATAACATTTCACATTTTTTACCAGAAGGATGCTTTGCAAAACTGATTAAAGAGTATTTGTTTTCTTTCAAAGCTGAAAGAGGTATTGGTTTCTCTATCAGCTGTTTTTTAGCGATGTTTCATGCCAACTTTTCTAAGAATATTTCCTATATATTTTTGATTTACCTTCTCATATATTGGATTAGTTAAAAACCTTTTAGGACTTACCATGGCTATTGTTTTTTCATCATCATCTACAACTACTATTCGTGAAAACCTTCCTGCAAATACAGCTATATACACTGCTGCCGCAGCGTTTGATGCGGGGGAGAGTGGGACGATTACTTACACGCTTTCTGGCACGGATGCATCTTTACTGACAATTGATTCGTCAACAGGGGCTGTGAGTGTTATTGGTGGTACTGATTATGAGACGAAACAATCGTACAGTTTTACGGTGACTGCCAGTGATGGGAGTTCCAATGTCAATATTGATGTTGTGACTAGGGTAATTGATACGATTGAAGGAACCGATGACGCCGACACATTAAACGGGACGGCAAGTGATGATGTAATTAATGGTGGTTTAGGTGATGATTTAGTAGAAGGCGGTGCTGGTTACAATGTCTTTGAAGTGAATGGTAGTGCAGATACATTTATTTGGTCAGTCAATTCATCAGGGCAACTTATTCTTCAAGATCTGTTCGTTGATGGAGAGGGGTACGATGCAACTAATCAGGGCACAGATACACTCACTGATATACAGGCTATTCGATATATTCGTGAAGACGGTACAGTAGAATACACCCTTGAAGTGGATGACCACAGTAACGCTGATTCAGATACCAATAAAGTACTTGGATTTGGTAATAAGATTACTGGGCGTTTCGATTTTTATGGTGATGTGGATTATTTCAAATTAGGAGAAGCATTTGATGGCAAAATTCACATCTCATCAAGTGCTAGCAACAACTTCCGAGTTCATTCACTAACAGAATCTCAGTGGATGGGGCAAAATTATAATAACAGATTCTTTTATAATTTAAGTGATGAACCTATCTATGTAACCACGACGCGAATAAGTTCTGATTCTCCTATGTCATCAAAGACATACGACTTTACACTCCGTCGTGTTAATGATGGTACTGATGAAGATGATGTCCTTGTTGCAGGTAATGAATTTGAGTACTTAGATGGCGGTTTAGGCGATGATACTCTTTTGGGTTCAGACCGCTCAGACTATCTAATTGGTGGTGCGGGTAACGATGTTATTACTGGTGGCAAAGGCAACGATACAATTATAAATGGTTCTGGAGAATCAAATGTTGTTGTTTTCTCTGGTAATTATGCTGAATATGGTTTCGTCTGGAAATATGCTAACTTTAATGGAGACTGGCAAACATTTTTAGAGGTTACTGATAAAGTTTCTGATAGAGATGGTATAGACAAGATTGTCGGAGCTCAAATATTGCGATTTGCCGATGGTGATGTAGTTCTAGATGAAGAATCGAACTCTTCAGTTCAAATCGGTGATGATGTTATTAGTATTGGTCAAAGTGTTTCTGGCTCATTGCCAATAACTCAAAACAACTTTAGTAACCAAATTGATAGAGATTATTTTAAAGTCAACATTCCCCTCAATATCGATTCTAATTCAAATCTTCGTATTTCAATAAAGTACGTTGGTGACGATAATCTCGATGGTTACTTAAATTTTTCATTTAATCGATATCGTACGGATACGCCATTAGTATTCACTGATCAAAACAACAATGATCAAGAACGTTCAAATTTTCAGTTTTATTGGGGGAATAGGTCTCAGTCTTGGATTGTTTCCCCATCAAAATGGGGCAGTGATGAAGAGTTTCGTTCAACAATTCAATCTACGGATTTAATTGTTAGTGGTTATGCTCGTTCCAATGAATCAGGGTATTCAGGCCTTGATTTAGCAAATTACGAGATTTCAATTGAAAAAGTCCTGTTTGGTGATGCAAATGACAATATCATTGTAGGCCAAGAGGATATTGGTTTTATTGATGCCCAAGCAGGCAATGACCAAATTACCGGTAGTGCTGGTGATGAAGAAATTCACGGTGGGATGGGCGATGACACTATTGATGCTGGTCCCGGCGATGATGTGATTTATGACCCTTTCGGGACCAATGACACTGATGGTGGGGCTGGTGATGATCGTGTAATTATTGGCATGACTTATTTCAGTGGAAATAATATGGATATGCCAGCAGAGCCGCAGAATCCTCTAGGCGTAGTTGACGGAGGAGATGGTCTTGATACGCTTGTTGTTAATGCATACGGCCCAGGCAATCAGCCTGTTGATATATCCGGCTTAACGAGTATTCAAAATTTTGAGTATTTTGAGGTAGATAATAAGGGCGTTTCTCCATTCTCAGTTCAGGAACTTATTGATTTAGGTTTCATCTCTGCCCTAGCAACGTTTAAGCTAGCCCCAAGTTCAGATGGTGGAACTCTAGATATTTCATCTTTATCAGGAGCTAGTAATCTCAGAGGTACTAATCAGTCCGATACGCTTATTGGTAATGAACAAAACAATACGATATTTATCTGGGGAGGGTATTATGACACAGACCCTAATGGGAGTGGTTACGGTAGTGATATCGTAAGAGCTGGTGGAGGTGATGATTTAATACATTTGGATATGTATAAATATTATCCAAGATGGAATTACATATTTTCAGGTTACCATGAAAATACAAGTGAATATTTCTTTACTGGAGATTATGATGGTGGTGAAGGACAAGATGAATATCGTTTTACAATCAATGAAAGGTGGTCAAATCCGTTTGGAGATCAATCTCAACGAACAACATGGGGCATAGATTATACCCAAGTTAGTTTCTCAAATATTGAGGTATTTACAGTACAAAATAACTGGGGCAACACCGGTGCTGATTTTATTAAGTTAACGACTGAGCAGATATCAGGGTTTGAGCAAATAAATGGTAGGTTCATTCTGCAAGTTGTTGGTGGTGGTACTTTATCGCTCGACAAATTGAATAACTTTAATATCAATTCATGGCAAATAGCTGATGCTCTTTCTTACAATATTTCTGGTACTGAACAGGCCGAGACTGTGACCCTCAGTCAGGGTACCAACGAATATTCACTTCTCTCTGGTAATGATACGGTCATAGTTGATAATAAATCTTCGGTACTAGATGTATTAGACGGAGGAGAAGGTAACGATACAATTATTGTTAAAGGTGCAGATATTGATTTATCTGGGGCAACCATCACTAATTTTGAAACTATTAGAGTCTCTTCTCAATCATTATCAATGACCCAATCACAATGGGACACATTCGGCGATAATATTGAAATCATCCCAGGAGCTTCTACAGAATTCGTTCTCACACTTAATGAATCAGGTAGTTTTTCTCTCAGCCTTGACTCAGCTTACATTGGTCTCACTGGTACTTCAGGCGATGATACATTAATCGGAAATAGCCTCGACAATATCCTAGTTGGTAGTGGTGGTAATGATGTGCTTATTGGTAACTCTGGAAATGACCGTTTAGTATCGGGAACTGGCGTTGATAACTTATCCGGTGGTACAGGAGATGATACCTTCATCGTGGATAAAGCCACCAGTAGTGATCAACTATCAGGTGGTGACGGCTTAGATACATTAATTCTTCAGCAAGATACAAATCTGACCGCAGCAAATATTTCTGGTATTGAGACAATTAAAGGTAATGTAACCATTACACTATCTTTAGCTCAATTATCTGGTGTTAGAACACTGGACGGAGTTAATGTTCAGCTGGTTGGTAGTGATACAAATTTTGTGATTCCTTCAAGTTTATCATTAGTGAATGGAGCAAGTGTTTCACTGCCAAATGTAGACGCAGAACTATCAGGTCAAACTGGTTACCTAGGTTCAGCTAGTGATGATGCTATTAATGGAAGTTCAAATGCAGACACTATATTCGGCGGACGAGGCTCAGATATCATCAGCGGTGGTGCAGGAAATGATAATCTTTATGGGGGTAGTGGCTCTAACCAGATCTCTGGAGGTATGGGCGATGATAATATTTACGTAAACTACAACTCAATTAATGGTGAAATTATTGATGGTGGAGAAGGAAATGATACGCTTCATCTTGATTTCAAAAATCGACAAGATTCAGTTGATTTCAGGAATTCACTAGTTAGTAATGTAGAGCACCTTAACATAATTGGTTTGTCTCAATGGAACGGTTTCAATATTCATATTGAAGCTGAACAATTGCTCTCATTCTCATCAATTACGAATAACCATCCGTCAGGAGATAATCATGATGCAGGAAGAGTATATATTTATGGAAATTTAGGAAAAAATATTAATTTTGATAATTTAACTCAAACTAATTATAGGGCAATTCATCTGATTGGAGATTTTGGAGAGGTTGATTTAAGTACAAACCCAACATTAGACCTAATAAATAGTACGAGTACCAGAGTTTGGGTAAACTCGTTATTATCAATTACAGGTTCTGGAGGAATTGATAAAGTTGAGGCAAGTGATAATTCTTTCGACGCTCAAATGATGGGTGGAGATGATATCCTTGTTTTAACAAACAGCTCGGTAAAGGGGATGCTTGATGGTGGAGATGGAAACGATATCCTTCTTATACAAAACTATTTCACCGATCTTACTAATGCAAATATCTTAAATTTTGAAAACATCAAGCATAACGAAAACACTATACTACTAACTCAGGAGCAATTCGCATCATTATCCTTAGACGGCTCAGGAAAAGTGTACATCAAAGAAAATGGTGTGATTTCTGGTACCAATTCGGATGATAATTTTAATGGAACAATACTAGACACATTTGCTGGCGCAGGGGGGAACGATACTGTTTCCAACGTTCATACATTTGTTGTGAGTGGTAATCTTGCAGATTATGACTATACGCCAGGCTCATCTGAAATCACTCTCCAGCATTCACGTGGGACATTAGCTGATGGAACTGACACATTAAGAAATGTTTTAAATATTCAATTTGCTGATACAACTATTCAATTGGATGATGCTCCGAATACTGAGTATCAGTGGGGTGATCCTTATGAATATTTTGGGAATGATAAAGATAATTTGAGAAGCCAGCTAATTAAGGTTGATTACGGTAAACAGATCAGTATTAAGAAAGATTACAATCAAGATAACGATTTGCTCACTTCGATTTTAGTACCAAATTCGCCAATGAGTATAGAGGGTTCGACACCAAATGGAAGTGGCTGGAGAATAAGCTTCTACGATGTTGAAACTCAACAAAAAATTGAATTTAAGAGCTTAGTGTATGGATATCAGTATGACACTTATTATAGCTGGATGAATGGCGCCGATAAATGGCTTCCTATGATCTATGATAACAGTCAAAATAAGTGGGTGGCATATACCGGGGGAGAAGTCATTCTTAAAGTGATGGTAGAGGGTGATACGCATTCTTCCGAAGATTTTGTGTTCACAATGAACTACCTCGACGACTATGCCGGCTCTGTCGACACCCTCGGCGTCATGGACCCACAACAAGGCCAAATCCAAGGCTACATTGGCGACATCAATGATAGCGATTGGATCCGCACAGAGCTCATTGCTGGCACCAAATACGAATTCAACCTCAAAGGTGTCTCCTCAGACGGCGGTACCTTAGTTGATCCGAAACTCACGTTACGCGATAGCGAAGGTCGAGTCATCGAAGCCGGTGTTGATATCGATACCACTTCGACGGGCACGGATGACAAGATTGTCTTCCGTCCAACTGAAACGGGTACCTACTATCTCGACGTGCAAGATGTAGGTGGCATCAACAAGGGCTCTTGGACACTGACTCAAGAATCGCTTGATACTATTGCAGGCAACACCACAACTACAGAACGCATCGAGTGGACCAGTGCCAATACTTTCCGTGTCGAATCTGAAATCAACGCACTCTCTGACCACGACTGGTTCAAAGTATGGTTGGATAAAGGCGTGACGTATGAATTTACGATGGATGGCACCTCTTTAGGCGGTACCCTGCAAGATCCTCAGCTCGCCGTTCGCTCCATCACTGGCCGTTTATTGGCTCAAGATGACAACAGTGGTTCTGGTTCAGACGCTAAACTCGTGTTCTCGGCAACCGATTCGGGTTGGTACTATCTCGATGCGGGGGCATCAGGTAATGCTTATAAGGGAACTTATATCATTCAAGGTTCGAGTATTCAGGACGATTACCCAAATACGCCGCTGACCGATGGTGTAGTGACTGTCGATGCGGATGAGCCAACGACTGGACTTATTACTTATATCAATGACAAAGATTGGTTTAAAACAGGCCTCAGTGCAGGTGTCACTTACGTTATTTCTGTCAAGGGCGATATCTCAGCGGATGCCCAGCTTGATCCGCTTAAAGATCCTATCTTGTTCATTCGCAACGAAAATGGCGATGTCATTATGCGTTCGGATGATGGCGATGGACTTAATGTAGAAGCCTACTTCACACCGTCAGAAGATGGTCTTTACTACTTGGATATCGCGAGTGCATTCAAATATGACATCGGTGCGTATGAAGTATCAGTGACACTTGCGCCACCAGATGATCACGCATCTGTGCTGGATAATACCGCTACTCAAATCACCTTAAATGGCACAGAAAGCGTCGTGTCACCAGGCATCATTGGGATTCCTGGCGATAAAGATGTATTCAAAGTCACTTTTGAAGCGGGCAAAGTGTATCTGATTGAAGGTAAAGGATTCGCCAGTAACGCTGGTACTCTCATTGATCCGTATGTGCGTGTATTTAATGAAGCAGGCTTCCTAGTTGATTTCAATAACAATGGTGGTAAAGGGAACGACAGCAAGTTCTATTTTGTGCCAGAGGAAACTGCGACTTATTACGTTGAGTTATCAGCAAACAACAACAGCAATCAAGGCTCATATAATTTAGTCATCTCTGAGCGCAACATTCCGGCCGACGATGTCCCTAATAACTTCGGTACAGATGTTGAGCTGACGCCAGGTGAACAATTCTCAGGTAACTTGCTGACTCAAGGTGATGAAGATTGGTTTAAAGTGTCATTAACGGGCGATGAGTCTTATGTCTTTAAACTCAAGGCGCTTGCCAGCGGTAACGGTACCTTAGGCGACCCCGTAATCGAACTACGCGATGCTTCAGGGCAGCTATTGGTCACGGTAGACGATATGCTTGTGACGAATGAGCCTTCATTGCAGTTCACGCCGATTGCCGATGGGACATATTTCATTGTTGTTAAGGCTAGCTCAGAAGAAGACACTGGGACCTATACCTTGTTGACGCGTGCGCCAGATGATCATGGCAACACGCAACAAACGGCGACAGAGATTAATCTAAACGATGTGCTCGTTGGCGGTATTCAGTACAACGAAGGTAGCTTTGGTGTTCGCGCGATTGATTCAGTCGGTTTAGCCACGGACTCTGATAAAGATTGGTTCAGCTTCTCTGTCACAGAAGGCGAGGTATATACCTTTAGTGCACAATTGTCAGAAGGCTCTGCACTAAGTCGCCCAATGGTCGAGGTAATTGACGGTCAAGGCCGTATCATTGCGATTGGCGATGGTTTAGAAACCGATAATGGTTTGGCTGCTGCAACATTTATTGCACACAGTTCAGGGACATTCTATGCGCGAGTCATTGATGGCGCAGGGGCAACGGGTAACTACAAAGTCAATTTGGCCTTAGGGGATGCGTCCGATGAAGATGCGAATGGTCCGGTTGAATTGAGCTTTGTCAACGACGGCACCAACACGCAAAGCGAAGTGATTGGCAATATTGCACTGGCAGGCGATACCGATACTTATGCGATTGGCTTACAACAAGGCCATGAATATCGGATTGAAACGGTTGCCATTCGTGATGGTAATATTGCGCCAATTCCAAATGCAACGCTCAATATGAGCTTCCAGTCTAGTGCAACCACCAACAAGATTACTGAGCTTGAACAAGTGGTGACAGATAATGGAGATGGGTCATTCACGGTCCAGTTCTTCTTATCGGATGCCGCTAAATTAGCGTGGGCTGGAGGTTTAGAAAACTTCAAAACGCAACTATCGTTTGGCGATAACCAGCTAGGTGCATTGACCAATGACAATGTGGTATTGGCTGATGGCGCATTGGCTGTGGTTAATGAGCAAATTGGTCAACTTAGCATTACTGCAGATTTTACCAACGGTAATTATCCAGCAGATTCTGTTGAACCTTTATTTAGCATTAATATTCCAGCAGCCTCATCAGCGGTTACGACGGACACATTCACAGTTGATACCTTGTATTTCGATCAAGAGTTGATTCCAGCTACACCAGTGGTTGCTGCCCCTTCTCTATTTGAACAAGGTTACGTGGTAGCCGATAGCGATGGCACATTGACCATAGAGTTAGCGCCAATGGAAGCGAACCAAACCGGTCAGTATCAAATCCGCATAGTAGATTTGGGTGAGCAAGCGCCAGATGATTTTCTTGATGATGCAAGCTTATTCAATCAAGATAATGACGTCTTATTGGCCGTGAATGAAAGTGTTGCAGGTAAGATTGATTCAGAAAGTGACAACGATGTCTTCGCGGTGAATCTGACTGCTGGCAACATTTATGATTTTAGTGTCAAGAGTTACTATGACGGCCTTGGCTCACTTGCACAAGCAGAACTACGTTTATTAGATACAGATGGCAATTTAGTGAGCGTGGGTAAGATTGACGACGTCACTGGTCGGGCTGAATTATCCGTGTCTGTTTTTGATGATGGTCGCTACTTCTTAGAAGTGTCTGCTTCGGATATCCCTGGCAATATTGGTACCTACACATTAGATACGCGTTTGCGTTCGACGGATAATAACATCAATGACGACTATAGCTCGGATACCCAATCCTCAGCACTAGTAGGGCCAGGACGCCCATTAACTGGTGATATTGAAGTCGCTGGTGACAGTGATTGGGCGCGGGTCTCGTTAGAAGCCGGTAAAGTTTATGTGATTGATGTCCTTGCCGACGGTGATGGTGGCGGTGGTACGCTAACCGACTCGTTTTTAAGAATTCTCAACAGCAACGGTGAAATCATCGCGCAAGATGATAATTCTGGTGCGGGTTTAGATTCCCATATTCAATTTACCCCAACACAAACAGGTGAGTATTACCTGGATGTCAGTGGTCGTACTGATGCAACAGGTACTTACACTTTACGAGTACGTGAATTGTATTCCGGCGTAGCCGATCCATTGGCAAGTTCGCAGTGGTATATTGACCAATCAGGCATTTCTGAGCTTGGAGGATTGTATTCTGGTGCAGGGATCACTGTAGGTGTTGTCGATGATGGTGTGGAAACTTCTCATCCTGACTTACAAGAGAATCTGAATTTTGCTTTAGCTTTTGATACCCAATTTGATACTCAAGATGGGAATCATAAACGCGTTATTCCACCTGATGCTCACGGCACACCCGTTGCAGGGATCATCGCAGCGGTAGCTAACAACGAAACTGGTATTGCCGGTGCTGCGCAGGACGCCGAAATTGCTTCAACACGTGTGAAGTGGCAGTCCGGTCACATGACACAAGCATTAGGTCTGCAGTGGCAGTTTGATATCAGTAACAACAGCTGGGGCGCGATTAAGCCGTTTTCAGACAACTTTAATTCAACCTCACATACGTTTGATTGGTACAACATCCGTAAAGGTGTAGAGCAAGGTCGAGACGGCAAAGGTACAGTTTTTGTTTTCTCTGCCGGTAACTCAGCAGGTAGTGGTGATAATACCAACTATCATAACTTCCAAAACGCACGTGAGGTGATTACGGTAGGCTCTGTTAACTCTTCTGATCAAGCCTCTGGTTTCTCAACACCGGGCGCAAGCGTATTAGTCGCTACTTATGGTGAGAACTTGGTCACAACAGACCGTTTAGGCATAGATGGTTACAACCTTGGGGGGGATTACACAGAATTCACCGGAACATCTGCCTCAGCGCCGTTAGTGTCTGGTATTGTTGCATTGATGCTCGAAGCGAATCCAGATTTGGGCTACCGAGATATTCAAAAAATCTTAGCCTACTCAGCACGTCATCCTGATGTGCAAAGTTGGAAAGAAAATGGCGCGTCTGATTTGAACATGGGCGGCTTGTCATTTAATGACAAGTCTGGTTTTGGTGTAGTCGACGCTTATGCAGCAGTGCAGCTGGCGCGCACGTGGCAAGAACAAAACACCGCTATTAATGAAGTCAGTGCGTCCGATCGTCAGTTTGGCATGTTAGAAAGTATTCCAGATGGTGATGGCACTTCGTTTACGATGAGTTTCGAAATTGATTCGCCAATCAAAGTAGAAAACGTGGAGTTGGGTATCGACTTACGTCACACCCGAATTGGCGATTTAATTATTACTTTAACTTCTCCAAATGGAACGGTGTCTACCTTGATGGACCGTCCCACAGTGAATGACGAGCGTCCGTTTGGCTTATCAGGTCAAGACAGTGGCGTTCCTACGCATCTGTTGTGGGATTTCTCATCGGTGCAGTTCTGGGGCGAAGAGGCTACAGGAACTTGGACCATTACTGTTACAGATTCTCGTGCAGAACAAACTGGCACCATTCAGAGCTTGTCTTTAAGAGTGTATGGTGAGCGTGACGATGGAAATGATACCTATATTTTCACTGATGAAGGTTTCCAAGCGATGACAGACGTCGTCCTAGAAGACGATGCCGGCACCGATACGATCAATGCCGCCGCCGTGCGTTTTGATGCTTATATTGATTTACATGAAGGTGTCATAGCAGCAAATGCCGTGACATATGGTATTGCTGATTGGTCAATCATTGAAAACGCATTCTCTGGTAAAGGCGCGGATCGACTAGTTGGTAATGACGCTGATAACTTACTTGACGCAGGTGCGGGTGATGACGTGCTTCAAGGTGGACTAGGCGACGATATACTTGTCGGTGGTTCAGGTCGTGATACTGCAGTGTATGCTGGTAATCAATCTGAGTACGGCATTAGCTGGGATCCAACGACTGAGACCATCACTATTGTTGATAACTTGGCCTCTAATAGTGATGAAGGGACCGATACATTGACAGGTATTGAAAGAATTGTGTTTGCCGATGGTGATATCAGTCTCTCTGAACAAGTGGGTAATAATGCGCCAGTGGCTAACCGTAGTTTCTTTGATAATACGGTAGTAGTATCGGCCTCAGCTGGTATTGATTTACAGATCCCTGCAGATGCGTTTACTGACGCAGATGAAAGTGAAGTGGGTCAACTTGATATTGCAGTGAGCGAAGCTTCAGGAGGCGAATTACCCGAGTGGTTGAGCTATGATGAAGACACTGGCACATTTACGGGTGTTCCACCAGAAGACTTCTTAGGTACACTCAAAATCAAAGTAGAAGCAACGGATGAGTTTGGCGAGACGGCTGATGATATTCTGACCTTACAATTCGGTCCAGACCAAGGTCCAGTTCTTGATGACCCGAGTGAGTTAGTCCTTCAAGAGGATGCCGCAATGACCGCGTTAAACTTCTCGACACCATTCGACCCTGAAGGCACAGCTGTAACGGTCACTATCCTTGAAATCCCGTCATTTGGTAAAATTCTGGATAAAACAGGGGCACAAGTTGCGGTAGGGGCTACATTTACTGCAGATGAGTTTACGGAACTTAATTTCCAAACTGCACAGAACGCCAATGGTTCTGCTGGCTATATACGTTACAGTGCAGCAGATGAGGCAGGCGTGACGTCTGAATCCAGTTTGAGTATTTTTGTTGAGGCAGTCAACGACGCGCCGCAATTTACGACAGATAGTAGTAAGTTAGTCATTAATTACCCAGAGCAATCTGAAGTGACATTGGATTTACTTGCACCAACTGATCCAGAAAGTACTTTGAGTACGGTAACGCTAATTGGTTTACCTGAGATTGGAGCTGTATCTTTGGATGGTGCTCCTGTGCAATTAAACCAAGTTCTGACATTTGATCAATTATCTCGGTTGAACTTTATTTTGGATGAAAATGTAAATGGACCGATCGGTGGTGTCACCATCCAAGCAGTTGACCCAGAAGGTCTTGCTACAGATTGGACACTAAATCTAGAAGTCAGTGGTGATGCATCGTCTGAGACCGGAACACCAGGTGATGATGAGCTATATGGTTCGATTGCAGACGACATTATTTACGGCAAAGCAGGTGATGATTTACTCGTTGGTAATAGTGGCGATGACCGTTTACTTGCAGGGCTTGGTAATGACACCTTATTAGGTGGTTCAGGTAATGATAAGTTGGACGGTTCTGCAGGTAACGATTATATCGATGGTGGTGATGGTAGCGATATCATGGCCGGTGGCCCAGGTAACGACACGTATATTGTCGAACAGTCGGGTGATGTCGTCCTTGAAGTCATTCAAGGTGGTGCTGGCGGTGAAGACTTAGTTATAACAAGCTTTAGTATGACAGCTCCCACTAACATAGAAAATCTACAAGCTACAGCAGGTGAGATTATTAACTTAACCGGTAACGAGTTAGATAATGCCCTTCTCGGTAATGACGAAGTCAATACCCTGGCTGGTGGGCTAGGGAGAGATATTTTATTCGGTGAAGCCGGAGATGATATTTTAGACGGTGGCCAAGGTATTGATCGCATGGTGGGTGGTTTAGGCAATGATACCTATTATGTAAACTCAAAAGCCGACCGTATTGTTGAGTTGGTGGGTGAAGGTACAGATACAGTGTTTGCCAACACAAGTTATACATTGTCATCAAATATAGAAAACTTGACCTTACAAGGTACGGGTGATTATACAGCTGGAGGTAACTCCTTAGATAACCACATTATCGGTAACGCTGGCAATAATATTCTTGCCGGTGGTTTAGGTGCCGATACGCTTGAAGGTGGTTTGGGCGATGATATTTATGTCCTTAGTGATAGCTTGGATGTCATTATCGACACTGGCGGTATTGATACGATTCGTTCCTCGCAAAATGTCGAGTTACAAGCCGGTATTGAAAACGCACAATTAGTCGGTATAGCAGATACCTACGTTGTTGGTAATGGTTTAGATAATACCCTGCAAGGTAACTTAGGTAATAACATATTAGATGGTGGCCTTGGCTTGGATACACTTATTGGTGATGAAGGGGCTGACCAGTTTATTATCAGTAGCAATGGTGATGATGTTGGTTCAGATATTGTTAAGGACTTTACTGCAGGTGAAGATCTATTAGTTGTTGATTTAGCTTCTTTTGGTATTGATGCTGAAGCTCTAGGAATTTTGTCTTCAGGTTTAGTATCTGCTGATAGTTTTGTCTTTGGTGCTGGCGCAGTTGCTTTAGATAATAATGACCACTTTATTTATGATAGTGCCCAAGGTATTCTTTATTTTGATGAGGATGGCTCTGGAGATGCCGAAATGATTGAGTTGGCACGAGTTCAAACTAATGATGGCAGCGACTCATTAGACGCTGGTGATATTTTTGTTGGTATCTAGTAGGGATATTTGATGACCATTAAACAAATTGCTTTGCCTGACGTTACAGGGTTAGCTTCCGCGGGTGTTACGGTTTTCTTTATGGAAGCTGTTACATTTACTGATGACGGTAAACATCTAGTTGTTAAAGCTACTTTTGTCGAAGACGGAACGGGAGGGGCACAACGTTTTGGGTATTATCTTTATGATATTGCCAATGAAACGTATGTGATGAATTTTAATACTCAGCTTTTAACTGAAAGCCGTTTGACAACAAGTAATATTGAAGCGCTTTATTTCACTGGCAATTTAGATTCATACACCGTAGTTGCAGAAGTAAAAGCAGCTGACAATCCCAACAGTGTATTAGTTGCTTTGCAAAATGGTGAGATCAGGTCTTCTGACATCTTGTTAGATGCATTGGGCGATGATTATTCTGTTAATGTTGAATCTTTTGCTCTTGCTGAAGATGGAAGACATCTTGCTATTCAAACGTCTGATCCAAGTTTAGCTTCAGTCTTAAATCCAGATACTAATGATTCATCCGATATCTATTTATTAGATCTAGAAACACAAGCAATATTAAGAATCTCAGAGGTAGGTGGTGCCGAAGTTGTTTCTGATACAGACCTCCAAGATATTGCGATTGTAGGAGAGAGATTACAAATTGGTTTCACAACCGATGAAGCTTATGTTTCTCCTACGCGAACCGATCAAAATACCACTGATTTATCAGGGCCTGTAGGTACTCGCACCGATGCATATGTGTGGTCCAGTGCGCTAGATAGTTCAGGTACATTGACTGACAGCGGCTCTTTTATTTTGATATCTGAATTGCCAAATAACACCGCGTCTGGTTTTGTTGATACAGATAGCGGAATTGTTTTAACTCAAGATAAAGTGTTATTTAGCTCGGCTTCTGAATTCATCGATGTTGGTGATAATAATAACGCTGTAGATAGTTTTTCTTATGTTGATGGTACTGTTGATACGCTGACGTTTGCAGGAACTCGTTTCGACGCTGATACCAAAATTATTGACGCTAGTATCTCCGGTCGTTACGTCATAGTACTTACTTCTGCCTCTCAAGTCAGCGGCTCTACAGGCGCGCAACAACTTGTTTTCATTGATACTTTGACTGGTATAAGTAGAGTAGTTTCGCAGAACTCGGCGGGTTCAGCTGGGGATATTGATACAGTTAAAGGAGTGATTGCGCAATCTGGTAGTTATGTTGCCTTTAGCTCACTAGCATCTAATTTAACTAATGAGGTAGCCAATACTTTCCAAGGTAGTTTATTTATCCGAGAGTACACTGATATAAACACTCTTCCTGAAGGAAAAGTCATTTTAGACAGTCTACCATTAATTGGTGAAGATCTTATCTTGGACTTTTCTAATATTATTGATGATGATGGATTACCCGACGAGTTTGAGGTTACTTGGAACGTAAATGGTACAGTAGTATCCACGACAAATAATGTCCTACCAAGTACCATTATTAATGCCGAAAGTGTTATTGCCGCAGAGGTTTCTTATATCGACGGGGCCGGAAATACAGAAACACTTTTAGTTGATGAGTTTTCGTTATTCGACCGCCCCACTCGTAGTGATGGTAGTTTAGAATACTCAACAAAATATATTGTATTTTCATCTAACGGTGAAAGTGTTTTTGATTTTGACTTAGGGCTTTCTGGAATAAATTATAAAGGCCAATCCTCGCTATTTTCTGGCTCCAGTGAGGTTGAGAGTATTAAAATTTCTACAGGTCAAATACTTGATATTACGAACTTAAAAGGTTCCCAAGATAAAGTATTTTTACCTGGTGAACTGAGTGATTATTTGACTCATTCAAGTATTAATTCAGCCACTAGTGAAATGACATTGATTAGTACAGCTGATTTCTCATACACAGAACTTAAATTTATTGCGACGTCTACAGCTGCTGACATGCTGGTATTTTCTGATGGCCAGGTAAGTAGCACTGATTTTAAAAAGTATTTATTAAACGATAAATCTGACTTGTCTGAGCTCAGTCTAGATACAACGTTTACTTCAGATAATTTTTCCACTCCAATCAATAACACCAAAGTCAAAGCAATTGCGATAGATCCAAATGGTGAAACTTTTTCATCATTTACTCCAGCGACTACATTGCAAGTCTCCGGTAGTGGTGGGGTTGATAAAGTGTACATCCGTGAAGGTACAACAGTTGATTCTACCAATTTAAAATCAAGTGTTGATGAAATTTATCTACAAGGCAGTTGGGCGGACTATTCTAAGAGTATTGATAATAGTGGTAATTTATTATTAAGCCGCACGGTTTCAATTAGTGGTACGGATTATGTTGAAGCGGTTTCTGTTGCTTCTGGGTCTACAATTGCAACGAATGATTTACTTATTTTTGCAGATGGCTCCATCCGAAACAAGTCTGCGGTCTTAGCAGTTAAGTCAGAAGAGGGTGGTGCGTTCTCTACTTTAGATGGTTTTGATGGGACGGTTGTTACCCCATTATTGGAAAGTATTATTGATACTGATTTTATTTTTCCCCAAGAGAGTGGTAAGCAAATAGACCAGACATTGATTACAACGCTTGATGTCTTAAGTGAGTCACAGCAATCTCAAGACAATTCTGAGATTAATACAACGTCTGTTCTAGTGGATGCGTCAGTTATAGAAACCGACAAAGAACAATCGTATGTTGTAAACACAGAAGAATTTGGGACAAATATAGAAATTATGTTCTAGTTTCTATATTTGTCCCATCAGAAATCTAAAAACACAGCTATGTTTAGTCTTACAAGTAATAGGCTTTATTTATCAAAAATAAAGCCTATTAGGAAAAATAATAAAGTTGCAAAGCGAAGTGTTTTATTCGTTTAACTTTATTTCCTATGTACTCACCTTAAACGCTACTTAATAGTCAATCTAGATACGATTAAATCGGTGACCTTTACCTTAAAAATTATAACCAACACCTATTTTAAAGCCAGATTGGGTCGTCTCACTTTCCATTCCCCATAGTGTAAAAGAAGACGTTGCGTAAAAACCATCATTTGAACCAAACTCTAGCCCAATAGACAAGCCAAGATCTGAGTCACTTTCATCGGCCCCAAAGCCCATTGCTTCTGCCTCTATTTCTAAGTCGGCGTATTTTAGTTTGGCATAAGCGTTTACATTTTCACTAAGATCGTAGGTTGTTTTTAATGCAACCCCATAGATACTACCCATCGATACATCTACTGAAACGCCCATCAAACCCACATCATCTGAACCACTTCCTTGGCCATAAAATGCTTCTACTGACGTACTGCTTGTGACTTGATAACCGAGTAGTAAAGAAGTAAAAGTTAAATCAATATCAGCAAAATCTTCATTGGATTCTGAGAAGGTTTCATATGCGATTTCAGCATAGGGACCTGCAGTTTTTGAATTATTCGCAAGCGCTGGAAATGTAGCTAACCCCAAAATAATTGAGGAAGAGATAAGTAAATTTTTCATATGTTTTCCTTTCATACTAATTTCAAATAATCATTACATGTTAACAGTTTAATTCTTTTATTATCTAAGGAAAATTCTTAGATCATAAATTTAACTTAACTTATCAATAATTTAACTGCCATACAAGTATCAAGTTATAAGCACAATCCGGCCTTTCAATCCTGCGTTACAATCATCAGACACTCTTCCCTATTTAAAATAGGGTGCTACCCATTCTCATCCATTAGCTATTTAGGGTAACGCGGCTCACATTTTTGGACAACATAATCATAACCATTTTTAGCTTCAGGATTTTTACTAATCAACAACACCGAAAAATCATCTAGGATCACAGAGCGCTGGTTCGACGTTTTTTGACAGGCACTATATGGATATGCTTCCATGTAGTAAATAAACATAGCGATGGCATTATCGATAAGTAACGCTCTAGCTTTTAATGCCTCAGCATCCTCAGTCTCCAACATCAACGCATCAGCACCAGCTTCTTCTGAATGCTCAGGAGTACGGTTTTCTTCCACAAAGCCAGGTCTTTCAATACTGCCGATTGTTAGTCCAAATGTATTGCCTTCTAAGGGTTTAGAGATATACGGCGCCATGATCGATAACATATTAAATAACACAAAGGGTATCAAAATAATGCGCATAAACATCGTTAGTAAAGCATGTTTTTTATCTTCCCAATGCACTTTTAATTGGATCCCAAATAGCTTTAAAGGCAAGCGAATCAAGAGCCATAAATTTGCCAAAATCAAACCAAATGAAAACATGACAACACTGGATAAAGCAATCCAAAACGGCATCAAAATTAGTGTGGTAAAACCCAAGGTAAATACAAATGGCATTGGCTCTACGCCAGTGATGAGGTTAATTTTCATTGCTGCAAATGCCAATGCTAAGTTAGCTGTGCTTGCATACATGATTAATGTAACACTTTTGCCTAAGGTGGTTTCCCACACTTTATGGAAGATATTTAACAGCTCGCGAACTAACCCTACAAAGGCGATGACCGCAATCACACTATCCCAGTTCTCGACGCTAAAAAAACCGGCATACATCATTAAACTGAAAGCAATAAAATAGCACCATTGAGACGGATTGTATTGTTGCGCCCATTGGGTAAAACGCCAGTCTTTAATACGTCGAAATCTATTAGCTAACGCTAGCTGGTAACGAGTTATCCATTCCTTGTACCCAGCAAATATATACTTAGTCTGGTGAGGATGTGTATTTGGTTCAGGATTTGTGTCTGAAGTTTGCTTGGATTCTGCTGTCGTCGGTTCTGGCAACATGGATTTCATTCTTTTATGAGTAGAGCACTAGGCATTAGGAAATAGCAGTACACTGCTGATGGTTGTTGTCATCCTAGCATAAGCACCTAAATTTTCACCAGTTTCACTGCACAGTTTTACAATAATACAAAAAAAGGCGTATCAGATGATACGCCTAAAAAGAGGGGGAACACAGATTAATAGAAATGGTTTAGCCTTCTATAAGGCGAGATCCAATCTCTATCTTGCGTGGTTTTTTCGCTTCAGGTATGACACGCTCTAAATCAATATTTAAAAGACCGTGTTCCATATCTGCCGCGAGTACTTTAACATGGTCGCCAAGCTGGAATTTTCGTTCAAAGCTTCTTTCTGAAATACCTTTATGTAAAAATTGACGCTGTTCTTTTTCAGCTGCTTTTGGCTCAGAGTTAGGTATCTCACCTGTGACATGCAGTGTGTTTTCTTGCACTACAATCTCAATGTTATCTTGGGAAAAACCAGCTATAGCCATAGTAATACGGTACTTATCTTCACCGAGTAATTCGATGTTGTACGGAGGGTAACTTGCTTGTTTTTCGTTACGTGCTGCAGATTCAATCATAGCAGCAAGGTGGTCAGAACCGATAAATGAACGGTATAATGGTGATAAATCAATAGTTCTCATAGTCATATCCTATAATATAAAGCAATATGTTAAATGGTTTGCCCCGCAATAGCGGCGGCGGTAGTATCGACCTCTCATGAGCATCGATAACTTATATCTAGGGATCGGAAATATATTTTTCAAGTATTTTTTTTTAAAAAATGAAAATTTCAACAAAATAGAGAGTGATATGCATCAAATAAGACTCGCCAATGACTTGGATTGGCCAAAAATTTGGCCTATTTTTGCAAAAGTGGCTCAAGCCGGAGACACGTATGCTTATCCTACCGATATTAGTAGTACAAAAGCCCAAACCACATGGTTACATGTACCCCATAAAACGTTTGTTTATGAACAGGATGGTCAAATTCTAGGAACTTATTATATTAAGCCAAATCAAGCGGGTCCCGGGGCACATGTGTGTAATTGTGGGTATATGGTCGCTGAACAGGCTAGGGGCAAAGGAATTGCTCGAGCATTATGTGAACATTCCCAACACGTAGCAATTGAGTTAGGTTATCAAGCCATGCAATATAACTTTGTTGCTAGCACCAATGAGGTTGCTGTAAAGCTATGGCAAAAGTTAGGTTTTGCCGTTGTCGGCACATTGCCGGGAGCATTTAAGCACCCAAGCCACGGAAATGTGGATGCATTGGTGATGTATAAATGGTTAATTTGATGAATATGCATTAATCACAATCTAATTCTCTCAACCTTATACTCTCAACTCAACACCAAACATCCATGATTCAGGTAGGCCTTACCATGCAATACCTTAGCACGTTAACTGCACATTTTTCTCAGTCAGAATGCAAAGTCATAGACATTATCCAATCGTTGTGGAGTGACTACGGGCATATTAGTCGTTGCTCCGTTTCTGCTCTGGACACTAGCGTTATCGTAAAATACGTTGATCTTAGGAGTATTCCTGATCATCCTAGAGGTTGGTCGGGCGCGGTATCACACCAACGCAAGCTTGCTTCATATCAAAATGAACAAGAGTTTTATACGTCTTATGCTCAAAGTTTAAATACACACTACACACCTTCTTCCCATCGTATGGTCCCTAATATATATTTTTCAGAGCCACATCTAATCCAGGATAATCAACCTCTTGAAGAAAAAAAATCGGTTCAAGAGGGGTTTTTATTTGTACTAGAAGATTTGGACGCTTTGGGTTACTCCTACCGCTTTATGACTTTATCGCGTTCAGAAATATCGGTATGCGTACGATGGTTAGCCCAATTTCATGCTTATTTTTTAACCCAAGATACGCCTGATTTGTGGCCACAGGGAACATACTGGCATTTGGCTACACGACAAACCGAATTTGCGGCTATGCCTGAATCAGAACTAAAAGATGCCGCTGTGAGTATCGCTCAAAAGTTACAATCAGCGCGCTTTCAAACACTTCTTCATGGTGACGCTAAACTAGCAAACTTCTGTTTTTCGTAACCGTACGGCCACTACATCTTTTATTTAATTATCCTTAAGGCATCATATCCA
>NZ_JANATA010000002.1 GCF_024199005.1 Opacimonas viscosa
ATTGAATAACAAAATAATCTGATGAGTTTGTACCATTTTGATTAACTCCATCTATGATTATTTTTGCACCGCTTCCCACTTCAGGCCGAGCAACTTCAATGCTTTCAATATTTTCACTAGTAACATCAAAAAAAGTAGCCGTGTTTAAGTTATCTATTGCACGGATATCTGTTGAGTTTGAGTAAAATTGTAAACTATCAATGCCATATAACGTATTTCCACCAAAAGACGTTGAAAATAATTCTTTATTAGTGGTATATATCGTGGATGCATTAATATCTAAAAACTCGAATGAATGTATTTGAGTTACTGTTTCTGAGCCCAAGGTACTAAAATACCAAATACCATTTTCATCCCAAATAAATACAGTCTCAGAGCCTTGTTCAATATAAAGTGTATCTAGAGTACTGGATTCGCCTCCATGTACTTCTTTAAATTGTACTAAATCATCTGAGCTAATGTATAAATTTGATTCTCCATTTGTAGTAGACAGTATCTCGAAATTTTTAAAGGTGAAATCAGCAAGATGTCCGTTGCTAGCTTTGACTTTAAATACTCCGTCACTAAGACTAGAAACATAAACTCTTCCACCAACAACCCCTGTGTATGGAGTGGTTATCTTATCTTCACCTTCTCTAGCATCAATAAAAGTAGGCCGCCAAGATCTCCCAGAAATTTTAATATCGTTATTAGTTTCATCAAAACTAAATTGGATATCCTCAAAAGAGCTAAAATTTCCCGTAACAGACAAGTCATCTCCATATATCGAAATTGTGTCCGTAGAACTACTATATGCTAATGTTGTTTGAGCTGAGCCTAGTATTAAAGCCTCAATAAAATCAATACCTTGTAACGCATCAATGTCCAAGTTAACTCCTGATTGAATAACAAAATAATCTGATGAGTTTGTACCATTTTGATTAACTCCATCTATTGTTATTACAGATGTCTCGGATTTAGATTCTGTTGAGACCAATAACGAAATTAAAATTACAGATAACAATGAGAGGCTTTTCATACTAATACCTTTTTGGTTATTTCGGTTTGTTTTTTATCAGAAACATTGAAATTCACACGCACATATTCACCTTCAAAATAATCTTCTGATTGTAATATTGTAATTGAAGGAGCTGTGTTAGGAGATAAAGGTGTGGATTTTTGAGATTCTGAGCCACATCCGGCAATCATGAATAAAAGAATTGTTAATAAATATTTTAATAGCACAAGAATTTCCTTATAAAGTATTAATTTTAAATTAGTTATCTAAAATTATATATAAGACAAATTCTTAGCTTAAAAGCTAAATTGGCAACTAAAAGCACTGTGATTTTTTAGGAAATAGCTAGTTCAATCGATTTTCTCAGATATTTGTATCATTAAATCCAAAAAAAACGTTGCAGCAGCAGAGGATTTGAATCTGATAGTTTGGGAATGCTCAGAGGAATAATTCAAGAAAAGTAAGTGGTTAGCATAGATGTTGAGTAAGAAAAAATGGTGGCCCCTCCCAGACTCGAACTGGGGACCTAACGATTATGAGTCGTGTGCTCTAACCAACTGAGCTAAAGGGCCATTCCTACATGAGGTTTTCTTGCTTGCAACCAAAAGTTGCGGTGCGCAGTATAAGCAGTTTTTAGAAGAATGTCATCACTACTTTGTCCATACACCTCTATTTTTTTTAGTTTTTGTACTAGTTGATTATTTTTTGTCAAAATTCCATGCACCCAAATAGAATTCTGACAAATCTAGTGGTTATTAGTCAGAAATACCAAGTGTGATAAATAGACCTTCTACACTCAACCAAGACGTGAATAAAGAAAAAACTAAAATCAGGCTTAATATGACATTACTCACAAGTGTATTCTTGTATTGCCCCATGAGTGCCGTTTTATTACTCAAATAAAAGATACACAATACGGTGGCTGGTAAGATAAAAGCATTAAACGTTTGTGATAACACCATGACAAATAAAGGTCTAGCCTCAAAAATAGGGACAACTAACCCCAACAACGAAATTAAAAATACCACTATTCGATAGCGAGTTAAGGTCATAGGTTTTGGTGTTGCAGCATAATCGTTAAGTAACCACGGTAGCATCAATACATTCGGTAGTTGCGAGGACACTCCAGCTGCGATGATCCCTATAGCAAATATAGACGCTGCAAAAGCACCGGCTAGCGGCTCTAGCAACGCCATCATTTGTGAAGATTTCTCCAATGATATCCCACTGACATACAGTGTCCCTGCTGTCGATGCCATGATAGCGGCACTGATAATAAACATGAGAAACACCGAGAATGCAGCATCGTTTCTTTGTTTTTTCAGATCAGCCACTTGCCAGCCAGCGGCTTTAACCAATGTTGTTCTGATAATAAATAGCCCAGAAAATACCGTCGTGCCAACCATGGCTGCAATAATAATATGCGTTGGCTGTGCAGTATTTTGTGCCAGTACTGATAGGTTAGGAACGAGCCCTGAGAAAATATCTAGGGCCGGAGGTGTCAGAATAAAGAAATTTAGCACAAACGCACCCGCCATAATCGCAACAATGACAGCTAAGCTGCGCTCCACAAACGCTTTTTGACCTTGCCAAAAGATGAAATACACTAAACTGACATAAAACATCGCGAAATATATTGGTGCTATGCCGTTGGTGATGAATTGTTTGGACCACTCGTAGCTCACGTCAGCAACAATGCCCATGACTCCCATGACACTGCCGCATACCCCGGTGGTCAAAGCAACAATAAAGAAGATTGCGACGCCAGGATGAATATGTTTTTTGAACGCTTGTAATGCCGTTTCTCCAGTTACAACTGTGTATTTACCATAAAGGTTGATCATGAAAAAGGTACATAAACAGGATGCAACAATAGTCCAAAGCAAACTCATACCGTGTTCTGCACCGGCTTTTGCCATGGCGGTGACACTGCCCGTGCCAATATTAAACCCAAGTAAGAATAATCCTGGTAAGATTAAACTGAGCCAATAGGAGATTTTTTGTTTTATCATGATTAATCAGCCTTTGCGTTGAGTTTATTGATAAGGGTTAAGATGGATGATTGTCCAATTTCATGATAATGGCTGGCAACTTCGTGCATAAATTTAGCGTCCGTAGAGAAGCTAAAGTGATTGGCATTAGCTACAGCTAAAACATCCATAATAGGGTCTGAAGTTGGCGAATTTTGTAGCGCTAAAAAAGTATTTTTGGCTGGATCATTCATTGTTTCGTCAGCCATTGTTCGTTCAATAAAAACGACCCATGCTGCTAGGATAAATGCGAACCTTGAGGACTGCTGTTTATTTTGTATCAGTTTGTCCAAGGCAGGAAACCAGCGCTGCTGAATTTTTAGCGAGGTGTCAGAACCTACCTGCAGTACCCGATAGGGAATTTTGGGCTGAGCAAAACGCGCCAGTGTTTGACTAATATAAGCATCTAAATCAATACCAGCTGGTGCATCGGTAATACTGATTAACTCTTCGCGTAAAAGACGCTCAGTGAAGTCCTTTACAGCTTTGCGCTGCATGGTCTCATGAATGTATTCATCTTGGCAGAGGTAACCAATGGTAGCGAGTATGGAGTGGGCTGCATTTAAAAAGCGTAATTTTATCGTTTCATACTCGGTAATACTTGGGACTAAAATAGCCCCAGCTTCTGCAAAAGGAGGTGCTGGGCTAACAAAGTTATCCTCAATCACCCATTGTGTATATGTCTCTGCAGGGACCGGAGACGCATCTGTGAGGGTTAACGCATCCTGTGTTTCCGCTATGATCTCGGGAGTGGTGGCCGGTGTAATACGATCCACCATAGATGAAATGAAACTGACGTTTTCTTGCATCCATGCATGAGCAAGCGGTGCAAATTGTTTCAGTAAATGACTGACTCCAGCTCGCAATTTTGCACCACCATCTTGGATGTTATCACAGCATAAAATGGTAATAGGTGTTGCTGAAGTGTGATAACGAGCTTGAATACCTGCAGCTATAAATCCATAAATGGTTTTGGGGGATGTAGGGTTAGCGAGATCACATGAAACAGCATCTGCGGTGAAGTCTACATCACCATCTTTGAGTAAATAGGCTTTCTCGGTGATCGTGGTGGTAATCAAAGTAATGTTTTCATCAGCGACTTGGTCAATAACCCGCTGAGGATCTTCTGGAGCGACAAGGATATTCTTAATTGCGCCAATAACCCGATAAGTGGTTGGTGTATCTAATGTCGCCACAGTATACAAAAAATCTTGTTGGATCAGCTCATCACGCATCTTTGAGGAACGTAAAGAAACACCAACAATTCCAGAGTTTTTAATCCCTTTACGCAAGAGGTTATCGGCATAAACAGCTTGGTGAGCGCGATGAAAATTACCTACACCAAAATGTAATATACTGGCTGTTACTTCCGCTAACTGATAATTGGGAACGGTGACTGTTGTAGGTAAGCTATCTAATGTTGCTGCAGATAAATGCTTCATTTCTCTGGTACCACCGAGTGAGTCGGAGTTTGTCCTGGATAGCACTCCAAAATACTCAGATGATTATCTGAAATATAAGTAAATTCTTGGATAGCAGCAGGTAAAAAGAAAGTTTCCCATTGGTGCAGTGGGATGGTTTCTCCATCAATCACAATAGCGCCATTGCCTTCTGCAACAATCCCGATAAAAAAACTATCTTCTTCACGAGGCAACTTTGTTTTAACTGTTGCACGTTTGACGGTGAAGCAATCTGTCAATTCTGGTCCGATTAAACAAGACAATTCATTATCTGCATTATCTGCGTGCAGCTGAATTGGTACACAACGAAATTCTTTATCTATGTCTGCTTCAACCACAGGAGAGAAGTTAAATACGTCTAATGCAGTATCAATATCTTTGCCCATAAACCTTGCGGCTTCTGGGATCACATAACCACAGCGTTCAAACTCAAATCTGACAGCCCAGTCGGACGGCTCCATAATTTCTAGCATTAGTATGCCTTCACCCAAAGC
The DNA here is from genome assembly GCF_024199005.1 of Opacimonas viscosa. Lineage (GTDB taxonomy): Bacteria > Pseudomonadota > Gammaproteobacteria > Enterobacterales > Alteromonadaceae > Opacimonas > Opacimonas viscosa. The sequence continues at coordinate 4,982 of NZ_JANATA010000002.1, forward strand.
ATGCGGTCTACCGCCAGGGAGTAAGACAACATCGCCTGGTTGTACCGGAATTTTGTCAAAACAAGCTTCAATTGCCGGAATATTTTGTTCTTCAATCCATGTTTGTAATGTTTCCCGAGAGGGAGAACGCTGAAATCCCGCATAGATATAAGGTTCGGTGACTTCATCCCGGATCGCTAAAATAACGTAGGCTTCGGTCTTTCCTTTGTCTGAATTTAACCGAGCTTTAGCAAATGCTTTGGTGGGGTGTACCTGAAAGTGTAAACGAGTGGCACTATCCAAATACTTCACGAGTGGCATATCATCTAATGGGCGGATTTCACCATTTTTCTGTCCGAGATAAAACGCTTGGTTTGCTAAAAGGACATCTCGAAACAATTCGGGTTGGGCACCCTCGATGAATACTTTGGCCTGACCTTCAGAAATGTCTTCTCGGCCAATGTTACGAGCTTCTACTAAAGAACCTATCCAATTTTCAGGAAAGTGCGTGTCCTTAGGAGTACTTTTATTTTCTATTTGGTCAAGAATTTTACCGCCTTGGTAAGTTCGCCAAACACGGTTATCTGTGAATTTGAGTAATTTATGCATGATGAGTATCGCTATGGGTGAACGCTTTAATCACACCTCTTATCTCAGCAAGCCCTTTCAAGCGACCAATACCAGAATACCCAGGGTTCACTTGTTTGTTAATATCATCCATCATTTGGTGCCCATGGTCAGGTCTCATGTAAATTGTTTTGTCTGGAAAACGTGCTTCAGCAGCCAGTAAATTTTTAATAACTGCGACCATGTCTACATCTGAACCTAAATGCGTGTCCTCATAAAACGTACGTTGTTCATTGGGATCTCTGGACACACCACGTAAATGAGTAAAATGGATTCGCTCAGCAAAATCATGGGCCATTTGGGGTAAGTTATTGTCTGGACGACTACTGTATGTGCCAACGCATAAGGTAATACCATTGGCAACACTTGGCAGGGCTGTAAATAAAGTATCCAAATCATCAGCAGTACAAACAATGCGTGGCAGACCTAGCATATCGCGAGGGGGATCATCAGGGTGAATGGCTAATTTCACTCCTAATTGTTCAGCAACAGGCAAAACTTGACTCAAAAAATAGTGCAAGTTTTGGCGCAAGGTGTCTTTGGTCATGCCTTGATACTCTGCCAGTCTAGCTCTAAATGTATCCAAGCCATAAGCATCAGTCATTTTACCAGGAAGGCCCGCAATAATATTATTGGTGAGTTGCGTAATTTCCGCTGCATTCATTTCTGCAAACAATGCTTTTGCTGCAGCTAGTTCCTCTTCTGAATAATCTAGTTCAGCATTCGTGCGTTGCAAGATATGTAAATCGAATACAGCAAAGCGTTCTTGGTCAAACTTCAGTGCATAAGCACCACTTGGTAATTGAAAGTTTAGATCGGTTCTGGTCCAGTCAATGACGGGCATAAAGTTATAACAAATAACCTTGATACCACACTGCGCTAGATTCTGCATAGATTCTATCCAGGCATCAATATACTGCTGTGCAGTCGGTTTACCTAACTTGATATCTTCATGCACAGGAATACTTTCAACTACTGTCCATTTTAGATCGGAGAGTCCTTTGGGCGTATCTTCAATTAAGGCTTGGTGCTGTTTGATATCTGCGATGGGCCAAGTGACACCCGCTGGCACATGATGTAAGGCGGTGACTATATCAGTTGCCCCTGTTTGTCTAATATCATTAATCGTTACCGGATCATTTGGACCAAACCAGCGCCAAGATTCTTTCATGTCATTCCTTATAAAATGTCAATTTCACACGCATTTTATCGTGTTGATAAAATGTTTAAAATGTTACCAAATACTACATTAGGTAAACCATTTCATCAAACCAATTGTGCGCTTTTGGAGGTCAAATTGGTAAGTTTGATAGTGCTATCATTTGCCTTTTTATTTAGTCAGCCTCGATATCGAGTTTTAGCCTATACTTGAATAACCTATTTTTGTACAAAATAATGCACAAACACATAAGTATTTTCGAATGTAGGCCGATACGATTCATTATTAGGAAATTTCTCGTTTAGGAAGAACAGAAAGAGGACAAATGTCATGATAGAAAGACCTTATTTACTCAGTGGCCGCAATACCATTATTCACAAAGTTAGAAAATACGATTTGCTCATCATCAATGGTATGGAACACCCTGCATTGTTAGTGACTCACAGAGGTATCACGGAATTTTCAGGCAGAGTTCCTGAGACCAAACGCGATGCCAAAATGCAAGATATGGAAATGGTGGATATCAGTTCAGCTGAAGTTTTTGGCGATGAAAAAACCTTGTTATTTGTGCAAACTATTAATGGCAAAGAATACAAAATCGATTACTCCAAAATCGGCACAGAACATTTTATGAAAATGCATCAAGCAAGCATTTTCTAAGTGTTTCATAAGACTAATAGCGGGCTTTACAGCCACACAAGGTCCACTTATAATGATTATCATTATACGAAATGGACCTTTTTATGTCAGACTTTTTTCACCCCAAATTCCCCGATTCAAATAGCCTTCGTACCCAAGCTAAAAAACGTATGCCTGCGTTTGCATTTGAGTATTTAGAAGGAGGGTGTATTGATGAGATTGGTTTGCATCGCAATGCCAACGAGTTACAAGATGTACGACTACGTAGTCAACTTCTAACACCGTCAGTGACACCAGATACATCCGTGGAGTTATTTGGTGATACGTATGCCGCTCCCTTCGGTGTTGCCCCTGTTGGTTTACAAGGGTTAATGTGGCCGAATGCGCCAGAAATTTTAGCCAAAGCAGCAGCTAAACAAAATATTCCTTATGTCTTAAGTACGGTATCCTCATCCAGTTTAGAGCGTATTGCTGAAGTCTCGGAAGGTAAAGCTTGGTTTCAACTATACAATCCTACCAATGATGATACCCGTGCCGATCTCCTCAAGCGAATCAAAGCCGCTGGCTATAAAAACATTATGGTGACAGTCGATGTTCCTACCTTTGGGTATCGCGTTAATGACATCAAAAATGGCTTATCGATGCCGCCCAAAATGAATCTTAAAAATATTATTGAAATGCTCAAGAATCCTGCTTGGTTACTCGCGACAGCAAAAGCAGGTGAGCCTCAAATGGAAACGCTTAAACCATATATGCCGCCAGGTATGCCAGCTGATCAACTGGCTTCATTTATGAACACTACTGTGATGGGGCCAGTGGATGCGGAGGCATTGCAAGTCCTGCGTGATAAATGGGACGGTAACTTAATTATTAAGGGCGTTGTCAATGCTGAAGATGTCGCCAAAGCTGTTGCTATAGGTGCTGATGGTGTTGTGTTATCTAATCACGGTGCTCGTCAACTCGATTGTGGCGAATCCAGTATTGCAGGCCTGCAACAGCTCCAAGGTCAATACAAAGATAAGATCAAGTTATTGTTTGATAGTGGTGTCCGCAGTGGAACTGACGTCGCAGCCGCTATGGCGAGTGGGGCAGACTTTACTTTTCTTGGACGGACGTTTGTCTACGCGGTTGCTGCGCTTGGAGAAAACGGTGGCGAGCATGCGATCAATATGTTGCTAAAACAATATATCCAGGTTTTGAGCCAGCTCAAATGTGCCCATAGTCGGGATTTACCTAAGTTTTTAGCCAAGTAACTCGCCCTGAAATGAGGTAATCTTGGCACCCGTTGTGGGATCCCAAACTATCTCGTACCAAAGTGATTTTAGGAGAATGTATATATTTACTTTATTTAAATCATTTGCTCAGCACATCTTGGCCATTTTTACATTGATTGGGATATTTTTACTGGGCCAAAAATTAACTATTTTTATTGCTCTGCCTGCCGCTTTACTTGGCTTGCTTGTGTTGTTAATACTGTTATTGTTATTAGGACGAGTGCCCGATTTTTTAGCCCAGACGACACCTCTATACTTGCGGTTTATGTCAGTATTTTTTATTCCAGCGATTGTCGGTGGCTGGTTATTCAAAGACATTGTTGTTGCGAATTTTTGGCCAATTTTCATTGCTATTTTAGGGACGACCGCACTGAGTTTGCTGTTGACTTTGGGGTTAGCCAAAGCTTTGTTACCGAAAACGGACCATGACGCAAAAAATTCGGAGCGCTGCTAATGTTAGCTTGGGAATCTTTGCTAGACACTTTGCCAACCTCTATATCAGACGTCGCTCTGTGGACAGCGGTTGTTGTTCTTAGTTATGCCTTTGCTTTAAGAGTTGCAGTGTGGACGAAGCATAATGTGTTACTGCATCCTTTGTTGTTGAGTTCGATGTTAGTTTTGTTGTTTGCTTTAGGACTTACCACACCAGTAACAGAAGTTGTGGAACATATCAGTATTCTTTATTGGTTGTTAGGTCCTGTAACGGTAGCGCTTGCCTTACCCGTCTATAGCCAAATCTCCGTGATAAAAAAATTAGGTGGACGAATTCTTTTACCTATTTTGTTAGGTGGGACTTTAGCCCCTTTGACTGCATGGTTGGTGTTTTGGTTAAGTGGCTTAGAAGAGGTACTGCAACTCACTATCCTGACCAAATCCATCACGACACCACTAGCGATGGATACTGCGAAAATTATCGGTGGGATCCCAGAGTTATCAGTATTGTTTTTGATGATAACAGGGATTTTTTCAGCCATTATCATTGGCCCATTGCTCACTCAGTTACACATCAAAGACGACCGTATATCGGGGTTGAGTTTGGGTACGATAGCGCATGCCATTGGTACGGCTAAAGCATTACAAATCTCAGAGCAAGCAGGAGCTTTTGCAACATTAGCACTATGTGTAAACGGCATCGCTACAGCCATTATAATGAGTGCTGTACTTGGCTAACAGTTGGCTAATAGTTAGCAGAGAACGGGTTGCAACTAACGAAAAACCGGCCATTCATAGCCTTGTCGAGTTCCGTTTATTCCCAAAATATCGCTCAAGAAACAGGGTGTTTTTCCGATAAAAGGATATCTAAATACACCAGTTTGATTTTTCCTATGCCTTTGTCAGTGTTGATTTGTGATGACTCTCTAGTCGCTCGAAAACAAGTCGCTAAATGCCTCCCCCAAGACTGGGACGTCGATATTCATTTTGCCAAACATGGCAAAGAAGCCATTGAGCAAATCCAGGCCGGAAAAGGCCAAATTTTATTACTCGATCTGAACATGCCAGTGATGGATGGCTACCAAACATTAGATGCGATTCAATCGGGTCAGTTTACGACGAAAACGATCGTCATTTCAGGAGATATTCAACCCGAAGCGCATCATCGAGTCACCGCTTTGGGAGCCGTCGATTTTATTGAAAAGCCTGTCAATCCAGGGGAATTACAAGATGTTTTACGACAACATCACCTGTTAGAAATGCAGGAACCTACCAAAGAAAACCCTGCTTTACCGCTTGCTTTACAAGATATTTATCAGGAAATGACGAATGTTGCGATGGGGCAGGCGGGTGAACACCTAGCCCGGATCATGAATGTGTTTGTAAAACTACCCATTCCAAATGTGAATCTGATTGAAGTTTCAGAAATTCATATGATGCTTAAAGACATTGAGTCTCATGAGCGAGTATCAGCAGTATGCCAAGGCTTTATAGGTGGTGGTGTAACTGGTGAGGCGGTATGTATGTTATCGGATTCTTCCTTTGGTGATATTGCCAAGATTCTCAATATCCAATCATCGGTAGACGATCAACTACAACTAGAAGTATTAATGGATGCGGCTTCTGTCTTGATTGGTACATGCTTATCGGGCATTGGCCAGCAATTGGACATTTCTTTTAGACAACGCTTACCAATGATTTTAGGGCAGCACCGCAATGTATCAGAATTGATTGATAGTAACCTTCGTAAATGGCGTAAAACACTCGCGATTGAGCTCAGCTATGGCATTGAGGGGTATGATGTCCAATGTGATCTGGTGTTACTGTTTACGGAAGAATCTATGAATACCATGAACATGAAGCTTGCGCATTTATTGGAGGACGACTTATGAGTCAAAACAGTGAAATGTTACAAATGCACTGGCTAATGGATATGGTGCAAAGCGTTGATGTTGGCATTGTGGTACTCGATAGAGAATGCAAGATCCACGTGTGGAACGACTTCATGGAGTCGCATTCTGGGCTGCTAGCAAATACAGTCAAAAACCAGACTTTGTTTGCTGTGAATAATGATATTGACAAAGAGTGGTTTATCCAAAAGACAAAGCCCGTATTTGATTTAAAAGTGAGAACCTTTATTACTTGGGAACAGCGTCCTTATTTGTTTAAATTCCCAAATTACCGTCCGATTACAGGTACCGAAGACTTTATGTATCAAAATGTCGTCATTTCAGCACTGACTTCCGCAACCGGTGCAGTCGATTATATTTCTGTTATGATTTATGACACAACAGACAAAGCCATTGCCAAAAAACAACTAGAGGCATTACAAGTTCATATGACCGAAAACGCACTACCAGTCAGATAGTGCGTTCATTCTGAACTCTGTTCCTTGAAACGCCAAGACAACATGTTGCGGTTCGATTTTTAAAATCCGTACATTACTGTCTATATTATCTCCCTCAGATAGACGTCGATTGTTTACTCTCACCCAACGTTCAGCATCATTGGACGAATACATATGTGCGGCAAATATCATTGGAGGCAGACGAGAAAGCGTACTCGCAGGTAATTGGTCAATCCGCGGAATGTTGTCACGCAACGTTATTTTGGGAGTATCTTGAAGCGAATTTGATCCTGTTGATGATGGGGGACGATAGCCGTTGGCTTGCTGTGCTTGTACCTCATTAGATACATTGGTTGACGTACCAGGATCCGCTGGTACTTCCACCGTCTGCGTTTCTGCAATTAAGGGTTCTCCGAGGTCTTCTAACACTTTATTCAATCTAGCAGCAACCTCTGGAGATACCGTGACGTTATTAGCTGTTCTGGCATTTAAAACAATGCCTTCTGCTGGGGGTTTTTCTAATGCTTCGGTATCTTTGGCTAAGGCTTCAGCTTTTGTCGTTAATTCTATATTGTCTGCTAGCTCTGATGTTTGATTTTGCTCAGCTAGTGGGGTCTCAACAGCATCCAAAGGCAGCCCAATATTGGCATTGTTTTCTGTTAATAAAGGAGACTCATTGACAATTGTTTTGCTATCGTCTTTTGTTTGTGCCTCGGTGCGAAGAGTCTCTGATGTAGTTTGTAGTGTTGTTGCAGTATCAGGCTGCGTCAGTTTATTTGCTGCGGCAAAACCTAACGCACCACCTAAAACAATCACCAAGGTAAAGATTCCTACTTGTTTGCCTAATACTTCCCAACGTGACGGCAAAGCTTGTAAGGAAGGTAAAAATAAACTGCGGTTAAACTGCTCGGACATACTTGAATCAACATTTCGCTGTTGGTCTTGCATAAATAATTGTTGAGTTTGCGTCTTTGGTACACCTACAGCAGGTTCCTCGGCATCGGTCACAGCTAAACCTATACTGTTATTTAAATCAATTTCAAGCTCCTGCACTCCCATCTCGGTGAGGCCTTTAACCATGTCATAAGAGGGGATGATCCCTGATTTTTTGATGCGAACAGGACCATTTTGGACAGTAATCTGAAGTACCATCATCCCAGGTTTGAGTTCGCTGATTGGGATAATCTTAGATGAGGACATAACCACCTCCTAAACCAAATCCTACCAGTAGTGCACCCACAAAACATGCCGCTAGATACCACCTTTGGTACTGAGTTTGACGTTGAGCAACCACATCATCGCCTAAAATTTGCTGGGCAGCTGCAATGAATAGATGTTTGGGAACGACGGCAGTTTGCTTCGTAAAACTAAGCGTCAATGCTCGGTCACACAATAAGTTAATCACCCTTGGGATCCCTCCGGTAATCTGAAAGACCGTCTTGATTGTGGCTGGGCTAAACATACTAATATCACCATCGGCGACATTTAAGCGATGGGCGATGTAGTGTTTGACTTCTTCATTATTCAAAGGCAGCAGGTGATAACGAGCAGTAATGCGTTGGGCTAATTGCCTGAGTTCATTGCGTTGTAATAATTCTTGGAGTTCTGGTTGCCCAATCAACACCACTTTTAAGAGTTTTTCCCGATGTGTTTCTAGGTTAGTTAATAAACGTAACTGTTCTAACACTTCAGGTAATAAGTGCTGTGCTTCATCGATAATCAGTACCGTATTGAGCTGATTTTCATGGTTACTTGCGAGTTTCTGCAAGAGTAAATCAGTGAAGTATTTTAAACTCGCCAGAGCAGGATCATAGTCAATACCTAGTTCATCACATACCGTTGCAAGTAATTCTAATGCAGATAAAGTAGGGTTTAGAATCATTGCCACTTGGGTATTGCTGGGGAGTTGCTGTAATAATTTTCTGGAGACCGTCGTTTTTCCAGTTCCCACCTCGCCAGTGAGCATCACAAACCCACCGCTTTCTCTTAACCCAAAAGTCAGGTGCGCCAATGCTTCTTTATGCCGAGGACTCATATATAAGTAGGCAGGGTTTGGTGCTATAGAAAAGGGATTATCAGATAAACCAAAATAAGAAAGATACACGTTTGGGACGCTCCATCCACACGATGTTATTATTAGCCTATAAGCTAAACATACCAGACGATGATGTCAAAGTTTCTCCGATAAAAAAGATTAAAAATCTGTTCGTTATTAGGCATAATGGTAAAACAATAACTATAAAATGATAACAAGGTCAGGTTATGCAAGTCTATTTGGTCGGTGGCGCCGTACGCGATATGCTGTTGCAGCGTCCCGTCAAAGATCGAGATTATGTCGTTGTTGGTGCGACCGTCGAGGATATGCTTGCGCAAGGTTTTACCCCAGTGGGTAAAGACTTCCCGGTTTTTTTACACCCCAAAACTCAGGCCGAATATGCCTTGGCGAGAACGGAACGAAAAACCGGAACTGGCTATGGCGGTTTTAGTTTTTCAGCCGATCCTGATGTGACCTTGGCACAAGATCTACAACGTCGAGATTTAACGATAAATGCAATGGCACTTGGGGATGATGGACAAGTAATTGATCCCTATGGTGGCCAAGCAGATCTGGAAGCGCGGATATTTCGTCATGTTTCGCCAGCGTTCGAGGAAGACCCTTTGCGTGTCCTGCGTGTCGCACGATTTTTCGCGCGTTATCACGAGTACGGATTTGCAATAGCGCCTGAAACCCTCACACTGTTAAAACGTATGTGTGCCTCAGGCGAACTCAAAGCGCTGGCAGCCCCACGTGTACTCCAAGAAACCTTAACGGCAATGACGGAAAACCAGCCTTGGGTTTATTGGCAGACCCTGTTGGATATCGGTGGCCTAGATGATTGGTTTGGTGAGTTTAAAGCGATACTTAACGAACCCACCCATGCTGTAGAAATCGAACGGCTCTTAATGGGTAGGCCAAAACATGCAGGTGCAGATTTTAAGGCTCGTCCAGAACAAGCAGAGTTAGCGCTATGGGGTTATTATTTGAACGATTCTGCATTAGCGTCTTGGTTAGCAAGGCTGCCGCTAAGTAATGCAGATAAAGATATATTGGCCTTGGTGCAACAGCACCAATCAACGTTAACTAAGATATACCTAACAAGCCATACACTATTAAGAGTGCATACTGATAGCTCTCTAGCGTTAGATCAACATGTCGAAACAGTTTTGCGTGTTTTTGAAAAATTTGATGTAGCACGACGTCCAGAACGTCTGGAACGTTGTTTAGCGATACATGCATGGTATTGTTCAACCGTAAATCCTGATTTTTCTGCCACTGATTTCTTTGCGTTATTTATGCGTTTGCAAGCAGCGGTAAAACAAGTCGATGTCCAAAGTATCATTGCGCAAGGTTATCAAGGTGTTGCGATCAAAGCACAATTACGCGCTGAGCAACTCACTGCTTTAAAACATATTTTCTGTGTTTAAATGGATGTGTGGTAGACTTAGACATTAAGTTATTAGTCAAAGAATCTCCTTATGTTTGCTCAGTTAGAACTTCACGAAGCTTTATGTAATGCCATTGCCGATATGGGTTACACCAAGCCAACCACTATCCAACAGGAAGTCATTCCATTAGCGATGGAAGGCCAAGATATTCTTGCCTCATCGCCAACAGGTACGGGGAAAACCGCTGCTTTTTTACTACCTGCTGCGCAATTTATTTTGGACTTCCCGCGCCAGCAACACGGTGCTACACGTATCTTAATTTTATCTCCGACACGTGAATTGGCATTGCAGATCTATGAGCAAGCACAAGCTATAACAGCACATACCGATATTGTTTGTGGTTTGATCACTGGCGGCATTAACTATGGCACGGATAGAGAAACCTTAGAGCAAAACCTTGATATTTTAGTCGCTACTCCAGGTCGTTTGTTTGAACATATCGAAAAAGAAAGTTTCGATTGCCGGGACATTGAGATGTTGATCTTAGATGAAGCCGACCGCATGCTCGACATGGGATTTAGTGATGTGGTTAATCAAATCTCCTCTGAGGCACGCTGGCGCAAACAAAGTATGTTATTTTCTGCCACATTAGAAGGTGGCGGTATTGATAAATTTGCCAAAGATATTCTGCAAGAACCCGTTAGCGTTGAAGCTGTTCCATCACGAGCAGAAAAAAACAAAGTCTTGCAGTGGTATCATCTGTGCGATGATATCCATCACAAATATGCTCTATTGAAACACCTACTAACCGCCCAAGTTGAGACGGCCATTGTCTTTGTGAAAAGCAGAGAGCGTCTCCAACAACTCAAAGATAAATTAGCATCTGATGGGATTGAGGTCTGCTGGTTGCAAGGAGAAATGCCTCAGGACAAACGTATGGACGCTATGGCGCGGTTTAAATCCAAACAAGTGAATATTTTGGTTGCCACAGACGTGGCTGCTCGCGGTATTGATGTAGAAGATGTATCTCACGTTATTAACTTTGATATGCCTCGTCGTGCAGATGTGTATTTACACAGAATTGGTCGTACAGCTAGAGCGGGTGCTAAAGGTACTGCAATATCACTTGTAGAGGCTCATGATTACTGGGTTTTACCAAAGATAGAGAGATACATCAAAGAACCACTTAAGGCGCGTTTTATTGATGGTTTGCGTCCTTTTAACAAAGCACCTGTGATTAAAAAACCTAAAAAATCAAAAGTAAAAGCGAAAACAAAAGCGAAAAACTCCGCCAAGAAAGGCAAGAAAAGAGTAGGGCGCGGACCTAAAAATGGCCCTGCTGGTAAAAAATAGATAGCTGAAAAGCGAGATATCCAAACGTTCAATACAGGATGACCGAGTGACACAAGTAAGCCAAAAAATCGAAAAAATTGTTCTTGCCAGTGGTAATGCTGGTAAGTTAGCTGAGTTTTCTAATTTGTTTGAGAGTTATCAGATAAATATTGTGGCACAAGGTGAGTTGGGAGTGACAGATGTGCCAGAAACGGGCACAACCTTTGTTGAAAATGCCATTATCAAGGCTCGCCATGCGGCTCAGGTTACTGGTTTACCGGCTTTGTCTGATGATTCAGGCTTAGTCGTTTCTGCTTTAGGTGGCGCACCAGGTATCTACTCATCACGATATTCAGCATCTCCTGCACTCACTAGCTTATCTTTAGATGCACTGGGAAATAAGTTAGACACTACTGAACTGGATACGCGCTTTGGCACCGATGCAACCGACGTAAAAAATATTGAAAAGTTACTGTTGGCCCTCGGTGATACCTCAGAGCGCACGGCCCATTTTATTTGTGTTTTAGTGTTTATGCGCCATGCTGATGATCCTACCCCCATAATTTGCCAAGGTCATTGGCACGGCTCCATAGCAACACAGCCTGCAGGAAATGAAGGTTTTGGCTATGATCCTGTATTTTACTGTCCAACTTTAGGTAAACATGCTGCAGAGTGTGTAAAAGCTGAAAAAGCCACAGTGAGTCATCGCGCCAAGGCGCTCAGTTTATTGGTGCATGAAATGTCAGAGCTGTTAGGTTAATCACGTTGGCCAACTTAACTTTGTCAGCCATCCAAGCTATTCCTCTGTCCTTGTATATTCATGTCCCGTGGTGTATTCAAAAATGTCCATATTGTGATTTTAACTCACATACTTTGAAGGGCGGGATCCCTGAACAAGAATATATCGCTCATCTACTGGATGATCTGCGTGCTGATGCACATTTAGCACAGGGCAGACCGATTTCGACGATATTTATCGGTGGAGGAACACCCAGTTTATTATCTTCAGAGGCCGTGCAACGTCTCCTTACAGGTATAAAAGATATTATTCCTGTGGTCGAGGGGGCAGAGATCACATTAGAAGCGAACCCTGGTACAGTCGAAACAGGTCGTTTTGCCGATTTCTTAAAGGCAGGCATCAATCGTATTTCTATAGGTGTACAAAGCTTTTCTGAAGATAAACTTAAGCGCTTAGGACGGATCCATGATCCCCAACAGGCTGATTTTGCGATACAACAAGCTAGCCAGATCCCTTTGCGTACTTTTAACACCGACATTATGCACGGCTTGCCAGAACAAGATTTAGCCGAGGGCTTACGTGATGTACAGCGCGCAATCACACATCAACCTCCCCATATTTCTTGGTATCAACTTACCATTGAACCAAACACATCTTTTTATTCACAACCGCCCGAACTACCGGATGATGAAATTCTCTGGGAGATACAAGAGCAAGGTGAACAGCTGTTAGCACAAGCAGGTTATGAACAATATGAAATATCTGCATACGCTAAGCCTGGACAACAATGCCAACACAACCTCAACTACTGGCGTTTTGGTGACTATCTGGGGATTGGGTGTGGCGCACATGGCAAGATTTCTTTACCTGACCAGATACTACGCACCGAAAAAGTCAAACATCCTCGTGGTTACATGGACTTACACAAGCCTTATATGTATAAACAATGGCCAGTAGACCTAAGTGATTATCCTTTTGAGTACTTTATGAATCGCTTACGCTTAGTTGAACCTTGTGCTTTTGCTGAATATGAACAACGGACTGGATATACATTGCCCAAAGCTCAGTTTAAACTGCTTGAGGACGCTGCTAGCCAAGGCTTACTAACGTTGAGTGATTCTGTATGGCAAGTGACTCCACTAGGGCGACGCTATTTGAATTCATTATTAGAAAAATTAGTGTCTTGAGCAGAGCTACCAAACCTTGATAATCTATGAATACACAGAGAAAGATAACCGAGTAAAGTTGAGATATTTTACTCGGTCAATCCAAAATATATATTCTAGTGAGACGTGAAAACGTTGTTTAAAAATGAGTTGAGTTCGTTTTTAAACTCGTTAGGATTAAGGCTTTCGATAATATCCACAGCAGGATTATCTATCTCAATCCGCTGTAGTTCACAATGTCGTTGGTCTTCTACATCATAAAATACCATTAGGCCTAACGGCAATCCGTCAGATTCAGGGTTACTACTGACGATAGCGAGTTTAGCGTCATTGAGGCGAACCACAGAACCGACAGGGTATCTAAGGTGGGAGCTTGAAGATGCTTTGGCAGGAACAGTAATTAAACTAGGAATTGAAAAGACATCAACGTGACTTTTTGCAAAGTTAACTTTTACTGACAGAATACCTTGTGCTCGTAACGTATTCACATCTGCAAAGCTCTTAATCAAACCTTTAAACGCTACCTCAAAATGTTGGTCTTGGGCTACGATAGCCTCGACAAACATCCCAGGTAGCACTTTATCAATCGACATTATTCTAGACATGGTGTTTCCTTGTGTTTTATCTCAATTTACCACTAATTTAGATGTGAAAGGGTCTCAATCCTTACATCCAAGTAGGGCGTTTCTCCTCAAATTTTTGAATTTCTTCAGCAAATTCGAGTGTTTGGCCAATCGCGTCCAAACCATTTATTAAGTTGTACTGGTGATGCTCAGCAATCTCAAACGTAAATACATGCTCTAAAATAGAGACGGTCTTTTCAGTTAAGTTTACCTGGATTGGTGTAGATGGTTCTTTACACACAATGTCCATAAGGGTATCAATAATTGCATCCTCCAAGTTAATCGGCAGCATATTATTATTTATCGCGTTACCATAAAAAATATCTGCAAAGCTCGGTGCAATAATAACGTGCAAGCCAAAATCTAACAACGCCCAAGGAGCATGTTCTCGGCTAGATCCACAACCAAAGTTTTCTCTAGTGATAAGTATAGATGCATTAGAGTAAATTGTCTTATTTAAATTAAAATCCGTATTTAGCTCTTGTTCGTGTAAGTCATTGTACCGCCAATCATGAAATAAATGCTTACCATACCCAGAACGGGTCACGCCAGTAAGAAACTGTTTCGGAATGATTTGATCGGTATCAATGTTCGCGATATCTAAGGGGACTGCGGTACCAGTATGTAAATTAATGCCACTCATAATAATTATCCTTGTAGTTCACGCACGTCGGTAAATTTGCCAGTAAGTGCAGCTGCCACAGCCATTGCTGGACTGACTAGGTGGGTACGTGCCCCACGGCCTTGACGACCTTCAAAGTTACGGTTACTGGTCGACGCACAGCGATCGCCATCTTCGAGGAGATCATCGTTCATCCCTAAGCACATAGAACATCCTGGTAAACGCCACTCGAATCCAGCGTTTGTGAATATGTCATGAAGACCTTCTGCTTCAGCTTGTTGTTTTACAGCTGCAGAGCCAGGGACGATGATTGCAGTGACTGATTCGGCGACTTTACCTTGTTGGGCGATTGTCGCTGCTGCACGGAGATCCTCGATCCGAGAATTTGTACAAGAACCAATAAACACGTGAGAAACAGGGAAATCAGATAATTTTTTACCTGCTTCTAGCCCCATGTATTGCAATGCTTTGCTAGCGGATTCGCGAGTCACAGGATCAGCAAACTCTTCTGGTGCAGGGATCGTGTCATTCACACCGATAACTTGACCTGGATTCGTTCCCCAAGTGACCTGTGGTTTGATGTCTTTGGCAGCCAAGTGGATAGCTTTGTCAAAATGCGCACCAGGGTCGGTATACAGCGTTTTCCAGTATGTCAAAGCCTCATCCCAATCCGCTCCAGTAGGGGCTTTTTCACGGCCTTTAATGTAGTCAAAGGTAGTTTGATCTGGTGCCACTAGGCCTGCTTTTGCACCTGCTTCTATACTCATATTACAGATGGTCATGCGTTCTTCCATGGATAATGCAGCAATCGTGTCACCACAATATTCAATGACATAACCGGTCGCTCCCGCGTGACCTAACTCACCGATGATCGCCAAGATAATATCTTTGGCGGTTACCCCAATTGGTAATGTACCAGTGACTTCAACTTTTAGGTTTTTTGCCTGACTTTGTTTTAATGTCTGAGTAGCGAGTACATGTTCAACTTCAGAAGTACCGATACCAAACGCTAACGCGCCAAACGCGCCATGGGTTGCTGTGTGTGAATCACCACAAACAACCGTATTACCCGGCAAGATAGCGCCTAATTCTGGTGCCATTACATGAATAATACCCTGTTTTTGGTGCCCTACTGGGAATAATTCAATACCGTGGTCAGCACAGTTATTGACCAGTGTTTGTAGCTGTAGTTGATTATCTGGGCCACAAGCATCTAACGCTAAAGAACGCGTTGAAATACTGTGATCCATTGTTGCTACAACACGATTGGGTGCAAGTACTTTGCGGCCTTTCTCATTTAACCCTGCGAAAGCCTGTGGAGAAGTGACTTCATGGATCAAGTGACGATCGATATACAGTAATGTATCTTCACCAACTTGACGCACAATATGTGCCTGCCAAATTTTATCGTATAAGGTCTGTGCCATGTTCAATTATCCTTTTAGTAGTTGTTGGACGACATAGTCGCCTACAGTATCTGTACTAGCGGCTTTATGGCGTTCTTCCGCACTGAGTAACTCACCGGTTAGAACACCCGCTTCAAGCGTTGCTACTACGGCATTTTCGATAGCATCGGCAGCCGCTGTTTCATTAAGAGAGTAACGCAGTAACATAGCTGCGGAGAGAATCTGAGCAATAGGATTCGCAATATTTTGACCGGCTATATCAGGTGCACTTCCACCCGCTGGTTCATATAAACCAAAACCATCGCTATTCATCGATGCAGAAGCGAGTAGGCCCATTGAACCTGTAATCATTGCGCACTCATCAGAAATAATGTCACCAAATAAGTTGGAACATAACATCACATCAAACTGAGCTGGGTCTTTTAATAATTGCATTGCCGCATTATCAATATAAATATGCTCAAGTTCTACTTCAGGATAATCTTTAGCAACTTCTTCTGTAATCTCACGCCATAAACGGCTACAGACAAGGACGTTTGCTTTATCGACAGATGTGACTTTGTTATTGCGTTTTTGCGCAGCTTCAAACGCACTCACCGCAATACGACGAATTTCTTTTTTGCTGTAACGCATGGTATCAAAAGCGTATTCTTCTTCGCCTTCACCTGATAAACCTTTTGGTTGGCCAAAGTAGATACCACTCGTTAGCTCACGCACTACCAACACATCAAAACCACTTTCGGCAATATCTTTGCGCAATGGTGATAAGTCTGCTAAGCCAGGATAAATTTTGGCAGGGCGTAGGTTACTGAATAAATCAAAGTGACTACGTAGCGTTAATAAAGCGGCGCGCTCAGGACGCTGTTCTAACGGTAAAGTATCCCATTTTGGACCACCGATTGAACCAAATAAAATGGCATCAGCTTCTTCACAGCCTTTTAATGTTGCAGCAGGTAAAGCTTCACCGTGCAGGTCGATTGCATAACCACCGACTGGGTAATCGGTGCGTTGGAAATTAAGGCCAAACTTTTGCTCTACGGCATCTAATACTTTGTGTGCTTGTGCCATGACTTCTGGGCCAATACCATCACCAGCTAAAACGGCAAGTTGATAAGTAGACATTTACTCTCCTGAAACAATATGTTGCTTTTGCTCATCGATTTGATCAGCAAGATGCATGTTATTAAGTACGAAAATCAGAGCCTTAACACCTGATTCGACGATATCTGTAGCTAGGCCTATGCCATGAAAGCGGCGCTCTTTGTATTTTGCAATGATACTCACTTGAGCCAATGCATCGGCGCCTTCGCCTTTTGAATCTAATTTGAAATCGATAATATCAATTTCATTTTCATTAATTATTTGCATGATTGCGTTGTATGCAGCATCTACCGGTCCATTACCTATTGCACTATGGGTAACAGGTTTGCCACCTATGACTAAGGTTACCGTAGCGCTTGGGATAATATCGCGTCCTGAAGTCGCTTGGATATAATCTAATTCGTAGTATGCTTCTTCGTGCTTTTGTTGATTGAAAAACAACAACGCTTCTAGATCATAATCAAATACTTGGCCTTTTTTATCAGCCAGACGCAAGAATGAAGCGTAAACTTCTTCTAGATCATAATCACTTTCAGCATAACCCAACTCGGTCAAACGATGCTTTATAACGTGGCGACCAGAACGTGAAGTTAAGTTAAGTTGATTTTTGTTTAGGCCAACACTTTCAGGTGTCATGATTTCATAGGTGTTTTGCCCTTTTAACACTCCGTCTTGGTGGATACCAGATGAATGGGCAAAGGCATTTGCACCCACGATCGCTTTGTTAGCTTGTACTGGCATATTACAAAGTTGTGAAACGAGTTTTGAAGTACGATGAATTTCTTGGCTATTAATGCTAGTAGTTAGACCATAACGTTCATTACGGGTCTGCAAGATCATCGCGATCTCTTCTAAAGAAGAGTTCCCAGCTCGCTCGCCGATACCGTTAACCGTACATTCGACTTGTCGTGCACCTTGTTCTACCGCGGCTAAAGAGTTCGCAACGGCTAGCCCTAAATCGTTGTGACAGTGTACTGAGATAGTGGCTTGGTCGATATTGGGGACGCGATTAAATAATTGCTGGATAATAGAGCCAAACTCAGTAGGGGTCGTGTAACCTACTGTATCTGGGATATTGACCGTAGTAGCACCTGCTTTAATAGCGGATTCAACCATACGGCATAAATAGTCAATGTGTGTACGTCCTGCATCTTCACAAGAAAACTCTACATCATCAGTATATTGACGAGCATGTTTCACTGCAGCAACGGCCATTTCGACCACTTCATCTTGCGATTTTTTGAGTTTGGTTCCCACATGTATATCTGATGTTGCGATAAAAGTATGGATCCGGAATCTTTCAGCAATTCTCAGCGCTTCACCACAGGCATCAATATCTTTAGGCAACGCTCTCGATAAACCGCATACAATGGAGTTTTTGACTTCTTTGGCAATCGTTTTAACTGATTCAAAATCGCCTGGTGATGACACCGGAAAACCAGCTTCGATAATATCTACACCGAGTTTTTCTAACGCCAAGGCAATTTGTAATTTTTCTTTCACTGTTAAACTAGCGGGTAGGGCTTGTTCGCCATCGCGTAGTGTTGTATCGAATATTTTTACATGTTGACTCATATGTCGTTCCTTCTGGTGAAGATTGGGGCCTTTTACACCAAGTATAAAACCAAAAAACCCGTGCTGAGCACGGGTTTTTCATAAATGTGTTATGACGCTACCCGTGCTTATTTGCTGGCAGTAATAACAAACCTAGTAAGTTGAATGTCATGTCATATATTTTCATACCTCCACTGTACGTTTTACAAGGCTTGAGGTCAAGTCAAACCAGTGAAAAAAACGGATATAAAAGGATGGATATACTAAAGTGCTACGGTATTAAAATTAAGGATTTATAAAAATACTAATATTGGATGTTTTTTAGGGTATTTATCCTAAAATTTGTGGCGTAGTATGCTCACTTAATCGTCGTTAACCACTTTTTCACACTACCTTTTTTTCGCACTACCACTTTATATTAAATGAAAGCCTCAACTCACGCATCGTCAATGCTCTAGGGATAGCTCGCCCTTTGTGCTTCCATTGATGTCCACAACAAGCAGCTGTCCAAATAGCTTTGCTAGGTTTAAGTAATTTTAGAGCAAAAAACTGAGCTTCATTGGAGGCTAGTGTGCTTGTTTGTTCTGCTTGAGATATACCATTTCGCGTAAACCAGCCATGTTTGTTAGCATGGATATGATCGCATTGTTCATCTATTCGGTCGAGAGAATCTATTTCTATATGCATGCCTTGCATCGTTTTTACTAGAACAGGTAATACCGCACCAATCTTTCCAGATTTGGTATAGAAATCTTGGATTTGTTCGTTGGTTTGGTTTATTCCAGGGCAGTGGGCAGCTTGTTTAGCAGTGTAACTTGCGTTGTGAATATCCACATCAATAGGTGCGTTGGACGCTAATAAGTCTTGAGCAGCAGAATAAACATGATGAGGTAGGTGTTTGAGTTTGCGTTTTAAAAGGCTTGTTTGAGAGGGGCCAGATTCCGCCAAGGCGAGACATTCTCTTTGGTACAAGGCATTCATTAACTCGGCAAGCGAGCTAGCGTGTTCATCTTGAAAAAAAATATCTTTTTGTTCAGCCATATTCTCTTGGGCCGATGACTCCAACGTAGTCATGAGGGCGGTAAATTAAAAGGCAGATAATAGTAAACTACTATCTGCCTAAAAAATAGCCTTATTGGCCTTTGATTTCTGATAAACCATTATATGGTGCTGCAGCACCCAATTCTTGCTCGATGCGCAATAATTGGTTGTACTTAGCAACACGATCAGAACGGCATAGAGAACCCGTTTTGATTTGGCCTGCAGCAGTACCGACCGCTAAGTCAGCAATCGTTGCATCTTCTGTTTCACCAGAACGGTGCGAGATGACAACAGTAAAGCCTGCATCTTTTGCCATTTTAATCGCATCTAAAGTTTCACTCAGTGAACCGATTTGATTAAATTTAATTAGGATAGAGTTGCCGATGTTATTTTCGATACCACGAGAAAGGATCTTGGTATTTGTCACAAATAAGTCATCACCGACTAACTGAACCTTGTCACCAATTTTCTTAGTTAAGCTCGCCCAGCCATCCCAATCACTTTCATCGAGACCATCTTCGATAGAAACGATAGGGTGACGCTCTGTAAGCTCTGCAAGATAATCGCCAAACCCTTCTGAATCAAACGACTTATCTTCACCAGAAAGTACATATTGACCATCTTTGTAGAACTCTGAAGCAGCACAATCTAAGGCCAACGTAACGTCTTCGTTTAGCTTGTATCCTGCATTTTCTACTGCCGTAGCAATGACCGATAACGCTTCTTCGTTAGATGCTAGGTTTGGAGCAAAACCACCTTCGTCACCTACTGCAGTATTTAGGCCTTTAGCGCTTAATACTTTTTTCAAGCTATGGAATATTTCTGCACCCATACGTAATGCTTCAGTGAAGCTTTTCGCAGAGATAGGCTGCACCATAAATTCTTGGATATCGACATTGTTGTCTGCGTGTTCACCACCGTTGATGATGTTCATCATTGGTACGGGCATCGAGTACTGACCTGGTGTTCCATTGATATCAGCAATGTGTTGATAAAGAGGAATACCTGAAGCAATCGCTTGTGCTTTGGCAACAGCAAGTGATACTGCAAGGATCGCATTTGCACCTAGTACTTCTTTATTTTCAGTACCATCTAAATCAATCATAATGGTATCAATGTTGCGTTGATCGGCAGCATCTTTACCTAATAAAGCAGGCGCAATCTTATCGTTAATTGCTGCTACTGCCTGTAAAACACCTTTACCTAAATAACGTGTTTTATCACCGTCTCTTAATTCTAACGCTTCACGTGAACCGGTAGATGCACCTGAAGGTGCCGCGGCACGGCCCATTGCGCCAGACTCTAAATATACATCCGCTTCTACGGTTGGATTACCGCGTGAATCTAAAATTTCACGACCTACAATACGGCTAATATTTGCCATGGATAGACTTCCTTATTAATGATTCTTTTTTTGAAATTCACCTGCGGCGGCCACAAATCCTTCAAATAAAGGGTGTCCGTCACGTGGTGTTGAATTAAACTCAGGGTGGAATTGTCCAGCTACGAAGAACGGATGTTCCGGAATTTCGATAACTTCAACTAATTCTTTATCTGTCGAGAGTCCACTTACTTTTAAGCCAGCTTCTTCTATTTTTCCACGTAAGGTATTGTTAACTTCGTAACGATGTCTATGGCGCTCATAAATTTCAGTAGTACCATAGCACTGGTGGGCTTTTGAGCCTTCTAATAAGTGACAAAGCTGTGAACCAAGGCGCATGGTGCCCCCTAAGTCCGATTCTTCATCACGTTGTTCTTTATTGCCTGAAGCGTCTAACCATTCTGATATTAGACCGACTACAGGGTATGCCGTATTCGGGTCAAATTCAGTACTATTCGCTCCTGGCATGCCTGCAACATTTCTAGCATATTCGATTAGAGCTACTTGCATGCCTAAGCAAATGCCTAAATACGGGACGTTGTTTTCTCTGGCATAGCGCGCAGCTTCAATCTTGCCCTCGACGCCGCGCTCACCAAATCCGCCTGGGACCAATATGGCATCCAGGTGTTCTAATATATGGTCGCCCTTGGCAATGATATCAGATGAGTCAATATAGTCGATTTTGACGGATACACGGTTTTTGAGTCCAGCATGTTTTAATGCTTCGTTCACAGATTTGTATGCATCAGCGAGTTCAACATACTTGCCAATCATACCAATCACGACTTCTTTGGTTGGGTTTGATTCTGCGTATAAAACCTGTTCCCATTCAGTTAAGTCTGCTTCAGGGCAGTCGATACCAAAACGCTCTACCACTAATTCGTCCATACCTTGGGCTTTTAGTGCAGCAGGAATTTTATAAATACTGTCAACATCGCGCAAAGATATTACCGCTTTGTCGGCAACATTCGTAAATAATGCTATTTTGGCTCTTTCATTGTTGGGTAATGCGGATTCAGAACGACAAACTAAGATATCGGGTTGGATACCTATAGAACGTAACTCTTTCACAGAGTGCTGGGTCGGTTTTGTTTTCACTTCACCTGATGCCGCCATATATGGCACTAAAGTTAAGTGCATATACATCGCTTTTTCACGACCTAGTTCAGTCCCTAATTGACGAATAGCCTCTAGGAATGGCTGTGATTCAATATCACCTACCGTACCACCGATTTCTACAATTGCGACATCATTTCCTTCAGCGCCATCAATAACTCGACGTTTGATTTCGTTGGTAATGTGAGGGATCACCTGAATCGTGGCACCTAGATAGTCCCCACGGCGTTCGCGCTCTAAGACAGAAGCATACACTCTGCCGGTGGTGAAGTTATTGCGTTTTGTCATACGGGTACGAATAAAACGTTCGTAGTGGCCTAAATCCAAATCCGTTTCTGCACCATCGTCGGTAACAAATACTTCACCGTGTTGAATCGGGCTCATAGTACCTGGGTCAACGTTAATATAAGGGTCAAGTTTTAACATGGTAACTTTAAGACCGCGGGCCTCAAGGATGGCTGCCAAAGAAGCCGCTGCAATTCCTTTGCCCAATGATGAAATTACTCCACCGGTGACGAAAATATAATGGGTCATACTGTACCTAGACGCGTTGATTAATCTGAGTTTGCCTGTGTAACCATGGGTCACTAATAGCGATATTTATTTTATGAAGAGGGTATTTGCGGATACAACTTAGCTCTCCATTGAATGGAGCAATAGTATACGCAAAACCGATTATCATGACAAACGATTAATCCTATTTTGCGGTAAATTATTGGGTGTATAGGCTGCGCAAATCAGCACTTTTATCGTTGTCGTAAACTTTTTAATAGATATACGAAATCGAGTGCTTGTTTCGGGCTTAATTCATCTGCAGCGACTTGGTCTAATGCATCGAACAAAGCTTGGTCAGAATTATCCAACAACAGTTGTGAGCCGGCATCTATTTCAGGGAGCTGTTCCGCTGGAGGAGTTACGTTAAGTGGACTTGTGTTTTCAACATGTTTAGATTGTTGTTCTAATTCTGCTAGTTTATGTCGCGCACTCATAATGACGTTTTTGGGAACACCTGCTAATGCGGCGACCTGTAAGCCATAAGATTTACTGGCAGCACCTTGTTTGACGTTGTGCATAAACTTTATACTATCTTCATGCTCCAAAGCACTCAAATGAACATTACTCATGCCACTTGTTTCATCCGCTAACAAGGTTAGTTCGAAATAATGTGTGGCAAATAACGTAAAAGCTTGGATGTTTCGATGCAGATATTCAGCACATGCCCAGGCTAGAGATAAACCATCATAAGTACTAGTACCGCGACCGATTTCATCCATTAATACTAAACTATGGGCTGTTGCATTGTGTAAAATAGTCGCCGTTTCGGTCATTTCGACCATAAAGGTAGAGCGACCAGATGCCAAATCATCAGCGGCACCGATACGGGTGAAAATACGATCGATAGGGCCAATAACGCAGTCTTGGGCAGGGACATAGCTTCCTATATAAGCAAGTAACACTATGAGTGCGGTTTGCCTCATATAGGTTGATTTACCGCCCATATTTGGACCGGTAATCATCAACATACGTTGTTCCGGTGACAGATGGACTGGATTTGCAATAAATGGCGCATCTAAAACACTTTCAACCACAATATGGCGGCCATCTTGGTAAGAAATACCAGGTTGCTCAGTTAATTCGGGTCGATAAAAAGAGAGATCCACGGCTACTTGCGCGAGGTTCGCTAACACATCACATTCAGCAAGTGCGTTGGCGCTAATTGTCAGCGCATTGAGGTGGGGGAGTAGAGCATCAAATAATTCTTCATATAACGCTTTCTCCAAGGCGAGTGCTTTGGATTGACTGTTGAGGACTTTTTCTTCGTGCTCTTTGAGCTCTTCAATAATATACCGTTCGTTATTTTTGAGTGTTTGGCGACGAATATAATGTTCAGGTACTAGAGCTGATTGACCTTTTGAAACCTCGATAAAAAATCCGTGGACTCGATTGTAGCCCACTTTTAACGTCGCAATACCTGTTGCTGCTTTTTCTCTTTCCTCTAATACTGCCAAGTAATCCGTGGCCCCTTTAGAGAGTGCTCTCAATTCGTCTAATTCGGCATTATAACCATCGGCAATCACACCGCCATCACGAATAACGACTGGTGGGTTCTCAGTAATGGCACGATTCAATAAATCAGCTAGCTCAGGAAAGGAGCTGACACTGTTGGCAAGTGCTTTAATTTTAGGGGCTGAGTGTTCAGCTAATAATGTTTGCACTTGTGGTAGGGTGTTAAAGGCATTCTGGAGCCGAGCGAAATCTCTAGGTCTTGCACTACGCAGGGCTAATCGAGATAGGACACGTTGGATATCACCAATCTGTCGCAATGCATCTTGGAGTTCACTAAACCCATTTTCAATAAAATCACCGATAGCACTGTAGCGTTGCTGCAGGAGAGCGTGTTGGGTACTTGGGCGGTGGATCCATTGCTGCAGTAAGCGAGCTCCCATGGGTGTTTGGGTCCGATCAAGAACAGCAAAAACGGTATTTTCAATGCCACCAGAAAGATTCTGGGTGAGTTCGAGATTACGTCGGGTTGCGGCATCCATTTGCACAGAATCATGCTGAGTTTGTAGGACCAAACTGCTGATATGCGGTAAAGCACATTTTTGAGTATCTTTGATGTACTGCAAAATACAACCAGCACAACCAACAGACAACGATCCAGTATGGATGCCAAAACCGCTTAATGATTGAGTACCAAATTGCATATTTAATTGTTGTTCTGCCGTCTCAATATCAAATTCCCATGTTGGGCGACGACGCAGACCACTGTAGTTTTGGAGTGCATCGGTATTTATGAATTGTTCATCGTATAACACTTCTGCCGGGTTTAGGCGTTGTAAATCGGCCAATAAAGCTTGTTCGGAACTAGGCTCCGTCACAATAAACTGTCCTGTACTGAGCGCCAAGGATGCTAGGCCATATTGGGTATTATCGCCCTTGGTGAATGAGGTCACTGCGACAATACAAATGTCTTGATTGGCTCTTAGCAGAGCTTCATCAGTAACCGTACCTGGCGTCACAATCCTTTGCACAGCTCGCTCTACCGGTCCTTTTGAGGTGGCTGGGTCACCTATTTGTTCAACAATAGCGACGGATTCACCTAGTTGGACTAATTTTGCTAAATATCCATCTACCGCGTGATAAGGAACACCCGCCATAGGAATAGGTTCACCACCTGCTTTGCCACGAGCGGTTAACGTTAAATCAATCAATTTAGCCGCTCGCACAGCGTCAGCAAAAAATAATTCATAAAAATCACCCATCCGATAAAATAACAATTCATTCGGGTGTTCGGCTTTGATGCTCAAATATTGTTGCATCATTGGCGTGTGCTGGGCTTTGGATTGACTCACTGTGATTTAATACTTATGGTAGTGACATGGCCTTAAGCATACTAAAAAAATCATGACGTATCTAAAAGAAAATACAAAAACAGCCCTAGAGTCGATTGCACAATTTTGTATAGAAAAAGAATTGTCGGTTTCTTGCGCAGAATCTTGTACTGCAGGAGGCATTGCTTATGCATTGACCGAAATAGAAGGAGCTTCTTCTTGGTTCAAAGAAAGTTATGTGACTTATGCGAATTCAGCAAAAATGCACTTGGTGTATGTTGATGAAGAGATTCTCAACAAACACGGTGCGGTATCTGAACAGACGGTTGTTGCGATGGTTAAAGGTTGTTGTGCGAGAGCTGCAGCAGATATCGGAATAAGTGTTAGTGGTATAGCCGGTCCAGGTGGAGGAAGCGAAGAAAAACCGGTGGGTACGGTTTGGTTTGCATGGTCTGTTGCTGGTGAGGTAGTTACAGCAAAACAGATATTTCCAGGTGATCGGACAGCCGTAAGACAAGCGGCGATTGATTTTGCGATTACTGAGCTGGCACAACAACTAATAAGACGATGACGACGGGATTTGGGTATATATCCACCAACCAACGCTACACATTCTGATCGTAAAGTCAGCAGACAAGCGTATTAGTATTATCTATTCTTTCCATGCGCACGGATTTAAATAAATTTATTTGTAATAAATACTTGCACTGTATAATTATACAGTATTATAATCAGTATCACTTTGATACACACTTCATATTAAATAAGTTTGTAGTTGAGTCAATTTCTTTCTCCTACAATACATAAATAATAACACAGAGGCTACTATGGCAGACGACAATAAAGCACGTGCACTATCCGCAGCACTTGGTCAAATTGAAAAGCAATTTGGTAAAGGCTCAATCATGAAGTTGGGTGATAACCAAGCAATGGATATCGAGTCTGTTTCTACAGGTTCTTTAACCATCGATATCGCATTAGGTATAGGCGGTTTGCCATGTGGTCGTGTGGTTGAAATTTACGGACCAGAATCATCGGGTAAGACAACGTTAACATTACAAGTCATTGCAGAAGCACAAAAAGTGGGTAAAACCTGTGCATTCGTAGATGCTGAACATGCTTTAGATCCCGTTTATGCTGAGAAGTTAGGGGTAAATATTGATGAGTTATTAGTCTCACAACCGGATACGGGTGAACAAGCATTAGAAATCTGTGATATGTTGGTGCGCTCTGGTGCGGTAGACGTGGTGATTGTTGACTCGGTAGCGGCTCTTACGCCAAAAGCTGAAATTGAAGGCGATATGGGTGATTCTCACGTTGGTTTGCAAGCGCGCTTAATGTCTCAAGCACTACGTAAGCTGACAGGTAATATTAAACGCTCAAATACCTTATGTATTTTCATCAACCAAATTCGTATGAAGATTGGTGTGATGTTTGGTAACCCTGAAACAACTACTGGTGGTAATGCACTAAAATTCTATTCATCAGTACGTTTAGATATCCGTCGTATCGGTGCGATTAAAGATGGTGATGAAGTCGTTGGCAACGAGACGCGAGTCAAGGTTGTGAAAAACAAAGTAGCACCACCATTTAAACAAGCTGAATTCCAGATTTTATATGGTCAAGGGATTTCAAAAGAAGCAGAGCTTATTGATTTAGGTGTGAAGCAAAAGCTGGTAGAAAAGGCCGGAGCTTGGTACAGCTACAACGGTGAGCGTATTGGTCAGGGTAAAGCGAACGTAGTGAAGTTCCTAAAAGAACGTGTTGATATGGCCAATGAGATTGAACAAAAGATCCGTGCTGAATTACTATGTAAAGCTAAACCTACAGATGAAGTAGAAGCCGAAGCGCCAGCAGAAAAATAATAAATAATACTTAAAAAACGTCCATGACTTTATAGGTTCTGGGCGTTTTTTTGTTTATGAACCCTAAATATCACCGAACGTTATATGGAGTGATTTCAGTCGCAGGCTGTAAACGAGATATAATTTACGGTGATGGGAAGGTCAGATTGGTATACAGAAAGCTCTTCAGAGACTCTCGTTCATAAAGCATCACTGCTACGTTATATGGAGTGATTTCAGTCGCAGACTGTAAACGAGATATAATGTACGGTGATGTGAGTGTCAGATTGGTATACGGTAAGTTCACCAGAGACTCTCGTTCATAAAGCATTACTGCTACGTTATATGGAGTGATTTCAGTCGCAGACTGTAAACGAGATATAATGTACGGTGATGTGAGTGTCAGATTGGTATATGGGAAGTTCACCAGAGACTCTCGTTCATAAAGCATTACACCAATGTGTTTAATGATTTATGTCCTTGCCAATCTTTAGGGTATTTCCCTTGTAAGACGAACGAAAAGGCGATTAATTCAGCGACGACTAAATAGAGTTCCTCAGGAACTTGATCACCAATATCAAATTGATTGAGAACGGCAAGAAGTTGTGGATCTTCATGAACGAGAATACCGTTTTCAGCAGCAAGCGCAATGATCTCAGAGGCAATATCTCCGTTTCCCTTGGCTACAATCTCTGGAGCAGATTGTGTTGTGTCATTGTATTGCAAGGCAATGGCTAATTTTTTTGCATCGGTAACAGAGGCTGTCGGCTTAGTCATAAAAAATCCTATCATTTGCTAAACAAAGATTGTGATGAGAATGCAGGTGGTGACTTGACATAATTAAACCTGTGTCTGCCATATTTCATGCTGTTGTTCTACCAAGCTGTCTGGGATTTTTCCTTGGTAACTTTGATACCCTTTTAGCTCGAATCCTAAATCCACAAGCCTAGTTTCGAGGGATTCTTTGTGCGTGTTCACTAAGTTTAATAAGGAGGTTGTAGATGCATAAAGATTTAATTGAATGACTTTATTTTGAATGAACGCTTTGGTTAGTAATACACCATATTCGCCAATAGCAAAGCGGAGACTGACATGCCACCCTTGTTCTTGCTCTCTTTGGTTATGGGTATCGGCGTGTTCTTTTTCACGTTTAAACAATACTTCAATATTATCTTTGTTGTGATTGGCAATATTGGGCAATATGAAATACTGCGTGTCCATGGTTTGGGTATTTACCTCTGCGTTAATTTTTCTCGCTAGACTATGATTTTTTAAGACTTGTGCAATACCATTAACTAAAGCATTTCTATTATCAACATTGTCTGTACTTATCCGGCCATTACTCGCGATAGAGGTTGCAGGAATAAATGGTTTGAGTTGCTGTTTTAATACATCCGATAATCCTCTTTGGGTATCTAATTGCCCATTTAACTTTTGTACCAGTGCAATCTGTACCATGGTCGTTAAGCCATTAAGTAAAGATGATGTTTGCTGGGGAGCACGGAACTGATTTTCTAAACCCGCTATGAGGCTATTATTGGCAAACACTCTAAGTAGTTGATTGATATCAGACTCTGGGGTATCTGGTGATAATGATGGGCTTTGCTCAGATAAAGGTCGGTTGGTGATAGGTTCATGTTGCAGTCCTGATTGAGGTGATTGTAAACCTATATCTTTAACTGTTGCCAAAAGCTTATTGAACTCTTTGGTAATCATCGGGAGCTTTGTTTCAACCGCAGCATACTGTAAATCTTTAAATAAGGATAAATTGTTAAGTAACAGTTTATTATTGGTGGGTTGAGCTTGCACCGATGGCACATTTTCTGTTTTTGGTTCCGATAAAGTAGCACTTGAGGTCGTGAGACTAATTTTATTCGTGTTTGGTGATGGCAGGACACTAGTGCCCAAAAATTCTTTTAGTGTTCCGAAAAGGTGCTTTAAGCGAAAGTTATCCTGTCCTTGTGCTACTTCAGATACCCCACGTGTACTCACAGGAATTTGAGTCTGATCGATCTCTAATAATTGTGTTTTGTTTAGCTGCACGGTAATCGGTAAATCGGTATTTGTCATGGGAGTCATACTCGGATTCCGGCCTATATGAGAGCTAGGATCTTTGTTTGGGATAACCCTTACGCTAGCGGTACCAAGATTTTTATCGTTATGACCGGCTTGCATCGTCATACCATGAGGGGTTTTGGCTATGTGAATAGTATCTGTTTTATTTAATAAAGTAGTTAAACTGTGCATTTTGTCGGTAGGCAGTACTTGAGCTAAGTCAGATTTGTTGACCCATTGGGTAAAGACTTTACTGGAAATTTGAAACTGGGATGGAAGCTGTTGCTGCAACAATTTTAATAACAACGACGTGCCTTTTTCGCTGCTAGACGCGTTTGTCGTTATCGGCATATCTAGTCCATCAATAGCAATTTGCAAAGGTAAGTACGTACTCGTTATTTTTGCTTGTGAGGTTGTTACGTCTATCAATGCAAAAGTATTTGGTGCTACCTTTCTTAACAGGTTTGCTATTTCTGGATGTAACTTAGGCAGACGAAGTTCAATAACGGCATCCACTTTGGGGACATGCAAATGTAATTTTTGTATATCTGGTGACTGTTGCAGTAAAACAGGGGTTGGTTTTAAGGCACTGTCTGGCATTTTAGGTGTCGCATGCTGGACCAAAGCCGTTTTATTTTGTAATACAGTTAAATTGATTGCTTGTGCTTCTAATGCATTTATTTTGATGCTATCAGGTGTTTTGGGTGAAACAGCGGATAATGTTATCGCCGGTGGTGCTGAGCGAATATCAATCTTGAGCGTTTTTTGGTCGTTTTGCCATTGTTTTACTTGTCGTTGTTGTTCTGGAGTGAGTGGTACAACAAACTTAGCCTCTTTGATTTTGATAATGGTTTCATCGTTGATGGTAAATAATGCGCCGGGAATCGTTTTTTGATCAAACGTGATATTGGTTTGACTAGTATAACTGGCGTTTTTCGCATCTGATACGATGCCAGATACGCTTTGCTGTACTGCACGTTTGTGGCTAGGCACAGGGGCTGACTCATGTGAGGCATGAGCAGTTTTTGAGGGTGAATGTAGGGTCGATTGGGTCATATCATCTTATCGACAGCCTACGCGGAAAACTCTAGTATAAAATAGGTAATGTAAACTTTGGTATAAAGTGATAATTATCCTATAAAAGCGATAAAAATCGCCTTTATGAAAGAATATATTTTAGTGAGCAAATCGTGTTGATATTTATATTTTTTTACGACTAAAAAATGATGAAAAATAATCATTTAGCATGCTTGTTATGATAAAATCCTGATGTAAATTATGCCGTTAACTTTGTAGCTAATACTACGATGATAAAAACGAATATAAAATGACTGTGCAGTAAGTATGGTGCATAAAAAGAATTCTTGGTGATTAGGAGCCAAATTGAACGTGTTATCAGCCCAAAATATAAGTTGTATCAAACAGGATAGAACCTTGTTTGCTGAGCTTGATTTGACGTTAAATTCTGGTGAGTTAATCCATCTTGTCGGTCCCAATGGTGCAGGGAAAACCAGTTTACTCAGGATTTTAGTAGGTTTGTCTGAACCTGAAACCGGTCAAGTGACTCTGGGTGAGTCACCAGTACAAAATAGCTGCAACCCACTGCCGATTCTTTATTTAGGTCACAAATTAGCCTTGAATAAGTATTTGTCTGCATTGGAAAATTTGCAATATTGGCTGTATTTACATAGTGAGTATGCGATTCCTGAGTTACGTGATAACAGTACGCTTACCGAATACCTCTACACGGTGTTGGCTCGTTTCAGATTAGTCGGCCTGGAAGATATTCCGGTTGGACAACTATCAGCAGGACAACAGCGTCGCGTCTCTCTGGCGCGTACCCAATTAGTTTGTGCGTCGGTGTGGATCTTAGATGAGCCATATACCTCACTGGACACTAATGGTGTGACCCTTATCCAAACAGTTATTGATGACTTTGTTACTGAACAAGGCGCGGTTTTAATGACTTCACACCAAGCGTTAAAAAGCAAACATAAAGTCACCGAGTTTACTTTGGAGTATCACATTTAATGTCACCATTAATGAGTATCTTCAAACGAGATTGGCAGTTAGCTATGCGCAATAAATCAGAATTTATTCAACCTCTGGTGTTTTTTGTATTGGTTATAACGTTGTTTCCCATTGGCGTAGGTCCTGGTTTAGCAACACTGCAAAAAATTGGCCCAGGTGTCATCTGGGTTGCTGCGATTCTTTCAGCATTATTAGGTATGGAAAAACTATTTCGGGATGACTTTAATGATGGGTTTTTAGAACAAATTCAACTGTCAGGCGTCTCTTTATCGTTAGCGATGTTCATTAAAGTATTCTGTCACTGGCTACTTTTCATTTTACCATTGATTGTCGTATCGCCCATGCTTGCTTTATTTTTGAATTTAACCCCAGCCATGTATTGGGCATTACTGGCAACGTTATTACTTGGCACCCCCATCTTATCTTTTGTTGGTGGTATTGCCGTCGCATTAACAGTGGGTTTACAGCGTGGTGGAGTCCTGTTATCCCTTATTTTAATTCCTGTATTTATTCCTTTACTGATTTTTGCAACTTCCGTAGTTGATTCCGCTGTTTTTGGATTAAATTACTGGCCACAACTTGCTATCATCGCTGCAATGTTATGTGGTGCAATCGCAATAACCCCATTTGCTATGAGCTACGCAATTAGAGTGAGTCATCATTAATGTTTACTTGGTTACATCCTTACGCAAAAACTGAACGCGCTTATGCGTTATGCCAGTCATTGTTTCCGTATTTTCTTTCTGCAGCCGTATTAGGGCTGGTCGTTGGCTTAGTTTGGGGATTGGTGTTTGCGCCACCTGATTACCAACAAGGTGACTCTTTTAGAATCATATACATTCATGTGCCATCTGCCATTTTAGCGATGGGTACTTATGTTGCAATGGCTACTGCCGGATTGGTGGGTTTGGTCTGGCAGTGGAAAACGGCTTATATGAGTATGATCGCCATCGCACCAGTCGGTGCGCTCATGACTTTTATCTCTTTGTTTACCGGAGCTGCTTGGGGGAAACCTATGTGGGGGACTTGGTGGATTTGGGATGCTCGGTTGACCTCTCAGTTGATATTATTATTTTTGTATTTTGGTGTCATGGCGTTGTATGCGGCATTTTCCGACAAGCAACAAGCAGGTAAAGCGGCAGCGATCATCGCACTAGTAGGCGTTATTAATATTCCAATTATTCATTACTCAGTGGAGTGGTGGAATACCTTACATCAGGGCTCTACGATCACAAAAATAGGCCGTCCAAGTATAGCGCCAGAAATGAAATGGCCTTTATTAGTGAGCATCGCCGGTTTTATAGGATTGATAGGAACGTTGGTGCTGTTGCAGTTAAAAAATGTGATTTTAATACGTGAAGCTCATCGTCCTTGGGTAAAAAAATTATTGCTCACGTCATCCACGAAAGGGGAGAGATAAATGGCCTTTTCTAGTTTTAGTGAATTTTGGGCCATGGGTGGCTATGGCTTTTTTGTGTGGTTGTCTTATGGCATCAGTGCATTAGCCGTCGTGTTATATATTGTGTTTGTTCGCGTACAAAACAAAAAAATTATGACAGATTTTTATGCCCAACAAGCTCGAGACGCTCGCATAGCAAAAGCAAAAGCTGAGGAAAAATTATGACACCGAGAAGAAAACAACGGTTAACTATGGTGCTCATCATTGGTGCATTGTTGGCTAGTGCCATCGGGTTAATGTTGTATGCCCTAAATGAAAATATTGATTTGTTTTATACCCCCACCGAAATACATGAAGGTAAATCGGGGCAGTTTCCACAGGTTGGTCAGCGCTTAAGAATTGGTGGCTTAGTAGTAGAGGGTTCTGTCGTCCGAAATAAAGAAACCCTATCCGTTGCTTTTGATTTAATGGATACAGGACCAAAAGTTACAGTGACTTATGACGGTATTTTGCCTGACTTATTTCGTGAAGGACAAGGCATCGTAGCAACTGGAGTGTTACAAGAAGGTTTTGTTATTGTAGCTGACGAGGTACTCGCTAAACACGACGAAGAATATATGCCACCAGAATTAGCTGAGCAGCTGAAAGGCATAAAGCACGTCAAACCGAGCGAAGCTGGCTACTAGTTTTGTTTATATTGTATTGATTTAGATTGAAAAGAGTATTGTTGTGATTGCAGAAATTGGAAATTTAGCGAGTGTCATTGCACTGTTGAGTGCGCTATTGTTAGCGATATACCCGCTTTGGGGGAGTTACACTCAGAACCAACTTATGATTTCCAGTGCAAAACCATTGGCTTTTGCGGTTTTCTTGTTTACCGGTATTGCATATGCCTGCTTGACGGCCAGTTTTTTACATGACGATTTTACGATTGCTTATGTTGCCAATCATTCAAACAGTTTATTGCCTTGGTATTATAAAGTGACTGCCGTATGGGGCGGCCATGAAGGCTCATTTTTACTGTGGGTGTTTATCTTTTCAGTATGGATTGTAGCGGTAGCTTTGCTCAGTAAAGGGATCCCAGAGGTCATGGTAGCTCGAGTCTTGGCTATATTAGGCTTGGTTTCAGTCGGTTTTTACCTGTTTATGTTGCTGACATCTAACCCATTTGTCAGTGTATTACCTTTTTACCCGGTGGATGGAGCAGACTTAAACCCACTCCTACAAGATTTTGGGATGATTATTCATCCACCTATGTTGTATATGGGGTATGTTGGATTTTCAGTCGCATTTGCTTTCGCTATCGCAGCATTGATTTCTGGTCAGCTTGATTCAACATGGGCTCGTTGGTCACGTCCATGGACCATAGCTGCTTGGTCTTTTTTGACGGTGGGTATTGCTTTAGGAAGTTGGTGGGCTTATTACGAACTCGGTTGGGGGGGCTGGTGGTTTTGGGATCCTGTTGAAAATGCTTCGTTTATGCCGTGGTTAGTTGGTACTGCATTGATGCATAGCCTTGCTGTTACCGAAAAACGCAAAGTATTTAAGTCTTGGACCGTTTTACTGGCCATTTCAGCGTTTTCTTTGAGTTTGTTGGGCACTTTCCTAGTGCGTTCAGGGATCTTGGTTTCTGTACATTCCTTTGCTGCTGACCCATCACGAGGTATGTTTATTCTCGGATTACTGGTATTGGTTATCGGTGGTTCTTTGCTGTTGTATTTTATTCGAGCACCGAAATTACAATCTAGAAGTACTTATGCGTTGAGTTCGCGTGAAAACATGCTCTTGGGTAACAACATACTCCTGTGTGCGGCGACGGTTGTTGTCCTTCTCGGGACTTTGTTTCCACTGGTCCACAAAGAATTAGGCCTGGGGAGTATTTCGATAGGTGCGCCATTCTTTAATCAAATGTTCACTTTGCTGATTGTACCGTTTGTTGTTTTTATGACGATTGGGCCGATTAGTCGCTGGAAAAAACAAGAGATTTGGGCATTGCGGACACAGATATTACAAGGCTTGGGGCTCGGTCTTGGCGCGGCTATCTTAATAGTCTTTAGTTTTGATACGATGAGTTATTTAGCGATATTAGGGATGCTATTAAGTGTTTGGGTACTTATCTCCACCATTCAAGAAGTCTTACAACGCATCAACGCCCAGCGCAGAGCCGCGGGAACGAATACCTTATCCACTAGCAGTGCCTTAAGACAACTTACGCGTTCTCATTGGGGTATGATTTTAGGACATGTTGGATTTGCAGTGTCATTAATTGGGATTACCCTCGTTTCCAATTTTGAAACAGAACGTAATGTACGGATGGATTTTGGTGATGAGTTTGTGATGGCCGGGTACACTGTGCAGTTTGATAAGGTTATTGTCGTACAAGGGCCAAATTATACGGCTGAAAGAGGTATTTTTGATGTGTATAAAAAGGGTGAATTTGTCGCTCATTTAGAGCCTGAAAAACGTTTTTATCCAGTGCAGTCAACTAATATGACTGAAGCTGGCATTCATTCAACTTTGACTCGAGACCTCTTTGTCGCACTAGGTGAACCGCTTGAAGAAGGTGTATGGTCAGTGCGAGCTTATTACAAACCTTTCGTTGTATGGATCTGGTTAGGCGCAGGGATCATGGCGCTTGGTGGTGTATGCTCGATTGCTGATCCGCGTTACCGTTTACAAAAAATCGCACGTTTAAAACAGCGCTTTAAGCAAACGGGTCATAACAATAAGGCACCCAAATCAGCAAATGAGGACTTAGCTAATGTCTAAACCTATTCGTTTTGTTTTGCCATTGGTCTTTTTTCTTGGGTTGACGTTTTTTTTATTTCAAGGGCTTTTTTCTGATCCTCGAGAGCGAGATGCCCAAACCCTCGAAAAACCAATGCCGGCATTTTCTTTACCTGATTTGATGGACCCAACCACCTTACACACTGAATCTGTTTTTTTAGGTGAGGTAACTCTGTTAAATGTTTGGGGAGTGTGGTGTGTCACTTGTAAAGTAGAATTACCTTATCTCACGTCCTTACGCAAAGAGGGTAAACGGATTGTTGGTTTGTATTATGACCAAGATTTAGATCCAGATTTTGGGACCAAGACTTTACAAAGAGTACAACAAGAAGTCTTGTCTACCACCGACAGTTTAGGCGATCCATTTGTTTTTAATATATTCGATGTATATCGTGATACTTCTCTAGATTTAGGCGTAACAGGTGCACCAGAAACCTTGCTGATTGATCAAAATGGTATTATCAGGGTTCATCATATAGGGGATGTTAATCCTCGTGTTTGGGAGCAAAAATTCGCAAAGTTGTATAACGAATTAGTGACAAACACACAAAATGGAGTAAAGGATTAATGGCCTCACGCAATGTATTATTGATAATCCTTCCATTATGTCTTTTGGGTATGCTTTTCACTAGTGCAGTTCATGCTAGTCGAGATGAGTATAAATTTGCGACAGAACAGCAACGTCAAGATTTTAAAAAGTTAACAGCGACTTTGCGTTGTCCTATGTGCCAAAATCAAAATATTGCAGATTCGGATGCGATGATTGCACATGATATGCGTCGTAAAGTTTACCAACTCATTACTGAGGGACAAACGTCAGACCAAGTGATTGATTTTATGAAAACTCGCTACGGTGACTTTGTGTATTATCAACCGCCAGTAACTAAAACGACGATCTGGCTCTGGTTGCTGCCAATTGTTGTATTATTTGTTGGGGCGTATCTTGTTTTTACTCGTAAACCTAGTACACCTGTTACCCAAGATGAGTCAGCAGCGTTAGCTAAGGCTGAAGCGTTACTAGAAGAGGATAAGTAAATGAGTATGTTTTGGATAGCAGCCATTTTGATGACTGCCGTGTTTGTACTCTTTGTCATATTTCCTTTGTTAAGACAGTCTGCAAAAGGTCATCAAGATGCATTTATTCTGTCTAATACGCGGTTGATTAAACAGCGTTTAGCTGAGCTGGATGATGAATTTAGTCAAGGTTTGATCTCTGAGAAGCATCGGGAACAGGCGCAAAAAGAACTTAAACTCGCTCTCCTAGAGGAGCAATACGCTCAAGATGAACATACCCGTAAGCATAAAACGCTGTATGTGGGTGTGTTAGTAGCAACGTTCGTCGTTTCTGGTGGCTTATATTGGCACGTCACTGAGCTACCAAAAGTACAAAAGTTGGCAAGTATCCAAGAGCGGATTCAAGCTTTGACAGATAAAATTATTGTCGGGAACGGCACTGACGTCACCCAACAAGACTTGTTTGATTTTGCATTAGCGATCCGCTCAAGAATTTCTGATGAGCCTGATGACGCAACTGGTTGGATGTTGTTAGGCCGAATTTATTCATCTTTAGAACAATACGAGCAATCCTATGCGGCTTTTGATAAAGCCTTGCTATTACAACCTGACTCAGTGGAAACCTTGTCGAGCTATGCACAAGCACTCATGATACCTAATCAAGTCAGTTACCTGAGACAGGCTGTGACGATTTTACAGCGTTGGTTGACTATCGAACCGGATAATAACAATGCTGCTTTAATGTTGAGTTTGACAGCTTCTCAGCTAAATGATTTAGCTATGACAAAAACATATTTTGCAAAAATAGAAGGTTTATTACCTGAAGATAATCCGGCAATCGTCCAACTGCGTAATAAGATTGCTGAGTTGGAGCGTTTAGCGCTAAGTGGAGAAGCCGACTTAGTGACAGGCTTTACTGTGACTATATCGGCTACGCAGCAGATCCTAAGTTCGTTAGAAGCTGAAAACCAGCTAAATCCGACAACGTTATTTGTGTTTGCAAGAGCAGCAAATAGTGCAAACAAAATGCCAGTTGCGGTACAGAAATTACCTTTAAATAAATTACCAGTAAAGGTAACTTTGACCCAGTCAGATGCCATGTTAGCATCATATACACTGTCTTCTGTAGCGGCAGTAGACTTGGTTGTTCGCTTGTCTTTTGATGAAGTTGTACAATCGAAAATTGGCGAGTACGAGGGGAGTATCTCCGTACCTGTGATTGCTGGACAAATTACTGAACATACCATTATTGTTGATAAGGAAATTAAGTGAGAAATACATTTTTCGTATTACTGTTAAGTACGCTATTTTTATCTGGATGTGCGAGTACCAATTCATCCGAGGACACCAAAAGTCAATATTCAGATCCTCGTGATCCACTGGAGAGTGTGAACCGTGTCATGTGGGATTTTAACTATGATGTACTTGACCGCTTTTTAGTTAAGCCGGCAACCAAAGGATACTTAGCGATCAC
This sequence comes from Opacimonas viscosa, assembly GCF_024199005.1. Lineage (GTDB taxonomy): Bacteria > Pseudomonadota > Gammaproteobacteria > Enterobacterales > Alteromonadaceae > Opacimonas > Opacimonas viscosa. The sequence goes on from NZ_JANATA010000002.1 coordinate 42,885, forward strand.
GCCAAAACCGGTACGTACGGGGCTAATTAACGTCGTTGAGAACATTGAAGAGCCAGCGAATATACTCAATAATGCCCTGCAAGGTAAAGTGGATGGCATGATGACAAGTTTGGCCCGTTTTTTAGTCAATTCTACAGTGGGAGTCTTAGGTATTTTTGATGTTGCTTCTGCAATGGATTTGACGGTAAAAGAAGAAGATTTTGGACAGACACTAGGTACGTATGGCTTGGATACTGGTCCATATTTGATGTTACCTGCTAGAGGACCTACAGATATTCGTTCAACGACAGGAGATATTGTTGATGGCCTTGTCTTTCCAATGAATGTATTAAATAGTAATGTCACTATTTTCAGTTTTATTATCAAAGGGCTAGATGCTAGAGCGAATCTCTTGGAAAGAGAAGCTGCGTTGAATAATGCGATAGATCCTTATGGCTTTGTAAAGAACGCTTATTTTCAACAGCTTGAATTTGCAGTCAATGATGGTGTTATCGAAGAAGATGAAGAAGCTTTATTGGACGAATTTGATGATATCGAAGGCTTGTTAGACGAATAACATGGATGACTAAAATCGTCAAAATCTGAAGGTTAGTTAATGGATATTTGATGAAATGAGAACCTTTAAGGTCACGCTAGCTGAACTAGAGTTAGCGTGATTTTTTTGCAAGAAAAAGGCAAGCATTTTAATATCAGAGTATTCCTAATAGGTCATAAATACCCTATTATCAGATGTCTCAAGTCTGATAAAATCCGTCATAAAAATGCTGCTTTTTTAGGTATAGCAACTTGTGTATTCCTACATCCTTATTGGCATAGTCAAGTTTCCTCTTAAACTAGCGATAATGCAACTTTTATCGCTTATTCCCCATTAATTGCCATTTTAGCTCCCATAACCGTGCGGGTTTTGTGATTGCCAGCGCCATGTATCAAGACACATATCTGCCAGGTTTTTATGAGCTTCCCAGTCGAGAGTTTCTTTTGCATAACTCGGATCTGCATAACACGCGGCTACATCTCCAGTGCGTCTCGCTACGATTTTATAAGGAATTGTGACGCCACTGGCTGCACCAAAGGCTTTGACCATATCCAGAACACTATAGCCAGTACCGGTACCTAAGTTTACTGTCAATACACCAGGCTTTTTATCAAGTGCTTGTAGAGCTAACAAATGCCCGTTAGCCAAATCTTCTACATGGATATAATCTCGAACACCCGTACCATCATGGGTATCATAGTCGTTACCGAAGATAGCTAATTCAGCACGTTTACCTGTTGCTGTTTGGCTAATAAAAGGCATAAGGTTGTTTGGGATCCCATTTGGGTCCTCACCGATTTGACCAGAGGCATGTGCACCAACAGGGTTGAAATAACGTAATAACGCGATATTCCAAGAATTATCAGAAGCATACAAATCTCGTAAGACATGCTCTACCATTAGCTTTGAATGTCCGTAGGGATTAGTAGGTACCCCAGTCGGCATGGTTTCTTTTAGGGGCAGCGCTTGGGGATCACCATAAACAGTCGCCGATGAAGAAAAAACAATATTTTTTACGCCAAAATTATGCATTACGTGACACAAATTAATGGTCCCAAATACATTATTTTCATAATAGTTTAAAGGAGCTGAAACAGACTCTCCAACTGCTTTAAGACCGGCAAAATGAATAACGTGAGATATATTATGATTCCTGAAAATTTCTGCTAAATCATGATAGTTACGAATGTCACCTTTGACAAAAGTGATGTCCTTGCCTGTCAGTTCGCTTACCCGTTTCAATGATTCTGGAGATGAGTTACATAGATTGTCAATGACAACGACTTCTTGGCCGCTTTCTAGTAACTGTAAGACAGTATGAGAACCGATATAACCCGATCCTCCGGTAACAAGTATTTTGGTCACAACTACATCCTTTTAATTGTTTACTCACTTTTTAGTATAGTAAAGATTTTTGGGTATGTAGTTTTATCGGCGCTGTTATTGAATTTTTAACTTAGCATCATTGTGGATGAAGGTTTCGGTATGTCTGTTTTGATGATTTTATCATGCTAAAACAGACTTATATTTTATGATTCTTTTTTGATGTATTTGGCACATAAGGAATGTTGAATTGGTTTGACAATAAGAGGGTAGAGTAGCAGCACTAAAGCGGCCCACAAAAGAGAGGTCCAATCTTCAACCACTCGTAATATAAGCACAAATACAGGAACTAAAACGATGAGTTTTAATACATTAAAAATAGTTTTTTCAGGGATAGTCATTGCTTTGGCTGCCTCATTTAATAAGGTCATTCGCTCAAGCAAGGATTTGTCTTCTAAGCCTGGAATATTGCGAGTAGAAAAATAAAATTTCATGAAGTACCTATAATCATAAATAAGAGTTGTGTCTGTGAATAGTGACGTAAACGTAAAACCAGACATAAAAAGACCCACTTTTTTATAAAGTAGGTCTTTATTATACGGGGGAACTATATATTTAGTACATAACTAAGAATGAATACACCTTAACTGCAACATGATTAGCTATGTGCCTTTTTTGCTTACTTAGGCTTTTGCTTCTGCAATAGCACTTTTTTCTGCAGCGTCTTCCCAAAATTTTGTTTTGAAAGAAAGCAAGACTAAAACAATCCCTACACCGATACCAAACAAACTAATTTGCAAGTATAAGTTCGGCATTTGCTCAACGTTATTAGGATCAAAGTTACCTGATAATAATCCCGCAACTACGTTGCCTATTGAATAAGTTAAGACAAAAACCCCCATCATTTGACCAGCAAAGCGACGTGGCGATAACTTACTTACCGCACTCAAGGCCACTGGACTTAAGCAAAGCTCTCCGACAGTGTGTAGGAAGTAAGTAGCAACCAACCAGTATGGTGCAACTTTAAGACCCGATGCTGCGTATTGTGAGGCGAAAAACATCACAATAAAACCACTGGCCATTATGATTAGACCTAAAGCACATTTAACACTATAACTAGGGGTGATCATGCGTTTGGCAAGATTGATCCACAAAGCTGCAAAGAATGGCGATAAGATAATAATAAAGAATGAGTTAGCAGATTGGAACCAGGCTGTAGCTATGGCAAATGTGCCAATCATACGATCAGTATAATCACGACCAAATAAGTTGAGAGATGAACCGGCTTGTTCGAAACCAGACCAGAAACACGCGGATGCAACACAGATTAAAAAGAGTGCTCCCATACCTTTCTTTTCGTTGGTATTGAGGTTGCCTCGGAAGTAAATAGCACCAAAGTAAATTAAGAAAATACTACAAAAAATAACAGCAACGCTTTTCGCAACGGGTACAGGGTTAATAATCAATGTGCCTGACATCGTGGCGCCAGTCACGACAGCAACAATGACTAAGAATAAGGCAACGATACCCCAAGTACGTTTTTGGGCGGCAGGTGAAAGAGGTTGAATAGGACCATCCGCAACACCTTGTAAGTTAGGACGGGTTAAACGGAATTGCACTAAACCAATCGCCATACCCACTGCTGCAGCACCAAATGCATAGTGATAGCCCCATTCTTCTTGGAGGTAGCCACACACGGTGTAACCAATGACGGCACCGATGTTAATCCCCATATAGTAAAGAGTATACCCAGAGTCCCGACGACGATCTTCTGCAGAATATAACTGACCCACGATGGCACCAATATTTGGCTTTAACAAGCCAGTACCTAAAACGACAAAAATAAGCCCAATATAGAAGGAACTAGCCGTCGGGATAGCCAGAATAATATGTCCCAGCATGATGATAATACCACCATACCAAACTGCATTTTGCCCACCGATTAAACGGTCAGCTAACCATCCCCCAGGTAAGCCCATAAAATAGACGGCGCCGGTATATAAACCATAAATAGCACCCGCTGTGGCTACGGTTATACCTAAACCACCTTCTTGGAGAGAAGCCGTCATGAATAAGACTAGTAATGCACGCATACCGTAGTAGCTCATGCGCTCCCACATCTCAGTCATGAATAAAGTTTGTAACCCTTTCGGGTGGCCAAAAAAGCCTGTATCGATTGATTTTGTTGTCATTGTTATACCTGTCGACAGCTTGAAAACGAGTCATATCATAGTTGATTTAACAATAATGATACATAGTTTTTAGATATTGTTGATTTTTTACTCAAAATCTAGTGAAAAATGTCTCACTTTTTTCAATCCCGACTATCTTTAAATTATGAATACGCTGCCGATAGTATATGCATAAATTGCAATTAGAAATAACAACTAGTTAAACACAAATCATTTAAGGGATTAAAATGAAAGTAACAGTATTTGGGATTGGTTATGTGGGTTTAGTACAAGCTGCCGTTTTAGCTGAAGTAGGCCACGATGTTGCGTGTATCGATATCGATCAAAACAAGGTCGATGCTCTTAAACAGGGAATTATTCCCATTTATGAGCCAGGACTGACTCCGCTAGTCACAGCGAATTATGAAGCCAAACGCTTAGACTTCACTACTGATGCCAAAGCTGGTATTGAACATGGAGATGTAGTGTTTATTGCAGTTGGTACACCGCCGGATGAAGATGGCTCAGCTGATCTACAGTATGTTTTAAAAGTGGCAGAGACGATTGCAACGCATATGACTCGCCGTACAGTCGTTATTAACAAATCTACTGTTCCTGTGGGGACAGCTGACAAAGTCAAAGAACAAATCTCTACCTGTCTACGTGACCTGCAAAAAGACGTCGCTTTTTCTGTTGTTTCCAACCCTGAATTTTTAAAAGAAGGTGCAGCTGTTAATGATTGCATGCGCCCTGACCGGATTATTTTGGGTACGGATTGTGATTACGCAGAAAAGCGATTACGTGAATTATATTATCCATTTAATCGCAACAATGACCGAGTGATAAAAATGGATATTCGCAGTGCTGAGCTAACTAAATACGCGGCTAATTGTATGCTGGCCACCAAAATTTCATTTATGAATGAAATGGCTAATCTAGCAGAATATTTTGGCGCAGATATTGAAAATGTGCGTAAAGGTATTGGTTCTGATCCACGTATTGGTTATCAATTTATCTATCCTGGTTGTGGTTATGGTGGCTCTTGTTTTCCTAAAGATGTGCAAGCTTTAATCAGAAGTGCAACAGGAATTGGCTACGAAGCATCGATTTTAAAAGCCGTTGAAGATGTCAATTCTCGTCAAAAAGAGAAATTATTCGCTTATATGATGACGCACTTTGCTGGTGATTTACAAGGCAAAACCATTGCAGTATGGGGGTTATCCTTTAAGCCTAACACGGATGACATGCGTGAAGCCTCAAGTCGAGTTTTGTTGGAAAATTTATGGGAACAGGGTGCGATCGTGCAGGCATTTGACCCGGAAGCAATGGAAGAAGCACAGCGTATTTATGGTCATAGGGAAGATTTGAAATTAGTGGGTACAAAAGAAGCCGCCATTGTCGGTGCTGATGCGTTAGCTATTTGTACCGAATGGCAGTCTTTTCGGGCACCAGATTTTACCCATTTGGAAGCTACGTTAGCGCACAAAGTCGTCTTTGACGGTCGTAATTTGTTTGAACCAGAATTTGTCGCCGACTACGGTTTAGCGTATTATGGAATTGGTCGTGGATTATCAATAAAAGGACGTCATTAATGGGTCAAGTTACCAAAGCCGTTATTCCTGTTGCTGGATTAGGCACACGTATGTTACCGGCTACTAAAGCCATCCCTAAAGAAATGCTACCAGTAGTAGACAAGCCATTGATTCAATATGTAGTCAACGAATGTGTAGCTGCTGGAATCAAAGAAATCGTACTGGTTACGCATGCATCGAAAAACAGTATTGAAAACCATTTTGATACTTCATTTGAGTTAGAAGCTACCTTAGAAAAACGTGTTAAGCGTCAATTATTGGAAGAAGTGCAAGCGATTGTGCCCAAAGGCGTTACCATCATGCAAGTCCGTCAAGGTGTTGCAAATGGTTTAGGTCACGCGATAATGTGTGCTCATCCAGTTGTCGGTGATGCACCGTTTGCTGTTGTTCTTCCTGATGTGATTATGGATGACGTAGCCAGTAATTTACGCAAAGATAACCTTGCTGAAATGGTTTCTAAGTTCAATACCTCTCGAGTATCACAAGTGCTGGTAGAAGAAGTGCCAGAAGCTGAAGTGAATAAATTTGGTGTCGTTGATCTCGATGGTGCCAATTTAGCACAAGGTGAGTCAGCCAAAATTCACGGAATGGTGGAAAAACCTGATGTAGAAGATGCGCCTTCGAATTTAGCCGTGGTCGGTCGTTATGTATTATCAGAAAAAATCTGGGAACTGTTAGAGTTCACACCTGCAGGCGCCGGTGGTGAAGTACAACTTACCGATGCTATTGCGACGTTGATGAATTTGGAACAAGTGGATGCTTATTACATGAAAGGCAAAAGCCATGATTGTGGTTCAAAGCTGGGCTATATGAAGGCAAATGTTGAGTTTGCTTTGCGCCATCCAGAGTTAGGTGAAGATTTTAAACGTTATTTAGCAGATATGAACGGTTAAGTCGTGCATAGTTAATTCATACGTATTTACCGATTGAGTTAACCGTCTAAAAATGCTCAAGTCCATAGTAGACGATTCTAATTATTTTAGCATATCCATCACTATACTTGGGCTTTTTTATGGGTCAAATAACGCTTTGTAAACGTTAGCGCTTAGTACACGTTAATGCTCTAAGTCCTCGTTAATGCCTAGTAGACGGCGACCTTTTGTTTAATTTTTAAGAGTAATTTATCACTAATCCCTTTGACTTTTGTTAGCTGTTCAATGTCGGTGAACTCACCGTGGGCTTCGCGATAATGGACAATGGCTTGAGCTTTTTTCAGACCGATACCAGGTAACGTAGCAAATGTCTTTGCGTCAGCTTTGTTGACATCAATTTGGTCAAAGTTTTCCGTCACTACATGTACTTTTCCAGATAGGCCATTATCCATTTCTTCCCATGCGAAGCTTTGGACACTGAGCATCAGGAATGCTGAAAGACTGAATAGTTTGATATATTTTTGCATCATATTTTCCTCAAATAATACGTTTCAAAAGTAAAACGTATGTAGATTATGTCGGAAAAATTAGTACTTATTAGGACAGTTTTAGGAAAAACTAAACCGAAGTAGGGCGTTTAAGAATTGTTTTTAGGCATAAAAAAACCTGATAAGCAGTGATCATAAATCCTTACTTATCAGGTTTTATATTGATTTTTACAAACGCTCTAGTACTGCAGCAGTAAAATCAGTAGTACCGTGTTCACCGCCAAGGTCACGAGTAGTGCGGTCACCTGATTCGATGACATCTTTCAATGCCGTGCGAATACGTTCTGCTTTGTCACCCATTTCTAAGTACTCTAACATTTGGATAGATGCGAGAATAACTGAGGTAGGGTTCGCTAAATTCATGCCTGCAATATCAGGAGCTGAACCATGAACCGCTTCAAAAATAGCACAATCTTCACCGATATTTGCGCCAGGAGCCATACCTAAACCACCGACTAAACCTGCACAAAGGTCTGATAAAATATCACCAAATAAATTCGTAGTCACAATCACATCAAACTGGTGAGGGTTCATCACTAACTGCATACAAGTATTGTCAACAATCATCTCTGCCGACTCAATATCAGGATAACGTTCACCTACTTCACGTGCGACTTTTAAAAATAAGCCTGAAGTTGACTTTAAGATATTTGCTTTGTGCACGGCAGTCACTTTCTTACGACCTTCACGACGCGCAAGTTCGTAAGCAAATTCTACGATTTTCTCAGCACCTTCACGGGTGATGATACTTTTTGCTTCCGCTTCTGTACCATCTTCTGAGACAACTTGTCCTAAACCTGAGTACATACCTTGGGTATTCTCACGTACCGTGATGATATCAATATCTTCATATCGCGCTTTAGTCCCTTTAAACGATAAAACCGGGCGCACGTTACCGTATAATTTAAACTGTTTACGTAGACTAACGTTGATTGAAGTAAAACCTTCACCCACTGGGGTAGTTAAGGGACCTTTCAATGCAACTTTGTTTTTCGCGATAAGTTCTAAGGTTTCTTGTGGTAATAATTCGCCGTGGTTTTCTAAAGCCATCAGACCTGCATCTGCATAATCATAGGCAAAGTCACAACCGACTTTATCTAGGATTTGAGTGGCAGCATCAATAATATCTGGACCAATACCGTCACCTTTGATAACAGTAATTCTTTGCTGAGTCATTAAATGTCCTTGCTTAATAAAATGTAAAATAAAGTGGGTTTAAATGTTAAACCGCTAAACGCGCGCATTCTATCTTATGCTAAAGATATTCTCTAGAGATAAACAGGATAAATACGATGAAAGTAGTACACAAATGGTCGTATTTACACTATTTAAAATATGTCTGCGCCATTCTTCAAGTTTAGCATTGGTTCAGGTGGCAAGGCGTGTTTTGACCATTTATTTGCTGGTTATTCGTTATGCGTTTGCGCAATAATATAACAAGGTTCATATTGGGTGCCTGGCAGTTTCATGCGTCCTTGTGCAACGAATGCTTGTAATAACTTATCAAGCAGATTCATGAGTTTAGGCTCTCCGTTGAGTTGATAAGGTCCCTTTTGGGCGATATCCTGTACGGCCTCTGCTTTAATATTACCGGCAACAATTCCCGAAAATGCACAACGCAAGGTAGCTGCTAAATCACCGATAGGTTGTTCTAAATGTAAATCCAGTCCAGCCATATTCTCATGAGAGGGAACAAAAGGGTGTTGCATTGCACTAGGAATTTGGAGTGACCAATTGTAGCCATAAGAGTCACCAATATTACGTCTGGCTTGTTTGACATCTTGGTGTTGTTTGGCAAAAAACTGTCCCACAGCTTTGGGGTCATCGATAATAATCGTATATAGCTGAGTTGCTTTAAAACCTAGGGTGGCTTTGATGAAACTATCGAGTTCAATAAAATAGCTTTCACTTTCTTGAGGCCCGGTTAAGACTAGAGGGATTTTTTGCTGATGGTTTTCAGCTTGTAATAATACGCCTAGAATGTATAACAACTCTTCAGCTGTTCCTGCACCGCCAGGAAAAACAATGATCCCATGCGCAAAACGCACAAAAGCTTCCAAACGTTTTTCAATGTCAGGCATGATTATTAATTCATTGACGATTGCATTAGGTGGTTCAGCTGCAATAATTGACGGTTCTGTGATCCCTATATAACGTCCATTACTAACACGTTGTTTAGCGTGTCCAATTGCCGCGCCTTTCATTGGACCTTTCATTGCTCCTGGCCCACATCCTGTACAAATATTAAATTCTCTTAAACCGAGTTGATAGCCAACTTCCTTGGTGTATTGATATTCATGGGGACGGATCGAATGCCCCCCCCAACAGACGATAGTGTTTAAGTCTTCATTAGTAGAAATTGCATTAGCGTGGCGTAGCATATCAAAGACTAAATCAGTGCATTGCCCAGTCGCCAGCTGAGTACCACTATTTGATTTTTCTGGAGTGGTGAGCTGACAAACGCCTTGGGGGTATTTATCTTCCATGTACAATAAATCACGCATCACCGAAAATAGATGCTCATGCACCCCTGTAATTAACTTGCCATCCACAAAAGCTTGTGACGGTGGGTTTTCTAGTTCGATTTTAACGCCACGCTCTTTTCTGATGAGATGGATTTGGAAGTTCTCGTTATCCGACATTAATTTATGCATATCGTCAGTTTCTGCACCGCTATTTAACACAGCTAGACAGCAACGGCGAAATAATTGATAACGTTCAGGGTGATGTGATGCGGTCACAGATTTCATTTCTGATTGTGATAATTGACTCATCCAGCCCACTGGATTGAGTTGTACTTTATGCATTAAACGATTCCCTCAGTTAATCATGTCAGAAATGGCTTTGCCGTTAGCCCATTTGTACTTGGTCACGACCATTCATTTTAGCTTTGTATAAAGCGATATCAGCTTTTGCAAATATCATTTCCACTGGACATGTTGCAAAGGTATGTCCAATCCCTAGTGAACCCGTGATTTTGAACTTCTCATCATTGAAGTTGAAAGATAACTGGCGTAATTTATCTAAAATGTCATTTGCTTTTGTCGCTGCAGCTTCAGGTGTGGTATCCACAAACATCAACAAGAACTCCTCGCCACCCCAGCGACCAACAAAATTAGGGGATTTAACATGTTGTTGTAAAAACTGGGCCACAGATTGTAGGATTTTATCACCTGCGATATGGCCATAGGTATCATTTATTTTTTTAAAATAATCGATATCAAAAACAGCCAACGCCGTACCATTTTTCCTATTTCCAACAGTCAGTATTTCAGAATCAACGGCTTTATCACAAGCCATCCGATTTGGTAAATTGGTTAATTTATCGGTTTGTGCTTGGAGGTTTGCTATCCGTAATTGTTCCGAATAAGCTTGGGTTTGTTCTTCTAGTTGCGCAATTTTATGTTGCATACCCTTGAGTAAAAAGGTCAGTTTATTGGACGCGACTTGTTCCTTTTGATTATGCTGGTCCATACTGGTTTGTACCGATTCAATGTACTCTGACACCTCTTTCTTTAATGTTTCGAGTGATTCTGACGAACTTAACGTTTCATCAATACTCTGGACAGACTGCTGAATTTCTTCATTGAGAAAAGCACGGTTAGCAGATGACGTCTCTGATACTGCAGACAACGAGTCTAATTTGGTTTTAAATTCACCAAATTCCTGCCCAACGGTTGCTAGATAAGCTTGTTCGGTATCGAGTAGTTTTGGGGTTTTACCTGTTCGATAAGCCGTAATTCGTTTGATAGAGGTTTTTAATTTAGTGCGTAAAGCCAATTCATTAGGCGCTTTGTGTACTAAACTAATCAGATCTTGAAAAACACTATCTAAAGTCGGGTACTTACCCAAACACAACTCACTAAGTTGGGTAATAATATTATCTTTGAGGACAAAAACATCGTTTTGTGGCGCTGGTTTAAGCTCACTTTCTTGAGCATCAATTTTTTTGATAGTCGGTTTATCGATGATAGCAGACATGTTGAATGATTCCTTTTGACAACATCTATATATCGACACTTACAGCATAAAGTAAAGTTGATAATAAGTCTTATTTTATTTGTTGCTACAAGCGCATCACGTTATTGTCGTAACGTTCGCAGATCCTCTACGGGCTGTTCAAAATTCGACCTGAACGGATTAATGTCAAGTCCACCTCTTCTAGTATAGCGGGCGTAAACAGTGAGTTTTTCACACGCGCAGTATTGGGTTAAATCCATAAAGATCCGTTCAACACACTGCTCATGAAACTCATTATGCTCACGAAATGAAATTATGTAACGCAGGAGGGCGGCTTGATCAATCTTTGGACCCTTATACTTTATGACAACTGAAGCCCAATCCGGTTGATTGGTTACTAGGCAGTTGGATTTGAGTAAGTTCGAATACAAGGTTTCTGTGACCATCACCTCAGGTTCTTCTACTTTTAGCAGTTTTGGATTTAAAGCATATTCACAGATGCTTATATCTTGTTGGTCGATACACTGACCTGGTAAAGTACTAAACGAACTTAAGTGAAAATCCTCTGGCAGAATGATGGTAATCTGCACCTCTCCTTGAGCACACTCGCTCAAATCTTTTTGCAAAGTCTGTTTTACCTGCTGTGTTGAGGTGAAAACCGAGTTATTAAAGCTGTTAAGATAGAGTTTGAAGGACTTTGATTCAACTAAGTTTTTGGAGAATGCGTCAATCCTACAACGCAAAATGGCAATCTGCGGCAGGCCATTAGGTTGTAACCAAGAAAGTTCATAGCCATTCCATAGATCATTCCCGTGAAAGGGTAAATCATTCCCTGTAAGCGCTAAATCGTCACGATTTAATTGACGAGGTACGGGTTGCAACAACTCAGGGGCGTAAGTAGATTTGTATTCAACAGTTTTACCCAAAGTCAGTGCTTGTATCGCTTGTTTATTTGCATATTCAGGCATGTATTACTCTATTCATGGTTGGATTGGTGCACAGCATTGCTAACAAAGAATGTGCCGCTGGTGTACAATAAAATATCTTTAATCGAGCACAGCAAGTAGTGACTACGCGCTATGTGATGCTGTATACATGATTCGTTAAATAACCAATATGCAATATTATACAGTACAAATACCTAGGAGATCACTATGATGCAACAACAGTGGCAACAATTTGTCCAAACATACGTGAAAAACGTCTCACCCATTATTGAATTTGATAGAGATTGGGTATCTCCTTGCTTAGTAATTGAAAAGGGCGTGCAATTAGATGCACTAGAAAATGGAGCTCAACTAAGATGGATAATGCAACCAAGAACGGCGGCTAGTTTAGCAAATCTAAATGAAGCGTTAGAGTTAGTAGTACCTCCAGCGTTATCAGACTTCTATTGTAGCTGTTTTGCGCATCATTTAGAGGTGCATTTTGCAGGGAAAAATCTCACATTATTACAAATTTGGAATGAGGAAGATTTCCATCAATTACAAGAAAACATCATAGGCCATGTGTTAATGAAAAGACGCTTGCGTCAACGCGATACTATTTTTATTGGTTTTACCGAAGATGATGAAGAAATTATTGCTGTGGATGTTGCTTCCCAAGCGGTGGTCGTTGAACGACTCGGCAAAGAATGGGAAGTGGAGTTAGCACCAGATTTACCAACGTTTATTGACCAACTCATTCCTGCACAATGATCTAATCATTACCTTTCTTTTTGTAGGGCCTGCACCTGAGATTTCAATTCGGCAACATCGACGAGTAAACGTTCTATTTGAGCATTTTGCTGCTGTATCAGAGTCAATAATCCTTGTGGTGATGTAGGGATACTATCTACTTTTGGCGTCGTGGATTCTGTCACTGGAAGGCTTCCTTTGGTCGCACGAGCACCACTTTTGTAAGCCGCTATGCCAGCTAAAATTTGTGGTAAAGGTAGTTTTTCACTGAGTTTTGCTTTCACTAAACCACTCGAAATAGTGAGGCCTTTCGCTTCAATCTGAGCGCATATTTGTAAGATGCTGGTTTGATTCGAAGATGTCATATATACCTTTTCATAGTCGCTGAACTAATTTGTTCCCATTATTTAGCGAAATTCTACACTTTTTAAGTTATTACACCATATTTAAAAATCACCTTTTAAATAAAGCATTTAAAAACAATAACTTATTATTTGGCATGGTGAGTGCAAAGCTATATTACAATATGTCGAGGAACACCGGCTGACATATTGTTTTACCTGACAATGGCGATGTGCATTATGACCAGCCAGTTATTTACAATGGGGCGCTAAATACACAACGATGTGTAATGCGCACAATTTAAGGAGAAAATATGAATTCAAGACTAAAGCTCACATCTGTTGTGGCATTAATGGCAAGTAGTGTAATGCTTGGTGGATGTGTAATCGCAGTCGATGGCGATGATTTTAGGGAAGGTGCTAGAGAGTACTCAGATGCTTGGGAAGACCGTGTACTGAATAATCGCAAACATTTACAAATGCTAAAATTGGATGACACACTCCAAACAGTTAGTGAGAAAATGGGGTCAGCTGATTTTAATGAGGTCATTAAAGTTGGCGAAAAAAGCTATCAAGTGCTTTACTATCGTACGCAACGAGTAGAAAAAGATGGCATCACAACCAAAGATGAATGTACACCTATTATATTCTTGGATCAACAAGTTGTGGGTTGGGGGAATTCCTATTTAGGTGCTCTTTAGCATTGATGCGTCTTGTTCATTACTATGGCCTTAAACAACATTATTTATGCTTTTGTTATTAACTGTTGTATAGTGTTAAATAAATGTTAATTTCGTATTTTAATATGGAGAAGTGTATGCCCTCAAACGCAATCGAATATGACCAAGAAGATATTGATTTTGAAGTCAAGTATCTTTCTTCTGGAGATCTGAAAATTGCGGCTTCTATTCTCTATAATGCTTATTTTCAGGATCCTCTATTTAAAGATATTTTTAAAGTAGACGAAGAAGGTTATGAAATGCGGTTGCGTTCTGCGATCCGCGAAGAATTACATGTGTTTTGGGAAGCAAAGCAACCAATGTTAGGTGTATATCGATCATCATCATTGGTTGCCGTTACTTGTCTAATTGGTCCTAATCCTGATTTTGGTCATGGACGTTATTGGCATTGGCGCTTGCGTATGTTGTTGACGGCTGGTTTTTTGGGTACACAAAATTTACTCGCCAAAGAAAAGCATGTTAGAGAAAATCTACCGACACAAAATTGTCACATGATTTCTTTCATTGGCGTGCATCCTCAGCATCAAGACCAAGGGATCGGTCATATTTTGTTGGCAGGTATCAATGAAATTATTCATCAGGATCCTTCATCCGTTGGTGTTGCTGTGTATGTGACCTTAGAAAAATGTTTGTCATTTTTTGACGATGGTGGGTTTAAACACATCAAACAATTACAGACTTCAGGCATAACTGGACGAATTATGTACAAAAGCATGAGGGAGGCAGAGTAAATTGTGATTTCTTATGTAAGAAATCTCCTACAGTGATGTAAGCTAATGCGTTTTTTTTATCCCCAGATTGCTCACAATTCATATAACTCATTGTTTTATATCAGTTAAAGTGGATCACATTTTTTTTATTCACTGATAAATTTCCAATTATTTTATATTCTATAATGCAGCTCAGTATAAAACCTATACTATCTATCTTGTCACTCAGGAACACGACTGTCAGGAAGACATCAAGGACAAGCTGCAAAGCAATAGTGTTTAAAGGATTAGAGACTAGCAAGGACTCAAGGTTGAAATGTAAAGTTTTGGACAAGCCATACGGTCATATTATCTCAGGATGAGATTCTACAAAGGATACAGGATTGACTTGCAATAGTCATTAGGACAAGCCTTCGGGCAATAAAATATCAGGATGATATTTTTTCAAGGACACAGGATTGACTTGCAATAGTCATGAGGACAAGCCTTCGGGTAATAAAATATCAGGATGATATTTTTTCAAGGACACAGGATTGACTTGCAATAGTCATAAGGACAAGCCTTCGGGTAATAGTTATGCATGGAAGCTAGACTGAACAAGGACAAAGGAACAGGACAATGGTCATGATGACCATATGGAACAATTCCAGGATGGAAGTAGGTTGTAGTATGGATGTACAACTTCGGACTGGATTCAAGGAAAGGGACCCGTGGATGGAGTCGCGGCCAGCTTAGGAAGAGTTGGATAAAAAGGAAAGGGGCGTATAAGGAAGTTAATCGGGATGATTATTGTAGCAAGGGAACGCTGAGAAGGATACTCGAAATCACGAAGGCAGTTATTCATTTAACTGCCTTTTTTTATGTCCAATTACACATCTTCATTAATGCGATACGCTGGTAAATCAATCTGTTTAATCTTGCCCTTGTACACAGAAATAATCCCCTCATAAGCAGTTTCTTTATCGCCAGAGAAACAAAATGAATATTCAATTAAGCCGACTTTTTTATCATTTTTAGGCCAAAAGGTGATGTTTTTACGTGCGATACTGATAAATTGTAAATGATGATTTTGGCAATATTGTTGAGCAAATTGCCTGACACGCTCCGCATTCTCTCGAATGCGCCAAAACCATACTGTGAGCGCACAAAATATGACGATTAGCAAAATTTCTAATAGGGATATTGCCATCTGCTATTGCTCTAATATGGATTGGAGTTTCGTTAAAATAACAGGAGAAGCTGTTTTTTGATGGATGAGTCCCAATAAAACCGGCCTAACATTAGGTAATTGTACTAAATCCTGATACAAACCAATAAACACATCATCTTCACAATGGGTTAAATGTACTAAAAATCGATCCAAATCATTAGGGGTGGCAGACAATGCATTCATCCAGCGTGCACTTAGGAGGATGAGTGTATCCACTTCTAGGGATGGAAGAGCTAAAATATGTTTTAAGTATTTAACCTGTAATTCTAGGGAAGCTTGGGCCAAAGCTCTTATACATAAATGTACCTGGTCAGTATATGTCGCATAATCAGCAATAAAATCCTGTAGTTGTTTGGCAATAGTTATCGCCAGCGGTTTATGTAATTCACAGTTTTCCAAACCCTCGAACAGCATTTTTAAGACGGGGCCATGTAATTGTCCTAAGTGCTTGTTTAGTAATGGATAAATCTCAGGGGATGCGTGCCTGATGGTGAGTTCAGCGATACTTTGCACACTGAGTGTTTGCCAGTCTACTTTCATTGGTTCTGCGATATAAGCCAGAGCCGAAGTTAAGTCAGTAGCGGGTAAGTCTAGTTGAACTTTGGCCAGAGCGGAAAAATGCGCAAGCTGGGTTTGTGTCGGTGTGAAAGTAAAAGGATTGTCGCCAAGTTCCCCATTTTTCTCCTCAGATAAACCTAAATCAGCGCCTAGTGCCTCAACGACTTTCTCCAAGAACATATTTCGAGCAGCTTGATTGAGTAATCCTCTTTCATCTAGTGGTAGTTTTAAAAACCAAATGAATTGTTGGTCAGATAAATTCGGATTCCAAAAAATACAGCCTAGCCACATATGTTGCTGCCGCGGAAAAGGGACGGCTTGTCTTTGATACTCGATTTCTAAAAACGTTTGTTCTGTCAAAGTACGCAGACCACGACCCATATCAATGATCTTAAATTGAGAACCTGCTGCATGTAAAAATTCACATATTGAGTTGATCGTAGGTTCAGACATAAATGACCCCAAAGAATAAAAATAGTCATTATACTCATGCCATAAAGAAACGCTATATCGATGAAACCCCTCTGTGGTAATATCCGTACAGAATTTGTTATTTTAAGGCTGGTTACATGTCAGAAGAAGCAACTAATACGCCTGAGATCTTACCAATACTGTATCAAGATGAAGCGTTGGTTGTCGTCCATAAACCCAGCGGTTTATTAGTGCACAAAAGCCTGATTGATAAGCATGAGACTCGCTATGCTATGCGTATTATCCGAGATCAGATTGGTCAGTATGTGTATCCCGTTCATCGTTTGGATAAACCCACATCAGGTATTTTAGTGTTTGCTTTGTCAAGTGATATTGCGCGAGTAGTCAGTCAGCAAATTGAAGCTAAACAGTGGCATAAGGAGTATCATGCATGGGTACGAGGCTGGTTGAAAGACCAACATATTGACTATGCTTTAAAAGAGAAACTTGACAAAATAGCTGATAAAATGGCCGATCAAGATAAAGCAGCCCAAGTAGCACAAACAGATGCTAGTTGTTTACGGCGTTTTGAAATCCCTAAAGCGACAGGGCGTTACGCTTCTACTCGGTGTAGTTTTGTAAAGTTAATCCCACACACAGGGAGAAAACATCAGCTAAGAAGGCACTTAGCACATGTTAATCATCCCATTTTGGGAGATACTACGCATGGTGATGGTAAGCACAATCAATTTTATCGAGATGAGGGTGACTTGCACCGTTTGGGTTTGGCTCATACCCGTTTAACAATGATACATCCTTTGACGAACGCGCCTTTAGTTATAGAATGTCCATTATCTGAAGAGCTTCAGAAATTTTCGAAATATCTTGAAGCTTTTGCAATTTTAGAGGAATAGTAAGTGGCAAATATCGGTATTTTAGTAGGTTCAGTTTATGGCAATGCACAAAATGTTGCTGAGCAAGCTGCAGAATTTTTAACGAATAATGGCCATGAGGTTATTACTGAGACAGATCCTGACCTGGGTATTTTGGACGATCATGATGCAATATTTGTGGTTACGTCGACCACCGGTATGGGAGATGTGCCGCCAAATTTGGAACTTTTCTTTGCTGATGCAAAAGACTTAATGCCAATGCAAACAGGCAAAAAGTTCGCAGTTGCTGCATTAGGCGATAGCTCTTACTGTGAATCGTATTGCGGTGCAGGAAAGCAGTTTTTTGCATTGTTGAGCGACCTCCAAGGTGAACCTATTCAACCGTTATTAGAAATCGATGCTATGGAAACATTTGAACCAGAAAAAGATGTTTTAGCGTGGCTAGAAGAGCACCATGACAAATTTAATTAAAGACTAACTAACCAGCGTTTAGTTATGTCTTAATTGACATTGGTTTTATTCCAACAACAAAAAAGGAGCCCCTAGGCTCCTTTTTAATTAGGTGTAAACCTAATCTTTATTCAGCATCACGAAGTAGGGCATTGATACCTACTTTAGCACGTGTTTTTGCATCTACTTTTTTCACGATAATCGCAGCATACAAGCTGTAGTTGCCACATTTACTTGGTAGAGAACCTGATACGACAACAGAGCCTGCAGGAACACGACCATAGTGGATTTCACCCGTTTCACGATCATATATACGAGTCGACTGACCGATGTAAACCCCCATAGAGATGACAGCGCCTTCTTCGACAATGACACCTTCTACGATTTCAGAGCGTGCGCCAATGAAGCAGTTGTCTTCAATGATAGTTGGATTCGCCTGTAATGGTTCAAGTACACCACCAATGCCTACACCACCAGATAAATGGACGTTTTTACCAATTTGTGCACATGAGCCAACAGTTGCCCATGTATCTACCATAGTGCCTTCGTCAACGTAGGCACCAATATTTACGTAAGAAGGCATGATAACTGCGTTTTTACCAATAAATGTAGCAGTTCGAACTGCGGCTGGGGGTACAATACGCACACCTTCTGCGGCGAATTGTGCAGCAGTATAGTCAGTATATTTTAAAGGAACTTTGTCAAAATATTGCGTTTCAGCGCCATCAATAATGTCATTGTTGTAACAACGAAAATATAATAAGACAGCTTTTTTGAGCCATTGATTAACGACCCATTCGCCATCAATTTTTTCAGCAACGCGAGCTTCACCACTGTTTAACAAGGCGATGCTTTGGTCTACAGCTGCTTTGACTTCTGCTGTTACTGTACTAGGTGAAATAGTGTCTCTGGCATCAAATGCCGCTTCGATTGTTTGTTGTAAATCGCTCATTATGAATGGTTTTCCGATTGATCAAGTTGCAAAATAATCTGCTTTTTTAAAGCAAGCTGTAATTCTGTATTCAATGCTTGGTCGAACTCGTCACTGACAATAAATATATCTTCAGCACGCTCCCCAATAGTTGAAATTTTAGCAAGTCGTAAGGTGAGGTTGAAATCAACAAATATGTGGCCAATTTCAGCAAGTAGGCCTGGTGCATCCAAGGCTTCTAATTCTATAAGTGTCGCATCATCTGAGGCGGAAAAGAACCGGACTTTAGTCGGTACGTTTAATTGCTTCAAGCGACGAGATAATTTCCGGTTATTATCATGTTTAACGGTTGGTTTTTCAAGTTGTGTTTGGATCGCGTCTTCAATTCGCTTGAGACGCTTGTCATTTGCTATTTTTTCATTTTGTCCATCTGTCACAATAATGCTATCAAACACATATTTATCCGGTGTTATTGCAATATGCGCGTCAAGTATTGATAAATTACTACTATCAAGCACAGAGGCTATTTGGGCAAACATTGCAGGCCGATCTTTGCCATAAATGAGTAATTCACTCCCTGCCTTGGTAGTATCGTTAGACATTTTTATCAACCAAGAGTCAGCGTTTTGTGCCGTGTGTTGCAGAATAACCGAAGTGTGCCAAGCAATTTGCACAGGTTTAAACCGAGTGAAATAACTATTGTCCAAACGTTGCCATAATTCAGAAATAGCCTCAGCAGAATGCTTTTCGACTAACAATTCTCTAGCATCTGTTTTATTTTGTTCTGCCCGCTCAAATAGGGTGACTTGGCACTGCAAGCCATTTTCTAACGCATTAGTGGTTAGCACATATAATTCTTTTAGGAGTGATGATTTCCAATCATTCCACAGATTATCATTGGTAGCTCGAATATCAGCTAGAGTGAGTGCGTATAGCAGATTTAAGTGATTCGTTGACTTCACGGTAGAGGCAAAATCATTAATGACTTCAGGATCATATATGTCTCGACGTTGCGCCACCACTGACATGAGTAAGTGTGACTCAACTAACCAACTAATCATGGCGGTATCATCAGAACTTAAACCATGCTTTTCACCAAATTCAATGACATCAGCCGCACCTAACTTAGAATGGTCTCCACCTCGACCTTTACCTATGTCATGGAAGATACCAGCAATAAATAGTAGTTCAGGTTTATCCAAATTTTTAACAATGTTGCCACAGCGAGGGAAGGCTCTATTCAATGGAGAAAAATAATGCGCAATGAACTTCACTAGGCGATAGGTGTGCTCATCTACTGTATATGCATGGAATAAATCAAATTGCATCATGCCTACAACGTTGTCCCATTGTGGCAGGTAGGCTTGTAATATCCCATGAAGATGCATGATATCCCAACCTAAATTGAAGAAAGCTGGATTCTTCATAAGGCGCATAAATGCTTCTCTACAGGACGGATATTCTACCCAATAGGCAGAAGAAAATTCTCTACGCGCATTGCGCAACAGTCGAATACATTCGAAATCTAAACCTTTTGAATCAGGTGTATTGGCCACTAACTCTAAAAATGTAAATACATCTTCAGGCTGTTTAAACACGTGCTGATGACGTGGGGATATTTTATCTTCACATAGCACAAAATCATCATTGAGTGTTCTGCCTGAAGAAACCGAAGTGTTGAGGATATCAACTTTAAACCGTTGCAAAAGCATCGTATTTAATTCGGTCACCCGACGCACGATACGGAAAAAGCCCTTCATCATGTTTTCGACGGACTTTTTATCTGAATCATTAAAGCCCAGTTTATGTGCAACATCTGCCTGATAATCAAACAATAATCGGTTTTCGCTACGACCAGCAACCAAATGAAGTGCAAACCGAATGCGCCATAACTGACTGCGACAGTTAATCAACTCTTGGTGTTCTTGTTCTGTGAAGTAACCGTGCCCGACAAGTTCGTAGCCGTCATACTCTTTAAAATGTTTCTTGGCAACCCAACCGATAGATTGAATATCCCTTAAGCATCCAGGGTTTTCTTTGACGTTTGGCTCGAGATTGTACGAGGTATCATTGAATTTGCTATGACGTTGTTTTTGTTCTTCGTATTTGGCACTAAAGAAATCCTTACTAGACCAAACTCTTTTATGATTGACCTTTTCTAGCATGGCAGCAAACAATGTTTCACTGCCGATTAAACAACGAGACTCCACTATATTAGTTGCAACGGTGATATCTAATTTGGCTTGTTCCACACAGTCTTTAATCGTTCGAACTGCTTGACCAACATCTAAGCGGCAATCCCATAATAAAGTGATAAAGGCGGACACTTTGTCACCTACAGCAGGCTTCAGTGTCTTTTTACTGAGGATAAGTAAATCAATATCGGAATAGGGTTGTAACTGACCACGACCATAGCCCCCTACAGCGACGAGAGATAAGTCAGGGACGTCTTTGAGGCCACTTAGTGTCCAAGCATGAGTAAGTAACGTGTCAACAAAATCGGCCCTTCCAGTGACTAAATCATCAACTTGTGTTGATGAAAAACTGTCATTTAGCCAAGTATAACAATCTTGCACACAGCGTTTAAAACTTGCGATATCAGATAAATCTTGAATTGCGGTGACATTTTTTTGGAGTGTCTGTAAATCCATTTGAATCAGATAATTTAAAGAGGAAGTATCTACAAGATTAGCGTGTTGTGACATTTAACACAATGCCACTCTTAGATAATCAAAGTGGTAGAACCTGATATGACTAGGTTCTACCAAAAATTAATCATGTCGTTGCTCTTATTTAATAGTCTGTCACAACAGGTTAGGCATGCGAGATGATTTTAGGAATGGTTTCATCTGCTCGATGAGTCAAGATTTCGACCCCATCGGCAGTGACCAACAAGGTATGTTCCCATTGGGCGCTCAAACTTCTGTCTTTGGTCACAACAGTCCAGTTATCGGGTAAAATTTTAGAGTAGCGTTTACCGGCATTAATCATCGGTTCGATGGTAAAACACATTCCTTCTTTTAATACCTCGCCAGTACCTGGTCGACCATAGTGCACAACTTGCGGTTCTTCGTGAAATACAGCGCCAATGCCATGTCCACAAAATTCTCGGACAATAGAGTAGTTATGTGCTTCGGCATGTTGTTGAATGATATGCCCGATATCGCCTAAGGTAGTGCCGGGCTTGACTATTTCAATAGCTTTATACAAACACTCTTGGGTCACTCTGATGAGTCGCTCAGCCATAATAGAAGGCTTGCCCACAACAAACATTTTTGAGGAATCGCCGTGGTACCCGTCTTTGATAACGGTCACGTCGATATTCACACAATCCCCCTCTTTTAATTTTTTATCGCTGGGAATGCCATGACATATAACATGGTTAACAGAGGTACAGATAGACTTCGGGAATGGAGGATTGCCGTAGTTTAAAGGGGCAGGGATCCCACCTTGGACGTCTACGATATAATTATGACACAGGGTATTTAGCTCATCGGTTGTCACGCCTTTTATGACATGCTCACCAATCATATCGAGCACTTCTGCAGCTAGCCTTCCCGCTACGCGCATTTTTTCGATTTCTTCTGCTGTTTTTATTGTGGCAGCCATAGTTAATTCCGTAGTTTGATATCATTGCGTCACATTTTACTGTTAGTCAGCAGTGAAGCAAGTATTTGTGCCAATTTTCTATAAAACAGTGTTGTTGGGCGCAACATGCACTTATTAAAAATAATCAGTTGCAGGCGGGGGCCGGAGATTTTACGCATATTTTAATAAGTCTGTACAGATGGCACGACAAGACAATAAAACTGAGGTGCAAATGTTGAATTATGCGCTTAATAATGATTTAATATGCCACCGCAATTTTGTGATTGCGTAAACAACCGCGTAAATGTGTGTCTGTTTTGAGTTGGAATCGCTTCGATAATGACTCAATAAACCCACCTTTACGTTAATTTAAAACACACATATATCGACACTGCGTTCGGGGTGTTTAAGCAAAACCCAGTTTTGTCTAAATCGAACAAAGGGATATATGGAGGCCTAACCCCAAATTTGGAGAATTATTATGGCAAACGTTTCTATGCGTGACATGCTACAAGCAGGCGTACACTTCGGTCACCAAACTCGTTACTGGAACCCAAAAATGAAGCCTTTCATTTTCGGCGCTCGTAACAAAGTTCATATCATTAACTTAGAAAAAACAGTTCCTTTATTCAATGAAGCGCTAGGTTTCATCTCTGGTGTAGCTCAGAAAAAAGGTAAAGTGTTATTCGTAGGTACCAAACGTGCCGCGGGTGAAGCAGTTAAAGAAGCAGCACTTAAGTGTGACCAATTTTATGTGAACAAGCGCTGGTTAGGCGGTATGTTAACAAACTGGAAAACGGTTCGTCAGTCAATCAAACGTTTAAAAGACCTTGAAGTGCAAAGCACTGACGGTACGTTTGATAAATTAACGAAAAAAGAAGTGTTAATGTTACAACGTGAAATGACTAAGCTAGAAAGCAGCTTAGGTGGTATCAAGAATATGGGCGGTTTACCGGACGTAATTTTTGTTATCGATGCAGATCACGAACACATTGCAGTAACAGAAGCTCGTAACTTAGGTATTCCAGTAGTGGGTGTAGTTGATACTAACTCTAACCCAGATGGCGTAGACTACATCATCCCTGGTAATGACGATGCAATTCGTGCTGTTCAGTTATACACCAATGCAGTTGCAGACGCAGTTATCGCTGGTCGTGAGCAAAACATTGTAGTACAAGCTGAAGAAGAGTTCGTAGAAGCTTCTGAGTAATTTGTAAAGTATGCCAAACTCTAGGGTTTGGCATTTTTGTATCAACTTTATTTCTATAGGAAATTATCATGGCAGTAACTGCAGCACTGGTAAAAGAATTACGTGAACGTACCGCAGCTGGTATGTTGGATTGTAAAAAAGCATTAGTTGAAGCTAACGGTGACATCGAACTTGCAATTGAAAATATGCGTAAGTCTGGTCAAGCAAAAGCGGCTAAAAAAGCCGGCCGTATCGCAGCTGATGGTGTTATCTTAACTAAAGTTAACGGTAATGTTGCAACAATGATGGAAGTTAACTGTGAAACTGATTTCGTTGCTCGTGACGAAGGTTTCTTAGCTTTTGGTCAAAAATTAATTAATGTTGCTAGTGCAAATGGCATTAGTGATATCGAAGCACTAAATGCAGCTGAATTAGACGGCGAAACAGTACAAGTTGTACGTGACGCTTTGGTTGCTAAAATCGGTGAAAATATCTCAGCACGTCGTGTGATTAATGTGGAAGGTGATAACCTTGGCGCATACGTACACGGTGGTCGCATTGGTGTTGTTGCTATCCTTAACGGTGGCGATGAAGACTTAGCAAAAGACGTAGCAATGCACGTTGCTGCGGCATCTCCTCAGTTTGTAAAACCTGAAGATGTACCTGCAGAAGTCGTAGCGAAAGAAAAAGAAATTCAAATCGATATTGCAGTTCAGTCTGGTAAGCCAGCTGATATTGCTGAGAAAATGGTTTCTGGTCGCATGAAAAAATTCACTGGCGAGATCAGCTTAACTGGTCAAGCATTCATCAAAGATCCAAGCCAAACTGTCGGTCAATTATTAGCTAGCAAAAACGCTGACGTAGTTGACTTTGTTCGCTTTGAAGTGGGTGAAGGTATCGAGAAAAAAGAAGAAGATTTTGCTGCAGAAGTTGCTGCGCAAATGGAAGCTGCGAAGAAATAATTTCGCAGAACTCTTTTTACTCTGTAAAACATCAGATAAACTAAGAGCACTTCCTAGGAGGTGCTTTTTTATACCCAATATATGGGAAGTCGCTAACCGAATTTAAGGAAAATATCATTCATGAGTATCTCATCAAAATCTGTATATCGTCGTATTCTACTTAAACTATCAGGTGAAGCCCTGATGGGAGATGGTGAGTTCGGTATTGATGCGAAAGTCCTTGACCGCATGGCTCAGGAAATCAAAGAACTGGTAGAAATGGGTGTTCAAGTAGGCTTAGTTATCGGTGGTGGTAATTTATTCCGAGGTGAAGGATTAGCGAATGCTGGTATGAACCGAGTAGTGGGCGACCATATGGGGATGCTGGCTACTGTGATGAATGGTTTGGCGATGCGTGATGCGTTGCACCGTGCTTTTGTTAATGCTCGTCTAATGTCTGCGATTCCATTAAATGGAGTCTGTGATGGGTATAACTGGGCTGAAGCGATTAGCTCATTAAAATCAGGTCGCGTAGTTATATTTGCTGCAGGCACAGGTAATCCATTCTTTACTACTGATTCAGCTGCATGTTTACGCGGTATCGAGATTGAAGCTGATGCGGTATTAAAAGCAACTAAGGTAGATGGCGTGTTTACATCTGATCCTGCCAAAGACCCTGAAGCCCAACTATTAAAAACACTGACGTACAACGAAGTGTTAGAAAAAGAATTAAAAGTCATGGATTTATCTGCCTTTACTCTAGCCCGCGATCACTCGCTACCTATTCGTGTTTTCAATATGAATATTCCAGGTTGTTTAAAGCGTGTTGTCATGGGGGAAGATGAGGGTACATTAATTACACATGCAGAAAAATTAGAAAAATAGGATTTGAAATGATTGATGAAATTGAATTAGATGCCCAAGACCGCATGGAAAAGAGCTTAGGCTCATTAAAGTCACAACTTGCAAAAATCCGAACAGGTCGTGCTCATCCAAGTTTGTTAGACAGTATTATGGTCCCGTATTACGGTACCGATACTCCGTTAAAACAAGTGGCTAATGTTATTGCTGAAGATAGTCGAACTTTGGCTTTATCCGTTTTTGATAAGTCAGCAATCCAAGCGGTAGAAAAAGCGATTATGCAATCAGATTTAGGTTTAAATCCTATGTCTGCAGGTGGTTCTATCCGTATACCTCTACCTCCATTGACTGAAGAACGTCGTAAAGATTTAATCAAAGTTGCTCGTAGTGAAGCTGAGAACGGCCGTGTCGCTATTCGAAATATTCGTCGTGATGCAAACTCTGACATTAAAGAGTTATTAAAAGAGAAAGAGGTCAGTGAAGACCAAGCTCGCGCTGGCGAAGAAAACGTTCAATCTTATACCAATGATTTCATTAAAAAAGTCGATGAAATGTTAGCGGTAAAAGAAAAAGAACTAATGGAAATATAATACTCCATGGAAATTTTAGAAAAGGAACCCGTTGCTGTATCTAATTCGATACCAACGAACCCACAACACGTTGCCATCATCATGGATGGTAACGGTCGTTGGGCAAAGCAAAAAGGAAAATTGCGTACTTTTGGGCACAAAGCAGGTGTTGAATCTGTGCGGGCATCGGTCCGTTATGCCCGAAAGAATGGTATATCTGCACTGACATTATTCGCATTTAGTTCTGAAAACTGGAAACGTCCGAAAGATGAAGTGTCTGTTTTGATGGAATTGTTTAAACTCGTGTTAAGCAGTGAAGTTAAAAAACTTCATAAAAATGGCGTGCGCTTAAAAGTGATTGGAGATTTATCGGCGTTTGATGCGAGTTTGGTTAAAAAAATCCAAGCAGCAGAAATACTCACCCAAAATAATACTGAACTAAATCTTAATATCGCAGCTAATTATGGTGGTCGTTGGGACATTACCGAAGCGGCTAAAAAAATCGCTGTGGATGTTGCCAAAGGAAGGCTGTTGGCAGAAGACGTCGATGAGTCCGTTTTTGATAGTTACACCTCTTTTGCTCAGTTACCTGATTTAGATTTATTGATTCGCACTGGTGGCGAAGAACGCATAAGTAACTTTTTATTATGGCAATGCGCCTATGCAGAATTTTACTTTACAGATATTTTATGGCCTGACTTTAATGAGCAGGCATTCGCCGATGCAATTAGTGCCTACAAGGATCGACAGAGGCGTTTCGGTAAAATCTCGGAACAAATTACCTGATGTTAAAACAACGTATCCTCACCGCACTTATTTTAGCGCCTTTAGCTTTATTCGCTATTCTCTTTTTACCTGTTGATTACTTTCAGTATGCCGTTGTTTTTGTGATGGGCTTAGGCGCTTATGAATGGGCGAACATGTCTGGTCTTATTCAACGTCGAATGAAATTAGTATTTACGGTCTTGATTTCAGCTTTGTGTTTACTGCTAAGTATCGTGGTACCTGCCACTGAGATTTGGGTGCAAGGTAAGTTAAATTCAGTTTTTTATTGGATCCTTACCAGTGCAACAGTTTGGTGGGCGTACTCGTTGGTCATGATTATCGTGTACCCGAAATATAGTAATTTTTGGCAGCGCTCAAATTTTATTCGTAATTTATTTGGTGTTTTTACGCTAGTTCCAACATGGGTTGCCATTGTCGTTTTACGAACTAGCTTACATGATGTAGATGCGACTTATGGTGCTTCTCTTATTTTTTATGTATTAGGGATTGTTTGGGCGGCAGACGTAGGTGCTTTTTTTGTTGGTGTAAAATTCGGAAAACGTAAATTACGCCCAAATGTTTCTCCTGGTAAAACCTACGAAGGTCTAGCCGGTGGGGTGATGGCGTCTTTGGCAATTATTGCTTTTGCAGCGATGCATTACCAGGTTGAACCTGCACGTATTACTTTACATATTTTGGTCGGTGTCATTACGGTCGGCGTTTCTGCTTTAGGTGATTTAAATGAATCAATGTTTAAACGCTGTGCGGGGATCAAAGACTCAGGGAATTTGCTTCCAGGACATGGTGGTGTGTTAGATCGGATTGATAGCCTAACAGCAGCCTTTCCTGTATTTGCCTTTTGCTATGTGGTTTGGATGGCCTAATGCAGACCCTCTCAATTTTAGGTGCAACTGGTTCGATAGGCCAAAGTACATTAGCTGTTTTGAGTTTGCATCCTGAGAAATTTCGTGTTTTTGGATTATCGGCACATTCTCAATATCAAGCATTAATTGATGATGCTATTAAATTTCGTGCTCAACATATTGTATTAACGGATGTTTCTTGTGCCCAAGAGGCGAACGCATACTATCAATCATCAGGGTGTCGTGCCGATTTACACTATGGCTCTGCTGCACTTGATTTCATTGCTGCAGATGCCAATGTAGATACAGTGATGGCTGCGATTGTTGGTGCTGCCGGCTTGCTACCTACGTTTGCAGCGGTACAAGCAGGCAAAAAAGTCCTGCTTGCGAATAAAGAAAGTCTCGTTATGACCGGTGAGATTTTTATTTCAGCGGCTAATGCATCTGGGGCCACAATATTACCTATCGATAGTGAGCACAATGCTATTTTCCAGTGTTTACCGCATGATTTTGTTTATGGCGACCTGGCTACCTCTGGAATCACTAAAGTATTGTTAACAGGATCTGGCGGGCCATTTCTAGAGCGAACTTTAGATAGCTTTTCTCAGATAACCGCTGACCAGGCGTGTGCCCATCCGAATTGGTCTATGGGCCAAAAAATATCGGTTGACTCTGCAACGATGATGAACAAAGGCCTGGAGTTCATTGAGGCAAAATGGTTGTTTGGTCTGGCTAATGATGATATTCAAATCGTATTACATCCCCAGTCTACTATTCATTCTATGGTGCAATATGCAGATGGCTCTGTACTTGCGCAAATGGGTAATCCGGATATGCGGACACCTATCGCTCACGCCCTTACTTACCCTGAACGTATTGCTTCAGGTGTTGCTCCTTTGGATTTTAATGCGTTACAGGATTTTACCTTTAGTACTCCTGAGCCCGAGCGTTACCCGAATTTATATTTAGCACTTGCAGCTGCTGAACAAGGTCAATCAGCTTGTACAGTCCTCAACGCAGCTAATGAGATATCTGTCGCGGCTTTTTTAGCAGGTACCATTTCTTTTACTCAAATTGCAGAATTGAACAAACAGGTCTTGCAAGAGCACACCAGCCAATCGTGTACTTCTATCGCTGATGTTCTAAAGTTAGATGCGGCAACCCGCACATATAGCCAATCCTTGGTGGAGCAAGTGACATGTTAGCTATTTTATGGAATGTTGCTTCTTTTATCATTGCGCTTGGTATCTTAGTCGCTGTACATGAATGGGGGCATTTTATTGTTGCCCGTTGGTGCAAGGTCCATGTGCAACGCTTTTCTATCGGTTTTGGTAAAGTGTTATTTAGACGAACAGACAAGCATGGTACGGAGTTTGCCATAGCGGCTATACCCTTGGGCGGCTATGTGAAAATGTTAGATTCGAGAGTGGAAGACGTGCCCGCCTCCCAACAACATAAGACCTTTAACAGTAAAACGGTCTTACAACGATTTGCTATAGTGTTTGCTGGTCCTTTAGTTAACTTCATCTTTGCTATTTTAGCTCTGACTGCTATGTATATGATCGGTCTGACTACCGTTAAACCCATTATTGGCAATGTGACACCTTATTCCATCGCCGCTGACGCTGGTCTTCAGCCAAATATGGAAATTGTAGCTGTGGCTGGTCGAGAAACGGTTGATTGGGAAGCTGTAAACTTAGAACTGGTGAGTCATATTGGCGATCCTATGATTGCCCTGAGTGTGACTGAAGAGGGGACTCAAAGAACACTTTCCCTAAATACTACATCTTGGGATTTTGCCCCAGATAAAGATTCCGCTTTTACAACTTTGGGGTTTCGTCCATATCAACCTAGCGCATTAATGTCGTTAGGGCGCATCGCAGAAAATTCACCAGCAAGTCGAGCCGAACTTGCAGTAGGTGATATTATTTTAAAAATTGATGGAACTCTTTTTACCAAATGGGAACAAATAGTGGCTTATGTGCAAGAACGCCCAGGTCAAGATGTCACCCTCACAGTAGAAAGAAACGGCGATGTTTTTGATCGATATGTCACGTTGGGTTATCGCGATACAGATAGTGGCAGAATAGGAATATTGGGAGTGAATCCGCAGTTTACGGATTGGCCTGAGGAATATATTGAAACTCGTTCGTTTGGTCTTTTTGCTGCGTTAGGCGCTGGGATAGAAAAAACTTGGCGGTTGATGACGTTAACGACAGAAATGCTAGCTAAATTAGTGACTGGTGATATTTCAGTCAAAACTCTCAGCGGTCCAGCTTCAATTGCACAAGGCGCAGGTGTGAGTGCTAGTTATGGTATCGTTTATTTTTTAAGCTTTTTAGCATTAATTAGTGTGAACCTGGGTATTTTAAATTTGCTGCCATTACCTATGTTAGACGGTGGTCATTTAATGTACTTTATCATTGAGGCAGTGCGCGGTAAGCCCGTACCAGAACACATCCAAGAAATTGGCTTTCGTTTTGGTGCAGTAATTTTATTTGGTTTAATGGGTATTGCTATAATTAACGATATTATGCGATTCAGTTAATTTTGCGCTGAACCCCACAATTCCATACAATAACAATAATTCGTCTAGGAAGAATAACAGTTAATGAAGTGTAGACATTTTTTATTCGCGTGCAGCTTATTGCTTACAGCACCATTTACTCTTGCCAACTCTTCTGAGTTTGTCATTGATGATATTCGCATCCAAGGCTTGCAAAGGGTTGCACTAGGCGCTGCGTTGACTTACGTACCGGTTCAGGTCGGTGATACCGTAACACCATTCCGAACCAAACAAATTATCCGTTCACTCTATTCATCAACGCATTTTGAGAACATAGAATTATTACGAGATGGCCAAACTTTAGTAATTAAAGTATCGGAACGGCCTACTATCAGTAGTATTATTTTTGAAGGCAATGACGATATCAAAGACGAGCAGTTACAAGAATCTTTGGATGGCTCGAATATCATAGTTGGTGAACCTTTAGATAAGACCGTATTAACTTCGATTGAAAATGGCCTTAAAGACTTTTACTACAGCATTGGTAAGTATTCAGCCGACGTCACCGCTATCATCACGCCATTACCGCGCAACCGAGTTGATTTGAAAATTCTGTTTGAAGAAGGTGATGCTGCGGATATCGCACAAATTAATATTGTCGGGAACGAAATATACTCGGATGAAGAGCTGTTTGACCAAATGGAGCTGAAATTTGGCGCGCCATGGTGGGACTTTATGTCTGAAACGCGTTATCAGCAACAGACACTATCCGGCGATATGGAAACACTGACAAGCTACTATATGGACCGTGGCTATCTGCGTTTTGCTATCGATTCTACCCAAGTTTCCATGACCCCTGATAAAGATGGTATTTACATTACCATGAATGTTTCAGAGGGCGAAAAATATACCGTCTCTGACATCGAGTTGGTCGGTGATTTAATCGGTCAGGATGAATATATAAAAGCGATTACTCCACTGCGTAAAGGAGAGCTATATAACCAGGCCCAAGTCACGTATGCAGAAGAATTTTTGAGTAAGTATTTAGGTCGTTTTGGTTATGCTTACCCAACGGTTACTACGATCCCTGAGATTAATGATGACGATAATACAGTAAAACTGCTGCTATCCATCGACCCTGGCAAACGCATTTATGTGCGTCGTATTAATTTTGAGGGGAATTCAACAACGGCTGATGATGTATTACGTCAAAATGTGACTCAAATGGAAGGTGCCTGGTTATCCAACCAAGCATTGGAAACGTCAAAGGCACAGCTATCTCGATTAACCTATATGGAAGAAGTTGAGTTTGATACGGTCCGCTTACCTGGGCAAGAAGATCAAGTTGATGTAAATTTCTCTGTCAAAGAACAACCAGCAGGGTCATTTAACGCCGGTATTGGTTATGGTGATAGAACTAAACTCAGCTTACAAGCCGGTATCCAACAAGACAATTTCTTGGGTACAGGGAAGCGAGTTGCCATTAACTTGAATACGGTGTCTTATCAGCAGTCGGTCCAGTTAAGCTATACCGACCCATATTTCACAATTGATGGTATCAGCTTAGGTGGGTCAATTAGTTATTCTGAATTTGATGGCAGTGATTTCAATGTCGTCAGTTATAACTCTAAGCAATATTCTGTTGGTGCGAATATTGGCTATCCTATTAATGCAGTCAATCGCATTAACTTTGGTTTAACTTACGCCAATGTTGAATTATTCAATCGTTCTTTTTATGAGCAAACCGAACGTTTTTATGAGCAATTCTTAGATGAGTCAAATCCTGATGCGGCAGTGAAATACGAAAGCTTACAAGCGTCAGTTTCTTGGATTAGAAACACACTGAACAGAGGTTTATTCCCTTCCGCAGGCTCTTCCCAAAGAGCATCATTTAGTGTGACTACACCTAATTCTGATGTGCAGTATTTTAAAACCATGTTAGATACGAAGTTTTACTTTCCTCTGACTAGGTCTCAACGTTGGACGGTTTTAGCCAGAGCGCGACTTGGCTATGGTAATGGTTATGGTGACGTAAATGGCGTGGAGCAGATATTCCCATTTACAGAGAACTTTACCGCCGGTGGTTCTGATACCTTACGTGGTTTCGAAAATAACACAGTAGGCCCTCGAGGGGTTCAGCGCACCTCTCAGTCAACCATTGGAACTCCAGATGGTGTGGCTATTCCTGGTAATCCTGAAAACGATTTGTTGTTTACTTCTCAGCGTAGTTTGGGAGGAAACGCCATGGCAATCGCTGGCTTAGAATTAATTGTGCCGACGCCATTTTTGGATGTTGAATATGATTCGTCAGTGCGCACCAGTTTGTTTTATGATGTTGGCAACGTCTGGGATACAGAATTTGATTACGATGCTTATAAAGATCTAAGTTTGTCCGTGAATAGCGACCCACTTTTAGATTATAGCGATTGGAAAAACTTTAGAAGTTCAGCTGGTTTATCGGTACAATGGGTTTCACCTATGGGGCCACTGGTATTCAGTTTCTCTAGAGCAATCAAAGAAAGACCAGGTGATGATGCGAAGTTCTTTACTTTCAATATTGGTCAAACTTTTTAATTTATTTTCAGATAATAACTATACAGAACACTAGGAGTGTCACTTGAAAACATTTACGCAAACGCTAATTAAAACCTTATTACTTGCCACTATTGCTGTGAGCGCTAGCGCTTCAGCCATGCAAAAAATTGCGGTAGTTGATGTACAAGCTGTATTGCAGTCTTTACCACAAACACAAGCAATTGTGGCTAGCATCAATAACGAATTCAAAGCACAATTCGAAGAAGTCCAAAACTTACAAAAAGATGGTGAGTTTAACGTCGAAAAATTACGTCGTGATGGTGCTACTATGTCAGAAGCTCAGAAAAAAGAGCTAGAGACTAAGATAATGGACATTCGTGCTCAGTTACAACAAAAAGCGACGCCATTGCAACAAGAAGTGCAACGTCGTCAAAACGAAGAGCAGACTAAATTATTAGGTTTGGTTAAGCAAGCGATTGATGCTATCTCTGCAGCAGAAGACTATGACTTAGTGTTAAATGCTGGTGCGGCAACATTTGTTAAACCAGAGTTCAACATTTCGCAAAAAGTTATCGATCGAGTTAGCCAAGCTAACTAATTCATACTGGCAATATTTTATTTCAGACCAAGCGTGCAAGCGTTTGGTCTGATTTGTTTTAAGGCCATAAACCTGTATGGTAGCGGCGTTTTTCTATCTTCTTGGAGTATTATTTTGTCTAACGAGTTAAACACGATTGAAATTCGTGAAATCATGGATTTATTGCCGCATCGTTATCCTTTCTTATTGGTTGATCGCGTCACAGATTATGAGTTAGGACAATCCATCAAAGCCTATAAAAATATCACATTTAATGAACCTTGTTTCACAGGACACTTTCCGGGACAACCAATCTTCCCAGGTGTGCTAATATTAGAAGCATTAGCACAGGTTGCTGGTGTACTTGGTTTCAAAAGTATGGAAAAAACTGACCAGCTATATTTGTTTGCTGGTGTAGATAATGCTAGGTTTAAACAACCCGTTGTACCAGGCGATCGTTTGGACATGAGTGTTGAGTTAATCAAGGAGCGTCGTGGGATATGGAAATTCAAAGGAGCTGCTACTGTAGATGGTAAAGAAGTATGTAGTTCAGAATTTATGTGTGCAATGAGAGCAATGTAAATAGTGAAGCAAAATCAAAGCAATATTCATCCAACAGCAACAGTGCATACGAGCGCTATTGTTGACAATTCAGCGGTAATCAGTGAAAACGTAACAATTGGTCCATTTTGTTATGTTGGCGAGAATGTGGTTATCGGTGCAGAAACAGTGCTTGAATCTCATGTTGTAGTCAAGCGTGATACTGTTATTGGAAAAAAGAATCATTTTTTTCAGTTCTGTTCGATTGGTGAAGATTGCCAAGATAAAAAATACGCTGCGGAGCCAACGCGTTTAGTAATTGGTGATAACAATGTATTTAGAGAATCTTGTACGATCCATCGTGGCACTATCCAAGACAATAGCTTGACGCAAATTGGCAATAATAATCTGCTTATGGTGAACACGCATTTAGCGCATGATTGTATGGTGGGTGATAACAATATATTTGCCAACAACGCCACCGTTGCTGGTCATGTGCACATTGGTGATTTTGTTATTTTGGGTGGTATGACTGCTGTTCATCAATTCTGTCATATTGGCTCGCATGCTTTCACGGGTGGTGGGTCTGTCATTCTGCGTGACGTACCACCTTATGTGATGGTGAATGGACTAAAACATATCCCACAAACGATTAATAGCGAAGGCTTAAAAAGACGCGGTTTCGATGCGGCCACAATCATGCAAATTAAACGTGCCTACAAAGCTTTGTATCGTCAGAATTTAACCGTGACTGAAGCGATTGCTGAGATTAAAGAGTTAGCTGCAGCCACACCTGAGCTGGATATGTTAGTCGATTTCTTGTCTGTGCCAAACCGAGGCATTATCCGCTAGCTTATGGCTAAGCTAGCGCCCAAAATAGTCGTAGTTTGTGCTGAGCCTTCAGGAGATATGCTTGCTGAGGGGTTAGTACGAAATTTGAAAAGCACATATCCTAACGCCGAGATTAGAGGTATTGGTGGCCCACTGACCCAAGGAGCCGGTCTGTGTTCTTGGTTTGACATGAACGAGTTGAGTGTCATGGGTTTGGTCGAGGTGCTTAAGCATTTACCACGATTACTAAAAATACGCAGACAATTACTGCATAAAATTTTAGATTTCTCTCCTGATATTTACATTGGCGTGGATGCGCCTGATTTTAATCTCCCCATAGAAACAAAACTCAAAAATAAAGGCATCAAAACACTTCACTATGTGAGCCCTACAGTGTGGGCATGGCGTGAAGGGCGGATGCACAAAATTAAAAAAGCGGCTGACCATGTTTTGGGTTTATTCCCATTTGAAGCCGAGGTTTACGAAAAATACGGTGTTCCTTATACTTTTGTTGGTCACCCTATGGCAGATGCTATCCCGTTAGATACAGTGAGAGAAGACTATTGTCAACGTTGTGAGGTGCCTGAAAACTGTCTAACTTTAGCTATTTTACCGGGTTCTCGCGCTGCGGAAGTTGCAACGTTACTCCCTACGTTTTTAGATACTCTGGCACTGTTACAAGAGCAGTTTGCTTCTTTAGATGTTCCAGTCCAACTGCAAGCACTGATTCCTGCAGCAAATTCAGAACGTTATGCCCAAATCAAAACATTACTTGCCCAGCATAGTTTGGCTGAGGCAAAGAACATTGTTGTCTTGGAACGCCCAGCTCGAGACATCATGTTGGCTAGTCACGCTGTTTTATTATCTTCTGGCACTGCCACATTGGAAGCTATGCTGTGTCAAAAACCTATGATAGCGGCTTATACAATGTCCAAAATGACGTATCGTATGATGCGAAGATTGTACAAACCTGATTTTTTTGCACTCCCTAATATTTTAGCAGATGAATTATTAGTTCCTGAGGTTTTACAAGAAGATGTAAATCCAGTCGTCTTGTCAGGGTATCTAAGCCAAGTTTTGTTAGATGCTTCAGAGCAACTATCAGATGGCGCCCAACGTTTACTACTTTCGTTGCCGACCAAAGAGTTGCTTGTTGCAGGTTCTAGTATGGTAGAACCCACAGCCGAACATTGCCGTCACGTTTTTCAGCGTTTTGCTGAATTACATCAGGCTTTACAAAGAAATGCAGATTTACAAGCACACCATGCAGTGTGTAAATTATTGGAGCAAAACGAATGTTGATTGCGGGTGTCGATGAAGTTGGTCGCGGGCCCTTGGTTGGTGACGTAGTCACTGCTGCAGTTATTCTGGATCCCTTAAAACCCATTGGGGAGCTGAATGATTCCAAAAAACTAAGCGAGAAGAAACGCAATGCCTTGTTTCCGATTATTCAAGAACGCGCCCTAGCGTGGTCTATTGGGCGCGCTTCACCAGCAGAAATCGATGAATTAAACATCTTACATGCGACGATGCTGGCTATGACTCGGGCAGTAGAGGGACTCACTGTGACACCAGATTTTGTCAAAGTGGATGGTAATCGCTTACCCCAATGGCGTTTTGCTGCTGAAGCAATTGTCAAAGGTGATGGCAGTGTTCCTGAAATTTCAGCTGCGTCAATTCTAGCTAAAGTCATTCGTGATACAGAAATGCAAACATTAGATGCACTGCATCCAGAATATGGCTTTGCTCAACACAAAGGTTATCCGACCAAGGCTCATTTGGAGAGTTTGCAGCACTTACCGATACTGCCTGAATACCGCACATCCTTTAAACCCATAGCGAACTTATTAGCTTGTAGAAGCCCTCTCAAATAAGACGCAGAAAAAACTGGTTTCAGATAATTATCGCTCTTTTTTCTGGTATAGTTTTGCTATAATCAAACGACAATAACTTATAAAAATTTCCCCATGTCGCAACCTTTTATTCATTTACGTGTGCATAGTGATTTCTCGATGATGGACGGCTTAAATAAAGTCAAACCGTTGTTGGCGCGTTGCTCTGAAATGGCAATGCCTGCTTTTGCGATTACAGATCAGATGAACATGTGTGGTTTAGTCAAATTTTACTCTGAAGCTCATAATCGAGGCATCAAGCCAATTATCGGCGTAGATGTTTGGGTAAAAGGGAATGTGCTAGGTCCCAGTATATTTCGTTTGACTTTGATTGCGACGAACAATGCTGGCTACAAAAATATTACTGTGTTGATTTCAAAAGCATATTTACGGGGTGATGTTGACGGAAAAACAGTTATTGAACAAGATTGGTTAGTGGAACATGCCGAGGGCGTATTGATTTTGTCTGGTGGCGTTAATGGTGATTTAGGCATGGCATTGCTGAAAAACCAAGGCCCGCAAATAAGTCAAATTACCGCTTTTTATCAGACACATTTTGCAGATAATTTCTATTTGGAATTGACGCGTACGGGCCGTGCTGGAGAAAATGAATATATCCAAGCAGCAGTCAATCACGCTGCCGAGTTTGGTTTACCAGTCGTTGCGACGAATGAAGTCGTTTTTCTGGATAAAGAGAATTTCGCAGCACATGAAATTCGCGTAGCTATCTATGACGGCTACACCTTAGAGGACAGCCGCCGCCCTAAAAATTATTCTGAACAACAGTATTTACGTACTCCAGAAGAAATGGCTGAACTGTTTTCCGATATTCCAGAGGCGCTCGACAATACCGTAGAAATTGCTAAGCGTTGTAATGTCACCGTTCAGCTTGGTACGTATTTTCTACCTAATTTCCCAACGGGAGATTTATCGACAGAAGACTTCTTGGTTAAAGTGTCTCAAGAAGGCCTAGAACGTCGTCTACTCAAGCTCTTTCCAGATGCAGCCGAGCGAGAAATAAAACGCAAAGAGTACGATGAGCGACTAGAAATTGAGCTTGTTGTCATCAATCAAATGGGCTTTCCTGGATATTTCCTGATCGTGATGGAGTTCATTCAATGGTCCAAGGATAATGGTATCCCTGTTGGACCTGGACGGGGATCTGGTGCCGGATCACTGGTTGCCTATGCGTTAGATATTACTGATTTGGATCCTCTGGAGTTTGACCTACTTTTTGAACGTTTTTTAAACCCTGAACGAGTCTCCATGCCCGATTTTGATATCGATTTTTGTATGGACCGCCGTGATGAAGTGATTGATCACGTTGCCGAGCTATATGGTAGAGAAGCCGTATCACAGATTATTACATTCGGTACCATGGCTGCTAAAGCTGTAGTTCGTGATGTTGGACGGGTCTTAGGTCATCCATATGGGTTTGTCGATCGTATTTCAAAACTGATTCCCTCTGATCCAGGTATGACGCTTGCCAAGGCGTTTGATGTTGAGCCAAGGTTAGGTGAGCTAGAAGATAACGACGAAGACGTTAAAGAGCTCTTGACCATGGCTAGGATCTTGGAAGGGGTAACTCGAAATGCCGGCAAACATGCTGGTGGTGTAGTGATTGCGCCGACGCAAATTACGGACTTTTCCCCGTTATATTGTGATGATGCAGGGCAAAACCCGGTTACCCAATTTGACAAAAATGATGTCGAGACCGCTGGTTTAGTGAAATTTGATTTCTTGGGTTTACGGACACTCACGATTATTCAGTGGGCGATTGATATGATCAAAGAGGGTACGGGTAAAGAAGTTGATATAACCCAAATACCTCTCGAAGATCCGAAAAGTTTCGCTTTGCTGCAACGTTCTGAATCAACAGCTGTTTTCCAGTTAGAATCAAGAGGGATGAAGGATCTCATTAAACGGCTTCAACCGGACTGTTTTGAAGATATTATTGCATTAGTAGCCTTGTTTAGACCAGGACCTCTCCAGTCAGGGATGGTTGATAACTTTATTGATCGTAAACATGGCAGAGAAGCTATTTCTTATCCAGATGCTAACTATCAACATGAGTGTTTAAAAGAAATTCTAGAGCCAACTTACGGTATTATTTTGTACCAAGAGCAGGTGATGCAGATTGCGCAGGAGATGGCGGGCTATTCTCTAGGTGGTGCTGATTTATTACGTCGTGCAATGGGTAAGAAAAAGCCCGAAGAAATGGAAAAACAGCGTTCTGTATTTGCTGAAGGTTCCAAAAACAACAATATAGATCCTGACTTGGCTATGAAAATCTTTGATTTGGTAGAGAAGTTTGCTGGGTATGGATTTAATAAATCTCACTCGGCTGCATATGCCCTCGTTTCGTACCAAACTTTGTGGCTGAAAACCCACTATCCGGCGCATTTCATGGCTGCGGTAATGTCTGCTGATATGGATAACACTGATAAGATCGTTACTTTGGTTGATGAATGTCAGCGCATGGGGATCCCAATTCTGCCGCCAGATTTAAACGCAGGAAAGTACAAATTTACGGTCAATGAAAAAGAAGAAATCGTATATGGTATTGGTGCAATCAAAGGGGTTGGTGAAGGCCCGATTGAAGCCATCATTGAAGCTAGAGAGACCCAAGGACACTTTAGCGATCTGTTCGACTTTTGTGCAAAAATAGACACTAAAAAAATCAATAAACGCGTTTTGGAAAAATTAGTTTTAGCGGGAGCGATGGACAATCTTGGTCCTCATCGCGCAGCCATAATGGCTAGTCTAACCGATGCGCTCGAAGCTGCAAACCAGCATGCAAGGGCTGAAAGTTTTGGTCAAACAGATATGTTTGGTTTATTAACAGATGCCGATGAGGCTGCAAATGCCTTCGCTCAAGTACCCATTTGGCCAGAAAAAGTATGGCTAGATGGCGAAAAAGAAACATTGGGCTTATATTTGACAGGTCACCCGATAAACCAGTATTTATCTGAACTCAGGGCGTATACGAGTTGTAAAATTGCTGACTTGAAGCCGACGGGTAAAGAGCAACAATCAGCCATTGCAGGTTTAGTGCTCGGTGTCCGTGTGATGACAAATAAGAAAGGGCGGCGCTGGGGCATTGTTACTTTGGATGATAAATCGGGTCGAGTCGATGCCAGATTGTTCCCCGATAGCTATGAAGAGTACGAACCGTTGCTCCAAACAGATAAGATTTTGTTTGTAAAAGGACAGGTCAGCTTTGATGAGTTTTCTGATGGTAATACAATGACAGTAAGATCATTAATGGATATTACGGATGCACGTGAACACTACATCAAAAATATCCAGTTAGTACTGCCAGATATTAACCAACCGTCCATTACTAAAGACCTGGTCAACATCTTACAACAGTACGTAGGTGGCACCTGCCCATTAGAAGTCGCAGTCGAGCACCAAGAATTATCAGTAACGTTACAACCGGATGCGAATTGGTATGTAACGCCAAGTGATCAACTACTTTATGAATTAAAACAGTTACTGGGCAAACAAAACGTTGTTTTGAACTTTGCCTAACCAAGTAACACACAAGGGTAAAAAATGAGCTTACACTTTTTGGATTTTGAGCAACCTATTGCGGAATTAGATGCGAAGATAGAAGAACTTCGGATTGTCAATCGCGGTGGTGACCTTGATGTTGGTATCGAAGAAGAAATTACAAAATTACAGGAAAAAAACCTCGATTTAACACGTAAAATCTTTGGTAATCTAGGCGCTTGGCAGGTTTCTCAATTAGCTCGTCATCCAATGCGTCCTTATACCCAAGATTATGTGGACCATGCTTTCACTGATTTTAACGAATTAGCTGGAGATAGAGCTTACGCAGACGACAAAGCCATTATTGGTGGCTTGGCTATGTTGGATGATCAGCCTGTGATGATTATCGGTCATCAGAAAGGCCGTGATACTCATGAGAAAATTAAACGTAACTTTGGTATGCCAAAACCAGAAGGGTATCGCAAAGCCTTACGCTTGATGAAGATGGCGGAACGTTTTAACTTACCTATTATTACCATGATTGATACTCCGGGAGCTTATCCAGGAGTCGGTGCAGAAGAACGTGGCCAATCTGAAGCCATTGCCCGTAACTTAAAAGAAATGGCTGAGCTAAATGTACCTATTATTTGTACAGTGATTGGTGAAGGTGGTTCTGGCGGTGCATTAGCGATTGGTGTTGGCGATAAA
Organism: Opacimonas viscosa; assembly: GCF_024199005.1. Classification (GTDB taxonomy): domain Bacteria; phylum Pseudomonadota; class Gammaproteobacteria; order Enterobacterales; family Alteromonadaceae; genus Opacimonas; species Opacimonas viscosa. The sequence goes on from NZ_JANATA010000002.1 coordinate 83,666, forward strand.
GTGAATATGCTTCAATATTCTACCTATTCTGTTATCTCACCAGAAGGGTGTGCATCCATTCTTTGGAAGAGTGCTGATAAAGCACCACTTGCGGCAGAAGCAATGGGAGTTGGCGCTGAACAGATCAAAGCATTAGATTTGATTAATGACATTATCGAAGAGCCATTAGGTGGCGCTCATCGCAATCATAAGCAAATGGCCGTTAACTTTAAAGCGACCATTAAACAACAATTAACGCATCTGCAAACGTTATCTCTTGATGAATTAAAAGAGCAACGTTACGAGCGTTTGATGTCATTTGGCTACTGTTAACCTGCAGCACAATATTACCTCAAAGGACTGGGCTGAATTAACTTCTCGCCCAGTTTTTGTTGCCTTGAGTGGCGGCGTTGATTCAGTAGTATTACTCCACACACTTGCTAGCCATTGGCCAAGTGATACGACCTTTCCTCTATCAGCAATTCATATCAATCATCAACTGCAATCTGTTGCAGATCATTGGGCTGATTTTTGTGCTCAGTTTTGTACTTCTCTTGGGATTCAATTACTCACTATCCCCGTCACTGTTGATGCCAGTAAAAATATCGAAGAACATGCCCGAGAAGCTCGCTATCAAGCATTTTTAGAACATTTACCGCAACACAGTGTGATAGTGTTAGGGCAGCATGCTGATGACCAGTTTGAAACCATTTTACTGAGTTTGAAACGTGGCGCTGGTAGTGTCGGAATTGCGGGGATGCCACGCTGGCGTGAACAAGCACATAGATCTTTCTATCGCCCTTTTATTACTGTTGCACAAGCTGACATTCTTGCTTATGCAAAATCCCATAACTTGGCATGGGTCGAGGATCCATCCAATACCGATACGTATTTCGCAAGAAATTTTATCCGCAAAAATATTGTAGCGCCTTTTGTTGCACATTGGCCCAACGTGACACCTGTCATAGCTCGTTCTGTGGCGCACTTACAACAGGATTTAGCGCTTTTAGAAGAGGTTGTTAGAGAAAAATACGCTCTGTGCATTGATGAAAATTCAGATTTAATCATTTCACAACTACAAAGGCACTCTGAATCTTGGCAAGTCAAGATTTGCCAATACCATTTGAAACACACTGTGCATTTGGTGTTATCAACGGCCCAAATCCGTTCTCTGTTTCAAGTTATCAATGCCCAAGACGATGCCCAAGGTGAACTCAGAGTAGGGGGCTATATTATTCGTCGTTTCGCTGATCGTTTATGGCTGAGCTCTGAAATACAAGAAGCGCGATTAATCACACTTACTGAGACATTCGTGAAGCAATTACTTGACGCACCTGCTAAGGTTAGTAAAACGGGAGCCGTCAACAGCCTATTTACGGAATTATCTGAACTACATCATTTACACTTAGGGTTTCCAGAAAGCGCAGATTTAGAAGACTTTTCTATGACTTGTACTGAAGTGGCATTGTCTGCACTCATAAAACCATGGGATGCTAAGCACTCTAAACCCATAAAACAGTGGTGCAAACTCTACGGGATCCCAGCTTGGCAACGTAAGCCCACTGTTTTAATTGCGATAAATGATGTGCCAGTAGGTCTTGTTATTGGCTGCAGAGTGATACCTTTATCTGTTAATACCGGATTATTTATTCATTTTGATGTAAGTTAACCTGTTTTTTTAAGGAAAAGGAATGCCACAAGAGTTTATATCCGTTATTTCACTCATGCTCGTTGCTGTCTTGTGCGTATGGTGTTTTAAGCGTGTTAATTTACCTCCTATTTTAGCTTATTTAATGGCTGGATTTTTAGTCGGTCCTGCCTTCCTCAATTTATTTGACCACCCTGAACAAATGCATGTCCTAGCTGAAATAGGGATAGTTTTCTTACTGTTTTCATTAGGCTTAGAATTTTCTTTACCAAAATTAGTGGCGATGCGGCACTTAGTATTTGGACTCGGTTTGGGACAGATGGTTCTAACAACTGGTGCGTTTTCAGCTATTGCGTTCTTGTTTGGTTTTTCACTAGCGCCAGCGTTGATCATTGGTGGCATGTTTGGTTTATCTTCAACCGCGATTGTCATTAAACAAACGACAGAGATGGGCATTTTGAATACTCCACGATCGCAGTTAGCTGTGAGTATTTTACTTTTTCAAGATTTGGCCGTAGTCCCATTTTTAATTGCTATACCGTTAATAAATCAACCTGCCGATGCAGGTATCATGACTATCGTTGGTGAAGCACTGGCCAAAGGTATCGTGGTGATCGGGTTCTTGTTGTGGGCCGGTAAGTGGTTGCTCCCTCGTGTCTTCAAAGAGATTGCGAGTACCCGAACCGATGAGTTATTTGTACTGACCACAATTGTTACAGCGCTACTAGCTGCGGGTTTGACTTATGCAATGGGCTTATCGCTTGCGCTTGGGGCCTTTTTAGCCGGTATGATGCTGGGAGAAAGTCAGTACAAACATCAAATAGAATCAGATATCAGACCCTTTAAAGATATTTTGATGGGACTATTTTTTGTGACTGTTGGGATGCGCCTAGAAACCTCAACTATCTTACCGTATTGGCATATTATATTATTTGGCACGCTAGGTATGTTGTTGCTCAAAGTGTTGATAGTGAGAGTTGCCGCGAGTATTTTTAAAGCAAATAAAACCGATGCTTGGGCCGCGGGGTTCAAGCTCTGCCAAATGGGCGAATTTAGTTTTATATTGGCCTCTCTTGCAGTGACTCATAGTGTCTTGGAGGCAGCTACCGCATCTATTTTAGTCACTATTGGTATTTTAAGTATGGCTGTGACGCCTTTCTTGGTCCATAACAGTGTGCGTTTTGCCAATATTCTGACGACCGGCAACCAAAAGCTTACCGCTACGGAGTTTCCCGATGTTTCTCCTCCTGCCAAAGGACATGTCATTATTTTAGGGTTTGGCCGGGTCGGACAATCAGCAGCGCGGATGTTAGGTATGGAAAAAATCGCCTATATGGCTATCGATTTTGATCCGATCCGTGTCCAAGAATCACTGTTGGCTTCAGAGCCAATTATCTTCGGTGATGTGAGCCAAAAGAGTATCTTGCATAATGCGAATATAGAGTATGCGCAAAGTGTGGTGATTACTTTTGATCAAACGAATAAAGCGGTCGACGCTATTCGAACTATTCGAGATATTTCCGAAACATTGCCTATTATTGTTCGTACGAGAAAAGATTATCATTTGGATACTTTGTATGCTGCTGGTGCATCTCAGGTTGTGCCTGAAATCCAAGAAGGTAGCCTTATGCTCGTTTCTCAAATTTATCATTACAGTGGCGTACCCATTTCACGCATCTTAAAAAGGATACAAAAAGAGCGTAAACAAAAATATGACCATTTACACGGAGTATTTCCTGGAGAAACAACCGAGGTTAGTTACGAGAATATTGATAAGTTACAGTTTATGCATGCTATTACAATATCTGATTCTGCTTGGGTCGCAGGGCGCACAATACACGAATGTAACCTTGACAAACACGGGGTTAAAGTGAAAAAAGTGAAACGAGCATATGAAGAAATTAATGAGCCAAGTGGTGGATTTGTCGTTGCTGCAGGTGATGTATTAATTATCTCGGGTAAACCCAGACGAGTCGAACGAGCCGAGCGAAAAATCCTCGATGGACATTGATTAATCCAAGTTGTGCTGAGGACTAAACGAAACTAAAAAAGCACAAAAACAGTCAAAAGAATAAAGCCGCTTATGCGACATTATTCTTTTTTAAATTAGCAAATTCTTGGTTAAGCGTATATTTATCATCGGTGACGATTTTTTCGAGAACTTCTATACGTGCTTTAAGTTCGGCAATCTCTTGGCGGCTTTCATTACGCTCTTGTTGTGTTTCTTGTTGTTTTTTCTGGCCTTTTTTACTTGCTTCAACAATTGAAACAATCATCCAAGCAATAATAGCAACAATCGCAATTGCAGTCATATCCATGGTATTTTCCTCTTCTTTTAGTACAATATTAGTTGGCATTGTATGATGCTTCAAATACTTTTTTATGCAAAGCACATCATTTGGATAAATAAGATGTTTCAAGTTGTATGCCAACCAAAAAAATAATTTATTTTCAACAGTTTAGCGATTAGCAGCCGATACCTTTACGTATCTGGAGTTAGTAACTTCGCCAAAAAATAGTGAATTTCACCACATGATAATTGTTTCGAACGAGCAAGACGAATATTGGATGGCTAAAGCCATAACGCTTGCAACTGAAGCAGAAGCTTTGGGCGAAGTACCTGTAGGAGCTATTGTTGTCTTAGATGACAAAATAATTGGGCAGGGCTTTAATCGTAGTATTATTGATAATGATCCTAGTGCGCATGCTGAAATGCTTGCTATCAGAGATGCTGCCAAGCATATCGAGAATTATCGCATTGTGAATGCGACGTTGTATGTAACCTTAGAACCTTGCCCTATGTGTGCAGGAGCTATTGTACACAGTCGAATAAAACGCGTGGTATATGGAGCTTCTGATCAAAAAACGGGTGCTGCCGGTTCAGTAATGAATCTTCTGACTCATACGGCATTAAATCATAAGGTGGATGTGCACAATGGGTGTTTGAGTGATGTCTGTAGTACGCAAATTTCTGATTTTTTTAAAATGCGCCGTAAGCAAATCAAAGCCAAACGTACAGAAGAGAAAGCCAAGGCAAAAGACGATACGTGCAGTACAAAGACTGAGTAAGTCAATAAATTACTAAGAAGAGAGTTCGACTGAGCCTTCTTCTGTGAGTTGTAGGAATTGTTTTCTGCGATTCAACATCCTTTGATGAGCTTTCTTTTGAATTAGACGGCGGCGAGAACCTTTCATAGCGACATTTGTGTTACGTTTAAAGCTCTTTATTTGCATGACTCGCCTGCTCCTGGGTTATGATGTATTCTAAGCTTTCGTAGTAGCGCCTAATATTTTCCACATATAACACGGCAACGTCACCTCTAGCGAAACCGTATCGTGTTTGATCATAGTATTTCTTTTTGACTAATAAAGGCAAGAACTGTTTTACGTCTACCCAGTAATCAGGGTTGAGGCCTGCCCGTTGCGTAAGAACACGGGCATCTTCCAAATGTCCTAACCCTAGATTGTAGGCGGCTAACGCAAAATAAATTCGATCAGGTTTAGTGATGCGAGCAGGTAAGCGGTTGTATAAGCGTTGAAAATAAATCGCCCCACCTCGGATACTTTGTTCGGCATCGGTTCTTCGAGTGACGCCGACTTCCTTCGCTGTTGGCTGGGTCAACATCATTAAACCACGGACTCCAGTTGGCGATACTGCTTTGGGATCCCAATGACTTTCTTGATAACTCAATGCAGCCAACAACGTCCAATCGACTTCTGTAGCATACTGGATAAACCAATCACGATATTTAGGTAATGTTGTTTCTACGGATTTTATAAATTCACGAATATCCACGTAATTAATTTTAGCAATATGGCTGAAATATTTGTCATGTAAGATCGCTAATTGTCCTGAGGCGTGTACCTCGCCGAAATATTCCAATAAGGCACCCATCAAGGCATCATCTTGATTTGGTTGTAATAACCAACGGCGCTCTAAGTTTTCGACCAAGGTATTTACTGCTTTTAATTCTGGGAGCGCTAATTTGGTTTTATTTAACAGCAAAGAGTCCGTGATCGTGTAGTCTACCTCTTTGTTTGCGACTAAACTCAAAAGTTCAGCTGCATCAAAATCGGTATGGGTTTGCCAATTTAACTCGGTATTCAGTGCTTGTTGGTTTAGGATATAACTCGCATAACTGCCTTTTTGGAGCCATAAGCTGCCACTAATATCAGGCGTTTTGACCCTTGGGTGATCGGGATTATGACTCACTAAAACTAAATCAAAATATTGGTAAGTAGGTCCTTTTTTGAATGCTTGAGTCTGGTAAGGTGCAAATAAAAACTGACTGGCAACAAGATCGATTTCTTTGTTTTTTAATGCTTTTAAAAGTGCTTCAGGCTGAGAAAATATTTTTACGGATAATTCGACATTTAAAAAATCTGCGAAACCTTGCATCAGCTCGTATTCAAACCCTGCAGGGTGCAAATCATGTAAAAAATAAGAGTGACCGCCATATTCTGTGCCTACGATAAGTTGTTGTTTTTCCAATACATTCACAAGCTCATTTTCTTTGGTTTCCACAGGTGTACAACTCGCTAGGAACACGAGTGTAAATAAAACCACTACCTTATGCATTTGGGACCCTTTTTCATGATGAAATCAATGCTCCCCTCGATTATAACAATCAATGTGTAAAAAATAAGCATATTATCAGCAAATAAACGAGTTACTTATCATTCGGTATTAAATAATCTATAATATGATTAATTAAAAACTCCTTATTTGCATGGATCCTCCCTATGTTAGTTCTGCCAGCCAGCACCAGTTTATCTTTTTTCTCTGTACAAAAATTATTAGGATTATGTCGTGAACACGCATTACCAATAGTGAATATCTCTGCGCGTTTTGTGCATTTTGTCGATAACACTGAAAGTTTGAGTGCAAATGAGCAAGATGTCCTGGATAAATTACTGACTTACGGTCCAAAAAGTGACGGTGTTGAGATTACCGGTGAAGAATTCATTGTTGTACCTAGGTTTGGAACAATATCACCATGGGCATCCAAAGCCACGGATATTGCACATAATTGCGGTCTGCACAAAGTATCCCGTATTGAACGAGGTGAGATCTTTACTTTTACCACTGAGACGCCATTAAATGACACTCAGCTTAGTACTTTCGCTAGCCTCATTCACGATCGTATGACCCAAGTCGTATTAGATGACATAGCACAAGCTGAACATTTATTTGTAAAAGCGACGCCTGGGGAATTCACTGCGGTAGATATTTTAGGACTAGGGAAGCAAGCACTGGTTACTGCAAACCAAGAATACGGCTTGGCTTTAGCTGATGATGAAATTGATTATCTATTTGACAGTTTTACTCGTCTGCAAAGAAACCCTAATGACATTGAGTTATACATGTTTGCCCAAGCAAACTCTGAGCATTGTCGTCACAAAATTTTCAATGCAGACTGGACCATCGATGGCGTAGAACAACCTAAATCATTATTTAAAATGATAAAGAATACTTATGAAGTGACTCCTGACAATGTGCATTCAGCCTACTCTGATAATGCGGCTGTGATGGAAGGTAATTTCGCAGGTCGCTTCTTTCCTTCACCCACTTCACACCAGTATGAGTATCACGCAGAACATATTGATATATTGATGAAAGTAGAAACACATAATCACCCAACTGCGATAGCTCCTTTTGCTGGGGCAGCTACAGGTTCTGGTGGGGAAATCCGTGATGAGGGCGCTACGGGCCGTGGCTCAAAACCCAAAGCTGGTCTGGTGGGTTTCAGTGTTTCTAATCTGGCTATTCCTGGATTTACTCAGCCATGGGAGAAACCTTATGGTAAACCAGAAAGAATTGTTACCGCATTAGATATCATGCTCAATGGCCCTCTTGGTGGTGCAGCATTTAACAACGAGTTTGGACGTCCCAACTTGTTGGGGTATTTCCGAACTTACGAACAAGAAGTAAACAGTTTTAATGGCACGGAAGTCAGGGGCTATCACAAGCCGATTATGCTTGCCGGTGGTTTAGGTAATATCCGTAAAGAACATACCCAAAAAGGTGAAATTACCGTAGGCGCCAAGTTGATTGCACTTGGTGGTCCGGCAATGAATATCGGTTTAGGCGGTGGCGCGGCATCGTCTATGACATCTGGACAATCAAATGCTGATTTAGACTTTGCTTCAGTGCAGCGCGATAACCCAGAAATGGAACGTCGCTGTCAAGAAGTCATTGATACATGTTGGCAGATGGGCGATGCAAACCCTATCCAATTTATTCATGATGTGGGTGCCGGTGGCCTCTCTAATGCATTCCCTGAGTTAGTCAGTGATGGCGGTCGTGGAGGGAACTTTGAGTTACGTAATGTTCCCAACGATGAACCAGGCATGAAACCTCATGAAATCTGGTGTAACGAATCTCAAGAACGTTATGTACTGTCGGTTGCGCCAGAAAACCTTCAAGTATTTGCTGATATTTGTGCGCGTGAAAGAGCGCCATTTGCAGTGGTAGGCGAGGCCACAGCAGAAGAACATCTGTTACTAACTGATGCAGAGTTTGGCAATAATCCAATTGATATGCCATTGGACGTGTTATTAGGTAAACCACCAAAGATGCATAGAGATGTGGTCAGTAAAACATTAGCAAATACAGATGTAGATACAACAGGTATCGATGTAACAGATGCGCTGGAGCGTGTCTTGCGCTTACCAACAGTGGCTGAAAAGACCTTCTTAATCACTATTGGTGACCGTTCTGTTACTGGCTTAGTTGCGCGAGATCAGATGGTCGGTCCATGGCAAATCCCAGTAGCGGATGTTGCTGTTACTGCCAGTTCATTCGACTCATATCACGGTGAAGCAATGGCGATGGGGGAGAGAACCCCAGCGGCGCTTATCAACTATGGGGCATCTGCTAGATTAGCTGTCGCTGAAGCACTAACTAACTTGAGTGCGGCGGATATTGGCGACATTAAGCGTGTGAAATTATCGGCTAACTGGATGTCTGCAGCTGGTCATCCAGGCGAGGATGCCGGTTTGTACGAGGCGGTTAAGGCAGTTGGTGAGGAACTATGTCCAGAGCTGGAGATTACCATTCCAGTTGGCAAAGATTCGATGTCAATGAAAACGCAATGGCAAGAAGATGGCGTTGATAAGTCTGTAACTGCTCCTATGTCTTTGATTATTACTGCATTTGCCCCAGTCCAAGATATTCGTAAAACACTTACGCCAGAGTTAAAAATAGACCAAGGTGAGCACGTTCTTTTACATATTAATCTGGGTGGAAAGCAAGCTCGTTTAGGTGCATCTTGTTTAGCTCAAGTCTATTCACAGCTCGGTGCAACAGTACCTGATGTCGATGATCCGCAAGTATTAAAAGCGTTCTTTAATGCCATGCAAGCGATCCACAAAAATGGATTAGCATTGGCTTACCACGATGTATCTGATGGCGGTGTAATTACAACATTAGCTGAAATGGCCTTTGCAGGGCATTGTGGTCTTGATATCAACTTATCTGCTGTTGGGGATGAGATTACGACTTTATTCCATGAAGAGTTAGGAGCAGTATTACAGGTCAGTGCAGTAAATAAAGAGGCGTGTTTGTCGGAGTTGGCTAAACATGGCCTGACAGACTATGTACATCAAATTGGTACCGCAGTATCAGGAGATGTAATCAAAGTCCAAATAAATGAGCGTACTGTACTGAATGATTCACGCTTACGATTACGGACTATTTGGGCTGAGACGACCTACAATATGCAGGCTTTACGAGATAATCCAGCAACGGCTCAGCAAGAACATGAAGCAAAGCAAAATCCGAAGGATCCAGGTTTGCACGCGCAGTTAACTTACGATATTAATGAAGATATTAGCGCACCTTATATTGCCAAGGGCATACGTCCAGAAATCGCTATTCTTCGTGAACAAGGTGTTAACTCTCATTATGAAATGGCGGCTGCTTTTGACCGTGCAGGATTTACAGCGGTTGATGTCCACATGTCTGATATTTTGAGTGGTAAGAAAACACTTGAGCAATTCAGTGGTTTAGCGGTTTGTGGTGGGTTCTCTTATGGTGACGTATTGGGCGCCGGTGAAGGTTGGGCAAAATCAGTCTTATATAATGCCCAAGCAAAAACTCAGTTTGCAGAGTTTTTTGCGCGCCAAGATACATTTACTTTAGGTGTGTGTAATGGCTGTCAAATGCTTTCTAATTTACATTCGATCATACCTGGTACAGAACATTGGCCGCATTTTGTGCAAAACCAGTCAGCTCGCTTTGAAGCTCGTGTGGCTATGGTTGAAGTACAAGAATCAGCATCAATACTGCTCAAAGGTATGGCAGGTTCTAGAATGCCAATTGCCGTATCTCATGGAGAGGGCCATGCCGAGTTTAGTCATGCCGATGCCTTATCTGCAATCGAGGCACAAAACCAAGTTGCCTTGCGTTTTGTTGATAACAATGGACAGGTAACTGAACAATATCCTGCCAACCCGAATGGCTCGGTAAATGGTATTACTGGGTTAACCTCTACTGATGGTCGTGTCACTATCATGATGCCTCATCCTGAGCGAGTTTTCCGGGCTGTTGCTAACTCTTGGCAAGATCCAAGCTGGCAAGAAGATGGTCCATGGATGCGTATGTTCAGAAATGCGCGTACATTTGTCGGGTAAACAATTCACTCGTTGTTAGCGAGCAGCCATATATATATCGAAAGCATATCAGGTATACAAAAGCATAACTTGAATTATCTGGCATCTGCTTTAATATAAGTGGGTGCCAGATTTTTTTTGCTAAAAATTAATTTTTGGTTATAGTATGTGTACTAGATATAGTACTGAACAAAAGAACAATAATAAATTTCAGGGAATATGATGTTTAAACGAAACAAGCGATTAGGTTTTACGAGTGTATTTGTTGCGGTTGTAGTTATGACGATTGCAGCGCTAATGAGCGCAACGGCTAGTGCAGGCATCTATCCACTGTGATGTAGTTATATTGTAAATTGTACAAAGCATCCTACATTGTATTATTTCTTTTTTTGCAATCTAATGCATGTGCAGTTCCCATCCAGGTCAGTGAAATCCAACTTTATACCCCAAAAAAGAAATGAAAAAACTACATGAGACAAACTACCCTTAAGTTGTCTCTTCTAGTACCGTTTTTGATGTTTCTCTCTATTAATCAGTTTCTGTTGTGGGTTTTTCTTTAACATCACATAGGTGTTACCACTACCACCATGCTGTTTGTGGGCAGAGTGGAATGCAATTACCTGGGGAAACTGAGCTAACCAAACATTGATATAGCTTTTTAACTTCCCCGGTTTTGGTTGACTGTTGAGTCCGAGCCCATGCTGGATCAAAATAACACGTTGGCCTTTCTCATAAGCCTTTTCAATGACTTGAATTAACCTTTCTCGGGCTTCAACTAAACTCATTTTGAGTAGGCTAACTCTATTTTCAATAGGGTATTTACCGAGTCTCAAGTTTTTGTAGACACCTTCTTGGATCCCATCTTGCTTGTGCGTAAGTAGATCGTAAGGGTCAAGGTATTCTTGCAGTTCCAAAGTCAACTGATATGCAAGTTTAGCCTCTTCACGTTCTAGCGCTTCCCGCTTGAGTTTTTGGGCTAGTGACGTTTCTTGGGGAGTGATTGTGACATGTTCGGTCTGAGCCAATGGTTTGACGTCAGACATTTCTGCCATAAAAGCGAGTACATCGTCGTTCTTGTCTTGCATAATAGTCTCACAATTATAAAACCCTACATATTATACGTAACAACAGTGTCTTTGGGTTGAATATTTCCTACATATAAAGGGTCGCTTGATTGTAAAGTGGCTGTTTTATATGAGGTTTTTATCACTTCAAGTATTTCCCCTGTTTGTGGGTAGATAAATTTTTGACCAATATTTACTCTGTTTCTAGTCCCCAAATCAATCATGACCTGGTTGTTTTTTACATTCAGTACATTACCAGTTAATGGTAAACAACGCAGTCTTTCTTTGATTAAGCTGGCTGCGGTATCGATAACGTCACGTAATCCTTGGGCAAATTCGGTTTGGGTAAATCTTGCACTATACACATCTACTTTTTCCCCGATAGCGAATGGCCATTGCGTTTGAAATTTATACCCTTGGTCAACCAAATTTTCCCCGTTTAATTGATCTTTGACCAAAAATCTTAGCGCCAAATTTCTTTGAGCGGAATCATTTGCCCAGAAGTACCCTTTTTTAGCGAAACTCCTTTGTATGCTTATGTCATCGATGAAAATTTGCAGAACATATTGGCTATTTTCGGCACGTGCTAAATGTTGTGTTTCTTGACTCGATAAAACCTGTGGTAAGACGATATCAGCAACATTAATACGCACAAAACTATCATGTAATTTTCGCGCTAGCAGGTTTGGGATAATACTAGGTAATGCAAAGAGTTCGTTATCCAAAAATTGTTCAGGTATTGCGACAATGGCTTTGCCTGTCACAATATTCACATTAAAGGCATTATCGCTCTGGCAATGGGTGGTATTAAGCCCCGTCATGACTCTAATGTGTATGCTTAGAGTACCATCTTTAATTGTTTCATTTGTGATATCAATGTTATGTAGTGGTAGTGATTTCTTGAGTGCTAGCGTAGAGTCTTGTAATACCCCATTCACAATATTATGTTCTTGGGAAAACAATGGTGCAGTAGAGAAGGGCAGTTTAGCTAAAGCATTTTTTACTGCTCTTTCTCTCGCATCGGCAATATTGTTATTTTGGATGGTACTTGTACCGGTTAAAGTTTGCCATTGGGCAAAACATTGCCCACCATTTAGGAAACATAGTATTAATATTAGGTACTTTGATAATCTCATTCTGATTTTCCAAATCTATGTAGCAGCATGTTTAATGATTGCTTTTTGACTTACTCTTGGACTGCTATTCACTTATTCGAGTTGTTAAAAGCATGACTTGTGCCACTATGTGTATGCATCACGTTCATTGGTGTAGATTTTTACTACATATAAATAGATGGAATGATTTGTGCTTAGGTTATGCATGTGAATTAATCTTATGGGAATAAAAGATGCTAGGTAAAAAAATTACAGAGGGTCAGCAAAAAACTGAGCGACCATATATTCATAAAGCTACCCATCCAGTTCCTCGTAAACTTGCACGAGTTGTTGTCTCGGGTTCGATGAGTGTGGCGATAATGTTGAGTGGGTGTAGTCAAATTATGAACACTCATATTGCATATGACACGATTGAGCCTCAACAATATCCGATTTTAACTAGCGTTGGATATGCTTCTATTTCAGCTCAAAATGGTGCCGACAGAGAAACTAAAATGCTTAACGCAATGACAGCGTCTAAGATACTAGCCTACCAAGAGTTGGCTGAACAAGTGCATGGTGTGCAAGTGAATAGTCAAGCTACTGTAGAGGATTTACTGATAAATAATCAGCGGTTAAGCATGTCTGTCCAAGGCTTGATCAAAGGTGCCAAGGTGATAAAAAGTTACCCTGTAGGTGAAGATAGCTATGTTACCGAGTTAAGTTTAGATATGCAGAGAATCAGAGATTTAGATATTGCGGTTAGTAAGCCCAAAAAAATAGGTAAGATTACTTACTATTAAATATATAGTTGTGAGCAGTAGTGTTCAGAAATACGCGAAGTTAAGCTTTGATTACTGGAGATGTTGCTCGTGAGTGTGGTTTACCTGCTTTATCATATGTCAGTGTTTCTTTAGCTCTAAGTTCGGTCAGAATGTTGCGTAAGTGTTCTAGTCTCAACTGACCATTCTCTACCGCTGTTTGATTGACCTCTGTGCGGAATTTACACTGATCTATTAGCTTTTTACACTTTTCGATATGTTGTTCGATATCCTTATCGAGTTCGCCTTTCTCTTTGGCTTTACTATACCAGCGTTCGATATCGTTATCTAAATCTTGTATAGCTTCTAACAATGCTTCTTTATCTTTCAGCAGTTTAAAAAGCTGTTCCGCATCTCGAGTACTGATTAAATGTAACTCTTGGTCCAGAACAGCAATTAAATCTGATAGCTGTTGTTCTTGTGTTTTTAAGCTTTCAAGTAAAGATGACAAGTTAAGCTCCAAAGATTTCCGATTCTATTTTAGCAATTTTTGACGCAAGTGCTTCTGGGTTAACACGATATTCACCATTGAGAATCGAGTTGCGGATCTCTGCTACTTTTTCTTTGTTAACCGGAGCTTCATAAGCTTGTGCCTGAAGTTTGTTGAGCTCTTGTGCTGACTGAGTCAAAGACACAGAATCTTCTTGTGCAGCTACGCTTGGTGAAGCAACGGCCTCTTTGCGAGCGTTTTGCTGCTGTATCCGTTGACTTTCAATTTGCGGGTTGTTACTGCTGTTTATATTGTTAATACTCATAATGATCCTCTTTTATTACAAATCCTCAAACTACATCTCTCTGATCTTATCGACAATTTAATAAATACCTTAATGTTTTTTTTCAAATACTCACATTAACTTGTGCGACATTACTCACTTTTGCCATGATCGTTTTTTCTGAACGCAAGTTTTGTATCGCAATTGTGGCGCCTTTAGCGCCACTCTCCAGTGCAATACCTTCTGTTTTAATAGCTAAACCGCCTGCACTAGCAATGATATCTACTTTGTCACCTTCACATACATGGCACACCAAGTTTTGTGTCAAAATTGTGCCGGCTCTGGTTCTTCGGTTAACTCTCGTACCGATGACATCTTCAATAGTATAAAAAACAGAGCCTCTGATTTGTTCCACCGGTGTTGCCAAAATAGAAACATTATTGGTCGTCAATAAATCACCCGGTGCCATATTACCATTTGCGACAATAATATCTTTTGTTCGATGTACCCGGATAAAACCAAACATGCTCCACTCTTTATCGGAACAAGAAATTTTCACTGTAATATGTTTTTGGAGTAATTCGTCTGGAGCCACTGCAAACGTGTACTGCGTACAATCCTCTATATGAGTTCTCGGATCGAGTTTTTGCGGCTGTACTTTTGTCGTAACTTGCTCATCATCGACATAAAAAGCATCTTCATTAAGTCGCTCAGCAATATATTGCGCAGCTTGCAGCATGATATCCCTGTGCTTTGTATCAGCTAGCGCATGACTGACTGAAATTGCACATGACATGATCAACAGAAATACAAAAAACTGAATACTTTTCTTCATAAAACCTTCTATTTTTCAAAAAACTGCCGATACAGAACTATACTTTATTAACACCATCGACGTGGATGCTTTGTGTCAAAAAATTGTTTAATCGTTATGTAATTTGACGATTTCAATTAAGAAAGCAATTAGCGTGCCTGAAAATTTTGGAGACCTTTATGTCCAGTATTATGGATTCTGTCAATCAACGTACACAGTTAGTTGGGCAGAACCGACTTGAACTTCTTTTATTCAGATTAAATAGCAAACAACGATTTGGTATCAACGTATTTAAAGTAAGAGAAGTATTGCAGTGCCCTAAGTTGACTTCTATGCCGAAGTTAAATTCATTAATTCGAGGTGTTGCACATATTCGTGGAAAAACGATTTCTATCATTGATTTGAGTATGGCTACAGGTGGTGCTCCAATAAAAGATGTAGAAACTGGTTTTATCATTATTTCTGAATACAACCGTTCGGTTCAAGGTTTTTTGGTGGGGTCAGTAGAACGCATCATTAATACCAACTGGGATTCTATTTTACCTCCTCCCCAAGGAACGGGTGGGGCGTCATATTTAACTGCAGTCACTGAAATAGAAGACGAGTTAATTGAAATCCTCGACGTTGAAAAGATTTTAAATGAGATCTCACCGTTAAGTACTGATGTTTCTGAAGAAGTGAAAAATACACTTAGCACAGTTGGTAATGAAGATAAAATTATTTTTATTGCTGATGATTCTTCTGTGGCCAGAAATCAGGTGAAAAAGGCACTTCTCCCTATTGGTTTAGAAATTGAAATGGCCAAAAATGGTAAAGATGCATTGGATAGACTCAAAGAACTCGCAGCAGAGACTGGTAATATCAATGATAAAATAGCAGTACTTGTTTCCGATATAGAAATGCCAGAAATGGATGGCTATACACTCACCGCCGAGATTAGAAACGATCCCACATTAGTAAATTTAAAAGTGGTCTTACACACTTCTCTCAGTGGTGTCTTTAACCAAGCTATGGTCGAGAAAGTGGGTGCGGACGATTTTATTGCTAAATTCCAACCTGATGAGTTGGCAACATCTGTACAAAAGTGGTTAGATACCTAAGGAGTTTTTGTGCAGAACCGAGAATTTAGTGATGCAACATATCGTGACTTTTGCCAATTTTTAGAAAAAAACTGCGGTATTGTATTAGGTGACAGTAAACAATATTTGGTACGCAGTCGTTTGTTTCCATTTATTGAAGAGTTTAACTTAAAAGATCTTACCACTGTGCTGCAAACCGCTATCAGAGGTTCTAACCGGCAGTTACAAAATAAAGTCATTGATGCCATGACTACCAATGAAACGTTATGGTTCAGGGATAATTATCCTTATGAGTTACTGGCAAAAGAAATTTTGCCAAAACTAGATGCGTTAAACAAGCCTATTACTGTGTGGAGTGCAGCATGCTCTTCGGGGCAGGAACCTTACTCAATTGCTATTTGCTATAAAGAGTACAAAGAAAAATACCCCAATGGGTTTCGTCATGGATTTAAGATCATAGCGACAGACTTATCTAGTGAGATGCTGGCGAACTGCAAAGAAGGCTCATATGATGATCATGCTTTGGCCAGAGGAATGAACAAAATTCGTTTAGATAAATTTTTCCACGTGAATGGCAAGGGTAAACATCAAGTCAATGATGATTTGAAACAGCTCATCTCATTTCAACCATTGAATCTGATGCATAGTTATCAAAGTTTAGGTAAATTTGATGTGGTGTTCTGTCGCAATGTTTTGATTTATTTTTCAACTGACGTGAAACGCAAAATACTGCAACAAATTGCCGATCGGATGACACCTGACAGTATTTTGTTCCTCGGTGCATCGGAATCTGTATCCTTCACTGAAAACCTTTTCACCATGGTAAAAGCCTCGCCAGGCCTTTATTATCAAGTGTCTAAATAATATTTAAAGGAACTTTTTAGTTCCTTTTTTTTATCTTTATTACTTTTGGCATCCCACTTGCAAACTCTTCATCAAACGAGGAGTTTTTTTATGGCAATTAACTTAGACAGAATGGTTCACCTGCATCACTCAACGGTCCGTGTCCGCACTGACCAGATGGAAGTGATCTCTAGTAACCTGGCAAATGCGAATACCCCCGGCTACAAAGCCCGTGCAATTGACTTTAACAATGCAATGTCAAAAGCGTTGCAAGGTGGTCAAAATATTGGTGGTCTAAAAACAACCCATAGTAATCACATCCCTCTAAGCAATAACAGCGCCATCGGTGATGCTCAGTTCAGAGTTTCGGATCAACCCGATACAGGTGACGGCAATACCGTTGATGTTCAGCGCGAAAGAAATGAGTTTTTGGATAACGGTATGCGTTATCAAGCTAGTCTACAATTTTTGGACGGCAAGTTTAAAGGTATGAAAAAAGCCTTATCTGGAGGGCAATAATGAGCCTATTTAATGTGATGAATATTGCCGCTACCGGCATGAGTGCAGAAGGTATGCGCTTAAATACAACAGCCAGTAATATTGCGAATGCGAATTCTGTAAGTAGTAGTGCCGGAGAGACTTATCGAGCGCGCTATCCTGTATTTGCCGCAGAAATGCAAAAAGCGTTGGGTGGCAATTCGGGTGAAAAAGGCAATGGCGTCAAAGTGTTGGGTGTAGTCGAAAGCAGCAAGCCTCTCCAAATCGAATATGCACCAGGTAATCCGATGGCCGATGAAAATGGTTATATTTATAAACCCAACGTCAATATTGTTGAAGAAATGGCAGATATGATGTCTGCCTCTAAAGCCTATGAAACGAATGTACAAGTCGCTGATACAACAAAACGTATCTTCCGCAGAGTATTACAACTAGGTCAAGGGCGTTAAGGTTAAGTCATGAATACAATAAATAATACGGGGTTAAACCAAGAACTATACTGGCAAGAAGAAGCCGTTAAAGTCTCAGATGGAACCGAACAAACCTTAAAGCAGGAAGACTTTTTTGCCTTATTGACGGAGCAATTAGCCAATCAGGATCCAACTAAGCCGGTCGAAAATGATCAACTCGTTGCCCAGATGACTTCATTTACCACTGCCGATGGTATTTCTCAGTTAAACGAACAATTTACTAGCTTTGCCTCATCGATGAATTCTAACCAAGCGCTCCAGGCCTCAGGGCTGATTGGGCAAGATGTATTGGTCGCTGGTGATACAGGCTATAAAGCTCAAGGTCAAGGTATCTCTGGAGTCGTGGTGAATGAGCAAACGGCACAGGATATGTCGATAAATATTTATAACGCAAGTGGTGAGATTGTAAAAAGTATTGATGTGGGGACACAAGCTGCAGGCAATATTGAATTTGCTTGGGACGGTAAAGACCAAAATGGCAATGATTTGCCGGCGGGTAATTACTCAGTAAAAGCAGAAGGAACCGTGTTCGGTGAAGGCGTCGCTTTACCAACCGCAATTAATCGACACGTTGATAGTGTCAGCTTATCAGGTGGCGCAAATGGCGTCGTATTAAATTTAGATGGTGACGTCAGCATATTGCTTGATGACGTCATTCAAATTGGTTAATCAGTAGGAGTAAGCAAATGTCTTTTAATATTGCTTTAAGTGGTGTCTCAGCGGCACAAAAAGATTTAGATACAACCTCTAATAACATTGCAAACGTCAATACCGTCGGCTTTAAAGAGTCACGTGCTGAGTTTGGTGATGTATATGCTTCTTCACTCCTTTCATCAGGGAAGACCAAAGTGGGTGACGGGGTATTAACTCAAGAAGTTTCACAGCAGTTTTCTCAAGGTAGTTTATCCTTTACTCAGAACGCATTAGATTTAGCGATAACGGGTAATGGTTTTTTTGCTACGGTGCCTGAGATAACTTCACGGGATTTCTCCTTTACCAGAGCCGGTCAATTTAAACTGGATTCTGATAACTTCGTAGTGAATTCCAATGGTGATAATTTACTTGGTTTTCCTGTGAATCCAGATGGTACATCTTCATCTGTTGCCTTATCTACATCTGTTCCTGTGCGAATTCCAGACTCTTCTGGCTCTCCTCAATCTACCAGTGAAGTTGATTTGCGGATGAATTTACCAGCAGGTGACCAAACTAATGATGTGGCAAACTTTGATCCCGATGATCCTCTCACATATAACGCAGCAACCTCTGTCACTGTCTATGATTCTTTGGGTGATAGCCATGTGATGACTTATTACTTTGTCAAAGACCAAGATGTAAATGTTAGTAATGAGTGGTATGTGATAGCTGCAGTTGACGACGAATTAGTGGATTTAACTAACTCCGATGGTTCAGCACCAGATCTTGCACTTGCAGCTAATGTAGCAGGTGCGAATACAGGTAATGCTGTCGCTGCAGGCAAACTGAAGTTCAGTCAAGGCGGAGATTTTATTGGTATAGAATCTGCCGATGGTATTGCCCAATTAGACAGTAAGTTAAAAACAGTTGCGTTAGGTGACATGATTTTGTCTAACGGTTCTGATGCTACTCAACAAATATCGATTGACTTTAACTTACAAACCAATGGTGCGACACCTAATGAGCCGACTCAATTTGCATCTGCTTTTGAGGTCACCTCGTTAGAGCAAAATGGTTTACCTGTAGGACGGTTAACAGGGATTGATATTGGAGCGGATGGCTTAGTTAGAGCAACGTTCTCAAATGGTACGTCAGAACCGATTGTCAGAGTGGCTTTGGCACGTTTCTCCAATGAACAGGGTTTGACTCAACAATCATCGACGCAATGGAAAGAAAGTATCCTTTCAGGCGAAGCATTAGCAGGTGAAGCAACGACTGGCACTTATGGTGATATTAATTCTTCTGCACTAGAACAAGCCAACGTGAACTTGACGACTGAGTTGATTGATATGATTGTTGCACAAAGAAACTTCCAGGCGAGCTCACGAGCGTTAGAAGTAAATAATCAGTTAAACCAAACTATCTTGAACATTAGATAAGTTTACCAATGAATAACCGGCATTTTCCTGTCGGTTATCTTTATATCGAATTACAATCCCATTAAAACCGCTATCTTAGCGGTTTTTTGCATTTATGGCATTGACTTTGCTTTAGTTAATATATGTTTTTATAGGTCAAGTGATTGTCATGGATAAAATGTTATACATTGCGGCAAGTGGAGCAAAACAAGATTTACTTGGTACTGCCGTACGCGCCAATAATTTAGCCAATGCACAAACCACAGGGTTTAAAGCTCAACTTGAACAGGCAAGAGCGATGCCTGCATACGGCGAAGGTTTGCCGACTCGTGTTTTTGCAATGACAGAAAGCCCTACTAATAATTATGAGTCAGGTCCATTGCAAACCACCGGTCGTGATTTGGATATGGCTATTCAAGGCGATGGTTTTTTTGCTGTCCAAGACCAAAATGGTGCTGAAGCGTATACCAGAGCAGGCAGTTTACAAATCAATGCCAATGGCATGTTACAAGATGCCAAAGGTAATTTAGTTATGGGTGACAACGGCCCAATCAATATCCCAGGGGCATTCAATAATATTAGTATTGCTAGCGATGGGATGGTGATGACGCGACCTCAAGGCGCTCCTGAAACAGAACTTGCAGAAGTCGGTAGAATAAAATTAGTTAAACCAGAATACAGCGATGTTAAACGCGGTGAAGATGGCTTATTTCGCATGAAAAATGCGGAATTAGCTGATGCCGATGCCACCGTAATTGTTGCCGGTGGCATGTTAGAAGGCTCAAATGTCAATGCGGTTGATGAAATGGTTAGTATGATTTCATTACAGCGTCATTATGAAATGCAAGTTAAGTTGATGAAAAAGGCAGATACCTTATCTACCCGGGCAAATCAGCTACTTAGAATTCTATAAATAAATTGGGGGAGAAGGCTTATGCACCCAGCATTATGGATCAGTAAAACAGGGTTAGATGCCGCACAAACTGATGTATCAGTGGTATCAAATAACTTAGCTAACGCAAGCACTGTAGGCTTTAAAAAAGACCGAGCTATTTTTGAAGATTTACTTTATCAAAATATCAATCAGCCAGGTGGACGGTCCTCAGCGGATACCGAATTACCCTCTGGATTAATGCTCGGCGCTGGTTCTAAAGTCGTCGCAACACAGAAGACTCATACTCAAGGCAATATGTTAACGACTGAAAATGCCTTAGATTTATCGGTACAAGGGCGTGGTTTTTTTGAAATACAACAGCCGGATGGCAGTTTGTCTTATACCCGCAATGGCCAGTTTACTTTGAATGACCAAGGCCAAATGGTAACACCGGGAGCCGGCTTACTGTTACAACCAGTAGTCACTATTCCACCTGATGCCCAACAAATTACCATTTCACAAGATGGGGAAGTATCAGCCACTATCAGAGGTCAGGCTGAACCACAAGTACTCGGTCAGCTAACCATTAGTGATTTTATTAATCCAACCGGTTTACAGCCAATTGGGCAAAACCTGTACGTTGAAACGGCGGTGAGTGGAGCGCCTATTCAGGGGAACCCTAGCGTGGATGGTTTGGGATCTTTGGTGCAAGGTGCTTTAGAAACATCCAATGTCAATGTGACCGAAGAGCTGGTGAATTTGATTGAGTCGCAACGTTTATACGAAATGAACTCCAAAGTGATTTCTGCTGTGGATCAGATGCTTGGTCAAGTGATTCAACAACTTTAATGGCTAATTAAGAGGTGTCGTGATGCGTTTTCATTATTTATTCAGTCTGTCGTTTGCTGTGTTTTTGTTGCAGGGGTGCTCCTCGACAACAACGACACCACCAGTGCAAGCCAATGACCCGTTTTACGCACCGCCGATCCCACCTATAGCCGCGACAAAGATTGTCGAAGATGGCGGGTTATTTCGAGCGCAAACGGCCAACAGTTTATACTCTGATGTAAAAGCAAGACGGGTTGGTGACATCATCACGGTGCAATTAAGAGAAAATACTAATGCCAGTAAATCGGCAGCAACTGCGACGTCACGAGAAAGTGGTGTTGAGCTGAGTCCGATTACCGGTCTAGGTGGCAATGCTATTAATATAGGTGGACAAGCCATTCAATTAGGGATTAACGGTGGTACCGAATTCAGCGGTGATGCTTCAACTAATCAAAGTAATAGTTTATCTGGCAATATTTCAGTGACAGTCGTGAATGTCTTGCCAAATAATAACTTGATTATTCGCGGAGAAAAATGGCTGACCCTAAACGCAGGGGATGAATACATCCGTTTAACAGGGATTATTCGCCCAGAAGACATCTCTCCAGGTAACCAAATCGAATCGAGCAAAATAGCAAATGCACGTATCCAATATAGTGGTACGGGAAGTTTTTCTGAAGCTCAACAACAAGGCTGGCTAACCCGGTTCTTTAACTCTTCATGGTGGCCATTATAATGTTTATGAAAATGCAAAACCCACTGACAAAGCTTTTCTGCGCTGGATTAGTACTGAGCATAGTCTTAAGTACCTCTGTTTTCGCCCAACAAAGAATTAAAGATCTCGCTTCTATTCAAGGGGTTAGAGCTAATCAATTAGTCGGTTATGGTTTAGTCGTTGGTTTACCTGGAACCGGTGAGCAGAGTCCTTTTACTGAACAGAGTTTTCGGACTATGTTGTCAAACTTTGGGATCAGTTTGGATGAAAATACCAAACCGAAAATTAAAAATGTAGCTGCCGTCGCCGTACATGCTGAGTTGCCAGCATTTGCCAAGCCAGGACAAACGATTGACATCACCGTTTCATCGGTAGGTGAAGCATCTAGTTTGCGTGGTGGCACATTATTGCGTACTTTTTTAAAAGGCTTAGATGGCCAAGTGTACGCCGTTGCTCAAGGCAGTTTAGTGGTGAGTGGTTTCGGTGCTCAAGGTGCAGATGGTTCTCGTATTATCGCTAATACACCTACGGTTGGACGGATCCCAAACGGGGCGCTAGTAGAAAGAGAAGTCCCCAGTGGACTAATGCATGGCAAAGAATTGACACTCAATTTACATCGCCCTGATTTTTCTACCGCACAAGCTTTAGCTAATGCAATTAATGAACGTTTGGGTGGTGATCCTCTTAACGGTACTGCTATCGCCAGACCGATTGACGCAACCTCAGTCAAGGTTTCTGCGCCAACTGATCAGAGTCAACGCATTGGCTTTTTGGCTACCATAGAAAACTTTACCTTTACCCCTGCGGATGCTTCTGCCCGTGTCGTGATTAATTCTCGGACCGGAACGATTGTGGTCGGTAAAAATGTTAGATTACTGCCGGCGGCAATTACCCATGGTGGTTTGACAGTCACGATTTCAGAGAATATTCAAGTTGATCAACCAAACCCACTAGCTCAAGGAGAGACCGCTATTACTCCTCAATCCATCATAGACGTGGATATGGCGGATTCAAGAATGTTTAAATTTGATCCAGGAGTGACGCTAGATGAACTCGTGCGTGCCGTCAACCAAGTTGGTGCTGCACCTGGTGATTTAATGGCTATTTTGGAAGCTCTGCGTCAAGCGGGTGCATTGCAAGGCGAATTGGTTGTTATCTAATGATTAAAAGTGACGGTTTTATGCCGGGTCAGCAATTACAAGATACCTTGGATATGTCACGTAATGTGCATGATTTAGGGAGCTTGGATAAGTTACGTCAAGCTGCAAGAACAGGTGACAAAGCTGCTTTAATGGAAGCTAGTAAGCAGTTTGAAGGAATCTTCATTAATATGATGATTAAATCGATGCGTAAAGCAAGTGATGTGCTAGCTGACGAGGATTCACCGATGAACTCTCAACAAGTATCGTTTTATCGTGATATGCATGACAAACAAATGGCAACATCCATGGCGACGAACAGTAGTATGGGATTAGCAAACGTTATCTATCAACAGTTTGGTGGGGATGATTCATTCACACCTTCTACCGTTATTCGCTCAGATGGTAATTTATCAGATTTACAGCGCAACCCTCATTTGCGAGTCAGTACTCAAGCAGCAACGCATAATGGGGTATCTAACATATCTCTTGACGCAGTTCGTGACACTAGAATGAATACGGAAAACTCAATCGCACCAGACGTGACTGTCACTAAAACAGCTGCATTTTCACGTCCGGAAGATTTTGTCACTACTCTTTACCCAGTTCTAGAAAAAGTAGCAGACGATATAGGTTTAGAGCCTCAAGCTTTGTTAGCCCAAGCTGCGGTTGAAACGGGTTGGGGAAAATATATGTTCCATACGAATAATGCGAATGCACATAATTTATTTGGCATAAAAGCGCATAACGGGTGGCATGGAGAGAAGGTCCAAGTACCTACGTTAGAATATGAAAATGGTACAGCTAAAAAAGTACATGCAGAGTTTCGTCAATATGATTCATTTGCTGATGCGGCTGATGACTACGTCCAGTTTTTACAAGATAACCCGCGTTATAAAACGGCACTTGCCAACACCGCCTCACCTAAAGCATATTTTACCGAGTTACAAAAAGCAGGGTATGCCACAGACCCTGATTATGCTCGTAAAGTACTGCATGTGTTAGATAGTAAAACGATGCAGGATGCGTTGAATAATTCAGATCTAGCGAAAATGAATGCCTCTGCGTCAGTTGCCAGTAGTGTACTGAGTAATGATGGTATGCAAGTTGACCCAGCGCAGCAAAGGAAAGGTGATTAACTATGACGATTAATTCTAATTTATTCACGATAGCCAATTCAGGTGTCACTGCGTCTAACACCTTGCTTAGTACGACAGGTCGTAATATCGCCAACGTCAATACAGAAGGGTATGTTCGTGAAACCACGCAATTCATCGGGGAACAGCACGGTGGTGTAGGACAAGGCACGACTGAAAGAGTACTGAGTTCTTTTGCGACCAATCAATTGCGTCGTGACACGACCAATGTTGGTGAATTAACGTCCTTTGCCCAAAATACTGGGAATCTAGATTCTATACTCGCGAATGAAGCAAATAGTGTCACTCAGGGGATGAGTTCTTTATTTGCAGCTATTCAAACAGCAGCAGATGACCCAACTAATTTACCATCACGAGATCTCGTGATTGGACAAACGACCACTTTACTGGGGCGGATGTCTGGGATTGGTTCGTACATGGATGATTTACAGCGCGAATTAAATCTATCCTTTGATAACCAAGTACAAAGAGCTAACAGCCTCATTCAAAATATTGCTGATTTAAATGAGTCGATTAGTGTTGTATCAGGTAATGGTCAAGTAGGTGATCCTAATGTTCTTATGAATGAGAGAGATTTAAATATTCTCGAATTAGCTGAGATCTTGTCTATTGAGACTAGGGTTTCGCAAAATGGAACCGGGGCGATCAATGTCAGTTTATCCTCAGGTGAGGCGTTGATCATGGATACTGGAAAATTTAATATTTTGCAAATGAGTAGTGAGGCAGATTTAAATTTCCGTACTTTGGAATTGAATACCGAATACTCTAGCACTGCCTCGAAGTTAAATACCTCCATCCATGTGACAGAGGAAAACATTGGTGGTGCATTAGGTGGGTTATTCAAGTTTCGCAATGATGTATTGGAACCGACAGCTAGAGAACTCGGACAAATGGCTTTGGTTTTAGCGGATAATCTGAATCAACAAAATGCTATGGGTATGGATCTCGACCAACAAATAGGTAGTGATATCATAGCGGTTCCTGAATTTGCAGCGTTGAACTACATTGATAATGCTAATTTGGATTCAGAAATGTATGGTCGCTTAACTCCCGGTGCCAGCCATCAGTTGATAGATTCTGATTACAGAATTACGATTTTAACACCTCCTTCAGGGGGCACTCCGAATACATTTGATATATCGGTTGATGCGCTTGATCCTGATGGGGCTCCAACGTTAGATGAGTTTAACAACCCGATTACACAAACTCTGACGGTTAGTGCTGAGGCTGCTACGTTTACCCCTGTTAATGGTGGTATAGAACTAGAGTTTCCTTCAGGAAGTAACTATGTAGTGGGTGATCGGTTTTTAATTCAGCCCACGCGTAATGCCGCGACTGAGATTACTATGGCAACGACTCGAGCTGAAGATTTAGCCTTTGCGGCGCCATTAAGAGCCCAAGAAAGTATTAATAATCTTGGCGATGCAAAAGTGACTGCAACCATTGTTACCAACACAAGTACAGTGGGTTCAGGACAGGAGCAATCAGCCTTTACTAGCACCAAAGCATTGCAGACGGCAACCCAATCACCTGATCCTGTGTTAGGACCACCTACAGAAATCCGTTTTACAGCTCGTGATGCTTATGACGTGTTGGACGCTAATGGGGCCACTATTGCTTCCGTAACAGGCGTGACTAGCTTAGATAACTTATTAGCTCAGGCCAAGAATGATGGTGCGTCGGGGTGGCCAGCATCGTTTAGCGCACTCAATGATTATCCTGGATATGACGTAAGCCTACAGGGTGAACCGCGCGCCAATGATAGTTTTTTTCTAGCGTATAACCTAAATGGTATTACAGATAATAGTAATGCTATTGCTATGGCGGATATTCAATCTAAAGGCACTATCAAAATTAGTAATAATAGCACTGGCCAACTTGCCACCCTGCATGAAAACTATGCCAACATGGTAGGTAAAGTAGGCGAAGCGGCTGGCCGTGCTCAGATTTCTCTGGAGGCTGCAGAAGTCATGAAAACCCAATCTGAGAATTGGTTTGATTCAGTTTCAGGTGTTAACTTGGACGAGGAAGCTGCAAATTTAGTGCGTTTTCAACAATCATATGCGGCATCCGCTAGGATTATTACGACAGCTCAAGAGATTTTCGATACAATTTTAGCGGCGGTGAGGTAAATAATGCGTATCTCTACTAATCAAATTTATAACCAAAATTTACGGGCGATCCTAGATAACCAATCAGCTTTGAGTGAAACTCAAATGCAACTCGCTACGGGTAAAAAACTGACAAAACCGTCGGACGACCCAGTAGGAGCCGCTAAAGTAATTCGCATTACCGAAGAGTTAGATAAAATCACCCAATTCAAACGCAATAATGATCTTTTGCAAAACTCACTAGAGCAACAAGATACCGTGTTAACTAGTATTAAAACGGCGCTCAATCGAGCTAGAGTGTTAACTGTTCAGTCCGGTTCTGGTGTTGTTGGGGTTGCTGAACGACAAGCCATTGCTAGTGAGATTTCACAGATCAGAGACGAAGTTTTCGATTTAATGAATACCCAAAATGCGAGTGGAGAATTTATTTTTGCTGGTTATCAATCTCAGGAACCTGCTTTTGCATTCAATTACGGCGCTACTGGAGCCCAATATACATTTCAGGGAGATACTGGTACCAATGAAGTAAAAATTTCTGATAGTGTGGCCATCCAAAGTACATCTTCTGGGCAAGATATTTTTGAAAATGTGTTTGCGCGTAAACGATTTAGTCTGGATAGTTCATCAGGTATGACGGCTAATAGTATTGATGTTACAAAGCAAGCTACCTTCGATCAATTTCATAATACTTATTATGACCCAACAAATCCTACTAATAACCAATTTGAAATGCGTGTCAACGGGACCAATGAGATTGAGGTCATACAAGTAGGTACAGGCACTATTATTGACACTTTACCTTTTGTGAGTGACGCAGCTTTCGAGTATGAGGGCTTAGAGTTAAATCTGACTGGAACACCAGGACAGTCGATTACAATATCACTAGATCCCCCAGTAAAAAGAAACGCTGCTGAAACGTTAAACCAATTTGTTCGTTCATTAACAGATGCCACAATATCGGATAGTGACTTTGCTCAAGCCTTATCAGATACTTTGGTTGGTATAGATAATGCGGCGAATAAGATTGCTTTAGAAAGTTCTTCATTGGGTGCACGAATGAATGTCGCTGAGCAAATCAATACAGCAAATTTAGATATTGAAATTGCCAACAAAACAGCCCGTTCTTCTATTCAAGATTTAGATTATGCAGAGGCCACAACGCGCTTTTCATTACAAGAAACGGCGTTCAATGCTGCACTAGCGACCTTTCCGAAAGTCACCAATTTAAGTCTATTCCAATACATATAGTATTTATATACTTCCCTACACCTGTCGATTCAAAAAGATTGCATCGGCAGGTGTAAATCCTGCACATCACAAACTCCAAAGTACCCCACTAACTTCACCGAACTCGACAAACTTCACAAACTTCACCGTACCTCACAAACTTCACAGTACCTCACAAACTTCAAAATAATCGTCAAAAAAATGGTGTTGTTGTCTTCATGTCCTGTATTTCTATCTTTTTTTGTAAATAGTCAATATTTGTTAAAGGGAATTTTTGATTTGTCGATAAGGATTCTGAGAGAGCCAGTAACACCAAGATTTTACCTTGGTGGGACTTTAAATATATATATCCGGAAATGATTCCGGCCTGCCAGCTCGTGCTGGACTGAGAGTAAAGGAGTGACTCATATGCCAATGTTCGTCAATACAAATGTGTCTGCACTAAACGCGCAGCGCCAACTTACCAATTCTTCAAATGCCCTAAGCCAATCTTTTGAACGTTTAAGTTCAGGTTTTCGAATCAACAGCGCGTCTGATGATGCTGCTGGTCTTCAGATTTCTGACCGAATGACCTCACAAATTAATGGTTTAAACCAAGCTGTACGCAATGCAAACGACGGTATTTCGTTAGCGCAAACCGCTGAGGGTGCACTGAATGAAACAACCAATTCATTACAACGAATCCGTCAACTAGCCGTGCAATCTCAAAGTGGTATTAACTCGGATGAAGATCAAGTTGCGATGCAAAAAGAAATTACTGCATTAGTGACTGAGATTGATCGCATAGCTAACGATACAGAATTCAACAACCAACGTGTGTTTAATAGTACTGACCGTTCATTTCTTGTCGGAGCTGAGGCAGGACAAACTATCACCGTGAAACTCGACTCGGGCATGAACGCTGCTGATCTTGGTGATAATACAAATAATATAGCAGATATTGATATCACAGCCGCAGCTGTTAGTGGCTCCGTTGGTGCAGCTGACGCATTAGCTGTTATCGATGGCGCTATCAGTAAGGTCAATGGCATGCGTGCTGACTTAGGTGCCGTCCAAAACCGCTTTGATTCGACTATCCGTAATTTAACGAATGTCTCTGAAAATACTGCCAGTGCGCGTTCCAGAATTCGTGATACAGACTTCGCTACAGAAACGGCTGAGTTAACCCGTAATCAGATCCTACAGCAAGCAAGCTCAACTATCTTAGCCCAAGCTAACCAGAGACCACAATCTGCGTTACAGCTGTTAGGTTAAGTGAATGACATTTGAGAATGATGCCAGGAGGTAGAATGGCTTTTTTCAAATGCAAAGAAGAGTTTGCTACCTCTCTAAACTAGCAATAATTGGGGCTTCGGCCCCGATTTTTCACACTTCTTCAATATTTCTTCATAATTTAGTGTTTTTTGCTAAAGGTTTTTTCGTGTCTGGACGATAACTTATATGTCAGAGGAACACTATAAAAATCAACGTACCCTGACCCGATACAACAGAGCGCAAAGCCACGTATCTACTGACACAAATAAAAATAATAAAGGTGTCTATTACAATTCGTTAGGAGATGACTATGTCGTTAAATGTCAATACGAATATTTCTTCGTTGAGTGCTCAACGTCAAATGTTCGAATCGTCAAATAGGCTTAATACAGCCTTTGAACGTCTTTCTTCAGGATTTAGAATTAATAGCGCCAAGGATGATGCAGCGGGATTACAGATTTCAGACCGCATGACCACCCAAATAGAAGGGTTGCAACAAGCGGTTCGAAATGCAAATGATGGGATTTCTTTAGCACAAGTTGCCGAAGGAGCCATGACTGAAATCACCAGTTCTTTACAAAGAATTAGAGTGTTAGCTATTCAGTCACAAAACGGAATTAATTCCGACTCTGATAGAAATGCACTTGATAAAGAAGTTCAAGACCTATTAGAGGAAGTGAGTAGAATTGCGGCTACAACTCAGTTTGCCGGTAGTTCGATACTTCAAGGAGACTACTCTTCAGCATTTTTAGTTGGAGCACAAAGTGGTCAAACTGTCAGTATCAACTTATCGCGTAATCAAGGGTTTGGTGCAATCGGTTTACTCGGAGCAGCCGCTCTATCAGTAAGTACTGTGGCTGGTTCAGTCTCGGCTATTGCTAGATTAGATACTGCAATAGATGCGGTGAACACCGAACGAGCAAGTTTAGGTGCTGTTCAGAACCGCTTTGAGTCGACCATTCGAAATTTAGCAAACGTTAGCGAAAACGTGAGTGCAGCTAGATCGAGAATTAGAGATACCGACTTTGCTGTAGAAACAGCGGAACTAACCAGATGGCAAATTATTCAACAGGCAAGTATCCAAATACTTTCCCAAGCGAATCAAAGACCACAAGCTGCGTTAAGTTTACTGCAAGGTTAGTTTGCTTTAGTGTTAAGTATACTGAAGCAAATACTATCTAAGAAAACCGGAGAGTTTTTTGGATGAAAAGGATGCACACTATGGGCAAGTTGGATGCCGACTGACAGGAATGATGCCAGGAGGTAGTGAGAGGTATGAGGTCTGAATCATCATACCTGTCCGTCAGCTAGAGCTCGCGCTCCCTTTAAGCTTATAATTAGTGAGTTATAAGCACCAGTCAAATCCTTGACTGGCAATAGGATAAAGCATTTAGTGTGCCAAAAAATATATTTAAATGGAAGTTAGGAGAAAAGGATGTCTATTTACGTTAATACTAATATGTCTTCGATTACAGCGAGAAGACAACTGATTGACTCAAGCAATAGTTTGAACACAGCTTTTGAAAGGTTATCGTCGGGTTTTCGAATCAATAGTGCTAAAGATGATGCCGCTGGTTTACAGATTTCAGACAGAATGACATCTCAGATAGAAGGTTTGCAACAAGGTATTAGAAATGCAAATGACGGTATTTCTTTAGCCCAAACCATTGAAGGTTCATTACAGGAATCATCATCAGCTTTGCAACGTATTCGTCAATTGACGATCCAAGCACAAAGTGGGATCAATACAGATGCTGATCTTGATGCAATACAAAAAGAAATAGGCGCGCTTAAAGACGAAATTTCTAGGATTGCAAGTACTTCACAGTTCAATGGGGTAAACGTATTAACCGGTGATTTTAAAGCTTCTTTTTTGGTAGGCTCTAATGCAGGACAAACGATTGATATTAATTTATCAAAATTAAATGGATTTGGTTACAATGGTCTATTTTCAGGGTTTGATATCGATGTGAAGACGAATGCATCAACATCATTAGCAAGAATTGATGCCGCATTATCGACCATTAATGGCACACGTTCGGACCTAGGTGCGATTCAGAATCGTTTTGATTCGACGATTAGAAATTTAACTAACATAGCTGAAAACGTAAGTGCGGCAAGATCTCGAATTCGAGATACGGATTTTGCCACTGAAACGGCAGAACTTACCCGCTCTCAGATTATACAACAAGCTACGACAACGATTTTGACGCAGGCAAACCAAAAACCTCAGGCTGCTTTGAGCCTGCTACAAGGTTAACAATAGGGTAGGTTATATTTAAAAAATCGACTGGCAGGACTGAGAGTAAAGAAGTGGTTGAGAGGCCAGTTTTCAAACTTTAATCCCACCAGTCGAGAAAACAGTTGCTCAACTCCTAACGAGAGCATTTAGCCAAACATTGCGTTTGGCTTTTTTTTTGTCAATTAAATGACAAAAAAGATATGAGCAAAGTTACAAACGATATTCAGCAAACCTTATGCCAACTTCCAAAACTTTTGCAAAGAAATCTTATTATCGTCTCATTGTTCCTAAGACATAGAGTCTGTTTGGCTACCTAAGAGTTTCTGCATGTTGCATAAGAGTCTTTATCACTGAAATACGTACACACTAGAAGGTTGATTTATATGAATATTATATTTATTACAAAAAAACCTTAAGCTTTTTTCTTAGGTGACGATAACTTATTTGAGAGGAATGAATAACTGTAGTGGGTTGTTTATTCGAGGCGACTTTTGGAGTAGTGACCAAAGTCAAAAATAGGTTGAATTATTCGCATATACCGGAAGTAGCGATAGTTCACATGAGGTATATAAAATGTCTTTATTCGTTAATACAAATGTATCCGCGTTAAACGCGCAACGTCAAATGTTTGATACAAACAACTCTTTAAGCACGTCTTTTGAACGCTTATCTTCTGGTTTTAGAATTAACTCTGCATCTGATGATGCTGCTGGTTTACAAATTTCTGACCGTCTAACTACCCAAATCCAAGGTTTAAACCAAGGCGTTAGAAATGCTAACGATGGGATTTCAGTTGCACAAACAGCTGAGGGTGCACTTAGCGAGATCACCACATCATTACAGCGTATGCGTCAACTCGCAGTACAATCTCAAAACGGTGTTAATAGTGCAGATGATCGCGAAGCTCTAAACAAAGAAGTGACAGCTTTAGTAACGGAAATTTCTAGAATCACCTCGGATACTGAATTTAATGGTGTCAGTTTATTCGACGGCACATTTAATGCGAATTTCCTAGTAGGTGCAGATACTGGTCAAAATATCAATATTACGATTGCTGATACAGATGCTACTACTCTAGGTATTAATGCTTCTTCAGTCAGTACAGCCGCTGCAGCATCAACTGCAATGGCAGCTATCGATGGAGCTATTTCGACAGTCAATGGTATTCGAGCTGACTTAGGTGCGACACAAAACCGTTTTGAATCCACCATTAGAAATATCTCAAATATTGCAGAAAATCTTTCAGGGGCACGTTCTCGCATTAGAGATACAGATTTTGCCACAGAGACGGCAAATCTTACCCGTAATCAGATTCTACAACAGGCGTCAATATCAATATTGAGTCAGGCAAACCAGCGACCACAGGCTGCGTTATCCCTACTAGGTTAATTTACAATATGATAAAACGGGGCCTAGGCCCCGTTTCTTGTTTATGAGGTATGTATTATGGAAATCAATTCAACTACAAGTGGTCAGATTCTTGCAAACAGCTTGAATGAAAAGGGGACGGTTCAGCCAACATATCCTGAGGTAACAGTTAATCTGGGCGAACAGGAAAAAATACGTATGCAAAATGATGTGACACTAGAGACAAATCTAGTAGAGCTAGAAGCTGCGGTAGCGACCTTAGAACCCGTCAATCGTGATTTAAATTTTCAGATAGATAAAAACAGCGCTAAAACTATTGTTTCTGTTGTGGATAGTGAGTCGGGAGATGTGATTCGACAAATCCCTTCTGAAGAATTTATCAAAATTGCCGAAAAGATAAAAGATATGGCTGAGAATAGTGAATTGCGCTCAGGCATTTTATTTAATAGTGAAGTATAGGTGACTTATGTCAATCCAATCATTAGGTGTAGGTTCAGGTCTTGATTTAGAGTCTTTAGTCGGACAATTACTCAATGCTGAAAGAGCGCCTAAAGTCGCAGCACTTGATCGAAGAGAAAGTGCTGTTGAGTCTACTATTTCTAGTTTTGGGAAATTAAAGTCCAAACTTTCTGATTTTCAAACGTCTTTAGAAGATTTACTGGAAGCTTCGGATTTACAGTCGCGTAAACCCTTGATCTCGGAGCCATCTGAGGACATTGAAGTGCTTGAGGCTACCGCTGGTTCAAAAGCCCTAGAAGGTGCATATCAAGTTACTGTTCAGCAACTTGCCAGTGGCTCTCGAATCGAAACAGTCAACGCACAAAATGGCGGTTTTGCTAATTCAGCAGATAGTGTGCTGTCATCGGGCACGGGAAAACTGACGTTCTCCTTGGCGTCGGATAGTGACAGTTTTTCTATTGATGTGACTGCTGGCATGACCTTGACTGAACTTAGGGAAGCTATTAATGCAAATGAAGATAACTTTGGTGTCAGTGCGAACATTATCGATACTGGCACTGCTGATGGGGTTAAGTTGGTCTTTCTTTCAGAGAAAACCGGGAAGGGTAATGACCTTATCATCGAAAATACTGACGACATTGCCGAATTACAAAAATTGAGTACAACAGATTCTACCGGGACAGCTAGTTATTTATCTCCGGTGGTTGCTGCAGACAATGCCAAGGCTGTAATTGATGGTATAGCGGTAGAAAGTACATCTAATGAATTTGAAAATACCATACAAAACGTCAGCTTCACTGTTAAAGATGTATCACCATTTGGTAATGACGGGGTGACCCGCCAAGCTACAGAATTAAATATTGGTTTAGATAAAGATGCGACAAAGGAAAAAATTGAAGCCTTTGTTGAAAAATATAACAGCTTGGTTGACGAGATTGATAGTTTGACCAGTTATGGTGAGACCGATGCTGATGCTGATGGTGCACTCGCAGGTGATTCAATGACACGTGGGATCCGTCAAGGATTATCTTCCATCGTTGGTAGTGCTGTAGCTGGCAATGCTTTGGGTGGTTTGTTCTCAATCGGGGTTGAGCTAGATAGTGATGGTCGCTTAGAAATAGGTTCATCTGACTTTGGTCTCGGTTCAGGCGCTGAAAGATTGGACGATGCCCTAGATGACAATTTTGATGAAATTGCGAATTTATTTGCGTCAGAAAATACTGGCATAGCATATCTATTAAACGATTTTGTTGAACAATATATCAGTTCCTCAGGTTTAATTTCATCACGAGAAACCACGGCAAAAAGTGAACAAGATGCAATAAATGATGACCGTGCCACGCTAGAACTCAGAATGGCAAGTTATGAAGATACATTAAGAGATAAATATTTGAACCTGGATCAAACGGTCGCTCGTTTGAATCAAACCAGCCAAGCATTATTATCCTCGTTAGGGTAGGAGTAGAAAATGTCATACAAAGCAATCAATGCTTATCAGAAAGACTCTCTGAAACAACAATTAGTGAATGCTGATCCGCATAAATTAACCTTGATGTTGATGAGTGGAGCTATAGATCGTTTAGCATATGCAAAAGGTGCTATAGATCGCACAGATCTCGTTGCGAAATCAGAGTATTTGTCAAAAGCGACGGCAATTATAATTAACTTACGCGATACCGTTGATATTGATGTCAGTCCAGAATTTGGGTCAAACATAGTGGCGCTTTATAACTATATGTTGGAATTGATTAATCAGGCCAACATCGAGAACTCTACATCTGAAATTTCCGATGTGATCGGGTTGTTAGCACCTATAAGGGATGCGTGGGCGAGTATTCCAAAAAGTGAAATAGAGTCAGCATATCAGAGTAAGTCAGCGTAGAGGACAGGATTATGTTATCACATGAGTTTACTCCTCCTGCGTTGGCCGAAATTAATACAAACTTGGAAGGTTTATTGCATACTTCGAATGAAAGTGCTGATTTGAATGACGAAAAAATGTCAGTAGCTCTTAAGTTGGTTAATGTAAGGTGTACTTTCATTGATAATTATTTAAGAGATGATCAAATCAAAAATAAACAAGGCTTTATTGAAAAAGAGCTACTCTCCCAGAAGTACCTTGAAGAACTGTTTGCTAATTTGCGAGATGCCACTCAGCAAACATTGGCACAGTTGAAGCGAGCTAGGAGGGATATTAAGAAGTTTGGATAAATGGATAAAAATCTCAGTAATTATACCCGTGACCCTATTGCAGCAGTAAGTGCGCATATTAACCAATCAAAACCTCTGTTTGAAAGTAACCTCAAAGCCTTTCGAAAATCCATTCCAAGTCTATTACCTTTGGTTAAACAACCAAGCACAAAGTATGAAGTATTTGCGCATGATGCATCGGATGGTGTTCAGCCGACAAATATTTTTACAATCAAAACTCAGCAATGCGTATACGGTTATCATGGTAAACAAAGTGTAGCTCTTCAATTTCAAAGTTTTATTGAAAATTTATCCGAATATAAGTTAGCGAATCGCCATATAAATACCGAACAATCCAGTGATGTGTGTGTCATATTGGGACTTGGTGCAGGCTGGCATTTAGAGCATATGCTTACGGCCAAAAAGTTCAAATACATTATTGTCTACGATACGCAAAGTGACATGTTAAATATCAGTGCCCAAATTATTGATTGGACACATATTTTTCAGTTAGCAGAAGAGCAACAAACACAAATTTTCTTGCAGATCCCCAACAGCGGACAGCGTATTTCGGATGATTTAAAAGAGTTGCGTCAACAATGTGTTGTGGGTGATGTCTACATCTATCAGCATTTTAATGACAAAGTATTTTGTGAGTTTATGGCAAGTGTTTTGTACCCAGAATCTGTGTTGGATGATATCGATGATAGTTTTTATCCAAAATATTCAGCAGGTGACCGAAATACGTTGCAGCTACTAACATCTTCTAATGATAAGTTTCAAAAAAATATAGCCACGTTTAATAACGAGATTGCTAATATTGCTCAAACATACCACCAGTATACTCCTAAACAATGGACGCCTTGTATTATTGATGGCGCATTTAACCTGATTGATCAATCTACTCACGTGCTTTTGTTTGATTACCTGCACGCTAAAAGTAGTGAACTCAATGTGCAAAACTTTATGACTGATCCGCATAAAGATGAGTTGATTATTAATATAAAAAGCATCAAACATATCCATTACTTGCATCATCAAATGAATCAAAAAATTGGACAGTTAATTGATGGGGAACTTGTTGAAAAAAACATATTACCCGAAGTGATTGAGTCTTTTATTGTCTATGGATTGGAAGTAGGGTTTTGTTTTGAAGCGCTCACTGCCAAATTAACCATCAAAAACTTGATCATCTGTGAAAGCGAATTGGATTTTTTCTACGCTTCATTATATTTTGTTGATTGGGCCAATATATTGGAACGTTGTAAAAAAGATGATGGGCATATTTATTTTAATATCGGGGATAACGGACAACATCTGATTGATGACTTTAATCTACAGTTTCACAAGATCGGTCAACATAATTTAGCCCAAACCTATTTTTATAAACCTTACCCGAATGTACATTTAGATGAGATTTTTAATGAATTAAGGGATTCATTGCGCTCAGCACTTATCCTAGGGGAAAATGCGGATTATTCACTGCATTGTCTGGCACATACCCAAGAAGGAATTAATCGCGACTTACCGATATTAGCTGTGTCAGATTCTCAAGAGCACAAACAAACGCCGGTTTTTATTATTGGTAATGGCCCCTCGTTGGATAATGCTATCTCCGAAATACGAGAAAATGCCGACAATGCAATCATCATATCCTGTGGCACGGCTTTGTCTGCACTATTGAATTATGGTATCAAACCCGATATTCATGCTGAGGTCGAAGCTAATATGGCATCTTACTGCTGGATTGTAAGAAATAGTTCAGCAGAACAGCGTGCTGGTATACATTTTATTTCTTGTAACGGCGTGCATCCTGATACGGTTGATTTGTTTGATATGTCTTTTCTTGCGGTCAAAGCTGGAGAGTCAGCTAGTCATTATTTTTTTAAGGCGTATCCGCAACTGCAAAAATTACATCATGCGTATCCAACAGTCAGTAACTTTGTTTTGAGTTTTGTGCTGGCTGCAGGGTTTGAAAACGTCTATTTACATGGCGTTGATCTTGGCTTTATCAACAAAGAAAATCATCATTCTAAACAGTCAGGGTATTATTCAGACGGCCAGGAAATAACGAATTTTGTCGCAGACAATGCAGATACTTTGAAAGTGCCAGGAAATTTTCTACAACAGGTCGAAACCAAGTTTGAATTTAAGTTAGCTGTAGATACTATGCGGGATCTACTCAAAGCATATAAAGGAGTTGTAGTTTATAACACCAGTAACGGCGCGTTTATTCCCGGGACTTTTCCCTTGCAACCGGATTTATTAATGATCCCTAACAGCGATAAAAAAGCGGTGCTCAACACTTTTTTTGACAGCCAATTTATTAAACCTTCTTCGCTTAAGCTCAATGCTAAAATTGATGCCCCCCTCTCTGCATCGTTGTTAAAAGAGTTTGTCATTGAACTGCCTTTGCAGCATAGGTCTATGTCTAGTTTTATTGAGGATTTACGAGCTAAACAAGTCAAGCTTGTTAAAGAACACAGTATTGCCTTGTATTGCTTGAATGGAACATTACAAGGTTTCTTAGCCCGTCTACTTAAACATGCATACTGTTTTGATGATACTCAATTACTTGGTACGATTATTGACGCGTGGAACCATTTTATTTACGAATTAACGGCTAGAATAGATGATCCAGAAGGACTCCCTTTTGACACGACATGTGCCCATCCAGAATTTGTCGCACAAAAGTTGTTAAAAGAATACTATGTTGATAGTACTCATCAACTACAAATATTTTGTTGCGATTCGCCAGTGGCTGAAGTACTCGAAGATTTAATCAGTTTTTATCAACTTGACCACGCTATCTCAGTACATACGAATGCGTCAGATGTACAAGAGAAATTCAAAACACTATTCGTGGTGAATAGTAAAACACGCGAAATCAGTGCTGAGTTAAGTGATACAAAGGATAATGAGAATGTCGTGTTTTATTATCAATGCCACTCTAATAGCCAAGAGGGCAGCTACCAGACACGTATCATCGACCCAGAAAATGCAGCATTTACTCACCGAGATACGAATCAACTTTTTTTGAAATTATTGACGATTATGGCGCACCAAAGTATTGCGGAGTGGGTTATGATTAAATCAAGTTATTCAGCACAACTCACGGATATTGTATTCCCTCGAATACCTGCACAACAGACTGAATATCGTTATGACTCATATTGGTTTTTATTTATAAGCTCAAAGACGTTATCCCGCAAGCAACAAAAGTTGACTGCAGGTATGAGGCTGCAAAGAGTTTTTAGTAAATTTACTCATGCAGATATAAGGCTACCCAACGATACTAAAAAGTAATATAGCATCCATGTTGGGTATTGTTTTTTATACCGTGGATGTTTTTTGGTTGATTAAAAAATGTTCGCCTGAAAATTGGCGTATTTTACTGTAAGAAATTGACTGTTGCTTTGGAATCAAGAGCTGCAGAGGGAAATCGGCAATCTCTTACAAAATAATAAGCGTCACCATCGTCAAAAAATCTGCTACTACGTCAAAACTTTGTTATACTTCTCAATAATGTTGCTCTAAGTACTAAGACAAAGGATGTCTTGCTGTTGAATTTTGAGTTTTCTTGATAAGCAGTAAAATATTATGTATTTAGATTCTAACTACACCAGAAAGAACGACAGTCAAAACCAAGATGGCAAGGATGCTATGAAAGACTTTTTAATTATTAGTGACGATATTTCTCGTCGCCAAAATTTATCCACTATTGTAAATTTTTTAGGTGAAAATTGCCGAACAGCAGAATTCGGTAAAGCCATTGATTTACTAAAAGTTGGAGCAGAGCTTGAAGGTGTCATTATTGATGCTACAGATGTCTCACTAGCCTTGGATGTATCAGAAAAATTCCCCCTTATTCCTTTTGTGATTGTCGGTTCTAAACCAGATCATCAGTCAATTGTGCCCAATATTATCGGGGAGTTAATCGAGCCAGTTACTTATCCTGCATTAACTCAAATGCTGGAAAAATGCAGAAGCCATTTAATGAACCGTCCCAAGAAATCACGCAAAACGTCTAAAACCATTTTGTTTCGTTCTTTGGTTGGTGAAAGTCAGCAGATCCAACATGTAAGAAGACTTATTGAGCAAGTAGCGCCAACTGAAGCGAACGTGCTTATTTTGGGTGAATCAGGGACTGGCAAAGAAGTGATTGCTAGAAATATTCATTATATGTCACCACG
This sequence comes from Opacimonas viscosa, assembly GCF_024199005.1. Classification (GTDB taxonomy): domain Bacteria; phylum Pseudomonadota; class Gammaproteobacteria; order Enterobacterales; family Alteromonadaceae; genus Opacimonas; species Opacimonas viscosa. The sequence goes on from NZ_JANATA010000002.1 coordinate 123,110, forward strand.
TAAAGATCAGGCGTTTGTTCCTGTTAATTGTGGTGCAATTCCTGATGAACTCTTAGAAAGTGAGTTATTTGGCCATGAGAAAGGCGCTTTTACAGGTGCGGTATCTGCTCGAAAAGGACGCTTTGAACTCGCCGAAGGTGGGACACTATTTCTTGATGAGATTGGTGACATGCCGTTACAAATGCAAGTTAAATTGTTGCGTGTGTTACAAGAGCGAACTTTTGAACGCGTGGGTGGTAATAAATCCATTAAATGTAATGTACGGATCCTAGCAGCTACGCATAGAAATCTTGATAAAATGATCGAGGAAGAAAGTTTTCGTGAAGATTTATATTATCGATTAAATGTATTTCCGATAGAAAGCCCATCTCTGAAAGAACGCGCGGGTGATATTCCATTATTGTTACAAGAGTTAATTGCTCGTCTAGAAGGACAGGGACAAAGAACTGTCCGTTTTACACAAGGTGCCCTAACTTCTTTATCCCAATACAAATGGCCGGGCAATGTAAGAGAATTATCAAATTTGGTCGAACGTTTGGCGATATTGTTTCCAGCACAAGTGGTTGATGTGTTTGATTTACCAACAAAATATCAATGTGGCGAGCTGCCAACAACCCAAACGGTTGAAACAGAAGCGGCGCTAGAAAAACATATGATCAATGAAGTCTTTGCCGGTCGTCACGTCACTGAGTTTGCCGATGAGATAGAGCCAGCTGGTATTCCTTCAGCAGGAGCTGCGACATTACCGACCAATGGCGTGAACCTTAAAGAGTATTTGTCAGAATTAGAAATCAACTTAATTCAACAAGCGCTTGAGCAACAAGAATGGGTGGTGGCGAGAGCGGCAGATCAACTAGGGATGCGAAGAACGACTTTGGTTGAGAAAATGCGTAAATACGAAATCAATAGATAATAAAAGTTCTTATTTATCAATAGTTAAACCACCTTTTTTAGGTGGTTTTTTTATTTGGCACAGTAACTGCTTTGTTAGGTAAACGGCAAATAATTGCCGTTTAATTGACAAGGGTATTTATGCTAGCGCAGATCATTCCAAACAATCATATTTCTTCCTTATCTATTGAGCAACATGCTGCAATTTTTGCATCTATGCCCGATGGTTTATTGGTACTTGATAGTAGAGGGGTCATTATAGAAGCGAATAGTGCAGCTCATTCTTTATTAGATACAATATTGTTGAATCAACCGTGGCGAGAAATTATTCATAGCTGTTTTATGCCAAAAGCGTCAGATGGTCATGAGGTTTCTTTACGTAATGGCAAACTCGTCAAAGTAGCGACTAGCCCTTTACAAGGTAGCATAGGACAGCTAATCGTCTTGACGGATTTAACAGAAACTCGTCAGTTACAAGCCAAAATTTCTCATATGCAGCGCTTGTCTTCGCTAGGACAGATGGTTGCTAAATTAGCACATCAAATACGCACCCCATTATCCGCTGCTTTGTTATATGCCGAAAACCTCAATGGCGATACAAATTCTTCAAATTTACAGCAACGTTTTAGTCAAAAGCTTTTAGCTCGGTTGAAAGAGTTAGAAATGCAAGTCAACGATATGTTGGTCTTTGCCAAAAGTGGGCAGCAACCATTAGCAAAAACATTTTCAGTATTTTCTTTGCAGCAACAAATTGACAGTAATATGGCGGGGATTTTAGCTAAACATAAAATAGCACTCACGTTTGATGTTCCTGCTATGGATATTCATTTATTGGGGAATCAAGATGCGATTGCTGGCGCATTACAAAATATTCTGCACAATGCTGTTCAGGTTTCAGCAATGGGTGACACTGTTACCTGTGTCATGTCAGTCACTCCAGAGCACAACCTACGGGTGACTATTAGCGATAATGGACCAGGCTTAAAACCCGAACACATTCCTCAGTTGTTTACCCCCTTTTATACTACGAAAACTCATGGAACAGGTTTAGGTTTAGCGGTGGTTGCATCTGTTATACAAAGTCACAAAGGGACTATTCGTGCCAAAAATAAACCGAATAATGATGGGGCTGAATTTATCTGTACCTTACCGTTAGCCACTAATGTCACCATGCATAAACAATCTCAGGAGTCGTTAAAATGAAGCCAACAAAAATTTTAATAGTTGAAGATGATCACGGTTTACGTGAAGCCCTAGAGGATACCTTACTACTGGGGGGCTACACTGTTTTTTGTGCACAAGATGCCGAAGAAGCAATGATTGAGTTGAATAACTCTGAGGTGGATTTAGTCATTTCAGATGTACAGATGGGCAATATTTCGGGGATAAATTTACTAGCTAATATTACCAAAAAGCATCCTCAGCTACCGGTTATTTTGATGACAGCTTATGGCAATATTGATGATGCTGTGAAAGCTATTCGCATGGGGGCTGTTGATTATTTGACTAAGCCTTTTGCGCCTCAGGTCTTGATTAATTTAGTCGACAAATATGCACCTATGCATAAGATTGACCAGTCGGAACCGATTGTTGGTGATCCCTCAAGTACCGCTTTACTCACATTAGCTAGGAAGGTTGCTCAATCAGAAGCTAATGTAATGATTACTGGGCCGTCAGGTTCAGGTAAAGAAGTGATCTCACAATATATTCACCAGCACTCCAAGCGCAAGGCGCAACCCTTTGTTGCAATTAACTGTGCTGCGATCCCCGATAATATGTTGGAAGCAACTTTATTCGGGTATGAAAAAGGCGCCTTTACTGGTGCGATTCAGGCTTGTCCAGGTAAGTTTGAGCAAGCTCAAGGTGGCACTATTTTGTTAGATGAAATTACTGAAATGGATTTGTCTTTGCAGGCTAAATTACTCCGTGTACTACAGGAAAAAGAAGTCGAACGCCTTGGGGCCAGAAAAACCATAACGTTAGATGTAAGAGTGTTGTCTACGAGCAATAGAGACTTACTCGAGGCCGTCAAAAATGGTGAGTTTAGAGAGGACTTATACTATCGTTTAAACGTGTTCCCGCTAACTTGGTTACCTTTAGCCCAACGTCCTGGTGATATTTTACCATTGGCGGAGCACCTCGTTGCTAAACATTCACCAGCCGGTTCTCCAAAGATTATTATCGGCGCCTCTGCAAAAAATAAAATTCAACAGCACCCTTGGCCTGGCAATGTCAGAGAGTTAGAAAACGTCATCCAACGAGCGCTGATACTGTGTGAAGACAATATGATTCAAAGCCAAGATTTAATGCTAGAAATGGACACTCAGATCCTATCGGCACAACAAGCTTCCATAGTTGAACAAACGTCACCTTTACTAGGGACAGAACTCCAACAACAAGAGCATCAAATTATTCTGGATATGTTGCAAAAATGCCATGGCAAGCGCAAAGATGTTGCTGAAAAATTAGGTATTTCACCGCGGACTTTGCGCTACAAGCTTGCAAAAATGCGGGATGTCGGGATTGAGTTGCCTTAGTAAACTAAGCTAAACCTACAGAGGATTAAAAAATTTTTTAGTTTGGTACGCATATTGCGTTGTTAGGTAATACGCACAACATTTTATGAGTACTGTCAGAATAGTGACATCTTGAGGAGACATCATGGATATTAAAGCAAATGCACTTTATCAAGAAATGCAAAATATGGTTGGAGAAATCAAACCTAGCCCAATGCCTAATCCTATTGGCCAAGTGGGAAATAACTCAGGAAGTAATTTCGCAGATATGTTGACATCAGCTGTGAACAACGTGAATAACATGCAAGCAACCTCTAGAAATATGCAAAATGCCTTTGATATGGGTGATCCCAATCTAAGTCTAGCTGATGTTATGGTGGCTAAAGAAAAATCTAGTATTGCTTTTGAGGCAACACTACAAGTACGCAATAAAGTTTTGGAAGCATATAAATCCATTATGAATATGCCGGTATAAAAAAGAGATAAATTATGGCTGAAGCAACCAACACTGAGCTAGCAATAAGTGACGATACCATCGGTAGTTCAGGACAAGCAGAACAAAAATCAGGTTTTTTAGAAGCTGTTGGTACAGCGGATATGATGCGTCAATTAACCTTGGTCGTTGCCTTAGTGATTTGTATTGCCATTGCTATATTTATTGTGATTTGGGCACAACAACCTGAATACAGACCTCTGGGTACTTATCAGACTGAAGAGCTGATTGAAACACTGGACCATCTTGACCAAAATCAAATTCCATATCGCTTGGAAGGCAACACGATTCTTGTAGAAGAAGGAAGTTTTCAAAATATTAAATTAGGTATGGCTAGACAAGGTTTGCAACAATCTTCGGATAGTGGCTCTGACATTATCATGCAAGATATGGGTTTTGGTGTTTCGCAACGATTGGAAATGGAACGCCTTAAACATGCTCGTGAACAAAAGATTGCCCGCACAATTGAAAAGATGAATGCTGTGCAAAGCGCACAAGTATTACTGGCTATTCCAAAAGAAAATGTATTTGCACGCCGTGAGAAAAAGCCATCAGCAACGGTCGTATTAAAAACCAAACGCGGCTCGGTCATTGCCAGTGAAGAAGTCGACTCTATTGTAGATATTGTTGCTTCTGCAGTACCTGGAATGATCCCAGAAAGTGTCACCGTTACAGATAGTACAGGTCGTTTACTGAACTCTGGTTCGCAAAATTCTATATCTTCTCGAGCTAGAAAAGAATATGAAATTGAAAATAAGCGTGAGAGTGAATATCTCGAAAAAATCGATTCTATTTTAATTCCTATTTTGGGATTAGGTAATTATACCGCTCAAGTTGATGTCACTATGGACTTTACCTCAGTTGAGCAAACACAACGTCGCTACAACCCAGATTTACCTGCTGTGCGCAGTGAACAGACGTCTGAAACCATCACCAACGGTTCGGTAATCGCAGGGATCCCAGGCGCATTATCTAATCAACCGCCGGCTGATGCGCAATTACCTGAAGATGCGACAGGTGCCAACGCTAACGAACGAGTGACGCCTAGCAACACGAGCAAAGAAGCGACCCGAAACTTTGAACTAGATACAACCATTAGCCATACCAAGCAACAGACCGGTGTGTTGAGTCGTTTGAGCGTGTCTGTGGCGGTCGATTATATAAATACTACAGCGGCGGACGGGACCAGTACTTCAGAGCCTCGTGCCCAAGAGCAATTAATGAAGATCCGCCAAGCACTCCAAGGTGCAATTGGTTTTGATGTTACCCGTGGAGACTCTTTAGAGGTAGTAAGTATCCCGTTCACTCGAATGGATCTGGGCGCTGTGGCAGAAATTCCTTTTTGGGAGCAGCCACGATTCTTACCTATCTTGAAGTTAGCATTAAGTGCATTGGTTATTATCGTGTTGATAATCTTTGTGGTGCGTCCAATGCTACGTCGTTTGATAGATCCTAACAGCGGTATGGATGCCAGTGACTATGATGCTGATGAAGGCTTAGATCTAGGGGATGATACTCTAGATATGCTTAATACAGACTTTGATGAAGGTCAAGTAGGATTTGCTTCTGATGGCTCTCTCATGATGCCTGATTTACATAGAGATGAAGACGTGCTCAAAGCGGTTCGAGCATTGGTCGCTAACGAACCAGAATTGTCTGCCCAGGTAGTCAAAGGCTGGTTATTAATGGACGAATAAGGAACTGACCATGCCCAATGACTTAGCAGAACGCAATGAAGTAGAATATGATGTCACCAAACTTGAGGGAATAGAAAAAGCAGCTATTCTCCTTTTGAGCTTATCGGAAGAGGATGCAGCCCAGATACTCAAGCATCTTGAACCTAAACAAGTACAGCGTTTAGGACAAGCCATGGCTGGCATCGAAGACATGACGCAGCCTAAAATAACGGCTGTGCACAAAAACTTTGTTGACGAGATTCAAAACTATTCTACGATTGGTTTCCAAAGCCAAGAGTTTGTGAAACGTGCATTGACTGCTGCACTAGGTGAAGATAAAGCCGCCAACCTTGTTGATCAGATTTTGACTGGAACTGGAGCTAAAGGGCTAGATTCACTCAAATGGATGGATTCTAAACAAGTCGCCAGTATTATTCGCAATGAACACCCCCAGATCCAAACTATCGTTATGTCTTATTTAGAGCCAGAACAATCGGCTGAAATCCTAGCGCAATTCCCAGAAAAAGTGCGTTTAGATCTCCTCATGCGGGTCGCTAACTTAGAAGAAGTTCAGCCTGCAGCATTGCAAGAACTTAATGAAATTATGGAGAAACAGTTTGCCGGCCAAGCTGGCACTCAAGCTGCCAAAATGGGTGGCTTGAAATCTGCTGCGAATATTATGAATTACTTAGATACGAATATCGAAGGTCAATTAATGGACGCTATCCGTGAACAAGACGAGGAAATGAGCCAACAAATCCAAGATCTTATGTTTGTCTTTGATAATCTAGTGGATGTTGATGATCGTGGAATACAAGCTATTTTGCGCGATGTACAACAAGAAACCTTGCTTAAAGCCATCAAAGGTGCAGAGGATGAACTGAAGAATAAGATTACTGGCAATATGTCTAAGCGGGCTGCAGAAATGTTACTTGATGATTTAGAAGCACTTGGTCCGATTCGGGTTTCTGAAGTTGAAACAGCGCAAAAAGAAATTTTATCAGTGGCACGTCGACTAGCTGATGCCGGAGAAATAATGCTAGGTGGCGGTGGAGGGGATGACTTCCTATAAATTATGAATAATGCTGATTTAAATGATTTATCCGCATGGCAAATCCCTGAAATTCAAGAGGCGACGTCATCTGCTACTAACGCTCTAAATAAAGCACCACAGAGAAGTGTCGCCGTTTCCCAAGAAGAAATTGAAGAAGATTTACCACCTTTGACAGCCAGTGATCTCGATGAGATACGTCAATCAGCTTTCCAAGATGGCTTAACCCAAGGGCACGCAGAAGGTTACGATAAAGGTCATAGTGAAGGCTATGAAGTAGGTTTTGCTAAAGGGGAAAGTGAAGGCCATATCCAAGGCGTTGAGCAAGGCAAAAAAGACGGTTTAAACCGAGTGGAAATTCAGGCTGAATTATTTAAGTCATTAGCCAACACATTATTTCATCCTATTTCTAAGATTGATGATGTCCTCGAAGAACAGCTACTTCAATTGGTCTTGCAGTTAACTCGCTCGGTACTTGATGTCGAAGTCCAAACAAATCCTAAAATCATTGTGGGAGCTTTGCAACAAGGAATCAAAGTATTGCCTCTCAACGAAACTCATTATCAGGTGAGCTTGCATCCCCAAGATCTTGAAATTATCCAAACACATTTCACAGCAGAGGTGATCGCAGAACAACACTGGCAGTTTGTACCTGATGAAACAGTTTCACGTGGCGGCTGCGATATTGTGACACATAATAATTCCGTTGATATGACCATTGAACGAAAAATGCGTCAAGTCCTCGACAGATTTATGCTAGAACAAGGATTATTGCATGGCTCAGACACTGGCGAATAAAATAGCGTCTTTGGTGACTCAAGTACCTAAAGCGCCAGCGGTTGCTTCAGGTAAGTTAGTGCGTGGAATCGGGTTGACTTTAGAGGCGATTGGTTGCTCCATGCCCGTCGGCAGTCAGTGTTTGGTACAAACCATTGATGGTGAAATTGAAGCCGAGGTAGTTGGCTTTGCGGATGATATTACTTATTTAATGCCAACCGAAAATGTTAAAGGTATCGTGCCGGGTTCACGGGTCCATCCCTTGCAAAAAGAGTCGGGTATTCCTGTTGGCAATGCACTTTTAGGCAGAGTCATCGATGCGAATGGTGATCCTTTGGACGGACTAGGTAAAATCGCGACTAATAAACGCGTACCACTCACGACTCAACCCATTAATCCATTATTAAGAGAACCGATTGAAGAGCCATTAGATGTTGGTGTACGCGCAATAAATTCTATGATCACGGTGGGTAATGGCCAGCGAATGGGGTTGTTTGCCGGGAGTGGGGTAGGTAAAAGTGTTCTACTTGGTATGATGACTCGAGGGACGAATGCCGATATTGTGGTCGTTGGTCTGGTGGGTGAGCGTGGCCGAGAAGTCAAAGAGTTTATTCAAGATATATTGACGCCTGAAGAGCGAGCAAAAGCAGTGGTGATTGCTGCACCAGCAGACACCTCTCCTTTGATGCGATTAAAAGGATGCGAAACCGCAGTTGCAGTAGCCGAGTATTTTCGTGATCAAGGTAAAAATGTCTTACTGTTGGTTGATTCACTTACCCGTTATGCCATGGCTCAACGTGAAATTGCACTTGCAGTGGGGGAACCACCCGCAACTAAAGGTTATCCGCCCTCAGTCTTTGCGCGTTTGCCGGCATTGGTTGAACGCGCGGGTCGAGGCAATAAAATGCAAGGCTCTATAACGGCTTTTTATACAGTACTGACAGAAGGTGATGATTTGCAAGATCCCATTGCAGACGCAGCCCGAGCTATTTTGGACGGCCACATCGTTCTGTCTAGAAAATTAGCTGACACAGGCCATTATCCTGCTATTGATGTTGAGGCATCTATCAGTCGTGTGATGCCAAATATTGTTGATGAGACCCATATGCAACAATCTAGAGTGATTCGTCAGGTACATGCTACTTACAAACAGAACGAAGATTTAATCAGTATTGGCGCTTACACGCGTGGTACTGATCCTAAAATTGATTTATCCATAGCTGCTCACGACGCCATTAAAGCTTTTTACCAACAAGGTATGAAACAAGTCATTCCATTTGCCGATAGTCATCAAGCTATGGCGGCATTAGCCGGTGGATTACAACAGTAATGGCCGAACAACAATTATTGTTAGTGCTTGAACTCGAGCATAGAAAAGAACAAAAAGCGTTGCAAAATTATCAAGCTGCTCAGCACCAACTCAACTTACAAAGTCAAAAATTAGAACAGCTCAATCAATACCGAGCTCAATATATCCGAAATATCTCACAAGATGCCTCACAAGGTGTTGAATCATTGCGCTATCAACAATCGTTAGCCTTTGTTGGACAGCTAGATCAAGCGTGCGAGATGCAAGCAAAGCAACAATCCCAAGCTGTATTAGTTGCAGAACAACGCAAATCTATTTGGATCCAACATCAACAAAAACGCAAAGCAATAGAGCAGTTGATTGACAAAAAAAGATCGGCTGCTCAGCTCGCCAAGTCTCGAAAAGAGCAAGCTGTACATGATGACTTTGCCCTCCAACGGTTTATTCAAAAACAGAAAAAGTAAACTTGGAATAACTATTGCAAAACAGAATGCTGTATTGCCAAAAGCTCAAGTTATTTTTGTTTATTTAATGAGTAAAGAGACCATACACGCTGATATCACCTGGTTTTATACAAAATATATCCAGAGTTATTTATTAACCTTATTTGCTACAGGAATTATCTTATGCAACAAGTTGCCACTTTAGCCACAGAGTTTGCCACACAAGCAAACTCTGCAACAAAGGTACTTTCTTTTGATGCGCAAAAACAGGATGTACAACAGCAGGGGGGGAGCGATTCAAATACCCCTCAAGTCTTTTCGGATGACTTGGCACGAGAAATCGCTAAACAAGAAAAGAGTATGCAAAAAAGCGAACAACACCTCGCTAGGCAAGAGCGCAAAGATCAATTAGTAACCATGGAAAAGCAGAGGTTAGAAACTGCTACGCAACAAAAAGATGACCAAGATGCCACTGACGAAGTAATCAAATCTGAAGCACAACAGCGCCATAATGAACAAGCCGTTAAGCAAGATAGGGCTGTTGTTAGCACTTCAGAGATTGACGAGCACTTAGGGAGTCAGGCTAGCCAAGCTGCTGAGAAAGCACAAAGGCTTCAAGTATCGGCTAATACGGTTGTTTCTAGTGCGGAAGAAATGACACACTCAGGCACAGCAGAGGCTCAAGAATTACCACCAACACAATGGGATGAATTGCTGTTAGCAGCACAGAACACCTCTACAGAGCTAAATAATAGTGTACCTAGCGCTTCGACAAAGGAGGTTTTTACTGCAGCTCAAACCGATACTAACGTTACTAATCTAAGTGACTCTCCTGAATTATCTGAAAATTCAGATAATGTGCTAAAGGCTACTTATAAACCAGCAACAATTTCAGAGAGTTTGCCAAGTGTAATTGAAGCGAGTACTAGCGTTCATACCGAAACAAATACTGTCATGCATACAGATCAGAACCAAGCAGATAAACTTGATGTAGACGACCTAGATAACGTCAACCTGACTGACAATAGTAGTATTTTACCTATTCTACAAGAAGAGACTAGTGTGAAAACAGAGGAGGAACAATCAGTTGAGATGCATGAAAAAACAACGATCGCAACAGCACTAGCGAATGCATTACAAGATAATAAAATGAGTTATTTAAGACAATCTGAAGGGCGAGTTTCAGGTTCAGAAAATGCCACACTTTTGACAAAAGGCAGCATTGGGCTTGGGGGAATGAATAATACTAAAGATAAAACGCTCGATCCGGTATTGTCGATGACCACACAGCTCACCCCTGAACAGGTTGAAAGCCTAGCGCAACAAACCACCAGTAAATTAGCTCAAGCAGGCGTATTTGACGGTCAAAATGAAGCAGCAAAAACTCAGTTTATAGGCCAGTTCAAAGCTGCGTTGGGTGAAGTCAAAGAGCAATTAGACAATGGACGCGTAGCGGGACTTGATTTACGTTCGTTGGTACAAAGTGCATTACCGATCCAAGATGGTGTAGTAGCCAAGGCGATAGACGGTGTGACACAACAATTACAACAAAACCTGCCAAGTATTCAGCAAGCGTTACAGCAGTCTACTCAACAAAACTTACAGCAAGTAGCCAACGGCACTGAAATTGTAGGCTCTATTCAGGATATTCAGCGACATTCTGCAGAAACGCAACAGTTGTCGACTGAGCAAAATAAAGCCACCTCCACTCCATCAAGTAAGCCATTAAACATGGAAAAGCCAGAAGGGATGCAACAATTGACAGAGAAAGTCAGATTTATGGCTAATAATCGTCAAATTACGGCAGATATGAGGTTAGATCCTGCGGATCTCGGCTCGATGCAAATTCGTGTCAGTATGCAAGGTGACACAGCTTCTGTTAGCTTTGTTGTTCAAAACGCACAAGCACGAGAAGTGCTTGAACAAGCCACTGCAAGATTGAGTGAAATGCTGTCAGAACAGGGGATTCAGCTGGGTGAAAGTAACATTCAACAAGATAACTCAAGTGCAGATAATGCACCTGAGGATACGCCAAGTTTTGCTACCAAGCATGATGATACACAAAATAGCGAATTTTCTGATGAGTCAGAACAAGATGGCAACATAATTGCAGAACAACGTATAACGAATGGAAATATTGGCGGAATTGATTTTTATGCCTAACGCTAATGTTAGGGCAGAAGAGCGAATAGTACCAAACACAGTTAAGGTTTTAAGGAAAAAGTAATGGCAGATGAAGACGCGAAACCAGCAGGCAAAGGCAAATTAATTATTATCATTGCTATCGTGAGCATACTTGTCCTGGGTGGTGGTGGAGCAGCTGCGTATTTCTTGTTATTTGCAGAAGAACCCGTGGCGGAAGCGGTGGCTGCAGACGGTGAAGAAGGTGGCGATACTGCGACAGAAGAAGTGGTTGAAGAACCCATTGATACTTCTCTAGCTGCAATGTATGTGGCAATGCCGAGGCCATTTGTCTTCAATGTTCCAGGTCAGACACGTGAGCGTCTGGTCCAAATAAAAGTCGAATTAATGGTGAGAGGTGTTGAGAATGATGCACTTGCAAGGCTACATATCCCTTTAATCGAAGGGACGTTATTACAAGTTTTTTCTGCGACGAATGCCGAAGATATTGCCACAGGGGCGGGCAAAGAAGCGTTAAAGTTGACTGCCACAAAAGAAGTTCAGAATCGGTTAAATGATGTAACTGAACAACGAGTGATTGAACGTGTATTGTTTACCGGTTTTGTAATGCAATAACTAGCGAATGAGCAAAAATTTATGAGTGACGTATTATCCCAAGACGAAATTGATGCTTTATTGCACGGTGTAGATGATGTGCCTGAAGAGGGTGATACTACCGTCGATGATAAAGATACGATGAGCTATGATTTTTCTTCTCAAGACAGAATCGTACGGGGTCGTATGCCTACGTTGGAAATTGTTAATGAACGCTTTGCACGGCACATGCGGGTCAGTCTCTTTAATATGATGCGACGTTCGGCAGAAGTTTCTATTAACGGGATTCAAATGATCAAGTTTGGTGAATATATCCATACTCTATTTGTCCCTACTAGCTTAAATATGGTGCGTTTTCGTCCCTTAAAAGGGACGGGGTTGATTACAATGGAAGCGCGTTTAGTGTTTATTCTGGTGGATAACTTTTTTGGTGGTGATGGTCGTTATCACGCCAAAATTGAAGGGCGAGAATTCACACCGACTGAGCGACGTATTATTCAGATGTTATTGAAAATTATTTTCGAGGATTACAATGAAGCTTGGTCGCCAGTCATGGATGTCTCTTTTGAGTATTTGGATTCAGAGGTGAACCCAGCAATGGCGAATATTGTGAGCCCTACAGAGGTTGTCGTCATTTCGTCATTCCACATTGAATTAGATGGTGGGGGCGGTGATTTTCATGTGTCTCTACCATATTCCATGTTGGAACCTATTCGAGAACTCTTGGATGCTGGTGTCCAATCGGATACTGAAGATACCGATTTTAGATGGAGCAAAGCGCTGCGTGATGAAATTATGGATGTTGATGTAGATATCAACACTCATTTACTTGATTTTACGCTTTCTTTGCGCGAGGTCATGGACATGAAAGCTGGAGATGTCATCCCTGTGGATATGCCAGAAAATCTTACGGTACTCGTCGAAGATTTACCGACGTTTAGAGCCAAGTTAGGGCGTTCTAGAGAAAACTTAGCATTACAAATTGTTGAAAAAATCCCTAGACCAACTACCGTGAAGTCAGACTTACAATTACTAACCCGTGGTGGTCAAGTGATTGACAGTGACAAAGAATTACAAATATTAGCCGACGACCTATAAGTACGAGGAAAGAGTCATGAGTGAAGAAAACGACGATTGGGCAGCAGCAATGGCTGAACAAGCAGATGCAGAGGCTGAGACGAGTGCTACAACAGAAGATAATGTAGATGATGTCCAGGTTGCTGATTTTGATGAATTATCAGATGCTAGTGATGGTGCTGAGTTTGATAATAACAAGTTGGATACCATTTTAGATATTCCTGTCAATATTTCCATGGAGGTGGGAAGAAGTAGTATTAGCATCCGTAATCTATTGCAATTGAACCAAGGTTCAGTTGTCGAATTAGACCGAGTTGCCGGAGAGCCATTAGATGTTTTAGTAAATGGCACGTTGATTGCTCATGGAGAAGTAGTAGTCGTCAACGATAAATTTGGTATCCGGTTAACAGATGTTATTAGTCAAATCGAAAGAATTAAAAAACTCAAATAAAATCCTATTTAAAACCAAGGGGTTAGCTGCTTTATGTGCTTCGCTTCTTGGTTTTTTTGTACCCGCCGCATTGGCCCAATCCAATACTTCCTATTCTAGTCTTTCACAAATAGCGTCAATTTTCTTTTCTTTATTATTTGTTATCGCAATAATTTTTGGCTTGGCCTATTTAATGCGTCGTTTTAATGTCACTCATGCAACTAAAGGCGAAATGCATGTCGTTGCTAGCATGATGGCAGGCACTAAAGAACGCATCATGGTATTACAAGTAGGACAAGAGCAGCACTTAATTGGGGTAACAGCGACCCAAATTTCTCATTTAGCTAAGTTAGAGACTCCACTGGATATTGAAGCGGACAACACTGGCAGTTTCAAAGATAAATTAGCACTGGCTATGGCTCAAAAAATTAACCCAAATGTCAGTGGAGATAAATCATGAACACAAATTTTGGACTGTATGCAAAAATATCGCAGGTTTTTGGGGAACAAATCATACCGTTATTAACGCAATTAGTGACTAAAACGGACGGTGTCAAATACTACACTCAGCTGGGCTTACTAGGAGTGGGCATTTTAGTTGCTGCATTCCCAAGTGAGTCATTCGCACAGGGCATTCCTGCTGTTACAGTCACCAATAATACCGATGGTACTCAAGATTACTCGATGACGTTACAAGCGTTGTTCATTATGACAGCTTTGAGCCTTATTCCGGTATTTATCATGATGATGACGGCTTTTACGCGAATTATTGTCGTGATGTCTATTTTGCGTCAAGCAATTGGTTTGCAGCAGTCACCGTCAAACCAAATTATCATCGGCATCAGCTTATTCTTAACGATGTTTATCATGGCGCCAGTGTTCGACGAGGTCAACGAAACTGCATTACAGCCATATTTAAGTGAAGAGATGACCGCAAAAGCGGCGTTTGAGCAAGCAAAGTTACCAATGCGCGCTTTTATGTTGTCGCAAACTCGGATTAAAGATCTAGAAACGTTTATTCGCATAGGTGGCTATGAGGACCAATTTGCTGAGCCCGCTGATGTGCCTTTGACCGTTCTCATTCCAGCATTTGTTACAAGTGAACTAAAAACCGCTTTTCAGATCGGTTTCATGTTATTTATTCCTTTTTTGATCCTCGACTTGGTTGTAGCTTCGATTTTGATGGCCATGGGTATGATGATGCTTTCACCTATGATTGTGTCATTGCCATTTAAGCTTATGCTGTTCGTTTTAGTGGATGGTTGGAACTTAATATTCGGTACCCTTGCCACTAGTTTTGGTATGGGGACTTAGGAGGAATATTTATGTCACCAGAAGTATTCGTAGAATTATTAAAAGAAGCGATGTTACTCGTTATCGTGTTGGTTTCAGCGATTATCGTTCCAGGCCTATTAATTGGTTTAGTTGTAGCAGTATTCCAAGCTGCAACGAGTATCAATGAACAAACGATGAGTTTTTTACCACGCCTTATTGTGACTTTGTTGGTATTGAGCTGGGGAGGCAATTGGTTTGTCCAAAAATTCATGGATTATACCTTTAATATGGTCCACAAAATTCCAATTGTGATTGGGTAATTGTATGTACAAAAAATTCACAGTTACCGACTAATATGGAAATTTTAACTAGTACCATCATGCAAGCTTTGGCAGATTATATTCTGCCATTTTTGCGTATTTCTGGAATGTTGATCTCGATGGTCGGTTTCAGTGCGAAAACTATACCCACGCCGATTCGTAATTTATTGGCGATGTTTATTGCTGTAGCTGTTATGCCAATGGTTCCCCCGACACCCATTACTGACTTGGTTTCAGCAGGAGCTTTTGTTGAGATGATTGAACAGTTAATCGTTGGGGTCGTACTGGGCTTTATCTCAGCTATGGTGCTAGACACTTTTGTTTTAGCGGGACAAATAATAGCGATGCAGACCGGTTTGGGCTTTGCGTCAATTGTTGATCCAATCAATGGTATTTCGGTGCCAGCGGTTGGTCAATTTTACTTAATCTTAGCAACGTTGATTTTTTGGGCAATAGATGGCCATTTGGCGATGATTCAAATCGTTGCCTTGAGTTTTCAGGCCTTTCCCATTGGTGAAGTTTGGTTTACTGCTGAACAGTTCAAAGAAATTGCGCATTGGGGGAGTTGGTTGTTTATTGCCGCTGTTACCGTCGCTTTAGCGCCCATTGTCTCTTTGCTTATTGTGAACTTAGCGTTTGGAGTTATGACGAAAGCAGCGCCACAAATGAATATATTTACGATTGGTTTTTCAATCGCTCAGATCATGGGGTTAATCATTATTTTCTTAACCTTAGAAAATATGACAACGCACTTTACAACCCAATGGAACCGTGGCCAAGAGTTAATGTGCTCGTTGGTTCGCGTGTGTTTGTAGGAGGGCGTCATGGCACAAGATGATTTCGACAAAACAGAAGAACCCACGGACAAAAAAATAGAAGATGCCCGCAAAGAAGGGCAGGTCGCACGTTCCATGGAGTTATCCACCGCGTTAGTATTGATCTCAAGTGCACTGGGTTTTATGTTTTTTGGCTCATTTATCGCTTCGGCAGTATTTGGCTTGACGGAACGAACGTTTACCCTATCACGAGATGAAACTTATGACACTACTCACATGTTCCAAGCTTGGGGGTGGGTGATTGACTTGGTGCAGTGGCCAGTACTGATGTTCTTGGTTGTTTCATTAGTGGGGGGTGTCTACGGCAATATTGCACTAGGTGGGTTTAATTTCACTTGGAAAGGCGCAGCGCCTAAGATGACCAAAATCAGCCCTGTCAGTGGTTTTAAAAGAATGTTTGGGGTGAATGCTTTAGTTGAACTAGGGAAATCTATTGCTAAAATCGTGGTTATATTGTCAGCTGCGTATTTTGCTTTGTTATTTTTTAAAGATGAAGCGTTACATTTAGACCAAGAGTTATTTCCTGCAAACATATTTCATGCGATTGATATGCTCGAATGGGCATTCTTGATTTTGACTCTAGCAATGTTGCCGATTGTCGCGATTGACGTCCCATTTCAAGTCTATAAATACACCAAAGATTTGAAAATGAGTAAGCAAGAAGTTAAGGATGAACGGAAAAACGCTGAAGGCGACCCTATGACCAAAAGTAGGGTTCGTCGTTTACAATACCAAGCAGCCGCTAACCGAATGATGCAAGACGTTCCAGAAGCCGATGTTATCATCACTAACCCGACTCATTATTCTGTCGCTATCAAATATGATCAAGACGGAGAACGAGCCCCCGTGATGGTAGCCAAAGGTATTGATGAACTTGCGATGCATATCAGGACGGTAGCAAGTGCACATGGCGTGATGTTGATTCCTTCTCCGATGCTAGCACGTGCGATTTATTATTCGACTGAAATCAATCAAGAAGTCCCCCAAAAGTTGTTTATGGCAGTCGCTCAAGTTCTTGCTTATGTCTATCAATTAAAAGCTTACAAGTCAGGTAAAGCACAGCGTCCTAAAGCGTTGAGCAAGTCCTTGCCAATACCGCCTGAATTACGTCGATAAAAATATAGCTCATATAAATCAATGGTTTATACCTTTCACAAAGTGGCCTTATAGTCTCCTAAAACGTGTTATGCAACTTGGCACGTTAGTTGTACTACTTCTAGTATGATTTCTCTAACGTCAATAATCTGTTTATGCAATTAGCGAGTTATTTTCCTAAATTAGACCGTCAACAGTTCAAAACAATGGGGGCTGGTTTAGGCGCACCTATTGTAGTTTTGGCGATAATGGGCATGGTGATACTACCGATGCCAGCTTTCTTATTGGATATTCTGTTCAGTTTTAATATTGCTCTTTCTTTGGTCGTTATTTTGGTTTCGGTGTTCACGAAACGACCTATTGATTTTGGCATTTTCCCATTTATTTTATTAGTCGCTACAGTTTTGCGCCTAGCCTTGAATGTGGCGTCAACTCGAGTCGTTTTGTTGTATGGACACGAGGGTGGAGATGCGGCTGGTAAAGTGATTCAGTCGTTTGGTGAAGTCGTCATTGGTGGTAATTACGCAGTGGGTATTGTGGTATTCATTATCCTGCTCATCATTAATTTCAAAGTGGTTACCGCAGGTGCAGGGCGTATCTCAGAAGTATCAGCACGTTTCACATTGGATGCGATGCCAGGTAAACAAATGGCAATCGATGCAGATTTGAACGCAGGGTATATCGATCAAGATGAAGCGCGAAAACGCCGCGAAGAAGTCACCTCAGAAGCCGATTTTTATGGTTCGATGGACGGTGCGTCAAAATTTGTCAAAGGCGATGCTATAGCTGGTTTATTCATTATGTTAATCAACATTGTTGGCGGTCTGTTTATTGGCATGATGCAACATGATTTAGCTTTCGGTACCGCAATCGAAGTGTATACCTTACTGACGATTGGCGATGGGTTAGTTGCACAAATTCCATCTTTACTACTCTCTGTAGCGACGGCAATAATCGTGACACGTGAAAATGATTCACAAGAAATGGGCTATGAGATTCGTCAGCAACTGGGTAACAGCAAAGCCTTGTATGTTACAGCGGGTATATTATTTGTCATGGGTATTGTTCCGGGGATGCCGCATTTAGCATTCTTGGGGTTAAGTGCCTTGGTGGGTGGCTATGCCTTGTATCGTACTTATTTACGCAAGCAAGAGTCTGAGAACGCCGCTAAAGTTGACATGCTGCCGTCTGAAAATAGTCCTCAAGAGACTAAAGAGCTCGGTTGGGATGATGTGCAACAAGTCGATACTATTGGTTTAGAAGTGGGATATCGTTTGATTCCATTAGTGGACAAGACCCAAAACGGTGAGTTGTTATCTAGAATTAAAGGTGTCCGTAAGAAGCTTTCACAAGAACTAGGGTTCTTGATCCCACCCGTACATATTCGCGACAATTTAGATTTAAATCCAAATGCCTACAATATATCCATGATGGGTGTCACGGTAGGTGAAGCTGATATTGAGTATGACCAAGAAATGGCGATTAACCCAGGCCAAGTATTTGGTAATTTAAATGGCACACCCACCCAAGATCCAGCTTTTGGGTTAGATGCTGTTTGGATCAATCCTGACCAAAGAGAACATGCTCAAACACTAGGCTATACCGTTGTTGATAATGCTACCGTGATTGCCACACACGTCAGCCAATTATTAACCAATAATGCCTACCAACTATTAGGGCATGAAGAAGTTCAACAGTTACTCGATATGCTCGAAAAACAAAGTCCTAAGTTAGTAGAAGGCCTAGTGCCAGATTTACTCTCTTTGAGTACGATGGTGAAAGTCCTACAAACATTGCTTTTTGAAGGCGTACCGATCAGGGATATGCGGACGATAGTGCAGACCTTGTCTGAGTTTGCGCCGAAAAGTCAAGATCCTGACGTATTGGTTTCAGCATGCCGAATTGCGCTAAAGCGTTTAATTATTCAAGACATTAATGGACCCAGTCTAGAAATCCCAGTAATTACTTTGTCACCAGATTTGGAACAGATGTTGCATCAGTCTCTACAAGCTGGTGGTGATGACGGTGCAGGAATAGAGCCAGGCCTGGCTGAGCGGTTGCAACAATCGTTAAACGAGGCAAGTCAGAAGCAGGAAATTTCCGGAGAGCCGGCAATATTGTTAACGTCTGGATTATTAAGACCCGTATTATCTCGATTCTTTAAAAATGCGGTACAAGGCTTGCAAGTATTGTCTTATCAAGAGATTCCAGACGACAAACAAATTAAAATCGTAAGTTCAATTGGTCAATAGACCTTGAGTTTACCGCAGTATTTAGCGGAGTAGAAAATGAAAATAAGACGTTTTACAGGAAAAGATATGCGTGAAGCATTGCGTTTAGTTAAAGAAGAACTAGGCGCAGATGCTGTCATCATGTCGAATAAAAAAACGGCCAACGGGATTGAACTTGTCGCAGCTTATGACAAGGAGCCACAAGGTAATCACACTGCTTCGACTCGGTCAGTCAATAATCCGACTGGACAAAATACTGACGAAACTGCACCACGTATTTTGACGCCACAGAACAATACCCGTAACACAGCTTCGACTTCTGTCCGTCCTAGTCAAACATTGAGTGAAATCATTGGCGATTCAGGACAAGATAACTTACAAGCATTGTTGGAAAAGCAAATGGCTAAAACCAATGGGTCTGCTCAGACGATTCATCAGCAGACACAAATGGACCAACATTCACAAGCCTTACAAGCAAATGTAAAGGAACATCACACACCGGCTAAAGGACCCAAAAGTTTAGCCGAAATGAGTGCTGAACAGGCAGCGTTACAAACAACTCAAGCAGCACAGCTAGCAAACTCGTCCACAGCAACTACTAGTGCTGATATTACCGATATTGCGGAAATTAAAGCTGAGTTAAACGCTTTACGCAGTGTATTGACACATCAAGTCGCAGGTTTAGTTCAACAAGATAAACAACGCCAGAACCCCGTTAAGCATTTCCTTTGTCATGAATTACAAAAAATGGGGATCAATGCACCGTTGGCAGAGCAATTAATGACCTTTGTGCCTGATACGAGTAATGAACGTCAAGCTTGGATGTTTGTGTTGAAGTTATTAGCAAATCGTTTACGCATTGCTGGGCATGATATTACACAAGAAGGCGGTGTAGTGGCTTTAGTCGGGCCGACCGGAACCGGTAAAACGACAACAGTTGCTAAATTAGCTGCTCAATTTGCCAAACAACACGGTGCCGATTCTGTGGCGATGGTGACCATTGATAATTATCGCATAGCGGCATACGAGCAACTCGCTACATATGGAAAAATCATTGGCTGTCAGGTAAAAAAAGCACAAAGTTCACAGGAGTTGGCCGATATACTTTTTCAAATGCGTCATAAAAAATTAGTGTTGATTGATTCTGCAGGGTTTAGTCAGCGTGATGTGCGTTTGATTAACCAATTATCGACTTTCGAAAATGTGACTAATATGCCAATTAAAAAATATCTAGTCACCCAAGCAAGCGCTCAGTATCAAGTGTTACAACGCATTATCGCGGCTTATCAAGGGATCGAGTTAGCCGGTTGTATTATGACCAAAACGGATGAGTGTTATTCGCTCGGTGAAGTTCTCAGTGTCGCGATAGAAAATGATTTGCCACTTAGTTATGTCACCAATGGACAAAAAGTCCCTGAGGACATTGCCATTGCTGGAGCGGAAAAAATTGTCGCAGAAGCAGCGAAATTATATAAAAAATATTCAGTGAACTATACTAAAGGAATGCATACACAACATGCAGCGCGAGCAATATGATGGATGATCAAGCAAGCAGTTTAAGAAAAATGCACCAGTCGCAATTAGTCAAAGTAATTGCTGTTACCGGTGGTAAAGGTGGTGTCGGTAAAACCAATATCACATTAAATACTGCCATAGCCCTAGCTAAACAAGGTAAACGGGTCATGGTTCTGGATGCCGATTTAGGTTTGGCCAACGTCGATGTATTACTGGGTTTGCGCGTTGAAAGAAACCTTGCTCACGTATTGGCGGGTGAATGTACCATTGACGATATTTTAATTACCGGACCTCATGGAATCAAAATTGCTCCAGCATCATCCGGTACCCAAGCCATGACTGATTTATCGATAGCTGAACATGCCGGTCTCATTCGAGCTTTTAGTAACATGCAGACACCGATTGATATTTTATTGGTCGATACTGCTGCTGGGATTTCAGATATGGTGCTCAGTTTCAGTCGGGCCGCCCAAGATATTATGGTGGTTGTATGTGACGAACCCACCTCATTAACAGATGCTTACGCTTTGATTAAATTACTGAACCGTGAACATGGCGTTTTTAAATTTAAAATTGTTGCCAATATGGTGAGGGATATCCGAGAAGGCCAAGAACTTTTTCAAAAATTATCTATGGTTTCCAGTCGTTTTTTAGATGTCGCACTAGAGTTAGTGGCGACAGTGCCATTTGATGAAAATATTCGCAAGTCTGTGAGACGTCAACAATCCATTGTAGATGCATTTCCTAGTTCACCTGCAGCTGTTGCTGTAAGTAATTTGGCACAACAGGTGACGAAATGGCCATTACCAAATCAGCCAGGAGGGCACTTGGAATTCTTTTTAGAACAACTCGTCGACAAAAAAGTAGTAGGAGGTGAATTGTGAGTTCAAAAGCACAAGCTTATCAACAGCAGTTACAAGGAAAGGAATTAGTCGAAAAGCATGCCTCTTTGGTGAAACGTATTGCGCATCACCTGATGGTACGTTTACCCGCTAGTGTTTTGGTAGATGATTTAATTCAAGCCGGTATGATTGGTTTACTCGAAGCCGCCAAAAACTTTGATGGGACTAAAGGCGCCAGTTTTGAAACGTTTGCTGGCATTCGCATCCGAGGAGCGATGCTGGATGATATCCGCAAAGGCGATTGGACTCCTCGTTCCGTCCACAAAAACTCTCGAGCAATCACCGAAGCTATTTCTCAAGTTGAACGTGAAACAGGTGCCGATGCCAAGGATACTGATGTCGCAGAAAGAATGGGGGTGCCGTTGGCGCAATACCATCAAATGCTGAACGAGGTAAATGCCGGCAAGCTCGTAGGAATCGAAGATTTGGGTGTTGCTGAAGATGTTATTACAACAGATAAGAACAAGTCTGCCGATACGCCTTATGACGAACTCGTACAAGGTTCGTTTCAAAAGTCTCTGGCCAAAGCAATAACGACCTTACCAGAGCGTGAAGCGATTGTACTTTCATTATATTACGATGAAGACTTGAATCTAAGAGAGATCGGTGAAGTGCTTGATGTGAGCGAATCCAGAGTTAGCCAAATTCACAGTCAAGCTATGTTAAAGCTCAAAGCAAAGTTACGGTCATGGCAAACCGCTGAAGCATAACAGTTTCCAATATTACAGTTAAAAAATTAGAAAGTGAGGAAGAGGGCACATGGACACTAATATGAAAATTTTGGTTGTAGATGATTTTTCTACAATGCGCAGAATCATTAAAAATTTATTAAAAGACTTGGGTTTTTCTAATATTCAAGAAGCCGATGATGGCAATACCGCATTACCTATGTTGAATCAGGGGGACTTTGATTTTGTGGTGACTGATTGGAACATGCCAGGCATGCAAGGCATAGATTTATTACGGGCCATTCGAGCGGATGATAAGTTAAAACATTTACCGGTACTCATGGTAACTGCGGAAGCTAAAAAAGAACAAATCGTTGCTGCCGCACAAGCTGGTGTGAATGGATATGTAGTGAAGCCATTTACAGCTGCGACTCTAAAAGAAAAGTTAGATAAAATTTTCCAGCGTTTGGGTTAATCCAAAAAGTGAGTTAAGGAGACCTTGATGTCTGAAACAACTACGTCATTAATGTCGCTTGCAGAAGCGCACCAACTAGTGAAATATTTAGAAAATGGCCAAGTAATTGAAGCAAATGCAGCTATTGATGCTGCAGCTTTGCGTTCTGCGCCAGAAATATTTACTGAAGTTGGAAAATTGACGCGTCAGTTACATGATTCATTAAATAATTTTCAGTTAGATGCCCGAATTACTGGTCTAGTCGAAGAAGACATTCCAGATGCTGAATCTCGTTTGGAGTACGTGATTGAAGAAACTGAAAAAGCAGCCAATACGACCATGGATGCTTTAGAAAAAAGTATGCCGATTACTGAGGAGATAAACACTCGCATTGCAGAGATCCTTCCTGAATGGGACAAGTTGATGTCGCGCGAGATTGTCGTCGGTGAATTCAAAGCTTTGTGCTTAGAACTGGATAAATTACTCAAAGATACTTCTCAAGAAACTCAGCAGCTTAATAGTTTGATGACCGAAGTATTAATGGCCCAAGGATATCAAGACCTTACTGGCCAAGTGATTCGACGGGTGATTACTCTAGTGAAAGAAGTACAAGATAATTTAGTCCATATGCTGACGGTTTTTGGTGAGCCAGTGGTGGATAAAAAAGCAGAGCCTGAAAATAAAATCAAAGCGGAAGGACCCGTAATTGATGCCGAACAACGCGATGATGTGGTCAACGGACAAGATGATGTTGATGACTTACTATCAAGTTTAGGATTCTAGAGAGGGATATATGTCATTTGATGTCGATGAAGATATTTTACAAGACTTTTTAGTTGAAGCTGGTGAGATATTAGAACAATTACAAGAACAGCTAGTTGAGCTAGAAAATAATCCAGAAGACGGAGAACTATTGAATGCTATTTTCCGTGGTTATCACACCGTAAAAGGCGGTGCTGGGTTTTTATCATTGGGTGAATTAGTTGATATTTGCCATGGGGCTGAAAATGTCTTTGATGTTATGCGCAATGGTCAAAGAAGCCTTAATGCTGAAGTCATGGATGTTATTCTTCAGGCAACAGATGTTGTTGTGGATATGTTTGAAGATGTCAAAGCGCGCAATCCGCTAGAGGCAGCACCTGCAGAATTGATTGATATCCTGCATAAGTTAAGTTCTCCTGAAACACCTGGAGAAACGATTTTGGGCGAGTCTACTGAAGTCATTGAAAATGTGACTGACGAGATGCCTGAAGCCACCAATGATAATGCAAATGCGGGTTCTCAAGGTAATGCTGGTGATGGTATTGACGCCATTACAGAAGATGAATTCGAGGATTTATTAGACGAGCTGCACGGTAAAGGCGCACCAATAGCACCCACTACAAACAGTGAGAAAGCAACTTCTGCCAACGCTTCTTCGGATGAAATCAGTGATGATGAATTTGAAGCCTTATTAGATGATTTACATGGCAAAGGCCAGTTTAAAACAGCGGCTGACAACACCGCAGAAAGTGGTGCAAAAGGATCTGCTGCTACAACGTCTAGTGCACCTGCTGGCGGACCAAGTACTACAAATAGTGACGAAATCAGTGATGATGAATTTGAAGCGCTGTTAGATCAGCTTCATGGATCTGGGAAAGCACCGCAGAATCAACAGGTAGCTAAACCTGGTGCACCAGACTCGAAAACCGACCAACCGTCAACACCAGCTGCTAACTCCCCTAAGTCAGTGACAGCGCAAAATCAAAAATCGGCGGCAGCACCGGCCTCATCTAACGTGGCAAAAAGTTCTGCTCCAGTCAAAGCAGCGGGTAAAGATTCGAAGAAAGCGAACACTGCACCTCAAGCTGAAACGACAGTCCGTGTCGATACTCGTCGTTTAGATGAAATTATGAATATGGTGGGTGAACTGGTATTGGTTCGCAACCGTCTCATTAGTCTGGGGATTAATTCCAGTGATGAGAGTATGACCAAAGCGATTGCCAATTTGGATGTAGTTACTGGTGATTTGCAAGGTGCAGTCATGAAAACCCGAATGCAACCGATTAAAAAGGTCTTTGGTCGTTTTCCTCGCGTGGTCCGTGATTTGGCGCGGAGTTTAAAGAAAGAAATTACGCTGGAGTTAGTTGGAGAAGACACAGATTTAGACAAAAACTTGGTAGAAGCACTTGCTGATCCATTAGTGCATTTGGTTCGCAACTCGGTTGATCATGGTGTAGAAATGCCTGATGAACGTGAGGCGGCAGGTAAACCGCGTATGGGGGTTGTCAAGTTAGCGGCCTCTCAAGAGGGCGATCATATTTTACTAACCATCGAAGATGATGGTAAAGGCATGGACGCAGAAAAACTGAAACAAATCGCTATTGACCGTGGTGTGTTAGATGTTGATGCGGCGGCAAGGATGTCGGATGTTGAAGCTTATAATTTGATTTTCGCTCCAGGTTTTTCAACAAAAACTGAGATCACTGACGTATCCGGTCGTGGTGTTGGTATGGATGTGGTGAAAACCAAAATCAATCAACTCAATGGCTCAGTCAATATCCACTCAGAACTGGGTGTTGGTACTCGACTAGAGATTAAAGTACCACTGACACTTGCGATATTACCGACGTTAATGATCGAAAGTGGTGCCCAGACATTTGCTTTACCATTGGGCAGTGTGAATGAAATTATTAATATGGATATCAAAAAGACCAACAAAGTTGATGGTCAGTTAACCATGATTGTACGTGACCGAGCAATTCCATTGTTTTATTTGCATGATTGGTTAAACCCACTAGCAGAGCCCACCCCCAGGGACACAGGGCATGTTGTTGTGGTGCAGATATCAACCCAACAAGTGGGCTTTGTGGTGGATGCATTGATCGGACAGGAAGAGGTCGTTATAAAACCTCTAGATAAATTACTGCAAGGTACAGCAGGTATGGCAGGTGCGACTATTACCTCTGATGGTGGTATTGCGTTGATTTTGGATATTCCTAGTTTATTGAAGCGGTACGCTAACAGTAACTTAAAATAAGAGACGCATTTGTGAACTATACAGTATTGGTAGTAGATGATTCGATCTTCCACCGTCGCCGTTTAAAGGAGATGATTGAGGAGGATGCGCGATTAAAAGTTATTGATGCAGCGAGTAATGGTAAGGAAGCGATTTTAAAAGCAAAGGAATTGTCTCCAGACATCATCACAATGGACGTGGAAATGCCGGTTTTAGACGGTATTTCTGCGGTTAAACAAATTATGCAACACCAGCCTGTACCGATATTAATGTTTTCGTCACTGACGGCCGAAGGTGCTGACCAGACATTAGACGCATTAGACGCTGGGGCCGTTGATTTTTTATTAAAAGAATTTGATAACAAGTTTAACCCTGATAAAGATGTAGGTTTTAAACTACGCAGTAAAATTTTGACATTAGTGCGTAAACGTCATACTTTGAAACGCCAAACGCGTGATATTGCTAAGCTAAAGAATGCTCCTAAAACATTTATTAGAGCTGAAAAAACACTAGTTACTGCACCTGTCGCTGAACCTGTTAAAATCATTTCTGGTGTAGTTAAATCAGGTAAGACGTATAAATGTTTAGCGATTGGTGCATCTACTGGTGGGCCTGTTGCGCTACAGAAAACACTTGCTGTATTACCAGCTTCTTTTCCCTATCCAATATTCTTGGTCCAACATATGCCAGGTTCGTTTACCGAAGCATTTGCGCAGAGGTTGAATCAGACATCAAATGTTTCTGTAAAGTTAGCTAAAGATGGCGAGAAAGTGCAACCGGGAGTCGCCTACCTAGCGCCGGGTGGTCGTCAAATGTTATTAAAAGGAACGAGTAGTGCTTGTACGATAAGAATTACTGACATTGAAGATGACGGTCGTATTTTATATAAACCGAGTGTTGATTTAACTTTTTTTGATATTGCTAAAGTCTATGGTGGTGATGTACTAGCACTTATTTTGACAGGTATGGGCAGTGATGGCACTGAAGCTTGTACGCGCTTAAAACGACTTGGGGCAACGATTTGGGCGCAAGACGAAAAGTCATCTGTGGTCTACGGTATGCCTGGTGCAGTGACCAAAGCAAAGGTTGCTCAAGTCAACATTGATCTCGAACATATCAGTCAATGCATCAAGAGTGAAATGGTATGAAACAGTGTCAAGTGTGGACGATTGCTAATCAAAAAGGTGGGGTAGGTAAAACTACCACCACCGTTTCGTTAGCCGGATTATTAGCTGAGCAAGCCTACAAAGTATTACTGATAGATTTAGATCCACACGCTTCTTTATCTCATTATTTTACTGCAGATGCACGAGTAAACCATTCAATTTTTGAGGTATTGATCGCTCAATATCCGCAACAACGTTTACCAGAACTGATTCAAAAAACAACATTTACCAATATTGATATTGTATCTGGTAGTATGAATTTAGCGACGCTAGATGGTCAATACGGACAAATGCAAGGAATGGGCTTGCAACTGACTAATGGTATTAAAGCTGTGGTAGATGAATACGATTATGTATTAATTGATTGTCCGCCTATGTTAGGCGTATTAATGATAAATGCTCTGGCAGCTTGTCAGCATGTTGTGATCCCAGTACAAGTTGAGCATTTGGCTTTGCAAGGCTTAACTAAGATGATGCAATCGTTGACTATGTTGGAAACTAAACTCCACAAAGCATTACCTTCCACAATTTTACCCACTATGTTTGATAAACGATTAAAGGCCAGTGCACGTGCCTATCAGACGCTTAGAGAAGAATACCCTAAAAACTTGTGGAAAGGCGTCATACCTGTGGATACTCAATTCAGAGAAGCGAGTAGTCAGTTAACCCCTATAAATATTGCATACCCAAAAGCGAAAGGGAATAAAGCGTACACGATGGCATTGATGCATATTCAACATCAATGTCGACCTGGAAAAATCAGAAAACTACCCAATCATAAAAACACTCAACCTATCGATGATTTCTCTAATGATCAAGGGGCCTTGCATGCGTGAAGTGTTGCCACTGGATGATTTTCTAGATACGTTGTTAGCGGATGAACCGAATTTGGGACATCTTGGCCGTGTACCTGCTCATTCAGCAGTCGAGCTAGTCGAAGAGTTGGATAGTTCGCCATTGGAAACATTATTTTTAAATGCTTTACATCGTTATCCTGAGTTGGCGGAGCCGGTTTTACCAGAGTTTGATGCACCCGCATCGGCAGATATTACTGCCCTCGCTGTCCCACAAGTTGTTGCTCCTGTTGTGCCAGAAATGCAAGAGCAAAATAGTTCAGTCAATACATCACAAAGCACCATTTCAGATACCGATTATACGCCGACTGTTACTGAATATGGCTACTTACACGAACGAGTTGCCAGGTCTTTTCAAAGTATTGTATGTGTGATTAATGGTACTCAAATTGCGCTTCCTTTGGCTGAGCTTGGTGGGATCCATCAAATATCCAAAATCGAGCGTATTGCGGGTAAGGCACAGTGGTGTTTGGGTGTGATGGACATCAAAGGCACGAACTATAATGTGGTTGATGGCAGCCGCTGGTTGATAGATCCTAATGGTCGTGTTGCTGATGAAGTGGAAAGTCCATATCAATATGTAATTTTATTAAATGACAGTAATTGGGGTATAGCTTGCCATGATTTGGTCGATACTGTTTTATGTGAAAAAGAAAATATTAAATGGCGTGATCCGTCACGCTCTAAGCCTTGGTTAGCCGGTATCATAAAAGAGCAAATGTGCATTTTGTTAGACACGTTTGCAGTTGTTGATATGGTGCAACAAGGTTTGGTCAGTAACCAACAATAAAGAGTACAGTGGAGTAAAAGGTATGAATGAAGAACGTGTTATCGAACAATCTGGTTCTGAGAAGGATGAAGTACTACAATGGGTAACATATTGCTTAGCTGATGAGACTTACGGCATTAATGTAATGCAGGTTCAGGAAGTCCTTCGTTATACAGAAATCGCACCGGTACCTGGAGCCCCTGATTATGTTTTAGGTATTATTAATTTACGTGGTAACGTAGTGACCGTTATCGACACGAGTTCTCGATTTGGACTGTTGCCAGGTGAAGTCACTGATAATACCCGTATTGTTATTATTGAATCAGAGAATAATGTCGTTGGTATTTTAGTCGACAGTGTGGCGGAAGTTGTATACTTGAAAACCTCAGAGATTGATTCGACACCCAATGTAGGTACCGAAGAAAGCGCTAAATTTATTCAAGGTGTTTCTAATCGAGAGGATGGTTTGCTGATATTAGTAGACTTAAACAAGTTACTCACTGAAGAAGAATGGGATGAAATCGGCGGTTTATAATCATCGCTAATTGAGAAACTGTGCCAAGTGCAGAACTCATAATCAGCTTCTTCATTTAAAGGAACACTTTGTTAGTTGGGACAAAGTGTTTCTTCGTCGTTAAATAGGATAGGTATTGATGAGTGTTTTAGAGATTGGACTATTAGTTGTATTTGGTATTGCCTTTCTAGGGTTATTGTATGCCTATATGTGTGCTAAAAAGGTCTCTCAGCATGAAATGCTTATCCAAAAATTATTAAGTGAACAAAAAGCTAACCTCGCGAGTATTTCTGCGTTACAACAAAAAATGGGACATTTACATACCGAATTAGGTCAAAAAGTCCAAGTGCAGGGG
This sequence comes from Opacimonas viscosa, assembly GCF_024199005.1. Taxonomy (GTDB): domain Bacteria; phylum Pseudomonadota; class Gammaproteobacteria; order Enterobacterales; family Alteromonadaceae; genus Opacimonas; species Opacimonas viscosa. The sequence goes on from NZ_JANATA010000002.1 coordinate 152,461, forward strand.
GAATCATTAAGTCATTTCGAAACTAAAATAGACGCTGCTGTTTTTGCTTTGCAAAATGAACAACAAATCCTCAGTCAGAAAGTTGCCGCATTAGGTGAGCAAGATCCACAAATTAAACTCTATGCAAAAGCGGCTAAGTTGATTGCTGAAGGAGCAGATATTGAGGAAATTATTACTGCTTGTGATTTGCCGCGTGCAGAGTTAGAGATATTACAAAGTATGCAAGGTTCTTCATAGCATAGCAGACCTAAAGCTTTGCATTAGCTAGCAAAGACACTGTATCAGTAGATGCACATTTTCATTGGCCACTTAATTTTCATTTGCTCCTACATATATTAGTCAGTTCAGGTACTAGCCACTTGAGAATTTATTTACGAACGAAGACGTTTAGACGTCTAGACGTAAACTCTTGACATTTACCCCAAATCAGACACAATAACTCTATGCTATTGAAAGGAGTGTGTTATGCCTATTCGGATCCCTGAAAATTTACCTGCACAAAACGTACTGACACAAGAGAATATCTTTGTCATGGACCTAGCACGTGCTGGTGAGCAGGATATTCGGCCAATGGAAGTAGGCATTTTAAATTTGATGCCAAATAAGATCGAAACTGAGATCCAAATATTACGTTTGTTATCGAATACGCCACTACAAATTAACATCGATTTGATTCGCATTGATGATCAGGTGCCCAAAAATACTCCCCAATCACATATGGATGATTTTTATCAACCGTTTAGCCAGATTAAGGCAAAGCAATATGATGGTTTGATCATCACAGGGGCTCCTTTAGGATTCAAAGCCTATGAAGATGTCACCTATTGGACGCAAATCCAAGAAATATTTGATTGGGCACAAATCAATGTCCAATCCACATTGTATCTTTGCTGGGCGGCACATGCCGCGATGTATCATTTCCATGGAGTCGTTCGGGATATTCGTCCGACTAAATTATCCGGGATTTTCGAGCATGCGGTACTTGCGCCCACCAATGAGTTAATGCGTGGTTTTGATCCATATTTTTTTGCGCCACACTCTAGGTTTGGTAATATTCCTGAAGCGGTTTATGCAAAGACACCAGGCATTGAGGTGCTCGCTGCAGGCTCAGAATGTGGTGCATATATATGTGCTACTACAGATAAACGACAGGTGTTTGTCACAGGGCACCCAGAGTATGATGCAGATACTTTATTACAGGAATATATAAGAGATTCAGCTCAATCTAGTGAGACAGCTATCCCTGTAAACTATTTTAAAGCAGATGATCCCAGCCAAGAGATACTCGTTAGATGGCGATCTCATGGCACCTTATTGTATACCAATTGGCTTAATTATTACGTGTATCAAGTGACACCGTATGATTTAACAACACTTCCTAAACACAGTTATTCGATTTAATAACGCTTTTTTATAAGTAGGTTTTTCGTGACAACTTTATCCAAACTTTCTACGTTAGCAAAAGAACGTATCCTTATTCTCGATGGGGCAATGGGAACCATGATCCAAGAGCGTCAGTTTTCCGAGGAAGATTACCGAGGTGAACAATTTGCAAATTGGCACTGTGATGTAAAGGGCAATAATGATTTATTAGTTTTGACGCAGCCCGAGGCGATAAAAGCGATTCATGCCGCTTACTTCGCTGCCGGTGCAGATATTATTGAGACCAACACTTTTAATGCAACTACGATAGCCATGGCAGATTATGACATGCAGGATATTGCTAAAGATATCAATATTGCTGCAGCTCGTATTGCCAAAGAAGTGGCATTGGAATACTCCACCCCGGAGAAGCCTCGTTTTGTAGCGGGCGTTCTTGGTCCGACGAATCGGACCGCTTCTATTTCACCAGACGTCAATGATCCAGGTGCACGGAATGTGACTTTTGACGAGCTTGTTGCAGCATATGAAGAAGCCACTGAGGCACTTATTTTTGGTGGTGTTGACATCATCATGTTAGAAACTATTTTTGATACTCTTAATGCAAAGGCCGCTGCATATGCGGTCGAATCAGTATTTGAAAAACTAGATAAACGCTTACCAGTAATGGTTTCAGGGACAATTACCGACGCTTCAGGTCGGACCCTATCTGGTCAAACGACTGCGGCATTCTATCATTCGTTGCGTCACCTGCAGCCATTTTCATTTGGGCTCAACTGTGCCCTAGGTCCAGATTTGTTACGTCAGTATGTCGATGAATTATCGTCTATCTCAGAGAGTTTTGTCTCTGCGCATCCCAACGCAGGTTTACCGAATGAGTTTGGCGAATACGATCTAGAAGCTGATGAGATGGCTGAACATATTAAAGAATGGGCGAACTCAGGTTTAGTTAACGTAGTAGGAGGGTGTTGCGGTTCGACACCTGAACATATTGCTGCATTTGCCAAAGTGACGGCTGGTATAAAGCCTCGTCAATTACCTGATATCGACGTAAAAATGCGTTTATCGGGTCTTGAACCATTTGTTCATTAGGAGATGATGATGAGTGAACAAACTATTTTAGCATCACGTTTTATCAATATTGGAGAACGAACCAATGTTACGGGTTCAGCCATGTTCAAGCGTCTGATCCTAGAAGAAGATTATGAAACGGCCTTAGAGGTTGCCAAGCAACAAGTTGAGAACGGCGCTCAGATCATCGATATTAATATGGATGAAGCGATGTTGGATTCAGAGGCTGCCATGGTCAGATTTTTGAATTTGATTGCTGCTGAACCAGATATTTCCAAAGTACCGATTATGATCGATTCTTCGAAATGGACGGTGATTGAAGCGGGTTTAAAATGCGTCCAAGGTAAAGCCGTTGTTAATTCGATCAGCCTAAAAGAAGGCGAAGCGCCTTTTATCGAGCAAGCAAAAAAAATTAAACGTTATGGCGCAGCTACGGTTGTTATGGCATTTGATGAAACCGGTCAAGCAGATACAATTGAGCGCAAATACGATATTTGCGCCCGCAGTTATAAAATTTTGGTTGAAGAGGTGGGCTTTCCACCAGAAGATATTATCTTTGACCCGAATATTTTCGCCGTTGCGACAGGGATCGAAGAACATAACAATTACGCCGTAGATTTTATTGAAGCAACGCGCAAAATTCGCCAAAACCTGCCACATTGTCATGTGTCAGGTGGCCTATCAAATATTTCTTTCTCATTTCGAGGAAATAACCCTGTCCGAGAAGCGATGCATTCGGTATTTTTGTACCATGCTATTCGTGCTGGTATGGACATGGCTATTGTCAATGCTGGGCAACTTGAAGTGTATGATGAAATTCCCAAAGAACTGCGTGATGCTGTCGAAGATGTCATTTTAAATCGTCATGACGAAGCAACTGATAACCTACTTGAGTTGGCTCCAAAATACCAAGGCGATGGCAAAGCAGCAAAAGCTGAAGATTTGTCTTGGCGTGAACTGCCAGTCAATAAGCGTTTGGAACATGGCCTGGTCAAAGGTATTACCGACTATATTATTGAAGATACTGAGGCTGCGCGTCTTGCTGCTGAAAAACCATTACACGTCATAGAAGGTCCGTTAATGGACGGTATGAATGTGGTGGGCGATTTATTTGGCGAAGGTAAAATGTTCCTGCCACAAGTTGTAAAATCTGCTCGGGTAATGAAAAAAGCCGTTGGTCATTTGCAACCGTTTATCGAGGCGGAAAAAGACGGAAAATCCCAATCTAATGGGAAGATTGTGATGGCCACAGTAAAAGGTGATGTCCATGATATTGGAAAAAATATCGTAGGTGTCGTCTTGCAATGTAATAACTTTGAAGTGATTGATTTAGGCGTGATGGTACCTTGTGCGAAAATATTACAAGTAGCTAAAGACGAGGGTGCAGATATGATAGGTTTATCTGGATTGATCACGCCATCTTTGGATGAAATGGTATATGTCGCTAAAGAAATGCAACGTTTGGGAATGGATTTACCGCTTCTAATAGGTGGGGCAACGACATCAAAGGCACATACCGCAGTAAAAATTGAGCAAAATTATGACCACCCAGTGGTTTATGTGCCTAACGCCAGTCGTGCTGTTGGCGTCTGTCAGCAATTAATTTCTGACGAGTTACGTCCACAATTAGCAGCGAAACTCGATAAAGAATACGCAACAGTACGTGAACAACACGCTCGCAAACAGCCGCGTTCTAAACCAATTTCACTAGAGGCAGCTCGTGCCAATAAGTTTAGTTGTGATTGGTCTGCAGTGGATATTGTGACCCCAGCGCAGTTAGGGGTACAAGAAGTCTCGGTTGATTTAGCGACTTTAGTGGATTATATCGATTGGACGCCGTTCTTTATGACTTGGTCTTTAGCTGGCAAATACCCACGGATTTTGACCGATGAGGTCGTCGGACGCGAAGCAACTGAATTATTCAATGACGCGCAACATATGCTACAAACTTTGATAGCTGATAAAACATTACAAGCCAAAGGGGTATTTGGTTTATTTGCGGCGAATAGTGTGCTGGATGATATTGAAATTTATCCTACAGTTGGGCAAACGGTTATTGCTCATAATCTTCGTCAACAAACCCATAAGCCTAAGGGATTTAATTACTGCTTAAGTGATTATATTGCGCCGAAATCTTCCGGTAGAACCGACTATATTGGCGCATTTGCCGTAACGGGCGGGATTGGCGAAGACGAACTTGCTGAGCGTTTCATTGCGCAAGGTGATGATTATAACGGGATAATGGTAAAAGCACTGGCCGATCGTTTTGCTGAAGCCTTTGCTGAATATCTGCATCAACAAGTTCGTAAAGTCCATTGGGCTTATGCGCCGAATGAGACGCTGGGCAACGATGATTTGATCCGAGAAAAATACCAAGGTATACGTCCAGCACCTGGTTATGCCGCATGTCCTGAACACACTGAGAAACAACTCATTTGGGATCTGTTACAAGTGGAAGAACGCATTGGTATGAAGTTGACAGAAAGTTTCGCCATGTGGCCGGGAGCATCTGTGTCTGGTTGGTATTTTGCTCATCCAGAAGCTAGATATTTTGCTGTTGCACAAATTCAAACTGATCAGCGTGATGATTATGCATTGCGTAAAAAATGGTCAACTGAAACAGCTGATATGTGGCTAGGTCCCAACCTCAACGGTTAGCCTTTACAAGGAATTAACAAGGGTTTATTCTCAAAACATCGATACACATACTTTATCACTGAATAGTAGGTGCTTGGCTTGTTTATAAACCCTTACAAGATTATATTCTTTCGCAATGGCATGCCTTTATTGGCCAATGTTGCAGGTACCTCCCAATCTATTCCAATGGGTGATGCTGATTTAGTATTAATAGAGACTGCGGCACTTCATGCTGGTTTGCCAGTACCACAAATTGCCGACGAAATAGCTCAGCAACCTTTACTCACTTCAGTATTTACTCACCTTGATTACGCTAAAGTAACCCAGCGTTTACAACAATACGTGGATGTTGGTGCGTTATTAACAGAAGCGGTCGCTGAACCACCAGTGATCACAGCTAAATCTTTGTCTGAGCTATCATCACTTCAGACAAACCCACTGTTGAGTTCCGTGACCACTGTTCCCGATGCGCTGCGGTTGAGTACACATTTTAGTGTTTCATTGACGGCACAAGGTTTTGTGGCATGGTCAGCAGCGGTTAATGAATTTGTGAGCTTAACAGCATTAGATGTCATGTGTTTGTTGGGATTTGGTGAGGGTAAGTCGTTAGCATCTGTACTCCAACAAAAACCATTTTTGCAAACACAGCAAGCGAATTTAGAGGAAAAAGTCGCTCTGTGGTTTGCCGCTGGTCTATTGGCTCCGAAAAAAGAAGTGATTGCACAAACAGAGCTCGATCTGCAACCGTTTCAAACCGATACTCAGCACGCACTGACTTTAGATATACCTAAAGATTGGCAGCAAACCAGTAAAGACCAGCGGATCCCAGTGTATTTTGTACCTCATATGGAAAACCATTTTCCTTTGGCATTAGGGGTGTTATACAGCGCATTATTGGCCTATGAAGATGGTGTTTTAACGGATACATTTAATTTCATCCCGTTGAATTATATGAAACCTGATGCACTGTTCAATGGTCCTTACCGTAAGTTTGGTCCAGGTGTATGGTTGTTTAGTAATTACATGTGGTCGATAGATTTAAACTTGCAAATCAGCCAAGCGGTAGTCCAACATAACGCAGGAAATTATACTATTCACGGTGGGCCAAGTACTCCCGATTATCCACATGCGTGTGAGGCTTTTCTAGCGGAAAACCCTTCCATAGACATTGCTGTGCACGGTGAGGGTGAAATCACGATTACTGAGATATTTGCGACTTTACAACGCACTGCAAAAGGACGTATTGAAGCTGATTTACGTAAATTGGCCTCGGTCACCGGCCTTACTTATCGGGAGCGTACGACGGGACGTTTTTTACGTACTGCAGACCGCGAGCGAATGAAATCACCAGACGCGGTACCATCTCCTTATTTATCAGGGTTGTTTGATGCTTATCAAGGCCGCGTGGAAGCCGCTATTATTGAGACAAATCGCGGTTGTCCTTATGGTTGTACTTTTTGTGACTGGGGCTCTGCAACGAATCAAAAAATCCGTAAATTTGACCTCGAAAGGGTTAAAGATGAAATTACCTGGATAGGTGAAAATAAAATCCGAGTGATGTGGATTGCCGATGCGAATTATGGCTTGTACGACCGAGATATTGAAATTTCACAATTTATCGTTGATACCAAAAAGCGCTATGGTTATCCACAAGAAATTGTTGTGAACTACACTAAAAACTCCACGTGGCGTTTAGTGGAAATCATAAAGATTTTCACTGAGGGAGGCATTATCGGACAAGGGATCATCTCCATCCAAACGACGGATGAGAAAACTCTTGAAGTCATTAACCGCAAGAATATCCGCACCCAGCGTTATGATGAATTGGCACAGGCTTTCACTGATTTGAATCTACCTCTATCTACGGATTTGATGATTGGTTTACCTGGTATGACTCTGGCTAGTTTCCAAGCTGATCTTCAGCGTTATATAGATATGGATGTTTCGGTCAAAGCGTACCCTACACAGTTGCTACCTAATAGCCCTATGGCTGCTCCAGATTATCTTGAAAAGTACGAAATAAAAGCAGACGAACATGGTTTCTTAACTTCTACATATAGTTATACACCTGCGGATCTGAAAAAAATGAAAGCGTTGTATGAAGTGTATGTTATGGCGGATGGATATGGTTTATTACGCTACGTCATGCGTTACCTACAATGGGAATATCAGGTCGCTGCGGGACAATTTATGCATGATTTACTGGATGATTGTACTGCTGAACCTGACCGTTATCCCTTATTGACATGGGCCGTACGCTTTTTTAATAGTGATAAATCGATGCCTTGTGGTTGGCAAGCATTTTATGCCCAAGTGAGTCAATACCTTCAGGCGCGATACCAAGTTGCAATAGATACTGGATGGCAAACGGTATTCAAAGTTAATACTGCCGCGATGCCGGATGATGCTGTGAGTTACCCTAAACAGATCGCGCTGGACCATGATTTTGTGACGTATTTTAAAGCCGCGTCACAGGTGCTGAGTCATAGTGAGGAGTCTGTTCAGCCATTAATGACATTGTCACCTGCTAGTATGACTTTTACAGATCCGAATCGTTTAGCAAGTGTAGATCTAAATTCGGCTCAATATGATTCGCATCAGTATTTCTGGGAGTTGCATTCTGCAGTTGCGCGGCCTAAGTCACTAGCTGAATTTGCTGCCTAATCGTGGTTTAAAGGTGTTGCCTGGGAATGAGCCAAGGCAACGGCTTCGGCGACTCTGATCCCATCAATACCCGCTGACCAAATCCCACCAGCATAACCCGCTCCTTCACCAGCAGGGTAGAGCCCCTTAATATTAACACTTTCATAGCCTTTACCGCGTTTTATGCAAATAGGTGATGATGTACGGGTTTCAACACCAGTGAGCAAGCCATCATGTTTTGCAAAACCTTTGATTTGTCGGTTAAATGCAGGAATAGCTTCTTGGATTGCTTCACTGACAAAATCCGGTACGACTTTACGCAAATCGGTTAGAGTAATTCCTGGGGTATAAGACGGTTTTACCTCGCCTAACTCAGCACTGGATTGGCCTTTCAAAAAGTCACCGATGAGTTGCGCAGGAGCGTGATAATTTTCGCCACCAACTTTGAAAGCTAATTCTTCTAAAGAACGTTGTAAATCAATACCTGCTAGAGGATGGTCTGGGTAATCCTGTTCTGGCGTAATGCCCACGACTATTGCACTGTTTGCATTGCGTTCATGGCGTGAGTATTGGCTCATTCCGTTGGTCACTACGCGGCCTGGTTCTGATGCCGCAGCTACGACGGTTCCTCCAGGACACATACAAAAGCTATATACTGTTCGACCATTGTGGCAATGGTGAACAAGTTTGTAGTCAGCCGCTCCCAAAATGGGATTGCCAGCATTCTCTCCAAAGCGACATTGATCAATCATGCTTTGTTCATGTTCAATGCGAAAACCCACTGAAAACGGCTTTGCTTCGATATACACACCTTGATCATACAAAGCTTGGAATGTGTCTCGAGCACTATGTCCGACAGCTAGAATAACCTGTTTACATGCCAAATATTCATCATTGTTCAGGTGTAACCCTTGGATAGTATCACCGGCAATGTCGAGTTTTTCTACACGGGTACTAAAACGGATTTCACCACCTAAAGAGATGATTTGCTCGCGCATTTTTTCGACCATGTTGACGAGTTTGAAAGTCCCTATATGCGGTTTACTGACATACATGATTTCTTCTGGAGCACCAGCGTCAACAAACTCCTTGAGTACTTTACGACCATAAAATTTACGGTCTTTGACCTGACTATACAATTTACCATCGGAAAATGTCCCGGCACCCCCTTCTCCAAATTGCACGTTTGATTCGGGATTTAAGGGTTTTTTACGCCAAAAACCAAAGGTATCTTTAGTGCGTTCACGCACGGCTTTTCCGCGTTCTAGCACGATCGGTTTAAACCCCATTTGTGCGAGAATGAGAGCAGCAAACAACCCACAAGGGCCCAAACCAACGACAACAGGACGGTCAGTAACTTCGCTTGGTGCTTGTGCCACAAACTTATAGCGCATGTCAGGAGTAGGGCGCACATGTTGGTCATTAGCAAATTTCGCCAAAAGGTCGTTTTCGTTGGCAATGCGACAATCAAGTGTATAAATGAGCTGAATATTATTGTTATTACGTGCGTCATAACCGCGTTTAAACATCTCAAAACTTTGTAGCTCGGTTTTAGGAATATTTAGTTTTGCTAAGATAGCTTCCTCTAAATCCGTTTCCGAATGGTTTAAAGGGAGGATGATATCGGTCAAACGTAACATAGTAAATATTCTCAGTAAGCGCACAGACAATCTGTACATGTGTTTATTTTAAATGAGTTAGCGAGTAGATGATAGTTTTACACCGATTTTGCGATAAAAAGTCACAGTTCTTGAGTTTTAAAGTAGTTAGACTAAAATCCGTTTGTTTTTTCAAATAAGGTGCTCAGCATGGCTTTTGTGGTAACAGATAACTGTATCAAGTGTAAGTACACTGATTGTGTTGAGGTGTGTCCGGTAGATGCGTTTTTTGAGGGGCCTAATTTTCTTGTTATCGACCCTAGTATCTGTATTGACTGTGCACTGTGTGTGCCTGAATGTCCAGCCGAAGCAATTTACCAAGATACAGAAATTCCAGATGATCAAGTGCATTACATTTCTTTAAATGATGAGCTTAGTCAAAAATGGCCGGTAATTACTGAGTTAAAGCCTGCTCCCCAAGACGCGGATGAATGGAACGGTGTCCCAGATAAGTTGCATTTGCTAGATAAAAGTGCCCCAACAAAATAAGCGGCTTAACGCATACCTTGCTAGGACGTGTTTACCTATCCTTTGAATCCTTTTGCAACAAGATAAACTTCGCGAGAACGAGGGCGAGATGCAGCAGGTTTACGAACAATGACTTGTTTAAAGGATGAACGAACGTCTTTGACATACTCTTCATAACCTACGCCTTGAAAAACTTTGGCACAAAAAGCTCCATTTGGCTTCAGTACATTGCGAGCCATATCCAGCGCCAATTCAACCAAATACATCGATGCGTATTGATCCGTCGTATTCACTCCGCTCATGTTGGGAGCCATATCAGACACCACCGTATCAACCATCTCATCGCCTAGCATTTTCAATATTTCTTCATAAACGACAGCTTCGGTGAAGTCTCCTTGTAAGAAGGAAACACCAGGGATACCGTCCATTGGAAGGATATCAGAGGCGATAACACGACCGTTGTCACCCACCATCGGTGCGATGATTTGTGACCATCCTCCTGGAGCAGAACCAAGGTCCATCACAGTACTGTTAGGTCGTATGATGTTATCTTTTTCATTGATTTCAATCAGCTTATAACTCGCACGAGAACGATAACCGTCAGCTTGGGCCTTTTTTACATAAGGGTCATTGACGTGTTCTTCCATCCATTTTTTACTGGTTTTTGATTTTGCCATTGTTTGGGTGTGCTTCTAGTATCGAAAAATCTATACATATTGTATGCTTGTGCGCGTAAATTGCCAATTTTTGCTTATAGGATCATAAATCAATGAAGCTGGATGATGTTAAAAAACTCCATCAAAAAAAATACCGGACACAGCTTGGTTATTATCTAATTGAAGGAGAACACTTGATTCTAGAATGTTACAACGCATTCCAACAAGGCCGACTTGACCTTCATTCACAGCCTTTGTTTCTTTATGTGACAGCCGAGCATGTCGCTTGGGCTGAATCGTTAAGTGCTGTTTTTTCAATCAAAGTGGTCAACGATAAACAGATGAAAGTGATCAGTGATACCAAATCTCCTCAAGGCATGGTGGCTTGTGTACCTCTTTCTCAGGCAACTAGCCAACAAAAAACGCATACCAAGATGCGTTTTGTATATTTGCATGAAGTCCAAGATCCGGGCAATTTAGGTACGATCTTGAGAACCTTAGGTTGGTTTGGACAGTTTACGTTATTGTTGAGTCCCAATAGTGTCGATCCTTACAACGCCAAAGTAGTCCGAGCAAGCATGGGCGCTATTTTTCATGTCCCGGTCGAATTGGATGTTACTTTTCAGCAGTTAACTGCGCGGTTTACCAACTTTGCTTATTTAGATATGCAAGGCAAACCTATTCAAGCACCAGATTTTAAGGCGTTTGCATGTTATTTATTTGGCAATGAAGCGCGCGGTGTTCCACATGAATTATTAGCAAATACTGAAGCCCAAGCGTTTACCATTGGTGGTTCTGGAGAAATAGATTCTTTGAATTTAGGCAGTGCTGTTAGTATGAGTGTATATGAACTGGCCCGCTAGTTAACCTGCTCCCTTAGACCACAAACAGGATTGTGCAGGTAAATATATCAATGATGACGGCTTAAATTTTAGAACCATGATAAAAATATCCCCTTGAGAGCTAACTCAATCGCAAGGGGATAGTATGTAAGGAAACTTTGATTTTTGGTAATAAGAACAATGTATCATTTATACATTGTTCCGCTGTAGATCTACCAAATACGCACACGGTCTTCTGGAGCAAGATACAATGCGTCACCTGGTTTAACATCAAACGCTTCATACCACGCATCGTGGTTACGCGGTGCTAGTGCACGATAGCGACCTGGTGCATGCGTACCACCTCGTAACTGATTTAGCATACTTTCTTCAGTACGTTTTTCACGCCATACTTGAGCCCATGCTAAGAAGAAGCGTTGATCGCCAGTAGTGCCATCGATGATAGGGGCTTCTTCACCATTTAAGCTAAGTTTATAAGCGTGGTAAGCCATGGCTAAACCACCGACATCACCGATGTTTTCACCCAATGAGTTTTGACCATTAACGAAGTTTCCTTCGATCGGCTCATACGCAGAATACTGTGCAGCCAACATTTGAGTTTTTTCCTCAAATGCAGCACGGTCGGCGTCTGTCCACCAATTACGTTGAATACCGTTGGCATCTGATTTTGAGCCTTGGTCGTCAAAACCATGGCCCATTTCGTGGCCGATTACTGCACCAATACCACCATAATTGACTGCCGGATCAGCATTTGGATCAAAGAATGGAGGTTGTAAAATTGCAGCAGGGAAAACAATTTCGTTAAAGGATGAATTGTAATATGCATTCACGCGTTGTGGCACCATACCCCAGCGTTCACGATCAGTTGGCTTCATCTCATTGGCAACGTCTTTCGCTTGGAAAAACTCTCGTAAATTACGCACGTTACCGACTAAGTTATCAGCAGAGATAGCAACACCGCTGAAATCGATAGCCACATCAGGGTAACCAATTTTTGGACGGAAGGCGGCAAGTTTAGCTTTGGCATTAACTTTGGTTTCTTCGCCCATCCAATCTAGACCATCAATCCGTTCGCCAAGTGCTGTGCGCAAGTTCTCAACTAATTCTGACATTTTTTCTTTAGAGCTTTCTGGGAAAAAACGCTCTGTGTAGATCTCACCGATAGCAAAACCTAAACTTTCTGTACTCGCCATAGCGGATATCGCACGCTTCCAACGAGGGCGAGGTTCTTTTTGGCCATTTAATACAGTACCAGCAAAGGCAAAATTAGCATTGTAGATATCTTCTGAAAGTAACGATGCGTTATTTGCAATCAAATGATAGGTAGAATAAGCTTTCCAAGTCTCTAAATCGGCATTGTTAATGAGTGTAATCGCAGCTTTGATAGGCTCCGGTTGAGTTACGTTAATGTGCGGAATTTTTAGACCAGAGGAAGCAAAAAATGCATCCCAATCAAAGCCAGTAAATTCAGCGGCAAAGTCTTCGCGAGAATATTGATTTAATGTTAGGTCGCGGTTGCGACGCTTCTCACGTGGCCACAAATATTCGGCAATTTGTGTTTCTAGTGCAACGATTGCTTTTGCTTGGGCTGTTGCATCGGCTTCGCTAATTCCGGTAAAGCTAAGCATTTGCGCAATATGCTTAGTATACTCAGCACGGATATTGGCAAACCGTTCTGAATCAACCAAATAGTAATCACGGTCAGGAAGTCCAATACCACCAGCACCAAGTTGCAGTTGATATTCATTTGGATCTAAACGGTTAGTCCATAAGCCACCCCAAATTGTGGATGTACCTCCGGTTAACCAAGCTTCACCAAATACTTCTGTTAAATTAGCAACAGAAGAGATAGCTGCTATTTTATCTAAATCCGCTTGGATAGGTTTTAAGCCCAGTTTGTTTAATGTCGCTGTATCCATGTATGCATTATAAAAATCAGCCACCAGTTTTTCGTTACCCGTCAAGTCCGTTTTAGCTGCTAATTCGTCAATAATAGCTTTAACTTGTTCGTTCGAACGGTCGGCTAATTTAGAAAAAGCACCGTAGCGTGTTTTATCACTGGGTAATTCGTAGTTTTTATACCAAGTACCGCCCGCATACATAAAGAAATCATGACCAGGTTTTACCGATAAGTCTCGTGCGTCCAACTCTATACCAAATGACCCAAGTTCTGCTGCAGGTGCAATTTCAGTGGTAGTGACGGCTGTGGCTGCTTCTGTCGGTGCTTGTTGTGAGCATGCACCAAGTAAAAAAGTACTGGCGACAAGGCTCGCAATTAACGTTTTATTCATTATTGTTCCCTAAGGTTCTGTTGTTATTTTTTTGTAGGCAAAGACTGACAAAAATAGTGGACACTGTCAATTTTGCTACGATATATGCTGGTTTGGAAATCAATTAGTTTGCGATACATTGGTTGGTCTATACACTCTGATCAAAGTGACTCGTTTTCCTTGCGAAATGGTAATAATTCATCGCATTGAAGCTTATATGCTTGGATAGCGGGTTTTTCGCGCTGGACAAAATCTTCTACCGCATGCGCAAAATCAGGGTGATTGAGTAGGTGATAAGAATGACAATAGGTCGGTGCAAAGCCTCGTAATATTTTATGTTCGCCTTGGGTACCAGGATTAAAGCGTTGGATATTTTGTTGGATAGCAAATTCAATCCCTTGATAGTAACAGCACTCAAAGTGTAAACCGTCGGCTTCATTTAGTGCACCCCAATAACGTCCGTATAACTCAGTTGTGTCGTACAAAAAGAACGCAGCAGCGATAGGCCGTTCATTTTCATATGCAATAACAAGTAATATGTGTTCAGCCATATCATTGTACAAGCGTTCAAAAAAGTTTCGGGTCAAGTATCCCTCATGTCCACTGCGTTTGAGATAGGTGATTTTGTAGCATTCGTAAAAAAATGCCATATGTTCTGAGCTAAGTTCAGTCCCAAAGTGCTGTTTAACTGAAATCCCTTGTTTAGCAATTTTGTTACGTTCTTTTTTGATTGATTTACGTTTGCGTGACACCATCCAAGATAAATAGTCAGTAAAGTCCGTATAGTTTTGATTTTGCCATTCAAATTGCAAAGACCATCTTTGAGACAGTTTAGTTTCACTGTTCAATAAGGTATTTTCAGTGTGATTAACAAATAGAAGATGCGCGGATGAGAACCCTTGCTCTGTTATATATTCGGGTAAGGCTTGACCTAGGAAGTCTATTATTGCTGCGCGGTTTATTGAATTGTCGGTTGACTCTGTGGTGTTAGTTACTAGCTCAATAAACCCAATTCGTTGTTTGGTAATTGGGGTAAACGGTACGGCACAAATCCATTTTGGATAATAATTAAACCCATGTTGAGCGTATGCATTCGCCCAAGCATGGTCAAAAATATATTCGCCATAACTATGTGATTTACTATATCCGGGCAGTAACGCGACTAAGTCAGCTGCTTTATAAATACCAATAAAATGTGGCGTCCAACCTGTTTTAGAACCGACACTGTGGCTTTCTTCGAGGGCTAATAAAAAAGAGTACTGTAGAGTGGGACCACCATTCGCAAAAGCACGCTGCCAAGAATCCTTACCGATTTGCGCAATACTTGAAAAAGATTTTAATGAATAAGTCATGTAGATTCAGTGACAAGTTGTATGGTTTTTTTTACCATAATAGCGCAGATTAGGTTCACAAAAGAAGTGATGTTTATGTCCCAAGCAACTCCTAACAAAGATAAAACGCTAGCAGTACTAAGAGAGAAGATGTCTCAGCTGGAACAAAGTACCACGGATATATCTAATTTTGTCGATACACCAGACACTTCGTTTCTAGAGCCTGATAAGGGTCAGAAAAAATCATCGGATGACTCTATATCACAGCAAGCTTTTATCAGTAACGCAGATGCTGATGATATCGCAGTCGCAAAAAAAGAAACGTATAAACAACTGCGTCATAAAATAACGCGTTTGCTGTCCAAGCGTGAGCACAGTGTTGCGGAAATTATCCAAAAACTATCGCAACAAGAGTTTTCGACTTCAGACATTAATACGGTATTAGATAAATTTGTTGAAAACGGGATCCAATCTGATGCGCGATTTACCTTTCATTTTGTCCGCAACTGTATGATGAAAGGGCAAGGTTTATCTCGGGTAAAACAAGCATTAAAGGTTCACAATATTGATTCTTCGATGTTGCACGAAGCATTGGATGAATTAGAAATTGATTGGTACAGCAGAGCTTATGAAGTCAAGTGCAAGAAATTTGGTGAAGAAGTCGAGACGGATTGGCAAAAGAAACAAAAACAAATGCGCTTTCTACAATATCGCGGCTTTAGCCAAGACCAAATTTCTTTCGCGATTACCGAATCCCCAAAAGATGAGTCGTACAGAAGCTAATTGCCTTTTTTATAGAAATGAGTAAAGCGTTGTATGAGGCCCGTTATCATTTTGCAATGGTGCTAAAAATGGTGCTAAAAATGCAAAAGATGTTGCTAAATTGACCTAGTTATCTGTCTATTTATTAAGAATTTCACCAAATTAGATCTTAAAACACATCTGCATTTGTGATATTTTACGCACTTATTTTTCTATATGAAGTATATTTTTTATACAGGTTCTTCGTAACTAATTGTTTTAATTTATTTTATTATTCCACTAAAGGATTAACTATGGCGCGCTCAACCGCTGATATCAGACAAGCTTTCCTTGATTATTTTCAAAAAAATCAACATCAAGTGGTTTCTAGCTCATCTTTAGTTCCTGCAGATGACCCTACGTTATTATTCACCAACGCGGGCATGAATCAGTTCAAAGACGTATTTCTAGGTACTGATAAACGTTCTTACAACCGAGCTGTTTCTTCACAGCGATGTGTCAGAGCCGGTGGTAAGCACAATGATTTAGATAATGTGGGATATACAGCACGTCACCATACTTTCTTTGAAATGTTAGGTAACTTTTCTTTTGGCGACTATTTCAAAGAAGATGCCATTCGTATGGCGTGGGAGTTTTTAACTGTCACCTTAGGCTTACCGGCTGAAAAATTATTAGTCACAGTATATCACGAAGATGATGAAGCCTTTGCCATTTGGCAGCAAAAAATTGGTTTAGCAGAAGATAAAATCATCCGCATTTCAACTTCTGATAACTTTTGGTCGATGGGTGATACCGGTCCTTGTGGTCCATGTTCTGAGATCTTTTATGATCATGGCGAACACATATGGGGGGGTAAGCCAGGCACACCTGAAGAAGATGGTGACCGCTTTATTGAAATTTGGAATTTAGTTTTCATGCAGTACAACCGTTCTGCCGATGGCACTATGGAACCATTACCTAAACCTTCGATTGATACTGGAATGGGCCTAGAGCGTATTTCTGCAATATTGCAAAATGTGCACAGCAACTACGAAATTGATATTTTTCAAGCATTGATTAAAGCTGCTGCTGACGTTGTTGGAACCACTGATTTATCGGATAAATCATTACGTGTTATTGCCGATCACATTCGTTCATGTAGCTTTTTAATTTGTGATGGTGTTATGCCATCTAATGAAGGCCGTGGTTATGTACTGCGTCGCATCATTCGTCGCGCTGTTCGTCATGGTTATCGCTTGGGTGCTGATGATATCTTCTTCTATAAATTAGTATCTGCATTATCTTCGCAAATGGGCGATGCATACCCTGAGTTGACTGAACAGTTACCGGTGATTGAAAAAGTATTAAGGGTAGAAGAAGAGCAATTTTCCAAGACCCTTGACCGTGGTATGAACATATTAAATGAATCACTCAAGGATATTGAGGGTTCAGTTATTCCTGGTGATTTGGTATTTAAATTATACGATACTTATGGTTTCCCAGCAGATTTAACCGCTGATGTTGCCCGTGAACAAAATTACACTATAGATGAAGATGGCTTTGCTGCAGCTATGGCAGAACAAAAAGCGCGAGCACAAAAGGCGAGTAATTTTGGTACAGACTACAACGAGTTATTAACGGTTGAGCATAATACTGAGTTTACAGGATATACCTGTGTTAGTGATACTGCCTCTGTGTTGGAAATCATAGTAAATAATGAATCCGTTTCTAGTATTACTGCCGAACAAAGCGGTATTGTTATTCTGGATAAAACCGCTTTCTATGCTGAGTCAGGTGGTCAAGTCGGTGATTGTGGTGACATCCTAAATAATAAAGGTGAAGTGGTATTTACGGTTCAGGACACTCAAAAACTCAATGCAGCATTTGCCCATCAGGGTATGGCTGCTGCTGTACTTAATGTCGGTGATACGGTTACAACAAAAGTAGATACAACAAGACGTCAGGCAATTGCGCTAAATCACAGTGCTACCCATCTTCTACATGCTGCATTACGGAACATCCTAGGTGAGCATGTTAATCAAAAAGGGTCTCTAGTAGACCACGAAAAACTACGCTTTGATTTTGCGCATTTTGAAGGTGTTACTACTGCGCAATTGGTAGAGGTGGAAAACAGTGTGAATGAACAAATTCGCGCCAACCACATACTCGATACACGCTTGATGGATTTAGAATCAGCAAAAGCATCTGGTGCTATGGCACTGTTTGGTGAAAAATACGATGATGACGTACGCGTTGTCAAAATGGGTGATTTTTCAACTGAACTTTGTGGTGGGATCCACGTAAAAGCAACAGGTGATATTGGTCTGCTTAAGATCACTTCAGAAAGTGGTATCGCATCTGGTGTGCGCAGAATAGAAGCTGTTACAGGCGCAACTGCCTTGGCATTAGTCCAAGAACAGCAAAGTACGTTACAAACAGTCGCTAGTCTGTTCAAAACTGATGCTAAAAATGTACTTGATAAAGTACAGCTACAAAATGCAAATATTAAAAACTTAGAAAAAGAGCTAAACGCATTAAAGCAAAAGCTAGCAAGTCAACAAGGTTCTGATTTGTTAAGTAAAGTACAAAAAATCAAAGAACAAAATGTTTTAGTCGCAAATTTACCAGGTGTAGAGGCGAAAGCGCTTCGCGGTATGTTGGATGAGCTGAAACAAAAAATTTCTTCTGGGATCATTGTTTTAGGTGTGCCTGGAGAAAACAAAGTTAACCTTATCGCGGGAGTGACTCCTGATTTGGTTGGCCAAGTAAAAGCAGGGGAATTAATCAACTTTGTAGCCTCACAAGTAGGTGGTAAAGGCGGTGGTCGACCTGATATGGCTCAAGCTGGTGGAAGTCAGCCTGAGAATTTGGAAAATGCATTGTCATCAGTATATAAATTTATTGAAGAAAAAATTTAGTCTTTTCTAAATTTGTACATATACTTATTTCAGTGTTTTCGTAGTGACCGAAAACAACAAGGAAGCTGAAAACGTCATTGACAGTTTTCAAAACATGGATGAATAACTTAAAGGAACAGGAGCAAAAGAATGCTTATCTTGACTCGTCGTGTTGGAGAAACTTTAATGGTAGGTGATGACGTCACCGTGACTGTACTTGGTGTGAAAGGCAACCAAGTGAGAATCGGAGTTAACGCCCCAAAAGAAGTATCAGTTCATCGTGAAGAAATTTACATGAGAATCCAAGCTGAAAAAGGTTCTGGCAACGGAACTGAGCAAAATACTCACTCGTAAGGGTGTTTATACGAAAAGGCCGGTTTTTACCGGTTTTTTTGTGCCTGCAACAAAATAAGGCTTGCCATTATACCGTTAACCAACAAACATTATTGGAAATACGGAAATACGGAAATACGGAAATACGGAAATACGGAAATACGGAAATACGGAAATA
>NZ_JANATA010000299.1 GCF_024199005.1 Opacimonas viscosa
CGGTTTTTTAGGTATTATTTGTTTCACGAAACTTTTTGTACCTTATGTTTAGACAGAGGAATTATGGCTAATTACAGCACTAACGAGTTCAAAGGCGGCCTGAAAATCATGCTGGACGGCGAACCTTGCAACATTCTAGAAAACGAATACGTAAAGCCGGGTAAGGGCCAAGCGTTTAACCGCGTAAAAATCCGCAAGCTTATTTCAGGTAAAGTTTTAGAGAAAACTTTCCGCTCAGGTG
>NZ_JANATA010000300.1 GCF_024199005.1 Opacimonas viscosa
GGAACATAAATTTACCTAGTTAAATGTAAAAGGGATGGGGGAGTCCCGTCCCTTTTTTCTCATTAATTACGAATAGAGTGAGCTGCCATCGCTATGCCGTATAAGCCTGCGCCAATTGCCACTCCATACCCGATGCCTTTTCCTAGTCCAATAAGAAATGGGACAATAACAAATCCACCATTAACTGATTCCATTTCAGTGAAAGTTAGATCAGTTATATTAACTGTACGAGAGTCAACAT
>NZ_JANATA010000301.1 GCF_024199005.1 Opacimonas viscosa
TTATGTACCACAACAATTTCGAAACTCGCGGGATCGTAGGTCTGTGCGTACAGAGATTGAAGCAATTTCTCAAGTAATGCTTTGCGCCCGTGGGTCGGAACGACAATGGTGACGTAGGGAGACGTGTCGGTCATGCAGGTTCTCCCAGCACCATGCCTCTATAGTGCTGTAAATACTGTAAGCCTAATTGTTCCCAACTAAATGCTGCTGCACGATGTTTACAGGCACGTTCTGTGTCACT
>NZ_JANATA010000302.1 GCF_024199005.1 Opacimonas viscosa
TTACACGCAAAGTGAAATAAAAGGGTTTCTTGAGTCAGTCATTGGAGATAACGCGGTTGCGTTAGCGCCAGGTATATTCGCTATATTCAAGGACAAAGAGCTAGAGCAGACATACCAAAAGCACCGATATCAGCGAACTTATGAATGGCAACAAAAGACCTCCCCGCAGTTACCAACTGATGCTGAAAAATTAAGAATTGTTTTCGCGCAAAACGAAGAGTTATTCAAAGCATTTTGGCTT
>NZ_JANATA010000303.1 GCF_024199005.1 Opacimonas viscosa
CATACACACATTTGCAACAGTGATGCGCCGATATTGATACAGCAAACGCGTTCATCTTCCCCTTTGCTCGGGTAGAAGTGGTCAATGGCGTTGCCCAGTGCATACCCTTCTACATCGACCACGAGCGGTTCAAACCCCTGCTCGCGGACCAAGGTAGAGCGCAGCATGACCACGTCTTTATGGGCAGCGGTTAGCAGCACATTTACTTTGCCAGCATGGGTTTCGCTCATGCCAAGTTCT
>NZ_JANATA010000304.1 GCF_024199005.1 Opacimonas viscosa
ACGGTTCTCAAGCATGTAAGACACGCCGGAAGGTACCCGAAGATTGTCTTCTAACACATAAACGGTGCCATGGTGATCTCTGACTAAATCAGAGCCACAAATATGCGCCCACACGCCATTTTTTGGTTTGACGCCTTTGCATTCCGGCAGGAAATTTTTCGACGCTTCCAGTAGGCTTTTGGGAACAACGCCCGCTTCCAGAATTCGCTGGTCATTGTAAAGGTCATCAATAAACATATT
>NZ_JANATA010000305.1 GCF_024199005.1 Opacimonas viscosa
TCTTCGCGTAAATTTGCGTGGGATGCGCGTGGTTATCAGCAAGGCGGTGACACTCAACCATTGGTAATGGCTATGTCTTTCTACCCGAAAGAAGGTGGCGAGCTATGGCAGAAGTATTCTACAGAATCAATCATCCACACCATGGATGTTTATAGCCGCTTTAGCTTCGATTACCCATACCCAGTAGCCCAGTCAGTTAATGGTCCAGTTGGCGGCATGGAATACCCCATGATCACCTTC
>NZ_JANATA010000306.1 GCF_024199005.1 Opacimonas viscosa
GTCATGATCACCATCAGGGTGCGGCGGTGGTGCTCCAGCAGCCAGGTCAGCACCGACACGAAGCTCGCGAGCCCCAGCACGGCGCCGAGCCCGAACACCGCGATGTAGGCCAGGTCGAGGTCGCGCACCGCGCGCAGGGTCGGCTCGTAGAGCCCGAACACCAGCAGCAGGAACGACCCGGAGAAGCCCGGCAGCACCAACGCGCACACCGCGACCGCCGCGGCCAGCCCGACCAGCGGC
>NZ_JANATA010000307.1 GCF_024199005.1 Opacimonas viscosa
AGCTAGCTGGTTTGGATGCCTTTGCCAGCCAACTGGCTGAGATCACCGAACAAAGCCTGTCGCTTCCTGTTCTTCCGGCAAAACAATCCAGTCAAATTAACGCCTACCTGACTATAAGTGCTAACTGGTTATCATTGGCGGAAAACGCATTGCCGTTACTGACTGCTATCGCCTGCCTGCCCGCTTCCCTGCAACAGCCACAAAACAAGCTCTGGCGCAGGCATATTGCCCTCTATCTGT
>NZ_JANATA010000308.1 GCF_024199005.1 Opacimonas viscosa
CTGGCTGAAGCACGACTCAGTCGAAATGAAGCCTGTTGCACAATCACAATACTTGGCAACGCTAGAAAAAACGCGCCACCGATACAACGGCTACAACCTGTTATTCGGAGATATAAATTCGCTTAAGGTTTACAACAACGTAAACAATTCGACCCACATTATCGACACTGGTGTCTACGGTTTGTCTAACGCGGATATTGCCACACCTTGGCCAAAAGTCACGCAGGGCGTTACCGCATT
>NZ_JANATA010000030.1 GCF_024199005.1 Opacimonas viscosa
TACCTACGTTTACGTGCGGTTTCGTACGTTCAAACTTTTCTTTTGCCATTTTTCTATTTCCCAGCAAAGTTAATTAAAAAATAAGTTAATTCTGTAATGGTAAGAATATGGTGCTGATAGGCAGATTTGAACTGCCGACCTCACCCTTACCAAGGGTGCGCTCTACCAACTGAGCTATATCAGCATAGTGGAGCGGGCAGCGGGAATCGAACCCGCATCATCAGCTTGGAAGGCTGAGGTAATAGCCATTATACGATGCCCGCATACTGCTTATTCTTTTTGGCCACTATCATAGTGGAGACATGCATATTATATATGTATATCAAACCATCAGAAAACTTTACGCGCAAAATAAAAATTATTCTATCGCGAAAAAGTTTGCGCATTATACGAAGTAGCAGGGATATTGCAAGTATAAATGGGAAAAAAATGTAGGTAAAAACGAATCCAAATATCATTCTGACAATGAGTAGTAAAAGTACCTTTAATAACAATAACTTCATAAATATCACATCAAAAAGTAACCGTTATAAATGTAAGACATTTCACTAAAAACTCAAATGCAACTATTTTGTTAATGCTTTTAACATTTGTAGAATTCACTATCCACGGCAATAAAAACTCGAAAAAAAACAGAAAAAAGAAACACAAAGCAAATAAAAACAACAAGTTACAAAAAAACACGTTTAAAACAAACGGCCAATCAAATAGAAAAATATGCTTTTACAGGGCTAGATCGACTAAAGTTTTATAGCAAATATTTAACACATCTATAAACTTTTTAACTGGCGATACACCTGGCATGCATTCTTATTAACTTTTTTAACAATAATAATAAAGCACCACCGCTAGGTTTATCAAACATTAACGTCAATATGGGTCGTTTTAGGCCTAAGACAACAATTCTGGGAGAAGACTGTGGAGAATTCAAGCTACTGGCAAGAAAACCTTCGCGTAATAAAAATCTGCCTTGTAATCTGGTTTATTGTTTCTTTTGGTTGCGGCTTATTATTTGTCGACATACTAAATGAAATTCAGATTGGTGGATATAAATTAGGATTTTGGTTTGCACAACAAGGTTCAATTTACACATTCTTAGCGCTTATTTTCTGGTATGGAAAGAAAATGAACGACTTAGATAAAAAGTATGATTCAGGGGAATAATAATGGATGAGTTAAAGATATATACATATATTGCAGTATTTGGCACATTCGGTCTGTATTTCGCAATCGCTATCTGGGCGAGAGCTGGATCTACTGCTGATTTCTACGCAGCTGGTGGTGGTGTTACTCCATTCCAAAACGGTATGGCTATCGGTGCCGACTGGATGTCTGCTGCATCATTTATCTCCATGGCTGGTCTGATTGCATTCTTAGGCTACGGCGGTTCTGTTTTCCTTATGGGTTGGACAGGCGGTTACGTACTTCTAGCAATGTGTTTAGCACCATACATGCGTAAGCACGGTAAGTTCACGGTTCCAGAATTTATCGGTGATCGTTTCTATTCTAAGACAGCACGTATTGTAACAATCATCTGTCTAATCGTAGCGTCTGTAACTTACATCATCGGTCAAATGAAAGGTGTTGGTGTTGCATTCTCTCGTTTCTTAGAAGTTGAATACGATACTGGTCTATACATCGGTATGGCTGTTGTTTTCTTCTATGCTGTTTTAGGTGGCATGAAAGGGATTACTTATACGCAGATCGCTCAGTACATTGTACTAATCACTGCATATACGATTCCTGCAATCTTCATCTCATTCCAGTTAACAGGTAACCCAATCCCACAATTAGGTCTTGGTTCTACTCTTGCTGATGGCAGTGGTGTTTACTTATTAGATAAATTAGACATGGTCGTGACTGATCTTGGTTTCCAAGAGTATACCACTAGCAAGCTAGGCGGTTCATTAAACATGTTCGCTTATACTTTATCTCTAATGATTGGTACAGCTGGTTTACCACACGTAATCATGCGTTTCTTCACTGTTCCTTCAGTTAAAGCAGCACGTTCTTCTGCAGGTTATGCATTAGTATTCATCGCTTTACTTTACACTGTAGCTCCTGCAGTTGGTGCAATGGCTCGTTTCAACCTTATGAACACGATTCAACCAGCAGCTGGTGAAAACATCAACTATGCAGAACGTCCTCAGTGGTTCAAAGATTGGGAAAGAACGGGTCTATTGGCATTCGAAGATAAGAATGGCGATGGCAAAATCCAATACACTGCTGATAAGGCAACTAACGAAATGGTTAAAGTTGACCGTGACATCATGGTACTAGCTAACCCTTCAATCGCAAACTTACCTAACTGGGTCATCGCACTTGTTGCGGCAGGTGGTCTAGCAGCGGCACTTTCAACCGCGGCCGGTCTATTACTTGCAATATCTTCATCTATCTCGCACGATTTGATGAAAGGTATCCTTACACCAGATATGGATGAGAAAACTGAATTGATGTTAGGTCGTGTAGTTATGTCTATCTCGATTCTATTCGCTGGTTACTTGGGTCTAAATCCACCAGGATTTGCGGCAGGTACAGTTGCTCTAGCCTTTGGTCTAGCTGCATCTTCTATCTTCCCAGCCTTAATGATGGGTATATTCTCTCGCACAATGAATGATAAAGGCGCAATTGCAGGTATGGTTGCAGGTCTTGGTGTGACAATGCTTTATGTATTCCAACACAAAGGTATCATGTTCATTCCAGGTACTTCATTCCTAGGTGGCTTAGAAGCTAACTGGTTCTTAGGTATCTCTCCAAATGCATTTGGTGCAGTTGGTGCAATTGTTAACTTCGCAGTAGCATACATTGTACTGAAGTCTACTTCACCAGCACCTAAAGAAATTGCTGACATGGTTGATAACTTCCGTTCACCACACGGTGAAATTGCGGCAGCACACGACCACTAAGAAAGCATTTGCTTTAAGCTAAAACCTCTGACTTCGGTTAGAGGTTTTTTTTTGAGTAAACATACTGATTTTATTCGTTTTTATATTTTGCTTTAAGCATACTAAACACACAGAAAGAAGTACCGTTCCACTTCCTCTACTCGTCCTAAATTGGTATGATAGAAGCTGTATACACCTCAACAGACAATAGATATCATCTAGGTATTTGTAGGAAACAATCATGATTTTCAAGAAGTTCAATGACCTTAGCAAGCATACAAAAATTGCCATTTTTGTTGCCCCTATATTATTGATTTTAGGCTTTGGTGCTGCTGATTTTTGGGCCGAATCCCAAGCTAATGAAACGCGCTATTACGAAATGCAACCGATTAACAATATTTGCGATATACAACTGAAAAATTGCATCGTTCAATCTGGTGAGTTCAAGATTAGCATTTATTTAGAAGAAGGACGTGTTACTGCAAATGCAACTTTCCCATTAGATACAATGACATTGATCTTGGTAGATGAGAACGACGTTCAGGAAACTTATCCCATGGGTATGCGTCCAGAGAGCCCGTATTATTGGTATGATACGACACCATTAAAGGACCAGGTTGCTGTGGCAGGCGCTGAACACAAAATCCGCTTTGTTGCGACAGTCAAAGGTGGTCAATACTTTGGTGAATTTGTCAGTACCACCGCTAGCGAATAAGCATTTTTCTGAGCGCTTGTTTTACGAGCGCTTGTTTTTACCCAGCTCCCCACTATTTCTCCACCTATTTATCTGATTAATCATTTTACTCGAACAAGGTTCAGTATTTGGTGAACTATTAACAGCCCATCCATACACAAGAACTATCAATGATTGTTATATGCAAGAATTCTGGTGTGTTTAGGTTTTGATGTATCGGTTTTAGTGTATAGGGATCGGTTTTAATATGTACAGATAATGGTGGAGGGGGCAGGATTCGAACCTGCGAAGGCTGAGCCGGCAGATTTACAGTCTGCTCCCGTTGACCGCTTGGGTACCCCTCCAAAAGGGTTGATGGTGCCGACTGCCGGAATCGAACTGGCGACCTACTGATTACAAGTCAGTTGCTCTACCAACTGAGCTAAGTCGGCACATCATCAAAGCGTATATATCTGAATTACAAGAGTAAAAGTAGATATATTAGAGATTTACAACACATCTCTAAAATGTGAAAAAAACGTATAAATACGTTTTTTAAAATGGTGGTGGAGGGGGCAGGATTCGAACCTGCGAAGGCTGAGCCGGCAGATTTACAGTCTGCTCCCGTTGACCGCTTGGGTACCCCTCCAAAAGGGTTGATGGTGCCGACTGCCGGAATCGAACTGGCGACCTACTGATTACAAGTCAGTTGCTCTACCAACTGAGCTAAGTCGGCACGTCATCAAGTGGTGCGTATATTAGTGGAGAGTTAGGCTCTTGGCAACAGTTAATTAAAGAAAATGCGCATTTTTTTCTAGTCTTGTACGAATGTTATACAAAGACCTGAAAGAACCGCATTTTCGATATACATTTTGGGGTTTTGTTGTATGTTAGCGAGGTATTTTCGGTCGCCGCCACTGATTAGTAGCAGATAATTTTCAGCGTAGTTTTGCATTTGCTCTTGGGCTTGTCTAACTGTACCTTCGACTTGGGCCAAACAGCCAGCATTGACACATTCAGGTGTATCTTTACCAAGGGAAATTGTTGTGGGTGTATCCTCTGTGCCAAAGACCTTTTGGGTGTTCTGGTAAAGGGCTTGTTTTAACATCTGCAAGCCTGGTGCAATAAAGCCACCCTTGTGCATATGCCCCACTACAACGTCACACGTAATTGCAGTACCAGCATCGGTCACAAGTACATTATGTTCAGTGATACGCTCAGCAAAATACACGCCTGCAATCATTGCTAACCAACGGTCTACTCCCATATTTTCAGGAGTCTTATAACTGTTTTGTAAGTGCACACGCCCTATTCGCTGAATTTTTTGGGTTTGCGCGATATGTACTGGTATCCCTTGGGAATGAAGATCATCTATAAATGCACTTAAGTTTTCTGGTTCGCGAACACTCGCTAGCGCAACATGCTGAACACTAGCCAAAACATCGCCTAATTCATTTAAATTCTGTGCTTGGTGAACCTCGAGAAACTCTGGATCAGTATGCGTATCAACCACAGCATACTTGATCGAAGTGTTACCTATATCAATCAATAACCAGTTAGATACCCCTGACACTGATCTCTCCTCCGTGGAAGGCTTGCAACTCACCATTGACTTGCAATAAGATGGCGCCTGTTTCATTAATTCCCATACCTATCCCTTCAATTACCGATTGGCCAGCAAGTAATTTAACCGCTTTGTGATAAAAGGCATCTTTACTGTGCCAACGGTCCATAAAAGGTACCAATCCATACACAATAAAAGTGTCTAGGTGTATATTCAAAAACTTCAATAATAATGCCACTAATTCATTACGACTAATCGGAGCGAGCGTGTGGGTATTACAGTCGGTGAAAGCTTGGTCAATACCCGAAACATCTTCGGGTAAACTCACATTTACGCCTATGCCGATAATGCTATCAACTTCATCGCCAACGGCACCTTCTATTTCTATTAAGATACCTGCAATTTTTTGCATGTTGACATAAATATCATTGGGCCATTTTAGTTGGACATCTTTGACCCCTAGTTCATCTAGGGCATCTGCCACAGCCAAGCCAATCACCAAACTCAGACCAGAAATAGTCTGATACCCCCCCGAAAAGCGCCGATAAATCGACATGTAAATACTACTGGCAAAAGGGGATACCCATGTTTTACCTTGTCGACCACGTCCGGCTGTTTGCGACTCAGCTAAGCACGCGTCGCCATCTTTTAAAACCCCTTCAGCTAACTTTGTCTTGAGAAAAGTATTGGTAGAATCGATGATGGGTTGAATGTAACAAGTTCCTGGGTAAGCTACCTGTTGGACTTTGCTATAGTTGTACTCAATAGATTCGTGATTCAATAAATCGATAGGTTTGGCCAGTTTGTACCCTCTGCCCTTTACCGAAAAAATATCCAAACCAAGTTCACGTAATCCATCAATATGTTTTGCAACTGCGGTACGTGATACTCCGCTTACTTCACCTAACTCAGTACCAGATATAAATTCACCACCGGCTAAAGTTTGTAATATTTTATTGCGTGTTACGTGCATAATTTCTCTGATTACTTTATGGATAATTGTTCGAGTGGCGCAAAAGTACTTAAGTCTGTAGGGCCTTTTTGACCAAGTAAACACACTTCATTTTCTAAATGAACTTGGAATAATTTTGCTACTGTTTTTTGGATAGTTCGCGCAAAACTGAGTACCTCGGGGCCGAGGGCTTGGTTGGCATTAGTTAACACCAGCGCTTGTTTTGGGTGACATTGGACTCCTCCCATATATCGCCCCTTAAAACCCGCCTGATCAATCAACCATGCTGCTGGGATTTTTACCGTATTCTCATTCACAACATAATATGGAACACTAGGGTAGGTTTTTTGGACCTGTTCTAATATTTCTAATGCTACGACGGGGTTTTTGAAAAAACTCCCTGAATTACCTACTTGTTTTGGGTCCGGTAATTTCGCAGAACGGATCTCAACAACTTTCTTAAACACAGTATGTTTGGTCGGGTCTGTGAGTTGCGCTAGCTCACCATAATCCAAGACCAGTTCATATACTTTTGGTAATACAAAAGAGACCTCAGTAATAAAATAATGGCCCTGTAAACTGTGCTTGAAAATACTATCTCGATAACCCAAAGCTAAATCAGCATGAGCGAGTATTCTTTCCTCACCGGAACGCAAGTCAATATATTTCACGCTCTTCAGGAATTGCTTAATCTCAACACCATAGGCCCCAATATTCTGAATAGGGGTTGCTCCTACTGTACCAGGAATCAACGCAAGATTTTCAAATCCGCCGATATCTCGAGCCAAACACCATTCAATCAATGCATGCCAGTTTTCCCCAGCAGCGACGGTTAGGTGATAAGCATCTGCGTTTTCTTGAAGCTCGATCCCTTTGAGACGATTAACAAATACGGTTCCAGAGAAATCTGTAGTAAAAATAGTATTACTCCCCTCACCTAAAATGACATAAGGCTCGGAGCAAGATAAAATTTTCGCCACATCTCTTACCTGTTGTATCTCAACAATATTGGAGGCGTGGTAGGGAAGACCAAAAGTATGAAGGTTTTGTAGTGCTGACACAATCAAAGTCATTTGTTTTTCTTTGAGTATATCAGCGCTACTGCTTTTTTTTTAGTTTTTTATGCTATCAGTTTGCCACTGAGGTGCTCATTTGGATCAGCGTTGTTTCTGTTTCTCTTGGCAGGGTAAAAAACTGGTCACATAGCAAAGCATGTACCTCAGCTAAGTTAACTTGCAAAGAATCAATAAAATCATGCAACGCTTTGCCCTTTAATATATCCACATCTTGGGCCTGAATTGAATCGATGCTATACAACAAGCGTCTTTCTAAGTCTTTGCTCATTGTAAAATCCTGACCGAGCATGAGTAATTTACTCAAACAAAATGCGATACTCCGAGGGAAGTACCGGTCTTGTAAAATAAATTCCACAACATGGCGACGTTTTACTTTGACCCCCATACTTTGGCGATACATTTGATAAGCACTCATTGAACGCAAGACACTTACCCATTGAATATTCTCAAACGGTTTCTCATCGTCTTCTTCAATTAATGTTGCACTGCGCACATCGAGGATCCGCGATGTCATATCCGCCCGCTCCACATACATTCCAAAACGCAAGAAAGTAAACCCAACGTTATGTGACATCGTGGCATCCAGTGCGCCAAATATCGTCAATATACTATCGGATACATGCTCAAAAAAAGCAAACCTTGCACGTTTTGATAAGGCATCTTTTTGATGCTCTTGAATATACAAATACAGACTATTGACTAATTGCCATGTGTGTCTTGGCAAAACTTCACGCACCGAACGCAAATTGTTACGCGCATTAGCAATAGATGAAGCCAGTGAAGACGTATTGCGTTCATCTGTAATCAAATATTTAATTACGTTTTGTTCATTAGGGGTTTTGTAGTGCTCATAAAACCCCTTTTTCACACCAACAATATCCAACAAGGGTTCCCAACCTGTTGATACGCCTTTGGGTAAATCCATCAACAGCAAATTATTGATCATGACTACGCGGGATAAATTATCAGCACGCTCTAAGTAGCGTGCCGACCAATACAAATTTTCTGCAACTCTCGATAACATTATACGGCCTCCGGCTGTGCAACAATCCAGGTATCTTTACTACCACCACCTTGCGATGAGTTTACGACCAAAGAACCTTTCTTCATAGCGACCCTGGTTAAGCCACCGGTAGTGACATAGGTCGATTTACCAGAAGATAAAATAAATGGACGCAAATCAACGTGACGTCCAGCCACGTCATTATGCTCATCTAAAGTAGGTACACGAGATAAATTCAACGTCGGTTGGGCGATAAAGTTTCTTGGATCAGCATGAATTTGTGCAATCGTATGTTCGCGTTCTGCTGGTGTAGCATGCGGTCCTATCAATAAACCATATCCACCTGATTCATTGGCAGGTTTCACGACTAACTTGTCAATATTTTCAATAACATACTGGCGCTCTTTTGGATCTAAACAACGGTATGTTTCAACATTCGGAAGGAGCATCTCTTCACCGAGATAATACTTAATCATCTCTGGCACATAGCTATATACCACTTTGTCATCAGCAACACCTGCGCCAGGTGCATTGACGAGTGCTACATTCCCTGCTCGCCATGCTCGCATTAATCCAGCGACACCAAGTACTGAATCTTTAGCAAAGACCTCTGGGTCCAAGAATAGATCGTCAATCCGACGGTAAATTACATCAACGCGGCGCATGCCGTATACCGTGCGCATATAGACCACGTCATGTTCATCGACCAGTAAATCTGTACCTTCGACTAACTCACAACCCATTTCTTGGGCAAGGTAACAATGTTCAAAATAAGCTGAGTTAAATTTACCTGGCGTCAACACCACAATTTCTGGTTCATCACCAGTTCGTGGCGACATTTCTGCCAACATGTTGAACAACTGTGATGCATAGTCATTGACAGGAAGTACATTGACTTGGGCAAAAAGTTCTGGGAAAACACGCTTCAAAACAGAACGATTTTCCAACATATAAGATACTCCAGAAGGTACTCGTAAATTATCTTCTAAAACACACATTTTGCCTTCGCCGTCACGCACTAAATCGGTGCCACAAATATGCGCCCAAATATCATTTTTCGGTTTTACACCAACGCATTCTTTGCGAAAATTTTGTGATTGAGCTAGCACTTCACCTGGGAAAATTTTATCTTTAATGATGCTCTGTTTGTCATATAAATCGGCAATGAACATATTTAATGCTTGCACACGCTGAGCTAGGCCAGCCTCTACATGTTGCCATTCTTTTTGTTCGATCACGCGTGGAATAATATCCACCGGCCAAGCACGATCAATACAACTGCCTTCACCATAGACGGTAAACGTGATACCTAATTCTTTGATTGCAAGATCTGCAATCCCCCGAGCTTGTTTCATTTCAGCTGCGTTGAGCCCTGACAAATGATCTACAATGGCTTTGCCAAAGGCTTTTGGCTCACCGTTAGTTTGCATTAATTCATCATAAAAGCCGCGAGTATCGTACTGCTGCCATGCGTTTTTCATAACTTTCCTTGTTATTTCTAAATTAATTTAATTGATGCGATTCATATCGACAGATACATCGAGTTGATGGTCTCCACCGCCATAAATCAGACCTTTTAGTGGTGCAACATCCAAATAATCGCGCCCTGTTGCTAAACGTATATGTTGATTACTGGGCAACACATTATTGGTTGGATCAAACTCAATCCAGCCATGGCTGGGCAAAAATACGGCATACCAAGCATGCGTAGCATCTGCCCCTACTAATTTTTCCTCACCTTCAGGTGGAAATGTTTCAATATAACCACTGACGTACTGACAGGCCAAACCAATTGAACGTAAACACGCCAATGCAACATGAACAAAATCTTGGCAGACTCCCTTTTTTAAAGCAAAAATATCCGGAGCTGTCGCATTTACTGTCGTGGCTTGGCTATCAAATTCAAAATCGTTAAAAATACGCTCCATTAGACACTTGCACGCCATCAACATATCGCGTCCAGGACTAAATGAAACTTGGGTATACGCTAGAATATCTGGTGTCGAATGGGTATAAGTCGTAGGTAGACTATGCAAGTAAATATCTAGACCAGCTTTATTCAAAGGACGGTGTACACTGCTATGTACCGCTTCCCAATGTGTATCGATATACACTAATTCTAATTGGGGACGTTGGGCAATTTCCACGACATGCGTTGATGTCACGGCCAATATCTGATGCTGTACAGTAATGTCAAAGTGTGTCACCAAATTATTAAAACTGTCCAAATAACTATACTGAAAACTGGGTACAGGGGATATCCTCAATTCACTTTCCAAGCACGTTTGTTGAGCCAGGTTTGCGGGCATTAAACGCGCTTGATTTTGTGACAAGCTCACCTTATCGGCGTACTGGTAGACGGTCGTATGCGTAATTTTATACTTCATAATTCGCCTCGCTGTATTACACCATAGGTTTGTCTGTGAGCGGTATCTTGGAGCTCGGTATGAGTGAAATACTGAGTCTGAACAGCTTCTCGTAAACTCTGGTAAGCGGCTTGCAAATCAGTGATGACTTGTTCTAAACACAGTCGCTTCCCACCCTCAATGCTTGCTAACTGAACTAGAGGAGTGCTGTGGCATAACGCTTTAATCTTTAACAAACGTTGTTCAAAAGGATGTAAAAATACTGTCCTCGTGGTTTTAGGTAGTTGTGCCGATAGCTCCATTAATGTTTCTATTTGGAAAGCGAGCGACCGGGGGTAATCAATATCCAACAGCATGAGTTCTAAAGCATTTTGTACTGATTCTTGCAGTCGGTAACGGCGTTTAAACGTCACACTGCTTTGTTGCGACTGCAACAACAAGTGCAAACTTGGCTGCTCTAAAGTTGCTAATTGATCATGACATAAACACGCTAAAATTTGGGCTAGTAACTGCTCACTACGTGCGATACGGCGTCCAAAAGAAAGCATAAATTGGCCATTTTGTTGAGACATCACATCTTGTAATGCCCCCTCAAAAGTCAATAAATGTCCCATAATTTGGTCTAATTCAGCTTGTATAATATGCTTAGGCGTATCTACTGTAATCTTGTCTAACCAACGAACAGCTTGGCCGATATGCTCTAAAGGACTTACCCCATCCTGAACCAACAAATCACGGACTTGCCATGCCGTTCGAGTAAAGTCTTGTAAGACTTGCTTAAAACTTGAAGGATTATCTAGTGCTTGTAAGCTATTGATTAAAGCGGTTTTAGCAGCATGTAACTGAGTGTATTCTAAGTGTTCACTATTGAGGGCTTGGTAAGGATAAATACAGCTATTTTGTTTTAACATTTGCTGTAACAACAACATCATTTCTTGGTTTTGGATATCCGGATACATGGGTAGTTCAGATAGTTTATCCATGTACAAACGTAAAAAACGGATATGACTTTCACAGCGCTCTTGTAAATTCCCCAACCAAAACAAGTTTTCAGCGGTGCGACTGACCAACGATTCATCGTAATAATGCGCTTGTTGTAACGGTGTAATTAGATGTTTGATCGGCTGCGAAGCAGGAATTTTTGCAGTTTGAACCCACACATCCTTGGTCGGTATATATTCGTCAGCGGAATTGGTTTGCAACACTAAGGCACTAGGGAGCACTATTATTTGATTCGGTAAAACCAGACTAAAGCAACGAAACACTACCGGTTTCAAACTCAAGCCATCACCTTCCCAAAAGGGAAGTTGCAAGGGATTATCCATTTGCGGAAATTGGGGTAATTGCTCGCGTATATACTGCACAACACTAGCATGCTTTAATAAACCTGTAGTCAGGGGGTTAATCACTGTGACATTGTTACTACGAATGGCTTGGCATAATCCTACAACACTATCAGTCGCGGCAAAAACATGCTCAAGAGGATCTAACAATGTACTATCAGGCCAACGCACAATAATGTCGACTTGCTCCAAACCCGACAAGGTCTTCAACCAGATTTTACCATCGCGGTTTGTTAAATCTCCGCTATGTACTAATTTAAAACCGAGGTACATGGCTAAAAATAACTGTTCATCGTAGTCGCAATCGTTCTGTGTCCCAGCTAACATTACGATATTGGGCTCTGAATTATGCTGACTGGCATCTGCTATCGCACTTTGCATAGCATCCAAAAATGGTAATAAACGAGCAACATTGTGTTCTGAAAAGGCATCACTTAACAGCCGTCTAGACAGCAAACGTTGTTGTAATAAAACACCTAAACCTTTGGGGTTGTTGCCGTTGATGGCATCCAAAGTAAAACAACCTTGTTGATCTAAGGTCACATCAAAAGACAATAATGTGGGGACTGCTTGAGCATGCTTGTATAGATCCAATGTCTCAACTTGAAACAAGGGATCTGCAGACAGCGCAGTACGCAGTTTTGTATCCGTAATTAAAGCTTGTTGCTCATGCAACAAATCGTGGAGTAAATTTTGACAAAGATGGGATATCTGTCCTATGTAAGCGTGAATAGATTCCCAATCTTTTTCGGCAAAAAAACACGGAATAGGATCAAAGCGGTACTGTATTTGACTGCTATTCTCCAAGCGCTGTTCTTGTCTTTGTAAACGCTGTAATTCTGTAGCACGCAAAGCAATATCAACCGGATTTAACTGATTGATATAGTTTTGGTTTAGCGCAAATGTAGCGTTCAACCCCGTACTCTGCTCTACATTAGTCGTCATTTAGAATAAAACTCCACTGGGCGACGGAGATCTAACGTCATCGGATAATGAGGATTTAACGGCTCTTCTGCAGGTATCACAAATGGACTTTCATCTTGGGCTTTTACTTCAGCTCGTGTTGTAGAGGTAGATGTTTGTTCACTTACCGAAGTAACATTACCCAGATAAGTACGCGCAACTGCTTCTGCATACTTAGTCGCAGAAGGCGCAGTAAAACCCTCGTCATCCGTCATCTGACTTATATGAATGGAATGTCCTGAATCATTAAAGCGGGCAATACGTCTTCCCTCCGCCTCTAAACCATTCACCGGAAAAGTATCAAACGCACGTCCTCCAGGGTGGGCCACATGATATGTTATACCGCCTACAGAACGATTGTTCCACGTGTCAAAAACATCAAATGTCAGCGGTGCATGGACCCCAATAGTTGGATGCAGTGCTGATGGTGGTTGCCATGCGCGAAAACGCACTCCCGCTACAAAGTGTCCTTGGGTTGCGGTGGGTTGCAAAGGGACTCGACGGCCATTACACGCTACGACGTAACGATTTGGCTCAGCGTTTTGAATAGCAATTTCAACACGCTCTAGCGAAGAATCAACATATCTTGATGTCCCTTGAGTAGATGCTTCTTCTCCCATTACATGCCATGGTTCAATGGCAGAATGTAACGCGAGGTGCACCGAACCAAACTGAGCTTCACCACATTTAGGGAATCGAAATTCAAAAAATGGCGTGAAATACTCCTGTTTAAACATATACCCAGAAGCTTGTAAGTACTCACAGACTTGTTGTAAATCTTCTCTCACATAATGAGGTAACATATATTTATCATGCAACTGTGTGCCCCAACGCGCCAATGGCTTGTGGTATGGTTTGTGCCAAAAAGAGACTAACAATGCTCTAAGTAACAACATCTGTACCAAGCTCATTCGAGCATGAGGTGGCATCTCGAACCCTCTGAATTCGACAATACCCAAGCGCCCTGTTGCTGAGTCAGGAGAATAAAGTTTATCAATACAAAATTCAGCACGATGGGTATTGCCCGTTAAATCAACCAGTAAATTACGCAATAAACGATCGACTAACCAAGGTTGGTCACACTCGCCTTCAGGAAATTGTGAGAACGCAAGTTCTAATTCATATAACAATTCATCACGTGCCTCATCAACACGAGGCGCTTGACTCGTCGGCCCAATAAATTGACCAGAAAACAAATATGACAAGCTAGGATGATGCTGCCAAAACGTTATAAAACTTCGTAATACATCAGGGCGTTTTAAAAATGGCGATGCCAGTGGTGTAGCTGCGCCCAAAGTAACATGGTTGCCCCCACCCGTTCCTGTTTGTCGCCCATCTACCATGTATTTTTCAGTATTTAGACGACAACTACGAGCTAACTCATAAAGCTTTGTCGTATTTTTAGCTAACGTTGCCCAATCACTTGCAGGATGAATGTTCACTTCAATGACACCAGGATCTGGTGTTACAGCAAACTTATGAAGACGCATATCTTTCGGTGGCTCATAGCCTTCCAAGATAATCTTAAATCCGGTTTGTACCGCTGTTTGTTCAATAGCATTGAGCAAATGTAGAAATTGTTCTGTCGAACGTGTCGGCGGTAAGAACACATACAAGCGACCTTCACGTGCCTCTATGGCCAGAGCTGTACGAATAGGTTTATCGGTCATTTTTGCTCTGTTGTGCGGTACATGCTGACCCAATGGTGCATCTAATACGGAAGGATCATTAAGAATTTCAGGTTCTGTTGTTTGTAAACTCTCCAAAGGCAAGCGATAACCCAATGGTGAATCACCAGGTAACAAGAAACAATGTTCGCGCTTGAATGACCATCGAGTAGATAACCATTGGGAATGAATATCGTCATAGCCCAGTGGAATAACATAACCCACTGGTTGCTCAATGCCTCGTTGCATCTTTTGCAAAAACTGCAAACGTGACATTTTATCTAATAATTTAGGATCATTTGGTGATACTTCTTGAGGCAAAGAGGCCTCTTGCCACATGTGATACAAGGTATCTTCATAACACGTTGTTCGAGCCTCTTTAGGCAATGTCAGAATCGATAATAACTGTGCACTGAATTGTTCCGCTTCGGTTGCACCATAGCCATAATCAGCAGTCACCGCACCTAACAAATCTAAATGCTGCCACAAAGGTAGACCGTCTTTACGCCAATATGCGGCATACTGCCATCTAGGTAAAGCTTCACCTGGATACCACTTTCCTTGCCCGTAATGACGAATACCTTGAGTAGTGAACTCTTGCTCCATCTTCAAGAATAGTTCATGTGCTAATTTGCGTTTGTGCGGTCCATCAGCTTCAGTATTCCACTCTGGGGCTTCATAATCATCAATCGCAACAAATGTAGGTTCGCCACCCATCGTCAGAGGGATATCTGCTTGTTCTAATGCAGATTCAACTTGGTTAGCTAGTTGTTCTACTGCTGTCCAAGTTTGTTCTGTATAGGGTTTGGTAATACGCGGTAACTCTTTGATTCGAGTGACTTCATTAGCAAAATCAAATTGAGTGACTTCACATTCGTCAAGTCCCCCAGTTACCGGAGCTGCGGATATTGGTTCAGGAGTACACGCTAGGGGGATATGTCCCTCGCTGGCAAATAAGCCAGAAGTCGGATCTAAACCAACCCAGCCCGCCCCCGGAATATATACCTCAGCCCACGCATGCAGATCAGTAAAATCTTGTTCTGGACCACTAGGACCGTCCAGAGATTTCTCATCTGGCGCTAACTGGACTATATAACCAGAAACAAAACGTGCAGCTAAACCCATAGCTCGAAAAGCCTCGACCAGTAACCATGATGAGTCACGGCACGAACCCGTTTTTTCAGTCAATGTTTCAACGACGGTTTGCACACCTGGTTCGAGACGGATAGTGTAATCAACAAGGTTGTTGACAGCTTGGTTTACCGCAACCAAAAAATCAACGGTTCGAAGTGGCTGCTTTGGTAGTAAAGGTTCAACAAAATCTAATAAAGCAGGATTACCCTCATAATTTTTTGTATATGCACTGACATCAACAGCAGTTTGCTCATCATAAGTAAAAGGGAAGTTTTCAGCATATTCTTCAACAAAGAAGTCAAAAGGATTGATAGCATGCAGCGGCGCAGTTAAATCAACGCTAAAACTAAAATGGCGCGTAGGTTTATTAAATACAACTCTGGCAAGATAATTACCAAAAGCATCTTGTTGCCAGTTGATAAAATGATCCTCCGGCAGAATTTTTAAACTATAGCTCTCAATAGGAGTGCGACAATGCGGGGCTGGTTTTAAACGAAAAACATGCGGGCCAAGTGTAGTAGGACGATCATACTCGTAAGCAGTATGATGCGTTAAAGCAACAGTAACAGTCATAAGATTCCATTCTTATTTAGGTGACACACCATGTGTCTACAGATATAACACTATAATACCAGTAATATTAGGTAAGAAAAGCAAATAAAGGTCTGATCTGCATAAAAAGTGACCGTATAAAAAATATACTAAGGATAGCAGGAGGATACCTAATAAAAAATAGACTAATGTAGGCTAAAGGATGTTAATAGCTCATCGCAAATGTTGAAAAATTGTAAACAATTTCATGGATCATGAACTATTTATAGTGTAATTTGTCTGAATACAGTGAACAGTAATGTTCACTTAAATATTAGGTGTAAAAATGAAATATCGTGTACTACTGACAACCAGTATAGCTATATGCGGACAACTTGTGGTGTCTAATGACAGTTATGCGTCTGAATCTAAAACTCCTGAACGTATCGATACCGAGAACGTAGTCACTGAAAAGTGGCACCTATCACCAGAGTTTTTACGACAACAAGTCACTTTATCTATGTCACCTGGTAGGGCTGTTAAATCATTAATTAGTCATTATCCAGAAAGTATTACAAGTATTGTCAGTGTGGCTTTGGATCAATACCCTGAGCAATATAAAGAAATTATCTATTCTGCGGTTTCAGCGCAGCCATACTCATCAGAAGAAATTGTTACTATTGCTGTAGACAAAGGAATCAGCGAATGTGCCTCAATTGTAGAAACAGCGATAAATGCAGAACCAAGTTATGTTAGTTTTGTAGCGGCTGCCGCAATGCAGGCATCACCAGAAGATTTTAATGATATTCTCAGAGTGGCAGTAACCACCGAGCCTAACTCAGCAGACAAGATAGTCCAGACAGTGGCTAAAAGCTACCCTGAGCGAATTACTGAAATATTGTCCAATACAGTAAAGTATGTACCTAAAATTGGCGAGTATGTTGTTGATGCGTTATTAGCAGTATTTCCTGATGATGCTGAAGAAGTAGTTTCGATTACTGTACGAGAATCAGCTGCAGATAAAGGGCAGTTAGGCAAAATTATGCATTCTGCTATCAATGCTGGGATTGATAGAGATGTTGTTGCGCAATATGCAATCCAAGGTGGCGCATCAAAAGAAGCAGTGAATCTGGTCATGGCCCAAAGGGAAGAGTTAGAAAAAGCGATTAAATATGATTAGTCTTAGCAAAAGATAATGATGACTGAAATTACCATCAAAAAATAAGAGTTAATCGCAATAAACATTTTGGAACGGTACGATCAGATAAACATTAAACTAAACCCTCCTTTAGTAAGTTAGGACATAGCAACTACCCAAGTGGTGAAATGCGCACGTGGGTAGATATAGAATTGGAAAAATTGGGTTATACACGTAATATCAGTGCAACATCCACATTTCATAGCTTGGCAAAGATAGTTGCTCAATCAAATTTTATTGCAACAGTACCGATGTTAACCGCTATGGATATGTCAAAGCGCTATGGAGTGACTGTTTATCAACATCCACTTAGAGAAATAAAATCGAAATTAATGATGGCCTGGCACTATCGGAATGACAAGAAACCAGAAGATGACTGGTTTAGAAGGCTAATAATGGAAGAGCTTAGCACTTTAGATGAAAGCGAACCAAACTATTAGCATAGATACAAAAAAGCCGCTCATAAAGAATGAAGTGACCCCCGAAAGTTAGACAAAACCTTCGGGGGTTTTTTATGTACAAAT
>NZ_JANATA010000309.1 GCF_024199005.1 Opacimonas viscosa
AGTGCTTCTATTTTGTAATCTTTCGGAAGAAATTATGTTTTAAAAATACGTTAAAAATACAGAAAACACTTGGTTACATTTCAGCGTTTTTTGAGGATAGTTAAAATAACTAAAAACAAATTTGGATTAGCTTTCGATGGAACAAATCTCAATCAGTCTTATGAGGTCTAGAAAACCGAATGAAGCATGTCCACGTTTTCGAAGGAAGGGATTTCTAGGGATGATGAGTGCTTGTCTACT
>NZ_JANATA010000310.1 GCF_024199005.1 Opacimonas viscosa
TTACATTAATATTAAAATTATCACCCACTATTTTTTCTACAAAATATTTTTGAGGTAAGATACTTACTGTAATCTCTTTTGCATTTGCAAAAATTGAAATTAATAAAAACATTAAAACTATTGAAATTTTTTTCACTTTATTATTCCTTTTAAAACTTTTTTACTTTTATGCAACTTAGTTGCGATTTTCGAATTCTATTTAATTTATTCTTTAATGCAACTTAGTTGTAAAACTAATTT
>NZ_JANATA010000311.1 GCF_024199005.1 Opacimonas viscosa
GTCAGCATCGACGACTGTTTCAATGGTTTGTGTATTACCCAATGAATCAGTCACTACCACAGTGACAACTGCGCCCACTTCGCCCGAACCAGTAATGGTTGGCGTGTTGTCGTTTCCTGTGCCGGGGTCATTCACAGTTAGTAATGGGGCAATAGTATCAATGCTACCAGAGCCGGATACAGAGGCACTGTTACCAGAGCCGTCAGAACTTGCTGCGTCAACGGTAAAGCTTCCCTCAGC
>NZ_JANATA010000312.1 GCF_024199005.1 Opacimonas viscosa
GAACTTAATGCAATGAATGAAGAGATTCTGTTGATGCTCGAAGACAATGAGTATGGGTTGAACAGGATTGTTGCGATTTCAGAAAGTTTGAGAACTTACTCTCACTTCGGCGAGCAGTTAACTGACAGTGTTGATTTGAATGAATGCATAACAAAAATGCTCAAAGTGGCTAGTACCTCTTTGCCCGACACAGTGAATATGAACTTTGATATGGCAGAGGATTTGCAAGCAATTGCAGG
>NZ_JANATA010000313.1 GCF_024199005.1 Opacimonas viscosa
AGTTCTCATAACAGATTATTTTTTGTTGAGGTTATGGGAAGAGATGTAGGTCATATAGCACTCAACGTTGGAGTAGGTGCTGGTGCAGAAGAGATTTTAATTCCAGAAGAAGATTTAGGATTAGATAGGTTATTAGAGTCATTACGACGAAGTAAACAATCCGGAAAAT
The DNA here is from genome assembly GCF_024199005.1 of Opacimonas viscosa. Taxonomy (GTDB): domain Bacteria; phylum Pseudomonadota; class Gammaproteobacteria; order Enterobacterales; family Alteromonadaceae; genus Opacimonas; species Opacimonas viscosa. The sequence continues at coordinate 170 of NZ_JANATA010000313.1, forward strand.
CATCAAGTATAGTTGTTGTTGCAGAAGGAGATAAAATAGGAAAAAACGTATTTGAACTAAAGGATTATGT
>NZ_JANATA010000314.1 GCF_024199005.1 Opacimonas viscosa
GAGTATTTTCTGAAAGAAAAAGTAGCTGACAACTGTGAATTAAACGCCATCAACGAGTTTATTCACTTTGCCTGTACATCAGAAGATATCAACAACCTGTCTCACGCATTAATGTGCAACGCAGCGCGTGAAACCGTGATCCTGCCGTATGTTGATCAGTTAATTGATGCGATTACTGACCTAGCGCGTAAATACCGCACGGTGCCAATGATGGCACGTACTCACGGCCAGCCCGCTTC
>NZ_JANATA010000315.1 GCF_024199005.1 Opacimonas viscosa
CCGGTGTCTTTGATCGGGATCCCGCAGCCAGAAATACCTTTGAAGTCCTGACTAACTACCCGGGCTTACACGCAGTCTGGTTTCATCGCGTGAGCCACAAACTCTGGAAGATGGAATTAAAATGGCTGGCAAGAACCTTATCGACGTTTAGTCGCTGGCTGACGGGCATAGAAATCCACCCGGGCGCAACTATCGGCAAGCGGTTTTTTATTGACCATGGTATGGGCGTTGTCATCGGT
>NZ_JANATA010000316.1 GCF_024199005.1 Opacimonas viscosa
GACGCAACAGCAAGAAAAATTGTCCGCATTCATGGATGGTGAGATAGAAGGCAATGACATTATCGATGCAATAAAGCACGATGCAGACCTTCAAGCCAAATGGCAACGTTACCATGTTATTCGCGGTGCAATGCGCAAAGAAGCCAGCGTGGCTCCTCAGCTAGACATTACTGCAAGCGTAGCTGCTGCATTGGAAAGTGAACCCGCTATTGTTGCGCCAAAGCAATCGCGCTGGCGGT
>NZ_JANATA010000317.1 GCF_024199005.1 Opacimonas viscosa
ATGATGTTCGCTTCGGTACGTGTTTTTAGCTCATCGATAAATGCTTGATATACAGAACGTTGTACGTAAACGCGCGTACAGTTTGTGCAAATTTCGCCTTGGGTGTAGAAGTTGCCTAGCATCGCGGCACTTACCGCCTGACTAATATTGGCATCTTCAAAGACTAGCAATGGCGATTTACCGCCAAGCTCCATGGTAACGTCTTTTAGGTTTGTCGCTGCAGCACTTTGCATAACTT
>NZ_JANATA010000318.1 GCF_024199005.1 Opacimonas viscosa
TGAACCGCGATGCACCTGCCTCCTGAAGCCTGGATCTCTTCTACCACTGCATTGGCGGCACTAGCGTTCGACTTGTAATTGACGCACACGGCATATCCGTTCGTGGCAAACAGCTTTGCTGTTGCCGCACCAATCCCACGACCACTCCCGGTAATAATGGCAACTTTTTTATTATTCATAATGCGTCCTGTGCAGCTGATATCATGGATGTGCAATCCTGAAAAACAGTCACCGTAAC
>NZ_JANATA010000031.1 GCF_024199005.1 Opacimonas viscosa
CCCGCGACATTGCTTCGCTCTGATCACGGGGTTTTCTCGCTAAATTCTTATAAAACATGTTCTACTCACCCTGCATTACCAAACAAAACCTCCGGTTGGGAAACCTTCTTACTGGCCTGGTTTTGTTTGGTATTGCATATCAATATGCAAAATACCATCTTCATCATAAGCCTCACTAGACGCCCTAAACCCCAGCTTTTCATAGAATTTTTGGAGGTATACTTGCGCCCCGATTTCTAACGGCGCTTGTTTCAGATCTGATGTTTCTAGAAATGCTTTGTCCTCATGGATATGGGCCACCGCACAACGCATAATCTGCTCTGCATACCCTAACCCACGAGCCTCTCTATCCACACAAACACGCCCAATACTCGGCCCTGCATAACTTAACCCTGCCGGTAATAAACGCGCATATCCAACAATCTTCTCTCCCTTGTAACACAACAGGTGCTCTGCTTGGACATCCTTATTATCTAAATCTTGGTAAACACACCTCTGCTCCACAACAAACACCTCACTGCGCAAACGCAACACCTCGTACAACTGTTGCACACTGAGTTTATCGAAACCCAAAATGACCATATTTAACGCATTTGACATCATCGTACTCATCATCGAAACCTCTTTGATTATGCCTACCGGCATAACTTTGTGTCAACCGACATGACTCTCATCAAACTTTCCTAATTGTTATACTTTCTAGGGTTGAGTACGACATCCTCATCATAACTTTTCTCACTTACAGTCCTGCGCACTGAAATCGTTCCAAAAGTCACCATGAAGATGTGGCTGAATTATTACTAGATCTGGTTAATACATCCTCATCATAACTTTTCTCACTTACAGTCCTGCGCACTGAAATCGTTCCAAAAGTCACCATGAATATGTTTGTTAATTAATAGATAGTTGGTATGAATTATTACTAGATCTGGTTAATACATCCTCATCATAACTTTTCTCACTTACAGTCCTGCGGGCTGAAATCGTTCCAAAAGTCACCATGTGGATGTTTGTTAATTAATAGATAGTTGGTATGAATTAATACTAGATCTGGTTAATACATCCTCATCATAACTTTTTTCACTTACAGTCCTGCGCACTGAAATCGTTCCAAAAGTCACCATGAAGATGTTAGTTAATCATTAGATAGTTGGTATGCATTAATACTAGATCTGGTCAATACATCCTCATCATAACTTTTTTCACTTACAGTCCTGCGCACTGAAATCGTTCTAAAAGTCACCATGAAGATGTTTGTTAATTAATAGATAGTTGGTATGAATTAATTACTAGAGCTGGTTAATACCTCCTTATCATAACTTTTTTCACTTACAGTCCTGCGGGCTGAAATCGTTCTAAAAGTCACCATGAATATGTTTGTTAATTAATAGATAGTTGGTATGAATTAATACTAGTTCTGGTTAATACATCCTCATCATAACTTTTCTCACTTACAGTCCTGCGGACTGAAATCGTTCTAAAAGTCACAATGAAGATGTTTGTTAATTAATAGATAGTTGGTATGAATCAACCTTATAATAACTTTTCTCACCTTCCCCTTTGCGGGCTAAAATCGCTCCAAAAATTACCTTGAAGATGATAGTATTTATTAACAAATTTCTATAGACATCTTTTTTATGAGCTCAGATTATAATATTCCCGTTTATGCCCCTCGAGATAGTGTCACTGAGGCTGAGTGGCAAGCTCGACTTGATCTTGCAGCTTGCTATAAGTTGCTTGTTTTACATGGCTGGGATGACTTGATTTATACCCATGTTTCGCTCAAGATCCCTGGCACTGAGCACTTTTTGATAAATGCTTTCGGCCTTACTTTTAAAGAAGTCACAGCCTCTAACTTGGTCAAAATTGATATCGATGGCAATATCCTTGATCCCGACTGCCCCTTTTCCATTAACCCTGCTGGCTTTACCATTCATAGCGCCGTCCATGCCGCACGCCATGACGCTAAGTGTGTTATCCATATTCACCAGTCTGATGCTATTGCTGTTGCCTCACAAACAGACGGTTTGTTACCTTTGAGTCAATATGCGGCATTTGCCCTTGCCTCAATAAGTTATCATGGATATGAAGGACTAGCTGTTGATGCGGGTGAATGCCAACGGCTCCAAGATGACTTGGGTGACAGTAATTTTATGCTCCTACCGAACCATGGTGCCTTGACGGTTGGCCAGACCGTCGGCGATGCTTTTATGCACATGTACGACTTGATTAAAGCTTGTGAAATCCAACTCAAAATGCAACAAAGTCAAGCCGAACTGATTTACCTAGAGCCTCATATTGTCGAAAACATAAAAGCCCAAGCCAACGTTGTCCATACTGGACTTACCGGTGGCCAAAAAGCTTGGCCTGCCATGCTTCGTCGCGTGAAAAATGAATTTCCCGATTTTGATAGTTAAATACCAATCTAAACTATTTTTACCCAACCAGACGTATACCCTCTACCTAGGTATACATTTACTGAACAATCACTAAAAGAGTTATTATGAAAATTACCCACGTAGAGATTTTTGATATTCATTGTCCAGAGCGCCCACCATGGAATCCTATTTTTGTTCGTATTCATACCGATGAAGGCATTCATGGTGTGGGTGAAGCTGGTCTAGCCTATGATTGGGGTCATTCAGCTGCCGCCGCCATGATTAAAGAAATCGCCGAAGCCGTCTTAATTGGCTACGACCCTTTTAAAACAGAGGCACTCTGGTCACGCATGCTTCGTGAAAGTTTCTGGGGTTTAGGTGGCGGCCCTATTTTGTACTCCGCCATGTCAGCCATTGACACCGCCTTGTGGGATATCAAAGGGAAAGCTTTAAACGTCCCTGTTTATCAATTACTTGGGGGTAAAACCAACGATAACCTGCGCACTTACGCATCCCAATTACAGTTTGATTGGGATACCGAATGTCGCAAACTGACCGCCCCCGAAGAATATGCAGCAGCAGCACGTAAAGCCGTCGACGAAGGGTATGACGCCGTCAAAGTGGACCCGATTGTTTATGATGAAAATGGCGAATCTAGCTTTGACCGAACTAATTTGTTTACCCCAAAACAAATGAAACTCTTTGGTAACCGTTTACGTGCCATCCGTGCAGAAGTAGGTGATGAAGTGGACATCATTTTTGAAGCTCACTCACTCATGGGCTGTGCTTCTGCGATCCAAATGGGTGAAGTCATTGAAGAAGTGAACTGCATGATGTTTGAAGAGCCAGTGAACTATTTGAACTCCGCCGTCCATAAAAAAGTGGCTGATAAATTACGCGTGCCGATTGCTGGCGGCGAGCGCTTGTATCACCGTTGGGACGTTCGTCCTTATTTTGAAGACCAAAGTATCGACGTGTTACAACCTGATGTAGGTCTAAGCGGCGGCTTTACCGAAGCCAAAAAAGTCTGTGATTATGCCGATACTTACGACATTCGCGTACAAGCACACGTATGCGGTGGACCGGTTGCTACCGCTGCTTCATTACATTTAGAAGCCGCTATTCCGAACTTTTTAATTCATGAGCATCACACTTATGCTACCAAAGCATGGAACCGAGAACTGTGTATCCAAGATTACCAACCAGTCAACGGTAAAATGCAGGTGCCTGATTTACCCGGCATTGGGATTGAATTAAACGATGAAATAGTGAAACGTTCACCACATGTAGTGGTCAAATAACACAAGCATTTTCACGATACCAACGTCAACCGTTCCTGCGAGCTAGACAAGCTGAGCTAGCTAGATTCTTTACTTGCTCTCGGTTAGTTACACGTTAGGTTAATTACTGGCTAGGTTACTTGTTAGGTGAATTACTGGCTAAGTGCCTTGTTAGGTGAATTACTGGCTAAGTGACTTGTTAGGTGAATTACTGGCTAGGTTACTTGTTAGGTGAATTATTGGCTAAGTGACTTGTTAGGTGAATTACTGGCTAAGTGACTTGTTAGGTGAATTACTGGCTAGGTTACTTGTTAAGTTAATTACTCGTTAGCTACGTCGTATGGTAGCCACAGATTAACTTGTTTTCAGGGCGCGGTTGACTGTTTAAAATACACATGCAATGCGTTGTCGGACAAAACGGCTGGCATGTCTGCAAATAATTCGGACATGCTGTCGACATAATCTGCATAGCCCATACGCCAGTGCAACAAAGGCGCATTACTTGCCAGCATCACTCGGTCATCCCCCCAGATATCGACTAGTGTCAACACACTTTGCTTCACCTGTTCTAAACTAAACTCACGATCTGACATTTCCCAGCCGGATGCTTTGATAAACACATTGGGAAAGTCGGCCAACTGAGCTAATGTCGCCCAGTCTTTTGCAGTGGCACTACCGTCATTAAACACCGCTCCCCCACTGTGATTAATCACCCACCGGGCTTGTGGATACGCTGATAAAAATAATGATATTTGTGTGACTACGCTGTGATCACTACAATCACATTGACACTCAAAGATGAGATCTTGTATCGCCAACCAAGCTAGGTTTGCTTGTACTTTAGGCCGCTGTAAATACTCCACTGCGTTTTCATCTAAGATATGACGCACGCCTACCACACATTCGTACTGTTGTAATAATGTCACTTGTAACTGAAATGACTCGGGACTGAGTAAGAGGTCGCAACAACCAATCGCACGATAGTCGATACCCGTACCGGCCATATGTGCTGAAAGCCACGCGATTTCTGCTTCTGGCTGTGCATTGTTATAGCCAGCTTCAATATGCACAAAACGATATGCGGATGGCGCTAAACCAGCAGCGGCTATGGCAGATGATAATTCAGCGCTGGTAAAAGACTGAGCAATCTGCCCCTTATCCGGCCAAAATGGGGGGGAGTCTGCACGTAACCAATGATACTCGCCTTGGTCCAACGCAAAAAAATGCAAATGCGGATCCACCCTCACAGGTGTCTGGGTGATGGGTCTTTGATTATTGGGCCTTTGATTATTGGGCCTTTGGGTTTTCACAATACCTTACTCACACCATGCTTTACTCACACAAACTGTCACCATTTAACGCGCAGTATAACCGCCATCCATCATTTGCAAACTGCCCGTAATAAAGCTCGCCTCTGGTGAGGCCAGATATAGGGCAAAACTTGCGACTTCTTTAGCTGTACCAATCCGATTCAACGGCTGGCAAGCAGCTTCTTCTGCGTGTATGTCTTTTGGATCAGCGCCGGTATCTTTGCAGTAACGGTGAATCGCATTTTGGTACAACGGGGTATCAATGGTCCCAGGGCATAACGCATTTGCTCTAATGTTATCTTTAGCAAAATCCAACGCTGTCGTTTTTGCCATAGAAGCCAATGCGTGTTTGGATAAGTTATATGCAAAAGAATGTGTTTTGCCAATCACTGACTGGTCAGAAGCTATATATACAATAGCACCGTCTTGTTGCTCTTGCATAAATGGCAGAACTGCTTGGGTAGCGGCGTATGCGCCTTTGACATTGATAGCCAAAACTTTGTCCAACAGCTCTGGAGGCGTGTCCAATATCGAAGCGGAAACGTGGATACCAGCGTTACAAATCAGAGCTTTGATAGTATGTTGTTGGGCAATGTTTCGCACCGTCTCGGTCACTTGGGTGAAATCCGTCATATCACACTCAAAGTACTCGCCGACGGGACCTGGCTGAATATCCAAATTACATACGTGATAACCATGAGCACTAAACATCTCGGCAATGGCCAATCCTATACCAGAAGAGCCGCCAGTGAGTATCAGTGTGTTTGCAGACATGCTTTAGCCTTTTTGTTTTAATATTGGGCATAGATGCTAATAGTAAAACATGACTTTAGGGGATTGGCTAGACTGAATTACCATGGTGAAGCAAAATCGCGTACTTGTCGGCTTTTTTCGGGCTGAATACTCTTTTTTTACGTATAATGAACACACAAACAATTCGAGCTTGCAGTATAGATATGGATTTAGTTTTTTTTGACCTAGACGGCACCTTGTTAAACCAAGATTCTGCGCTGTCCAAATTTACCAAAGATACCTTACAGCGGATGAACGAAAGTGGTATAGCCTATACCGTAGCCACGGGCAGGACGATGTTATCGGCGCGTCCTATTTTAGATGGTCAATTTCTAGCACTCCCCCATATTTACAACAATGGTGTGACGCTGTGGGATCCCAATAGCCAAGACATGACCTTTGAAAACTTGCTCACCAAACATGAGATTGATGTCATCCTGGCTATGGCGCTAGAGCACCAAATTACGCCATTTGTGAATACGGTAGAGGCGCACCATCATGTGATCTATCACAGCCCACCCCAACACCCTATCGAAGAAGAACTCATCACTAAATATTTTGCACGTTCGGGTGCGACACTGTTGGCACTAGACTCGCTGGCGCATGACCGACCTGTCACGAATATCAGTATGATTGGTCTAAATTGTCATATAAAGACCATGTGGCAACAGCTAAATGAACATCCAAATTTGATTGCGTATTCGGGTCCCGCTCATGAAGGGCATGAATATAGCTGGATGGATATTCATCATTGCCAAGCCAACAAAGGAGCCGCCGTTCAAAAACTTAGAGATACACTGGGTGCCACAAATGTACTGTGCTTTGGTGATAGTGATAATGATTTGAGTATGTTTGAGATCGCCGATGAGTGCTACGCACCAGATAACGCGAAAGACTTTGTGAAAGACAAAGCGACCAAAGTGATTGGGCATAACCATGATGATGGCGTTGCTAAGTTTCTTCGTGAACGATTTGACTTGTGATGAGGATGGTTGCAGTCGTCAAAAGCCCACCGATAGCAGCACTTGCAAGAGTACCAACGGCAATCGCAATCCATTTTTTGTTCTGTGCTGTGGGATAAATTACTAATACATGATGTAAACCCTTTAATTGGTATATCCCACCTTTCAAGGCCATTATGATTCACTAAATAAAGTAACAAATACGAACTTTAGCACACTTACATAATTAAATTTTCCCGACTATATTTTACTCTCCGTATACAAAAAGAAGGCAAAATTATGCAAACGTTAACACAATATGATACGAATAATGTTAGTGGAGGTTTTGGTCTGCCAGGTGCAGGTTTTGGTGGGTTCTTAGGTGGAATTTCGTATTTGGGCAGTGCTTCGACTTCAGGGAGTTTTTCTTGGTCTGGGTTCGGTACAGCTGTTGCTGTAGGTGCTGCTTCTGGCGCTATCGGTGGTCCAGCAGGAAATGCAGTTATTAAATATGGTTTAAGTAAAGTCAGCTTTTATGGTGGCGCAGCACAAGGATTAGCTAATGAGTAAAGAACTGAAGATACCGTTTGGCGTATTGAATTTTTCTATGTTGATATTGGCCTTAACATTGTTTTGGTTTAACCAGGAAGTTTACGTACAGTCTATGTGCCTTTCATTAGCTACAATAAGCATAATTAATTTATGGATATTTCCATTCCATGCTTCACTAGGTAGTGTTTGGAAAAACACGCAGTCTTCTAGGGCAAAAGGGACGTGGTTAAAATACCAAACCATATGCATGTTGTTGCTTGCTTGGTTCATCAATTCGATACTGCAGATTAATTAAGTTGAACACCTCTAAGGGATCCCCATAGATACTACTCATGCTGAACTGGTTATCCCTTTTTATAGATACTTTTTCACCGATTAAACGATTTCCTCATCAAGTGAACTGGGTATTATCTGTTCTACGTGCTGATTGATTTGCGCAATCTCAGGATGCGCTAACAAAGCCTGACAAATCTCTACTGCAGACATTTGCGCCAGCTCCTCACCTAATGTTTGCATTAATGTATCAAACATCGTCAGATCATCGGGTTCATCTATGCACAAACGCAATTGGGAATAATCTACATGTCCATTTTCAACGGACATAATCGGATAAGACTGCGGTCGACTGTACATATAAAATGTGACATGCTCCAGCTCTGGTGGTTCTGAGGCATTCAGCCACGTATCTGTAAGTATCGGCATCCCAAATACTTCAACATCGAAACCTCGGGCCCAATACCCCAGTGATAAATGCGTATATCCTGTCGGATTATGAGTCATATGCTGTGCTACCACCTCATCGATCAGCCCAGGACAAATAAGTGGACAATCCCCTGTCAAACGCACAATGACATCGTGCTCAGTGGCGTTCGCTTGGATGGCAGCTTGGTAAAAGCGATCTAAAACATTGTGCTCCGAACCACAAAACACCTGTGGTGCAGGACGTATATCCAGGGTTTTGATATGCTCAACTAGCGTTTTATCCAAATCCGTATCAGTGGTAGCTACGATATGAGTGTCCACGATTTTAGCAGTGCTTACCCTGCTGCAATGGTAATCCAGTAAAGAGCGCCCAAACACCGATTTCAATACTTTTTCAGGGAGTCGAGAACTGCCTAAACGCGCTTGAGTAATACAAATAACTCGCATTAAAATGCCTCCTGAGGCGTATTTGGGTATTCATTAATTGACGGACATATTTATGGCGTCCAATTTTTTGACGAACGTGTTATTAATAAACGGACTATTAATAAACGGACTATTGATAAACGTTTTATTGACGAAAATAGCCACGTATTGACTATGGTATGCACAAACCGCACCAGAACGCTGCGGTAAATGAGTGAAGATAACTAGGTCCTAAACTAAAAAGATTCTAAAGATTCATTTCTAAGCGAGTATAAAACCTGCTGATGCTGTTTTCTAGGGGGGAGTGGATAAGCCCGTTGATTCTCTTTTAGAACTTCGATAAATGCACTTTCTGAGATGGGTTTACTAAAGAAAAAGCCTTGATAGGTATCCACATTGTATTCATTTAACATGGAGAACTGTGCTTCTTCTTCGACGCCTTCGGCAACAATTTTTAGGTTAAAATTTCGCGCCAAATCAATAATAGATTTAACCACCAAGTACGCTTGGGCATCATGGTTGATGTCTTTGACAAAAGAATGGTCAATCTTTAGTTCATCAATCGGCAATGACCGCAGATAACTCATAGAAGAGTACCCTGTCCCAAAATCATCTAGTGATATCGTGACACCAAACTCCTTGAGCTGGGAGAGTTTGGTGGTGGCATCATTGAGATCTTGGATCAGGACGCTTTCAGTCACTTCCACAATCAAATTTTCACGATTAATGTTGTACTGCTCAGTAACCGCAATAAACTCTTCGACAAAGTAGGATTGCCAAATCTGTTTTGCACTCAAATTCACAGCTATGGTCAAATGCGCAGAGGCTGGCTCAGCTTGCCAACGCTCGAGTTGTTCACAGGCACGTTGCAACACTTGATAACCGATCGCTATAATCAAATTACTCTCTTCTGCCAACGCAATAAAATCGTACGGTCCGACTAACCCTTTGGTGGGGTGTTCCCAGCGCACTAAGGCTTCTGCCCCAATGATTTGTTTATCCCGATTTAATTTCGGCTGTAAGTGGATCACAAAATCCTGATCAGCAATCGACTGATTCATATCTCGTTGTAGCTCAGAAGATTTTGTCAACTCGTCTTGCATATCGGTATTGAACAACAACACATTGTTCCCACCGGCAGCTTTTGCACGATACAGCGCCATATCCGCGAGTTGAATTAATTTACCGGCAATCAAATCACTATTGGCAAAAACGATCCCACCAATACTCCCCGTAATAGAATATTTTAATTCGACGTCTTGCATATCACTACACAGATAATGTACTTCAGAGATGGACGAGAGTACCGCTTGGGCATATTTTTCTGCCAGCGCAAAACTCTCAACTTTATCTGACCCCAAAGCCGGCAATAAGATCACAAACTCATCCCCGCCAAAACGCGAGATAACATGCTCACAAATATCGATGGCTTTGAGACGTTGGGCGACTTCGATCAAAAGCTTGTCACCCATGTGATGCCCATAACTGTCGTTGAGTAACTTAAAGCGATCCAAATCTAAAAATAATACGGCGTTGTAATGCTTTGAGTGTTGGGATTGCGTCATGGCACTTTGTAAACGCCCTTCCATCTCAGCACGATTAATTAATCCCGTTAATTGATCATAAAACGCCAAACGCACAATTTTTTCTTTATCTTGTTTTTGTTCGGTGATATCCAAAATGATACCCACCACGAGTTTAGGGTTCCCTTCTTCATCAAATTCAGCAACTTGACCGCGATCCCAAATCCAAATAATGCGCCCATCATCCAAACGCATTCTAAATTCGATGTTATACGGCTGGTTATTTTCTAAAAGCGCTGTCAATGCGTTGTGGATCAAAGGTAAATCGTCAGGCAACACCTTGTTCTCGAATTCGGCAAAGGTATTCTCGGAGCGCTCGACTTGAGTGATCGCTTCCCAGCGGTCATTGTGCAAGACTTGATTTGTCTGCACATGCCACTCCCACAGCCCTTCTTCGGATACGTCTAAGACATGCTCCAAACGGCGTTTGTTGCGATCAGCTTCTTCTTTGAGCTGGGTGATCTCTGTGACGTCTTTGGCGATGACCATGATGCGTTTTTGTTGTTGCGCATCAATAAAGGGAATTTTGATGGAATGAAAATGCTTTATTTCACCGGTAACGGCATCGGTAGATGACTCAAAGACTTCTTCTTTTTCCATCTTGGTCATGATGGATTGGACGTTTTGTTTAAAAAAATCGGCTTGTTCACGATTTTGGGTATAATAAAAATCATCTTTGCCGACCATATCGCGTGGGTCGGCGTTGTATAACTTGCCGACTACTTCATTGCAGTACACAAAATTTCCAGCGAAGTCTTTGATCACAATCACATCGTTGATCTGATCAAGCACTTGCCCAAGGATCTGAGTATGTTGACGCAAACAGCGCCTAATGTGCTGCAGCACAAATAACACGCCACCGACATTAAAGAGAAAAACCACCGCCAATGACTGCAAGGTAGCAGTCGCATTTAAATCGAGCGAAAAGGTAATCGCCGTTGCGATAGTGGAGATCCCAGCCATAATAATACCGAGATACACCGTCGATGTTTTTGATAAATTGGTGACGTTAAGCAATCCATGCGCTCCTGTACAAGCTCAAACCTTAAGCTTTCATACAAGGTATATCGGCATCAAAAATTGAAATTAAAGAAAAGAATAGCGCTAAAGTTAGAAAGAGTTTTTCACGCCAAGAAAGGGCTGTGTATGGGTGGGACTGATGTGTTAGACAGATGTGTTAGACAGATGGGTTAGACAGATGGGTTAGACAGATGGGTTAAGCAGATTAGCTACATGAGTAAAACATCACGCAGAGCTAGCACTACTTCGTCCTGTTGTGCATCCGTCATACCATGGAACAAAGGGATGGAGATAGCCGTTTCATAATAAGCTTCAGCAACAGGGAAATCCCCCTCGGCAAAGCCTAAGCGCTGATAAAATGGCTGGAGGTGCACAGGGATATAATGCAGATTGACACCAATCCCCCTCTCGCGCAAAGCACTAAAAACCTCTGAGTGCGTCAGATTATTCACTCGCTGGGTGTCATGCGCTAAGCGCAAGCGGATGATATACAAATGCCAACTAGACTGGGTATCAGGATGTTGTGTGGGTAATAGAACGGGCAGATCCGCGAGCAGTTCATTGTACCGACTAGCTAAGTGCTGGCGCGAGCGGATAAAGCTCGTCAAACGCTGCATTTGACTCAACCCCAGCGCAGCATGCAGATCCGTCATACGGTAGTTATACCCCAGCGCTATTTGCTGATAATACCAAGGCGGAAAAGTCGTCTGAGCATGACTGTCTGGGACACTGCTTGCGTCCATTTGGCTCTCATCACGCGTCACACCATGGCTGCGCAACAACTCAAGACGCTGAGCTAATTCAGCGCAGTTCGTCACCGCTGCCCCACCCTCTGCCGAGGTCACTATCTTGACCGGATGAAAACTAAATACGGTAATATCCGAATAAGTACAGGCACCCACGGGTTTGTCTTGGTACTGGGCACCGATACAATGTGAGGCATCTTCGATAATCTTAACGCCGTACTCTTTTGCCAAGGCATAAATGGCTGCCAACGCACAGGATTGGCCGCCCAAATGCACAGGGATTATGACTTTAGGTAAGGTCTGATTGCGTTTTGCGTGAGCGAGTTTGGTCGCTAAAGCATGTGGACAAAGGTTATAAGTCTGGGGATCAATATCCACAAAATCGATACTCGCCCCACAATACAAGGCACAATTCGCCGAAGCCACAAAGGTTATGGGTGAAGTCCAAACGATATCACCAGGGCCAACATCTAAGGCCATACAAGCAATGTGCAACGCTGAGGTCGCACTATTTACCGCGCAGGCATACTGAGCGGTAGTGGCCTGTTTAATGGCGTTTTCAAATAAGGGGACTTGGGGACCTTGGGTCAAAAAATCAGACTGCAAAACCTCCACGACTGAGGCAATATCTTGTTCTGATATATCTTGTTTACCATAGGGGATCACGTGAGCTACACCGCAAAATCAGGATCAAGATGCTCGACAATCATGCTACGTAAGCCTTCAACCGTTTCCCACTGGTCATTCGTGCCAGAGTGATATTTAAACCCTTCGGGGACCTTGGTCGCTTCATGGTGCGTGAGATAATCGTGTTCGGTATAGGTATAAGACACAGCGGGTAAAATCGCGTAATAAGGTCCCAAATCAATGGTATGGTAGGAGTCCGTATCGGTGATCATCTCTTCGTGGAGTTTTTCGCCAGGGCGGACTCCCACATATTTGATGTCAGCGTCGGGCGCGATGGCGTGGGCCACATCTAAGATCTTGTAAGAAGGAATTTTAGGTACAAAAATCTCACCACCCAAATGCTGTTCCAGTGCATACAACACCATATCAACCCCAGCTTGTAAGGTAATGTTAAAACGCGTCATATCTGGGTGCGTAATAGGAATCACACCGGCTTTTTTCTGATTTAGAAAAAACGGGATCACAGAGCCTCGAGACCCCATAACATTCCCGTAGCGCACCACACTAAAGCGCATATCTTTGGAGCCTTTGATATTGTTTGCTGCGGTGAACAACTTATCGGACACGAGTTTGGTCGCACCGTAGAGGTTAATGGGTGCACAGGCTTTGTCGGTCGATAGCGCTACGACATCGGAAATATGATTTGCTAGAGCAGCATCAATCACGTTTTGGGCGCCATCAACGTTGGTTTTTATGCATTCAGAAGGATTATACTCAGCGGTATCGACTTGCTTTATCGCGGCGGCATGGACCAAAATATCGACGCCTTCACAGGCTTGGATCATGCGATTGCGATCACGCACATCACCAATAAAAAAACGCAGCTGTGGATAGGCATGACGAGGATACATTTGACGCATCTCAGATTGTTTGAGCTCGTCACGAGAATAGATGACAATGTTTTTGATATCTGGATAGCGAGTCAACAAGGTATGCACGAACTGCTTCCCAAAGGAGCCTGTCCCACCGGTGACTAATATTCTTTTATTTGTAAACATGCCTACTCAACTTAATCCGTGTTGATTCTTCATCCATGGACAATAGATTGACACATTTGGAGAAAAATTGCTATTTGATTAGGTACGTAAGCAAAAAGTTTGCCATAAGGAGATAAGTTCATAATGCATCATTACCACGACTAAACTCACCAATTTCGATTCACAAATACCTGTAGGACACGATAAAGTATGAAAAATGGCTTACAAAAGCCCTTTTGTAAGGTATATTGAACATATAATGTACGTTATAAATTAATATCCATGTAAACCTTAATGTAAGTAAAACTAAGAAAAAGGCTTATTTACAATAGCGTATAATACAATAGACTCTACCCGATAATGGATTAAAGGTTAGCCATGTTGATACTCGATTTAGTGTTCATTTTTTTCTTCTCTTTCGCAGCTTTGTTTACTCTGCATAAACTTGCGCCAAAGATTGGTCTTGTTGACAAGCCCAACAAGCGCAAGCAACACAAAGGCGCTATCCCATTAGTGGGAGGTATTGCGATATTTTCCACTATTGCATTTTATCTAAATAATCATCCTACCGTGTTAATGCACAGTGATTTATTCTTAGTATGTACTGGTGTACTAATAACGCTAGGGGCTTTGGATGACCGCTTTGACCTGAGTTTCAAAGTGCGCCTTCTTTTCCAAGCAGCTGTGACTATAGCTGTCATGTATTTTACTGGTATGCAACTGGATTACATCGGTAATATCTTAGGTATGGGTGAATTTAGTTTCGGTATGTTCGCTCCATTAGTGACAGTGTTTGCTGTTATAGGCGCAATCAACGCATTCAACATGGTCGATGGTATCGATGGCTTGCTTGGCGGTTTAACTATAACCACCCTTACGGCAATAGCCATAATTTTACAGTTGCATAATTTACAATCCCTCGCGGGGTTCTGTGTATTAATGATCGTAGCTGTGGTCCCCTATGTACTCATGAATATGGGCTTACTGGGCCAAAAAAGAAAAATTTTTATGGGTGACGCAGGCTCTATGGTCATTGGTTTTACGGTGATTTGGCTGCTGTTGTTAAGTACGCAACCACCAGAAACAGCCGTAATGCGTCCGGTGACAGCACTTTGGCTGATTGCGCTACCGCTAATGGATATGACCGCCATCATGTTACGACGTATCAAAAAAGGGAAATCCCCATTTAAACCCGATAGAGATCACCTTCATCATATTTGTATGAATGCAGGATTTTCTGCGTCATCAACGCTGTTAGTAATATGCTCTGTAGCGGCTACATTTGCAACATTCGGTGTACTGGGTGAATATTTCTTGGTACCTGAATGGTTTATGTTTATTAGTTTCTTAGTGTTTTTTGGGCTATATAATTACGGCTTACAAAAAAACTGGCCAAAACAAATCGCTAATATCGTAGAGGAAGCTACCCCTAACAACCTAGTGCTTTTTGAGCGTAAACCCCGTACGACATTTAACAAAGTACCTTCCACTCATATGTCTGTTAAGAGTCAAGAAGATGCACTTAGGTATAAAAATCAGTAATCAATCATCTCTATGTGATATAATCACACATGTTGATTATTTTCAGAGGCGATATGCGTGCTTGTTGAGCTTTTTTTTGTGTTCTTTTTTACCTTTGCGGCTTTATTTTTATTGCGCAAGGTCGCTTACAAAATTGGACTCGTCGACACGCCAAACCTCAGAAAACATCACCAAGGTGCTATCCCTTTGATTGGGGGCGTAGCTATTTTTTCGTCCATTTCTTATTTCTTATTCAGCCATCCCGATATTCTAATACATACTCCCCTACTGTTATTATGCTTATTTGTTCTGATTGTGGTGGGTGTAGTAGATGATAAATTTGATATTAGCTTTAAATTCCGTTTAGCCGTACAAGCTGTCCTTACCGTTATTATGATGTATCTGACCGATTTAAAACTGGATTTCATCGGTAACATCTTTGGTATAGGAGATACCAACTTTGGGTATGCAGCTTACGTTATCACTATTTTTGGTGTGATTGCGGCTATTAATGCATTCAATATGGTAGATGGGATCGATGGACTACTAGGCGGCCTATCTATAGTGACATTTTCTGGGATGGCTTTTCTGCTTTATTTCAACGCAGAAGCAGAATTAGGTTATTTATGCTTGGTACTGATATTTGCTATGCTCCCGTATGTCATGATGAATATGGGAGCGTTTGGACGTAAAAGAAAAGTATTCATGGGAGATGCTGGGGCTATGATGATAGGCTTCTTGGTGATATGGATGCTACTGAGCATTACTCAGCCAAATGCCACACCTATTATGCGCCCTGTCACTGCACTATGGCTGATCGCGTTACCACTCATGGATATGGCGGCAATTATGTATCGCAGAATAAAGCGTGGACGCTCTCCGTTTTATCCAGATAGAGACCACCTTCACCACATCTGTTTACGCGCAGGTATGAAGAAAACACACACTCTATTTACTATTTGCAGTATCGGTAGTCTATTTGCTTTGATTGGGGTATTAGGTGAGTTATTTGCAGTACATGAAACAATCATGTTTGTGGGGTTTATCGTAACGTTTGTCCTGTATTCTTTTATGCTCAGAAAAAACTGGCCAAAAAGAGTGGTAGAGATGATAGATGAGGCAATGTCGAATTCAGCTGGTGAGTATGTGGAGTTGCAGAGTGAGCAGAACGTCACTGTTGACGATAAGGAAAAAACTCGAATCTCTAAGTTTCAATAACAGGCCTTATCGCAAGTGAATAAAACGCGCATAACCGGAACGAATGGAACGCTATAAAAGGAGTTTCTTTACATTATAAAAGAGAGTTTTCAGACTTACCATAAATCAATGAAAATAAGGCCTGCAAAGGGAATTGAAGCCTCTTAATAATTATTCATTATTTTGCATTTTTATGCAATATCACACCTGGGCTCTTTAACGGGTCACCAATGAATTCAATCCCACACCCTTCCAAATATGTCTGAATTTTATATAAAACTTTAGTATTTGCTTTAGGGATACCTTCCTGAAGCTCATATCGTTTAAGAGTAGCCTGACCAACATCACATTTTTCAGCTAATTCAGTTGCACTAATACCTAATAAAGCTCTTGCCGCTTTAATTTGACTTGAAGAAATCATTTTATTATCTATAATGATACATATTGTATCTTTTTGTTATTTAATATAAGTATTTATACCATGATTGAAGCATTATTTGAAAAACTAAATGGCGCTGTAATCCCCCCATTTCAAGTAGCAAAAATAACTAGACTATCACGCTGCTTGTA
>NZ_JANATA010000319.1 GCF_024199005.1 Opacimonas viscosa
TGCGAATGGATAATCAAGTACTTTCTTCTAATTTTGAAACGCACTACGGCGAGGCGCCAGCGTTAATCGCACATGCGCCGGGTCGAGTGAACATTATTGGTGAGCATACCGATTATAACGAAGGGTTCGTATTTCCGGCTGCAATCAACTTTGGAACGTGGGTTGCGGCAACAAAGCGCGCAGATAACGACATCGTGGTTACCGCGATGGACTAAGAATCTCAGCTTTTCCAGAATAC
>NZ_JANATA010000320.1 GCF_024199005.1 Opacimonas viscosa
CTAAAATTGCTTTTACCAAGGTTGATGAAAGCCCAGTAGATGTGATCACGCGTTCTGAAATTTATGCTGACGACATCAAACTTATTGAACAAAAATACCCAAAAGCGGGCACGCCAAACGTCTTGGTGGAACTTGCTATTCAAGACATCAACTCTGGCGATCGCACTTGGGTTGATTTAGGTAAAGATAAAGACATTTATTTTGCTCGCGGTAAGTGGATGCCAAACAGCACTACCTT
>NZ_JANATA010000321.1 GCF_024199005.1 Opacimonas viscosa
TTACCGGCGTGGTGTCTGATCTGATTGAACCAGACAACGCTTGGGTAATTGTTGATGAAGAAGCAGAAACGCAACTGAAGTACGGCGATATAGCCAAAACGTATTTTGAGCAAACAATTTGGGACTCCATGACGAAGGGCGGCAATATCATGGACAACCTGAAAAACTCTTTTAACTAACCTGACTGTGTTTAAGGATTAACCATGAAAAAGCTAATTTTATTACTCCCTGTATTAGC
>NZ_JANATA010000322.1 GCF_024199005.1 Opacimonas viscosa
ATGTCGCGGGGATGAATCGCTATCCTTGTTCTTGGATATATCGTCGTATAGTTTCAGCACTTGCATTACCCACTAATATTAAATGAAGCGCGATGAGGTATTTACAATGCGATTTTGTTTGATATTCCATTTGACAAATCCAGTCTATACAGTAGTCTATACAGTATATGATGAAAACGCTCAGATACAACTACCGACTCAATCCAACACCCGAACAGGCTGAGAAACTGACCGAGT
>NZ_JANATA010000323.1 GCF_024199005.1 Opacimonas viscosa
ATTGGTGTCGAAAACGTTGAACGTATTCATACTGCCATGCGCGACATCATGAAGCAGGTTGAATTTACCGGCACGCTTCAGGACTTTTTCGAATTTATGCGTACCGACGAACAATTCTACTACCCCAATACCGATGAGGGTCGTGAGCGCTACCTGGCTGAAGCCACAGCCGCTATCGATACCATGCGTGAAGCGTTACCCGACTATTTTGGTTTGACGCCTAAAGCGCCCATGGTT
>NZ_JANATA010000324.1 GCF_024199005.1 Opacimonas viscosa
GACATAGGTGTAGCTCGAGAATGCGGCTTATCAGAGGAGCCCGTAAAGAAGCCCCTTTAGGAAGCTAGGAGCACATTGTTTTCAACGGTTATCATTTGAATACAAAAACGGCGCTTATAAAGCGCCGTTTTTATGCTAACCCTCAGCTTGAACACCAACGCGTCTGAGCTGAGGATGTAATTGAAGTGCTAAATTGCTACTGTCTGATTACCAAATAAAGCGTAGAGTTTCCACGTT
>NZ_JANATA010000325.1 GCF_024199005.1 Opacimonas viscosa
AACAGCGGCGCTGCTAAGCGCTTCAAAAAGACCGCTAACGGCTTCAAGCACAAGCAGTCTTTCCGTAGCCACATCTTGACCAAGAAGTCGACCAAGCGTAAGCGTCAGCTGCGTGGCATGAAGCAGATTCATGCTTCCGACAAAGCGCTGATCCAGCGCATGCTGCCGAACCTGTAAGGTCGAATTTTCTTATCTGAGTGCATTTAGCCTCAGTCATAAAGTCAGGAGTGTGTTATG
>NZ_JANATA010000326.1 GCF_024199005.1 Opacimonas viscosa
CATATTTCCATCTGACCAAGGCTTCCAGGGAAACAGTTTCTTTGCGGAGCCCCACAATAGGTTGATAAGCTACAGCAAATTTCTTATTGGTAATTGCCTCTCTAAGAGCCAACTCAATATTGTGTCTTCTTTTCTGTTCATCCTTTAGTGCGGAATAATACAGGAATATACTAGGCGCAATCTCTTCCTTTCTTTCTACAATTGAAAGATCTGCAAGCTGAACTAATTCGACTAGT
>NZ_JANATA010000327.1 GCF_024199005.1 Opacimonas viscosa
CCTTCGTTTAATGAAACGTCCGTAACACCGTTTGGATGGATTAAATCGTAAACGCCAGAGTCGTTGGCTTGAGAAAATATATCTACCAGCCATTTACCGTCAGGCATGGTAATTTTAAGTGTCTTTGTCATCTGCATCTCCTTTAGCACTTAGCCTTTCATTTACCGAGGGCTAACGTAGAACGTACTACTTTGTATTTTGCCAAAGGCACTTAAGATCAATCTTGCTTAACAGGG
>NZ_JANATA010000328.1 GCF_024199005.1 Opacimonas viscosa
GGCTGGCGTTGTGAATAAGGTTCAATAGCGCAGCTTGCAGTGCAGTAAGGTTGCCGGTTATCGCCACCTCTTGTTCAAACCCACAAAACCCCAATGTTTGATGCGCCTGCACTGTCATTGTTTGGGCGCTGCCTTCTACTGAAGTAAGAAGCTCGCTTAAAGTAATGTTGCTTACCACCTGCTCTTCACCCGATTTTGCAAAAAGCAGCATATCGTTAACCTGACTCTCTAGCTCT
>NZ_JANATA010000032.1 GCF_024199005.1 Opacimonas viscosa
TGAAAACAAACCCCCACCAATGGTGACATCGGTCGCTGTGAACGATTTGGATCCGTAGGATCCTTAGTGAGCAGGGAGGGATGACGCCATCTAATGGGTTAATAGCGCTTTCTAGTGAAGTGCTGTTTGTTGCATCATGGAAATACTTGTCTTGTTAGCATTCTTCCTTTTCTGTAAGGTATGCCCATGCTATAGGGACTTATTATCATGTTAAACAAATTCATATCTTTCTTTAAACACATCCTGTTTTCTTATTTTAGTATTCTTATCACGTTTGGTATCCTTGATTATATATGGCTTGGTCATATCGCTGGCGATTTTTATACAGAAGCTATGCAAGGGTTTATTAAGGAGTCTGTGGTTGTTTGGCCATGGTTTGTTTTCTACCTCATGTATGGTTTTATTATATTCGTCCTAGCTATTGTTCCTAATCGAGATAAGCCCTGGTACTACTCGTTTATTGATGGCGGATTATTAGGTACTGCAGCATATGGTACTTATAACCTGACTGCATATAGTTTAATTGATGGATTTTCTTTGGGTCTGTTGTTAGTTGACTGGCCTTGGGGAATATTTTTAACAGCAACAAGCGCCTCTGTTGGTTGGCAAGTATTCATTTTATCTCTACAACAAAATAATATTCCTGTTTCATTAGATCAATAATTAGTAATCAATATTAAGAATGTTCCACCAGCAACTTTATCTATCTTGTTTTTGAGGTTTATGAGATATTTTAATTTTTAATCCTTTAATAGTCCTTCTGTGAAGAATACAAACTTAAAAGAACAACACTTAAAACAAAAATATACTGTGCCTCAGTCGTCTCAGTGGACTGAGATAACACCGGATTTATTATGGGTCAGGTTACCTCTTCCTATGGCGTTTGATCACATTAATGTATATCTACTGAGGGATGAACAAGGCTGGGCGCTTGTTGATACAGGACTTTTTACAGAGTCTACTCGAAATTGTTGGGCTACTATTTTAGATAAATTAGATGCCCCCTTAACTAAGATTATTGCAACACACATGCATCCTGATCATATTGGTTGTGCCGGCTATCTGTCAGAGTTATTTCACATTCCATTATATATGTCTCAAACTGAATATTTTGCGTCCCGTGCGCTTTATGCAGGTGCACAAGGCGCGAGTGTATGGGGGGACAAACAGTATTATTCACGTGCCGGATTCTCTGAGGAACAAGTCGCAAAATTTACCCAATCATCTACTGGCTTTAAAAATATTGTTTCTCCGCTCCCATTAAATTTTGTGCGTTTGAAAGGTGGAGAAAAATTATCAATAGGCGCTAAAGAATGGTTTCTAATGGAAGGAAATGGGCACTCTCCTGAACATATCAGTTTGTATTGTAAAGATGATGGTATTTTAATTTCTGGTGACCATGTCTTACCGGAAATAACACCCAATATTGGTAGTTATTCAACCCAGCCGGAGAGTAATCCATTATTAGCATACTTAACAACGTTAGTGCCTTTTAGCCAACTGCCAGATGAAACTCTAGTATTACCTGCGCATCGACATCCTTTCAATAACCCTCGAAAACGTGTACACAATATCACGTCTCATCACCACCAACACTTAAACGATTTACTCGTTGCATGTCGCGATGGTCTAACAGTTAAAGAAGCGTTATCAGTGTTATTCAAACGGGAATTAGATGGCGCTGGATTATTTTTTGCTATAGCAGAAGCTTACGCCCATCTTAATTATTTAATGTATGACCAAAAAATCACTCGTACATTAAGTCAAAACACCTATATTTATCAGACCTTGTAAATAAACCCTGTAAGAAATTTGCGAACTGCCGATTATAGATAATACTTACAACAATATATCTATAGTTCTTTATAGAAATAGGCAACAAAACAGCAAACGATTTACACTACAATTAGAAGGTGCTTGATAATGCGTAATAATCAACCGGTTACTCAAAAGGAGTATCGATTTCCGCATACTGATAGACTGATTTCAGCTACAGACAAGCATGGACGCATAACACATTGCAATGATGCATTTGTTCGTACCAGCGGTTACGAACGCGAAGATCTCATAGGTCAACCTCATAACTTAATTCGCCACCCTGATATGCCACCCCCTGTTTTTAAGGAAATGTGGGAAACTTTACAAGCCGGTAATATTTGGATGGGCTTAGTAAAAAATAGACGTGCAGATGGAGACCATTACTGGGTTTCCGCATTTGTTACTCCAGTCAAAAATAACGGCGAGCTAGTTGGGTATGAGTCTGTTCGTGTTTGTGCAACAGAAGCAGAAAAGAAACGTGCGACAGAAGTTTATGCGCGTCTTTCGGCGGGTAAGCCCGCGATTAGTGTGCTTGAGCAATGCACGTTCTTTATGAAACAGTACCTGCCATTTTTGCTTATTGGTGGTTTAGCGTTAGGGATAGATATATATTTCGGCGAAATTTTAGTGGGTCTTATGGCACTGGCCGCTGTTATTTGTTCGGGTATATATTCGAATTATGCACATAATAAAGAGTGGGAAGAGATCATTGCGCAAAGTCCTCAGTCTTATTCCAACCAATTAGTTGCACAAACCTATTTTAATGATTACGGGTTAAAAGCACGTGCTAAATTAGTATTACTATGTGAATTGAGCCGATGCAGAACTGCACTTACAAGGATTTCCGATGCAGCTCAAGAATTAGATCGCATTGCAGATTCTACCCAAATTCAGGCTGAGGTAACGAGTAGTGCCGCAGTACAACAAAATTTGAGTACTCAGCAAATCGCTTCGGCTATTACGGAAATGAGTACCGCCATTCAAGAGGTCGCTGAACGGGTAGAAAGTAATGCACAAAACTCCAAACAAGCTTATCAAAATGTGAACTCTGGTAACGATAGAGCGAAAGAAGCGCTGGATACTATCAACATGTTGAATGACGCGGTTGAATCGATTACATCTACTGTAGAAGAGCTTGCAGAATCAACGGGGCAAATAGGGCAAGCTGCCAATATTATTTCCACCATAGCTGAACAGACTAATTTATTAGCATTAAATGCTGCCATTGAAGCTGCTCGTGCTGGTGAACAAGGGAGAGGTTTTAGCGTGGTTGCCGATGAGGTTCGTTCCTTAGCTCTAAAAACACATGAATCTACTGATCATATTCATCAGATTATTCATGCCTTAACATCACGTTCAGAGCGAGCCGTAACCGTCTCTAGAGATGGGAAAGCATCAGCTGAACAAGGTGTTGCGATTGTCCAAAAAACTAGGGATGCCTTAAATGAAATAAATACTGCGGTCAGTACTATTTCCAATATGACGATCGAAATGTCGTCTTCTGTTGAAGAACAATCAAATGTTGCTGAGCATATTAATGAACAAATCGTCGGAATTGCAGATGGTGCTATGGAGACCAAAAGTGCATCAGAAAAAGCTTTAGAGGCGAGTACAACTCTGAAAGATACCATCACTATGGTGAATTCAGTGATACATAGATTCCAAGTAAAAGATAATAACTTACATTAAAGTTACTTCTTGGTTACGTTAAAAATCCTACTTTATCGAAAGATAGTAGGATTTTTTTATGCAACACTCTCGGTTATTGCTTACAAATATTGTGGAATTTATTGTACTTAAGTCTATATTTAAATAGGTATCTCTTTGGGATTTAATAGATGGACACGTTAAATAAAAATAATATTAAACAAACGAAAGTATTGGGACAAATCTTAATTCTCGTTTTTTTCATGTTGTTAGTTGTGTCTGCTCTCATTTATGGCAAGTTACACAGGGATCTCAGTGGCCTGGAAGAACAAGCTGTTACCCAATATTCAAAGTTTACTGATGCCACAACTGCTATTTCTAATTTTCAAAGTGAATTAGGATATGGCGGATTTATTCATCATTATAAAAATTATATTTTGTATCGTCGGCTTGATGATTTATTCAAAGCGGATATGTATTATCGACAATCTTTAGTTTCTTTTAATTTGTTACAGACTACTTTGCAGGACAACCCACAATATCTTGAAGAGTTAGGTGTTATTGGTAGTACACTCAATGCCTATAGTGAGAAACTTGAGATATTTAAAAACACACCGGCAGAAGAGAGATTTACGATATCTGATCGTGAAGCGAGTATTGACGACCGCCAGACCGTTACGTTACTAAAATCCTTATATGCGGATATTCAGAAAAGCCACCAAGACGCATTACTGACTAACAACGATAAATTTATTGAAATATCTACCTACATGAAGCAAGTCGTTTTCGCTTTTTTGGTACTATTCACTTTTTTAGGTATTTGCCTAATATATTTGTATCGTTTACATCGTGAAACTAACTTGGAGCTCTCAGCCTTAATGTTTGGCGCAGTGGAAAGTTACATTATGTCAGATACAGATGGCAATATTCTTCAGTTCAACGCTAACGCCCATAAACTCTTTGGTTATTCTAAAAATGAATTTGCTACGCTAAATATTGATGATTTAGTCACTCCTGGCGAACAAGGGCAACACAAAAATATGCGCATGGGGTTTATAGTCAACACCATCTTACCGGCGCTTAAAAAACAAAGGGCAACCCTGCAACCATTTTACAACTCTCATCAAGGTTCGTTCATTGGGAGAAATAAAAATGGCGATATGGTGCCAGTTAAGATTGATCTTACAGCTTATGAGTCTGGGCATGGCTTGCGTTTATTGACGGTGTTAACAGATCAGACTTATATCAGGAAACTTGAGTTTAAAACACAAATTGAGCCTTTTACTAATTTAGTTAACAAAGATACGATTAAACAATCACTTGCAACTGAGATTGAGCGTGCAAGACGCAGCGAGCATGCCTTATCATTAATCTTTATTGATGTTGATGGTTTTAAACAAATTAATGACACCAAAGGCCATCAATTTGGTGATAAAGTCTTAATCAATATTTCTGAACGGATTAATCAACGGGTGCGTGACTCTGATGTTTTAGGCCGTTTTGGGGGAGATGAGTTTATCATTATTTGTCCAGAGTGTACTGGGTTACAAGCTGCAGCAGTAGCGGAACAAATAAGGAAAAATATTGAGAGTTTTGAGCTTGAAGGTACCAAGATTACTATTTCCTTGGGTATAACTGAGTGCCAGGGAAACGATACGGTAAAATCCATCCTAGAGCGAGCTGATAAGGCCTTATACGTCGCAAAGCAAGGCGGTAAAAATAAAATCAAATTAATTGATTAGAATAATCGTTTTTATTCATTTTAAAGAATCATTCATTCCATCCATAATGTATCCAACGTTGAGCACAACGTACATTTAAACAACTAAATAGGATATATATAATGGCTAAAATTAATTCAGTAATTCCTTCTTTTGAAACTCAAGCATTTGTACCTGGTCAGTCTGATTTCGTGACTATTTCTTCTGATGATTTAAAAGGTCAATGGTCAGTTTTCTTATTCTATCCAGCTGACTTTACATTTGTTTGTCCTTAATGTTTCTTATCTATGTGTTGAAATTAAAGTAGCGTAGATAGAATAAGCTTTAAGTAGACAAACCTCTTCAACATATAGCTAAGCGCCATTATTCACTAAGTATTGATAAAAAATGCGTAAGCTTACATAAAAAAACAAGCAACAGTAAAAAAAGACAAACCATTTTTCCTAACTGTTGAAATTTAATTAATTCCAAATTGGAGATTCAAAATGATAAATAAAGCACCAGAAGTAATTTTTAAAACCCGTGTTCGTAACGATAATTTAGAAGGGGATAATCCTTTCGAATGGAAAGACTTGAGCACTCACGAACTTTTTGCTGGTAAAAATGTTGTTCTATTTTCTTTGCCGGGAGCTTTTACTCCTACATGTTCGACATCACATTTACCTCGATTTGAAGAGCTATATGATGACTTTAAAGCACAAGGTGTAGATGCAATTATTTGTGTATCAGTTAATGATGCATTTGTAATGTATCAATGGGGTAAAAGTCAGAATGCTAAAAATGTATTCTTATTACCTGACGGTAATGGCGAATTTACAAGAAAAATGGGGATGCTAGTTGATAAATCTAATTTAGGTTTTGGTATGCGAAGCTGGCGTTATTCTATGTACTTAGAAAACGGTGAAATTAAAAAGGCTTTTGTAGAAAGTGACTATTCAGACAATTGCCCAACTGACCCATTTGAAGTATCAGACGCTGATACAATGTTAAATTATTTAAAAGCAAAATAGTTTATCTTGGTTATTCACTACTAATAAGGTGAAGAGTTCGCCTTATTAGTAGCTTACTCTGCGCAGCATCCATGCTGCGGTATCCATTCTTCCCTGAATTTTAGATCGCGTTTTTTGCAAGTTCAGTGTGTGAGCTGTTCCAACAGCTCAGGAAACATTTGTGATGAATTTATTTGTTTAGCAGGATGGGAAATGAGTGTGTTTCCACTTTATCTTTAACGCTGCATCCATGCAGCTAATTTCAATATCGCTATATGCTGTTGAGTTAAACCTTCCTATTAAATATCATCAGCTTTTATCTACATATACCGAGGCTATGATGTCTAGAAAGGACAGGCTTAATTCTAATGTAACAAACATTGGAGCAAAACAAATTATACCTGAACAGCTCGAATCACTTGAAATTGGAGAAATTGCCATATTGGACGGAAAAGCATTTATGCGAGTTGAAAATAGCGAGCCTATGGATGATAAAGATACAGAAGCTAAATAGCTTACTTATCATATTTTTCAAATGCTTTTTTGATAGCAGGGGTTGATTGGTGCGGTATTCCAATTACCCTTTCGCAGTTACCACAAACAATGGCTAGTATGTCTTTGACAGTCCCCCTTCCATCGCTGAATGGCACATCTCGAACTTTATATCTAGCATTAACTAACGCCTTACAATTTTCACATATAGCCTTAGTTGATTCGCCTTCTTTATATTTATTCATAAATTAGCCACTCCAATTTACAATCTTTGTACTGAAAGATTATTTTAAGCCTGATATTAAAAGTTAGTATTTTTTCTTAACTAAATCAGGAAAGTCTTGCTTAACCTTTTCTTCAAACCACTCTTTTAAAGTCTTGCCCTGCATCTTTATTGCTTTATGTAATTGCTCTTTAAGTTCAGGGTCAATTTCGACAACTACGCGACCTGATTTACCAACAGCCATAATAAGATTTCCAATATTATTAATTTTATTAAATACATTTGTTATGTTACATAACATCACTTGACATAACAAGCTTAATTTTGTAATGTAATTGGCAGTAAAAAAGAATTTAAGTTACTGTGACTTAATAAGATTAAATCGGATTTAATGTCATAGCACAAACACAAGGTAAAGTTTCTTATGGTAAAAAATATAGGCGGTAAAGATTTCTTCGAAATGCTCTGGCAATCAGCCGTTAAACTGCGCGGTGCATTAGAACCGGGCGAATACAAGCACCCCGTTTTAGGTCTTCTTTTCTTAAAATACGTTTCAGATTCTTTCGTTGAAATGCAAGAAAACTTAAAGCAGTGGACAGCAGATCCAAATAATGAAGATTATTACGAAGAAGATGAAGAAGACCGTCTAGCCATCATTAATGATCGTGATGAATACAACGCTGAAAACGTGTTCTGGGTTCCTGAAAATGCTCGTTGGGAACATGTCGCCAAGCAAGCTAAAGATACCAACATTGCAAAAATCCTTGATGAAGCAATGGGTGAAATTGAAAAAGCTAACCCTAAAGTTAAAGGCTTACTATACCGAGGCTTCAGCCTTTTAAAACTTCCACCTGCTAAATTCGGTGAGTTAATCGAATTATTCTCAAAAATTGGCTTCAATAGCAAAGATCACAAAGCGGCTGACGTGCTAGGTCAGGCTTACGAGTACTTCTTAGGTAAATTTGCATTAGCAGAAGGTAAAGGTGCTGGAGCGTTCTATACGGTTGACTCAATCGTGAAGGTGCTCGTTGAGATCGTAGCTCCACACAAAGGGCAGCTATATGAGCCTGCTATCGGTTCGGCTGGCATGGTTGTATGGTCTGAAAAGTTCATGGAATCTCATGGTGGTCAGCGCGGTGATATTTCAGTCTATGGTCAAGAATATACTCACACCACTTGGAAGCTGGCTGCGATGAACTTGATCATCCGTGGCATTGACTTCGACTTAGGCGAGTCAAACGGTGATACCCTTCTAAACGACTTACACAAAGATTTAAGAGCCGATTATTGTATGGCGAATCCACCGTTCAACCAAGATGATTGGGGCGCTGAGAAAGTTCGTGGCGATGTTCGTTGGAAATATGGTGAGCCATCTAACGGCAATGCTAACTATGCGTGGATTCAGCACATGATCCATCACCTTAATGATAAAGGTAAAGCGGGTATCGTGATGGCAAATGGTGCTATGACATCCAATAACAACAACGAAGATGTGATTCGTGCAGGTATCGTAGAAGATGACTTAGTTGAGTGTATGGTCGCTTTGCCGCCAAAACTATTTATCAATACTCAGATCCCGTCATGCTTATTTTTCTTGAACAAAAACAAGAAGCATAAAGGTAAAACACTATTCATTGATGCACGGCACTTAGGGCGTTTAGAAACCGCTGCACAGCGCGTATTTGATGAAGTAGATATTCAGAAAATCGCTGAAACCTATCACGCGTGGGCTGAAACAGGCGAAACCGATAAAGCCTACGAATGCATTCCGGGTTTCTGCAAAGCCGTAGATAAAGCAGATATAGCTGCTCAAGGCTATAACTTATCACCGGGACGTTACGTTGGTGCTGCCGAAGTTGAAGAAGATGAAGCCGAATTTGAAGAAGAAATGGCATTATTAACAGAAGCTTTGACTGGTCAAATAGTTAAGTCAGTTAAACTTGATGTTGAGATTAAAGCCTCTTTGAAGGAGGTTGGGTATGATGTCTGATTGGCCCCTTGTAACTTTAAAAGACATTACTTCTGTTCTTGGTGATGGTTTACATGGTACTCCTGAATATGATGAAGAAGGAGAATACCATTTCATTAATGGCAATAACCTTAAAGATGGAAAGATTGTAATTAATGAAAAAACAAAAAGAGCCAGTTTAGAACAATATGAAAAGCATAAAAAGCCATTAAATGACAGAACGCTTTTAGTATCTATAAACGGCACCATTGGTAATGTTGCAGAATATAATGGTGAAAGAATATTTTTAGGTAAAAGTGCATGTTACTTTAATGTAAACGAAGATGTAGATAAACATTTCGTGAAATATGTAGTTTCAAGCCCAGTCTTTAAAAGTTATTTAGACAGATTGGCTAGTGGCTCAACAATTAAAAATGTCTCATTAAAGTTAATGAGAGAGTTTTCCTTTCACTTGCCACCATTAGAGATTCAAAACAGTATTTCAGACATTCTTAAAAGCTTAGATGACAAAATCTCCAACAACACCGTCATGGACGCAACATTAGAAAAGATCGCCCAACGTATCTTTAAATCATGGTTTGTTGATTTCGATCCTGTTAAAGCAAACGCAGAAGGCGTGCCTTTTGATGGGCTTTCACCTGAAATACAAGCTTTGTTCCCAAATGAGTTTGAAGAGTCGGAGTTGGGGGTGATTCCGAAAGGGTGGGAAGTTAAGAGTTTGGATGAAATAGCACATTTCCTTAATGGTTTAGCTTGTCAGAAACATAGACCGAAAGAGGGGGAAGCTCCACTGCCTGTTATTAAGATTGCCGAAATGAGAGCTGGCTACCAAGAAAAAACTAATGAAGCTTCACCTTCAGTTGATCCAAAGTACATTGTAAATGATGGTGATTTTTTGTTTTCTTGGTCAGGTTCACTAACAACATGTTTTTGGAGTCATGGTCCCGGTGTATTAAATCAGCACTTGTTTAAAGTAACATCTGAAGATTATCCAAAGTGGTTCTACTCAATGTGGGTAAATAGACATTTGGCAGAGTTTATTCGTATCGCAGCCGATAAAGCTACTACTATGGGGCACATAAAAAGAGAGCATTTATCTCAAGCTAAAGTAGTTGTTCCAAATCTAGAAGAATTAATTTCAAAAGGTAATGATATATTTGGACCATTAATTGAGCGTAGCAATCTATGTTTAACTCAGGCTAAAACATTGATGAAAGTAAGAGATAAACTACTACCTCGTTTAATCTCAGGTAAGATTACAATCCAAAAAGCAGAGGAACTACTCGAAGAAGCGAGTTAAGGCACATGGAAAATTAAAAAGAATAATAAGGTGTAAAAATGGTAAACGAAGATCAATTAGAAACAGAATGTATGGAGTGGTTTGATAGCATCGGCTATCAGACTCTTCATGGTTCTAAAATAGACCCAGCGAGTGCATCACCAGAGCGTGATTCGCTTAGTGAAGTCATGCTATTAGGCAGACTAAGAAAAGCAATAGAAGACATAAACTCAGGGATACCTGAGTCGGCTCGTGAGGATGCCATAACGAAGTTAAGGCAGTATCACGCCAATACTGCTGTTGCTAACAAAACATTTCATCGTCAATTAATCGAAGGTATTCAGGTTGAATATCATAATGATAAAGGCGAACTTGTTGGTGATCGCGTTTATTTAATTGACTTCAAAAACAAACACAATAACGACTGGTTAGCTGTTCAGCAATATTCAGTTGATGGTGTAACTCACGGTGAAAAAGATAACCGTATACCAGATATTGTGGTTTTTATTAATGGTTTGCCCATATCAGTAATTGAACTTAAAAACCCAAGAAAAGAAGAAACTGATGTGTGGGCTGCGTATAATCAACTTCAAACGTACAAGAACACTATTAAAGATCTCTTTGTATGTAACGAGGCCATGATCATCTCTGATGGCACAGTGGCCCGTATAGGCTCTCTAACGGCAGATCGTGAACGCTTCATGCACTGGCGTACCATTGATGGCTCAAATGACGATACAGAGACCATGCTAGAGCTTGAAGTAATGATCCGTGGTTTCTTTGATAAAGATTTACTACTCGATTACCTACAATTCTTCGTTACCTATGAAGCAAGCAAAGACTCATTCATTAAAAAACAAGCTGGCTATCACCAGTTCCACGGTGTCAGAGATGCAGTAGTAAATACGGTAAAGGCAACAAGGCCAGATGGCGATCAACGCTGTGGTGTTTTCTGGCATACACAAGGTTCAGGTAAATCGTTATCAATGGTGTATTACAGTGCAAAGCTAATGGCTACGACTGAACTAGAAAATCCTACTATCGTTATCGTAACTGATAGAAACGACCTTGATGATCAGCTTTTTGAAACCTTCTTAGCAAGTGAAGATTTATTAAGGCAAAAGCCTATTCAGTGTTTAAATCGCACTGATATTCGTGATCACTTAGAAGATAAGCCAGCAGGTGGCATTTTCTTCACTACTATGCAGAAATTCCAGCCAGAAAAAGGCGAAACGGAATTCAAACCTCTATCTAATCGCCATAATATTATCGTTGGTGCTGATGAAGCGCATCGCTCTCAATATGGTATGAAAGCGAGAATTGACCAGAAAACAGGTCAAATGAAATACGGTTATGCCCATCACCTTCGTACTGCATTACCAAACGCAGGTTTTATAGGTTTCACTGGTACGCCAATAGAAACTGAAGATAAAGATACTCAACATGTATTTGGCTCTTACGTTTCAATTTATGACATTGAACAAGCGCAAAAAGATGAAGCAACTAAGCCGCTATATTATGAAAGCCGCTTGATAAAAATGGACTTAAATACTGTTGTTGATGACGAAGATATTGAAGATGAAGTTGAAGACGCAACAGATGGATATGACGAGCAAGATCAAAGCCGATTCAAGTCCAAAAATGCAGCTCTAGAAGCCTTAGTTACTGAAGATAAACGTGTTGAAAAACTAGCATCAGATTTTGTCACTCATTTTGAAAAGCGTGAAGAAGTGATGCTGAGTAAAGCTATGCTTGTGTGCATTAGCCGTGAAGCTTGCGTTAAAGTCTATAATGCCATCAAAAAACTACGTCTTGACTGGCATGATGAGGACCCACTCAAAGGCTCAATGAAAGTCATTATGACGGGCAACTCATCAGATAAGCAGTCATTTCAAGAGCATATTCATAAAAAGCCAATTCAGCGTAAAATTGCTGAAAGAGTGCGAGATCCCGACAGCGAACTTAAATTAATCATTGTATGTGACATGTGGCTCACTGGTTTTGATGCACCTTGTTTAAATACGATGTATATCGACAAGCCATTAAAAGGTCACAACCTAATGCAATCTATTGCTCGTGTTAATCGCGTCTTTAGAGATAAAGAAGGAGGCTTGATTGTTGACTACCTTGGTATTGCAGAAGATCTTAAAAATGCATTAGCTAACTATACTGCTAACAATGGTAAAGGCAGACCTACTGTAGATATTGATGAAGCAATGTCAGTATTTAAAACAAAACTGGATGTATGTCAGTCAATCATGCATGGCTTTGATTACAGTGGTTTTGAAAAGAATGCTTTAAAACTATTGGCTGGTGCTATGAACCACGTTTTCAAAGGCAAAGATGGCAAAAAGCGTTTTGATAGAGCTGTATTGGCCTTATCAAAGGCATTTAGCTTATGTAGCACTCACGATGATGCGAACCAATATAAAGAAGAGGTTGCTTTCTTTGAAACTATCAGGGCTGCGATTAAGAAATCTACGCTAGCCAGAAAGAAACTTGATAGTGACAAGGTAGAACATGCACTAAGGCAAGTTGTTTCTAAAGCTATAGTGACAGGTGAAGTGGTTGATGTATTTAAATCTGCCGGATTAAATAAACCTGAAATCAGCATTTTGGATGATCAATTCTTAAATGATGTAAAGAAAATGGAGCATAAGAACTTAGCTGTTGAAATGCTTCAAAAGCTTATTGAAGATGAAATTCGCACTCGAACTGCAAAAAATGCAGCTAGTCAGCGTTCTTTTATGGACATGCTTGCCGCATCAGTAGCTAAATACAAGAATAAGGCTGTTCATACAAGTCAAGTGATTGAAGAGCTTATTAAGCTAGCAAAAGAACTAAGAGAGTCAGCGGATAGAGGTGAAGAAATCGGCTTAACCAAGGAAGAACTGGCTTTCTATGATGCCCTTTTAGAGAATGAAAGTGCAAAAGATGCAATGACTGATGATGATATTGTTTTAATTGCAAAGGCATTAGTTGAAGAGATTAGAAACAGCTCTCAACCTGATTGGGAAAAGCGCCCTAACTTAAGGTCTAAGATGCGTAGAAACATTAAGAAGATTCTTAAGAGAACGGGCTATCCGCCTGATTACCAAGCTGAGGCAGTAGAAGCAATTCTTAAACAAGCAGAAGTGATGGCTTAGCTATCTAGTGGCTGAAGCATATTGTTTCAGCCACAATCACGCTGTAGGTAATGAGTTTTTAAAACGTTAATAACGTATTTTTCTGATTTTTAAGAAAATAGAGTTTCTGAATCAATAAGTTAAAATAAAGTTAATATTAGATCCACGGTTTCATTATGTTTTTAAATCTGAATTGCCTAAGATAGTTTTATGGAACTATCTAGGAGATACTTAATGAATACGGTGGTTAAAAATTGGCAGATCGTTACAGTTTTCAATAAAAATGAAGAACTAGGCAATGTTTTATTTGGAACAGTAGTCTCAGATAGCACATATCGTTATGTTGAGAATGACTATGTTTGTTCTTCAGCTATTACCCACTTCAACACTGATACAAATATCATTAAAACAAAAACAGGCTCAATTTATCAATTGCTTGGCGAAGGTATCGGCTCCGAAGTGCAATTTAACGACTTTGAAAAATTAAGAAGCGGGCTTTCACCTCAAGAGATCAACTTTATACATGAAAGAGATAATGTCTATTATCATTAATAAAACCTTATGATTGATTTTAAAAATGCTATCTGTGATGCATGTAACAAAAAAAGCGTTGATGTTAGAACTGAGGTTCTAATGCCAACAGAAGCAGATAAACAAGAGAATAGAATTAGGAAACGCATGGTATTTAGGTGCGAGGAGCACTTAAATACTTCGTTAGAGGAAATTCAAAAATTAGCTGAATCCAAGGCTAACAACAGCAATTGATATTCACGATCCACAACAACCTCTGAATTGGAGTTTACGTTAGCTACCTACCGTAAATAAGTGCTACGCACTTATTTAAAATGTGACTACTTTTTTGCTCTTATTGACTCTACACCTTTTCTTAAAGTAGTGTTAGTCGCCATCTCGTCAACCCATAGGTCTTCGTTTCGTATAATTGTTTTCAGCGCTAAGTTTGAGAATGCTTGGTTTCGTACTGTTCTGATGTATTTATGAGTAGTTGATAACTTTTCATGCCCTAACAGCCCTTGTAAGAAAGCGTGGATGTCACCATCATTGTCGATATGAATATCAATGCCTGTTTCTTGTCTGTACTTCACTAGACGTAGTGATGCTCCTGTATGCCTCATGGCATGGGGTCTAACATTGATATTGAGAGGAAGTATTTCTTTTTGATAGAGTGCTTTTCGTGCATCTCTAAAAGCTTTCTGGTACATGTTTTTTGAAATTGGCGTTCCATCATCCTTTATCCAGAGAATGTCTGAGTCTATCTTGTAGTGACTGTCTTTGCCTGCTTTAGTGGATAAGTATGTAGTTTGAAATTTTAATTTCCTGTCTGCATAAATAGTAATGTCAGAGTTAGGCACTTTCTCAGTTAAATACTTATCAGATATTAACTTCATCGTTTGAATATCAACATCAATTTCCCTTTCAATTTGCCCTTTACCTATGAATTTTAAGGTTTGATGCCTTATGTCTTTGGTATACATCTCTCCCCAAGACATGAATTTAGGGTTTAGAGTGTTTGACGTATGCGGGAAATAAGTGATTAACTCATTGAGCCTTAGGCAAGTGTCAAATTGAACTTTCGCCATAACAGCGTATACGACATCTATTTTTCTCAGCTCACTAATGAGTGCTCTCATCTGTTCAATATTTAGTACTTGAGAGATGTAAGAGCTAACTCTCTTAATTCGTTTATGGTCTATTAATGGATCTTTTTTGTATTCTGTGTCAGTGCTTTCTTTAGCATAGTTTAAAAAATCTCCCTCTTGCTCTGCGTCACTTAGCATCCTTTTAGTACTGCGCTTGCTTGGTAAATCCATTAGATTTGGAACATTAATTTTATCTAGATATTTATAGAATAATCGTAACCGTACGGCCACTACATCTTTTATTTAATTATCCTTAAGGCATCATATC
>NZ_JANATA010000329.1 GCF_024199005.1 Opacimonas viscosa
TAAATGCACCGGTAGGATGTTCAATCGTTAACGTTTGGCTTGAAGGCGTGTTGCTAACGGGTTTGCTAACATATTCGCTGGCCACAGTACCCGGCAGCACGCAGGCAGTAGCAACACTCACCGAGCCCAGTACGCCTATCGCTTCGTGTACCCGATGAGGAATGAACGTATGTGTATTCACAGCGCCGCCGTGCCTGGCCGGCGACAGGAGGCTCATTTTCGGCACCGTTTTATGG
>NZ_JANATA010000330.1 GCF_024199005.1 Opacimonas viscosa
TATCACGCCAAGAGCATCTGTCATTCTGTCCACATTGCCGACATCCATAAGCGCTAAATCGGTCCACCCCACAATGGAGTTAAGTGGTGAACGTAGCTCGTGAGAAATGCTGGCAAGAAACTGATCTTTCGCTTTATCCAGCTCTTCTAATTTACTAATTTGCTTATCGAGCGACGCTTTTAAGCTTAGCGCGTAAGGTATAAACAGATGATCAAAACCTTCAATGATTAGTTGGT
>NZ_JANATA010000331.1 GCF_024199005.1 Opacimonas viscosa
CACGCACGGTGATCTCTGTTTCCATCTAAATAACCTTTGAAAATTATATGTTGCCGGATGTTTACAACAGGCACATCGGCGACATCAACTGCCGTGGACCATCTTGGAAACGCCTTCGCACCTATGCCACGGGAGTTTCCATCCACGGCTCTGTTCCCAGTATTTCGCTCTTGGCCAACGCAGGATCATCGCAAGTCGGATACTGTCCACTTTGGCCTACAAGGCAACCGAAGCT
>NZ_JANATA010000332.1 GCF_024199005.1 Opacimonas viscosa
CCCGGTGGTGAGCTTGACCCCCCGCGAACGCGATGTGGCCATCCTCACCTGCCGCGGCCTGTCCGCCAAGGAAATCGGAGTCGAGCTGAAACTGTCCTATCGGACCGTCGAAACCCACCGGGCAAACCTGCTGACCAAATTCGGCGCCCGCAAACTGCCCGAGCTTGTCGCAAAACTGACCGGCATGCCGCTGTAGCGACAAACGATTGCAAAACGGCCCGCAACGCCCCATGT
>NZ_JANATA010000333.1 GCF_024199005.1 Opacimonas viscosa
TGTTCGTCTATTTCGCGATCGGAGTATATGCGTCTGAATGGATCAGATCTTCGGCGGTCAAGGCGCGCGCGCTACCGGTGATCGCATTGTGGATCGGGTTCCTCGGGCTCAGCATCGCTGCGCTGTCGGGAGGATTCGAGAAACTTCCTCTGGTCTACTTTTCCCTATCGGCCCTGTCCGCCTCGGCAATCATTGGAACGGTAGTTCTGGCCTCGAACGCGGGCAAGGCCAAGT
>NZ_JANATA010000334.1 GCF_024199005.1 Opacimonas viscosa
CCTTAACAGCGGATGTAGACGGTGCATGGTCATATGATTTGACCGCGGCGGATGTTACGGCAATGGGTGAAGGCGCTGAAGATATTAGTATTACAGCAACCGATGCAGCAGGGAATGCTACGATGACTACAAAATCTATTTTGGTCGATACGCAAGCGGCCTCACTGACGACAGAGTCATTATCTGCAGCAGAAAATAGCACATCAGTAGGAACTATCGAGACGAGTGAAACG
>NZ_JANATA010000335.1 GCF_024199005.1 Opacimonas viscosa
GTAAAAAGTGTGCTAACGCAAAAGCAGAGAATAGCGCACGCATCGTCGCGCACTGTGCAGCGCGTAGCTAGCCAGGGGAGAGGTAAACTCTTTATCGTTGCCAGAGGTTAAACCAACAACGGGAGTTGGTTGTGTCATCATGATTTCCTATTTCGTTCAACCCCATAAAAGGGTTAGATGCTTAACCGTGGTCTAGTTTATTCATTTTGAATTTTTATGCAATATAAATGTAT
>NZ_JANATA010000336.1 GCF_024199005.1 Opacimonas viscosa
TTTAAACGCAAAATTAGCATGACCACTGATTCTCCGTGTAACACCTGTTTAATACCCACATCGAACGCTAGCGTTATAAACGCACATTGCAGTGCGATGGGGACTGAAATCGCTGACTTTCCTTCCTTTTTCTGGTTACAGGTATTACAGATGAGTATGACAGATAGATGAAAATTTAACCAATATTTTGACCTGGACGGAATTAACCCCGTAAAACGGCAAAAATTTGCAAT
>NZ_JANATA010000337.1 GCF_024199005.1 Opacimonas viscosa
TGTTGGCTCAGGTTCACGTGTTCCCCTGTTAGCTCATAGGGACTGCGCATTAGCAGGTCAAATCGATTTGCTGTCAGCATAACAAATAAACCCTCATACCGGCTGCCGTAAACGATTCTGAAATGTTTATCTTCAAGAAAACGAGATGTTGACCAGCCGACGCCCTGACCAAACGAAAACTGATAGAAATCCTTCAGAGACGATACTTTATTTAGTGCAGGCAGAATGTTTGG
>NZ_JANATA010000338.1 GCF_024199005.1 Opacimonas viscosa
TTACTGCAACTATTAGCGGTAACCTATCAATGCGTCTATCATTCAAACTTGATCACAACACCAATGTTGAAGACGATGTTGAGAAGCTAGATACAGAGACCGCTGTTAGCCTAGTTTACAACTTCTTCTAAGCTAAGATATACACACAACTACCCTCGCGGTAAGTTAGGCATTAGGCCTGTGTGTTAATCTAAAAAAAACGCTGCATAATATGCAGCGTTTTTTATTTAAGC
>NZ_JANATA010000033.1 GCF_024199005.1 Opacimonas viscosa
CATTGGCTTCTGCTGTACCAGATAAGGTCGTGGTTTGCTCAGCACCATTAATCACATTATCAGCTGTGACATCTGTAATCGTCGGTGCTATCGGCGCTATTGTGTCGACTTGAATAATAAAAGATGTTGTTGCTGATACATTACCAAAGTTATCTGTAATCGATAATGTCAAGGTCTCTTCACCCTCTTCCATTGCAGAGACATCTTCTGAAGTTAGGGTGTAACTCCATGTTCCTTCATCAGAAACTACTATTGATTTAACATCACCTGCAATCGTCAATGCTAATGTTGATCCGCCTTCAGCATTACCAACCAGTATAGAAGTAACTTCTGACGCTGCAATCACATTATCCGTTGCAACAGTATCAATTGAAGGGGCATCTGGGTTGATTGTGTCAATTTGTAGAGATCCAGAGGATGTCTCACTTACTCTACCACCGTTACGATTTGACGTTACAGAAACAGATATATCACCTTGCCCAACATCAGCGATATCAGAAGCTGTAAATGTAACTGTATATGCACCATTAATGTCTGTACTGACATTTTTGGTTAATCCACCCGCTGTAACAGCAACAGAAGCATTTTTATCTGCTGTACCTGATACAGTAAATGTTGCTTCTGAAGCATTTACTTGGTTATCACTGATCGATAGTGTCGGTACTGGAATTGGTTCATCATCGTCTTGGGAAGCTGCATATCCAATGGCGCCACCCGCTAATGCACCAAGCCATATCCAATTTCGAGCAAAGAAACTAGGTTCCTCGATAACAACCTCTTCTACTTCTTCACCCTCTGCTACAATGTTTACTACATCAGATTTGACACCCTCTTGTACTGTTGGCGCCTCATTTGGTGATTCAAGCTCACTTGCTGTTTCCTGTGCAGAAATTTCACTAGATGCCAAACTCTCTTCAGCTTCTTTTTCTTGTGCCTCTTTTTGTTCTTGCACTTCAGCCTTTGAATGTTGCTGCTCGTTAAGAATATTGTCATCACTAACAATCTGTTCGCCCGTCTTTTCAAATTCAGTGGCTAATTCAGACTTAGTATTTACAATGTCTTTTGTTGTTTTTTCACTAAGAGGTAAAGTTATCTCTGCTCCAGAATTTAGCTTATTGGCATCACCATCAACAAAGGCTTCCGGGTTTGTTTTTACAGTTTCGTCCATAAGATCTTTGATGTCTTTCATTGATAAGCTCTCTTGTTTTTGAATATGGGTAGTTAGAATGCCCCAAAGGGTTTGACCTTCAGCTGACTTGTTTTAGATGTATCATATGCTAAAAGGACACTAAAAAAATATAAGAAAAATTCTTAGATAGAATGAAAAAATAACGTTTTATTTACATTGTGAGTCTAAATAAACTGGACACTTTTAGTGTGATTAACATTTCTGAGCTTTTATAGCACAAGGAAAATATTTTATAGTTAAGGAATTTTAAAAAACGTTAAGATAAGAAATAAGCATAAGGAGGGTTGCATCCATGCAACATTTTAATCCATTACTTTTGCTTTTGCTTCCAAGCGACCTACTAATCCATTAAAAAATATCATAAAAATGTATTAAGAAAATACGATGACATTTTGATGAAGGTACTATGACATTTTAAGTTTTATTGTAAGCCTGACAAGATTGCCAACCTAACACTTAGGCTAAAGCTGATGTATTACTGATGAATCAGTTGAGATTAGGAGTTTTAGAACACAGTGTTCCTGACAGAAGAGTTATGGTTATAGAGGCGTTACCTTGCCATTTGGTTTCGCAATATAACCATACCTAAGGGGTGGATGTTTTATTTTAATGCCAGCTTCAAAATATTTGCATATTTAAGCAGGTCATATCCAAGCTCAGTCAAGTACCCGCCGTCCGTCTGCGTAATAATCCCTTTAGCAAACAGGCGCTTGCCCGCCTCAATTTTACTCGGCTCAGCATCATTATGGATTTTAATTCCCTGCATGAGGCTGTTGTCAGGGAATAGTAGTAATAGTTCAAGCTCAGCAATTTGGTCGTTGGTAAAACTCATCGGGCATCCTTGTGTTCATTGTTAACAAAATGTTATATCAATCATTAGGGATAAGTGCGGGATAGTCAACTTTTGTTTTTCTATGGAGGATAAAAGTTGACAAAAAAATATTGATTATCCGCCTGGTGTTATTTTGGTAAGCATGCACATTGTGGATATTTCGCCAAAATACTTAACTTAAAGACTCAACCAAAATGGCAAAAAATTTTGAACTGTGGACATTGAAATTTTATTGGATAAGGCAGATAGATTTAGTTAATTAATTCTTCAAAAAAAAGAGCTGCCAACTCATGTCGTCCATTAACATTTGCCTTTTTGTAGATAGAGGAAGCTTGATGACTTACCGTTTTTGGAGATTTTGAGCGCACTTCTGCAATCTCATAGTTACTTAAACCTTTTACCAAAAGGAGCGCCACTTCTTTTTCCGTTTTAGTAAATTCCCAAATATCAAATTGTTTATCAATTGCTTCGAAAAATGATTTTTTAGATGCTATCACTTGTTGGGATAAATCTTGGAATTTGTCCCGGCTAACTTTTAGTTGCTCAGATAATAATTGCGCCTGTTTACTTCGCTGACGAATATCTAGTGTAAGATAAATAAACATCCCAAGTGACAAGATAATCAATATAAATTCTTGAATGATGTGGTAAAGCTCTACTTTATGGCTAAAATCGATGTATAAATCGAAGAGCTTAAACAAAATAATCAGCATTAACACGCCGGAAATGACTTTATCTTTATGCATAATTTAGTAATGGGCTATCAAATGATAACCCATACTAACAAACTCGCTTTAACTAATCATTATCCATAAGTTCTATTTCAACTTCATACGCCTGTATATATGTATCATCAACCCAGACGCCTTCTACTTCAACAGAATTACCAACGGACAAACGGGTCATGAAATCGTTCAATGTTAAGCGTTGATCATTGAATTCAAAATCGGTGGTATACGTAACACGAATCTCAATCCCATTTAAACGAAATGACTGCGTAGAAAGTACCTCCGTCACGGTTCCTTCCAATTCAGCGTAACCTACTGTTGCGTAATCAATGTCATCACTTTCATTACTCGTATACTGAGATTCGACTTCTATCTCCGTGACAACAAACTCACCATTTATGAATTGACCTTCTACTTCAACTTCTAAGTTACTTGAAGCCGTTAACGCAGCAAAAAAAGGTGTTATCATTACTAACGTGTCATCAACAAACAATCGCATTTGATTATTAACTTGAATTTCGACGCCATTCAACGAAAATCGCTGTAATTGGTCATCCACATTTTGAATTGGCCCTTCTAACTCCCACTCTTCTCGAAATTCGTCATCCGATTCCCGATCTAAGCGCTGAATTAGGCGTTGGCCTTGACTATCAATGACAAATACAACCTCAACTTTATCATTAACACTTAGCTGTTCGAAACGAATAAATTGATCATTATCATCCTCAAAACGAGAGGAAGCGACAATTGCATATAAGACACCATTTACCGTAATCGTTTTTGCGTTTGAATCAATCTCACTAATAGTACCTTTTACTTTGCCATCGTGGCGATACTGTTCATTTTCAAGCTCAATTTTGGTAATAGTATTGGTATCTGTATTTACATAAATTTCTACTAAATCATTTACTACTAAAGAAGAGGTACCCTCTAGCACTACATTTTCTGCAATGTTATAAACCACCCCGTTAATGCTTAATGTTGTGTTATCAGGTGATAATGCGGTGATAATGCCGTGAATCTCTAGACGATTCACAGCATCATCTTCCCATTGACGGTAGTCCTCTTGACCCTCAATATCGATGTAAGAGGCCGTGAAAACTCCGTTAACCACTTGTCCAGCTACTTTGACTAATGCACCCGCAGAAGGAGTATCGCCAATTGCTTCTGCAAAATTCACGGTCAACGAGTTAAGCTCAAACGTTTGGTTATTGACGTCTAGATTCGATATAAAACCGATTGTATATTCTTGGCCGTCATTCGATTCATCATTGTCGATTTCGATATATGAAGCAATATATTGGCCCTGCTGATTTACGATGCCACTAGCTTCGATACGTTCACCTACTCGTAGACTGCTCTCAGACACACCGATAAAGTGTGTTAGATTGTTATATGCGATAGCTGTTCCTGCGACATTAATGAGATTATTGTTGCGATCAATACTCACCACTAGGCCTTCTATATCTCGCTCGTAACTCACCTGAGTAGCTTCACTGTCAGAGCCATCGTTGCTTTCATTAACAAGTAAGGATACCCGCATGCCGACACTTAAATCGGTGATGCTTCTGCCAGTATTTCCATTCGTCGTGACTGCAGCGTTGTCTGTTATGTAACGTTTACCATCAATATAAATACTACCAAAACCCGTTATCGTACCCGTTTTTATGACTTTGCTTACTGTCGGAACGACAGGCACTACAGGGGAATTGACGCTTGGGTTGTTACTTGAACTACTATTCCCACCACAACCAGCTAAAATGATAGTGAAGGTTAAAGTACTCAATAAGAATGATGGTTTCATTAGTTATCCTTTGGGTTTGTGTATTTTCTATTACATTAAACCAATATCAAATAAACGCTATAGGGGAAACACCCTATTTATAAAAGTTCATTTATTATCAATAAGTAAGCTGATCAATTGAAATCATTTATATTCACTTTTCAAGCTTCATTTTTATTACTTCTACAACAAAAAAAGATGAATTGAGCAGCTCAATTTAAAAACGGTAGGATGTTATCAATTACAATAAGAATTTCTATATTTAGTGAGCCGACGAAATCTTTTTGGAGTATCAAAGGTCATATGAGCATGTATTATTTTTATTGGTGACATATGTCAAAACTAACTATTTGGGTTATTGCCACACTGATTCTGGTAACTGGCTTCTCATTAATTGAACATGAACTGCGCGCGCAAACAGCTGCGGAGCCGTCATCTCCAGCGATCACTAAAATGCGTGATTTGGTAGCAGATGCAGAGCTTCCTAAAACGGTGATGCGTGAAAAAATCGTCTTAGGTTTGGGCTGCTTTTGGGGTAGTGAGAAAAGGTTCCAAGCTATGCCAGGAGTCATCAATGTGGTTTCTGGATATGCTGATGGACGTGGTTTTGAACCGACATATCGGAATATTACCAAAGCGGTCCATCGCTTTAATCCTGATAACTATGCCGAAGTCATTGAGGTCGAATTTAATCCACAATTGATTAGTGTCGAAACTTTGTTACGAGCATTTTATGAGATGCACAACCCAACTCAAAAAGATGGTCAAGGGAATGATATCGGAACGCAATACCGCTCCACGATTCTCACTACTAACGCTGCGCAAGCAGTTGTCGCCCAGCGTTTAACCACATTGTATCAACAAGCATTAACAGCAAATGGCTATGGTGCTATCACGACTAAAATTAAGCCACTTGATGCGTTTACTCCAGCCGAAGAATACCACCAAGACTACATTGCTAAAAACCCAAATGGTTATTGTCCTGACCATTCTACCGGTGTCAAATTCGATGGTTCACAAACCCAGATAGCAGAACTGGATAACTCATCTATTTTACAAGGACGGCACATCGTAGTAATTGATGCACCAGATTGCCCATACTGTGAAAAATTTAAAGCCGATGTAGCCGATGATTATGCTGGAACGATACCGATGCACTTTCGTCGCTCAGAGCAACTAAGCGGTCTCACTGTCACCTCGCCTACTTGGGCAACCCCTACACTCTTATTTATGCAAGATGGTAAAGAAGTACATGGGGTACAAGGATATGTCGAGCCTGATAAGTTTTATCGCTTACTTGGAGCATTCAAATTAGGTGAATCAGAAGCGTTTAATGTTGCTTTCAACAAAGGTACTGACTCTCGTTTCTGCAAACAATATGAACAGTTTAAAAATGTCGGTGAGGGTGTATTTATCGATACACTCAGTGGTGATCCTTTATTCGATACGGATTATCAGTTTAACTCTGGTACAGGTTGGTTATCTTTTACCGAGGCTGTAGCGGGGAATGTGACTTATCATGAAGATTTATCTTTAGGTATGCGCCGCACGGAGATAAAGGCTAAAACATCCGGCATACACTTAGGTCATGTATTTGACGATGGTCCGAATGGCCAACCGCGTTATTGTATCAACGCCACAGTGCTAGAGTTCATCCCACGCGATGACGAGAAAACCTAAGCTAGCATTTTGTATAGCTTTCATCTATGGTTAAATTATAAACATCAAGGAAATTAACCATAGATGCCTACCAACCCATTCACTCTTGTTCATCTTTTTACTATTTTACCAGCTATCGCTATTGGCACTTTTTTGATGTTGAGTCATAAAGGCAATAGTTTTCATCGTCTTTTAGGCAAGATTTACATGGTGTTAATGCTCATCACTGGTGTAGCCACACTCTTCATGGAAGCCTTTATAGGACCAAAACTATTTGGCCATTTTGGTTTCATCCATTTATTTAGTGTCCTAACGTTATATTCTGTTCCACAAGCGTACTTTGCAGCGAAAAGACATGATGTCAAAGAACACAGAGGAGCCATGGTTGGACTTTATGTGGGGGGTATTATCATTGCTGGGATATTTGCTTTTATGCCTGGTAGAACGATGTATGGGTTGCTATTTGGTTAACATGCCAGAACTGGAGTTAGCTTAGACCTAGTGGTGAATTAAAGCTTAGGAA
This sequence comes from Opacimonas viscosa, assembly GCF_024199005.1. GTDB lineage: Bacteria > Pseudomonadota > Gammaproteobacteria > Enterobacterales > Alteromonadaceae > Opacimonas > Opacimonas viscosa. Next base: position 6,715 of record NZ_JANATA010000033.1, read on the forward strand.
AAAATTAGAAAATCGGAAAAGAAAAAAGGATAGCAACTTGCTATCCTTTTATAAAATTTGAGCTATGCAAATGTCCTACAGAACATTTAATCTCACTAAATTATGATGACTCACCCGACATCATCCTCCCGCATCACACATACGATACGGATAACATCCTATTAGCCTAATAATTCAGCTAATTGAGCGCTTACTGCTTCAACTGCCTGCGTACCATCAAGTTTGTGATACTGACAGTTACCCGCAGTTGCCTCTGCTTGGTAGTAATCTACTAAAGGTTTAGTTTGGGTATGATAGATGCCTAAGCGATCACGTACTGTCACTTCTTTATCATCATCACGAATGGATAAATCATCACCTGTTTCATCGTCTTTGCCTTCCACTTTTGGTGGATTATAAACAACATGATAAACACGACCAGAAGCTGAGTGCACACGACGTCCACCCATACGCTCAACAATAACATCATCAGGCACGTCAAATTCTAGACAAAAATCAACATTCACACCTGCGTCTTTCATTGCATCTGCTTGAGGGATCGTACGAGGGAAACCATCTAATAGAAACCCATTAGCACAATCATCTTGCGCGATACGTTCTTTAACTAAACCGATGATAATGTCATCAGAAACTAATTGACCAGCATCCATTACTTTTTTAGCTGCAAGGCCCATTTCCGTTCCTGCTTTAATCGCAGAACGTAACATGTCACCTGTTGAAATCTGTGGGATCCCATACTTACCCATTAAGAATTGAGCTTGAGTTCCTTTTCCGGCACCTGGTGCGCCTAATAAAATGATGCGCATCGGGCATCCTCCATTAATAATACAAAAAATAATTGCGTCTAAGTTACCTATTAATCGACTAGCTTTCAAGAGGATTTAGGTCTTGTCTTAATTGATTACGACTAAAAGCGCAGAATGTAAAAAGGGTGCTACATCTGATGTAGCACCCTTTTTGAAAGCGACTGACTTTATTTAGCCAACGTCATCAATAAGCTGTTAAGATTTTGTACAAAGCTTGCTGGATCTTTCAAACTACCCTGCTCAGATAGTGCCGCTTGATCAAACAACACTTCTGCCCACTTTTTGAACATCTCTACGTCTTGAACATCCGCAAGTGTTTTTACCAACTCGTGCTCAGGGTTCATTTCAAAGTGATATTGCACTTCTGGAACTGGTTGACCGGCAGCTTGCATTAGCTTGACCATTTGGGTCGTCATCCCATTCTCATCTGCAACGATACAAGCTGGGGATTCAGTTAAACGATGCGTGAATTTCACTTCTTTAACTTTGTCACCAAGCGCTTCTTTAACACGCTCTAAAACACCTTCAACCGCTTTTTCAGCTTCTTGTTTCGCTTCTTTATCCTCTGCAGAATCAAGCTCATCCAAAGAACCCTGTGCGATTGACTGGAATGATTTCTCTTTGTACTCACTCAAATGAGACATTAACCACTCATCAATACGCTCAGACATTAATAACACTTCAATGCCTTTCTTGCGGAAGATTTCAAGATGCGGACTCGTTTTAGCCGCTTGATAGGAATCAGCTGTTACATAATAAATCTTATCCTGACCTTCTTGCATGCGCTCGATGTATTCATCTAACGACACATTTTGTACATCAGAATCATTATTAGTAGATGCAAAACGCAATAATTCACCAATTTTTTCTTTATTAGAGAAATCTTCTGCCGGTCCTTCTTTTAACACATTGCCAAACTCAGACCAAAAACCTTGATATTTCTCAGCATCGTTTTTCGCCATACGGCTTAACATTTGTAACACTTTCTTAGTACATGCTTGACGCATTGCTTGAGAAACTTTGTTGTCTTGTAAGATCTCGCGAGATACGTTTAATGGTAAATCGTTAGAATCTAATAAGCCTTTAACAAAACGTAAGTAAGTCGGCATAAAGTGCTCTGCATCATCCATGATAAAGACGCGTTGGACATAAAGCTTCAAACCGTGTTTATGTTCACGGTTATATAAATCAAACGGTGCTTTTGCAGGAATATACAACAAGCTCGTGTATTCAGTTTTACCTTCAACCTTATTATGTGAATAAGCTAAAGGATCAGCAAAATCATGTGAAATATGCTTATAGAATTCGTTATATTCTTCTTCGCTTACGTCCGATTTGTCACGTGTCCAAAGTGCAGTAGCTTTGTTTATAGCTTCCCATTTGCCTGGTTCAGCTGGAATTTTTTCACCATCTGGACCATCACGCTCTGGGACTTCTTCTTTGAACATGTGTACAGGAATGGAGATATGATCTGAATACTTGGTAATAATAGAGCGTAAACGCCAGTCATCTAAATATTCTTTCTCTTCTTCTCGTAAGTGTAAGATGATTTCTGTACCGCGGTTAGCTTTTTCAATATTAGCTAATGTAAATTCGCCTTCACCTTGAGAAATCCACTCCACACCTTCACTCGCTTCAGCTCCAGCCGCACGAGTACGAACCGTTACTTCATCAGCGACGATAAATGCTGAGTAAAAACCCACACCAAATTGACCGATAAGTTGTGAATCTTTTGCTTGGTCACCAGATAAATTTGAGAAAAATTCTTTAGTACCAGATTTGGCAATTGTACCTAAGTTTTGAATAACTTCATCTCGGTTCATACCAATGCCGTTATCAGCGATAGTTAATGTACCGGCATCTTTATCAATGCTCACCTTAACGTGTAAATCACCATCATTTTCATATAAAGCATCATTTGATAGCGCTTTGAATCGTAATTTATCAGCAGCATCAGCAGCATTTGACACGAGTTCACGTAAAAAAATCTCTTTGTTAGAATACAAAGAGTGGATCATAAGTTGAAGTAATTGTTTTACTTCGGTTTGAAAGCCATGTGTTTCTTGTTGAACGGTTTCGCTCATACTAGATATCTCCTACATAAATCTGTGATTACGGATTGTGTTTATGGAAGATATGTAGGGTTTAAAGATTTTTTTTCAAGCAAAAAAAGAGATTAAATTTCTCGGCGGCCACTAAAGGCATGTGACAGTGTGGAACCATCAATATATTCTAATTCTCCACCCACTGGTACACCATGCGCAATACGTGACGCTTTAATGCCGTGTTGAGAACACATTTGACCGATATAGTGAGCGGTTGCTTCACCCTCTACAGTTGGGTTCGTGGCTAAAATAACTTCTTGGATAGTACTATCAGTCAAACGTTTAGCTAAAATATCTAACCCAATCTCACTCGGTCCTATACCATCAATAGGGGATAAATGTCCCATTAACACAAAGTATTGCCCAGAAAACTCTGAGGTTTGTTCTATAGCAATAATATCTTGTGGGGATTCGACAACACATAAGATTTGAGCTTGTTGTCGTGCAGGACTTGTACAAATACCGCATAATTCACTTTCGGTGAACGTCCGGCACTGAGCACAATGCTTGACATGCTCCATGGCATCATGCATAGCATTTGATAAACGTAAAGCCCCTGGACGGTTGCGTTCTAGTAGATGAAAAGCCATTCTTTGTGCCGACTTAGCACCTACACCAGGAAGACACTTGAAGCTTTCAATCAGCTCTGTAATCAAGGGACTATATTTCATATTTGGCTGCCTTGGTTTTGTTATTATGAGGGCCAGTAAACTAATGCTCTATTAAAAAGGCATTTTGAAGCCTGGAGGTAATGGCATACCACCAGTTACATCAGCCATACGCTCTTTGCTTGTTTCGCCAACACGGCGAACTGCATCATTGGTAGCTGCGGCAACCAAATCCTCAATCATGTCTTTATCATCATCCATCAAGGATGCGTCTATTTCGACACGACGTACGTTATGATTACATGTCATTGTTACTTTAACCATACCAGCACCGGCTTCACCGATCACCTCAATATTGGCAAGTTCTTCTTGGGCCTTTTGCATGCGATCTTGCATTTGTTGGGCCTGTTTCATGATATTTCCCATACCACCTTTAAACATAGTGCTTTCCTATTCTTTTGGTTTTAATGTGCCATCTTTAACAGTGGCATTTAATGTTTTGGTTAATGCTTGTAGATTTGGATCATTAGCGAAGATTGCTTCGACATGAGCTTTTCTAATTGCATTTATTTGACGCTGTAACATCATCGGTGTATTTACTGGTGAACCAGGTTGAATTTCCAACTCGATGGTCATCGCGAAATATTTTTCTAAACTTTCATGTAATGCTTGCTGCGTTGACGCAGTCAATAAATGCGAACTGTCACTTGCCAACGTCAGATTAATCGCACTGCCATGTTGTGTATAAGCAGATTGCACGGCTAGTTGTTTTACCAAACCAGACAAACCTAATTGGCTAATAATATTAGACCAGCGGTCAACTTGTGCTGCATTTTCTAATTTATCACCGTTCGGTAATAACGCCGACAACTGGTTTACGTCAACGTCGTGCAACGTAATAGTTGGACGCTCTTGAGTTTGGTCGTTCAAACCCATTTTACTTGGATCTGTTTCCGGCTGGGCCAATGGTAAATCGGGCTCAGTAACTGTCTCTGGCGCAGTGGTTCTAGGTGAACTTTCTACCCAAGGTGCTTTGTCTTGTTCAGCTGTGGTAGTCGCTTGAGGATTATCTAACGGTTCTGCAACAACTGAAGTCTCTGACTGAAACTCGACATTGCTGTCATGCTGATTGCTGTCTGGTAGTTCACTCGTTGTCAGGGACTCATTACTTTGTGAATTGATATTTTGATTCACTTCATCAATTCGAGGTTCAGTGGTTACATTTTTGGTTTGTAATGAAGCAAGATCTGCATTGTTACTTTGTGTTTTATTAGATTCTGCTGTTTTGTCTTTTTCAGCACTTGCTTTCAACTGACTTTGTGCTGCTAACAAGGCCTCAATTGATGGCGTTGCAAGAGGCTTTGCAGGCACAGGTTCTGACTGAGTTTCAGGTGCACCAAATTGGTCAGGGTGCATATCATAAGCCTCATCAATTAACTCTTCTTGTTCTGCAAACATTTCTGCTTGTTGTCGATCAAACTCATCATCAACCAGTGGCAGTGTTGGAGGTTCCGCTGGTTCCGCTGGTTCCGCTGGTTCCGCTGGTTCCGCTGGTTCCGCTGGTTCCGCTG
>NZ_JANATA010000339.1 GCF_024199005.1 Opacimonas viscosa
CCCGGTCTCTTCTTGACCTGAAGCCGTAATCGCATGCGTTCCGAAGAATCGGCTTCTGATCGGCGCCCGTAGTGTTCATGTGTCGCGCAGCAGGATCCGTCGACGCAGGTTGTGTGCAGCGTCGATCGGGTTTGGTGCGACAGGCGGCGATACATGGCTCGCCGGGCATGCAAACGCGCACGCATAAGCGGGTCGGTTTTCAATCCATGAGCGCACGCGACCGCCGCTTATCG
>NZ_JANATA010000340.1 GCF_024199005.1 Opacimonas viscosa
GCCATTAGATTTCGCACCTTTCTGCCAGGCTGGCGCGGATGGGCCGCGCCAACTGGGTCATGCGGCGGCGCCCGCGCAGTTCAATAGATTTCATGACGGTCCAGCGGGCTTGTTCTGCCACGTTGGCGGTTTTTAAAGTGGCGGCGTTGGTCAGGACCTGGCCGGGGGTATCCTTGGCCATTTCGGTCAGGCGTGCAGCCTCGTTGACGGCATCCCCGATGACAGTGTATTCG
>NZ_JANATA010000341.1 GCF_024199005.1 Opacimonas viscosa
TGGCAAGATAGACCGCTGGCAGGAAATCGTATTTCACCCCTCACATCTGGAAATCTGGACAGGCGCGGTGGAACGAGGCAGCGAACCCGTTGATTCACCGGACCGTGGCGGCTTTCACATGCGCGGTTTTCACGGGCTAACGCCTGAAACCGACGAAAGCTGCTTTTACCTATGGACCATGGCCAGCAACCCTACTCAAAACGTGGAAGACACCATGAAAAAGGTGTTCGAC
>NZ_JANATA010000342.1 GCF_024199005.1 Opacimonas viscosa
AGCAAGAAGGTTTAGCTTTTGCCCAGTTCGACTATCAAATGTCACATGACTTGGCGTTAGCGTCTAACAATAACGTATTTGTTTTGATGATGAACGGTTTCCGTGGTTTGTACTCGCGTATTGGTGGCTATTTCTTCTCGCACCAACAAGCACGCGACGTGGCAAACAAGTATTACGCAGACTTGCTTGATGTTGCTGAGAAAGGCGAATACGACCGTGTCCCTGTAGTAGT
>NZ_JANATA010000343.1 GCF_024199005.1 Opacimonas viscosa
GGGCGGTCTCGGTCAGACGGCCGAAGGTCTCGGCCCAGGCAGGCGCAACCGGCGCGAAACCGGCTCCGGTGATGGCGACGAGCCGTCCGCCGGGGGCCAGGCGCGCGAGGGCCGAGCGCAGATGCCGGGCCGTCGCCTCGGTCGACCGACCATCGACATTGGCTTGGGCCGAGAAGGGCGGGTTCATCAGGATGACGCTCGGACTTGAGGAGACATCGAGATGATCGTCGAT
>NZ_JANATA010000344.1 GCF_024199005.1 Opacimonas viscosa
GCAAACGCCAGCCCCCATACCGTACCAACGCTAAGGCACAGTATCGCGCCAGCCCAAAACCAAGGCTGTAAGGTTAAACAAAGCTGATACGCACGCTCTGTTTTAGCGTAAGGGTGTAACCACTTCCACATTAGTTTTGACTCACTTTTAAAGAATACGCTATGGCAAACGGTGCCAACGCCGCAGCCAACAACAGCATGGCGGCGATAATAGCAAGTTGTGCATGATAAGG
>NZ_JANATA010000345.1 GCF_024199005.1 Opacimonas viscosa
GCATGTCATTTTCAAGAACCAACTCTTCGCCATCCAACGTGTAGATGTGACCTAAGCCTTCTGGTAGGTCAGTACCGAAAGTGTCGCCCGTTTGTCCAAGTACTTGATATTGACCAATGGCAGAAACCACCAGCTCTTTTTCTTCATCTGAGCTTGGTACAGGTGAATTTGGTAATGTTACTGGCAGATTGTTGAAGTTAGCACCTGCAAGCACGCCCACTGTACCGGTGT
>NZ_JANATA010000346.1 GCF_024199005.1 Opacimonas viscosa
TTTTTAGTGCAATTGAAAGGGCGGCAGGAAAGAATGCACACACGAATATGTAGACAAAAAGCTGTCGCGGTATGCGGTGAAACGAAAGCATGTAGAAAAGGTAGGTGGTGCCTATGGGAAGGATAGTCCCTAATAGACCGTTGACCCCAAAGTTCTCCCACGTTCCATAGCCCGTTACGTTTGCTCCTAAAAGCGCGATAAACGAGGCAATGATGGCGTTTCTAAAACCTA
>NZ_JANATA010000347.1 GCF_024199005.1 Opacimonas viscosa
TGCTCGAAAAAGAGGAAAAAGTAAGAGCACTGGTTCCGGCAGATAACTTTCACATGCTAAGTTTCATTGCCGTTCACCCTGACTATCAACATCACGGTCTCGGGCATATATTGTTAGGCGCCATAGATAGCGTGATTGAAGATGACGAGAAAAGTGAGGGGGTCTCAGTGTTTGTTACTATTGAAAAGCACCGTTCATTTTTTAACGACGACAATTATAAGGTTGTAGGTC
>NZ_JANATA010000348.1 GCF_024199005.1 Opacimonas viscosa
AATGTAGACAGGCACTATGCTTACAGGGCGGTTAACACCTTTAAGCATGGCTTGAATAGTCATGGCTAGCATACCGGTTTTAGGCGGTATTAAGCGACCCGTTCGGCTACGACCACCTTCAGGATAGTATTTTACTGAATAGCCTTTGTTAAACAGCAGCTCTAAATACTCTCTAAATACCGCGGTGTAGAGCTTGTTGCCAGCAAAACTGCGACGTAGGAAGAATGCTCC
>NZ_JANATA010000034.1 GCF_024199005.1 Opacimonas viscosa
TTTGTACATAAAAAACCCCCGAAGGTTTTGTCTAACTTTCGGGGGTCACTTCATTATGGCGGTTTTTTTTATCTGAGTGAAAAAAGTATAAGAGAACCCGAGCAGACGGTTCGACCAAATCGTCTGGAACGATTTGGCAATGCCGTAGGCAGCGCGAAGCGGCGAGGGCAGGACGCCCGAGGTAATCCCTCTCTCTCCGCCATTACATGAAAAAGGTAGACTATAATAGTCTGGCTTTTTTCGTTTTAAGGCACTGTGTTTACTGGCTTTCAGGAATTTTACTAATATCCCCTGCAAAATCAGTTCGTAAGCGTACGGTCATTACATCTTTAAACGCTTTATAAATCTGTCATCTTGTCATTTTCAGCGTTGAGGTGATTATGTCAGAAATCAAGCAAACAACTTCGCGCAGGGTGTTTTCCCCTGAGTATACATTGCACATCATCAATGACGTTACCAGCGGATGAACTTATCGAAGTAATGTTATCGTCTGTGCAATGTGCTGCGTAAACAAATCCGCCTTTCTCACGGATCTTGTTTAGAATAAAATCTGCGCTATGGGGAGATGGCAAAGTGCCATTGGAAGTATCGATATTCAGTTCATATAAAAAATGTTCGAGATTTTTTACTGTTTCTTGTTCATTAAAGAGACACACCAAATGAACTTTTTCACTTGATGCTAATTCAAATCCCGGAAAAACTACTATTCCTTGCGAGGTTAGAGTTTCCCTGATTTTATCAACACTATCAACATTGCCATGATCAGCAAGACCAATAACCTTTATACCTTCTTCAAGGCATACTTCTAGTAACTTTTTATTATATTCATCTTCCGTCAGACTTTGCTCGTTACCTCTATAGCCTGTATAACTAGCAGGATTAACTCGCAAAGCACATTTCCAAAATTTAGCTTTACTGAATGTATCGACCATAGGAAATCCTGATCTCGTTATTTTAATTGTTAGTTTTATCATTTTTACCAAACGTTTTTTGTACAGAAAATATTATAAATTAAAAATAAAAAAGCCCCGACTAGCGAGGCTTTGGATTCAAATATTTATTCATTCAGTTTAAATTCGAGTATTTCTGAGTGGCGCTTGGCACACTCTTGTAACCTGCTATTGTATACTTTTTTCTTTGTTTCATCGGAAATGATAAACCCTAATCCGCAGTCATCATGTGGGTATATAGTGAATTCACTATCGGAATTCGTAATAAAGCCATGATAGGACAGTTCCCCAATAGAAGACTGATATAAAACAAAATCTCTTAACACTGCGTTAGAAACAGTGCCTTCAAAATGGAATGACTCGTTTTCTTCATCTGAAGCAACATTCAAAATTAAGCCTTGTTCAAGTAATCGATCTCTTACTTGAATATCATCTTCATTCAACTCATACGTTTCAGCATGTTTTTGCAAATCTCCATGAATACGTATAGATGAGACAACGATTTCTTTAGGAACGAACAAAGCAAGCATTTCAATAAACGCATCAATTACTTTGAGTTCTTTAACTTTAAAATAAATTAATCCTTATTCAAAATTAATTTCAAAGCTCAGTTCATTAACGAAATTACTTTCTTGAATAGCCACGTTGTAATCAGGTATTGATAAAACGCCCTCAGTGAAACTTTTAAAAAAGTTTTTCACGTCTTCTTCAGGCAATTTGTAACAATCCACTCGAATGACAATATCCTTATTTACTGTATCAGGGAATTCTTTTGCTAACTGACCGTCAATGATAGCATCTAAACAATTGTATAATCGATCCTGAAACTCATACAAAAAATAATCTATATCAAAATCGAGTCCAGCTTCTTCAACTAGAACAACTAACCATTGATCTTCATTTTTTCCTTGCGCAATAAAGTTGATATAAACTTTATTTGACTGATCATCTTCCGTCATTTGCAATGCCTTTCTACTACACAATTTTTCATCTTCGTTGGCTCATTCGGCTTTAAACCTGCTTTCTCTGCATTCTTTCCTCTGGGAATAACATCTTCACCTTGATCAATAGCATCCTTAACTTTTGTTGTCCAGGAGAAAGCTTTGCATCACCAGTTTTTGTTTCAACGACGCCTTGGCCATGAATGTAGCGCTTTTGCATTGCTAATGTATCGTCATATTCTGCGATGAGGTGCTCGCATAGGTATAAAAAGTAAGTGCTTTTGTCATTGACCTCTACATCGCTCAAGCGTCCTTGTGTGTCATAGGACAACACACCATTCACAGGGCCCTCTATCCTCTATGCGCACCAACTGGTTGGCGTTATTGAATGTGTACTGTTGTGTGGTGTCTTGGGTTAAGTTACCGTTGTCATCATATGTAAATGCTTTGCCTGCAACAGTCGTGTATTGGTTTAACCCATTGACGGTATAATCCAGTGACGGTCTGGCAGCGCGATAACTATACACATTATTTGAGCGCGTCAATTGGCTTATCTGAGAGGCTGGATTGTAACGAAAGCCATATTCAATATCATAAGTTGTGCCACTCACATCATGCGCAAGCGATATCGGGCGTCCGAGTGAATCATACTCAAAAGTGGTGGTGGTATTGTTTAAGCGTGCTTGTGTGGCTAAAAACCGCCGATAAAGCCGTCATTCTCAAAAACTGCACAACTTAAGCTGAATTTCCATTGATGTGTATTTTGCCAGCAAAGATTCAGACAAATATCAAGTGTATTATGAAGCACTACCAAAGGTTTAATTTTTTGTAAAGTAACGACTTTTGTCATTGACGTCCCATTCTTTTCCACCCATTTCTATCAATCGAGACTTGGCTCGACGAAAGGAAAAGGTCAGATCATTGGCGCCTGATAACTGTGCCAGTGATACGCCAATTAGACCCGTCGCTGACCACTCCACATGTTCCCCTTCTTTGTTGCGGATCATAGTCGTCGCAAAGGCACTCGAGTTCCCCCCTTTCTCATTGACAAACAACTCTTCATCTCCATCAACGCTTTCGACTTGCACTGCAAAATCAACAAATAACTCGTCGAGCGGGACTTGTGACACCAGCACCAAGCGGGTTCGAGATTCATAACACGTGTCAATGAGAGTCACGAAACGTCGAGCTTCGTTGAGGTGATTGGCGTCCAATTGCGGTACGCGTTCTATAATGAGGACAGAAAATTGCTCGCAGAGGGAAATATAATCAGCCGCGCCGAGTGGTTGATAACACAACTCAGAAAAGTCAAACCAGGCACTCTGGTCATTTAATCGAACGACTGGAACAGTGCGACCGAAACGGACATGAATGACCTTGGACTCAGCTCCGGATGAATTGCCACCAAATATTTTTTCCAACTGCGCCTGTGTGTCGTTATGACTATTATTGACATGAACATCCTTGTTTGAGCAAAAATATGATTGACCATCCGCTCGAGTTTCCAGTCGATAATCCTTTGGGGAATCCTCCATGGAAATAATGTCCATCTTCAGTTTTAACATTTCTATGAAGGGCAAAAAGAGGGAGCGATTAATGCCTCTCTCATACAAAGCATCGGGAGCGCGATTCGAGGTGGCCACTACTACAACATGCAAATGCGATAGTAATAAAAACAGTCGTTTCAAAATCATAGCATCGGCAACGTCTGTTACTTGAAATTCATCAAAACAGAGCAGTTGGGCTTCTTGTGCCAATTGTTGCGCAATGATGGGAATCGCATCTCCTTGTGGATGCTTCTGTTTGTAGACAAAGATTCGCTGATGGACGTCTAACATGAATTCATGGAAATGGACGCGGCGTTTGGCAATTTTTACGTGCTTTTGGCTGTGGCTGTCATTATCACCCCACGATTCAGCATTAGGAACATTAACCGACACGTAAAAGAGATCCATTAGAAAGCTCTTACCGACACCGACCGGGCCATAAATATAAATGCCTCTCGGTGGTGGACCAAAAGACCACAAATGGAACTTCTTTCGAAGAAAGGACCAGGCGGATGTCAGAGGGCGGATCAGTAATAGTAGACCACTGACTGTACAACTGTTCTCTGTCGGGTCGTCAGTGTGCACAGGTACTGGTGGTAGCGAGGCGAGAGACTGGTGTAAGGCATCTAATTTTGCCGCCAGAGCAACTTGGGCGTCGTCTCGTCGCACTTCCCCAGCGTCCACCTTAAGCTCATAAGCCGTTGAAACGGGGCCTGTTGGGAAGCACTGCCGAGCGACGCGATGTTGTGGCATCATATTCTTCATGTTGGAGCTAATGAGTTTATTAACATGACAGTTTAGTACGTATGATTTCTGTAAAGGTATCAAATGAATGGGCGCTCAAATAAAGATGCTCATAGCAGAATTCGGCTTTATTCTAAAATCCACAGGAATCGTTATGGTAGCTTCACTTTTTCTATTATCTTGTCATCCCTACCGCTTGGTGTTAATTTAATTTTATCATTTTATTGATGGTGATTTTATGTCTCGTTTTTTATTTATATTTGCCTTATTACCTTATCTAATGTCGTGTGGAGGAGGGGCATCTTCTGCGCCTGTTGTTGAGCCACCAGACCCAATTCAGCCCCCTTTAATTGCAGAGCCCAAACGCTCCCTTGCTCGTTTAAAGGCTGTCAACGAAGAGATGTTGGCTACCCAAATAAAAAATGGACTGTATTATACTTCGGGTGCAAGTGTGTCGACACCCACCGCTCTACCGGTAGCTGAATCGGATATGGCAGATACAAGGTCGCTCAATTTTTCGCAAACCGTCACCCAAGAAATGGGCGTTGATGAGTCAGATATTATGAAATACGATGGGGAATGGTTGTTTGTTGCGACGCCCAATGAAAACAAACGTATTCGCGTGTTGCGCAAACAAACGGATCGTTCATTGGCTGCGGTGGCAGAAATTGCACTTGAGGAGGAAGACATGGTGGTAAATGGCCTTTATCTCACGTCTGAACATCTCTCCATTATCACTAAAAAAGAAACATATTACGCACGTCCTTTTGTGGAGATTATCGAAGCTGACACCAGCCGATTTAGTCTGTCTATTTTGAATTTATCTGAGATTGAATCGACACAACGTGGGGGGGAGATCCGCACGTCAAACACGTTCCATTTTGATGGTAATCTCATATCAAGCCGGCGAATCGGTTCAAAAATTCTTTTGTTCAGTACGTATTGGCCAAATCACATTCAGTTACCCACACCCGTTAATAATGAACAACGACAAAGCAACTATGATGTTCTATCGGCTACACCAATCTCAGAACTCTTACCGCAATATTCTTATGATGGCGTATCCTCACCATTAGTGAGACCTGATTCATGTTTTATTCCTGAAGATGCTACCGAGCTTGATGGTTACAGTGGTATCGTGACCCTCACGGCCATTGATTTGAACAACCCATTGTCGATTCAATCAACCTGTATAAATGGCATGTTTGATGGTTTATATGCTGCCCAAGACGATATTGTTGTGTTTGGTCAGCAGTATACAACCGAAGGCGAACATACGGTCCTACATCATTTTGATTTTGCAAATGACTCCTTCGCTTATAACGGTACGGTAGCACTTCCGGGTCGCTTGGATTGGAATCAACCGCATTTGAGATTATCCATCAAAGATGAGTTCTTGAGGGTGGTGACAACACGCAGTATGCAAGATGAATCCGATCGTTTCGACCATGATTTCTTTAGTATTAGTCTGTTGGCACAAGACCGAAACTTGCCCATTCTTGGTCGTTTACCAAACACGTCCCAACCCACAGAGCTTGGGAAACCCAATGAAGATATTACCGCGGTAAGATTTTTTGAGGATAATGCTTACATTGTGACATTTGAGCGTATTGATCCTTTATATGTTTTGGATATCAGTACACCAGACAATCCACGTATCGTCGGTGAACTCGAAATGCCAGGTTATTCCTCGTATCTCATGCCGCTCAATGAACGTTTTTTGTTGGGAATTGGGCAAAATGTTGATCCGAATAGTTTCGTGGTTAATGCTACCGTGAGTGACTCTATGCCAGCACCGATTACAGAAGGAGTCAAAGTAGCATTATTTGACGTTTCATCAGCTGTGCCACGCTTAGTAAATGAAGTTATTTATGATCAAGGAGCAACCCCTACAGAATTTGATTATAAAGCAATAACATTTTTACCGCACTCTGCTGAATCAATCCGCATTGGACTACCTATGCAAAGTTGGATGAATTTGAACAACCAATGGCAAATAGATGCGCGCTTGGAATTACTTGAACTCAACCTTTCTGGTTCTGGTGCGCTGATGGAACATGGTGAAATCGCACCGCAAGAGCCCTCAGAGTATGGCGTTTGGCAAGATAGAGCAGTGTTTGATAATGATGACATATATTATCTTCATCATGGTAAAGTGCTACACAGTTTGTGGTCACAACCAAACCAGCTTATTGGCGAATATTGAGTCTTTTATCGAGAAATTTTGACTTAACCCTTATTGAGGAGACATTTTGTGATGAAAAAATTCTGGTTAATGATTTTGTTGTATACCCCGTTTACGCATGCGTTAGAGTCTGACGCAGCTTATGAATTTTCTGCCGGTGTAGGGCATCAGTATGCTGGTGTTCTTGGTGCCCAATTTTCTTATAAATCAGATGTCACTAAATACTATGGTTCATTGGGGTTATATGGTGCAGCAGTGGGCTTTGAAACTACCTTTGCTGCAAATCCAAAACACACTTGGGGCATAGTAATAGGTGTCGAGCCGTTTATGAGTGAAGATGGTTATTTATTTGGGGTTTACAATTATCATTTCGAAGGCTTTGCCAACGACGGATTTGTTATTGGTGCGGGTATTGGAGTATCGCGTCAAGATGAATATGGTTTCTTTGGAGATAACAAAAACATTGAATCGAAAACCGTGATGACGTTGAACTTAGGTTATAAATTTTGACCAACATTGTGCAAATTGTTTTGAGCAGATAATCCTCCCTAATTTACTTATTGTCCTATTTTTTAGAATAATTAGTGCGTATTTTTCTTATTTTCATTGAATTAATTAAGTGTTTTAATGTGATTCATTACTTCTAATATGAAAATTAATTAATCCAATGGAGGATTTTTCATGAATATAACTGTAATCCCCCCGAAAAAAGAGAGCAGTTTTAACTAGAAAATTCCGCTACACTA
>NZ_JANATA010000349.1 GCF_024199005.1 Opacimonas viscosa
TCAGTTTAAACAAGGATGAAAAGTCATGACTAACCTGGCTGAATTGAGAAAAAGTGAATCCCTGCAATATGAGTTTGCATTGGGAACAGGGCGTACCGTTGCTAACCTGCTATCGCGTACAAAGGATTTACATGGTAATACCGATGTTTTCAACGCCATGGCAAGTACCGGTTCGAGCGCTAGTCCGGTTAAGTGGTTAGGTGAGGATGAATTCTTAGAAGCAAGTATTA
>NZ_JANATA010000350.1 GCF_024199005.1 Opacimonas viscosa
TGATAGTAAGTTAGACAGAGCAAGCTTCATTTTGTGGGGTTTGACGGGTTTATTCAGCAGGGAATAGCCTTGCTCTCGCACCTGCTGGCGTAGTTCATTGGTATAGTTGGCGGTTATCATAATAACCGGTGGGTGTGGATTAAGGTGCTCTCGAGTAATCGCAAGGGCGTCAAAGCCGGTATCACCATCGTCGAGATGGTAATCGGCAATAATCAGTTGTGGGTCCAGCT
>NZ_JANATA010000351.1 GCF_024199005.1 Opacimonas viscosa
TGGATGAATCGTTTGAAGATATTGTTGGGTACCAGGGCAGTAACCGCAGAATTCTGGCGCACACACGCTATTCGTTTTAACGGTTAACCGACAGCAATATTCGCCTGGTCGTTAGCGACTAGGCGAATATGAGCCCTTGTGATAATCTCAGCACTTTCCATAGCTTGACGAAGGAAGTAAACAGGAATGAAGAAGTTTGCGTTTTGGATGATCTTGGCATTACTGGTGCC
>NZ_JANATA010000352.1 GCF_024199005.1 Opacimonas viscosa
GCTTTGCGGTCTGCATCAGACAGCAATCCGTCACCGGCTTGCAGCGCCAACACCCGCGCGCGATTCATGGTATCGGTCATGTTGCGCAGTATGGATTCCTGCTGCGCCAGCGAACCGGTCACCAGATCGTTATTGCGTTGAAATTGTATCAGGCTGTCCAACTCTTCCGTCATACGGATCACTTTGGCAGCGCCCACCGGATCATCAGACCGTTTATTAATACGCTTGCC
>NZ_JANATA010000353.1 GCF_024199005.1 Opacimonas viscosa
TCGACAGGTACGTGATTTACCAATCTCAAGCGCTGTCATGGCTTCATCTGGCGTAACCCCCATGCCTGCCCCGCGAGGGTACCGTACCGCCGCTGGCTTTTGAAGCTTGTGACCAGTGTAGAGCATTTGACGACATTCGTTTTCGTCTGAAGGTGCCATCACGACCATGTTTGGAATACAGCGAAGGAAAGCAATATCAAACGCGCCTTGGTGAGTAGGGCCATCGGCG
>NZ_JANATA010000354.1 GCF_024199005.1 Opacimonas viscosa
TACAATGCCAATTAAATCGATCGTACCGAGGTATGGATGTGATCTCCCCGAAATTAGCCGGTTATAAGATACCAGTAAGCTTCCGCACGTTTTGGTACCTGATTGGTTGCTGACAGTGAGGCTTAGATGCCTTTAAATCCGAGACGGTTTGCTCGAGTTTGAGTCTGTATAAATAAAATACGGACTAGTAAACCTTGCTATTAGTTTGCGCATTGCTAGCTATAGCAAG
>NZ_JANATA010000355.1 GCF_024199005.1 Opacimonas viscosa
TGGAAGAATATCATGACTTTCGGCATGTGCTGTTGAAGCAGTAGCAAAGGCTTTACAAGTGTCTTCGTGAACAGGAGCAACATGCACTTTGCCGTTATAGCATCAGGTTTTACAAAAAACGGGTGATGAAGTGTGATTTTTTTATGTCAAAGCATTGACCGTTTTATTTACTGTCTTAGTATCAGGTCACAATAACGATAAAGAAGACGACGTAGTGTTTAAACAGGTA
>NZ_JANATA010000356.1 GCF_024199005.1 Opacimonas viscosa
TTTCAGGCCATATTAAGTCCATAACATCAGCGCGCAACGCCTCACACTCTTCCGAGTATTTTAGGCTACCGTCTTTTTCAGAATCTAACCAATGGTTATCTTTTAGAGCACTGATAAAGCTAGACAGTACGTTCTTATCGTAGAATTCAGGTGAGCTAAGCCCGTAAAGCGCTGATAAACGCTCGGCGACTTGTTTACTTTCTCGTTCTAATGCACTGCGGCTAATTAT
>NZ_JANATA010000357.1 GCF_024199005.1 Opacimonas viscosa
TGGCGGTAGCCGTCATGGTGTCTTTGGGTTGTTGGCAGCTTGCGCGTATGGATCAGAAACAACAACGTTTACACAGCATAGCGCAAAAAGAGGCACAGGCGCCAATGCAGGTGTTTGAGGCGTTACAATCGTTTAGTGAAGTCCGGGATGTGCCGGTGCGGTTTGTAGGTCAGGTCGATGCTACGCGAGTCATTTTGTTAGATAACCAAATTTACCAGGGAAAACCCG
>NZ_JANATA010000035.1 GCF_024199005.1 Opacimonas viscosa
TCGGTCAAGCGTTTAGCTTAGATGTTAAGTCAGCGTTTACAGATGTGGATGCTGGGAATGAATTAACGTTTACCATCGATACCACATTACCTGAAGGCATCACTTTTGTTGATGGCATCCTAGCCGGTACTTTTACTAGCGAATTAGTCATTTCCAACTTAGCCGTCACCGCGACAGATAAAGACGGCCTGAGTGTCTCGACGACGTTTGATGTCGACGTAGTATCAGTGCCAGTCATTACGACCGCATTAAGTGAACTAGGTAATAAGATGTTAGATGTTCGCTCGGATATTGTATTACAGGTAAACCAAGCAGTTACAGCGGTATCCGGGAAAACCATTACGTTTACGGATAATGAGGCGGAAGGTTACCAAGGAGAGACTAAACAGAATAGTTTCACGATAGATGTTACCTCAGACTTAGTCACCATTGATAACGAAAATGGGCTAATTATTGTCAATGTGGATGAGTATTTTGATTTGGATTTATCCTCCTCATATACGCTGTCAATTGATGATGGTGCTTTTTTGAGTTCAGCAAGCGGTTTAGCGTCAGGAGCTTTTGCGGATGTTACGTTTGAGACCGTTACACCGACAAGTGGGGCAGATAGTATTGCAAACCTTGGACAATTAGATGAGGTTGCATCACAAGCTAACTTTTTCGAAAACAAATGGCTCATCGACTGGTTGGCTGATGATACTGTTTACACATGGCGAGATACATCAACGTTTGAAGCAGTTGAGCTCACTAATCAACAAGCATTTGATTTAATAGGAATAAGAAACTTAGGTACAACTGAGATTACAGGTACATTTGCCTCATTTACAGCCGAGTTATTACGTACTGCTTCAGATGCATTCCATGATGCGGCAGAGGATGCTGTTATCGAAGCGTATGATATTTTTAACGAAGCCGCACAGGCCTACGTTATGAGTGCTACAGATGGGACGTTAGTTGAAAGCGCGCAGTGGGTAGATATTGAAGGTTTAGGTATCGGTACGACATCAGGAACAGTCGCCTCATTAGCCGATGACATAGAAACTGGGAATGTATTTAGGATTGACGCTTCAGGAGCCGACTATGTATTCGTTTTCAGTGATAAAAACCCAAGTGGTGGCGATGAAAACGTTGGAGCGGGATTAGAAACCAATACTGATTTCTCTGTTTTCTTAGACGAGTTTGGTGCTGGTGACAAAATCTATGTTGATGACGCATTTAATGACCCTGAGAATCTTAACGTTTTGGCTTTTGAGGTGTTTGCCAGCGGTAATGGTTCTGAGAATGCCGAATTGTATCTTGGTTTAACGGGGGGCGATGGCGACCCACGCTTATATGTTGGCCTGGAAGATGAATTAGCATCGACAGATGAAGAAGGTAATGCTGATAGTTCCCTAGAAGGAGTAAATAACACATTGGGTCTGGATGTAGACGATTCATCTGTTATTACTGCTTAATAAAATAAGAGGGCTGAGGCCCTCTATTTGCTTTTTTTACCTTTATAAATCTAATTAAGAAAAATATGCCAAAATTTTTGTTGGTAATGTTGTGCTTGAGTTTGTCAGTAAGAGCAGATGATCTTGGTACAATGATAACCAAAACTTTACAGTCTCACCCAGATATTCTGGTGGAAAAATCACGGTTAAATATAGCTAAAACTCAGCTGGATTTGGCTAGTGAACAATTTTTGCCTACTTTTTCTGTTAGTTTTGAAAATGTCGCTGCTACTCGAGATTCGGATATTAGCTATGCTAACTCTCAATCAGTTGCAACGTTTAGACTACAACAACCTTTGTATACTTTCGGTCGTTTAACTCATGCTAAAAACAAGTTTTATGCAGGTTATGAAAGTCAAACTCTAACCATCAATGAAGTCCAGGTCGAACTAGCTCAAGCTGTTTTACAGTCCTGGGGAGAATGGTTTGTAGCCACGTTACGAAGTGATGCGTTAGCAAAGAGTATTGATACTCATAAAAAATTGAAAGAAAGTGTCACTCGCCGAAGTAATCTGGGGGCCAGCTCTCCTTCGGAGGTTAAGCTCAGTCTTGCTCGTTTAGCACAGATAGAGGCTCAAGCAGCAAATGCTGAGTTACAAATTAGAGCAGCTAAAGTGAAACTAGAACAATTAATTGGTGAATCAATTCCAATCACTCTCACTCCAAGACAGTTTCTTGCGTTTGAGCCTAGCAATGAAGCTGTAATGATACAAAATGCCCTTGCAATAAATCCTACTTTAAAAAGATTTGCTGCGGATATCAAAAGAAGCGAGTTTGAAAACTTAGAGGAAATATCTGCGTTAGCACCAGAAATTTATTTACGAGCAGAACATCAAAGAGGTGATTTTTCAACTTCAATACCTTTTCAAAATCGTGTATTTGTAGGTTTTCAAAGTGATTTTGGTGCGGGTTCTTCTGCATTAATGGAAGTAAAGCTCTCCGAACAGCGAACGCAAACACTCAAAGCTGAAGTGAAGGTAGTTGAACGAGATATTGCTGAACGGGTGAAACTAGAATTAACACAGTTAGAGATCTTAGATATAAGGCAAGAAGCTCTAGAATTAAGTCTATCTGCCAACCAAGATATTGCAGAGGCTTTCAATCGCCAGTATTTAGCCGGACGTCGCTCTTGGGTTGAAGTCATGAATACTGCTCGAGAACTTTCTCAAGCAGAGTTGGAATTAGCAGATCTAAAAGCAGCAAAAGTACTTAGTTATTGGCGCTTATCATTTCTAGTCAATGGATTAGAAGAAACTTTAGCCTTGAACCAAATTGTGAATATGAAGTAAATCTATGAGTGATATTTTTTTTAACACCCTTATGCGTCTGGCACGTATTCAACGCCAACCAGCTGATAGATTAGCGCTTCAACAAGCGGCCAGTGAATCAGCGGCTAAAAAAGAAGGCCAAGCTCAGCTTGAGTTTGTGGCTCAGCAATTACATCTTCCAAAAATATTATGGCTAAAACCCTCTGAAGTTGATCAATCATTGACCCCAGCATTGATGTTTCATGCAGAGTTGGGCTGGTGTATTTTACGTGCGCAAAATGCTTTGGGACAATGGATAGTTCAGCGACAGGATGCTGAAACAAATGACTGGCTGGAAGAGACTCCCGAAACGCTTGATGACTATACAATTGCTAGAATAAACTTGGTGAAACCTTTAGATATTAAAACGTCGAAAGTTTTTCGAGTTGTTTTAGATGCTGTTTTATCAGAAAGATCTCGTTTAAAAGAGGTTATTGTAGGTGGTATTTTGATTAATGTTGTTGCTCTAGCAACTTCATTATATAGCATGCAAGTCTACGATAGGGTTGTTCCAACAGGTGCTGAACAAACTTTATTAGCGCTAACGTTGGGTGTGTTTATTGCTATAGGCTTTGAGCTTATCGTTAAATTTTTACGTTCCAACATTAATGAGCGTTTGGGAGATAATATCGATCGTCACTTGGCTAAAGTGATTTATTCTCGATTTTTAGGTGTTCGTTTGGACCAGCTTCCTGCTAGTGTGGGTAGTTTAGCTGCCCAGCTGAAAGGTTACGAAACCATCCGTAACTTTTTGGTTACTATACCCAGTCAACTTTTGGTTGATTTACCTTTTATCATTGTCTTTACCTCGGTTTTATATTTAATAGGTGGCCAATTAGCAATAATTCCTTTTACCTTTGCAGTAATCTCTGTGATTTTAGGTATTATTTTTCGGCGTAAGGTAGAGCGTTTAACGCGAGATGCCACAGAAGCAAATAATTTAAAAACAGGGCTTTTAGTGGAAACCGTCGAAGGTGCAGAAACAATAAAGGCCGGTCAAGGTGGGTGGCGGATGTTGTCTCGTTGGTTGAATACTACAGATGAGGCACGTGTTCACGATTTAGATATGCGTAAAGTTAGTGAGCACTCTCAGTTTGTTATTGCATCACTTCACCAAGTTTCATATATCTTAATCATCGCGACAGGTGCTTTAAAAGTTTCCGGCGGAGAGCTCAGTATGGGGGGGTTAATTGCTTGTAGTATTTTATCCGGTCGGATCTTGACCCCTTCTAGTAAAATCCCCAATATGCTAGTGCAGTGGGGCCATGTAAAGGCTGCACTTCAAGGCTTGGATAGAATGTGGTCATTGGAAGATGATCACTATGGCGTTGACCAACCCGTTGTGGTTGAGAAAGTCCAAGGACAATATAATTTCCAAGATGTCTTGGTAAATTATGACGAGCGCACAGCACTTAACATCAAAGATTTGAAAGTAAAACCTGGTGAGAAAATAGGAATAATCGGCCCTGTTGGTGCGGGTAAATCAACGCTATTAAAATTACTGTCTGGTTTATTTAAACCTACTTCAGGTCGAGTTATGTTAGATGGAATTGACTTGAGTCATATTTCAAAGCCGATTATTGCTGAACAGATTGGGTATGTGCAACAAGAGGGGCGTTTATTTTCGGGAACTTTGCGTGAAAATTTAATCCTTGGTTTAGTTGACCCAGGTGATGATGCTATTTTGCATGCAGCAGAGATATCTGGTTTGCAACAAGCTTTAATTGCTAAACACCCTATGGGGCTACAATGCCCAATTGCTGAAGGGGGAACCGGTTTATCTGGAGGACAAAAGCAATTAGTTAATTTAACAAAAGTATTTTTACGACAACCGAAAATTTGGTTATTGGATGAGCCTACAGCAAGTATTGATCGAACTTTTGAATTAAAAGTGATTGCGGCGTTGAAACAACATATTCAGCCAAATAATACCCTAGTTTTAATTACACATAAACCAGAAATGCTTTCTTTAGTAGAACGAGTCATTGTCGTAGTTGATAATAAAATTATGTTAGATGGCCCCAAAGAGCCAGTATTACAAAAACTCCAAGAAAAAACACAACAAGCAGCCTCAAAACAACCAGGAGGCCAAGTATGATCTATACTCAAACAAAGGAACGTAGAGGTATGATCTACATGCTTCTTTTAGGCTTGATTGCATTTGGTGTTTGGGCAACTTGGTTCGAACTCGACCAAACAGTGAGAGCTCCAGGGCAGCTAGTAACAGAAACTCGGACACAAATCGTGCAAGCTGCAGATGGTGGAGTGATAAAGAAAATTTATGTTGCAGAGGGCGATCCGGTGAGACAAGGAGATGTCATTGCAACGCTAGAAGATGAAAGGGCTAAAGCTGGTGTCGAAGAAGGGCGAGCAAAGGTCGCGGCACTCTCAGCGGCATTAACTCGAGCACGTGCCCAAGCTCAGGATACCCCATTAAGTTTTACACCAGATGAATTAGTTTATCCACATATAGTTAAAGAACAACAAGCTTTATTTAAACAAGCCGCTTTAGGTTTAGAGGCTGAATTAACAACGGGTAAAACGGCATTAGGAATTGCTCAAGAAGAGCTCTCGATTAATGAAAGCCTATTTGCTACTGGCGATGCTAGTCGCTTAGACGTGATGCGCAGTCGTCGTCAAGTGGTAGAGTTAGAAGGTAAATTAACCACTATAAATAATGAGTTTAAACAGCGAGCCCGAGAAGAAGTCACCCAGTTACAACAACAATTTATTTCTGAGCAATATCAGTTATTGGAACGTGAAAGTATCTTAAAACATACTGAGCTAAAAGCGCCCTTAGATGGGGTCATAAAATCACTACGAATTGATACGATAGGTGGTGTTTTAAGAGCTGGTGATGAGTTATTGCAAATTAGCCCTGCCGATACGGAATTATTTGTTGAGGTCAAAATTAATCCTGCAGATATTGGTTCTTTGGAAATTGGCATGCCAGCAAGTGTAAAAATAGATGCTTTTGATTATACGATTTATGGTGGTTTAAACGGAGAGTTAACCTATCTAAGTTCTGATACATTGTCCCAAGAAGCCGCGGATGGTCAAAACTCCGTATTTTATAAGGCACTGGTAAAAATTGATAAGCAATCTTCAAACCCCAAATTGTTATTATCTGACTTAAAAGCGGGTATGACAGCTGGCGTAGATATTCAGACAGGATCACGGACAGTATTAGAATACATCATGAAACCTGTTACTAGGGCGTTTCAAGGAGCAGGAAGTGAGCGATGAAGTAACGGTTTAACACCACACCTGTTATTATAACACCCAAGTATAGTGTTCTTTCTTGATACACAAGTTACGAGCGGTGTGAACGCTTAGAGTAATGAATAGTATGAATATATTGGTTTGGGTGATTAAAGAATGAAAATGGATTATAAACTTTTAATATTTACGACCTTATTTTTCTTTTCAGGTCAAAGCATAGCATCAGACTATATCGAAGCGTTAATCGAGTGTAATCAACCTGAGATTGAAATTTACCTCGCGGAAAATGAGCTTAGCTCATTAGAACCTAGTTTAATGAGTGCCCTTTTAGAGAATTGTCAACGTGAAATAAAAAGTAGCAGAGTATCAAATCCGAAAGTGAAAAAATCTTTTATGTCATTTAGTACATCTAGGTCAGAAACGGACACAACTCCTCCAGAACTAGTCTCTCTAGCATTTTCAACCAGAAATATTGATGTGACT
>NZ_JANATA010000358.1 GCF_024199005.1 Opacimonas viscosa
TGTTTGCTTGGCTTGTGTATGGTTCTCAGGCAAGAGAAGATCAAACAATGGGTTCGGATCAAGACAACGGCTTGTTATTGGCAAAGGCCCCGACTAAAGCGCAGGCTGACTACTTTTCCAAGATGTCGGAATATGTTTGCAATGGCCTAGCAAAGTGCGGCATAAAGTTGTGCGATGGCAACATAATGGCCAGTAATCCCGCGCTTCGGCTGTCACTAGACGAGGCCA
>NZ_JANATA010000359.1 GCF_024199005.1 Opacimonas viscosa
GAAGGACAGAATATTCAATAGAGGTTTGAGCAGCTAGCCGCTCATCTTTCCGAGCTGCACTAAATACAAGTTCGTCTGTACCGTATCCTAGATCGGCTTTTATTTTTACTAATTCTGATAGTTCGTGTTTTACACTTGCACCATAAGTTGTGCGTAAAAAGCCACCTGTTTGTTCTAGAGAAGAGTCAATAGACTCTCTTTTTGCTACAAAGCCTAGCGTTGTATAG
>NZ_JANATA010000360.1 GCF_024199005.1 Opacimonas viscosa
ATTAGAAGATTTGGGGTTGGAGTTTGATTCGGCGTGTCTTGATTTTCACCTAAACCCGAAGGCAAGTGCAAGTGCGAGTACGTTGCAAGTGAGAGAAGCTGCGCACACGCGTTCGGTAAATAAATGGACGAACTTTTCTGAGCAACTGTCTGAGCTAAAACAGTATTTAAGTAGTCACGATATAGCCAATCTGGACGAATTTAAGATTGTGTAACCGGCAGCAGTCT
>NZ_JANATA010000361.1 GCF_024199005.1 Opacimonas viscosa
TTTTGATCACTGATCAACAAGCTAACCTTATCAACGACCTAGCGGGTCAGATTTTAGGACTATCAATTGAGCAGCAGTCAATCGTTCCCATTTACAACGATGTAGGAGGCTGGGGTGGACCCGTACCTGGAATTACTGACAGAGACAATCCGGTTCGAATAATCGAGCAAAATCGTGATAACGGCCATACTTACAATAAACTCATGGCGAACTTTTTTGTTGAGTAC
>NZ_JANATA010000362.1 GCF_024199005.1 Opacimonas viscosa
GATTTAGCAAGGATCGGCTGTGTGTTGGCGATGGATGGACGTAACCCCGAAACAGATGAACAAATTATCCCTGTAGATGTCGCTCGTATTTGTAAAACGTTTATGGTGACATGTGGAATGTATAATGCATCGGGGGAGTTTGCGATTAATGTCGGTATTCCAGCAAAAAGTGGAGTAGCAGGAGGGATTATGGGTTCAATTCCTAAAAAATGTGGCATTGGCATATT
>NZ_JANATA010000363.1 GCF_024199005.1 Opacimonas viscosa
TACCGAACCCGGTGAACGCGACCGCTTAATGGCAGAACTGGAAGACACCCTGGCCAACGCCTACGGTAATCGCCTTATTCGCAATGTCACAACGGTCACGGAAACCCGCGAGCGAAGCTATCGTCAGCACAGCGCTATGATTAAGATTCTGTCAACGGTAATGGTGCTGCTCACGCTGATCACGGCCATGGGTATCATTGGCTTAACCAGCTTCAATGTAAACCGGC
>NZ_JANATA010000364.1 GCF_024199005.1 Opacimonas viscosa
CGATCTTTGCTTTGGGTCATGTACCAACCCATAAAATCGCTCGCGTCGCGAATGCGGTCCCGCTTGGCCGTGCGGCGGTTTTCTGCACGGCGGTATTCATCCCACGTCGCATCCAGCGCCTGACTATAGCCATAGGCACTGGATTGGCGGCCCATCGGAATGACACCCAGCACATATTTGAACGGTGTCCGCGCATCGGCTACAAACTTGCTTTCCTGATAGATCG
>NZ_JANATA010000365.1 GCF_024199005.1 Opacimonas viscosa
CAAATTCGTTACATTCAAAAGCGAGCATGGGCTTACAGTTTCAACAACACGACGTTACCCGGGCGCAAACAACCCTGTTTGAGCGTCGCCTGCACGAGCAACTGGCTCAAATTGAAAATGAGCTTGAAAAGCCTTGTTATAACCGGTCTGAGGTAAGTTTTGGCGCTGAGCTTGAGATGTACCTAATCGACCGGCACTTTATGCCAGCGGCTCTCAACGAAGCGGT
>NZ_JANATA010000366.1 GCF_024199005.1 Opacimonas viscosa
ATTTTGGCAAACTCCCAGGCCAGCTTTTCGCGACTTTTATAGTGCGCATCATACAAAGTATCGATCATTGTCATCGGGCCAGGCAAGGCCCATTTAATTGGCTGGTTAGTTTGTTTTCTGAGGAACCTGGCGCCATCGACAAACACCGGTTTGGTTCGGGACACCGGGCCAACCACCGTGGGTTCACTCGCTTCGTAAGGATTGCGAATTGTCACGGTTTCGCGCT
>NZ_JANATA010000367.1 GCF_024199005.1 Opacimonas viscosa
TCATATGAGATGTCGTCAAGATAGTCACTTTGAAAATAGGACGGGCCTTCCGTTTGAGAACCTGTGAGAGCCACACTGCATACAGAAGCAGTGTCAAATAAACTATCGTCTGGAAAGTCTGACGTCATAGCTGACGTGCCACCGCTTGCCCAACCGTCAAAATCTTCTTCAGGTTCGGCATTTGAATCGGTGTCGTTATTGGAAGATGAGGAGTTAGATGCTGTGG
>NZ_JANATA010000036.1 GCF_024199005.1 Opacimonas viscosa
GATTTGTACATAAAAAACCCCCGAAGGTTTTGTCTAACTTTCGGGGGTCACTTCAACAAGTGAAGTGGCTTTTGCATAACATTTCAATGGTTATTTTTTGGCTAATCGTCTGATACCAAAGATACCTAATGCGAGAATAGCTAATACTTCGGCGCCATCCCTAGCGAATTTAACGTTTAACATCATAGTCATGGTATTCTTGATACCCAGAAAACTTTGTGTTTAGGAGAAAATAAGATGTCACTGCGGTATTTGTGCCAGTTTGGACTGGTTATTGGTGCGCTTTTGTCGGTTGATAAAGTGTTGGCTAGCGAAGTAGTAGTGGAACCAAATAAAACAGATCGTATGAGCAAACTTACTGCACAGCTGACAAAACAGACTTCACCTTGGAAAAAAGTCACTGACTTTGAACAGGATGAACCTTTATCTGGTTGGACAAAGTTGGATTTGCAAAACGAAACTGAACCAAGAGTGGCTAACCCACAAGTAACAGAAGTCTTGTTAGACCCTCAAACCAATAACCATTATTTGTTAAAAAAGCCTGCAGCTGATGGGGTTGTAGGAAATCGTAAAGCAATAACATATTTTCCCTTGCCACAACCGATTAATGTTGGTGATATTTATACTTTTTATCTGCGCTTAAATGTTGCTGCATTTCCTAATAACCATGTTTTTGGCCTGAGTGATATGGGTCCAGAAGGAATTGCTGAGCACGCTTATAATGCATTAGAGCCTAGCTTACGTATTACGGATCGGTATGATCCGAATATTGCGTACAAAAACGATGGTACATTATTAGTGCGCAAGGACGATTGGTATGAACGCATTTTTAATCCGCAAACTAATTCGTATGCAAGCCCAATGCAGACCAATACTTGGTATCACGTTTGGATGGTTATCAATAATCAACCTAAAGCTTCTGGAGGCCAAACATATGATGTTTATATACAAGGCGGTGATGAGTTTCCAGAACAACAAAAAGTTTACTCAGGCGCTGATTTTAGAATGCAACGTGAACAAGCTCTCATATATTTCTCTGCTACCTGTAACACTGGACCCAAAGAAAAACCTTACGGCAATGGCGGCTTAAAATATGATGATATGTATATGGCTTCAGGTACGGTCTTACATATACCCAAATAAGCATCAGGGTTCTCAGGTTTTTTGTTCATCATACAACTTATTAGAATTAGAGCCCTTTGATATAGGGCTCAACGTCTGAATTTTTTCCCTCATTTTTCCGAATTGCGGTCTATACTTATCCTTATTTCTTCGACATTTCGTATTCTTTTTATGCATTATTTAGATAAAGAGCTGAACGCACTTATTACTCAAGATGAACAGCTCTGGCAGTATATACAACAAGCCTCATTAGACGGATTGTGGTTTTGGGATCTTGAGCATCCTGAGAATTTGTATATTAGTCCTGAATATTGGCATGTCCTAGGTATTGATCCTAGCACTCGTAAACACTCGCCTGATGAGTTTATAGCCGTCGTTTTTGACGAGGATTTACCTAACATTATGGATAATTTGGAGCGGCATTATGCCGAACCAACCATTAAATATGAACAAATCGTCCGGTTCAAACACAGCGATGGCTCTACGGTATATGTTCGTTGTCGAGGCAAAGCGATTCGCGATGCTAATGGTAAAGCAATTCGCATGTTGGGTGCACATAATAACATCACCCCAGAAATGAAACGGCAAAAGGAGTTAGAACAGGCTCTAAGCAAAATCCTGAGTCACGAGGACGAACTAAAAGAAGCGATGCAGGATAGGCAAAAGAGCTTAGATGCCTTATCTGAAAAACGCGAACAAGAACAGCAGATGATGGCGGTCATTGCCCATGAGTTGCGTACACCGATTGCGACCATATCGATGTTGTTGGAAGGACGTAATTCCCCCCATGAATTAGACGAACTCCAGTTTAAGATTATCCAAAATGCCGTGGTCCAGGCTTTGAATGTGTTAGGAGATTTGAAGAGCATTAGCCAACATTCCGCTTTGGCTAAACACGCCTTAGTTAGCACAGATATACACATGTATTTTGTATCGATGCATCAACAACTCATTGAAATAGTACATACACTAGATCCCAATATTCAATTGTCGCTTAATCTGGGTAAAAGATTGTTAAGGATGCCATTAGTCGAACTCAACACTCAAGCATTGTTTCAAATTGTTAGTAATTTGGTATGCAATGCAGCAAAACATGCCCAATGTCATAAGATAGTACTGAACGGGGATTGTGAATTGACCGACGAAGGACGCTACAAGATACTGGTGAAGGTAACTGATAATGGTACAGGGATTAGCGAGGCCGAAGCAAATAGGGTTTTTAAACCATTTTTACGAGGTGAGGGAAGCAGTGAAGATGGTTCTGGACTAGGTCTAGCGATTGCTAATGGACTGACAGAGTTGCTCGGAGGAGAGCTTTGTTTAACCCCCAACCAAGCTGGAGGAAGTGTGTTTGGTTTTGATTTTGTAGTGGCGAGTGCAGCAAATGACAGAAGTTCAACTGGTTCAGTGAAACAAAACACAGATTATTTGACAGGTAAAACGATTATTTTTGCAGAAGATAACGATATTATTCAGACCATCAGTAAGGATGCACTCGAAAGAGCGGGTGCGCATGTGATTACCTTTGATAACGGGGCAGATGCGTTAGCATTTGTTGATGCGAAACATCATTTTGACTATCTATTCACAGATATTTTTATGCCGCAGATGAATGGTTATGAGTTATGTAAAGAACTCCGCTTACGCAATATCCAACAACCAATAGTCGCTGTGACTGCCTCAGTGTTAGGAGAGGAAGTGCAGAAAGCGATGCAATCTGGAGCCAAAGCGGTTATCGAAAAACCTATGTCTATAGCCTCTGTGCAGGCCACGTTGGGGCAGATTGGATAAGGATTACTATTCACTCAAAAAAATGGTGGCCCCTCCCAGACTCGAACTGGGGACCTAACGATTATGAGCTAAGCTGAATTTAAAAATAAAACATTGATTAATAATAACTTTTACCAAAAACACCTTCCTTTTCCGCTTTGCGATCAGCGGAAAGTAACGGAAAAAAACAGAAAACCAAGTGAATAAAGGATGCGAGATAAGCGGAAGTTTTACGGAAACACAATGAGCAAAAAAAATGATAAAATACCACTAATGTTTTCTAAATCACACTAATGGTCCCTAATGAAAGCCTAGGGGGGCTAAGGCTACCTCATTAGTGGCCTCAACTTATAGACGAAAGGTAAGAGTAAAAAGGGCAGAAGGAGTATGCTTACATTCGACTCCTTCCCCTTTAAAGTTCATCTTATAACTGCTGCTTAATGCTCGATGTATCAAGCTGTTGGTCAGCAAATATTACCAAGTCATTGGTTGCCACATTACCACCATTGGCGATCGTAACCGATTCTGTGTGAATAACATCGTCTATATCGATTTCTCGATTCAACACAATATTTCCTGATGAATTTAAACGAATGTCATAGTCCGCTAGATTACCCTCTACTGTGATTTCATCACGCCCTGATTTTAAGTTTGACGCATCGACTATTGAGCCTGCTGGTACGTATATCTGGTCGATACCACTATTACCCGATATTAAAGTCTTAATACTAGGACCCAATCCCATCACGCTTCCACCTTCGCTGCTAAGCACGATGTGTTTCACTGTCGCGCCGGTGATGGTTTTATCATCTAAGGCTTTGATTGACGTATCTAAAGTCAAGTCCGTCAGTGGTGTTTGTGCACTTACCGCTGCTTTAACAAGCTCGGTACTTAACGCTCCGTCGGTGAATATAAGCATATCAGCTGCACTTGCTGTCGCAATAAACTGTACGATTTCTTCACCCACATCCGTTAACCTAGATACTTGCATCACACCGGTTGCCGAATCTAGCAAGATACTATCGGCATATTCGGCTAACGGACCTGAGAAGTACAATTTATCAATCCCACCTTTAAGATTAGTTAAGTCATATTTAACGCCAGGTTGCATCATGAAGCCATCGATGTCACTTGAACCCGAGATAAGAAAAGTTTCCCCTACCACACTCACAGGGTTATCTGCTGTGCCAGAAGGGATATACTTAGCTACATCAAAGAAGTTTTCACCCTCTGAACTAGTTACAATAATTTTGGCCGTTGGGCTGAGACTTGCGAACTGTGGTGTCGGTTGTTCAAGTAAGGTATATGGGGCAATGCCTGCTGTTTCATCTCGCACAGCAATGCCACCTGGGTCTACCACATGACCATTGATTTGAGCATCCGCGTCATTAGGTCCACCATCTTCAACGGTCAATAATAAACACATGTCCCCCTCGGTTAATCCGCTGATATAGTCCGCACTTGAAGTGCTAGGGCAACCTCCTTGGCTATTTAGACCTGTAGACGCTATCGTATTCTTCTCATCAACCACAAAATCTCGCCATGTACCATTTATCAATTTACGATAGGTTGCTCCTTGCGGTATTGCACTCAATAATGGCACTACCAATGCCAATGAATCACCCGGAACACTCAACTCTGCTTCAAAGTCTAATAACCCTAGTGGGAACTCACTCTGCACATCAGGAACGGGTAACTCTGTCTCTGTGACAAAAATACCCGCACCACCAGTATCGGCAGCCACATTACCCAAGGATAACTTCACCCCTGCTGATGCTTGTGCCACTTGGTTAGATGCACTGCCCAACTCAATCGCATTAGGGGTGACCGTAATATCTAAGTCATCTGGAACACCATCATTGTCACTATCACTAATACGGGTGAGTCCGCTGATTTTTAAACTGACTGAGCGAGTAAATAGCTCACCAGGCAAACCATCATCTTCTACTTTGACTGTTATCTTGTAAGTACCTGGTTGAGTATCCTTAGGATTAAAACGTAACTGACCCCAAATGTCCGTATCCACAATATCTGCCAGCCCCACTGGAATGTCCCATCCTAAGGCATGATTACCATTGACATCCTCTATCACCACCTCTATTGCAACCTCACTATCAGTTTGTGTGATATAACGACCCAACACCTCATTTTGGCTAACTAATAAAGATACTTTTGGCGAAACAGCCTCTTCGATAAGGCTCACCGTTAAAGTACTGCTATCTGATAAAGCCGCATTACTAGGCGTGCCTAGCGTTACAACAAACTGCCCAGATAACTCACTATCAATCACTTCAATGTCAAATACACCAATCGTACCAGATAGTATCTCCACCTCTGTAGTAGACAACAATACCGCATCACTGCTCACTGAAATAGGAATAATCACTGGATAGTTATACCCTTCTCCAGATAATCGTACCGGCACTGTCAACACATCGTTTATTGCCATACGAGCTCTATGAGCAATCTGTGCAATAGGTCTAACAAATATGGTTTGCACATCTTGCCCCTGATTACCGGCACTATCCACAGCGGACCAAGTAACAAGGCTTTCTCCAGCAGGATAAGGACCAGAGTTATCTAAAACGGCTGTAACAATTTCCAGATTATCGCTCGCAGTGGCCACACCTAAGTCAGATACCATCGTGAATTCACCCGTTGCATCAATATATAAATCACTTGGCGCAATAACAACTGGCGATATGTCATCATCCAACAAGGTCGATTTATTGGCATCTAACGGAAATACATCCTCAGCGTCTAGCACGCCATCATTGTCATCGTCCGTATCTGCTGTCATACCCAATGCAACGCAAGCTTCGTCACATTCATTAGGAATACCGTCTGAATCAGTGTCAGTTAAACCTGTTATCAGATCTAAAAAAGTAGCCGTGTTTAAGTTATCTATTACACGGATATCTGTTGAGTTTGAGTAAAATTGTAAACTATCAATGCCATATAACGT
>NZ_JANATA010000368.1 GCF_024199005.1 Opacimonas viscosa
ATCTTTGCTACTACCGGCAGTGTCATTATTACACCAAACCAAAGTGCTTTGGTCCAAGTAGAGGTGAATCAAAACACTTGGAGTGGTGGTAATGATACTGCGTTAAATTTGGTAGGGACGAGGAGTACTGCCAGTGCGCTAAGACAACGGCATGGGTTTGTTCACCGGACTGCTGCTGCGGCACAACTCGTCATCGCGTATCATGACTGAACCGGAACAGGCTGTA
>NZ_JANATA010000369.1 GCF_024199005.1 Opacimonas viscosa
AGCATATCGCCAGCATCTGTAAGGCGCGCGGGCCGCACCCGCCGGTCAAACAACGCGACTCCCACGTGCTCCTCCAGCGCCTTGACCGCCTGACTGACTGCGGGTTGGGTCACGTTCAGGCGCGCCGCCGCATCCCGCATCGAACCATGCCGCGACAGGGCTTCGAAGGTCACAAGAAGGCGCAGTGGTGGGAGATGTTCCATTGAATAACTTAATCCATAGCTT
>NZ_JANATA010000370.1 GCF_024199005.1 Opacimonas viscosa
TATTCAGCTTGCCTTCGTTCCAGCGACGAAACACCTCTGCTATTTCAGCTGGCGCCATATGTAGCGCTTCGCGCATAACATGGTAAGTTTCGCAGATAAGCTGCATGTCGGCGTATTCGATACCGTTGTGCACCATTTTTACATAGTGCCCGGCTCCAACCGGACCGATGTAGGTCGCACATGGTTCGCCTTCTAACACTGGTTGACCTGGCGTATGGCTTTCTA
>NZ_JANATA010000371.1 GCF_024199005.1 Opacimonas viscosa
GTTTGACTGATTGTTCACGTCAGTACCCGTGTTATCAGTGCATCCTGCACTGATAAGTAGTGAAAGCAGAATGCCTACACCTGAAGTTATTTTTAACATTTTCATAATCGTCACAACGGAAAAATCCGGGTACGTAGGTACCCGGAGTATTTTTAAATTAAAAAGAAAACTTACTTATCTGCTGGCTCATACATCCACAGCGTATTGTTTTCTTGGAAACCGTCT
>NZ_JANATA010000372.1 GCF_024199005.1 Opacimonas viscosa
TAAATGCATTGAACCCATTAGGGTACGGTTGCGAAGTTGAGTAAATCCCAAATCCAACGGAGATAATAAGTTAGGGAAGTAAGGTGAGAGTTGTTCTGAATTGTGGGCAGACTGTGGTGTAGCTGTCTGAGACGAGGGCGTATTCATAATTGTTCTCTTTTTATTTGCTATGAAGGCAGTTAGTGCATGTCGCTCTTTGCTGCGGCGCAGTGCTCATCTGTCTTT
>NZ_JANATA010000373.1 GCF_024199005.1 Opacimonas viscosa
TGTAAATGCTGTCGGGGTTTTGGCTTTGTGCGCTCACCGTTTTCCTTTCAAAAGATGCTGCGAATTGCCATTACTTTGCTATTGGCAATTCAAGACAGGTCAAGCGACGCACACGCTATCTTACTTCGTGCCCAAGCTCTACTGCCTCACGTTTTTTCAATTGGCCTAAATGATACCGTAAATTTTCGCTAATTTTGGTATTTCTTTTAATAACATGAAGTTGCG
>NZ_JANATA010000374.1 GCF_024199005.1 Opacimonas viscosa
GGTAGAAAATACGCCGAACGCAGAATAAGATGCTTTTAAAACATTCGAGCGATATTTCGCAATGCCAGGTCAAGCGTCCGCATTTTTGTTCGGTTAACTCTTATACTTGGAGCGACGAGCTAATGCCCTTGTCGATTTAGGTGTTGATTTTGATTTTCGTGGCTTCCTTGATGAAATTTTTATAGTTGGTCCTGTACAACTGTCTTTATTAGAAGATAAAATTAT
>NZ_JANATA010000375.1 GCF_024199005.1 Opacimonas viscosa
TTCACAAAGCTTTTTGGTAATGGATAAACCAAGTCCAGTTCCGCCATAGCGCCTTGTCGTCGATGCATCGACTTGCGTAAACGCTTCGAACAACTGTGCTAGCTTACGCGGCTCTATGCCTATACCCGTGTCTTTGACAGCGCAGCGCAGTACATATTGCCCTTCATTTTTTGAAGGTAATAGTGCTACGGTAATACTCAATTCGCCTTGCTCGGTAAACTTCA
>NZ_JANATA010000376.1 GCF_024199005.1 Opacimonas viscosa
TGAAATGGCTGGCTGTTGCATTTGCCATTGCTACCGTAGTGAGCTCGTTTGGTACGGGCAACCTGCCGCAGAGTAACGGTATTGCAACCAGTATTGAAGCCACGTTTGGCTTTGAGCCCTGGATTGTGGGCAGTGTACTGGGTATTTTACTGGCGCTGGTTATTCTTGGTGGTATCCAGCGTATTGCTGCCGTGACAGCGCGTATCGTGCCTATCATGGCTGTG
>NZ_JANATA010000377.1 GCF_024199005.1 Opacimonas viscosa
CAGGGCGTGCTGAAGAATCCGCACTCGTTCATCAACTCGACGCCGCACATGAGCTTCGTGTGGGGCGACGACAACGTCCGCTTCCTGAAGAAGCGCTACGAAGCGCTGCAGGCGAGCCCGCTGTTCCGCGGCATGCAGTATTCGGAAGACTACGACCAGATCAAGCAGTGGGTGCCGCTGATGATGGAAGGCCGCGACCGCAACCAGAAGGTCGCGGCAACGTG
>NZ_JANATA010000037.1 GCF_024199005.1 Opacimonas viscosa
AAAAAACAAGTGGACACTTAAATAAAGATACTAGGTGTAATGGCCGTACGCTTACGAATAATCGCCAAGTAGATACATAGTTACTTATGGAACCTTCCTCTGTACCCTCTTTTCTCATGGTCTTTAGAACAGAGAGCATAAATCCGTAGTTTGCACTCAAATATGAAGTATCCAATAGAGAACATATATTAAGCCAATACCTTATGTGGTCAGCATAGTTTTTTAATGTCGTATTAGTTATTTCTTCAAGTTCTTCATCAATAAATGAAGGGTGGTTAAAGCGCATTAGCAAAAATTCATTTGCGTGTTCGTGCAGGAGGCCAGTGTCTTTAATTAAAACCATTGGAAACTTAGAGTCAGCTCTTTTTGTTACTGTGACTTCGGACAAAAGGTATTTGTCAGTTGTTCTTAAAACTGAATCATCGTCACTTTTCGGAAAATCTACTACGTTACTCATATCTCAAAACCAACTTCTCGCAGCTTATAGTTAAAGCCCCTTTTAAGGCTATTGTTTATGGACTCTGGCATTGTAAGAACAATAACTTTTCTTTTAGCTCTGGTTATAGCGGTGTATAACCAAGACCGATCTACCAATTCAAAATTCTCAACAACAACAATGACAACATCAAACTCTGAGCCTTGGGAAGCATGACAAGTAAGAGCGTAACCATGTTGTAAAAGATATTCTCCAGCGTAGTTATTTGTGATTTGCTCTTTGGGAATAACAACTAGACCTTCAATATCAAAATCAACTTCTATAATTTCATCATTACCACCAATCACAACGCCTGTTGAGCCATTTACTATGCCAAGCTCTTCATTATTTGCTTTGTAAACGACAGAATCTCCAACACGAAAATGTGGCGCACAAGCTACAATTTTTCGATTCTTTGTTATTAGCTTGTGTAACTGAAGGTTAATAGTTGCAACAGTTCTAGTTCTCGCTGCTATGATATGCATTGATTGAGCGCTTAAATGAAGCTCATATTGACGAATTGAGTGCTTTTCCATTTCATCTAGTGAGCTGCATTCAATAATATTTACTTCTTTAGAGTGTTCAAAAGTTTTGCCAGCTTTAATAGCGTCAGATGCTTCTAGTATATTTTTTGTTGAACGGAAGTTTTGAGTTAGCTCTACCTTAGGTACAAATTCCGACTCCATTAACTTATGGTAAACAAGTCCCGGACCGACTGGTGATAATTGCGCCCAATCCCCAACAAATACTAACCTAGCTGGTCGCTTCTCTAATACTTTTAATATTCTGTACATAGAATGTATATCGACCATTGATGCTTCATCTATCAACACCAGAGGGGTTTGAAATTGATTGAGATAGTCTGGGTTATACTCTATCGTTTTAAGCAATTTTTCGATAGTCATCGCATCTTGCTCTGTCTGCTGAGCTAGTCTTCTCGAAGCTTTGCCGCTTAAAGCCACCTGTAAAACGCTATTACCAGCGTTTGTTATTAAATTATGAGCACAGTAGAGTACTGATGTTTTTCCTGTGCCAGCGCCTCCTGAGACGCAAGAAACGGCATTGGTTAAAACAACTTTGACAGCTTCTCTTTGCTGATGGCTAAGGTTGTGCCCTCCCGGTAGCGTATAATCTTCTAACTCGCTATCAGAAACAGTAATATTTAAAATCCCTTGCATTAATCTGGTTTTAATTTGTTCCCTAACATAATTTTCCATGATCACTGCTGAGGGCAAAGCAAACATCCTGCTATAAAGGCGATCTGTATCACTAAGCTCATTAAAATTTTGTGGTTCAGTAACTACAATTCTAGGGTTAGGTGTCTTTGATTGATCGAGAGCTAATACAATGGCCTTGATAACAAGATCTTTACCAACTAATTTCTCTAGATCTTTAGAAAAATTCAACGGACTTGCCTGTGTTGAGCCTCTTTTTAGATGAGTGAAGAGGACATCTTCAACAGCACATACAAGTCTTCGCTTATCATCCTTTTTAATTTTCAGTGCTGACGCAAATATCTCAGCCTGTTTAAAAGTACCGAAAGCCCATATTCTGTAAGGGTCATCTCTAAGCTTGTTTTCTGTTTCGTCTCCATAGAAGGAGTATGCTTTTTTAGCAATTTTAATAATAGCACTTACTTCCTTTTGGGAAGCATCTTTTAGTACCTCTCGTATAAATTTTATAAGCTCAACTTTTCCTGCTTGTTTATGCCAATTAAAACATATTACTTCAGCAATAGTTTTTGAGACGTTTCCTTGTTTTTTAATAGCTGAAACGTCTCTTTTCTCGATTAGGTTTAGAAGGTCATTTCCTAAATTAACAATTAATTTATTAGCTGTCTTTTCACCAACTCCATTTGTCGAAATAAGAAAACTTTTAATTAAATCATTACTTACATCACATAATTCTACAGATGATGCGATTACCTGCTCACCATACTTATAGTTAAACTCTGTTTGTCCAATGACTTGAACATGCTCACCTTCTTCAAAATGAGCGTGAGAATGGCTTAAAAGAACTTTAATAGCCTTTTTTTGAGTATTAACCCTAAAGACTTGCTGGTTTTCATGACTGTAGAGCACATTAGATATTGTACCTGCGAAAATGACTTCTTCCATTAATGCGCACTTCCTTGTTTGAAAGCTGTTAAGCCTTGTGACAACAATGATTTTTGTTGTTGTTTTAACTCTGCCAATTCTTGCTTTGTTTCTTTTAGCTCTTCCCGTAATAAAACAACTTCTTCACTTTTTTCTTTGAGTTGTAGACGCATTGAAGACAATGCCCTGCTGGTCATTGTATCTTCCATCTCGTCTAGTGCTGATTCTCGTTTATAGTCAATTGACTTAACTTGCTCCTCTGCGATTAAAATATCTATGTTGGACAACATTTCTGCTAATTCAGCATCAGAGCTAATAAAGCTAGGGAGGTACTTAACTTCTTCAGGCGATATGTCTAAAAAATAAGCCCAGATAGCTTTTCGGTATAAAAAGCCCTTGGCATTTTTAGGCCAATAATACCCATCTTCATCTAGCCTTTCTTTTAAAAAAGAGGTGAAAGCTTCTAAATTCTCGTTGTGTATTTGGCAGTTAGTTTTAGGTTTAGCAATGATTTTTCCTACAACCCGTAGTACTTCCTCAGCTTCCTTGACTTGCTTAACAAAAGACTGCCTTATGTTGTCTGGTGTTATGCCATACCCAACAGCGGACGCTAATTTATTCTTATCTAATCTGCTCTTCTTTTTATCAAGCCATTTATCAGCATTCAGGCAATCATTCGAAATGATATTATCAAGAACTTCTGTTAATAGAATTCTTCTTAATTGCCCAAGCTCTCGTTTGCCTAGTTGATTATCGTTATCCGTATACTTTTGTAATAAAACCTCTTTAGTATTCATTGTCATCCCTCACATAAATAACCTCATCGATCTCTTCAAATGAAGGGTCTACTTCTTCAACTGAATTAAATTTATTTTCAAGAATGTCAGGATCTATTTTTTTATGACTTCTTTTTAAGTTTCTTGCTGCGAGTGTTACATAATCAGTTAAGAATCGAACTACACAAATTTTCACATCATTTGCTTTTTGAGATTGCATAATCCAAGTTGCTCTTTCTCCTGCTGTAAGGTTTGTGGCATCTATGATTACGGCATGTCTATCTTTATATAAGTCCTTCTTTTTTGCCCAAGTTGATTTTCCCGAACAAGGTGGGCCTACCAAAAGGTAGACGCGCTGGGGCACTTTTCTCTTCATGAGTCGTGCAAATTCCGCTCTAGCTGTAGACCATGCTTTATCTCTAGCTTTGGAATTATGGAAATTATACTTGCCATCATGTTCTAGTAGCGAATCAGGTGAGATTATAGTTATCGTAATATCTGAAATTGAAGCTAAGTTTCTTTCTGAACTGATATTTGATTCTGTTGCTATGGCCTGTAGATGGGTTTTCTCAGCCATGAGCTTTAAGACTTTATCTTTAGAGCGTTCAAGCTGAGCTTGCAAATCAGTTTTATCTTTCAATAGTTGATGGTTTTGATCAACAGACTGTTTATGCTTTTGAACTTCAGAAACCGCGTGCTCATTTAGTTTTTTCTTATTGCTTACAAAGTTTTGATTAAAGTCTACAAC
Source organism: Opacimonas viscosa (assembly GCF_024199005.1). Classification (GTDB taxonomy): domain Bacteria; phylum Pseudomonadota; class Gammaproteobacteria; order Enterobacterales; family Alteromonadaceae; genus Opacimonas; species Opacimonas viscosa. The sequence continues at coordinate 4,096 of NZ_JANATA010000037.1, forward strand.
CCGATCATGAAAACTTTTATATCGAGCTGCGATATCAGGAGGGCACTCTATATGCCCATAAACATAATTGGTATCAACATTTGCAAGATCACAAATAACTTTCATAGTAGCTATTCCGCGTATCTTGTTGCTATTTATAGCAATAACTGACTGCTCAGCAAAAACAGTTTCTAATCTCAACAGCCTTTCTTCATTTGTTTTTGGCTTATTTTTGTTGCTTTGTTCTTCCATTAAACAGCCTCCATTTCAGATTTAATTTCAGGGTAAACCTCTAGAAGCGGTGGATAGTACAAATCAATAAAATGCTGTGCTTCAGCATCTAAATTATTTGTAGAGAATTGCCCAACGCCTTTAAGGTAACTACAGTAAAATCTAAATGATTCAAGCAATAGCTGAGCCATTGGATTATCAAATAAAAAGGAATGCTGGCAATCAGAACCTTGGCAGTTATCTAGATTAGGTAAGTAGCTTGCTTGTAAAGCTCTGGCAAAACGTACGTCAATATCAGATTCTTTCATTTTGATTTGCTCTTTCTTTGCTGCGCATGGTGCTGGTTTAGTCGATTTCGTATTGCGCAAGCAAATAAAGCCTAAGGGAGTTTGCATTGCTAGCATTTCCCCATTTCTGATCCTTGCAATAAGAATATTTTTTATATGCTCCTTTAAGGTTGTTTGCATTTCCTCACCAACGAGCGATTGGTTTTCTAGTTGAAGCTTCTGCCTGATCATCTCAACACCCTCATGATAGCTAGCTTTAGCTCCCCCTGAAAACTTTCCTTTTACTATGGCCTCGCTCATATTTTCAGCTAAGTTAATGTAAGTTGCCTGTTGGATGTTTTGTCTTTCTTTTTTTACTTCCATGTTATTTTTTAAGTAATGATCAGGCATTATTTCATTGGTGTGAGCAAACAGCCTTTTTACAATTAATACGGCTAATGGTGAGTTGGTTCCAATCCATTGTGCAAGGGTTACTCTGGCTCTATGACAGACCCCATCTTGGTTACTATCGGCATTGACTTCATCTAATAAATCAATATCAAAACAATCAGTAAAGCTTTTAAGAATACTGTTTAACATGTAACTTTGATTGATTTCCCAATATTTACCCTTCATAAATAATCTTGCTAATAAATTATTTACTTCTGCTGGTGCGAAGTTGATAGCATTAAGGAATTCAATAGCTTGAATGGTTATAGGTGGAGCGGGTATTGGATAATCTTCCTTTCGCACTTTTTGAATATCAGTAATAATATAATGTATAAGATCACTATCAGGGTCTTTTACCCAACAATCTCTCAGCAACGAAAGTCTGATGTCAATGTTGCGCAATCCAGTTGTAAAAAGAATGATCCAAACTGATGCAGCCAAGCATCTTTGATGAAGGTTATTAAACCAATAGCTATTCGGAATACTTTCTTTTAAATCTTTATATTCGGCATATAGATCTGGAAATAAAGCGATTGCTGACTCGTTTTCATTTAACGTATTACTTAATTTGGCAGTATGTTCAAGATTGAGCTGATAAAATGCAGTATCTAGCTTTTGAGATTCTTTATAAGCTTTGTCGAACTCACTAAAAATACAGGTGAATGATTTTGAATGCTCTGAGAATATCGGTATAGCGCGATCAATAATTTTGGCTACTGTTTCGCTAGAGTATGCTTCATACGGTGTTTGTCAAACTAGTTGTCGCGATTAATCTATTTTACACCTTCAATTTCAA
>NZ_JANATA010000378.1 GCF_024199005.1 Opacimonas viscosa
GCAACCCCTGACGCCACATAAACACACTGTTTACCTTGCCGTAATGTGTGGTGGCTTGTTTCAGCAAATACGCGTAAAGCATGTCTGGGCTATTACAGTACTCAGCTAAATGCGCATCGATGTGTTCACCACAACGCGCGTAAAAATCATTGTGCCTCAACACCTGCGGACGGCGGTCAAATTCGCTGACCAGTCCAAACTCTCCATGTAACCAGTCCCAAAAG
>NZ_JANATA010000379.1 GCF_024199005.1 Opacimonas viscosa
CGCTAAGCATAAAGTCGTTTTGGGTACTGATATCACCAAAGCCATCGGTGTCTTTCATCCAGCCACTGTAACTGCAGTTGTCAAAACTACCATTAGTAATAACACTCGCGTAGCTAAGTTGAGCAATGCCCAGCAACACAAGCAGGCATCCAAATTTTAGTTGTTTCATGTATCACCTTTCATACTATGTAAGTGTGCAAGCTGTTCCAAAAATGAACAAAATG
>NZ_JANATA010000380.1 GCF_024199005.1 Opacimonas viscosa
GGGCTCAAGTATGTGGTAAAGGCGTGCTATCGGTGAGTATTGAGTCATAGTACTTCCTGTTTGAATGACTACCTTAGCGCTCGAAGTAGCGTGAAGGCAAGACATCAACATGCAAACCTTGATTTGCATTAAGGTTTGAAATAGTCAGAAGCGATCTTCAGGGGAGTTGTCGAGTTGCAGAGGGCAACGATATACAAAATTAAATGCGCTTTTTTGTAATCTTT
>NZ_JANATA010000381.1 GCF_024199005.1 Opacimonas viscosa
GTATCGTATGTTTAGGTTTTCACTGTGCCACTTTGATTAAAAATTGGAATGTCGGTTAAGGTTTCCGGACGACAAGTTTAGATTTATCGTTGCACGATAGTGTATAGTTTTCAGGTGTTTTTGTCTCAAACTATACCTGCCTGGTTCTCGCGCCATTGTAAAGCATGAACCAACGGCGCAGGTTTTTTATCAGGACTGTTTCATGTTTACTTTGTACCAATAC
>NZ_JANATA010000382.1 GCF_024199005.1 Opacimonas viscosa
CATGCCATTATGAAAATCCGTAATGAAATTATTCGTGCTACATATGAGTTTTTCCATCAAGAAGGTTTCGTGAAAGTGGATCCGCCAATCTTAACAGGAAGTGCTCCAGAAGGAACAACAGAGCTGTTTGCTACTAAATATTTTGATGAAGATGCATATCTTTCTCAAAGTGGACAGCTTTACATGGAAGCTGCTGCGATGGCACTCGGAAAAGTATTCTCAT
>NZ_JANATA010000383.1 GCF_024199005.1 Opacimonas viscosa
TTTCGTCTAAGCTGGAGCAGGATGCATTCTTGCAATGATCTAGCGCCAATACCGGCAGGATCTAATGATTGAAGCTGATGAAGAACAGCTTCTACTTCTTCTGCCGAAGCCACTAGAGCAGCGGCCATTTGGTCAATCGGTTCATTTAAATAGCCATTGGAATCAATGGACTCAATCATGAATTGAAAAATCCTTTGATTCTTTTCACTTAAATTCAAATCAA
>NZ_JANATA010000384.1 GCF_024199005.1 Opacimonas viscosa
TTCTAACATAATGAATTTCTGCGTTGCGGTAAGGCGGCTGGCCAGAATATCAGAAGCCTGTTTACCCAATCGGTTACCTTGTTTGTCGACCAGAAAGTTATTCGCTCTGGTTGTTTCGTCAGAAAACCGCGCAATGGCCACTACGCGCTTCAAACCTAATTGTTCTTCCTGCAATACCGGGCTAATTTGCGGCGCGGGAGCCGGAGTCGGGTTCACAACACCG
>NZ_JANATA010000385.1 GCF_024199005.1 Opacimonas viscosa
TGTCGCTAGTATGACTTGATAATCTTTGCCATATTCATCGAGCTCCTCGAACTTACTAATACAATTTATCAAATTCTTTAACTCTATACCGGCTGTTTCAGGCGTATCTATCATCAAAAATTTCGGGAAAGACACATCGTCATTTTTAAGTGACAAGTGCATGAGTGTAAGGTAATACATAAGACGAATAGAAACCCTAGAGCTTGCTTCCCTGTATTCTCCT
>NZ_JANATA010000386.1 GCF_024199005.1 Opacimonas viscosa
GACGGCAGGATAGTCGTTTATTGCACCAGCACTTATTTAGCGCTGGTACACATTGCTTTAACCAGCTGTCGACTGCAGCGTCGACAACAGCTGATCAGCCGGTTGATAGCCAGGCACTACTGTGCCATTGGGCAGAATGATATTAGGCGTTCCGTTTACCCCAATACTGCGACCGAACTGGTATTGTTTGGCAATGTCGGTTTTACAGGATGCCGGGGCCACG
>NZ_JANATA010000387.1 GCF_024199005.1 Opacimonas viscosa
TCGGTCTAACCCACAAGACAATGATTGTGCTTGGGGAAATCATGAAAAGAATGGATAGCTCACAGTTCGTTGCACGAGCAAGGAGCCTGCGAGCCCATGCCATTCAAACACCACTCATACGTCTGTTGCGTACACTTAGCGATGACCTAACCAAACGAACCACAACCCAATGACGACTGGCATCATTGAGCATGCAGAAACATCGAGAAAGGCCACACCAGC
>NZ_JANATA010000038.1 GCF_024199005.1 Opacimonas viscosa
GGCTCTGGCTCTGGCTCTGGCTCTGGCTCTGGCTCTGGCTCTGGCTCTGGCTCTGGCTCTGCAGCTATGTTGCTGGCTTGAAGTTCAGTGTCAACAGATTCTCGTTCAATATCTGGGGTCGCTTCTGGTTGTTGCTTTAATGGCGCATCCTGGTGCTTAATTATATTGTCAAAAACAATTTTCTCATCGATCTCAACCATATGAGCCGTAATGTTGTCTTGAATGATTTGTTCCAAATCTTCAATGAATATCGCAGGAGTAAAAGCCATCATACGCAACAATGTCATTTCTAGTGCCATTCTACCATCTGCAACATGAGGTAAGTCTTTTTTACCTTGCAGGGCCATTTGGTATAATAACTGGATATGTTCTGGGGAAATCGATTTCGCTATTTGATAAACGGCTTTGGCACTTAAAGCATCTAATTTACAAACGTCAGGTACTATTTGCGTCAAAGTAATCTGGTGCAACAAACCTAATAATTCATCGAGTACTGTGCGGTAATCTGGAGACTGGTCTGCCAGAGAATCCACTTGGGCCATCAACTTCTCTTGATCATTTTCAAGTAAAGCATGAACAATTCGCAGCAGTTGATTTTTATCCATCAAACCAAGCATATCTGTCACTACCGACGTTAGTACCTGATTGTTTCCCTGGGCGATGGCTTGGTCTGTTAAACTCAAAGCGTCTCGCATACTGCCATTAGCGGCCCGTGCTAATTGCGCTAAAGCCGGCTTTTCATAATTTATTTGCTCAGCAGATAAAACATGGCTTAGCTGAGATTGGATCTCTTCACGGGAAAGTGCCTTTAAATTAAACTGAAGGCAACGTGATAAAATAGTGATTGGTAGTTTTTGCGGATCTGTTGTAGCAAGTAAAAATTTAACATGCGGAGGTGGCTCTTCAAGCGTTTTGAGAAGTGCATTAAAACTATGCTTAGAAAGCATATGAACTTCATCTATCAGGTAAACCTTGTACTTCCCATGTGTCGGCCTGTACTGCACGTTATCAAGCAGTTCGCGAGTATCTTCCACTTTTGTTTTGGACGCCGCATCAATCTCAATCAGGTCGACAAAACTGCCTTTGTCGACCTCAATACATGTACCACACTTACCACATGGATTAGCGCTCTGCCCATCCGCACAGTTCAAGCTCTTAGCAAAAATTCTGGCAATGGTCGTTTTACCAACACCACGAGTACCTGTAAATAAGTAAGCATGATGCAAACGGTCATTGTCTAAACCATTTGAAATCGCGGTGACTACGTGACTTTGACCAACCAATTCAGAGAATTTTTTAGGTCGCCATTTTCTTGCTAAGACTTGATAGCTCATAAGTAATTAATCGCCTTCAAATTCGCAAATCGCATATGACGTTATGCCGGCTTCCTTTAATTTTTGTGCACCACCAATATCGGGTAATGAAATCACGAAACCTGCATGTTCTACCACCCCACCAAGACGTTTAATCAGGTTTGCTGTGGCGATCATAGTACCGCCAGTGGCAAGTAGATCATCAATCATCAATACTTTTTCACCTGGCTTAACTGCATCTTCGTGGATTTCTAAGGTATCTGTACCATATTCCAATTCATACTCTTCTGAAATGGTCGCACGCGGTAATTTTCCAGGTTTACGAACAGGAATGAAGCCTATGCCCATGGCTAGTGCAAGAGGAGCGCCAAATAAAAAACCACGCGCTTCAGTACCAGCGATTTTATCAAAACCACCTGCTCTAAATTTTTCAGCTAATAACTCAATACATTGAGAAAAAGCTTGGTGGTCTTCCAAAACACTCGTTACATCGCGAAACATAATCCCTGGTTTTGGATAATCAGGGATAGTTTTAACAACAGACTTTATATATTCGCCAGGCAAAATACACCTCAAATTAGTTAATTATTATTGTCTACTTCGTTATATAGAATACGAACCAACCGCAGATCATGTTCAATAATGGCATTGCCATTAACACACCTAATGCAGCTAATAAGTACCAAATGTTGAACGGGTCTTTAAAATTTGAACCATCTGACATACAACAACATCCTCTACTGTAAGATAAAAAAACAGCGTCAAAGTCTAAAGGAATAGCACCGAAATTCATAGTAAAAATCATTAAAACTGACTGATAATATGCTACATTACGATTATCGTATTAGTCGAAAAACACATTATGTCACTCTTTTATAACAAGTTAATAAAATCTATCTTTTTTGCGAGTTTTTTAACCACACATGCGTTTGCATTCGCAGCTATAAATGAAGCAGATACCACGTTAGAAACCGTAGATTCATTTATGCCAATACCTACATTTAAAGCAAGCTATTCCTTGAATAGGAGAGGCTCTACTTACGGCGAGGGCTTCCGCTCTCTAAGTAAAAATGAAAAAGGTAATTATGTATTTTCTTATCGCACCAAAGCTCGATACTTTTTTTTGACGGACACCAGAATTGAAACGAGTGAGTTTACATATACTTACTTAGACAAAATGTGGGTCGCATCTCCCTTAAATTACGAGTTCATTAGAGAAGGTACTGGAAAAGATAAACAATACAACGTATCAATAAACTACACAAATGAAACTATATCTGGCAGAGATCAACAAAATAACCCATTTCCCAGTGATACCGTTATTCAAGATATGATGACTTATCAATTACAGATCAGATTAGATCTACAAAATAATAGGCCTATAAAAAAATACACCGTAGCAACACGCTATGGAAACTGGAAAGATTATGAGTTTACCCAAAACCCACCAGAAACAGTCAGGACCCCATTAGGAGAGTTTACGGCAATAAAACTGACTAGAACCAATATAAAAAAACAACGTACTACTAGCGTATGGTTAGCTCCAGAGCTTGATTTCACACTGGTTCGATTGCAACAAATCGAGGATGGTAAAGAAAGTTTTGATGCCTTAATCAAAAGCTATGAACTTATTCCAAAGCAATAATATTATGAGTCAAACAATACATTAATCAGCTTTGTAACCTATTCGGAAACCACCCCAATGTTTACCATTTACATAAATAGGAGCGGATAAGTCATGCATCACTTCGCCCGTATCCCTTTTATATGTTTGTAAAAGAAACTTCTCTGTATTACTACCGCAACGTTTACCTGTGTAGTCATCAAAAATACGTTTGGTACGACTATGGAGTAAATCATTTTCAAAAACCCCAGTCATTGGCTTACTAAATTTTTTATTATGCGTTGGGAAATAACCTTTGCTATCGACCGCACCAGCATAAATTAAAAAATTATGTTGTTGTAAAATAGGCTCTTGGATAAGCGGTAATACCTTATCAGTAAAACTATCAAACATCGTAGTGTATTTTTGTGGATTGGTATTTGGTATGGGTTTGTGTTGATTATCAAATAAAGCCGCATTCGAAATCTCACCTGATAACAAAGCTTCTTCAAACTTTGCACCGACCAATTCAGCTGCGACAATAGCTAAGTCTTTAACAATGGCGTTACGATTACTCAAATCAAACACATGTAATTGTCTAAAAATGTCCTCTGTCTGATTACATAAATTGAGAACTTTATTGGAAACTTCATTAAGGTCCCCCTCTAGCTCTTGAGTAGATGAAAACAAAGAATCAATATTTTGAGTGATCCCTTGATTTGTTTGATTATGTTCTTCTACAGTAATAAAAACTTGCTGCATAGCCGTTCTGGCTGATGCTGCAAGCTCGTTATTGTGAGTAACGACTTCAGCTGTTTGACTGACTAAATGTGCCATGTTTTTACCAGAAACAGAAACCTCCTCAATAGCAGAAACTGAATCTTTGGTTGCGAAAGTGATTTCTTCTAGGACTTGCTCTATACCATAAGTGGCATCAGTTGTTTTTTTGGCCAGCTCGCGAACTTCGTCAGCAACAACAGCAAAACCACGTCCCTGTTCACCGGCTCTGGCTGCTTCTATCGCAGCGTTCAAAGCAAGCATATTGGTTTGATCCGCCAACTGATTTATAGTCGTTACAATACTACCAATAGCATCTGCTTTAACTTTTAAATTGGTGAGTGACTCACTGGTAGAGGTAATTTGAGCATCTAGTTGTTCTTGCTGCGAAAGAGCATCACCCAACAGGCCATGAGTTTTTTCTGTTTCTTTACTGGAGTCATCAATACATTTTTGAGCTTGATGAGTCGTAGTTAATAGTTCGACATTACCAGATTCTAATAATTTTACTTTATCCGCTATAGCTGAGGTTTGATCAACTTGTGCAGAAAACAATTGGGATAATTTATCGGTAAAATGAGAAACATTTGCACCACCAATGGCGATCTTGCTGGTACTACTTGCAATGTTTTCTGCATTTGACGTAAAAATATCGTCATTAGTCTCTGGAATATCTGTCTTATTAGCATGATTAATAATGAACGATTGTGCATAAAAACTGATAAGTAATGTGACAGACAATGCGGAGTAGAGAAAAATGGGTGCTGATAAAAAAGCGAGCTCTACATATAAGATGGAAACAACAAGCACCGTAAAAAACAATGGTACGTATTTCATAAAGGTATACCTATACTGATTTGGTAAATATACTAATCAGTATAGGAAATAATACGAAAAGACATCATAAATATAATGAATTTCGTCATTTTTTATACGAATTTCACCTACAGGCTTGTATGTAACTGTATGTCGTAACCTGCATGTTTTCGTATATTTATTACACGGTCGTCATTAAAGTATAAATATTGGCCTTTAATTCCTAGCAAAACACCTGTAAAAGAAGGTGTTTTGTCAAAACCAAGGGAAGTAATTTTTACTGGATATTGTTGTACTGGATAAAAAATATCAACGGGTTGCTGATGTATTTTTTGGATTGCAAGTAATCCATATTGTGCTACAAGCTCATCAATATCATCCGCTATTTTTTCATACAGTTCATCTCTAAGGCCGACTAGGTCTAACTGTGGGATATCACCTTTTAACATGACACGCCAATTAGACTTATCTGACATATGCTGTTTACATATCGTTTCGACTAAACCACTAATAAGACGGTTAGCAACTCTAAAAATGGCAATCGCTTGAGTAGCACCTTGATCTATCCAGCGAGAGGAAACACCAGGCTGAATCTGTCGGGTTATGCCAACTTTTACATTGCCAGTATTAGATAAATAAACAATGTGATCATTAAAACAGTGAGCTTCAGCCCATTGAGGCTCTCTGCAGGTACCTTTGCTGTAATGACATAACTCTGGCTTAATAATACAACTGTCGCACTGTGCAAGTTTCTGTAAACAAGGGTAGCAGTACCCCTGATTAAAACTTTTATTCGTGACCCTAGCACAATTTACACAATTAATTTTATTATTAAATGTAAAAGTAACTTCATGACCAATTAAAGCGTTCATTGGAAGCAGCTTATCACCAATAGGTAAATGATACTGAGCAGTATTACACTCATCTACACTTACTAGCATTTTTTTAAGATTACCTGAATATGTCGTCATATCTTCTCTTAAGAATAATTTTCAATGATCATAACGAGCCTATAATCGCAAAGCAATGAATTTATAAAGTAACAATAGTTAAATAAGGTGTGATGATAGAGTCATCGTATTAGGTACAACAGATGTTTTTAAAAAGACCTAGTTACACTAGAAAGCGCTATTACCCCATTAGATGGCGTCATCCCTCCCTGCTCACTAAGGATCCTGCGGATCCAAA
>NZ_JANATA010000388.1 GCF_024199005.1 Opacimonas viscosa
CACCGCTGTTGCGAGTAGGAAGTTTGGCTTTACTAGGTCCATTCTCGTAGCGAATTACCCGTGTACGATTAAAGTGAGGGTACATCCACGGCCCGTTAAACCGATAGAAAGGCGAATACCAGCCCGTATGGTAGTTAAAGAAATAAGTGTTTACATCGTAAACCTGCTGTTTTCTCCACATGTGGTAATCGTCGGCAATAATCGTCGGATAAATATAAGGTT
>NZ_JANATA010000389.1 GCF_024199005.1 Opacimonas viscosa
GCGATTATATAATAATATACTTGTTAAAAGGTTTAAATTATGTCAAATAAGACTATACTTGTTATTACAGATGGAATTGGTCATAACGATTCTAATAACTATAATGCATTTAAAAATGCTAATACACCAACTTATGATTATCTTTTTGAAAATGTTCCTTACTCTTTGATTCATACATATGGTAATTTTGTTGGTTTACCAAATGGACAGATGGGTAATAGT
>NZ_JANATA010000390.1 GCF_024199005.1 Opacimonas viscosa
ATAGGGTTTCTACAGGTGTAGCGGGAACGGGATAACTCATGAGGAATATAAAAAATGGCTTACTGGTGATGACGGTGAAGACATGATTGTACGGCTTTCTAACGGGATAACAATGAAGAATTTTGAGGTCATGATTAACTCAATCACACTTGATTATATTCAGTTATATTTACCAGTCACCACAAGTGGTCAAAAAGACTAATTATTCGTCTTTTTTGTTTT
>NZ_JANATA010000391.1 GCF_024199005.1 Opacimonas viscosa
GTCGGCCACCGCCGGCAAAGACATGGACTCATTCTACGCAGCGCTGCACGACATTCTGGCCCGCCTGATCAGCGCTCCGAACTGTTATATTGCCACGCTTGATGAAAGCCGCGAGTATTTGGACTTCCCATACTTCAGCGACACGCAAGCAGAAATGCCGGGGCGCCGCGCCTTAGGCCTGGGCTTAACGGAGTTTGTTATTCGCCGCGGGCAGGCAGAGCT
>NZ_JANATA010000392.1 GCF_024199005.1 Opacimonas viscosa
GGGGTACTTCGTTGTGGTTGATGGCGATGCGCCCGCATACGGGGCAGTGGTCAAGCTCGCCGGCGACGATGGTTTGTCGGTCTACCGTCAAGCGAAAGCGCAGGAGCCGCAGGTCACTTATCCGTCCGTGGCCATCGAGCAGTATTTCGATGATCTCGACCGACACGATTGGTATTGCGACTTCTCCGATGACTACAGCGTGCAAAGACGAGGTAGTGAGG
>NZ_JANATA010000393.1 GCF_024199005.1 Opacimonas viscosa
CTGTTGTGGCTCATAAAACCGAAAGAGTAGTTTCATCAGCGTTGATTTTCCCGCGCCGCTTTCACCTACCACCGCTACTTTTGAGCCTGGCGGTACATCAAAGCTTAAGCCGTTAAGTATCTGTCGATTATCAGTGTATGCAAAATGGACATTGTTAAATCGCAGTGCGGGGTTCGCACAGGTTAATTCCGTAGCGTCGTGGGCATCTTTTATGGCCGGAG
>NZ_JANATA010000394.1 GCF_024199005.1 Opacimonas viscosa
TTTCTAAGGCTTGCCAGCTATGGCACGCGTAAAGTAAGAACATTGGTACTCCTTAAAAAGAAAAAGTAACACGAGTTTTTGCTTTGGCCTGAGGCACGGAGAATGCTTGAGGCCTCATACCATTAGTCCGCGTAGATAAATACCCACTTAACGAAACTTAACATAGCAATAACCGTGGCGTGTCATCGCAGGTATTAGTGATGAACTCGTGTAACGTTAA
>NZ_JANATA010000395.1 GCF_024199005.1 Opacimonas viscosa
CAGCGGGTTATCATGGCCGCATGGCGCGCCAATACAGCGCTGGCGCAGAACAAGCCGAGCATGAGCGCCTAGCCATGGTGCTCACCTACCTAGCCGATAGCGAGCTAAAGATGAAAACAGGGCTTGAGGCGCTGTTGCACGATGGCTCGGATCATCGTGAAGTGTTAGAAATATGGTTTGACGATTCAAGCGACTTCCCCCAGCCCCCTGAGCTTGAT
>NZ_JANATA010000396.1 GCF_024199005.1 Opacimonas viscosa
CATCGCGCCACGACACCATTCCTACTGGATGCCTTTTCGTGTCGATAATAGGAATGCAGGAAATTTTATGGGAATTAAAAAGCTCAATAGCCGAATAAACAGAGTCACTTGGGTTAAGTGTAATGACTTCACGAGTCATGATTTGGTGCGCTTTTTTATCCAATGTAGCGCGATCAAGCTTTCGTTCGCTTAGGGTATCTACAAAAGGACTAATCGAT
>NZ_JANATA010000397.1 GCF_024199005.1 Opacimonas viscosa
TTGGTTGCGTGTAAACATATTTTCCAGCAAGTCGGCATCCGGATTAGAAATCGCTACCGCAGGAATTTTAGGGTGCTTTTCATCGTATCGCATTACCCCGGTGTGACCGATACGGTCGGTGTCCGTACCCACAGAACGCATTAAAAAGGCCACCGCGCCTTTGCTTGCTGTGCAGACGCACCTGCCACACGTGCGCCAACGGCTTTTCCATAACCGTG
>NZ_JANATA010000039.1 GCF_024199005.1 Opacimonas viscosa
GCTTTACAGCCGAAGCCCCGTGATCAGACTTGCTCTGTCGCGGGGTAGTTCACTATCTCAAGCCAAATAGTGTTGTTATGGTCGATTATGCGGCATCGGAACCTCATCTTGTAAACCTAGATAACGGTCACGCAACAAGGTTTGCCGAGACTGCAAAGGTATCGGCTGGCCATTAATAAACACATGTTCTGGCGCTTCTGTTACCTCAAGAGGATCCCCTGACCAAACAACTATGTCAGCTTGCATCCCAGGAGCTAATGAGCCAATTTGATCTTCGACACCAAAGATTTCTGCCACGTTTTTGGATAAAGCAGCAATACCCTGTGCGTGTGACAGACCATTGGCAACTGCATTACCGGCATGCTGTGTCGCAAGACGAATATTGTGTGTTTCGATCCCGATAGCCACTGTCACACCTGCTTTTTCTAAGCGCCCTGCATTTGTCAAGGTAGCACCTAAAGTATCAAAGGCTCCTGGGAGATTGTATTCAGGGTTTAAGATCACCGGAATATTAGCTGTAGCTAATTCATCAGCCACTCGCCAAGCTTCGGCGGCAGACACCAAGACAAGATCCAAGTTAGGGAAACGTTTTTGCAATGCAAGCACATGCAATATGTCTGCTTTGCGATCCGCTTTGATCAACAAAGGCGTGTCACCTTCTAAAACTGGTACTAGAGCTTTCGCATCGGCACGTGAAATCATTCCATGCCATGGCTTCGTTGGCCCTAAATCCAAGTTCAACGCTGCACTTGCTTCATGTAAAGCTTGGTTTAGCGCGACCCATAGCGTGCCTCTTGTACCTCCAGTATCAGATACTGTGCTGTTATTTACACTCAAAGCCATAAATGCACGTGATTGGATGAGACTGTCAGAGTCAGTTAATTTGATTAAAGCACCTTGGCCTTTAAACATATAATCCGAATATTCAATCCCAGTAGCCACACTGGTAAAGCCTTCGATACGAGTAATAGGAATCAAACTACTATCCGAATTTACCGCATACGATACATCAATTGCAGCCCCTACCGTAGTCACAGGATGTTCGGATGTGGAGGAGTCGACCTGCCCAGCAGATAAACCGACCTCGACTAAACCTATGGCGGTATAAGCACCAATGAAACCAGGGGTCACAACTTTACCGGTTGCATCAATGCGTTCATAACCACGCGGTGCCTCAGAGCCTTTGAGGATACGTTCTATTTTACCGTCCTTAATCAACACAGTCCCCTCGGCTAAGGTACCTTGTTGGCTTTGGGTATGTACCTGTCCACCGATGATGGCAAACTGTTCAGCCAATGTTGCAGTAGATAACGTTAATGCGCCCATACCTAATAACGCTAATTTAATCGATTGTGATAATTTCATTTTTGATCTCCTGCACCAACTTGTCCTAACTCAAAATCACTAACCGGCCAAGTATCTGGCTGGGTTCGGTCAAATGCTAAGCCACCATCAATAAACACTTTTTCTGCTTGGCTATAAGTCGAAAATGGTTCGGCGCTCCACAAGACAACATCCGCATTTTTACCCACTTCTAATGAACCCGTTTGGTCAAAGATACCCAATGATTTTGCGGCATTAGAGGTTAACCATTGCCAAGCATCCGCTTTGGGAATATCAATACCGGCACGTCGTCCGTCAGCCCAAGCTTTAGCAGCTTCTTGATTCAAGCGTTGGATACCAATATCACTGTCAGAATGGACGACCGCACAGGCACCTGCCTGATGAACCATCGCTACATTTTCTCTGATCCCGTCATAGGCTTCCATTTTAAAGCCCCACCAATCAGCCCACATTGACGCACAGACATTGTTTTGTGCGAGTTTATCAGCAATTTTATAACCTTCTACAGCATGGTGAAAAGAACCGATTTGATAATCAAATTCTTGCATCACGTCCATCATGACCGTCATTTCATCAGCGCGATAACAGTGCATATGCACGATAATATCACCGTCTAACACACCTTTTAAGGTCTCGTTGTTCAAGTCACGACGCGGTGGAGTTGCATCTTCACCAGCAGCAACTGCTGTTTCATAAGCATCCCAATCCGCTTTGTATTTTGCTGCACTAATCCACGCAGAGCGATAACCGGCAACATTAGCCATACGTGTAGATGGACCGCCTTTGCGACCATAAACACGCTTGGGGTTTTCACCACAGGCCATTTTAATACCGTATGGGGCATCGGGGAATTTCATATCTTGCATGGTACGATCAGGGAGGTTTTTCAAAACCACACTACGTCCACCAAACAGGTTTGCCGAGCCAGGTAATATCTGTAATGATGTCACACCACCTGCTAGCGCTCGACCAAAACCCGGATCCTGAGGCCACACTGAATGTTCGGCCCAAACTTCGGCAGTTACAGGAGAAGTTGCCTCATTACCGTCGGCATGAGAACGTGTGTCGGGTGAAGGGTACACGCCCAAATGCGAGTGAGTATCGATGATACCAGGCGTCACAAATTTACCTGTACCATCAATTTCCAGATAGCTATCTGGTAAATCAATATCGTCACCAAGTCCTTGTATCTTGCCATCTTGTAATAAAATTTGGGTATTTTCGAAGATGCCACCGATACCATCGTACAGCGTCACGTTTTTGATGAGAGTGGGCTCACTGGCTAAGCGCTCATAAGTACTTGGATATGGGTCACTAATAGTAGTTGAAGTATTCGGTTGGGTGTTTTCCTGTTCCACTTTAGCACTAGCTTCTTCATCACAGCCAGTTAGGAATACAGAACTGAGTGCTAGAGCTAGCAATGAGTAGCTCCAGTGCCTTTTGTTATTATTCATGCTCAAAGGATCCTTGTTAGTTAATGTCGTTATGTTAACAAGACTTAAACTATCCAAAGTTCTAAGGAGTTGCAAGTTATCGGAAGATATTCAGGCGGATTAAATCATTTTAGCTTGGTTACGTCCCTCTTCTTTGGCTAGATATAACGCTTGGTCAGCACGGCGCACGGCATCCTCTGGTTCTTGGTCAGATGCTTCAACGACAGAAAGCCCAATACTCACTGTCAAATGGCCAGCGGTTGGAAAAACAATGGAAGCGATAACAGTTCGCAGCTTCTCTGCTAATATAAACGCATATTGCACAGTATTGGGTAGGATAATTAAAAACTCTTCACCACCATAACGAGCCACAAAATCGGTCTCGCGCATACAATTGGATAAACACTTACCCAGTTCTTTTAATACGCTATCTCCTACTGCATGCCCGTGTCGATCGTTCACCTCTTTGAAATAGTCAATATCTAGTAACATGACGGTATATGGCGTTTCACTGCGTTGGTATTGGATAAAATCGTGACGTAACATTTCATCTAATGCTAAGCGGTTATTCAAGCCAGTCAAAGCATCTCTACGAGATATTTTTAATAACTCAGCATTGATTTGATTTAACTGTTCAGTTCGTTCCTGGACTTTTTGTTCTAAATTTTGATTGAACTCGATCAGCGATAATTGTTGTTTTTTAATTTTTCTCATCATGGACGTCAATGAAATTGCTAAATGTTGCACTTCCCAGATAGAGGTATCAGTGACGAAATCCGTTTCGGTATTATTGTAAAGGATATTATCAGCATCCAGATTAAGCGAGGTGATTTTTCTAGCGACCTTGGCAAAATCTGTAATGGGTTTTGCGATAAAATCAGAAACCATAAAAACAATCAAAAGTGACGTTAAGATAATCAACAGCATGCTCAAAAACTGATTTAAAGAGAATATCTCCGACGGTTTTATTATCGGTTGATATTCTGTTTCAAGACCTGTTCTAAAACCATATAAAGGATGAGCAGTGTCCATGATCTGTTTTTCACTTTTTAGATAGATCACTTCGTTTATTGATAATATGGAATACTCTGGTTGCACTACAGGAGAAATCGTGACTTTGTACGATTCTGTTTGCTCTGTATTGTAGAAAAATATAGATAACGGATAATCTAATCCCAAGTCTCGAATAAATGAAGTGACCTCCTCAACAACTTCCATATCGATATTTGCTGAGAAGATTTCTTGCGCTGACATAGATGGTGATTCAGCTGAGTTTTTTGACGTAGGTTGGTATTGGTTAAACGTCTTTTTTAACATTATATGGATAGATTGATTAAGGAGGTCTAAGTTATCTTGTGCTGCAATTTGGCGCTGTTGGGTCGCAGTAATATACAAATAACTAAAAAATGATAACGTCAGCAACACGACAAGCACCCCATACGAGATGAGAAGTCTTTTGCGCAGATGATGCAGTATCATGAAGATGTACCCTTAAATGATTAAGTTACACCTGTAACTAGTCTTACAAATATAGACTACTATGCTGTTTTTGCTTAATTTTTTTGTAAGACGTCAACGATATCTTTAGCGTTGTTTAGTTTGCGGATCTGGGTAAAAAGACTCTCAGCCTCAGGGTATTGAATTTTTAGATAACTGAGCCATTGCTTGATTCTATTGGGGTAGTAGCGGCCTTTGTCACCATATATTTCATAGCCTGAATAATGGATGAGCAGTAATTTCAATGCCTCCCAAGACATAGGAGCTTCATTAATTTTTATACTTTTGGCTAGGTTAGGTAAAGCCAATGCACCGCGCCCTAGCATAAGATTGGTACATTGTGACTGCTCCTGACAAAGCGTTGCATCTGCGGCACTCCAGATTTCACCATTTGCTACCAACGGCATGTCCACAGTTGCTTTGATTTTAGCTATCCATGGCCAGTATGCAGGAGGACGATAACCATCTCTTTTGGTACGGGCATGGATGGCTAAACTGGATGCACCTGCTTGGTAAATAGCATCTGCATTTTCTAGGGCCAGTAAAGTATCATTAAAACCTAAGCGAATTTTTGCAGTAACAGCATGTTCTATAGGGACAGCGTCACGAACAGCTTTGACTATTTTATACAACATATCAGGGTATTGGAGTAAAACTGCACCGCCTTGAGATTTATTGACGGTTTTGGCGGGGCAACCAAAATTGATATCTATGCCATGTGAGCCCAGCTCAATCGCAGTGAGAGCATTTTCCGCCATCCATTCAGGGTGTTGACCAAGAAGCTGAACTTTAACAGGCACACCAGCTGGTGTCAGACCACCATGGTGTAATTCTGGACACAAACGATAAAACACTTTTTTCGGAAGTTTTGTCTGCACGACTCGCACAAACTCTGTTACACACAAATCAAAACCACCGACCTGGGTTAGCATATCACGCATCAGATGATCGACGACACCTTCCATAGGAGCTAGGGTAATATGCATAACAAATTCTCAAAGTCAGGATTGTTGTGGAGGGAATAATATCCCAATCGTGTAAATAGTATTTAAAAACCAGTCGTTTAATACTAGCACTTACCGAATATCATTTATCGGATATCATGTTACCGAATATTCTTTACAGAATATCAGGCATAAAAAAACCAGCACTTGGCTGGTTTTGATATATGGCGTCCCCTAGGGGATTCGAACCCCTGTTACCGCCGTGAAAGGGCGGTGTC
>NZ_JANATA010000003.1 GCF_024199005.1 Opacimonas viscosa
AGCTTTACAGCCGAAGCCCCGTGATCAGACTTGCTCTGTCGCGGGGTAGTTCACAGGTATTTTGTTGGATTTTTGTTAATAAAATGTGACGTTCAGTAATTTGTTTTTTTCTTTCTGAACCTTCACGCATTCACCCTATCAAATACATATGCTACATTATGAAAAAACTAGGAGATAATTATGCGTCAACATTTTTTGGCAAACTTACCTGCGAGAAAATCTCATGGCTCATTTAATAGTGCCATAGCTTGCACATTTGATTTGGTATCTATGGCTTCTCGTTTCACTAAATATATCCTCGGTATCACATTATTTACGCTAGTGACGACGGCTTCAGCTTTTGCTGAAAACACACCTGAAGAGAAGCCAAATGTCCAAACTATTACCGTGGATAATGTCTCTGTGGTTTGGGGGGATTATCGAGACTTTACTGATATACGTTCACCTAATAGCTCAACAAAACGCTTTGCAAACCACACATTTAACCGCTTAACGAAATATTTAGCGAAATTAGCGTCAGATTTACCAGACGGACAACGCTTACAGTTATCAGTCACAAATCTAGATTTAGCTGGCCGAGTTTTACCCTTAAGCTTTGCAGGCTTGGGCAACAACATGAGTGAGCAACGAATAATTAAACGTATCGATATTCCCCGGATGAGTTTTACATATACCCTTGTCGATGCCTCAGGAGCGACCTTGAAGCAAGGAGAAGTCAATTTAAAAGATATGAATTTTATGGAACGTCACAATCCGTTTTTTCGCAGTGAATCATTAAAATATGAGAAAAATATGCTACGAGAGTGGTTTGTTGATTTAAACCACTCTTAGGCTATTTCAGAGTTAAGCAAAGACAAAATCATCTACAGCGCAGGCATTGATTGTTGCATGTCCAAACGTCATAGCTGTTTTGTGCTGTTCAGCTCTGGGTAATAAATACGCTAAATAAAACTCACCTGTTTTCTGTTTGCCTTGGGCAAATACTTGATTAGCGGTATTGGGTAATTTATCTAGCATCGACAGCCACAATATCCCTAGCAAGGTATACGCAACATAGTTGAGATAATCACAAGCTACCGCAGCACAATATTCTGGTGAGTTTCCTAGTAAGTCATTGGACGTTGCCAGCCAATCAGATAGGAGTACTTCAGCTTGTTCTTGATAACTTGGATCAGTGATAGCCGCCACGATTTTGCTAAATTGTGCATGAGTGGTATGCATGAGTGTTCCATTGGAGCGAGTGAGTTTTCGACCGATTAAATCTGCAGCTTGAATGCCATTGGTTCCTTCATATAACTGAGCAATTCGAGTGTCTCTCACTAATTGTTCCATACCCCATTCACGAATGTAACCATGTCCACCATAAACCTGAATACCATAATTAGAAACTTCGGTAGCCATATCAGTAAAAAAGGCCTTACAAACAGGCGTTAAATAGGCAATGACGGCTTCTGCATCTGATTTAGCAGAATCTGTTGCATATTTTTCAACATCCATTTGCTGAGCATAGAGCATAGCCAATGCTCGAGAGCCTTCGGTGAGTGCACGTTGCATGAGTAACATACGTTTCACGTCAGGTTGGCATAAAATCGGGTCAGCTTTGCTATCTGGTTGTTGTGGACCTTGTGGTGCACGAGACTGCAAACGTTCTACTGCATAGCTTAGCGCACCTTGATATGATGCTTCTGCTACGCCTAAACCTTGTAAACCTACTTGAAAACGCGCATCGTTCATCATGGTAAACATACAAGCCAGACCGGAATTTGGTTCGCCGACCAAATAACCTTTGGCAGCATCATAATTCATAACGCATGTAGGCGAACCTTTTAAGCCCATTTTCTTTTCAATGCTACCTACGGTGAGTGAATTCAATTCACCTAAGCTACCATCAGCGTTGACCATGACTTTTGGCACCAAAAATAAACTAATTCCTTTTACACCTGGGGGAGCATCAGGCAAGCGGGCAAGTACCATATGAATGATATTATCTGTCCAGTTATGGTCTCCAGCCGTAATGAAGATTTTGTTTCCGGTGATGAGATAGGTACCGTCGGCTTGTGGTTCGGCCTTAGTCGCTAACAAACTTAAGTCGGTACCAGCGTGAGGTTCAGTTAAATTCATTGTACCTGTCCACTCACCAGAGATCAGTTTGGCGAGGTAGGTATCTTTGAGTGTTTGTGAACCGTGTTTATTTAGTGCGAGCACCGCACTTTCAGTCAACATGGTAGTTAAACGCCAACTTAGATTCGCTGAATTCAGCATTTCATGAACGGGGATCGCCATCGTGTAGGGGAGATCTTGACCATCATAATCAGGGTTACCGAGCATCGCATTCCAGCCATTGGCAATATATTCATGATATGCTTCGGCAAATCCATCTGGAGTGGTTACTACGCCAGCATTGAGTTGGCAACCTTGCTCATCGCCGGTTTGATTCAATGGAGCGACGGCTGTCTCGGCGAATTTGGCTCCTTGTGCCATAATTTCTTGAGCCAATTCAGAATCCATTCCAGCGACATCTAAAGCAGTGTAATGAGCGTCGATATCTAGCCAATCGTTTAATAGAAATGAAAAATCAGTTAAAGGGGCTGTGTATTGCGGCATAATAACTCCAAGTGGTGGTTTGACCAGTTATGGGTATTGTATGCTAAATGAACGAATTTTTAAATGTAAACAATGCGTTAATTTAGTGATAAATAATTATCATTGTATTTCATATGTGTGATTGGGCGCTTAAGTTGAGCCACTTCACTTCTTGTACTTTAAAAAAGTAATAGTGAGAGAGGCAAAGTATTGAGTACAAAATTATCAAAACTTAGCTAGAAAATCCCGTGAACGGAACGGTTGTGTCGTCGCGGGGTAGTTCACATATCATCAATACAAGTAATGTGTTACAAAACTTGTCAGTTATCCGAAATTCGAGATGTAATTAAGATATGGAGCCGTACTTAAGGTATGATCGAAATATAAGATAAAAAATATAAAAATAATAAAAATCCTGTTGTAAAATCAGGTTTTTCAAACTGACTAAAATATAATTGATTCTGGAAATCCTACATGACTCGTTTACTGCGTTTCTCACCGCTATGGATAGGCGTTATTGCCTTACTTGCTTTTATCATTTACATCAATCTACCCAACGACGGACCATCCCAAAAACGGGGTGGCGGTGCGACCCCGGTAGTCACTGAAATCTTGGCACAAAAACCTTTTGCAATTACGATTGAAGCGTTAGGGACAGCCACTGCAAACGAATCCATCAACTTAACCTCACGGGTGGCTGACATAGTCACGGATATTCGTTTCGAAGATGGTCAAAAAGTCCAAGCGGGAGATGTGTTGTTGACTTTGGACTCTCGCCAACAACAAGCCAGAGTAAATGAAATCACCACTAACTTGGGTGAAGCGAAACGCCAACTACAGCGGATTAAAAATTTAGCAAAATCAAACTCGGCATCTAAGCAATTATTAGATGAGCAAAAAGCACGCGTAGATGCATTAACTGCACAACTCGAAGTCGTGCAGGCAAACCTCGCTGAAACACAAATCAAAGCGCCATTTTCAGGAACACTAGGCCAGCGCAACATTAGCCTTGGCGCTTATGTGAAGGCTGGGGAAGTCATTACTACCTTGGATGATACAGCTACAATCAAATTGGATTTTTCGGTAGCGGAAAGACACCTTCCATCAATTTCTAATGGCCAACAAGTATTTGCAAAATCCATCGCTTATCCTGACGAAGTATTTACCGGAGAGATTTTCAGCATTGACTCTAGGATCGACCCGGTAACTCGCTCAGTCGGTGTGCGCACCAAAATTGCTAATGCTGAGGGCAAGATTAAACCTGGTATGCTGCTAACAGTGACGTTACAAAAGCAGGTACTTGACACGCTGGTACTCGATGAAAAAGCACTGGTGCCCATCGAAGACAAACAATTTGTATTTGTCGTTCAAGAAGACAAAGCGATGCAGACTGAAGTCCAAATTGGTGCTAGAAAGCCAGGACAAGTCCAAATTTTGTCCGGTATTAGTGCCGGTGCAGAAGTCATTACCCAAGGCACCTTAAGAGTGCGTAACGGTTCTGCAGTAAAGGTCTTAAATAGGGCTGGAGAATAAACATGTGGTTATCTGATGTTTCTGTGAAGCGTCCAGTTTTTGCTTCAGTCGTAAATTTGATTCTTTTGGTATTTGGTTTAGTCGCCGTGACGCTGCTCTCCTTACGCGAATACCCTGATATCGATCCTCCTATTGTTTCAGTTAACACGAGTTACCCAGGTGCATCTGCCGCTATTGTAGAAACTCGCATCACCCAGTTACTCGAAGAACGCATCAGTGGTATAGAAGGTATCAAAAATATTTCTTCTTCGTCTCGCAATGGTCGTTCGAGTATTTCGATAGAGTTTAATTTATCTAGAGACATCGATGCTGCTTCTAATGATGTGCGTGAACGTATTTCTCGAGCGTTAAATAATCTTCCTGATCAGGCTTTTCCTCCAGAAGTTGCTAAGTCAAACTCTGATGAAGATGTCATTGTTTGGTATAACTTACGCAGTACGAATCTATCGGTTATGGAATTGACCGATTATGCCGACCGTTTTGTGGTGGATCGTTTATCTATTGTTGATGGTGTCGCTCGGGTTCGCTTGGGTGGTGGGCGCAGTTATGCTATGAAAGTATGGTTGGATCGCAATGCCATGGCGGCTCGAGGGGTTACTGTCGCTGATATTGAACGAGTGATTAGAGCTGAAAATGTTGAGCTGCCGGCGGGTCAAGTTGAGTCCACATCTCGAGATTTTGAAGTCCGGGTAGCGCGATCATTTTTAACCCCAGAAGACTTTTCTCGTTTAGCAGTTAAATCCAATGCAGATGGTTATATTGTGCGTTTGGCTGAAGTCGCAGAAGTGGAACTCGCCGCGGAAGATGATGAGACCGATTTCCGAGGTGATGGCGTTAACATGATTGGTTTGGGTATTGTCAAACAGTCTAAAGCGAATACCTTAGAAGTGGCTAAAGCGGCTAAAGCTGCCATTGCAGAGCTTGCGGAGACATTACCAGATAATATTTTTATTGTCCCAAGCTATGATTCATCAGTCTTTATCGAACAATCAATCAAAGAAGTATATGAAACCCTAGCGATTGCGATGTTTATGGTGGTACTCGTTATTTATATATTCTTAGGGAATATGCGTGCCACCATTATTCCAGCAGTAACTGTACCGGTATCATTGCTAGCAGCATTTATTGTGATGTACATGTTAGGGTTCTCGATTAATTTATTAACTTTGTTAGCTTTGGTACTCGCTATTGGTCTAGTCGTGGACGATGCTATTGTTGTTTTGGAAAACATTTACCGTCGCATCGAGATGGGCGAGCCACCATTACTTGCGTCCTATCGAGGTACTAGAGAAGTCGGTTTTGCAGTGATTGCGACAACATTAGTATTGATTTCGGTATTTGTGCCGCTCGTGTTCTTGGAAGGCAACATAGGTCGCTTGTTTACCGAATTTGCGCTGGCTATTGCTGCTGCAGTGGCTTTTTCTAGTTTTACCGCGTTAACGCTATCGCCAATGTTGGCCTCAAAATTACTGAAACGCAGAAGTCGCAGTAGTGGCTTTGGCGCAATGGTTGAGCGCGCATTCAAATCAATAGAGCAGCGATACGCAAACCGATTAGGGCAAACCATTAAACAACCTTTCATTGTTGTGCTATTGATTGCGCTGAGTTGTGGTGTGCTATATCAATTAAATACTAAATTACCCCAAGAATTTGTGCCAAAGGAAGACCGTGGTAATTTCTTTATTCTGATGCAGTCGCAACAAGGGGCAAGTTATGAGTCAAACGCTGAGAACTTGAAAAAGGTAGAAGACTTATTGCTCCCTTATCTGGAAACTGGTGAAGTCCGTCGTGTCCTCGTTCGTACACCAGGGTTTGGTGGCTCTGCAGGGATCGCAATTGTCGGTATGGCAGACTGGGAAGACCGGACTCGCTCTACGTTTTCACTGATGGGTGAAGTCACCGGTAAACTACAAAGTATTCCCGATGTTCGAGCTTTTGCCATTATGCGCTCATCTATTGGTGGTCGAGGGTTAGGGCGACCAGTGCAGTTTGTGTTGCAAGGGAATACGTATGAAGAACTCGTAGCATGGCGTGACATTGTTCTGGATAAGGCACGTGAAAACCCTAAGTTGCTCAGGTTAGATTCTGATTATAAAGAAACGACACCGCAGTTATTAGTTAATATAGACAAAGAGCGAGCAGCAGATCTAGGGGTATCGATATCGGATATCGGACGTACTCTGGAGACAATGTTGGGACAACGCAGAGTGTCTCGTTATTTAGATCGTGGGCAAGAATATGATGTGATTATGGAAGGGCGGGAGTCCGACTATATGAGCCCAAGTAGCATTGATAACATCTTTGTGCGCTCAGCAAGCAGTGGTGAACTCATCCCCATGGATAATTTACTATCGGTTTCTGAACAAGCGACTTCATCGACCCTGAATCGTTATAACAGGATGCGTGCAATCACTATATCTGCCAATTTAGCAGATGATTATACAGTAGGTGAAGCACTGACTTATTTAGAGAATATTGTCGCCACTGAACTTCCAGACGGGGTAAGTATTGATTACAAAGGCCAATCTCAGTTGTATCAAGATTCAGGAAATTCATTCATCTTTATCTTTGCTATGGCACTAGCGATTACGTATCTAGTATTAGCTGCGCAGTTTGAAAGCTGGATCCATCCTTTGGTGATTATGTTGACGGTTCCTTTAGCGTTAGTTGGGGCCTACATTGGCTTGTATTTAAATGGCATGTCGTTAAATATTTATAGTCAGATTGGTTTGGTCATGTTGATAGGTCTAGCTGCGAAGAACGGTATTTTGATTGTTGAATTTGCCAATCAACTACGTGATGCCGGTCAAGAGTTTACAGACGCCTTAATTACCGCAGCGACGCAACGATTAAGGCCCATCGTAATGACGGGCTTTACGACGGTATTTACTGCTTTGCCTTTGGTGCTGGCGATCGGACCTGGCTCTGAAAGTCGTGCGGTTATCGGTATGGTCATATTCGGTGGTGTGTTGTTTTCAACCTTTTTAACTTTATTCGTGGTACCTACTATTTATTATTATATGGCTCGTAATACGACTTCTCCAGAAGCATTAACCCAAGCTTTAGAGAAGCAAGATGCTGATATTCCGTATAAAAAGGGGGATGGGGTATAAGTCAGCAATAGTCAAAGTACTGCGTTTTATGCTTTGACTACTCCCCCCTCATTCGTCTTTGACATTGCTGTAACAATTAATTTAAATAGATAAAAAAAGCCCTTCATTATGAAGGGCTTTGTATTTTTCTGAATGCTCGATACATCAAGTACCAAGTAATAATTTGTGTCGGTTTACTCGTCTAAGAAACTACGCAGTTGTTCAGAACGACTTGGGTGACGTAGTTTACGTAAAGCTTTAGCTTCAATCTGACGAATACGCTCACGAGTGACATCAAACTGTTTACCAACTTCTTCCAAAGTATGGTCAGTATTCATATCAATGCCGAAACGCATTCTCAAGACTTTAGCTTCACGTGCTGTCAAACCAGATAATACATCTTGGGTAGCATCTTTCAAACTACCACCAGTAGCAGAGTCTAGAGGCTGAATAATCGTATTATCTTCGATGAAGTCACCTAAGTGTGAATCTTCATCATCACCAATTGGTGTCTCCATTGAGATAGGCTCTTTAGCGATTTTCAGCACCTTACGGATCTTGTCTTCAGGCATTTGCATGCGTTCTGATAATTCTTCCGGTGATGGTTCACGCCCCATTTCTTGAAGCATTTGACGAGAAATCCGATTTAACTTATTGATGGTCTCAATCATATGCACTGGGATACGAATGGTTCTGGCTTGGTCAGCGATAGAGCGAGTAATCGCCTGACGTATCCACCATGTTGCATAAGTAGAGAACTTATAACCACGGCGGTATTCAAATTTGTCAACTGCTTTCATCAAACCAATGTTACCTTCTTGGATAAGATCCAAGAATTGTAAACCGCGGTTGGTGTATTTTTTCGCGATAGAGATTACTAGACGAAGATTTGCTTCGACCATTTCTTTTTTGGCACGTCTCGCCTTAGCTTCACCGATAGACATACGACGGTTAATATCTTTGATATCGACAATGTCTAAACCCGTTTCATTTTCTACCGCAACCATTTTACTGATACTGCGTTCAATATCTTCCGTAAATGTCTCTAACACTGGTACATAAGGTTTCGTTGAGTTAAGGATCTTGTGAAACCATTCTGAAGACGTTTCGTTACCAGCAAATGCTTTGATAAAGTCTTTTTTGGGCATTTTGGCTTGGATAACACAGTGTTTCATAATCAAACGTTCTTGAATACGAATACGGTCCATCATACCGCGCATATTTTTAACCATACGGTCAAATTGCTTTGGTACTAAGCGAAATTCTTTGAATAATTCAGAAAGCGCTGCAATTTGTCTTTTGGCAGCAGCACTTGAACGACCTTTAGCTTCAATAAGATCGCGTGTTTTTGCATACTGACTACGCAAGGCTTCGAATTTTTCACGAGCGAGCTCTGGATCGACACCAGTATCTTCTTCTTCCTCGTCACCTTCAGAGTCATCGTCTTCCTCATCGAGCTCTTCTTCGGAAAGTTCAGAACCAATATGAGTAGCAGTAGGTGCAATATCATCTGTTTCGTTCGGGTCAACAAAACCAATAATGATATCGGATAAGCGAATTTCTTCTGCTTCGAATAAGTCCCATTGGTCAAGTAAATAAGTAATAGCTTCTGGGTATTCGGCTACAGAACCTTGAACTTGGTTGATACCGTCTTCAATACGCTTGGCAATTTCGATTTCGCCTTCACGGGTCAAGAGTTCAACGGTCCCCATCTCGCGCATGTACATGCGAACAGGATCGGTTGTGCGACCAATTTCACTTTCAACAGTTGCTAATGCTTGAGCGGCAGCTTCCGCAACTTCCTCATCAGTCGTTGTTTCGGCCATCAGAAGTTCATCAGAGTCAGGGGCGGATTCAAATACTTGAATACCCATGTCATTAATCATTCGGATGATGTCTTCAATTTGGTCTGAATCTACGATGTCATCAGGAAGATGGTCGTTGACTTCAGCAAAGGTTAAGTAACCTTGTTCTTTACCTTTGGCAATCAGGAGTTTAATCTGAGACTGCTTACTTTGCATAAATATATACACTTCTCATGCAAATCAATGTACTGCTTTTTCTACTAGCATCCTGCTTTGAGAACATTGACTCGTTGAAATTAGAAACGATACTCTTCACTGAGACGTTATCGGATAGCGAATTATAGCTAAAAACCATAAAAATGGCTAGTTAGTGATGATTTTTTTCGCATATTTAATCGGTATTTTTACAACCGGATGTGATAACTATCGACCCAAATTGGTAAAAGTCAAATCAAATTGCAAATTTAGATGCTGTCTAACGAATTTTTACCCAATGAAAATAAGGCCCTTGGGGGATATAACTTGTTACCAAAGATCCAAAAACTAAACGTTGTTGACTGGAGTTTTTACCCCTGCAATAACAATTTATTAAGTTCTTCTTTTTCGGATTGGGTGAGACCTGCGCCTCTCGATTTGGCGATTAAGCTTTCTTTGCGAGCATCCAGGTACTGAGAGATAAGACGACTAAAGCAATCTCTATACACTGTGGCATAATCCTCCGGCTGGACTAAACATTCGGATTGTAAAAGTTTGGTCAAATGTTGGATAAAAGGAGCGTCTTTAAAGTTCTCAAATAACAAAGCGGTATTCGCATGGGGCTTTGCCTGACAATAGGTAAAAACTTGATTTAATATATCAATACCTGCAATACCCGTATCAGCCAAAATCAGAGGGTTTACTTCGTTAGCTTGGACCGCAACAGGTGGGTGTTCAAGTAGCAAGCGGAGCATCATTCTTACTGGGGACTGCGATAGTTTCTGAGGGGTTTGGTATTGTATTTTACGTGGCCGCTTGTTTTGTTTGGCCTTTGCCATATCCACTTGTAGTTGATACTCATCTGAATTACCCATGTACTTGGCTAATTCTTTGGCTAGAATTTCTTTTAGATTGTCGCCCGCAACGGCTTCAATAAGAGGGCTTGCTTCCTTCTTGAAGGCCGCTTTTCCTTCCCCAGTAGAAATGTCGTGACGTTCGATTAAATTATTAAATAAAAACTGTGATAGCGGTAAGGCTTTATCAAACATTTCTTCTAGCGCTTCTTTACCAACCTGACGGACCATCGTGTCTGGATCTTCACCATCAGGTAAAAACATGAACTTAATGATTTTACCGTCTTTGAGTTGTGGCAGCGCATTTTCTAAAGTTCGCCAGGCCGCAGAGCGACCAGCTTTGTCACCATCATAGCAACACACTATTTCATCGGTGTTACGCAGCATGAGTTGCACGTGTTCTGGTGTGGTTGATGTGCCTAATGAAGCCACTGCATAATCAATTCCAAATTGGCTTAAGGCTACTACATCCATATAACCTTCAACCACGACCAAGCGACGCAAATTCCGATGTAGCTGTCTAGCACGATATAAACCATAAAGCTCAGAACCTTTGAAAAATATGCGCGTTTCAGGTGAGTTTAGGTATTTGGGACCATTATCATCAGACTCGATAACACGACCACCAAAACCAATCACACGCCCTCGACGGTCGCGGATAGGAAACATTAAGCGATTCCGAAAAAAATCAAATGTTTTGCCGTTATCGTTTTTGGTCATGAGTTTTAAATCAAGACATTGCCCGGTGGCGTGTGCGTTTACAGCCAAACGATCTGCGAGGCCTTGCCACTCATCAGGCGCAAAACCAATTTCCCAGTCTTTGACTGTTGCACCGGAGATATCTCTGTTTTTCAAATAGTCGATGATTTGTTGTTTTTGAGGATGATTACGCAACTGGTATTGGAAATACTTGGCGGCTTTTTCCATTAACGCATAATCATCATCTAACTGTTGTTTTTTCCGTTGTGATTCGGCTGGGTTATGTGGTTTCCCAGTATTTTCTCGCGGCACTTCAACACCGTGATATCGCGCGAGTTCTTCCACGGCTTCGACGAACTCCAAGCGGTCAAATTCCATGATAAAGCTCAATGCATTACCATGTTCACCACAGCCAAAACAATGATAGAACTGTTTATCTGGAGAAACGCTAAAGGAGGGGGTTTTTTCGTTATGAAAAGGGCAGCAGGCCTGATAATTACGACCTGCTTTTTTGAGTTTGACACGGTTATCCACTATATCAACGATGTCGCTACGTGCGATCAAGTCATCAATGAAATCTCTTGGGATTCTACCGGCCATAGGGGTTAACCTAGCTGTGCTTTGATCAGCCCGCTGACTTTACCCATATCAGCTCTACCTTGCATTTGGGGCTTTAACACGCCCATAACTTTACCCATGTCCTGCATGCCTGCTGCACCGGTTTGTGCAATCGCTGCAGTGATCAATGCCGTTATTTCATCGGCTGTCAGTGGTTGTGGTAAAAAGCTTTCGACAATCGCGATCTCAGCTAACTCGACGTCTGCTAAGTCTTGGCGATTCGCAGCCACATATTGTGCCGCAGATTCTTTCCGCTGTTTCACCATTTTCGTCAAGATAGCCAGTACATCTGTTTCAGTAACCTCAACTCGCTCATCCACTTCTTTTTGTTTTACTGCAGCAAGTGCCATACGAATGGTACCCAAACGGACTTTATCTTTGGCGCGCATTGCTTCTTTTTGGGCATCTTTAAGAGTAGCTAATAAAGACATTTCGATTCCTTAATAAACTGACAAAAACACAAAAAGCGGTTTAAACCGCTTTAAGTTATCCAACACTGTGATAGTGCTGTTAATATATACGAGCTAAAACTTAGTAAAGTTTTACGCGACGTGCATTTTCGCGAGAAAGCTTTTTAAGATGACGCTTTTTCGCTGCAGCTTTTTTGCGCTTACGTTCCCACGTAGGCTTTTCAAAAAACTCACGCTTACGTACTTCTGATAATACGCCAGCTTTTTCACATGAACGCTTGAAACGGCGTAGTGCAACGTCAAATGGTTCGTTCTCTCTAACTTTAACGATAGGCATTTAAATATAAACCTCAATATTAATAAAATCTTCAATCCGAGTTGTCTGACTGACCTTGGTGAAATATTAAGTTCATCAACCAGGGTATTTTATCGCCAAAAACAAGTCGTCTTGTCTAAAAAATGGTGCGCAATTCTAATCATATTTAAAACCTTTGTAAAGGCATTTATCTAGATAAGTTGTAGTTTCTGTGCTTTTTGTTGCAATACATAACGAGATGGCGGTTAAATATTGGTACTGGTATTAAATCACAGTACAATAGGTTTATATATGAGTATTTGGTAGAAGTAAGTATGCGTATTTTGGGTTTTGAAACATCATGTGATGAAACGGGTATTGCCGTGTATGACAATGAGCAAGGTTTGTTGGCACATCAATTGTATAGCCAAGTTAAACTCCATGCTGATTATGGTGGTGTGGTTCCTGAGTTAGCATCCCGTGACCATGTGCGCAAAATCATTCCTTTGATCCAAAAAACGCTTGCCGAAGCGAAGACGACAGCTGAAGACTTGGACGGTATCGCTTATACCCGTGGTCCTGGACTTATTGGGGCACTTTTGGTGGGTTCTTGCGTGGCGCGAAGTCTGGCATTTGCTTGGGATTTACCGACCGTTGGTGTGCATCATATGGAAGGGCATTTGCTCGCCCCTATGCTTGAAGATGAAATCCCTGCTTTTCCGTTTATCGCATTACTGGTATCCGGTGGTCACTCGATGATCGTTGATGTACAGGGGATTGGTCGATACAAGGTTTTGGGTGAGTCCATTGATGATGCCGCCGGAGAAGCCTTTGATAAAACTGCAAAATTAATGGGGCTAGATTACCCGGGTGGCCCTTTATTGGCAAAATTAGCCGAACAAGGTGAACCTGGGCACTATAAATTTCCTCGCCCAATGACCGATCGTCCTGGTTTAGATTTAAGTTTTTCTGGCTTAAAAACCTTTGCTGCGAATACGATTAGGGCTAACGCAGACGACCCTCAAACCCGAGCGAATATTGCTTATGCTTTTCAAGAAGCCGTAGTAGATACCTTATTAATTAAAAGTAAACGAGCCTTGCAACAAACCGGCTACAAACGTGTTGTTATTGCTGGAGGGGTCAGTGCGAATACCATGTTGCGTACACGTTTTGACTCAGAGTTAAAAAAAATAGGCGGTGCAGTCTTTTATCCAAGTTTAGGCTTGTGTACAGATAACGGTGCGATGATCGCTTATGCGGGTATGCAGCGTTTACAAGCAGGTCAAATCGAAACAGATAATGTACGTTCCTTACCGCGCTGGCCACTTGAGGATTTACCCCCAGTGTGATTCACCATTAAATACCTTAGCACAGCTGTTTATAGTGGTTTAGGTTTTCGGTTCGGTGCCTTGCACTAAGCGTAGGATGTTACTTCTGTGTTGGAAAACAATTAATCCGCTGAGCATGGCTACTGGATAAGTGAAGTCAGGTTGGAGCCAATACGCTAGGCTAGGAGCAACACCAACGGTCACTAGTGCAGCCAATGAAGACCATCTAAATATTCGATAGATAATGATCCATAGCGTAATTAAGATTCCGACAAAATCAAATCCCAAAGGGAGAAAACACCCTAAAGCTGTCGCGACACCTTTGCCACCTTGGAACTGAAAATACACCGGATACATATGTCCTAGACAAGCACCGAGAGCAACAAACCCCAATGCTAAAGGCGTTAGACCGAGATAAAAACCGACGTATACTGGCACCGTTCCTTTCAATATATCAGCACACAAAACTAGTAAAGCAGGACGTTTTCCACCCAAGCGATAGATATTGGTTGCCCCAGCATTGTTTGAGCCTTGAGTTCTGGGATCAGGGAGATTAAATAGCTTGGCAATAGGCAAAGCACTTGTGATGGAACCCAGTAGGTACGCAACAAGCACCATGAAAAGGCTTGTAATAAGCATATACTTCTCCGCCTGCTTTGCTGTAAACTATACCTCAATTTACCCCTTTTATTGTGCAATTACCACAGAGAGTCAACATGTCCGACAAGGTTCTTATCCGCAATTTACAGTTACCGGTTTTGATTGGTGTGTATGATTTTGAGCGAGATGCAAAACAACGGGTGATTTTTGAATTAGATTGTCATGTAGATTGTCGCCCAGCAGGACTGTCTGATGCTGTCTCCGATGCAGTGGATTATGCGAAGGTCACTGAAGTAATAACGCAGATTTGTGATGCTTCAGCGTATGCCTTATTGGAAGCCCTAGCGGAACATGTCTGTCGGGATTTATTGGCACAATTTACGGCAATCCAACAGATTGATTTGACCTTGCACAAACCCGATATTATGCCAAATGATGTACAGGTGGCTATTCATATTCAACGTCGTCGGACTGAGATTAATCTTTAAGTTTTTGGAATACGGATGCCGCAACAACATCACATTTTAATTAGTATTGGTTCGAATATAAATCGCGAATATTATACGCAAAGAGGATTACAAGCTTTGCATAATGCATTTGCTGAACTGACCTTATCACCCACGTATGAAACTGCTGCCGTTGGGTTTAATGGCTCACCTTTTTACAATTTAGTGGCCAGTGCATATACGGATTTATCCATTACAGAAGTTAATGCGGTATTTAAACAAATTGAACAAGACAATGACCGAGTACGCAGTGAGGAAAAATACGCAGCTCGTACTTTAGATATTGATTTACTCACTTATGATGATGTGGTCAGTATTGAACCTATTGTGTTACCGCGACCTGAGATCACTTTTCATGCATTTTGTTTACGCCCTATGGCTGACTTAGTACCAGATCTGATTCATCCAGGAACCGGGCAAACTTATCAAGCGATGTGGGACGCTTTTAGTGCTCCGGAACAAAAATTATGGCAAGTCGATATACAGTGGTCGATAAGCTAATTATCACATATTTAAAAATGACAAAAGCATGGACTGATCAACAGTTCAATAAGATATAGCAATGCAACAGGGAAGCTAACCAATGACAATGTTCGAAATTATTATCTTGGCGATAATTCAAGGGATAACCGAGTTTTTACCCATTTCTTCTTCAGCACATCTGATCTTACCCGAGACGATTTTAGGTTGGGACAGCCAAGGTTTAGCCTTTGACGTAGCAGTCCATGTGGGTAGTTTACTCGCCGTGATGATTTATTTTCGAGATGACATCATGAATATGCTGATTGACTGGTGCAAATGTGGTTTTACCAAACAACAAACAGCCAATAGCCGACTGGCGTGGTGGGTGATCATAGGGACTATTCCTGCTGTGGTGATCGGTTTTACACTGAAAGACTTCATCGAGGTTTATGCGCGTTCCGGTGAGGTAATTGCTGTCACCACCATCGTTTTTGGTTTGTTGTTATGGTACGCCGACAAACAAGCTCACTTAGTTAAAAATATTGGTCAAATGACTTGGCAACACACGCTCATTATCGGCTTTGCTCAGGCTGTGGCTCTGATTCCGGGAACGTCTCGCTCAGGTATCACGATGACGGCTGGTTTGTTGTTGGGCTACGATAGAGAATCTGCTGCACGTTTTTCTTTCTTGCTGTCGATTCCTGTTATTTTAGGGGCCGGTTTATTAGCAACATTAGATTTATTACAAGACGCTGCCGCAGTTGATTGGTCGGCATTGGCCTATGGCGCGTTGTTTTCTTTTGTATCGGCATATGCGTGTATTGCTTTGTTCCTGAATTTTATTAATCGTATTGGTATGACACCTTTTGTAGTTTATCGTTTATTACTGGGTGGCATACTTATCATTTTATTGGTCTAGGAGATAATCATGGCTGCAACCATTTTTGATAAAATCATAGCAAAAGAAATTCCAGCAACAATCCTGTATGAAGATGACGATGTCCTCGCATTTGAAGATATAGCTCCCCAAGCTCCTATCCATTTTTTGGTGATCCCCAAAAAACAAATCGTGACAATTAACGATATTACGCCAGATGATTACCCTGTCGTTGGTAAATTGTCTGCGGTAGCGGCACAAATAGCTAGAGAACAAGGATTTGCCGAACAAGGCTATAGAACTGTCATGAATTGTAACGAATACGGTGGGCAAACCGTATACCACATTCATTTACATGTACTTGCTGGTAAGCCTTTAGGTTGGCCACCGTATCAAGAAAAATTAAAAACAGTATAAATAATCATTCGGTAGGGTCGATACAGTTTTTACTTATGTAAATGGACCTTACTTATGCTCAATAATGCGCTTGCGTTAGTCATTAACGAAAAACTAGAACAGGACCTTCTAGTTTTACCTACATTACCCAATGTGGCTTTAAAAATTCGCGAAGCGACTGAAAACCCAAACACCAATGTTACGGCTATGGCTGAACTGATTACCTTAGATCCTGCACTTTCTGCACGGATTATTAAAATCAGTAACTCCGCTTTTATGGGCCGTCAGGTAAAAGTCCAGACAGTTGCCCAAGCGGTGACTCGTATCGGTTTAAGTCAAATAAAAAACATCACCACTGCATTGGCTATAGAGCAACTTTTTGAAGCTCAACATCCCCTTATTACAAAATTAATGGACCGGGCGTTAAAAGACATTATAAATGTTACGACAACAGCACTAGCAGCCCTGACCCTATATCAAACCAACAGTCAAGACAAACGTTTGAATATCGACACGATGACGTTAGCTGCGATGGTGCATAACATTGGTTATTTACCCATTCTTGCGGAAGCAGAACGCAATCCAGAAGTGTTTGCAAACCAAAAGTTTATCGATACTTTATCGCCTGCAGTGGTCTCAGCGGTATCAACCAAGATCATCGCACAGTGGGAATTTGATGCCTTGTTCGCACAAATCTCGCGCCATGCCTTTGATAGTCAAGTTACGAATACTCATGTCGATTATATCGACTTTATTCGTTTAGCTTATTTGCTGAATGGAAAACTCGATAACGACATCGCTGAGTCTGTGCGCAACAATCTACAATTAAAGAAAATTACCGAAGATTTTTCGGAGTTTGATACTCCAGAGTTCAATGATCTTGTGGCAAAAGGTAAATCAATTTTTAGTGAGTAAAGCTAGAAAAGTGGCGTAATTTCATCAACGGATGATGATTTACAATACTGATATACAGCTCGAGAGGCCGTATAGTAAAAAGGCGTAATATTTGATATTACGCCTTTTTTATTGCGCAAAGCTCGGAATCTATACTTTTATAAGAATTTAGCGAGAAAACCCCGTGATCAGAGCGAAGCAATGTCGCGGGGTAGTTCACTCTGCAGCGTCATCCAGAGCAAAGGTTTTTTGTAAAAACTTCGCCAGTTCTATCAGCTCTGCTGACATCAATGCATAATCAGCATCAAAGCGAGCTGCTTGTTGATCTTTGGGAATGTCTTGGTTTTCTTCTTTTAGAATATCCGCGTATTTAAGACGCTTGACACTACAATCTTGTTCTAGCAATAGCGTGACTCGCTCAGCGTAACCTACCGCGATTTTTTCAACCATTTTGCCATTGTCGATATGTTGGATAATTTCTTCGCTGGTCAAATCTTGGTTTTTGCAACGAACAATAGCACCTTCATCATCATGTGCTTTTAATTCTGCTTCTTGTAAGAGTTCGATTTCGGCCGGTGGAGTCTCAGTAATCCAATGGGTTAATTGTGCATGGATTGCACTGCGACACAAAGGTACCACAGGTAGAGAACCCAATGCTTTTCGCAACATCGCTAGTAACACTTCTGCTTTGCCATCCGCCGAAGCGTCGACAATGACGAGATTCTCTTTTAGGCTAATAAAACCAAACGTAAAACTATTTTTGGTAAACGCTTGAGGCAGCAAGCGCTGTACGATTTCTTCTTTCAGATCTTGTTGGGCTTTTTTACCCACTGGGGAGCCTTGTTCTTGTTCAATTTGTAATACTTTGTCAGCGAGTTCGGCATTGATCACTGCAGCAGGTAAAATACGTTCTTGTTTTTTTAAACAAAATAAGTAATTCTCGCCAACAGCATGAAATAACTCTTTGCCCCCAGGCATGGGTGGAGCGAAGCCCATAGTGGCTAACTCTTGTGAACCACAAGGACGGAACACAACGTTGTTCAAGCATTCTTGGAGATTTTCATCATCAAATGATAAGGGTTGTGTGAGTTGGTAGAGTTTGGCATTTTTAAACCACATTGTAAGCCTCATGGAAAACAGGGAAAAGGGCGCGAACCATATCAACAAAATACGGAACTGACAATTTAAGTTTTATTTTTCACGATTAGTAGTTATGTTTAATAAAACTGTCACAATAAACATGAATAATAGCACTTAGTTAACAAGGAGTAATTGTGTGCCAAAGAAAATATTGTTGGTAGAAGATGAATTGTCTATCCGTGAGATGTTGAAGATTGTCCTCGATCATTCTGGGTTTGATGTGCTAGAAGCTGCTGATTATGATGCAGGTTTGGCGCAAGTGGTAGAACCGTATCCAGATTTGATTTTGTTGGATTGGATGTTGCCAGGTGGAAGCGGCGTTCAGTTTGCAAAACAACTGAAAGAAACTCCCCAAACGAGCACAATTCCGATTATTATGTTGACGGCTCGGGGCGAAGAAGAAGACAAAATCCGTGGCTTGGGAGCAGGAGCCGATGATTATATCACGAAGCCATTTTCTCCCAAGGAGTTAGTCGCTCGTATTAAAGCCGTATTACGCCGTGTTGCCCCGACGAATAAGGAAGAACCTATCCATTATGAAGGGTTAACACTGGAACCGGTGTCACACCGTGTGTTTGCGCATGATGATCCTTTGGATATGGGCCCAACTGAATTTAAATTATTACATTTTTTTATGACGCATCCAGAACGAGTGTATTCTCGTGAGCAACTGTTAGATAATGTATGGGGAACGAATGTGTTTGTCGAAGACCGTACGGTGGATGTCCATATTCGTCGCTTACGCAAGGCCATCGAATTACATGGGCATGATCGTTTAATTCAGACTGTACGTGGTGCAGGTTATCGTTTTTCAACCAAATAGAGAGCAGCACTTCTTTTGTATTATCCTATTTCACTCACTTCGTTGATAATAAAAACGTTGATATTACTGGTTATTGCCGGATTACTAGGGCTCTGGTTTGGTGATTTTTTATTAAGTGCGGTCGTTATACTCAGTGCTGTTGTTATTTATCAGCTATATCAAATGCATAAATTTAATCAATGGGTCTGGCATCGTAAGCAATTATCTCCGCCTCGGATAAGCGGTGCTTGGGAGCGCCTATATGAGGGAGTCTTCCATGTTAATAAAAAACACCGCAAACAAAGAAAAGAATTAACCGAACTAGTGAAACGTTTTCGCGAAGGTGCTGAGGCGCTTCCGGATGCAGTCGTGATTATGGATAACGCAGGTAAAATAGTTTGGTGTAATCGGCTAGCGCGAATTGAGTTAGGTATCAAATGGCCTAATGATAAAGGCTTACGTATTGACCATCTTATTCGCAATGAAAAATTTGCTAGATACTTCCACAATCAAAGTTTCGCTGAACCGATGCAAGTCCCATCTCCCGTCAATGATAAAAAAATTAATGAATTTCGGATGATGCCCTATGGTAAAGAAAATGTATTGTTGATTTCTCGAGATATTACGCGCATAGCTCAACTCGAAGCAATGCGCGGTGATTTTGTGGCGAATGTGTCACATGAACTGCGTACGCCTTTGACCGTGATGAACGGATATATAGAAATGCTTCCATATAGTGAACTCGCTGAAGATTCTCTTGCCCAAAAAGCGTGTGTGGAAATGCATAAACAAAGTAAGCATATGCAAGACTTAGTCGATGATTTATTAATATTGTCGAGGATCGAATCCAGTGCTGAAAAGATTTATGACAATGTCATTGATATGGCTAATATTATGCGCCAGATCGAGATTGATGCCCAACGCTTAAACAGTGATAAAGGTCATACGATTACGTTTCATGTGGATCCAAATCTACAGGTTTATGGCGTTGCTACCGAATTGCGCTCGGCGATTTCTAATTTAGTATTTAACGCGTTAAATTACACGCCTAATAATGGTGAGATAGAAGTGCATTGGTATCGTTATGCAGGAAAAGCCGTATGTAAAGTGATTGATAATGGTCAAGGGATTGAGCGAAAGCATATCCGGCGCCTCACTGAACGATTCTATCGGGTTGACCAAGCACGTTCTCGCCAAACTGGGGGCTCAGGTTTAGGATTGTCCATTGTGAAACACGTTTTAAATCACCATAATTCTAGTCTAAACGTGAAAAGTCGTCTAGGACACGGAAGTGAGTTTTCCTTTTCTTTACCCCATCAATTAGTCATTCCCTTCTCAAAAACAAAATAAATTGTCTTGGTTGAGGTATGTCAATGAAGTAGGTACGACAGTGCCTATCGACAATACACTAAATTTGACTTTACCCAAACATTGGGCATAGACAAACGACCGTTCGTCATACCCGAACATCTTCGTGCATTTTAACTCAGTTGCGAAACAACATTTACAACTAAAGTTTACACTTGTTTACCGCTAATATAAGTACAAAATAACGAATTTTTCGAATTTTGCTACAGTATATATATACATGTTATGTACTTCAGTGAGACGGAGTACTGACTTCTAGCCAACCACACAAGAGTATAATGATGTTTAAGTATAATGTTACACAGGTGCCCCTGAACCGTCTTTTTTTGAGCCGTTTAGGTGCTCTAGTATGAATACTCCTAGCCTAATTATCTTTGACAAACCCGCTCTATTAGAGCCTTTATATACACAGTTCACGACGCTATTTGATATCCAAATGGTCCATTCGTTAAAAGAAATATTGCATGGTTTAAATCTGAACCATGCTGATGTGATTATCCTTACTGAAAATACTGCAACACAGAACGCCGTGGATTTAGCGTTGGAGTTGAAGCAAAGTATCGTAGCCAAAGATCTTCCTATTCTAGTTATGACATCACAAGTTACTCCAGAACGACATGCGCCATACTTGGAATACTTTGGTATTAGTATTTTAGATCTTAGTCGTGCAAGCACTCATTTATTTGAGAAAATTACAGAATTAAAAAAACGTTATCATATGGCAAAAGAGTTTCAAAAAACGTCACAAGCGACAATTCAGTCACACAAGATTGCCATTAATGCACGAATTAATGCACTTTTTGAGACGACTACAAATTCTCAAAAAAAGGTTCAATCATGTTCACTTCTTTTGTTCCAACTCAACTTGCAGAAAGTCAAAACCTCCCTGTGTAATCATAGCCAAGTCAATCAAGAGTATTTGGATACAATCATACATGCTTGTATTGTTCAGTGTATTAATGAGGGGGGGGATTATTTGGTACCTGCTGAGCAGGGACGATTTTTTGTTATCAGCCCTATGGTTGAACCTGAGCAGGTCACTCATTTGGCTGAGCGAATCAATGAATTACTATATTACACAACAAAGAGCGAAACCGCCAAGATTAGTCTAGATAAATGTGCTTTACATGTTGGCATTGTTACGACGCATTGTAATGATACCAAGGGGCGGCAAAATGTATTCGAATCAGCGGAACTAGCATTAGAAAATGCCATAAAGAATGCTGCTTTGTATTTCAGAGTGTGACGATAAAAATTTAGCGAAGAAACTTGTACACGTTAAGCAATAACATGATTTATTTGGAGGCAGTGCCCTTTTAAAACCACCGATAACCATCTATGGTAAACGTAGTTTAAAAGGGCGTTTAATATCTCGCGAAGAGACCTTGGGACAAAGAGCCTCTTACTTATCGCGTAATTCTCTACGTAATAGTTTCCCAACGCTCGATTTAGGGAGTTCCTTTAAGATATGAAATTCTTTAGGTACTTTATATGCCGTCAATAGTTTGCGACAGTGTGCTTCGATGTCTGCAATATCGACTTCACCATTGACGGAAATGTAAGCACAGACACGTTCGCCTGATTTGTCATCTTCTTTGCCGATCACTGCTGCTTCGATGACTGTGGGGTATTGCGTTAAGACATCTTCAATTTCATTTGGGTAAACATTAAAACCAGAGACAATCACCATATCTTTGAGACGGTCTACAATTTGGATATTACCATCTTCGTTATAGACACCAATATCCCCAGTTCGAAAATAGCCGTCTGCGGTCATTACTTCTGCTGTCGCTTCAGGACGTTGCCAATAGCCTTGCATCACTTGTGGGCCCTTTACCGCAATTTCTCCAGTTTCACCTGCCGGTAAATGTGTTCCATCAGGGCTTAGAATAGCAATATCAGTGCCTATCACTGGTTTACCAACGGTGCCATAGGCGACATTTGAGGCGTCGTTGAACGCTGCGACTGGGGCTGTTTCAGATAAACCATAACCTTCGGTAATTTCACAACCGGTCACATTTTTCCAAGCATCGACTGCAGCAGAAGTGAGGGCGGTGCCTCCCGAAACAGTCAATTTGAGTTTACTAAAGTCACATTTTTTGAATTCTGGGTGTTGGGATAAACCAACAAATAAAGTATTGATCCCAGCAAAAGTGGTAAATTGATATGGTTTAATCGCAGAAATAAATGCGTCAGGATCACGTGGATTTGGGATTAAAACGATAAGTGCACCACGTGAAGCGAACGCCATCATACATACGTTAAATGCATAAATATGATACAGAGGAAGTGGGCAAATCACGACTTCTTCCTTGGGGATAAAGTTTGCCCCTAATCGTTCCAACGTCTGCATACAGTTGGCTACCACGTTACGATGGGTTAAGGCCGCTCCTTTAGAAACACCTGTTGTGCCTCCTGTGTATTGTAAAATTGCGACGTCTTCGAGGTCGATAGTCGGTCGCGGCGGCATGGTATGTTTGGCACCTTCAGCTATGGCTATTGAGTAAGATGTATATTCTGGGTGTTCCGGCGCCGTATCTGGCATTAAACACTCCGTAGCAGCGGTGATGATGACCTTTTCGACAGGGGTATTGGCTTTGATTTCTTCATATTTAGGTAAAAAATCGGCCAAAATTACCAGAGCTTTGGCACCTGAGTCTTTAAATTGGTGTTCCATTTCTCTTGGGGTATACAGTGGGTTAGTATTTACTACCACCAAGCCTGCTCGCAATGCGCCATAAACCGCAACAGGGTTTTGTAAAATGTTGGGTAGTTGAATGGCGATACGGTCGCCGGGCACCAAGCCCAAACCATTAATAAGATAGCTGGCAAAGTGACGCGAAGCTTCCTCTGTTTCTGTAAAGGTAAAAGTTTGCCCAAGAGAACTAAAAGCTTGCTGTTCAGGATGTTCTGCAAAACTCTGTTCGATAAAATCGGCGATTGAGGTAACGCCTTTAGGGATGAGGGTATCAGTCATTATTCTTATTTCCTTTAAATTGCAAACATTTATCAGGTACGTATGATAAGTTAAAATAGATGAATTATTTTACAAGTAATTTACATTTAAAATATATATAAGAATAGATTTATTTACCTTTGTGATCGATATTTGACACTAGCAAAGATAATCCCACCCATGACACCAGACAATACTTGCAACACTGTGCCAACCAATCCTCTCGCGCCAGCAATAACCGTAATCTCTAAAATGGGGTACATTGCTTGTATAACGATGAACATCATTGTACCTGTAGCAAATGCATACCACTTGAGTTGTGTGAAGGGTGTATTACTTGGTTCGGTGCGCCAGGTGTCTATCCGTTTTTTTATCGGTAAAGTAAAACTCAACGACAGCAGTAGGCCCAGCAATATAATCACGCCATAAGTACCGACCAATCCGAGCCAGTCATGCCCAACAAAGCTCAGTCGAGTCGCTATGTCGATTTTGACCTCAAGTCCGGTGAGTTCGCTTAGTACCATGCTTGAATGAAAAAAAGAGGCAAGTGTAAAGGTTGTCAGCCATGCAGCAAAAAAGGCGAGGTAGGGAAGGTTAGACAAATACCGTAACATCATGACAGAATCCAAATGATTATTTAAAAATAGCATAAAGGTGAGGATTCAATGAAGCAAGTTATATGGCTGTGTTTAGTTATATTAGTTGGGCAAGTTTTTGCTACACCTCTTCCACCATCCAGCGCCACAAAAAGTGATACTAAATACGATACAAAGACACTAGTTACTGATCTATATTCACCGTGGTCTCTAAAAGTGGATGGGGCGGGACGCCTTTGGGTAACTGAAAAACAGGGTAGTTTGGTGATTGTTGAACCGAATTTACAACGACAAAGATTGGATCTCCAACTGCCTGATTTGTATCCAGCAGGGCAAGGCGGATTACTCGATATTATATTACTGGAGCCAACACTGTCACAGAAAGAGGCTCAAAATTCGGGAGCGATAGTTCAGCAGTCCATAGTACTTTCTTATGCCAAAGGGACCGCTCAGGAGAATGCGTTAACTATCGTTGTGGTAGATTTAGCGAAAATACTGGAGCCAGATGGTTCTGGATTATGGGAAGTACAAACACGCACCGAGATTTTCCAAGTATCGCCCAAGAAATCTTCCCCTGTGCATTATGCTGGACGAATGTTACTACTCTTGGATAACACCTTACTCATCAATAGTGGTGATGGGTTTGATTGGCGCGAAGATGCGCAAAGGCTGACGTCTCTGCTCGGTAAATCGTTGCGTATGACGCTGACGGGTGAAATACCGTTTGATAACCCTTTTGTGAACGCAGAAAACGTCAATCAACGCTACATATATACCTATGGTCATCGCAATGCTCAAGGTCTTACTTTGGGGCCACAAGGTACCATATGGCAACATGAACATGGGCCTGCTGGTGGCGATGAAATCAACATACTGGAACCGCAGATAAATTATGGCTGGCCGGTTATTACCTATGGCAAAGACTATTCAGGTGCCCAAATTTCTCCGTTTACCGAATATGCAAATATGCGCCAACCAGAACTGCACTGGACCCCATCGATTGCACCTTCTGCATTAATCTATCAAGGCCCAACCAAACAGTATCCTGAACTCGCGAATAGTTTGTTAGTCGCCAGCCTTAAATACCGACGAGTACACAGCGTAAAATTGCCTGAATCTGGTCAACAAGCCGGTGGCTATGACGACATCATTATTGATATGCCTCTTAGTGAGCGCATACGCGATATTTCTCATCATACTGATGGGCATATATTGTTACTAACGGATGGCGAAAATGCTAAGGTTGTTCAGTTACTAGCGCCAGAATAGGGTTTTTTATCTCTAACTTTTACAAATTCAGGTTATCAAGTATAGTTATGCAGAGATTATTAGATATTTAAATAGGTTACTAAAATGCGTGCAGGAATTTTGTTAGTTATAGGGATATTTACACTTTCGGCCTGTGGTGGTGGGGGTGGCAGTACGATTCTTCCCGCACCCGTGACACCGGACACGCAACCAGTCATTCCTTCTGTTGATATTGAAGGCCCTTATGATGTAATGGAAGGCGAGCAAGTTGTACTAACCGGTTTGACCAATATTACTGGCAACGTTGAGTTTACTTGGGTACAAACAGAAGGGCCAACGGTTACTGCTGAGACCCGTGAAAACCAACTGATTTATACCGCGCCTAAAGTGAATGTTAACGACGCTCAAAATGTATCGTTTACATTAAAAGCAACGGCCGCTGGGCAAACTAGTAGTGAGATTTGGTTTACTACAACCGTGAGAAATGCATTTACGTTTGAAGATTATGCACCTGATACATCGGCATTGGTCATGGCGGCTACGGAAAGTTATGTGCAATTAGGTGAAGTCACACGTGACACGTTGGCAAAAATAATGTCACCAGACGGCAACCCGATTCAACGTTGTTCAGGTTTTGGAACACGCGAATGGCAACTTGTTGATAATGATAATAACGGTGTGGTGAGTGCTGGAGATGTTATCACCGACCAATTCGATCGTTGTGAACCTAACAATGCAATTGATACCACATTAACAGGGACTTTGCGTGTCAGTATTTCGGAGGTAGATGCTGTTAACCGATCTGTGAGCGGTTCGATTGACGCATCAGAGGTGTTATTTACTGAGTTTTCTGGTTATGGTGACGTGATTAGCATGCAGGGCGCTATTGGTTTTGAGTTTTCAGAAGATATCGCGACCCAAACTCGAGTTAGACGTTATCAACATAATCAACCGGTAATTTTTGCACTTAATCAAATCCCATTTATCAATATCGAAAATAGTACGCTCATACAAACCGATGATTTAATTAACACGGATTATGAATTAAGTATTGATGCTGTCTTGAGCGACGTCTTTTCACTCAATTATTACACAGTTGTCACCCAACGACCTTTGACTGGGAAGTTTGGACGTTATCCAGATACGGGTGAAATCATGGCCAGTGATGGTACGAATAGCTATACTTTGGATGTTGGCTTTCCCAACGCACCAGATGAATACGGCTTAGTAGTGAATGGTGAGCGTTTTACTCAAGATTGGGATGACGTTATCAGTGCTGGATTATTTAATTTTAATGCATACTTTAGCTTCATTAGCGATTATAGCGGTGGTATTTTTGAACTATCCTCCTTTTTAGGATTTCCTGCTAATACAAATGAAAACACTGTGTTAGTCGCGCAATATTTATCAACTACGCCTTTGCAACCAGTGAATACAACGCTGGGCATGAGGGCCGCTTCCTTTCCATATACCACCGTCAATGCACAGCTTGTCACTAATGGTGGCCTATTGACCGTGACAACAACAGATGAGTTATTACCAGGGGCTGCATATCGTTTCGATTATATTGAGTTATTTGATATTTATAACACGCCGTTATTTTTTAATATTCGAGATTACGTAACGAGTGATGCCGTTATGCCTAGAGTCACAGCAACGAGCCTAGCCTATCGGGATAATGATTATCCTACGCTAGATGCGTCAACCAGTGTACTCAATGAAGGTGAGGTGGCTACTTATAGCTGGTTGGATATAGATAATGTTGGTATCACCTTTTCTGCTCCCAATAGTGCGATAACTCAGGTGATTTTACCTGAAGGTTTTACCCAAGATGTACAAATA
Source organism: Opacimonas viscosa (assembly GCF_024199005.1). Classification (GTDB taxonomy): domain Bacteria; phylum Pseudomonadota; class Gammaproteobacteria; order Enterobacterales; family Alteromonadaceae; genus Opacimonas; species Opacimonas viscosa. The sequence continues at coordinate 27,100 of NZ_JANATA010000003.1, forward strand.
CGTCTACAACTCAGTAATGAGTTTGGTCAAACTGCCGGAATAGCAAAGCGGATTGATTATGTGCCAGCACCTGCAAGTTTTATTAGTCTAGATAGCGCCGAAGGTGAATATATTGGGCAGGGTGTACAGTGGTTTGAAAATGTACCAGGTGCAATGTCGGTTCTCAGTGGAACTGACTTGGGCTACGATACCAATCATATAGATATTCAATACAATGTTGATTTACGCTTTTGGTCAGCGCAATTAATTGGGCCAATGGAAACATTCCCGACAGTCGGGCGTTATGCAAATGCTACACGTTGGCCTTTCCAGGCTAACAATGTGGCCGGGTTCACATTTAGTGGCGATGGTCGTGGGTGCAATAGAAATCAATCGGAAGTGGATGTACTAGAGTTAGAACAAGATGAAAGTGGTTCAGTGACCACTGTCAGTATCGACTTTATTCAGTATTGTGAAAGTGACATGAGCCGACCTCTGAAGGGTAAAATTCGGTTTAATTCGAATCTCCCATTGAATCCAAATACTGAGGATTAAGTCGATATGTTGCGTCTGTTGAGTTTGGTATTTTTGGTTTGGGTCACTACAGCCTGCACAAGCGTACAAGCAGATGTGGTGTTTGGCAAAGCCCGCGTGAAGATAGGGACATTGCCAGATATCTTCCGTGTGGAGTTTGCACACAATGACCAGCAGCGGGCTCAAGGGTTGATGTATCGAGATGAGTTATGTCCTAATTGTGGGATGTTATTTGATTTTGCTGAGTCGCGGATTGTGGCTATGTGGATGAAAAATACTCGAGTAGCACTAGATGTCGCCTACTTTAGTGAAGCGGGTATTATCTCAGATATTAAAACTATGGCGCCGTATTCACTTCAGCCTCACCCCTCATCGACTGAAGTCCGTTACGCACTGGAAATGCCGGCAGGCTGGTTTGCAAAAAATGCGGTTACAGTGGGTCAAAACATCAAAATTATCTCTGCACAAAAAGTAAAGTTCAGATAATTCAGCAAGGCGGTAGGGCCTAGAAAATCAGTTCAATCCACAGGGTTTAGCAAAGTATAGAGAATCTGCTATAGACTCTATCCAACTGGTATTGTCCTTGATATAATCGAATCATGTTTACATGCTTTTTTGTGCGTTATAACAATAATAAATACAATGCACTGAAAAGTTTAAATTGAGAAAAGCACCTCGACAGCACTTTAACCTCAATTAGGAAATAAACATGGCCCCAGCTTTAACAATCGCAAAATTCGGCGGCACCAGCGTAGCAGATTATGCAGCAATGCAATCATGTGCCCGTATTATCGCTCAGCAAAAAGACACACGTGTTGTCGTGGTCAGTGCTTCTGCAGGTGTAACTAATTACTTGGTGAGTTTGTGCCATGATGAATTAGACGCTGCGGGTATTGCAGAAACCGTCGCTGGGATTAAACAAATCCAATACGCCATTCACGAATGTTTGCCTGAGTCAGTCCAAAGAACCGAACAACTTGAGAAATTGCTATCTGAATTAACCTTACTAGCTGCTCAACCTTCCTTACGCACGAATGACATGCTCAAAGAACAAGTGCTTTCTATGGGTGAAAGAATGTCTTCTTTACTGTTTACTGACGTATTGTTAGAAATGGGGGTAGCGGCAGAAGTTTTTGATGTTAAACAAGTACTGCGTACCGATGATAACTTTGGGGCAGCAAGTCCTATCTTACCTGAAATTAAACGTCTTGCTCAGGTCCATTTGGCTCCGCGTTTGGCATCTCATGTCCAAGTTACACAGGGATTTGTCGGTGCCGATGAACAAGGACGTACGACAACACTTGGCCGCGGGGGCTCAGATTTTACTGCGGCGTTATTAGCAGAAGCGTTGAAAGCGCAACTGTGTCAAATTTGGACAGATGTGATTGGTGTCTATACCACTGACCCACGGATCACAGCCGCTGCCAGACCGCTACCCGAATTAAGTTTTGAGGAAGCCGCTGAAATGGCAACATTCGGTGCAAAAGTGTTGCACCCAGCAACAATGGAACCTGCTTTGCGTCAAGATATCAAAGTATTTGTCGGTTCATCCAAGGAACCAGAAAAAGGCGGAACGATAATTGTTCGAGACTGTCAAGATGAACCGCCGTATCGGGCTATTACTCGTCGTAAAGAACAGGTTATGGTGACGGTTAAAACACCCAAAATGATGTATGCTCAGGGCTTTTTGGCTAAAGTATTTGAAATCATTGCGCAACATGAATTGAGTGTTGATTTGGTGACGACATCTGAAATATCCGTTTCATTTACCTTGGATAATCCTCCAAATTCGGTAGCTGAACGCTTAAACCGTGAGACGATCACACAGCTTCAAGATATTTGCGAAGTGACTGTTGAGCGTGGCTTTGACTTGATAACGGTGGTCGGTAACAACATGCAAACGTCGGTAGGCGTCAGTAGTAAAATCTTAAGTGCAGTCACGGACAATCAATTACGCATGATTTGTTTTGGAGCAAACCCCCATAATATGTCGTTTTTGGTTAAAGCTCAGGAAAGCGATGAAATTGTACAAAAACTACATCGCGAGTTGTTCGAGTAAGCCATTCTTCTTGGAGAACTAAAACTCACAAGCTGTCTAATTTGATTGGACAGCTTGTAAGTCTTTCTTTTTTAGACTTTAAACTCTTTAATAGCGCCTTGTAGTTCCATCGCGAGTTGCGCCACTGTGCGACTAGACTCTTCCGATTGCAACGCTCCTACACTCGTTTCTTGGGCAATACCAACAATATTACTTAGCTGTGTATTGATTTTTTCAGAGTCTGAAGAGTTATTATTGGCATTATTTGAGATAATAGAACTAGCGGTATGAGCACGAGATACTGCTTGAGTAATGACGCTGACGGCTTCTGTTGCTTTTTCTGTCTGTTCCACGCAGATTTCGGTTTGTGCTTTGCCTTGGTTCATGGCAGTTACCGCTTTTTGAGCACCTTCTTGTAGAACTTCGATCATCGTATTAATTTCACGAGTAGATTCTTGAGTACGACTTGCTAAAGTACGCACTTCGTCAGCCACCACTGCAAAACCACGACCTTGCTCACCTGCTCTGGCGGCTTCAATAGCGGCATTTAAAGCCAGTAGGTTAGTCTGATCAGCTACCCCACGGATGACATCTAAAATGCCAGTAATACGCTCACTATCTTGATGCAGCTGATTAATTACATCAGCTGCATCACCTACATCACTTGCTAAAGACTCAATAGTGCGTTTGTTTTCCATTGAGATAGCTTTGATCTTATTCGCTTGTTTGTCGGCATTTTCAATCTCAGCCAAAGTGTTTTGGGCATTAGCAACCACGCCTTGGGCCCTTTCTTTCATAGAGAAAGTTGAGTGTGCAACAGCATTAATTTGTTCTTTTTGTTCCTCAATAGCTGAGGTTGTTTGTATGTTAACGGTAGAAGTCTGAGCGGCAGCGTCACTCAATAAATTTGCGCGGTCACTGATTGTACCAATGAGTGATTTTAAATTATCAACTAATGCATTGGTATTTTTAGCCAGTTCACCGAATTCATCTTGGTTGGACTCATCTAGACGTTGGGTCAGGTCGCCTTGTGTAATTTTTTGTAAGACTTGATTAATTGCTTCTATAGGACGAGTAATGGAGTTCACACTGCGATACGCGACAATTAACGCAAAAGCTAAAGCAATAATGGCTAACCCAATAATAACGATTTGTGCTGTTGCTACAGTACTCGCAACAGCGGATTTAGCTGCTTTAACCGATACTCCAATCTGAGTGATTAACTGGCTGATTTGTGTATTAGCAGATAAGATTTTTGCTTCGCTTTGTGCCAAACTACGCCCTAAAGCTTCTTTTTTAAATAAGTAGTTTTGGTGGAGCACTGGGATCCCGTTGTTACCTCTACTAAGAACTAATACTGAGTTGAGCGATTCAATCAGTGCTGGAATTTCAGGGTGAAGATCACGCATATCGGTTAAGACATTTAAATGCGTTGCAGTGACTTCTGTGATTTTTTTTACATCCAGTGCAAGATCATTAATTAAGGCACTACTAGATATTGCGATAAGTTCTTGCATCAGTGCCGCTAAAGCCGTCATGTTGTTTTCAATACGCGTTGTTGTTTGCAGTAAAGCGGTGTCAATATTTGCCTCTGAAAGTGCATCATTGATATCAAATGCATACATTGAAGCTTGGTCCGCTTGTGCTTCTAAATCAATATATTGTGCTTGAACTCTTTTTCGTTGTTCTAGACTTTGCAACTTTGTAGCGAAAATATTCGAGGTAAGCTGTTCAAATTGATAAGCATTTTTCTCTATATCAGAGGTTAATGCCACTAACTCCGAGTTTGAGCTGACGGTTTGTTTAAGTTTTTGTAAATGTTGATTGAACGTATCTTTAAGTGTGGTAAAGGAGTTATTGAGTTTACTGACTTCTTGGATCGAATCTGAATTGACCGCTCGCAAGGCATCATCATTCATGTTTAGGAACTCGATTTGTAATTCTTTGGCACTTATTAGAGATGGGACAGCAACGTCATTTACTGAGCTAGAATTAGTTTGAATATTTGAAATAAAAACGCTTGCAGCGATACTGATAGTTAACAGTAATCCACACGTAATACCAAAACCAAATTGCAAACGACGAGCAACTGAAAAGTGCATGATTTCTTCCTTGAAATTTAATAAACGTAAATTTAATTAGAGATAACATTAATTGGAAATAAAGTTTCTTCCTTATCGACGTTTTTTGACAATGCTTAAGCGTTTACATGAAATGATTTACGTGCAGCTAAATTTACAGCAGTGAGTTTGTTACCCCAGACGTAGCCTGTATCCGTAGCAATAAACTGAGTTGAGTCAGTATGCCCCTGAAGACTCGCCCAATGTCCAAATATAACGGTTTGCTGAGCCGTTAGGTGAGGGTTGTACTTTTGAAACCACGGTTGCAGTATGTCAGGAGCGCTGGCTGGTGCAGTTTTGCAAGCAAAGTCCAAGGCGAGATGGGGAGTAAGGTACCGCATTCGAGTACAAGCGTTAATAATGAATCGAGACCTATCCATACCGCTCAGTTGACTACTCCATGTGTCAGGGGTGTTGCCATACATATGACTCAAGAGTTTGACGTAGTGCTTACTCGTTAATTGTTTATTGATGAATTTGCTCGCTTGCTTAGCATCTTCGAATGACCACATAGGATACAGTCCAGCATGGACAATGAGTGTATCTTTTTTCCATGTTTTGACCAACGGAAATGACCGTAACCAATCGATATATTGGTCAATGTCTGGGTGTTTAAGTAATTTCCCTAGTTTGTCAGAAGCTTTAGGTTTGCGTAATCCAGCATGAATAGCAAGTAGATGAAGGTCGTGGTTACCTAGTACCATAGAAAAGTGTTCACCCAAATCATGGCAATATTGGATAACCGACAAGGAATCTTCGCCACGGGCTACAATATCACCAACGGCAATTAATTTATCTTTTTGAGGACGAAACTGTATTGATTTTAATAGTCGAGTGAAACCTTTATAACAGCCTTGGATGTCACCAATAACATAAGTAGCCACAATGTTAGTTCACACTATTAGCTTTAATAAAACTGAAAATGGGCACTGGGACGAGGAACATATTCCCGGTAGGATCTTCAAATTCAAAATGCCCTTGCATGGAACCTACAGGTGTATCAAGTACTGCACCAGAAGTATATGTGTATTCACCATTGGGTTCTAAAATGGGTTCTTCGCCGACAACACCAGCGCCACTGACTTCATGCGTTTTGTTATTGCCATTGGTGATCTGCCAATAGCGGTTGCGTAATTGCACCGTATAATGGGAAAGATTACGCATGTGGATGGTATAAGCAAAAGCGTAGCGATTTTCCGCTGGAACTGATTGATTTTCTAGTAGCTGTGTCACTACAGAGATTTTAATATCATCAGCAAGGGTCATAAAGGCTCCAAACATGCAACTTATATCAATTTAAAAAACTATAATGTTGCATGTTATTTAGCTCGTTTCAAGAAAAATACTTGATCAATTTTTAGTGGCGTTTGACACAGAGTCTACTGTCGCCTCATCTATCACCGCATGTTCTGCTATTAATGCAAAAGTCGCTAAAGATAAGTTTTCAGCGCGTTGTGTTGGTTCAATACCAAGTTCACTGAGCTGTTCAGCACTGATGACGGTTTTCAAACTATTACGAATAGTTTTACGACGTTGATTAAACGCTAATGCTGTTACTTTTTCTAGCATAGCTAAATCTTTCACCGCAACAGGTGGTGTGGCATGAGGAATTAAGCGAACCACCGCACTATCGACCTTTGGTGGTGGTGTAAATGCTTCGGGTGGGACCTCTAACACGGGCATCACTTGGCAATAATACTGAGCCATGACGGACAAACGGCCATAATTTTTATGCCCTGGACCAGCACACAGACGATTTACGACTTCTTTTTGTAGCATGAAGTGCATGTCATGAATAATGTCGGCATGCGCAAACAGATGAAACATCAATGGCGTGGAAATATTGTAAGGCAGATTGCCAAATACTTTTAACTTGCCTGTGCGTGCTACCTGAGTAAAGTCATAGCGCAGTGCATCGGCTTCAATAATAGTGAGTTTTTCAGCCATAAATGGATGATGTCTGAGCCGCTTTGCTAAGTCTCTATCTAATTCCACCACTGTGAGGTGTTTGATTTGCTCGCAAACTGGCTCTGTCAATGCACCAAGGCCTGGACCAATTTCTAGCATGGTGTAGTTATCATCTGGTTTGATAGCACTTACAATTTGGTCAATCACATATTCGTCATTTAAAAAGTTTTGACCAAAACGTTTACGGGCTTTGTGGCCTAAGTGAACATTACTCATGCTTCTCGATTCGCTAATTTTATGGCTTTTAGGATGGCTTTTTGTAAACTGCCCGGATCGGCTAAGTTTTTGCCTGCAAGGTCTAATGCGGTGCCGTGATCTACTGAAGTCCGAATAAAGGGGAGTCCCAGTGTGATATTGACAGCTTCACCAAACCCTTTGTATTTCAGAACGGGTAAACCTTGGTCGTGATACATGGCTAATACAGTGTCAGCTTCGTCTAAATATTTTGCATTGAAGATGGTATCCGCCGGTAGAGGACCAGTAATATTTAGACCTTCAGCACGTAACTTATCCAATGCAGGGATGATTACATCTATTTCTTCTCGACCAAGGTGGCCATCTTCACCAGCATGTGGATTTAGTCCACAAACAAAAATTTTGGGCTCTTTGATACCAAATTTTAATTTTAGGTCGGTGTTGATAATATGAATGACTTTGTCTAGACGTTCGGCTGTGATCGCACGAGAAACATAGGCCAGGGGAATATGAGTCGTTGCAAGTGTGACTCGTAAGCCATCTGTTGAGAGCATCATAACCACATCTGAAGTGTTGGACTGTGCAGCGAAATATTCAGTATGACCGCTAAAAGAAATGCCAGCTTGATTGATAATTCCTTTGTGCACAGGACCGGTGACAACCGCATCAAAATCACCGTCCATGTTTGCTGCACATGCTTGTCGTAAAGTTTCTACGACATATCGGCCATTATCTGGTGATAGTTCACCTGGGGTAACAGGAGCGTCACAGGGAATATGCTCAACGTAAAGACTGCCTTGAGGCGCTTTTTCGGTTTGTCCAGTGTATGCAATCAACTGCGTAGTAACGCCTGTCAGTTTGGCGCGTTCGGTCAACATTTCTATATCCGCAAATACCACTATTTGTGCATCCCAGATGTGTTCAGCCATTTGTAATACTAAATCAGGTCCAACACCAGCTGGCTCGCCAGGTGTTACCGCAATACGACTTAACTTTTTCATTAAGATGTTCCGTCATCTAAAATTTCGATATACGCAGATTCACGCATTTCACGCAACCAACTATCTGTTTCTTCCGCAAATTTACGGTTGAAAATCAGTTGGTAAGCTTTTTCTTGTTGTTTTTTATCTGTAGCATCATCAATGCGACGCTCCAGTAACTCAATTAAGTGCCAGCCATGTACTGAACGAATCGGTTCACTGATTTCGCCTTGGGCTAATTCTGCTAAGGCATTTTTGAAAGCGGGAACATACATTTCTGGATCCGCAAAACCCAGCTCACCACCTTTGAGGCCAGAACCTGGATCTTCAGAGTGTTTCTTGGCCAAATCAGCAAAAGTCGCAGTACCATCGATGATTTGCTGTTTAAAGTCTTTGAGCATTTTCTCGGCTTTTTCTTCACTTAAAATAATCGAAGGTTTGACCAAAATGTGACGGGCATTGACTTCTTCAACAGTGGATATTTCAATACCACGAGTTTCCATAATTTTTAAAATGTGGAAACCCGCACCACTGCGAATAGGACCAATCAATGAATCAACGGGGCGACCTTGAACCACTTCAGCGAATAAGGTAGGCATAGCATTGATGTTGAGCCAGCCCATATCACCACCTTCAAGTGCTTTGGCACCGGATGAAGAGGCAATTGCAATTTTTGCAAAATCAGACCCGTTGTTGAGTAAATTAATGACTTTGTCGGCACGCTCACGAGCATCTGCTATGTCTTGATCTGTTGGCTCTACTGGGAATCCAATTAAAATATGACCTAAGCGATATTCCGCCTGAGCGTCCCCTTGCTCTTTGATTAATTCCATCAACGTTGCGATTTCTTGCGGCGTGATATAAATACGTCGACGGACGTTGGCTCGACGTACTTCACCGGTAATTAATTCTTTTCTAATCGTTTCACGATATGCGTCATAACTCATACTACTCGAGATGATATCTTGACGCAGTTGTGCCACTGTTCGGTTTTGGCTTTGGGCGATATTGGCGATAGTTTGCTCTAATTGTGGGTCAGACACTCGAATCCCCATCCTATCGGCCATTTGCATTTGCAAGTTATCTGTAATTAATTTCTCAATGGCTTGGGTTCGTAAAGCACGGTCAGAAGGCAGAGATTGGTTATTTTTCGCTGCGTTATCTTTTACGGTATTGACCAATTCATCAATCTCACTTTGTAAAATAACGCCTTGGTCGACGATCACTGCGACTTTATCTAACGATTCTTGAGCAAGGGCGGAGACCGAACTCAACGTCAGTATGACAGAACAAATTAATGCGGATAAAACTCTCATAAATACTCTTTGTTATTATTACTATGTATATCTTAATGAATGGAATAAGCCTGACGATAGCCAAACATTCCGTTACGTAACATGCTAGTGCTGTTATTTTGGGATGATATCCCTTTAAATCTAAACTGCAATGCTGCCCCAGAATCAAATTCAGCTTGGGAACTTAAATCGTCCAAAGCAAAACGATTGGCTAACTGTCGATAAGCCACGACTCTTAATGCCCAACAACACGATTCATATTCAAGACCAAAATATGACTCAATAGTTCGGTTTAATTCTTGATCTTTATACCATCGTCCAGCCCACTGCCAGTTTTTGTTGATTGGCCATGTTGCACTCACCCCCAGTTGATTGATGGTTTCATTCGATAAATCTCGAATATAGCGCTGTGATAATTGCACGAGGCTGTTGGCGTCTCTTCGGTATTCTAATGACAAGCTACTGCGCTCTACTTTATCAGTTTGTGCAGCTAATTGTAATTGTGAATCGACAAACCAGCGACTAGAGATGCGAAAATCAAATTCAGCAGCGACAGACGAACGAGCGTTCGAACGCTCTTCTGCAAGCACTTTAGAGTCCGCAAAATAAAAAATTTGGCCTAAACTCACGCTTGCTCGTTCGATATTATTAGCATCCAAGAAGCGGGAACTCACTGCTACTGTGAGTTGGTTATTATCAACGATCCGGTCTAACCCCGTAAATTCTTGACCGCGAAACAAGCCGCTGACCGTATTTAAAAGTGGTGCAGAATCGTACAGCCCAATGTCTGATTGGTCTGCGAAACTGGTATATAAATACTGGATTTTAGGTTCTAAAGTGACAATAGAATTTGGCCCTGTTAGGGTTTGTGGCCGCTCAAAAAATAAAGCGCCAAACAACTTTGCTTGCCCAATGTTACGTTGCTTAGTGGCAGCTAGGTTATCAACTCGGAGCCCATTGAAAGTGTTTTGCATATTGCTATCAAGTGCGTTATCGGCCACTTCGATGTTTAAATTATGTTGCTCGTAATAGGTACTTAACAGCCCAAGTTGGGCGTTGAATTCAAAAGCGTCTTGGTTTTCTCGATACGCAATGGTTGGATGCACATGAAAACGACTTGCCTCGGGCAAAGCATTATTGGTATTCGTAAAATAGGTGATTTCTGAGTCTAGGTTAAACTGCCACTGATGATTTAAAGGATGTGAATAAGAAACAGTCAATTGTGGCAAGGCGCGATAATTATTGGTTTGCTCGCCAAGTACAGTGAAATCAGCCAAGCGTAAACTTGCAGTGAGTGACTCACTCAAGTAATCCAAACGCAAGTTTTGTTGCACATAGGTATCTGCGCGGTTAAAGAAATCTGAACCAAAATCAACAATGTAATTAGCATCACTGATCTCATTAAAATCGATATCAACAAACCAATGTTCGCTCAGTTGCGCTTGGTGTTGTAGACGTACAAAATAACGTTCATCACCGTTTGTTTCATCATCTGATGGCAAATATTCCAATTTGATGGTGCTGGAGCTGGCCGCGTTGAGATGACGCAGTTCCGTTTCTAACATTAGGCCTCGGTTGGTTAACAAGCGTGGCGCAACTGTCGCGTCATAATTAGCTGCTAAGTTAAAGTAATATGGTTGGGTAATATCTATCCCATTTTCACTAGAACTACTAATTTTAGGAAACAATAGCCCAGATTGACGTGCCGATGTGACAGGGAAAGCAAAATACGGCAGATACATTACCGGAACGCCTTTGACAAAAAAGCGTGTATTATAAGCTTGCCCTAGGTTACCGGTTTGACCTAAGTTGATTTCTGATGCTTTGATAGCCCAGTCGTTGTTGTTTAGCGGGCAAGTTGTAAAACTCACATCATCTAAAACAATACCTTCTGCTGCAGACAGTCTGATATTTTCGGCGTCGCCCCGACCCGCCAAGCTACCGAGTTGATACTGTGCTGACGTCATGGCAAATACCGCGTTTTGGGTATCTAACTCAATTTTTTCGCTCAGGACTTTTATCTGTGGCGAAATAAAACTGACATCGCCAGTGGCTAATACTTGTAAACCGTTGTTGTTCACTTGGGCTTGTTGGGCAAAAATGTTCGTATCTTGGTTGATGATTTGGACGTCACCGCTGAAATCTGCTGTTTGATTGGTAACGATATTTGCGGCATCCGCTAACACTTGTACGACATCTGTCGGTGATGAGGTAATCGCATATTCAGGCACTGTGACGAGTGCCGGAGAGTAACACTGGGCCGTTAATTGTTGTCTCGCGTTTGGCATGGGTTGGTTATCAGTTACACTGAATGATGCCAGCGTTGTACGGTTTGATGAAGCGCTTTCTTGAGGTGCATTTGGTCCAGCCAAAACTTGCCATGAGAGTAGCCAGAAACAAGCTGCACTCAGACAATAGGAGAAAAATTTGGACTGTTTAACAGGCATGGCATAACCGGACAATAAAAGTTAGTGCGCAATTTTATAGATTTGTCGTGAAATTACCAATAAAAGCAGCACATACTTACTAAATAATCGGTATTTAAAACCAAAGTTGGCCTTTCCTGTGACTAAGGATACAATGAAAGCATACATGATGAAGGGAAAATAAAACGATGCAAATAATGGGCAAGATTCTGGGTGCTGGTTTTGGTTTTTTATTGGCAAAAGTGCCTGGTGCAGTATTAGGCCTCATCGTGGGACATTTTTTTGATAAGTCTCTGCAACAAAATTTCTCAGGTAATGCGAGTTTTGCTCAGTTCTTTTCGAGTAGCGAAAAACTTCAATCGAGTGCTATTTTTTTCCACGCTTTATTTTCTTGTTTAGGGCATATTGCCAAAGCTGATGGTGCGGTAACACCTTCTGAGATAAAAATCGCGACCCAGCTTATGGATGATATGAAGCTTCAGGGGGATGTGCGCAAAGAAGCTCAACAAGCATTTAGAGAAGGCAAAGACAGTGCCTTTCCAATCGACGAAATCCTCAAAGATCTAAAGCGCGATATTGATGGCCGTAAAGATGTCATGCGGGTGTTTTTGGAAATTTTAATTGAAGCAGCTTATGCGGATGGCGAGTTATCCCACAAAGAAATGCTAGTGCTAGAAAAAGTGGCGTCAGAGTTACAATTTTCAGCCAAAGAATTAAAAACATTGTTAAAACAATATGCTGCTGAGATCCGCTTTCGACAAACGAAGGCCGCTTATCAGCAAGCGCGACAAGATGCGCAACAACGTGCCCAAGAGCAAGCGCGTGCGTGGCAACAAAAAGCCCAACAACGTTCACAAGAATATTCTCAATACCAAAGAGAGCATGCCAATGCACAAAGTTATACTGCGCAAAATCGCTTAGAAGATGCATATAGTATTTTAAATGTGTCTGCTAATTGTGATGAAAGAACATTGAAAAAAGCATACAAAAGAGCAATGAATGAGCATCACCCCGATAAACTTGCATCGAAAGGTTTACCAGAGCAAGCTCTAGAACGAGCAAAAGCAAAAACCCAAGATATTCAGGCGGCTTATGAACTTATCAAAAAAGAACGGCGCTAATGACAGATAGCATCAGTCTTTCAGCACAAAATACCGCGAGTATTGATGAGTTTGTGCAGATGTTATTTTTGGAAAAAGGCCTGAGTGATAATACATTAAGTGCGTATCGCTCTGATTTGTACAAGTTGTGTGAGTTGTTGCAAAACCAAAACGCCAGCTTCAACCTCTTAGACATTACGGAGCACGAGGTTCGCCAGTATTTGATTTATCGTGAACGACAAGCCTTGTCCGCCCGCAGTACGGCGCGTTTTTTGTCTTCTTTGCGCACATTTATCAAATACTGTATTAGTCAGAAAATTCGTGCTGATGACCCCTTACGTTTAATTAAACCACCCAAACTCGCCGTGGCTTTACCGGATAGCTTATCCGAACAACAAGTCGAAGACTTATTAAATGCCCCTGATTTAGACGAGCCAGTTGGGTTGCGAGATAAAGCCATGCTAGAGGTATTGTATGCAACCGGTTTGCGGGTGACAGAGTTGGTCAGCTTGCGGATTGATCAAGTATCATTGACCCAAGGGGTTGTGAGAGTTGTGGGTAAGGGGAACAAAGAGCGTTTAGTGCCGCTAGGTGAGACTGCGGTAGATACCTTGCAAGCATTCATGAAATTTGGTCGCCCAGCATTATTAAAGCATCATAGTGATATTGTTTTTCCGAGTAAACGCGGCACCAAAATGACACGGCAGACGTTTTGGCACCGGATTAAGATTTACGCAAAACTAGCTGATATAAGCGTGCATTTATCGCCACATACATTGCGTCATGCTTTTGCTACTCACCTATTAAATCATGGCGCGGACTTGCGGGTAGTGCAAATGCTCCTTGGCCACAGTGACTTATCCACGACACAAATCTACACGCATGTTGCCACTGAACGTTTGACTCATATCATCCAAGATCATCATCCTCGGGGCTGATTGGTAGCTTTTTTATAGCGATGTGAATACAATAAAGTCAGATAACGGTCTGTGTTAGTATCTTGACTAAACACCTCTTAAAATAAAGGAATTTTATGCACCTTAGATATTTACTTACGGTACTTTTGACCCTAACAGTAGGATGGATGGTAAGTGCCAACTCACAGGCTGAATCGCAATTATTAAGTGATGATGTCGTAGCTGAGTTTGAAGCTAAAACTCAGCTGAAGGTCCTCTCACTCGCCAATGCACCGCTTAATGAGCTCGTTACATTGACTACATCGAGAGGGATTTTTTATCTTTCCCAAGATGGTCAGTTTTTGGTAAATGGCGCCATTATTAATTTGCAGGAAGGTTTTCGCAATGAAACCGAACAAGCAATGGCAAAGTTTAGAGTAGACCAAGTCGCTAAAATTGCAGATTCCGGGATCTTGTATCTAGCCAAGAATGAAAAGTTTAGAATAAATGTGTTTACCGATATCACTTGCGGTTACTGCCAAAAATTGCATCGAGAGCTAGAAGATTATCTAGCGGCAGGTATTTCTGTGAATTATCTCGCTTACCCACGTCAAGGACTGAACGGTGCGGTGTACAAAGATATGGTTTCAATTTGGTGCGCCAGTGAGCCACAAAAAGCCATGACCAGCGCAAAATTAAACAACAATGTGGTCCAAAAAAGCTGTTCTACACAAGTGGCTGAACATTACCGGACAGGTGGTGCATTAGGTGTTAATGGGACACCTAATATCATCCTTGCTGATGGGAGTCTCATTCCTGGATACCAACCTGCCAAGGCGCTTTTAGCGGAACTGAATAAGCGTTTGGGTAGCTAATATGGCACTCCCTGTGGTCACTCAAAGTAACGCAGTTGCACCGGTATTACTGGCGCAATGTCAATCTCAATACGGCACTTACGCAGGCATCGTCGCCCATGTATTAGCACAGCGCAATATTGATAATTTAGACGACATGCAAAATAGTGCTAAGTTTTTGCTGCATTATCAAGGTTTGCAAGGCATGCATGCGGCTGTTGCTGTGTTGAGTGCAGCAGTGATGACACAAAAACGCGTTGTTATCATAGGCGATTTTGATGCTGATGGTGCGACCTCGACCGCATTGTGTATGCTGGCATTTCGCGCCATGGGGTTGCCGCATATTCAATATCTAGTACCGAACCGTTTTGACTTTGGCTACGGCTTATCGCCCCAAATTGTGGATGTGGCTCACACTGAAATGCAAGCTGAAGTAATTATTACCGTTGATAATGGGATCGCTTGTCATGCTGGGGTGCAACATGCTAAGTCTTTGGGGATGCAAGTGGTAGTGACAGATCATCACTTACCAGGTGCGGAATTACCGCCGGCGGATGCTATTGTGAATCCGAACCGCAGTGATTGTGGTTTTGATTCAAAAAATGCAGCAGGGGTTGGCGTGGCCTTTTATGTGTTAAGTGCTTTACGTGCAGAACTGCAACAACAAGGGTGGTTTAATGAGCACCGTCCGTCTCCTAATTTGGCTAGTTTTTTGGATATTGTTGCCATTGGTACCGTGGCAGATGTCGTTAAGTTGGATCGCAACAACCGAATTTTTGTACACCAAGGTTTGCAACGTATCCGACAAGGTATTGCGCGTCCGGGTGTCCTTGCATTGTTCGCTGTTGCAGGTAAAAAACTACAAAATGTCACATCGACTGATTTGGGATTTGTGATAGGACCACGTTTAAATGCAGCTGGTCGTTTGGATGATATGAGTTTAGGAATTGAGTGTTTGATTTGTGACGATCCTAATCAGGCCCGTGATATCGCATATGCACTGGATAAAAAGAATGTCGAAAGGCGCTCGATTGAGTCTGATATGCGGGAACAAGCAGAGGCGTCATTAGCTAAAATTCAATTAACAGGCACAGATATTCCGCATGGGTTGGTGCTGTTTGATCCAGACTTTCACCAAGGCGTGATTGGGATCCTTGCGGGCCGCATCAAGGAACAATTTTACCGACCGACAATTGCATTTGCACAAAACGATGAGACTGAACTAAAAGGTTCTGCGCGTTCTGTTCCTGGTGTACACATTCGTGATGTCCTTGATGAAATTAACACTGAGACACCAGGTTTAATTACCAAATTTGGTGGGCATGCAATGGCGGCTGGACTGTCGTTAGATCCAGCTGGCTTAGCGGATTTTTCTGTGGCGTTTGATCGAAAATGCCAAAAACATATGTCTGGTTTACCCACGACCGCTCAGATCTTTTCTGATGGCGCGTTACCAGAGACATATTTTTCTTTAGAGTTTGCTGATCTTCTGCAGCTTTTAGGGCCGTGGGGGCAAGGATTCCAAGAGCCTGTATTCGATAATGTGATGCAGATCGTACAACAAAGAATTGTTGGCGAAAAACATTTGAAGCTAGTGTTGCAAATCGGAACGACCGTTGTCGATGGGATTGCATTTAATGTGGATTTGGATACCTGGCCAAACCCTGCAATCACCCAAGCTCACGTGGCTTTCACTTTGAGTATTAATGAATTTAGAGGCCGACAAAGCGTGCAATGTATGGTTCTTGATTTATCGCCTGAGTTACCAACAGCGTCAGCCCAAAATCGTTCTTTAGAGGCATAAGTAGATGGCTTTTAATGAACGCGACGGTTTATCGCCTGACATGGCTAAGTTGTTAGACAAACACCCAGAGTTGACCCAGTCCACCAGTCAAAAAGTGACGTCACATGTACAGCGTGAAGAAGATGATTGGATTATTCATACTTTGTTGATAGAGGGGACTGACGTGCCTTTTTATTTCAAACGTAAAAAACGTTATAAATCGTTACATGGGGCTCGGGTTAATATTACGTACTATCCTGATCCGACTGAAATAGCAGGCATGGAGTTTGAACGCTTTAAAATAGTCCGTATAAAACGCTTATAACAAATTACCAATAATATTGTCTAACAAGGTCAAGCATGGCTAATCAGCAGATACATGGTTACATTTTACATCGTCGCCCTTATCGCGAGACGAGTTTTTTGGTCGATGTATTTTCGATTGAGTTAGGCAAATGTCGTTTTGTGGCAAAAGGTGTACGCAGTCCTAAATCCGACCGTAAAAGTGTTTTACAACCTTTTCAATACGTCCAATGTGAACTCTCTGGCAAAGGTGAAATGAAAAACCTCATACGGGCTGAAGTGCTTGAGAAACCGCATCAATTAACCGCAGAAAGGTTATTTTGTGGTATGTATGTGAATGAACTCATCAATCGCTGTCTTCCTGAACACATTCTTTGCCCTGATCTACTTACCCAGTATGTTGCTTGTTTACAGCAACTCCAAGCATTATCTGGCAATACTGTAGATATAGTAAAAGCACGGCAGGAGCAGATTTTGCGTGAGTTTGAATTGGCTTTGTTAGACGAATTAGGGTATTTGCCTGACCTTGGTGTGGATGCACTCTCCCAAGAGTTTATTCAAGTGGACCAAGCTTATGTCTTTCAACCTGAAATTGGTATTGTGGCGGCTCAACATTATCCGCACTTGCGTCAATTTTCTGGAGCACTTTTAACCGCTGTTCTTCAACAAGAATGGTCAGCACAAAGCTTGCAGCTTGCCAAATATCTCACTCGTTTTGCTCTATCTCCTTTACTCGGCAATAAACCGCTGAAAAGTCGTGAATTATTTGTAACCCAAAGTTGAATAAGCGATAATCTAACTTAACCATATCACTGCCAGAGAATTACCCATGAATGAAGTACTTTTAGGTGTCAATATTGATCATGTAGCGACCTTACGTAACGCCCGTGGTACGTCTTATCCAGATCCGGTACATGCCGCTGATATTGCAGAAAGAGCTGGCGCTGATGGTATTACGGTTCACCTGCGTGAAGACCGTCGTCATATCAATGATCGGGATGTTGAAATTTTAGCGCGCACGATTAATACTCGTATGAATCTAGAGATGGCTGTAACCGACGAGATGCTCGCCATTGCACTCAAAACACAACCCGCATTTTGTTGTTTGGTACCAGAAAAACGCGCCGAATTGACTACTGAGGGTGGCTTGGATGTTGCGGGTAACTTAGCACGCATGCAAGATGCTTGTGGGCAACTGGCTGAAGCGGGTATTTTGGTATCGTTGTTTATCGACGCTGAAGAAAAACAAATTGAAGCTGCGCAGTCTTGCGCTGCACCATATATCGAAATTCATACCGGTCAATATGCGGACGCACCAACGATTGCTTCTGCCGAACAAGAATTGGCCAAGCTGAAAACCGGTATTACCTACGCCCATTCATTGGGTTTGCACGTAAACGCTGGGCATGGTTTGCATTATCACAATGTCAAACCCATCGCTGCGTTACCTGAAATCATCGAGTTAAATATTGGTCACGCTATTATGGCGCGAGCCATGTTTGATGGCTTAGCGAATGCGGTTAAAGATATGCGCAATATTATGCAAGAAGCACGTACCCAAGCACTTATCGAGTTGCGTTAAGATATGGCTATTGTTGGGCTGGGTACGGACATTGTCCAAATAAGTCGTTTTGGTACCATCAACCGGGAACGTCCTGGTGTCGCCAAAAAAGTACTCACATCCGCTGAATTTGAAACATTTGCCCAAACCGCTCATCCACAACGCTTTTTAGCTAAACGTTTTGCTGCCAAAGAAGCGGCCGTCAAAGCCTTGGGTACCGGTATCGGTCATGGTGTGAGTTGGCAGGATATTTGGTTAACGCACACGGATAAAGGCCAGCCACTGTTACAATTTGCCGGTGGCTTTGCAAAAATAGCATTGTCTATGGGGGTAACGAGTAGTTTTATCTCTATTAGTGATGAACAAGAGTATGCGGTTGCAACAGTCATTTTAGAAGCAAATACTGCAGAAGGTTCAGCGCATGGCACAAATATTTAAGCCTAAAAAAAACACAAAACGCAAAGCGCACACTCCAACTCAAGTCTCCAGTTCCTTCACTGCAATGACACTACACAGCCAGGCTATTGATCGAGACCATGAGCCTGTTGTTATTGCCAATGGTGCTTTACCCGGGGAAACCTGTCAGGTCAATATCACACAAAAACGCAAAAATGTTTGGTTGGGTGATGTATCCAAAGTGTTAGAGCCAGCAACAATTCGTAAAGTCCCAGACTGTCCTCATGCTCTGGGACACTTTGCTGCACAAACCCCACGTTGTGGAGGGTGCCAATTTGCATATGTCGATGCAGAAGCCGGTTTAGCTTTAAAACAAGATACGTTAAGTCAAGCACTTACCCGAGAGTATGGCATCAGCAAGGAGGTTTGGACTCCACCTGTAGCCTCTCCAGAGGCTTACCGCCGTAAAGTGCGCTTGGCAATTGATGCGCGTAACGCTAACGCACCAAAGATTGGTTTTCGTCAAGCCCAATCCAAAGCTGTCGTGCCAATAGACCACTGTCGAGTGGTCATTCCTGAGTTACAAGATGCATTGAGTTTATTAACCCAGCAAACTTGGACTTGGTTAAATAAAGTCGGGCATATTGAATTGCTGCATGTCCGAGAAGGTATTGTCGTTGTCTTTCATGCGGCAAAACCACTTCCGTTGCAAGCCTTCAAAGAGATGAGTTATTGGCGCACTCAGTTACGAGAGAAACTCGCTAACCCATCGTCAATGAGGCTATCAACGAGCCAGCAGAGTACTGCGGGCACGACATCAGAGGAAGCGGTTGAAGATTCAATACACTTTGTTATAAATCGCAAAGCACTGGATGTGTCTAATGCGGCAATAACTTGGCTGAGCAGCCAAAATTATGGGGTGTTAGAGCAAAGTTCACAATGCGTCACTCCGGCGTTTACACTATCTTCTGCTAATGATTTGGCGATCCCAGTGCAGGTAGATGATTTTATGCAGGTGAATTCGGTGGTTAATACGCATATGGTGTCAGCCGCAATCACTGCATTAGCCCTCGCTGCAGAAGATCGTGTGTTAGATTTGTTTTGTGGCAGCGGTAATTTCACTTTGCCCATAGCCAGTACAGGCGTATCAGTACTCGGTGTGGAGGGAGTTGCGAGTATGGTGGACCAAGCAAACGCCGCAGCACTGTCGCAAGGGCTGACTAATGCGAGCTTTATCCATGCCGATTTAACTGAGTTAAATGTCATACCTGCTATTCAATCTTTAGCACCGAATAAATTGTTATTGGATCCAGCTCGCCAAGGTGCGCATACCATTTTAGCAAATATGGACCTCAGCGCGATCGAACGCATTGTGTATGTTTCTTGTCAGCCACAAACATGGTTGACAGATATTGGTGTTTTATTAGATAGTGGATTTGTCTTGAAGCAAGCGTATTGTATGGATATGTTTAGAGAGACGACACATACAGAATTATTTAGTGTCTTGGTAAAAAGTGCATAGGGAAATACCACATGGTCACTATAAGAAGTGTACAGCAACCCGATAGGCCAGACTTCCAAAGTTGGTTGTCAGGGTTAATGGTTTCTGATGAAACGAAAAACAAACTCATCAATCTGACGGAAAACCCAGAAATTCTTTTAATTGGCCAAGAAATGGTTGAAATTTTGGCCGAGTTGAATATGGATGATACGACGCTCCAAGCTGCGTTAGTGTTTCCATATTGCGAACAACACAATCTTTCCAAACAAGATATCGAAGACGATTTCGGTATTGAAATCTCTGACTTATTAGAGGGCGTGCGTCAAATGGACGCCATTCGAGCCTTGCATGCAAAACATCAACATGATGAACAACAAGTCGACAATATTCGCAAGATGCTGATCGCTATGGTCGCAGACGTTCGGGCGGTAGTCATCAAAATGGCTGAACGTATTTGCACATTGCAACAGGTTAAAAAGGCAGACGAGGAAACGCGAGTTTTAGTGGCGCGAGAGTGTTCTACGATCTATGCACCCTTGGCCAATCGCCTGGGTATCGGTCAGCTAAAATGGGAATTAGAAGACCTGGCCTTTCGCTATTTACATCCTAAAAGATATAAGGAAATCGCGGCGTGGTTAGATCAAAAACGAGCCGACCGGCAGACTTACATTGATGACTTTTTAGCTGAGCTAAGCGCGGCTCTCCAAGCTCAAAACGTCCAAGCTACCGTATATGGGCGACCTAAACATATTTTTAGTATTGCCAAAAAGATGCAGAAGAAAAATCTCTCTTTTGAGCAATTATTTGATATTAGAGCCGTCAGGATAATTGCGGCGACGTTACAAGATTGCTATGCCGTACTGGGGCATGTGCATGCGACTTGGCAACATATCCCCAGTGAGTTTGACGATTATATTGCCACGCCGAAACCCAATGGTTATCAATCTATTCACACAGTGATCAAAGGACCAGAAGGGCGTACGATAGAGATTCAGATCCGTACGCAACAAATGCATGATGATGCTGAACTGGGTGTTGCTGCTCATTGGAAGTACAAAGAGGATCACAAAGCCAAGGTCTCTGCCGCGGAAGAAAGAATCAATTGGTTGCGTAAAATCTTGGCTTGGCAAGAAGAAGTCGCCGAGTCTGGTGACATTGTCGAGGAGTTTCGTTCTCAAGTTTTTGATGACCGAGTGTATGTTTTTACACCTTCAGGTGATGTCATTGATTTGCCAGTCGGTTCAACGCCGCTAGATTTTGCCTATTATATTCACTCGAATGTGGGGCATCGTTGTATCGGCGCCAAAGTGGATGGTCGTATCGTCCCATTTACTTATGAATTACAATCCGGTGATCAAGTTGAGATATTAACCGGTAAGCAAATGAATCCATCACGAGATTGGATGCATCCAGGACTCGGCTATGTCTTTTCTTCAAGAGCACGAGCCAAAATCCATACTTACTTCAAAAAGCTCGATAAAGGGCAGCATTTAACAGCTGGTAAAGAACTGTTAGAGCGTGAGTTGAATAAAGTTTCTTTGGTTCTCAAAGACGTCAGTCATGCGGTTGACAAATTTAACATGAAAACGGCGGATGATCTCATTGCAGCTGTTGGTGCAGGTGATGTGCGTGTCATGTCATTGGTCCGTTATTTACAACAATTATTGCAACCAGAGCCTGAGCCAGAAAATATCCCCATTAAAAAACGCGCTCCTCGCAAAGGCAAGCAAAATACGGTTGAAGTGGAAGGGGTGGGGCACTTGTTGAGCCAACTAGCGACATGTTGTCAACCGATTCCAGGAGAACCTATATTAGGATATATCACGCAAGGACGAGGTGTAAGTGTTCATCGCACAGATTGTAAACAATTAACACACTTGTTGAGTATGCACCCTGAACGAGAGATAGAAGTGAATTGGTCGGGTGAGTTAGATGCCGGCTTTGCGGCAGATATTGTGTTAAAAGCACATGATCGGACGGGAATACTAAAAGAGATCACCACCGTACTCGGAAATGACAAGGTGCCGGTACTAGGTATGCAAACTGCTTCTGATGTGACGCACAATACCTGTGAGATTCAGTTAAAAGTCGAAGTCAAAGACGTTCACCGTTTAAGCCTATTGCTCACACGTTTGCGTAAAATACGCAGTGTGATAGATGTGTACAAAATCAATAGCTAAGCATTAAAAGCAACTTAGTGATAATCAGTCGGAGCGAAATTGAATTTACACCAAACTAAAGAAACTACTGACTTAGATGCGTTAGTCAATACTGATCCTGTGGCTGGATTATTAGCCATCATGCGTCAATTACGTGATCCAGATGATGGCTGTCCATGGGATCTACAACAAACCATGCAAAGCATTATTCCGCATACGATTGAAGAAACCTATGAAGTGGCCCATGCGATCATGCATGAACAGCCAGAAAATATTTGTGATGAGTTAGGCGATTTACTGTTTCAGGTCGTGTTTTATGCACAGCTAGGCCAAGAACAGGGGTGGTTTGCGTTCAACGATATTGCGCGCACAGTTTGTCAAAAATTGATCCGTCGTCATCCGCACATTTTCGATGAAACCAGTGCGTTGACTCCAGCAGAAGTTGAACAACAATGGCAAAACATAAAGGCAACCGAGAAAAGTGCATCAGCTTCGACGTCCGTGTTGGCCAATATCCCTGTGGGGATGACACCGTTGTTACGCGCTCATAAAATACAAAAAGCATGCGCCAAAGTAGGTTTTGATTGGCCTGATATATCCCCCGTTTTTGCTAAAGTACAAGAAGAAATTGGCGAAGTGTCAGAAGCCGTAAAAGAAGCCGAAGCCTTGGGGCATAATGAGCACGTGCATGAAGAAATCGGAGATTTGTTATTTGCGGTTGTAAATTTAGCAAGGCATGCAGGCGTGAATAGTGAACAAGCCTTGTTGGATGCCAATGAAAAATTTGCCAGACGTTTTATGCAGGTCGAAACAGCAGTAAAACATAACGGCAAAATCTTAGCAGAGCAATCACTTGATGAACTTGAAGCCCTATGGGTGGATGTTAAAGCGAGAGAAAAGCAGAAATAATCGAGATAAAAAGCTTTATTTTTCTACATTTTTACGTATAATTCTGCGCCTGCCCAGTTACACCCATCTGTGGGAAGATGGAAGAATCATTGAACTCGAAGGGGTTTGTTATTGATTTAGCGTATTTTTACATGGTGTAAAAATATTCGTAACGATTTAATTTTCGGGTGAAAATAGAATGAAAACTTTTGTTGCAAAGCCAGAGACCGTAGAACGCGACTGGTATGTAGTTGACGCTGCAGACAAAACTTTAGGTCGCTTAGCGGCTGAAATAGCACTACGTTTACGTGGTAAGCATAAGCCAGAGTATACACCTCACGTTGATACTGGTGATTACATTGTTGTTGTGAATGCTGAAAAGATCACAGTAACAGGTAACAAATTTAAAGATAAAGTGTATTATGCTCACTCTGGTTACCCAGGTGGTCTTAAAGATACAACTTTTGAAAAGCTAATCGCTAAGAAGCCAGAAATGGTTTTAGAAGTAGCGGTTAAAGGCATGTTGCCAAAAGGTCCATTAGGTCGTGCAATGTTCCGTAAACTTAAAGTTTATGCTGGAACAGAACATAACCATGCGGCTCAACAGCCTCAAGTACTAGACATTTAAGGAGCGAGACAATGGCAGATACTCAATACTACGGCACTGGTCGTCGCAAAAGCTCTACCGCTCGTGTTTTCTTACGTCCAGGTACAGGTAATATCGTAATCAACAAACGTCCAATTGATGTTTTCTTTGGTCGTGAAACTGCACGTATGGTCGTGCGTCAACCGTTAGAGTTAGTTGAATTAACTGAAAAGTTTGATTTATACGTAACTGTTTCTGGTGGCGGCATCAGCGGTCAAGCAGGTGCTATTCGTCACGGTATCACTCGTGCATTGATGGAATATGATGAGACGTTACGTCCTTCACTTCGTCAAGCAGGTTTTGTAACCCGTGATGCACGTAAAGTTGAACGTAAGAAAGTGGGTCTTCACAAAGCGCGTAAGCGTCCACAGTTCTCAAAACGTTAAGCGTTTATTCAATATCAAAACCGCTCATTCGAGCGGTTTTTTTTGGTTTAAAATATTGTTAAATAAATGTTTTTATTGATTTTGCTCAATATTTTTGTCACTAAAGATCCCGTATGTAAAGCAGATAACCCATTAAAGACAAATGTCTTAGAAGATATATGCAGATAAACACTATATTGACTTGTTTTTAGTGGGTGTTTTCTTTAATATTTCGCGCAGAATTATTTTTGGAGTAATAGCGGATGAGTAATGTATCAGTTGATGCAAAACAAACAGCCTCAGACAATCAGCCAGAAAATACTAATCGTCGTAAATTTTTAACAGTTGCGACATCAGTAATTGGCGGGATTGGAGCGGTTGGCGCGGCAGTTCCTTTTGTTGCATCTTGGAATCCAAGTGCTAAAGCAAAAGCAGCAGGCGCAGATGTGGAAGTCGATATCAGTGGTATCGCACCAGGTCAATTAATTCGAGTCATGTGGCGTTCTAAGCCAGTTTGGGTAGTACGTCGTACACCTGAACTTTTATCTTCGTTAGAAGCACATGAAGACCAACTACGCGATCCAAATTCAGAAAATGAACAACAACCCGCTTTTGCGCAAAACCGTTACCGTTCTTTGAAAGACGAATATTTGGTTTTAGTGGGTATTTGTACTCACCTAGGTTGTTCACCGCAGCATTTAGCTGAGGGCGCTTTTGCCGAATATGCTGAAGGCGTTGCGGAAGGTTTCTTCTGTCCATGTCACGGTTCTAAATTTGATATGGCAGGACGCGTATTCGCGGGTGTACCTGCACCACTAAACCTAGTTGTTCCTCCGTACCAATATCTTGATGACAACACGTTGTTGATCGGTTCAGAGGCATAAGGATAATATTATGAATGCATTATTAAATTGGTTTGAGCAACGTATCCCATTGATGCGCGTTGCTAATATGCACGCAATCCAGTATCCAGCACCAGTCAATATGAACTTCTGGTATGTATTTGGTTTCCTAGCGACCATCGTTTTAGTAAACCAAATCGTGACAGGTATCTGGTTAACTATGAACTTTGAACCCTCTGCCGAACGTGCTTTCGCTTCAGTCGAATACATTATGCGTGAAGTAGACTACGGTTGGTTAATCCGTTACATGCACTCAACAGGTGCATCTGCGTTCTTTATCGTGGTATACATGCACATGTTCCGTGGCATGATTTACGGTTCTTACCAAAAGCCTCGTGAATTATTATGGGTCTTCGGAATGCTTATTTACTTAGCATTGATGGCTGAAGCTTTCATGGGCTATGTTTTACCATGGGGACAAATGTCTTACTGGGGCGCACAGGTAATTGTATCTTTATTCTCTGCCATTCCAGTCATAGGTCCAGATTTAGTTGTATGGATCCAAGGTGACTATGTTATCTCTGGTGCAACACTAAACCGCTTCTTTGCACTACACGTTATTGCCTTGCCATTGGTCATTGTAATTTTAGTATTCTTACACATCATTGCGTTGCACGAAGTGGGTTCAAACAACCCTGATGGTATTGCGATTAAGCATAAGAAAGGTAGCCTTTCAGAAGAAGAAAAAACCAACTACGAAATCCATGAATATTATACTAGCAAGTACGATATTGCGGATGATGTTGTTCCATTCTTCCCGCACATTGTATTGAAAGATTTGGTTGCTTTCTCCATTTTCTTAGCAGGTTTTGCATATGTCATGTTCTTTGCGCCAGAAATGGGCGGTAAGTTCCTTGAGCATCCTAACTTTGAAATTGCTAACCCGTTAAAAACACCAGAACATATTTTCCCTGTTTGGTACTTCACGCCTTTCTATGCGATTTTGAAAGCTGTTCCAGATAAGTTATTCGGTGTTTTAACTATGTTTGGTGCTATTGCTGCATTGTTTGCTTTACCTTGGTTGGACCGTGGTAATGTTCGCTCATGGCGCTATCGTTCTGGTCTCCACAAGTGGAACCTAATTATCTTTGCTATTGTTTTCATTTTCCTTGGTTACCTAGGTGGTACGCCACAAGAAAACTGGAAAATCATTGCGTCACAGATTGCTACTGTAATGTATTTTGGTTTCTTTGGTTTACTGTGGATTTATAGTAAAAATGAAAAAACCAAGCCAGTACCAACGAGGATCCGTTAATGAAAAAATTATTGTTAGCTATTGCTTTATTAGTACCGAGCTTAGCTTTTGCAGCAGGTTCTTTACATCCTTTGGATAAAGCGGATTATGATTTAACGGATCAAGCATCATTGCAAAATGGTGCCCGTATCTTCATGAATTATTGTTTAGGTTGTCACCAACAACAGTATCAGCGTTACTCGCGTACTTTTGCAGACTTAGGTATTCCAACTGATTTAGGTACAGAATACTTGCAGTTTACTGGTGAAAAACCAACTGACTATATCACTTCACCTATGCCACAAGCCGACGCTGCTGTGTGGTTTGGTGCACCACCACCAGATTTAACATTGGTAGCTCGTGTGCGTGGTGCCGACTGGTTGTATACGTATTTACGTACTTTCTATGTCGACGACAGCAAAACGTTTGGAGTGAACAATTTGGTGTTCCCAAATGTTGGTATGCCTCATGTTTTACAAGAGTTACAAGGTACACCACGTATCTCTTATGAAGAGGCGATGGTTGATGGTGAAATGGTCGAGCGTTATGTTGGTATTGTTGCTGATGGCAATGGTGAACTAAATGCTGAAGAGTATGACAAGGCTATCTTGGACTTGGTGAATTACTTAGAGTATACCGGTGAGCCTTCAAGATTAGAATCTGAAGCCTTAGGTAAAGGCGTTTTGATTTTCATCTTCATATTCTTTGTTTTTGCATACTTACTGAAGAAAGATTATTGGCGTGGGATCAAGAAGTAATATTTGCTTACTTCATCTCAGTTAATTTTCTGATATAATACCAAAAGGGGCAACTGCGCCCCTTTTCTATTTATAACGAATTCCGATATTCATTATGTACGAGAGTACATTACAGGAGAAAGCTACATGGGCTTAGCAGCTAACAAACGTTCAATAATGACATTGTTCTCAGATAATATTGATATATACAGCCACCAGGTCAGAATTGTTTTGGCCGAAAAAGGTGTCGGTGTCGATATCTCTTATGTTGACCCAATGAACTTGCCCGAAGAGTTATTAGAATTAAACCAATATGGCACGTTGCCTACTTTGGTTGATCGTGATTTAACGTTGTACAAAGCAGATATTATTATGGAATATCTGGATGAACGTTTTCCGCACCCACCACTCATGCCAGTTTATCCTGTAGCACGTGGTGAAAGTCGCTTATTGATGCACCGTATTGAACAAGATTGGTATATCAAAGCCGGTCACATTTTCCGTGGTGATGGTGATACAGAAGCATTACGAAATGAGCTGCGTGAAAACTTACTTGCACTTGCTCCTATTTTTGCTAATACACCTTATTTCATGTCTGAAGAGTTCAGTCTTGTGGATTGTTATTTAGCACCATTGTTATGGCGTCTTCCTGCATTGAATATCACTTTAACAGGTAATGGCAGTAAAGAAGTATTGGACTACATGAAGCGTATTTTTGAACGCAGTTCATTTATTGCTTCATTAACTGACCAAGAACGTGAGATCCACGCACCACTCTAAATTGATGTAGACACATACTGTTGTGAACAGTGTGTGTCTACTTTCTCAGTCTAAAAGCTAACGTTTTAAGCAAAGTGATACTATACAATGAATTCTACTGACGAGCATAAAATGACATCTAACCAGCCTTATATGTTGCGCGCATTTTATGATTGGATCGTCGATAATGATTTAACTCCGCACCTAGTTGTGGATGCCTCGTTACCTAACGTATTTGTACCAATGCAATTTGTCCAGGATGGTCAAATTGTTCTGAATGTATCGCCATCTGCTTGTGTCAATTTTGCGTTATCACCCGACGGAATATTCTTTCAAGCACGTTTTGGTGGTAAACCATATGAGATTAGTATGCCCTGTCATGCCGTGTTGGCTATATATGCACGCGAGAATGGGGCGGGAACGGTTTTTACTCCTGAAGATAGAGAGATTGACGAATCGGCCCAAGAAAGCCCTTTAGAAGCGGTTACAGACACCCAAGAGCATGAACCAGTACCTGAAACGGACAAGCCAGTTAAGCCGAAAGGCAAACCGACACTCACCGTTGTCAAGTAAACTCACGACAACTAAATAATCTCAAACACACGATTTACGCGCACAACGTTGTTTACATTACGTGCTATATCTACAGCTATCGTGGCTTCTTGATTCGTCACTAGTCCCATCAAAAAAACTTCGCCATTGTTGACAATAACATTCATGTTAGACGTCGATACTTTATCATCAGCGATGAGTTTTGCGCGAATAGTATTAGCAATAATGATGTCTTTGGCTTGTTGTTTCGCACTGGCCAATGGCGCAATACGAATCTGATTATGATATTTTTTGATATAGGTATTTTGTTTAACAGCCGCATCAATTTGTTTAAGCCATTTTGCATCAGTTACCTGTCCAGTAAGTAATAACTGGCGATTAAACAACTCAACATCAATGTTACTTTCAGCACTTAAGCCTTCAATCTTAGTAATACGGTTACCAATGGACAATGCGTTGTTTGTATCATCGATTTGGGTACCTACACTACGCGGATCAGAAGATGAAGATGCGCCTACTGCAACAGCAGAGCTTAAAGCAACCACCGTACAACCTTGCAGAGTAAATAATGTCGTTAAGCCTAAGGCTAGCAAACTGAATTTTATTTTTTTACGCATAATACTTTCCACAGATTTTCAATTAAGCAAAGGAATTAATAAAACGAGTTCCTCGAAACCAAATGATTGTAAATTAGTTATCCTGAGGGAATAAGCTATCGTCAATGCATTCACATAAGTTGTGAATGGCGAGTAAATGCACTTCTTGAATTCTGGCTGTACGATTTGAAGGGACACGGATTTCCACATCATGCGCACTCAAAAATCCAGCCATTTCACCACCATCTTTGCCAGTCAACGCGACGATGGTCATATCACGAGATAATGCAGCTTCCATGGCCTTAATCACGTTGGCCGAGTTACCACTAGTCGATATCGCTAAGAGAATATCGCCAGGTTGACCTAGTGCGCGTACCTGCTTGGCGAACACCTCTTCATAACTATAGTCGTTCGCGATAGAGGTAATCGTGGAACTATCTGTCGTTAAAGCCATTGCAGGAAGACTTGGACGGTCCCGCTCATAACGGTTTAATAACTCAGAAGAAAAATGCTGAGCATCACCCGCTGAGCCCCCATTGCCACAAGATAAGATTTTATTCCCGCGGATCAATGCTTCAACCATCATGTTTGCTGCCGCAGCAATCGCTTCAGGTAGAACTTCACTAGCGGCTATCTTGGTTTGGATACTTTCGGTGAAATTTGCTTTTATGTTATCAATCATGTGCGTTCTCTTATTAAATTGAAGTAAGCCATCTGGCTTTGTTGCCATCAATAGCTACCAAATCAATGCGATGCTCAACATGATTTGGGTTGAGATTATATTTTGCCATAAAGACATAGATGGCTGCAGTTAATTTTCTTCTTTTTTGTGCGGTAAATTGCTCTAGTGCAGTCCCATGCGAACCCTTTTTTCTGTATTTTACTTCGACAAACACCCAGGTTGCTTTGTCACGCATGACCAAGTCGATTTCACCACATTTTGCGCTAAAGTTCTGAGTCACTAATATTAAGCCTTTACTTTGTAGGTAACGGGCTACTTTTTGTTCAACAAGTAACCCTCTAGCATACGCAAACTGAGCGTTATTCTGTGCCACTAGTGATAATCTGTTGATTTTTAATCATTGCTCTAGGCATGTGTCGAGCGACTGTTTTTCGCTCATCTATGTACAGATCCCCAGTTAACCCTGAATATACAAGACCAGGTACTTGCGCTAATTTATGTGCCGAAAAAAGTAAGCTGTAAGCATCATGTCCAAAGGCAAATAAACGCTTATCCGTTGTCGATGCGGTTGGAAATAGTGCGCTATGAGTCGCGTATAATGGATCTTCTTGACGCTGTAATAACCACGGAATATCAATGAATTTGACGTTTTGTAGATCTCTTAGGGAGTTCTTATTTAGCTTGTGATTATAACTACGAGAGGTGGCATAGACTGGTAGGATGGTACTCGAAAAAGAAGAGATACTAGACTCTATCATAGGATTAATTAATTCGGTTTGTTTGGCATTGGCAAAGACCACAAACGCATCAATATCGCGTCGATTACGCGTCACACTGAATAACTCGCCGCCGAGATATCGTTCTATTTTATTGGCTCGCTGTTTACTATCTGCTACTCCCAAAACTTCAGTGATGGCTTTTCTGAGAGATTTGTTGTCAGTAAAGGTCAGAGTGAGTAAACGGTTGTCAGCTTGTAATCCCGCCCAACGCTCGCTAAACGCAGCAGCCATTCTCGTTGCAGTGGAATCATTGGCGTGAATCAGAATAGGCTGTTGATACTGGTCGCGAAACATTTGTTCTGCGATTTGTGTCGCTTCATCTTCAGGCGCCAGTGCGAAAAAATATGTCATGGCAGTTGCCGTTTTTGATGCGTCGAAACCTGCCAGGAGACGACTAATCTCATCTGTTTGTTGTGTCGTGTTTGTGATTCCCGGATCAAGAGTAGTCTGTCTATCCACTCGATTTAAAGCAAACAGCTGTTGTTGTGGTTTGATTAACGGTAAGACCATTTCTACATTTTCTTTTAGTAATGGACCGATAATAACATCGGCATCTACGATAGCTGATTGCATCTGTTCACTATCCATTCCAAACGTATCTGTGAACGTCAGGAGATGAGCTTTTCCTTGGGCAAAATAACTGGCCAGAATACCTTGTTTGATTTGTTCAGCACGTGCTCCCAAGCGCCCACTAAGAGGCAGGAGAACGGTGACTTTGACTGCAGTATTATTTTGTTCATTGGCCAACAACACCGGTATTTCTTGAGGTATATTTGTAACCAAAGGATGTCCTGCGTATTGGTACTGCCAATACGTCAAGGCGTTAGCCAATGCATAAGGAGTGAGACCGTGTTCACGTAAAATCAACGCCAACTCAATAAATGCGTTCACTCTTGGTTCGTCAGTTTTCGTTAACTCTGTAGCAGGTAAACTTTGGGTTAACGCCCATACTTGCTCCAACACATAACGTTCACTTTTTACGTACGCATAAATGGCATTGGGAATATCTAACAACGCCTCAAACAGCAAGGCTTTGTTGAACCATTGTTGCTGGGATAAGTCTGTTTTTTGAGTGGGCGCATTTAACAGTTCGATACGCTTAACAAGACTATCTTGTGGGTGAGCGCAAACCGCTCGGTAAAAACTAGCTTCGGCTTGCTGTTCTTTGTCTAGCGCCGCAAAATGATCCACAGTAAAAAGTGGAGCAAGCACAGCATGTGTGGCTGCGCAGTCATCATTTGTAAAATATACTTTAGCAGCGGCTAAGACTTTTTCATATAGAGTATTAACTGCACCTATTTGCTCAGCTTCTTGGGCCGCTTTTAGGTATTTTGTAGATTCCGCAAGCACTGAATGGTCTTGTGTATGAGCCGCTTGTGTTTGTTTTATACGCTCCGGGAGTGTTGTCTGAGGTTTATGAGTACTGCCACAGCCAGTTAGTAAGAGCGTGAATAAAACCATTCCAACGAGAGGTATCAGTGACAGGTGCATTATGTGGCGTTCTCCAAATACTGTTCGGGCAAATGTTTTAAGCAATCTGATCTAACTAAGCTATCCGTTCATAACGGCTTGGGTGTATAATACATCTTACTGTATTTTTTATGAACAAGCATTATGTCAGACACGGGTTTTTTATATATTGTGCCAACCCCGATAGGGAATCTCCAAGATATCACACAACGTGCTATTCAAGTTTTATCGGAGGTGAGTGCCATTGCTTGTGAGGATACTCGGCATAGTCGGATATTACTCGAACATTTAGGGATCAAAAAACCCACCTTTTCGATTCATGATCATAACGAATCTCAGCGTATTGAGCTAGTGATCGAAAGGTTAGAAAAGGGCGAATCGTTGGCGTTAATAAGTGATGCTGGCACGCCATTAATTAGTGATCCTGGATATAAGATCGTACATGCTTGTCGTAAGCAAAACCTACCTGTGGTGAGTTTGCCTGGCCCATGTGCTGCCATTGCTGCGCTGGCCGGTTCTGGGTTACCCTCTGATACATTTACATTTAAAGGCTTTTTCCCTGTCAAACACCAAGCTAAACAAAACTTAGCGCATACCCTACTCACTGAAACGGCCACGAGTATTTTTTATGAGGCGCCTCGACGTATTCTTGATACGCTGAGTGTATTAGCTGAAATGTTACCTGCTGAACAAAATATTGTGGTCGCCAAAGAAATCAGTAAAACCTTCGAAACGTATCGCTATGGTTCTGCAGAATCTGTGCATGCATGGTTTGCTGCAGAAGATGTCCGACAAAAAGGTGAGTTTGTCATTTTAGTCAGTCCCGGATTAGCTCAGGACGAAGCCCTACCTATGGCCGCTCAAGACCTTTTACGTTTGTTGTATACAGAAATGCCACCCAAGAAAGCGGCAGGTGTAGTCGCCACTCACTATGGCCTCAAAAAGAACACTTTATACCAATGGGCGCTTGCTAATTTAGGCTAGAGGAATACTTCGTACAAGGGGTTCCCCTGATAAATGACTTTCTAAGAAAGCCTATCTTTGAAATCTTGATAAGTGAATTCACGAACTAATGTAAATGTCCCATCGGTTTTTAATACGCCAATCGCAGGGTGCTGAATACCATTAAAGAAAGTCGTTTTGACCATCGTATAATGCATCATGTCGGTGAATACCAAGCGCTGTCCCACTGCCAACGGTTCAGCAAAACTATACGCTGGTAACATATCGCCAGCCAGACAAGAATTGCCACCGAGTTTGTAGGTATATGGCAGTTCATCTGCTGCACCTGCGCCAAGGATATTCGGGCGGTAGGGCATTTCTAATACATCAGGCATATGTGCCGTCACAGAAATATCTAGGATCCCTATGGGCCCATTGTTTTCAACAATATCAACGACTTCACAAATTAGCGGGCCAGTATCCCAAGCTACAGCAGAACCTGGTTCAAGGATGACTTGTAGATGAGGGTATTTTGCCGTAAAGCGTTGTAACACCTCGATGAGATGCTCAACATCATAATCAGCACGCGTCATTAGGTGACCACCACCGAGATTCAGCCACTTTAATTTAGCAAAATATTCGGAAAATTGTTGCTCTATCGCGTTTAGCATGCGTTCAGTCGCATATGAATCAGACTCACATAGGGCATGGATATGGAAGCCTTCAACGTCGCTAAGGTCTTGCTCTTTGAGCTGTGCTGCTGTTATCCCTAACCGAGAACCTGGTGCACAAGGATCATATAAGGGAGTGTCGGCTTCTTGATGCTCAGGATTGACCCGTAAACCGATGCTCACATTATGGCGATGGGCAGTCGATTTATGCAATAAATATTGGGCAATAGAATTAAACGAAAGATGATCGACGGTTTGGCAGATTTCTTCCATTTCAGAGGTTTTAAATGCGGGTGAAAAAGCATGTACTTGCTTCCCAAACTCTTTGGCAAGTAAGGCTTCCCACAAACCAGAAGCTGTCGCCCCTTGTAAATATGGGCGCATAATTGGAAAACATGACCACATGGAAAAGCCTTTAAGTGCCAAGATGATTTCTACACCCGTTGCCTCTTGGACTCGCTGTATTAGTGCTAAATTGTGCAATAATTTTTGCTCTTCCAGAACATAACAAGGGCTCTGGATGTCAGAGTTATTGGTCCAATGTGGCATGTTTAATCCTAGATATTTAGCTTTCAGAGCGGTCAAAAGGTGATTCACATTCCATGACATGCCAAGGTAAACCATGTTTATTTAGCATTTCCATAAACGGATCTGGATCCATTTCTTCCATGTTGACCACGCCATTTTTGCGCCATGTACCATTTAACATTAATGCCGCACCGATCATTGCTGGCACACCAGTGGTGTATGAAACAGCCTGTGCACCGACTTCTTCGTTACAAACTGCATGGTCACAGTTGTTATAAATGAAAATCGTTTTTTCTTGGCCATCTTTAACACCAGTAATGTAGGTACCAATACATGTTTGTCCAGTGTACCCCTCAGCTAATGAACCTGGATTTGGCAACACGGCTTTTAAAAATTCCAGTGGGGCAATTTGTTGGCCATTAAAGTCAATCGGATCAATACTCGTCATACCAATACCTTCAAGGACTTTTAAGTGATTTAGGTAGGCGTCACCAAATGTCATCCAAAAACGTGCGCGTTTGATCGTTGGAAAATGTTTCACTAATGATTCTAGTTCTTCGTGATACATCAAATAAGAAGCACGCTCACCGATATTTTGATAATGGAGGTCCTCACGAACACTTAACGGTTCTGTTTCACGCCACTCACCGTTGAAATAATAACGGCCACGCTGAGTGATTTCTCGAATGTTGATTTCAGGGTTAAAGTTAGTGGCGAAGGCTTGTCCGTGATCGCCACCATTACAATCTACGATATCGAGATAATGAATTTCATCAAAGTAATGTTTCGCTGCATATGCGGTATATACATTAGTGACACCAGGATCAAAACCGCTACCTAATAAAGCCATTAACCCAGCTTTTTCAAAGCGTTCCTGATATGCCCACTGCCAAGAGTATTCAAATTTAGCGACGTCTTTGGGTTCATAATTTGCAGTATCCAAATAATCAACGCCACATGCTAAACAAGCATCCATAATTGCTAAATCTTGGTAAGGTAATGCTAGGTTAACCACTAAGTCTGGCTTAGTTTGTTTAATGATGGCCTCTACCTCGTGTGCATGGTCAGCATCGACGGCAAACACCCCTTTAACGCGATCAGCTCCCACTTCTTCTTGTAACGCTGCGCATTTACTCACTGTTCTTGAGGCCAAATAGATCTCTGAAAAGTGCTCAACTAAGCGGGCGCATTTTTTTACTGTAACTGCAGCAACACCGCCTGCACCAATAATTAAAACAGTAGACATAACAAAACCTTATCAATGAATAAAAGCTAAACGATAGACAGTCCTTACCCATCCAGTAAGAAGATACCGTCAAAATTTCGCGAATTCTAGCACCGAATACAATTTTTACAATGTTTGATGCATAAATGGCGCACCGATTTCCACCTTATTGGGCGTAAAGGTAACCGGATAAAGAATTTGTTGCATTATCCCCGTATACAAAGAGACTTCAAAAACTAGAACATCTTGGTTTTCCGTTTGTGGGGTGTCGACATACGCAGAATACACAATCAATGAATTGCTTTTGGATACATTGACAGTGTGGTGCAAGATAGTGTCTTCTAATTGCTCAATAACGCCACATTCGTGTTCTTTGTGTTCGTCAAAAAACACACTCTGTATATCGCCATCTATGCCAATGGCAGCGAAGGGGTAAAACGTTTCGTTATACGAGAGAAGCGAGGAACATAAAGCTAAACTCGCGTCTATCATTTGGGTAACATCTGCAGGAAGTTCTGGTTTGGGAATATGCAAGGTAATGTCCTAGTAACGAATATATAATTAGAACGTCTAGGTATTAATATTAGTTCACAATTTTCAAATGTTCACTTTTTGTCGATAGAATTTGTCGAAAGGTTTCTAGTCGCCTGCAAACCGCCAGTATGCAGAAATACAATATCGGTATAATGCTTAAGATGGCCACTTTTGACTAGCTCGCTCAAGCCCCACAGCGCTTTTCCTGAATAACAAGATTCCACTAATAACGTGGGATTTGCTGCGTTCCAAGATGTGATAAATCCATCTAATACGGGAGAAGATTTGGCATATCCACGAGTGACATAATCATGATTTATCCACCACGTGTTGTCCCTGTCGTAGTGTTCATCACAGAGTAACTCAGAGACGTTATCCTCGAGATAACCTTGGCCTTTTAACACCGCTATTCCCAACACGTCACAGTATTTGGCGGCCACTAAGCCAGCGAGAGTGGCACCCGTGGCGACAGGACTCACAACTAATACTTTTTGTGGTACTGCTGAGTATTGGTCATATGCTTGCGGTAATTGTGTTGCTATTTCTGTCATACACATAG
Organism: Opacimonas viscosa; assembly: GCF_024199005.1. GTDB lineage: Bacteria > Pseudomonadota > Gammaproteobacteria > Enterobacterales > Alteromonadaceae > Opacimonas > Opacimonas viscosa. The sequence continues at coordinate 63,257 of NZ_JANATA010000003.1, forward strand.
CACTTCCTGCTAAAGCATCCACCGAGTAACCTCCTTCTGGCAGAATTATTGCGTTAGGGTGGCTTGTTTGTAAGGCTTGAATACTGGCTTGGTGTTCTGGATGAGATGGGTCTGTATAGCGTTTATATTGGGACTTATCTGTGTAAATAATATGACTCGACCATGCCGCTAAATCCTGTAAGCAAGGTGTTTCATTTCCCGTATAGTGACCACGTACAATAGCCGTAAACTCATAGCCCAACACAAAACAAGTATAGGCCAATGCATGCAAGTGATTAGAGTGGCCCCCCCCGAAACTGATCAGGTGCACTGAATCTTGAGTAACCCGTCTATGGCCTAGTGCTGTGATTGTTTGACTTAATTTACGCCATTTATTTCCAGAAATAATAGGATGAATTAAATCATCTCTTTTGCACCATATCCTAGCGAGACTGCCGTCGAGAGTCATACTTTCAAGAGGAGAGGGTAGCGTCAGTACATCAGCTAATGCGGGAGGTAAATTGTACATTAAAGTTGATCAATATCTGTCTTGATTGGGTAAACATTAACATAGAACCATTTAATCATGCAGTTGAATTATGTGATTAAAAATCCACAGTGTTTTCATTAAGGATAAGCATAAGATGCAAAATAATTCGTTTTTTAAACGGTCAAAATGGCATGCAAGTACCCGCTATTTGGGGCATAAGTTGACATATTTCAGTATATTTTTGAGTGTGTGCTTGAGTATACCTGCTTGGGCCGCTCCAGTAACCGAGAAGCCAACCCAAATTGAATCAACAATCGACATTGCCCAAGTGAAATCCTTTGTTCAGCCTACTAATTTAGTCGGCAAAGCCCGCTTATCCTATTTATTTTGGGATGTATATGATGCACAGCTATTTGCACCACAGCAAAATTTTTCAGCACAAGGGACATATGCGCTTTCTCTTCGCTATCTAATGGATTTCTCTGGACCTGATATTGCAGAACGTTCACTGGATGAAATGCGTGGCCAAGGATACCGCGATCAAGAACAGTTAAAGCGTTGGTTAGTTGAAATGCTCGCTATATTTCCTGATGTGCAAGCAGGTGACGAGTTACTGGGAGTTCGGTCCGTCACTGGAAGTAGTTATTTCTTTTACAATGGCTCAGCAGTAGGTGAGGTTAGTGATCCTTTGTTTGCCGACGCATTTTTTGGTATTTGGCTGGCCCCCAATACTTCAGAACCGAAATTACGAAAAAAATTACTAGGAATATAATTATGTTGAAACAACATTTACGAGCGCTTTGCTTATCGAGTTTATTGGTGTTCTCCTTGAGTGGCTGCACTTTAACGATTGATGGAAACGACTATAAACAGCAAGCACCTGAATTTAATGTTGTGGCATTCTTTTCTGGCGATGTTAAAGCATGGGGGATTGTCCAAAATCGTTCAGCTGAAGTGGTTCAGAGGTTCATTGTGGATATTGATGGCACGGTGGAAGACGGCGTTTTAGTGCTAGATGAAACCTTTACATATATTGTCGGTGAAGGAGTTCAAAAGCGTGTCTGGCGGTTGACTCCTCAAGCGGATGGCACATTTGTGGGGAATGCCGGTGATATCAATGGTGACGCCCTAGGCACTCCTTATGGGAGTGCGTTTAATTTTGTATATGAAATGGATTTGACCGTTGATGGTAGTACATACACAGTATCTTTTGATGATTGGTTTTTTGCGTTAGACGACCAAACCATGATGAACCGATCATATATCAAAAAGTTTGGCATTGTCGTAGCTGAGGTCACTATATTCATGCAAAAGACCTCAAGCTAGGGGCTATTGGTTACAAGTTTGCCACTGATAGAAAAAGGCAGAATGTCTAAAGCGTCAGATAATCATACTTTTTATCAGGGTGATAGAAAAAACTTTTCTTCGGATTATAGGGGGTGAAATTAAGATATTTACCTGCTTTACACATCCCTTGAATTTTGATCCAATATTCTGGGGTCATCAAGTCCCCATGGAGTTCTTTTAGTAAATCCTTTAGATGTTTTTTCCCAACAATAAAATGTTCAAATTGTTGCGGGAAAACATCATTAGGTCCGACAGATAAAGTATCTACAGCAAATGGGTCATCAGTTTGAGGCATTTTTCTAAAGTTGCGTTCATTCATGAAGCAAATTTCATCATAGTCGTAAAAGATGACGCGACCGTGTTTAGTGATGCCAAAGTTTTTGTGCAACATATCTCCAGGAAATATGTTTGCTAAGGCAATCTGTTTGATGCATAAACCGAGTTCATCAATGGCCGAACGGATCTTTACCGGGTCGGTTTCTTCATTTAAGTATATATTTAAAGGTGTCATTTTCCTTTCGATATACAAATGTTTGATAGTTAAAACATCTCCTGTAATGGCGATACTACTCGCACAGGTCTCTTGTAAATAGTTGAGAAGTTCAGGATCGATCCGGTTTAAGTCAAAGTTAAAATTCATATATTCATGGGTATCAGCCATGCGTCCGATGCGATCTGACGTTTTGACGAGTCGATATCGGTTTTTAACAAAATCACGGGTAATTTTTTTACTTTCAGCAAATTCATCTTTAATGACTTTGAAGACAATGCCGTAACTTGGAAGATGAAAAACGGTCATAACCAAACCCTTGATCCCCGGGGCAAGTTCATAGTTGTCTTGAGTTTGGGTCAGGTGGTGAGAATAATTCCGGAAAAATTCTGTTTTACCGTGCTTATAAAAGCCCAATGACATATACAATTCGAACTGTTTTTTATTGGGGAGTAGTTCAGCTAAGAAAGCGACTAATTCTGCTGGATTTTGAGTATCTGCCATAAAATAAGAACGTGCAAACCCAAAAATAACACTCAGATCTGCACTGTCAGTTAGTAAGGCATCCACAAATATTTCATGACTTTTGTTGATTCTCAGGGCAATCACAAAAGGGAGAGTTTTGTTTTCTAAGCAGATACGCCCAATGAGATACGCAGCTTTCCCTCGGAAAAAAACAGGCCGTAACATTTCTACCGTATGGACTTTGGCTAACTCTTCTTGGGGAAAGACTGCTCGTAAACCTTGTTCAAGGTTTTGCTTGTCTCTTTCTAAGTCCGCAAATGGCGTGTTAAACGTGAATGTTGCGAAAATCTGATCATACATATTCCGCACGGTACCCGTGGTATCAAATGACACAACCACTTTGTCGCGTTCTTGTCCGGGAAGATAACACCGGGTTGACTCGACAAACATCATATCGTTGGTAATGCAGCCATGTTTGAAAATACGGCAAATAACAGAGTTATAAAACGTTTCTGCCAGTTCAAACTGTGGATGATGAGCTATGAGTTTGGTATAGCAGGTTTTCATTTGTAACCAAAACTCAGCGGTCTCCTGTTGTGGTTGCAAATGATGATAAATTTCAGTGACGACTTCACCTAGGCTTTGTTCATAAATCGTGATGCGTTCTTTTATCGCCTGCTGTGAAGCTGCCCAGCGCCTTTGCTCAAATCGCGATTGGGCACCTTTGGTGATCCGAGAATACCATCGATAGCTTTTATCAAAACCAGATAAAATTTGATAAGCGATTTTTTGGGCACGTTCCATTGAGCATCCTAAACGATAAAGGTTTGGTTGTATTTGCGACAAAGACCTTGGATGAGATGTCCTCACTATAAAGTAAAACAGAAAGGTTTAAAAAGCCCCTGTATTTAGACCTTAGTCGTGCTATGATAATCAACATAAAAAGTATGCTTATTTGTTGTTGACATTTAGACGTCTATACGGCAAATTAAAAGCATGAAAACAATTATTAGCACCACCGACATGACGATTATTACCATCCTTAACAGGGCGGACGTTGGTTAGTGCAAGTCACAAAATCTTCAGAAGCCCGCTAAGTTAGCGGGCTTTTTCGTTTTTGGCAAGGTGTTAATGAATCATGCAAGAGTATTGCATAGTGTCTCAAAAATTATCAATACTCACACAATAAAGGGCATACAGGAGTCTATATGAAAGTTTTAAAGTTTGGTGGGTCATCATTAGCCGACGCCCAACGTTATCAAGGTGTCGCTGACATTGTATTTGATGTACATCAAACCCATGGTGCAGCTGCTGTGTTATCCGCTCCTAAAGGTGTGACTAATGCATTGTCGCTATTAGTCGAACAAGCCCAAGCCCAAGAGGATTTTGGCGAGTTACAAGCCAAATTAACCATGACACTAAATAGTATCGTGGCAGAATTAATGGGGGCCGTTGAAGGGTTCAAGCCGGAACCTGTGAAAGCAGTCATCGATGATGCCCTGACCATTTTAGATGAAAAATTAAGAGGTATTTCTTTACTGAACTCTGCCCCACAAAGCACAACTGCCGAGTTGCTTAGTTTAGGTGAATATGTCTCAGTCAATATTTTACAAGGTATTTTACAAGCACGTGGCGTGACTACCGCTATTGTGGATCCCGTTGAACACATTATTGCTCATGGTCCTTATTTGGATGCTTTAGCCGATGTTGGTGCCTCAAAAGCCACATTTGGCTCAGTAGATACTTCAGGTGACACGTTGCTTATTATGCCGGGTTTTGTGGCTGTTAATGAAGAAGGTGAAAAAGTCACGCTGGGCAGAAACGGTTCTGATTATTCAGCAGCAATTCTTGCTGCTTGTATTGACGCTGAAGTATGTGAAATTTGGACGGATGTAGATGGCGTGTATAACGCTGATCCAAACCAAGTAGAAGGTGCGGTCTTAATGGATAAGTTGACCTACGAAGAGGCGATGGAACTGTCTTATTTCGGCGCTAAAGTCTTGCATCCTAAAACGATCGGTCCGATTGCCCAACACCACATACCATGCTTGATTCGCAACACTTTGAACCCAGCCGCACCAGGTACCTTAATCAGTAACGAGAAAAGTGAAAAATGGACCCATGTTAAAGGGATTTCTCATTTAGATGATGTCGTGATGCTAAACATCGCTGGCCCTGGGATGAAGGGGATGGTGGGTATGGCTACGCGTATTTTTGACTCATTAGCGAATGCTCAGATTTCAATTACCTTAATCACTCAGTCATCTTCAGAGTACTCGATCAGTTTCTGTATTTCTGCCGTTGATCACAGCAAAGCATTGGATGTTTTACACGATGAGTTTGCTTTGGAACTGCACAATAAGTTACTTGAACCGATTGATGTTCGAGAAAATTTATCGATTGTCACCTTAGTCGGTGATGGTATGCGTAAAACCAAAGGTATGGCTGCAAAGTTTTTCCAAGCGTTAGCTCAAGCACGAATTAACAACATCGCGATTGCTCAAGGTTCATCAGAACGCTCGATTTCAACAGTGATTGAAGCAAATAAAGCGAAAAAAGCCGTCAAAGTTGTGCATCAAAACTTCTTTAGCCGAATGCATTGTATCGATGTCTTTCTTATCGGTTGTGGCACAGTGGGGGCTGAGTTATTGGACCAGATCGCACGTCAACAACCTCAGCTAGAAGCTAAATCAGTACGCTTACGCGTCTATGGTGTAGCCAACTCGAAACAAGTATTGCTTAATCCTAATGGGATTGATTTGAGTGACAAAGCCCAATGGCAAGCTGATTTAATAGAACACGGTGTGCATTATGGCTTACCAGAGCTACAACAATTTGTGGTGGATAATAGTTTAACGAATCCTGTGTTTGTTGATTGCACTAGTGCCCAGTCCGTAGCTGATCAGTATGTTGACATCCTTGATGCTGGTTTCCATGTAGTGACGCCAAACAAAAAAGGCAATACAGGCAGTAGTCAGTATTATGCAGATATCAAAGCGGCCGCTTTGCGTCACAAGCGTCAATATCTATATGAAACAACCGTAGGTGCAGGTCTACCGGTTATTGATAACTTACAAAAGTTAGTGTCTGCAGGTGACCGCTTAAATACTTTTGAAGGTATTTTATCAGGCTCTTTATCCTATGTGTTCGGTAAGCTAGAAGAAGGTTTATCTTTGTCAGAAGCAACCGCTGTCGCAAAATCGAACGGTTTCACAGAACCCGATCCGAGAGATGATTTAAGCGGTATGGATGTCGCGCGTAAATTACTGATCATGGCACGTGAGGCAGGGATGGTATGCGAACTAAGTGATATTGATATTCAGTCTGTGTTACCTGCTGACTTTGATGACAGCGGTGACATTCCGACGTTTATGGCTAATCTTGAAAAAGCCAACGATTACTATGCTGAATTAGTTGCACAAGCGAAAGCGGATCATAAAGTATTGCGCTATATTGGGAGTATCAAAGACGGTAAATGCGCTGTCAGTATCCAAGCTGTGGCATTAGATAACCCACTTGCAGCAGTTAAAGACGGTGAGAATGCCTTGTCAATGCACTCTGATTATTACAGCCCAGTACCTTTTGTCATTCGTGGCTACGGTGCTGGCGCAACAGTTACAGCAGCTGGTGTATTTGCCGATATCCTTAGAACAATGGCATGGACACAAGAACTATGAGTCAGTCTCTCACTGCGTTTTCACCTGCATCCATCGGTAATGTAAGTGTTGGCTTTGATGTCCTTGGTGCTAGCCTGGCGCCGGTGGATGGCACTTTATTAGGTGATCAAGTCACTGTCCAAGAGGCCCCTGAATATACCTTAACGGTTTCTGGGCGCTTTGCCGATAGATTACCACCTGGTACTGACAATAATATTGTTACTACTAGTTATCATTTTTTTAATGAGGCGTTGGTACAAAAAGGGCTGCCCGTAAAAACACTTGCTTTGCATTTGACCAAAAACTTACCGATAGGGTCTGGCCTGGGTTCCAGCGCTAGCTCGATTGTTGCAGCGTTTTATGCGTTGAATGCATTTTATGACCATCCTTTTGATGATAATAGCTTGTTGTTTATGATGGGGGAGTGTGAAGGGCAAATTAGCGGAGCCGTACACTATGACAATGTGGCCCCAGCCTTGTTTGGTGGGATGACACTGATGACGGGACTAGACAGTCCTATCTGTGAAAATGTTCCAGTGTTTGCCGATTGGTATTGGGCGATATGTTATTCAGGAATTTCTGTATCAACCTCTGCAGCTCGTAAAATTTTACCGACTGAATTACCCATGGCGACCACATTGACATTTGGTCGTCAATTAGCGTCATTTATCCATGCATCGCATACCCAAAACGCGCCTTTAGCCGCCGCAGTTTTACAAGATGTGATTGCCGAACCTTATCGCCAATCATTGTTGCCGCATTTTTCGGAAAGTCGAGAATTTGCGCTGGCCAATGGCGCTTTAGGTTTTGGTATATCTGGCTCAGGTCCAACTGTATTTGCAGCCTGTCCAGATCGTGCTACAGCAGAAAAAGTAGCGGATTATTTAACTAAACACTATATTCAGAACGAAGACGGTTTTACTCATGTGTGTCATATTGATACAGCAGGCAGTCGCGTTTTATAACCTTATTTTTGATAGAAAGGAACAACCATGCATTTGGTTAATTTAAAAGATAATACTCAGCAAGTTGGTTTTTGTGATGCCGTTAAAACCGGTTTAGGGCGTGACCAAGGCTTGTTTTTTGTTGAAGAGATAGCTCCCCTAGCAGATATTAATGCTGCATTGGCATTACCACTGGTCGAGCGTAGCCAATTGATCTTACAACACCTTATTGGTGATGAATTCAGTGAAGGCGAATTAAATGCCCTAGTCGAGGCTGCATTTACCTTCCCTGCACCGGTAGTGAAAGTCGATGAACAAACCTATGCATTAGAGTTATTCCATGGTCCAACGTTAGCATTTAAAGACTTTGGTGGTCGTTTTATGGCTCAATGTTTGACGAAAATCAGTCAAGGTGCTCCAGTGACTATTTTGACGGCAACTTCAGGTGATACAGGAGCTGCAGTAGCACATGCTTTCCACGGTATTGATAATATCAATGTCGTAATCTTGTTCCCTAAAGGTAAGATTTCTCCATTACAAGAAAAGCTCTTTACTACACTAGGTGGCAATATTCATACTGTTGCCATTGATGGTGATTTTGACGCTTGTCAGGCCATCGTCAAACAAGCGTTCGATGATCCGCAAATGCGCGAAGAACTGCACCTTAATTCAGCTAACTCGATCAACATTTCTCGGTTGTTGGCACAAGTTTGTTATTATTTTGAAGCCTTTGCTCAGTTAGATGAGGCAGCTCGTAAGGAGCTGGTTGTTTCTGTGCCGAGTGGAAATTTTGGTAATTTAACAGCCGGCCTGATTGCTAAAGCACTCGGTTTGCCGATTAAGCGTTTTATCGCGGCAACAAATTTGAATGACACGGTTCCTCGCTATTTAGAAACGGGTGAGTGGGCTCCGAAAGACACGATTGCTACCTTGTCTAATGCTATGGATGTGAGCCAACCCAACAATTGGCCACGGATCGAAGCTATGGTCGAATTCGGGATTATTGATAAAGACATCATCACGGGTATGATGATTGACGAAGATTGTACACAAATCGCAATGAAACATTTACAAAGCGTAGGCTATACCTCAGAGCCTCATGCTGCGCTTGCTTATCGCAGTCTGCAAAAGAGTTTAGCAGAAGGAGAAACTGGCTTATTCTTAGGTACAGCACACCCTGCTAAGTTTCGAGAGTCAGTGGAAAATATCTTAGGTGAACCATTAGCATTACCTAAAGCCTTAGCCGATGTAGCTGCTGAAACGTCGTTAGATGTGGATAAACCGGCTGATTATCAAGCAATTAAACAATACATGTTTGATATTTTGAAGTAATGTTAGTGTTTTATGCGTGAAGATGAGTACGTTTTGGAATATTTTTTCTAAGCGTACTTATATCTACTAGAAATTTATTGTGACAAGCGGTAATCTCAGTTTAAGATTTTGCCGCTTTTTTATAGGTGCCTATGTCGACTTGGGCCGATTTTATTGAACAACAACAACAAGAAACGTATTTTCAGCATCTACAGCGTGAAGTGGCTTCGTTGCGTGCCAACGGACAAGTTGTTTACCCAGCTGAAAAAGATGTGTTTGCCGCTTTTTTGTTAACCGACATATCTCAAACAAAAGTGGTTATATTAGGTCAAGACCCTTATCACGGGCCCGGTCAAGCTCATGGTTTAAGTTTTTCAGTCCCCGATGGTATCCAACCTCCACCTTCCTTGAAGAATATCTATAAAGAGTTGGAAATGAGTTTATCTGATTTTGTTCCCCCTGTGCATGGTAACTTGACCGCTTGGGCAAAGCAGGGGGTAATGTTGCTCAACACGGTACTAACGGTTAACGACGGCCAGGCACATTCTCATGCCAAGCTTGGCTGGCAAACATTTACTTACCGAGCGTTAGAGTTCCTACTGACAAACAATCAACACGTAGTATTTATGCTGTGGGGAGCCCATGCGCAAAAATTTGCTCCGCAGATAGACACTCAGCAACATCTTGTACTAAAAGCGCCTCATCCTTCACCCCTTTCAGCCCATAGGGGGTTTATTGGCTGCAAGCACTTTAGTCTGGCAAATGATTGGTTAGACAGAAAAGGGTTAGGCAGCATCAATTGGCAGGTGTGATCATTTAATGGGGCAATAACACCCAAATATGGCCCTGCTTCATACGATGTTACCGACCCAGGTTATTCGTGCTATTTATCTTCGTCGCTAAAGTCGAAATTAAAATCATAAGCGCCAAGCTCTTTGGCAAGTCGGCTTTTCTCTTTAATCGCTTCAATTTCTCGCCATTTTCCGTTTTTGCTTTTTCGTTTTGCTTTATTTGGCGCTGGTGTTTCTAACGTTATTGATTCTTCCATGAGAACCTCCTTGTTATGAATTTGTTTAATTTTTGCGCTTATATTGATTATTACTCATATATTGTCAATGATCGAGTAAAGTTATAGAAAATAATATTCCGTAAGGCTTTAGCCTATGAATATGCTAACCTCATTCGGTAATTATCAAAATAATAAGGAATTTTATGCGTTACTCTCCTCTAGGTGCTTCTGGTTTGTCGGTTTCAAGAATTTGTTTAGGTACAATGACATGGGGTATACAAAATACCCAAGCCGATGCAGACTTACAGCTCAACCATGCTATCGCTACTGGAATTAACTTTTTTGATACGGCAGAGATGTACCCTGTTCCCCCAAGCGAACCTACGTACACCAAAACAGAGCAAATTATTGGCAACTGGTTGTCACGTCACCCGGATAAACGCAAAGATATGATTATTGCGACTAAGATCGCTGGTCCGGGGTTTCCCTATGTCCGGAATAATGCACCGATCACGGGAGAGAATGTAGGCTTAGCACTAGCAGGATCGTTAGAACGTTTAAACACCGATTATATTGATTTATACCAATTACATTGGCCTAATCGTATGACGCCACATTTTGGTAAGCATGCATTAAACGCAACACGGCCAACTAAGCTGGATGTTGAAGCTGAACGTGAAAATATGCGCGATATTTTGCTAGGCCTGAAACAGGCGCTGGATGAGGGTAAAATTCGGCATTGGGGTTTGTCTGATGATACGACTTGGGGGATCCATACTTATCTTAACCTTGCCCAAGAGATAGGAATGCCTGCACCAGTATCCATTCAAAATGAATTTAATTTATTACATACCAAAGATTGGCCTTTCCTCATCGAGTCTTGTGTCTGTGAAGATATTGCTTATTTGCCATGGTCCCCTTTATCGGGCGGAATGCTTTCCGGTAAATATCGCAATGGGGTCATCCCCAAGGGCAGTCGTTGGAGTTATGAGCAGCGCCATGGTCTGTTCCGCAACACCCAAGATAGTCAACGTGCCACACAAGCTTATTGTGATATCGCCCAAAAATATGATATGACACCCGCACAACTGGCTCTGGCATGGTGCGATCAAGTGGATGGTGTGACGTCTACTATAATTGGCGCGACCAGTATGTTGCAATTAGAAGAAAATATTGCGGCTTTTGCTAAGACATTATCCAAAGAGTGTTTAGACGAAGTCGCAAATGTCTTACGCCAATATCCAGCGCCATTTTAAACAGGATACAGAACATGCAAAACCGACAGTCGAAAAGACTCATGAAAACACCATTTGTGGGTGTAGTACTTGGTACAGTATTGGGAATTGTGTCGAGCTTATCACATGCCAACGATGCCAATATAAATCAGCAAAATACGCCTCAGAATCTTGCTTACTCAGGTGTCTATCCCATAGCAGATACTTTGACTTACGAAGATATATTTGGTTTAGAGTATGCCGCAAATCCGATCATTTTAAGTGATGATAAAACAGTCTTATATGAGCGCATTAGCCTAGATATTATGTCCGATTCACGTAGAAGTAATCTATGGACTGTACAAATTGACGGGAATAAGCATTTACCTTTTTTATCCAGTCAAGCTAATCATTCGAGTCCAGTTTTGTCTAAAGATGGCCAACGTTTAGCTTACTTATCTACTCATGAAGGTAGCACTCAGATCTATGTTTATGATTTTGCAAACCAAACGACAACTAGGGTAACAGATGTCGCTATGCGTCCCTCTGGTCTTGCCTTTTCACCGGATGGGAAAACGTTAGCTTTCTCTATGTTTACTCCTAAATCACCAAAACCTTTATTTAGCCTAGGCTTTAAACCCAAGGGGGCAAAATGGGCTGAACCTGCGACATATATTGAAGATACCTTATTTCAGCGTGATGGTGCAGGCATGAATAAACCTGGGAATATGCATTTGTATGTAGTCCCAGTTATCGGAGGTCAAGCACGTCAAGTCACACAAGGTGATTACGACTATTCTGGAACAGTTGCTTGGTTACCTGATAGTGAACACGTGGTGGTCTCTGCCAATATTCGGCCTGATAGCCAATTTGATGTTTTTAACAGTGATTTAGTGCGCATTAATACCAAAACGGGTACGTGGCTCCGTTTGACGGATATGACAGGGCCTGAAGCTAACCCAGTCTTGAGTCCAGATGGGCAGAAAATCGCTTTTACAGGGTTTATTGATAATGGTAAATCGAATCAAATTGCTCATTTATATGTGATGGATATTCAGGACCATTCTATAGCGCAAAACGTGCGTGATTTAACTCCAACCTTGGACCGTTCAGTTGGTGATATCCGCTGGGCTAAAGACGGTGCAGGCTTATATTTCTCGTACGACGATGATGGCAAAAAACACGTCGCTCATGTGGGATTAGATCGCAGGATTTCCAGTAAAACTGATGCGTTAGGAGGCCAGAGTTTTGGCCGTCCTTACACCTCTGGTGATTTTGCAGTTACTGCAGCAGGAGATGTAGTGTTTACCTTAGGTAATGGTGTCGCTCCTGCAGATTTAGCGGTTACTGATAAGCAAAATATACATGTACTCACCGATTTAAATAGTGATGTGCTCGCCCACAAGAAACTCTCAGCACCACAGGAGATGAAAGTAAAAAGTTCGGTAGATGGACGAGAACTGTCTGCCTGGATAGTGACACCGCCAGACTTTGATCCAAGTAAAAAGTATCCACTCATCTTGGAGATCCACGGTGGCCCTCATACTGCTTATGGTCCTGAGTTTTCGACCGAGGTACAGTTATTCGCTGCGGCAGGCTATGTGGTGGTCTATGGCAATCCTCGTGGCTCGACTTCACAAGGTACGGAATTTGCCAATTTGATTGATAAAAATTACCCCTCACAAGACTATGATGATCTGATGGATATGGTCGATGGTGTAGTGGCTAAAGGGTATATTGACCAGGATAATTTATTTGTGACTGGTGGCTCTGGTGGTGGAGTATTAACTGCGTGGATTATTGGTAAAACAGATAAGTTTAAAGCTGCAGTAGTCGCCAAACCGGTGATCAACTGGATAAGTATGATTGGTACCAGTGATATTTATACATTTATGACGAAATACTGGTTCACAGATTTACCCTGGAATGACGTTGATCAATATTGGAATCGCTCACCTTTGAAGTTGGTGGGGAATGTGACGACACCCACGATGGTGTTGACCGGAGAGCTCGACGTGCGTACTCCTATGGGAGAAAGTGAACAGTATTATGGTGCTCTTCGTTTAGAAGGTGTGGAAAGTTCTTTAGTCAGGATCCAAGGTGCATATCATGGAATTGCGGCAAAACCGTCTAATTTAGCCCGCAAAGTTGGGTATATTTTAGCTTGGTTTGACCGTTATAACAGTCAAAAGCAACCCAAAGAAAAGAAGTAAATAAGCGGACTTATTCTGGAGCGCATATTGTACAATGCCGACCAGTACGAGTGGTTCTTTTGGGAGTATAAAGAACCGCTCGATATCCCTTAGTAATTGCTCTAGATCAATAAACAATAAGTGTTGAATTGGTAGCATAATGGCTCTTTTTATTCGCTTGAGAATCTTACGTGTCCATATCTTTATCACCAGCATTAGTAAGCAAGTACAATAGCCAAGGTCCGCGTTATACCTCTTACCCTACCGCTTTAGAATTCACGCCAAATAACAGTCCCACTGCACTGGCAGACGCTTTTGCAACGGCTACGACAGATGCTTTTGCTTTGTATGTACACATCCCGTTTTGCCATGCTCTGTGTTATTACTGTGGTTGCAATAAAATTGTCACTCGTCACCAAGACAAAGCTGATCGATATTTGGATTTTCTTGCCCTCGAAATGCAAGCCACCCAAGACTTCATGACGTGTAAAACCGTTGAACAATGTCATCTCGGTGGAGGTACACCCACCTTTTTAACGATTGGACAAATGACGCGACTAGTCGCCTTGTTAAAGCAACATTATCAGTTCAGTCCTAGTTGTGAATGGAGTATTGAAATTGACCCACGCAGTGTGGACCAGGCGTATTTGACAGCTTTAAAAGCACTTGGATTCAGTCGCATTAGTTTGGGCGTACAAGATATTGACAATGCAGTACAAATATCGATTAATCGAGTGCAATCCACCGCACATGTAGCGGAGTTGATTCGTCATGCACAAAAAATTGGTTTTAGGTCAGTTAATATTGATTTAATTTATGGGTTGCCCAAACAAACACCAGAGACTTTCAAGCAAACACTGAATGCGGTTACAACATTTGCGCCAGAACGCATTTCACTGTTTAGCTATGCCCACCTACCGACACGTTTTGCTGCGCAACGCAAAATCAAGGACACGTGGTTACCAACACCGGATCAAAAAATTGCCTTGATGACGATGGCTCATCAGTACTTGCAAGCAGCCGGTTACCATATGATAGGGATGGATCATTTCGCTAAATCTCATGATACCCTTGCCATTGCACAGGCGAATAAAGTGTTACACCGGAACTTTCAGGGGTATACAACACACCAACACCTTGACATGCTAGGCTTAGGTGTTTCTGCGATAAGTTTTATTGGGGATCGATATTTACAAAATACAAAGACACTGAAGGCCTATTATGCAGCTTTATCTGCAGAGCAGTTGGCAGTAGAAAAAACGTTAAGCCTGCACAAGGATGATCACATACGTCGAGCCGTTATTATGGGGCTGATGTGTAATCTACAAGTCGATAAACAAGCGGTCGAACAGTCCTTTGGTATTGATTTTACGACGTATTTTGCAGAGGCTGAGACCTTATTAAGCCCTTTCATTAAAGATGGGTTGTTAACGCTCGACGCCCGTTGGATTAAAGTCCATCCCGCTGCAAGGTTGTTGATTAGAAGTATTGCGATGTGCTTTGATGCTTATATAGGGCTGCACAAAAATCAGCAACGTTTTTCACGAGTGATCTAACTTTTTGAGAGGCGACAGTGATGGTACATCAGGCATGGGTTTGCGAATGAGAAGGTCCCCCGCAAGCGGAACTTGCTGACGAGGGAGGAGGCGATGATGACGCTTATTGGGCTGTTCTGAATTGCTCTATCAAAGCTTGGGTTGAACTGTCCATGGCTGGATGCATCGTACCTGTTTCAATAGCATCTAAAACTTGATTACCTAGCACCTTACCTAGTTCCACACCCCATTGGTCGAAACTATTCACGCCCCAGATGACGCCTTGAACAAATACTTTATGTTCATACAGCGCAACTAAAGCACCTAACGTAAACGGATCCAATGTTTGGAAGGTAATCGTATTAGAGGGCTTATTACCTGGCATGACTTTATGCGCTGCAAGCGTATCTTTTTCAACGTCAGATAAGCCCTCAGGGAGTTCTGCACGACATTCTGCAAAGGTTTTTCCTTGCATCAGTGCTTGGGTTTGACCAAAACAGTTTGACGCTAACATCGCATGATGCGTGTTATCTTGGTTAGGGACATTTAAAGGTAAAATAAAATCGGCAGGAATAATCGTATCCCCTTGATGGATCAACTGATGGAAGGAATGTTGACCGTTCGTACCTTCAGAGCCAAAAATAATAGGACCAGTGGCATAGTCTACAGCGGTACCATCGTGTTGATTGCGTTTACCGTTAGATTCCATATCTAATTGTTGTACATACGCAGGGAAACCACGTAGATAGTGATAGTAAGGCAATAACACATGTGACTGAGCATCTTGGAAGTTGCGATACCAGACACCTAATAGACCTAAAATAGCCGGTAAGTTTTCTGCAAGAGGGGCTGTTTGGAAATGCTGATCCATCGCTTCTGCCCCCTTCAGTAGTTGTTCGAAATTAGCATAGCCGATAGCTAATGCAATCGGTAAACCAATTGCAGACCATAACGAATAACGGCCACCTACCCAGTCTTCCATGCCGATGACACGGTCTGGACTCATGCCAAATTCAACCGCTGCGGGTACGTTTGATGAGATAGCGGCAAAATGATCCGCTATCGCAGATTGTGGTGCTCCTGACGCCAAGAACCATGCCTTTGCCGTTAGGGTATTTTGTTTCGTTTCTTGGGTGCCAAAAGATTTAGACGACATGAGGACCAAGGTTGTTTCTGGGTCACGTTGTGCCAAAACATCTTGAATATGACAGCCATCAACGTTGGCGACAAAGTGTACATTGAGTTTGTGTTGATGATAAGGCAATAGGGCCTCTGACATAATTTTAGGGCCTAAAAATGAACCCCCAATACCAATACTGACGACATCTGTGATGGTTTTGCCGGTATAGCCTTTGTGCTCACCCGAGTGGAGCGCCTCAGTGAACGCTTTGATTTTAGCACGTGTTGCTTGGACATCAGGCATGATGTCTTTGCCATTAACGTAGATAGGATCAGTGCCAAAGTTACGTAAAGCGGTGTGTAACACAGCACGTTGTTCGGTATGATTAATGGGTGAGCCAGTAAACATATCAGTACGTTTTTGGGCAACATCTGCACTTTCAGCTAGTGCGATTAACTCTGCAAAAATATCATCAGAAATCGTGTTTTTAGAAAAATCGATATGTAATCCACAAGCACTTTGGGAAAAGCGTTTAACACGATCAGGATCAGTGGCAAATGCATCACGCATGTGGACATCAGCTTGTTTTGTTGCCAAAGCTTGTAGATTCTGCCACGGTTGGGTTTGGGTAATACTCATAAAATAGCCTTTTGTTAGCAATCCATTAGTTACATGACAAAGTCATGTCTGAGGCGTAGGGTAGGTATTAGTTGTTACGGGCGTTTTTTGTTTTTAGAGAAGCACCGTTTAGTTTTAGCCAGTCGGCAATCATAGTGTCGACTGGCTAGTTATACTTATAGCTTGGCTTGGAGTAACTGCTCAAGTTTAATTTGGTCTATAGTGAAATTACGAATGCCTTCGGCTAGTTTTTCAGTGGCCATGGCATCTTCGTTCATAGCCCAACGGAATTCACTTTCACTTAAACGAGAAGGCGGTGTTTGTGTCGCGCCTTTGTCACTTAATTTTACCGTTAATTCACCGTTTGTGTTGGCTAGCTCTTCCAACAGAGCAGGAGCAATAGTTAACCGATCACATCCAGCGAGTTCAATAATTTCATCTGTATTACGGAAACTTGCACCCATGACAACGGTTTGATAACCATGATCTTTATAATATTGGTAGATCTTACTCACTGATTGCACACCCGGATCTTCAGCGCCAGGAAAGGCATCTTTACCCGTTGATTTTTTGTACCAGTCCAAAATGCGACCAACAAAAGGCGAGATTAAGAAAACACCTGCTTCCGCACATGCACGAGCTTGGGCAAAGGAGAAAAGTAGCGTCAAGTTGCACTGAATACCTTCTTTTTCTAGGATTTCAGCTGCTTGGATACCTTCCCATGTTGACGCGATTTTAATTAGGATGCGGTCTTTACTGATCCCTTCATCTGCGTACATACCCACTAATTTACGTGCTTTAGCAACCGTTGCTTCAGTAGCAAAAGATAAACGAGCGTCAACTTCGGTAGAAATACGCCCAGGAATAACGCCTACGATTTCTTTACCGATCAGTACTGCTAACTTATCAGAAGCATCAGCTACTTGTTGTGCGGTATCAGAAGACTCTGTTTTTGCCCATGCTAATGCAGCACTGACCATCTCGCTATATTCTGGGATCTCAGCTGCTTTTAGCAATAAAGATGGATTCGTTGTCGCATCAACAGGTGCGTATTTTTTGATCGCTGCAATATCGCCAGTGTCAGCTACAACAGTGGTTACTTTTCTGAGTGCGGTAAGTAGGTCGCTCATCATAATCCTTTTTATCGATTGTGGTGATAGGTTTTCTTCATTTTATTTGATGAGACTATCTTGTCATACTCATCATGTGCTTCGGTTAGAGGCATTTAAGAAAACTAATTTAGAAGGTAAATATTATGCAAAAGCTTATCAATTTTTTTATGAAAAAACCATTAAACCGTGCACAAGTCTGTAATTATCTTGATAATTATTATGGTGACCAAGTTTGCATCACAAAAGATGCAGATAAAGCACAATGATGGCATTGCAAAATACCGTCACTCAGCTGTTTACAAAGACCGGGTATCGAATATGAGATTGTCTATTTTTTCCTGGCTGAGTTACGGTATACTTTACATCGATTAGAAAAACTACCCCCATAGTGCAAAGAGGTTCTTATGCTTGTTGTTGTATCTCCAGCAAAAAACTTAGACTACAAAACACCTGTAGCAACGTCAGAATATACCCAACCCCAGTTTATGCCAAAAACCCAAGAGTTGGTGGCGACTTGTAAAACACTCGCGCCAGCTGACCTTTCTAATTTAATGGGGATCAGTGATAAATTAGCGGTGTTGAACGCAGAACGCTTTTCGTCGTTTTCTCAACCATTTACACCACAGAATGCCCGCCAAGCAATGTATGCTTTTAATGGTGATGTATATGCTGGGTTAGATGCTCATAGTATGACGTCAGAAGATGTTGCATTTGCTCAAGCTCATTTACGCATTTTGTCTGGATTGTATGGGGTGTTACAACCGCTTGATTTAATGCAGCCCTACCGTTTAGAAATGGGGACCAAACTCGCTACTGAACGCGGCAAAAACTTATATGAGTTTTGGGGTGCTGATTTGACTGCAGCGTTAGATAAAGAATTGGCCGAGCAATCTCACCAAGTGCTAGTGAACCTTGCTTCCAATGAGTATTTTTCAGCAGTACAACCTAAACAGCTCCATGCTCAGGTTATAACGCCTATTTTTAAAGATGAAAAAAATGGCAAGGTTAAGATTATCAGTTTCTATGCTAAAAAAGCCCGAGGCTTGATGGCGCGCTATATCATTGATAACAAAATCACGGATCCGGCAGAACTCAGTCAGTTTTCTGTTGCAGGATACCGATTTGCAGCAGAACAAAGTTCTACAACTGAATTAGTGTTTGTGAGATTAGAAAAAGATCGTCCTTAATCGACAAACATTTCCTGTTTGAACGTTAAGTTCTCTGTGGTGTTTCCTCTCCTAATGTCCACTGAAAACGTATAGTTCTCCATGTGACGAAAGGAGAGTGGCGCCAGATAATAAATGGCCTCACCATCGATAACTCTTTTGAAGTTTAACGGTTTGGTTGTGCCAATTAGATTTCGGGCGGTACCAGAAATATCAATGCGTTGCGCGACCTTGGTGGTTTTGTCTAACACTGAGATATTGACGAGCGCATTGTATTTACTGCGAATTAAACCGTTTGCTTTGGCAATTTCTGGGGTTAAAAACGTCGTTGGAAAAACAATATAATGGACTTCCCATTGTCCTAACTCCTTTTTTTGCTCGGCACTTGCTGTAGCGCTCACTAATAGCAAACTGACGATTAATAATAGAATTCTCATACCTGCCTCAATATTTCTCAATATGGATTATAGCGTTGCGCATATCGTTTGCGAACAACGTCTACAGTGGACCTATAAAATCTTGGAGTAACAATTGTATGAATTGCAGAGCAATGATTGCAATTAATACTGATAAATCTAGGCCACCTAATGGCGGTATTACTTTACGAATAGGTGCTAACAGCGGCTCTGTCAGTTGGGCTATCACTAGTTCAAAGGGGTTGCCACCTTGGGATACCCAGCTGAGAATGGCCCGTAGGATCAACATCCAAAAAACTAACGATAAGAACTGTTTGAGTAGTGTAATGCTCCCTATGATAAGGACGGCCAGTGGATTAAACGGACCATTTGAGAATAGGGTGGAAATGATAGCAATTTTAGCGATGGCAACGACCAAGGCCAATATCAATGTGGCCGTATCGAGTTTGCCTAGTGCAGGGATAACACGACGCAATGGAGCCACCACGGGTTGGGTCGCTTTTACAACAAACTGTGAAAAAGGATTGTAAAAATCAGCTCTGACATATTGTAACCAGAGACGCAGAAGCACGACCATGAGGTAGAGGTTAAATAGTGTGTCGATTAAAAAATAAGAAGAACTCATAAAATCCCTAAAAGTAAAAATTAAATATTCGCTTGCATTTCGCGGGCACGGTCTACGGCCGCTTGCATGGCATCAGCTATAATATCGGCTAGATTGGCTGTATGAAAACTGGCAATCGCTGCAGCTGTGGTACCGCCTTTAGATGTCACGTTAGATCTAAGTGTAGCAAAGTCTGTGTCAGGGTTCTCTAATAACATTTTACCCGCACCAGCGAGTGCTTGCGCTACGAGTAATTTAGCATCTTGTTCTGTCAGACCTAACTCTTGGGTTTTTGTTTGCATCGCTTCAGCAAACATAAACAGATAAGCCGGAGAGGAGCCTGCCGCCGCGATGACAGTATTGATGTCATCTTCATGGGTAACCCAAAGTGTTTCACCGACCTGTTTTAGGCAATATTCTGCACAAATGCGTAAGTCGGTAGAGGTATTATTTTGCGCATATAAACCGGTCATCCCCATACCGATTGCTGAGGGAGTATTCGGCATAGTACGAACGACTTGCACTGGCGCATCTAACATTTCTTGAATACGCGCAACACTAACCCCAGCGGCGATAGAAATATAAGATTTATCTTGTTTGCTCTCTGGTAAAGCCGCACACATATCAGCCAATATTTGTGGTTTAACCGCTAGTACAATGGTTTCCGCAAAATCTAAAGCCGCAGCATTATCTGTTGCCGTCATAATCCCTAAATCATTCGCCAAAACGTCTAATTTTTCTTGTGAGGGGTTCGTTGCCATTAACATATTGGCAGGATAACCTGCTTTCACCATGCCACGAATAATGGCAGACGTCATATTACCAGCACCAATAAAAGCGATGTTCTCATGGGTAAATTGCGTACTGTGCGGTGTTGTTCCTGCGCTTACTTGTGACATGGTATAACCTATTTTGTTGCAGCAAAACTCCCCAAGATGGGCTCATTGAGAGCTTGAGCTAATTCTAAACGTGATAATAAGCGAAGGAATAGCGGATTTCCATCTATTTCCTTGCGCTACCTCGCTCCAAAAATACCAGTTCCGACCCTTACCATAGTAGAGCCTGATGCAACCGCTAGTTCTAAATCACTACTCATTCCCATAGATAAAGTGTCAACGCTAGGATAGTGAGTTTGTAAGTCTGTGAACATATCATGCAGAGCTGCAAAGGTCGCGGCTAACTCAGGTTCAGATTGGCTCGCCTTGGGGATGGCCATCAGTCCTCGCAGGTTTAGATTGGGCAATTCTGCAATAATTTGGGCCGCGCTACTGACTTCTTCAGGAGCAAAACCTGATTTGGTCTCTTCCATGTTGATGTTCACTTGGATACACACATTTAACGCTGGTAAAGCTTCTGGGCGTTGAGCGCTGAGACGTTTTGCTATTTTTAACCGGTCAATGCTGTGACACCAAGAAAAATTTTTTGCAACGAAAGCACTCTTATTTGACTGAATTGGGCCGATAAAATGCCATACAAGATCAGATAAGTGGGCCAATTCTTCTGTTTTCGCCACACCCTCTTGGACATAGTTTTCACCGAAGTGGCGTTGCCCCGCTGTATACGCAAGCATGATATCTGATACCGGTTTTGTTTTAGAAACAGCTAATAATTGTATATCACTAGCTGGTCTTTGAGCTAGTTCTGCAGCTTTTGCAATGGCTGACAAAGTGGCTTGTAAACGCTCTGCTATAGTATTTGGCATGGCTCAATTTTTCTGTAAGTTAAAAGGGTAAAAAATGGATATTACCGAATTATTAGCGTTTAGTGTAACGAATAACGCATCTGATTTACACTTATCTTCAGGCTTACCGCCGATGATTCGAGTGGACGGTGAAATGCGTCGACTGAATGTACCTGAATTAGACGATAAAGCCGTCCAAGCACTCATTTATGAAATCATGAATGACATGCAACGCAAAGAATACGAAGAAAACCTTGAAGTCGATTTTTCTTTTGAAATAAAAGATTTATCGCGCTTTAGGGTCAATGCATTTATGCAAAATCGTGGCCCTGCAGCGGTATTGAGAACCATTCCAAGCAAAGTACTGACTTTGGATGAGTTAGGTGCCCCCGCTATTTTTAAAGATATTATCAACCAACCCACCGGTATCGTCTTGATTACT
This sequence comes from Opacimonas viscosa, assembly GCF_024199005.1. Classification (GTDB taxonomy): domain Bacteria; phylum Pseudomonadota; class Gammaproteobacteria; order Enterobacterales; family Alteromonadaceae; genus Opacimonas; species Opacimonas viscosa. The sequence continues at coordinate 85,048 of NZ_JANATA010000003.1, forward strand.
GGTGCAACGGGATCTGGTAAATCCACGACGCTTGCCGCCATGATTGATCACATCAATACACACAAACGTGAGCATATACTGACGATTGAAGATCCGATTGAATTTGTCCATCAAAATAAACTGTGTTTAATGAATCAGCGCGAAGTGCATCGTGATACAAAGAGCTTCTCTGCTGCACTGCGGTCGGCACTGAGAGAAGATCCTGATGTGATTTTAGTGGGCGAGTTACGCGATTTAGAAACCATCCGTTTAGCGATATCAGCTGCTGAAACTGGGCATTTAGTATTTGGTACGTTGCATACAAACTCAGCACCTAAAACGATTGATAGAATTATTGATGTGTTCCCTGCGGAAGAAAAATCAATGGTGCGGTCAATGTTATCCGAAAGCCTACGGGCGGTAATTTCGCAAAACCTGTTAAAGAAAGTTGGTGGTGGTCGTGTAGCAGCACATGAGATTATGGTAGGTGTACCCGCTATCAGAAACTTGATTAGAGAAGACAAAGTGCCGCAGATGTACTCGGTGATTCAGACTGGACAAAACTACGGTATGCAAACCATGGAGCAGTGCTTACAACGCTTAGTCGCCCAGGGCCTAGTGTCTCAACAGGATGCAGATATGTTATCTCCTGATAAGAAAAATGCCGTTAATTTTTAAGTCACAATGACCCTATTATAAAAAGGTGATGCTATGTCTCTTCATCAATATCTTGCCAATATGGTGGCCCAGAATGCCTCAGATTTATTTGTCACAGTCGGGCGTCCTGTCAGTGCTAAAATTAATGGCAAAATGCAAGCTGTGGACACTCATTCGCTGAATGCTGAAAATGCTTTAGCGTTAGTATACGAAGCGATGACGACTGAAAACCAAGCAAAGTTTAACACTGAAAAAGAGTGTAACTTTGCGATTGCGCTAGAAAATGTAGGGCGGTTTCGTTGTTCTGCCTTTTGGCAACGTGATATGCCTGGCATGGTCGTTCGTCGTATTGTTACAGAAATTCCCCAAGCTGACGATTTGGGTCTACCAGAAGTATTAAAAAATATCATCATGGCGAAACGCGGCCTTGTGCTATTTGTCGGTGGTACAGGGACGGGTAAGTCGACCTCTCTAGCTGCTTTGATCGGTCATCGAAACCGTCATTCTTCAGGGCATATTTTAACTATCGAAGATCCGATTGAGTTTGTCCATGAGCATGATGCTTGTGTGGTGACACAACGAGAAGTCGGGATTGATACACATTCTTTTGATGATGCATTAAAAAGCTCACTCAGGCAGGCACCTGATGTAATATTGATTGGTGAAATCCGATCTATGGAGACGATGGAATATGCCATGTCTTTTGCCGATACCGGGCATTTATGCGTGGCGACCTTACATGCGAATAATGCTAATCAAGCTATTGAACGTATCATGCATTTAGCACCCAAAGATATGCATGATAAGTTACGTTATGACCTGAGCTTAAACATCCGAGCGATTGTCGCCCAGCAATTGGTACCAACGGTTGATGGGAAAGGTCGTGTTGCGGCGATTGAAGTACTTCTGAACTCGCCGTTGATCAGCGATTTAATTCAGCGCAATGAGATGTCTGGTTTAAAAGATGCGATGGGCAAAGGTAAAGAAATGGGTATGCAGACCTTTGATATGGCTTTATTGGAACTTTATAAAGCCGGTAAGGTCTCTTTAGAACAGGCTTTACACCATGCTGACTCACCCAACGATTTGCGTTTAATGATTAAGTTAGAGCAAAATGATGGCAGTCGTTTAGGGTCATTGTCGAATGTATCGATTGATATGGACTAAGCCCAAGACATTTATTTTAGCTGCATTGCTGACCAGGAACTTATGCCAAAATTATATACCGATCATCAGCTTTTCAAGGTTCACCAAGTCATGCATTGTCTTGAAGATGCTGGTATTCCTTGTGTCTTGAAAAATGAATTTGCCCAAGGTGCTGTAGGCGAATTGTCCGCCATAGATAATTTGCCAGAAGTGTGGTTGATAGATGAAGAATGGCGGCCTAAAGCACAGGCGTTAATTACGCAGTTGATGGCTGCACCTCTAGAAACGGAGGATGCACATAATGATTGGATATGTCAGGTATGTACTGCTGAAAACGAAGCACAATTTGGTGTGTGTTGGCAATGTCAGAGTTCTTGTTAGTCGTTTTGGCTTGCTAACCAACCTTCAAAGATCACACAAGCTGACACTGAATCTATCTTATCTTTCGTGAGCTTTTTAAATCCACCCAGTTCAAATAAGCGAGATTTGGCATCTGTTGTTGTTAAACGCTCATCCACCTCAAACACTTCTTTATGACATTGAGCACTTAAGCGACGAGCAAATTTACGCGCTCTTAATGTCATCTCTTGTTCAGTACCATCCATGTTATAAGGGATCCCTACAAGTAGCTTGGCTGGCTCCCATTCTCGGCATAACTGAATAAATATTTGCCAATCCGCTTTACCGTCATTTGCTTTAATCGCCGCTAACGGTTGAGCCGTGTTAGTAATCGTTTGCCCAACGGCAACGCCGATACTTTTGGTGCCAAAATCAAATGCTAAGTAAGTACTCATTAATCTAGTGGTCCTTTATAATTAGAGTTAAGCATGACCTGATGAGGATGTTAGTTGCCAAGGCTCTATACCCAATGCTTGCACAGCAGCTTCCCAGCGACGATGTAAAGGCGTCCCAAACACCAGTTCACTTGATGCAGGGATAGTGAGCCAGGTGTTTTCCGCTAACTCTGCTTCAAGTTGTCCTTCTGTCCAACCGGCATATCCCAAAGCGACAATTTGTTGTGCGGGGCCAGCCTCATTGCCGATAACATTGAGAATATCTTTGGAAGTCGTGATCATAAAGTCATCATTTAGTTGAATACTGCCTTCCCAGCCTAGTTGGGGTTTATGTAGAATAAAACCACGGTCTGGGTTAACAGGACCACCTTTGATTAAAATCTGTTTAGCTCTCTCGGGAATCACCTCAGCATCTGGCACCGCTTGATTGAGCATTTCTCCAAGCGTCATCTCAATCGGTGCATTAATCACAAGCCCCATTGCACCTTCTGCATTATGTTCACATAAATATATGACAGAGCGTTTAAAATTAGGATCTTGTAAATCAGGCATCGCTACCAATAAATGATTCTCAAAATACATAGTGTCTTAGGCTACCTTTGCTTCAATTGCGGCAAATAACTTGGCGCAGATATTAATTTCATACGCGGCTTCAATCTCTCTGACGCAGGTTGGCGACGTAATATTTATTTCCGTGACACGGTCGCCGATAACGTCCAGTCCGACAAACAAAATACCATGCTCGATAAGAGTAGGAGCAATACTTTGAGCTAATAAACGATCGGATTCAGTAATCGGTTGTGGACGGCCAACACCACCAGCGGCTAAATTCCCTCGAGTTTCGGTACCTTGGGGTAAACGCGCTAGACAATACGGCATGACTTCACCATTGACGATTAAAATCCGTTTATCCCCATCTTTGATCGCTGGAAGGTAAGCTTGGAACATGGCTAAGCGAGCCCCGTTATTGGTCAAAACTTCGCTAACTACCCCTAAATTGTTGGCATCTTCTTTGACACGAAAAATGGATGTCCCACCCATGCCATCGAGAGGTTTACAAATAATATCCCGATGTTGCGCATGGAATGCTTTTATTTGATGACTGTTTCTAGTCACCAACGTCGGTGGGATTAAATCTGGGAAGTATGAGGTAAATAATTTTTCGTTAAAATCACGCAGAGCTTGTGCTTTGTTAACCACCAAGAGCCCTTGCTTCTCTGCTAATTCAAAAATATGTGTCGCGTATATAAATTGATCATCTACCGGAGGGTCTTTGCGCATCAACAACACATCAAAGTCGGCCAGGTGATAATCGCTAGCTTCACCCAAGGTAAAGAAATCTTGAGCTTGATCTCGAACAGTGAGCGGGGCACTACTTACTCTGGGTTCACCATTATTGATATACAAGTCCTGCATTTCAGCATAGTAAACATCGTGGCCTCTGCGCTGCGCTTCTAAACACATGGCTATAGAAGTGTCCTTGTGCGGTTTACTTGTTGCGATGGGGTCCATGACTACGATAATTTTAAGTGGATTAGAGCGGATAGTCATTATAGTAAATCTCCATATTGTGCTTGTAATACAGCAATACTCGCTAAGGCTGCAGTTTCGGTGCGTAGGACGCGAGGACCAAATGTGACGGTTTGAAAGCCTAATTGTTCGGCGTTGTAAGTTTCGGTATCAGCAAGTCCACCTTCAGGACCGATTAATAAGCGCACACCATGTTGTTGGGTGATCGGCAGTTGCCCCATAGTTTGTTCAGCATGAGGATCCAAGGTTACACGAACTGCTTGCGTTGTCTGCCCTAACCATTTATTCAATTCGATAGGTGGGTGTAAAATGGGGAGTGTATTTCTGCCTGACTGCTCGCAAGCGGCAATAATGATTTTTAACCACTGTTGATGTTTTTTCTCCCAGCGTTCCGCCGTGATTTTCACGTTACAACGTTCGGTAATGAGTGGGGTGATTTCAGTCACTCCAAGCTCTGTCGCTTTTTGTAGAGCGACATCCATACGGTCGCCTTTGGCGATCCCTTGACCAAGATGAATAGGTAGAGGAGATTCGACACTTAAGCCGATTTTACTATCGACAAAAACGGTTGCGGCCCTTTTGTTGACTAAACTCAATATACCTGAATAATCGTTCCCATCGCCATTAAATAGAACCACTGGGTTATCGATTTTCATCCTTAAAACATTATGAATGTAATGCGCCGTTTCAAGAGGTAAAACACAATCTTCATCCACTGCTATAGGCGTATCTACATAAATTCTAGGTACTCGCATTGCCTACCCTATTGCTTACGCTATAAAAGCTGTGATGATAGCAAAATGTCAAAGTACTAGCAGGGCTTAATTGATAAAAAATTAGTTTTTTTCGTGAAACCCCTTTGGTAGTAGGTTTTTTAAATTGACTTTTTGTGGAGTATCGGAGAATGTATGTTTGGTTCGCTTGGCTGTAGCATCACTGGTCAGAGAAAAAATCAATAAAGCAAAAACGGCAAAGCCAAGTGCTAATAGATAGAACATATAAAGTTCCTTTTCATTCTGTTATTTTGGTTTGAGTTGAGTTGATTGCATCCCTATGCAATATCTAAAGGCTAGTCTACTTCTCTTAAAATGCAAAAAATCAGTATGTTTTTCTTAGAAAAAAGCAGAATCTGAATGAGCTAGCAAGTGAAAAGATATAGAGTTGCAAATTTGACATTTGCAACTTTGACATTAACAGCTAGGCTAACATGTACAGCTAGGTTAATAATGATACAAACCGTACATCAACCAGACGAATGATAAATCATTGAGTCATACACTCTAAACTTGTAAAGGGAATTGCCATGCTCCACACACTACTTTCTTTTTTTACTCAAGATTCTGCTCCTGCTTCGCCGGCCAATGAGTCACCGATTACGAGTGACCCACTGTCAGCAACAGCAGATGTTGTCAGTAACTTTGACTTAAATGCCTTTATTGAAACTTATGCGATCCCTTGGGGTATGAATATAGGTTTTGCGATTCTGATTTATCTTGTTGGTAAGATAGTGGTCAAAGTATTAGTTAGTGTCTTTGTCAAAGTCATGAGTAAATCGAAATATGACGACATGTTAGTTGATTTCTTAAAATCTATAGTACATGCCGTTTTAATGTTGTTCGTTATCATCGCTTCTTTGAATCAACTCGGTGTCAATACTACTTCATTAGTTGCTATTTTAGGTGCTGCAGGTCTAGCAATTGGTTTATCACTACAAGACTCCTTGAAAAACTTCGCCGCAGGTGTGATGTTATTGGTATTCCGTCCATTTAAAGCCGGAAATTTTGTTGATGCTGGTGGCGTATCGGGTACAGTAGTAAGTGTTGGTGTTTTCTCAACCACGATGAATACGCCAGATAACAAAGAGATTATTGTGCCAAACGGGAATATCTACGGTGGTAATATTGTTAATTACTCTGCAAAACCAACGCGACGTGTCGATATGGTATTCGGGATTGGCTATGACGATGATTTGTTGAAAGCTAAGCAAATACTTGAAGCCATGTTACAAGCTGATGAGCGTGTTCTAAAAGATCCAGCCTACACTGTTGCAGTAGGGGAACTTGGTGATAGTTCAGTAAATATTTTAGTGCGTCCTTGGGTGAATTCTGCCGATTATTGGGCGGTGAAATTTGAATTTACCGAAGCTGTCAAATTGCGTTTTGACCAGGAAGGTATTTCTATCCCTTATCCGCAAATGGATGTCCATCTCCATAAATAAAAAGGTGTGACGAAACAAAATGCCATTATTTTTACTAATACCAGAATGTTGGATACGGTAAAAATGAATGGCATTTCGTTTGTCGTTAGCCACTAGTTACTAGCCATTATTTACTATCCACTATGACTAACAATGTCTCTCTTATATTGGCTTACATCCGACAATTAGGTGCTTTGTTAGGAACGGGGTGCTTTTTAACGGCACTTTTTATCGCATTTTTGAGGTCTTTGATACGTGTATCTGCAGACGGATGTGTAGATAAAATCTCCGGTGGTTTCGTTTTTCCTGCCGATGCTTGGTCCATGTTTTGCCATAATTCAACGGCTGCATAAGGGCTGTATCCGGCCTGTACCAAGAGCTCAAGACCCGCTATATCAGCTTCGCTTTCATGTAATCGTGAATAAGGCATAAGCACGCCATACTGCGATAGGAGCCCTATACCATTCATAGCAAGATTTTGAGTACCCGCATCCACGTTGTTCAAATCCATCAATACCTTACCAATGATACTGGCGCCTTTGGCTAACATTTTTTGAGATGCACGTTCATTCGCATGTTCTTTGATAACATGTGCGATCTCATGACCAATAATGGCAGCTAATTGATCTGGCGTTTCTGTCACAGCTAAAATACCGGTAAAAATCCCGATTTTGCCCCCAGGCATTGCAAAAGCGTTGATTTGTTCTGAATCAAATACAACGACTTCCCATTCACCGGTAAACGTTTCAGCACTGACTAAGGGCGTTAGTGCATCAGCGACACATTGCACGTACTGGGTTGGTCTAGGACCGGCAATCGGGATTTCTTGTTTCATTTTGCTAAAGGCTTCAGCGCTTTGTCCCGCTAGTGTTGCATTATCTAAAAACTTAAATTGGGTTCGACTATCTGAAGTGCTGGAGCACCCGAGTAAGAGAATACTAAAAAGAAAAATGATCGAGTTTCGCATAAAACCTCCTGTTAATGATTAGTTAGGTTATCGAATGAAATGGATAGAATTCAAGTGAAATTATTCAGTACTTTATCTTAATTGATTAAGTTAATGGTTTATTTCTAGGGAAACTTAAGGCATATTAACTTTTGGTTAACATATAGAATTACTCGTACAGCTCTATAATAAGGATACGCTATGCGTCAACGTTTATCATTTATCCCGTCATTGCTAACACTTTCAGTGATGATTGGCAGTGTTGTGGTTCTGGCAACTGCCCAAGCAGTAGAACACACAGCAGAGCATGCCGCAGATAAGTCCACTGAGATCTCAGTGAGTTCACCCGACCAAGACATTGTGTTGCACTTTACTGATGCTTCAGAACTTGCGCAGTACAAAGTAGATTATCGTGGTAAAGCATTGGTGAAGCCAAGTAAATTAGGTTTTACCTTCGCCCAAGCCAAGCCCCTATATCGGGATTTTACCGTCAGTGAAGTGGCGCGTTCCAGTCATAACCAGACCTGGGAACAGCCTTGGGGTGAACAACGTTTGATCGACAATCACTATAACAGTGTAACCGTCAAATTCACCCATTTACGCGACAAAGCACGAGAGTTTAGTGTAGAAGCTCGCGTATTTGATGATGGCGTCGCATTTCGTTATCACGTCCCTGCAGATGGACCACGAGCGATCACCAGAGAACTAACAGAGTTCTTTTTTCGAGATTCACACTTAGCTACAGCTTACTGGATCCCTGGTCAGGGTCGAGAGCGTTATGAATATTTATATCGCAAGACACCGATGCAAGACATGCTGCTATCACATACACCGATGACGTTTAATTATACAGACGGTCTACATGTTTCAGTACATGAAGCTGCTTTGGTGGATTATGCAGGCATGAGCCTGGAGAAAAAACAAATGGGGCGCTTTGAGGCCAAGTTAGCACCACGTGCTGATGGCGTTTTAGTACGCAAAGAAGGCAGTTTTACCACGCCCTGGCGGACTATTACGATCGCAGATAAAGCGGTTGATTTGATCGAGTCATACATGGCGTTAAACTTAAATGAGCCGAATAAATTAGGAGATGTTTCATGGGTAGAGCCTGGCAAATACCTAGGTATTTGGTGGGGGATGCACATTGCTAAATATACTTGGGGCTCTGGTGCAAAACACGGAGCCACAACAGAACGCACGATGGAGTATATGGATTTCGCTGCCGAGCATGGTTTTGATGGCGTCTTAGTTGAAGGTTGGAATACTGGCTGGGATGGCGATTGGATTGCTAATTCAGAATTGTTCTCTTTTACTGAGTCATACCCAGATTTTGATATTGAAAAGGTCTCCGAATACGGCCAGAAAATAGGGGTACGGTTGATTGGTCACCATGAAACATCAGGGGGAATTACGAATTATGAAGCCCAGATGGAAGATGCGTTTAAGCTTTATGAAGACCTCGGTGTTGCACAAATCAAAACCGGTTATGTAGCCCATGGACAAAACTTAAAACGACGTGATGCTCAGGGTATTATGCGTTATGAATTCACAGATAGTCAGGATGTGGTGAATCACTTTATCCACAATGTGGCTACTGCGGCGCAATATCGTTTGTCGATTAACACGCATGAAGCAGTAAAAGATACCGGTTTGCGTCGTACTTATCCAAATTGGATCAGCCGCGAAAGTGCCCGAGGACAAGAGTATAATTCAGGTTGGGCGGCAGTGAACCCCCCGTCACATATTCCCACGTTAACATTCACTCGGATGTTATCAGGACCGATGGATTTTACTCCGGGGATCTTTGACCTGGACTATCCTCCGGTCAAGGCTGAGCCAGATCCTGAAGCAGGTTTTGGCCCCTATATGCGTCCTCTGACAACGCTGGCAAAACAGTTAGCACAATACGTTGTGATTTATAGTCCGATTCAAATGGCAGCCGATTTGCCACAGAATTATCTGCGTCACCCTGAAGCATTCCAATTTATTAAAGATGTTCCTACAGACTGGGAAAAAACAGTCGCCCTAGCGGGTGAAATCGGTGAGTATGTCATGATTGCTAGACAAGAACGCAAACATCGCCAGTATAGTGGTAATGATTGGTACTTAGGTGTGATTACCGGAGATACAGATAGGCGCCTTAAGATTGCTTTGGATTTTCTAAAGCCAGGTCAAAAGTATCTTGCACACATTTACCAAGATGCTAAGGATACAGATTACAAAACGAATCCCTATGCGATAGATATCCAGAAAACACCGGTACAATCTACCGATGAATTGGTAGTGACTGCCAAAGTTGCTGGTGGTGTAGCTATTCGTTTTGAGGCGGTACAATAGTATCTATGCAAAGACAGTTATGTCTTAACTCAAAAACAAAAGGGAGCCTAAGCTCCCTTTTTCTTAATCACTAACATCACATCTTTAGCAACTAATAAACCCTCATAAAGCCGCTTTTAATAAATCAGCTTTGTCGGTTTTTTCCCATGGATATGCGTTATTACCAAAGTGCCCGTACGCCGCTGTTGGTAAATAAATTGCGCGCTCTAGGTCGAGCATTTCGATTAAGCCATAAGGTCGTAAATCAAAATGTTCGCGGACTAATTGAGTGATTACCTCATCAGCAACTTTACCCGTACCGAAGGTATTGACACTGATAGATGTCGGCTCAACCACACCAATTGCATAAGATACTTGTATTTCACATTTATCAGCGAGTCCTGCTGCCACGATATTTTTTGCGACATAACGGCCAGCATAAGCCGCTGAACGGTCCACTTTTGAAGGATCTTTTCCAGAGAAAGCACCACCACCATGGCGAGCCATACCGCCATATGTGTCGACAATGATTTTACGCCCCGTCAAACCACAATCACCCACTGGACCACCAATAACAAATCGGCCGGTAGGGTTGATATGGAACTTCGTATCAGCCGTAATCCATTTTTCGGGTAAAACGGGCTTTATGATCTCTTCCATCACCGCTTCACGCAGATCGGGAGTACTTATAGTGTCAGCATGTTGCGTCGATAAAACAACCGCATCAATCCCAACAGGTTGGCCATTTTCATACACGAAAGTGACTTGAGATTTGGCATCTGGGCGCAACCAGTCAAGTTTTCCTGATTTGCGAATTTCTGCCTGGCGACGCACTAATTTATGTGAAAACATGATTGGTGCGGGCATGAGTTCTTCTGTTTCATTACAGGCATAGCCAAACATTAAACCTTGGTCACCGGCCCCTTGTTCTTCACGACTACCACGGTCAACACCTTGGTTAATGTCTGCCGATTGCTTGCCAATGGCGTTTAAAACGGCACACGAATCCGCATCAAAACCCATGTCTGAGCTAACATAACCGATTTCTTTTACGGTATCTCGGGTGATTTTCTCGATATCTACCCAAGCGTGAGTATTAATTTCACCACCTACTAGCACCATACCCGTTTTAACAAATGTTTCACAAGCTACTCGGGCAGTAGGATCTTCAGTCAAAATAGCATCAAGAATCGCATCAGAAATTTGGTCGGCGACTTTATCTGGATGACCCTCAGAAACCGATTCTGAAGTAAATAAATGTTGTGACATGCGCACCTCTAAATAAAAATTGGAGTGTCGTTGTAATAATTGTTGTTATCCGTCTTAAATCCAAACGCCAGTATTTGCGAGAATGGATTTGGCATAAAATGCAGTTTATCAGTTTTACCGTCTAGACGTCTATATGTCTATTTACGTTTTTATCGGTATATGGTTCATAGATTTTAAGAAAAAGTTAGACACTGGTCTTAACTCCCTAAAAACTGTGAAGAAAAGTCGCAAATATGATTGAACAAACACTGAGTCTGGGGGACAATGAAGAGATTATTTATTGCATCATTTCAGTAATCGAAGGTTGTCAGTATTTTACCTGGCAGTCAGAATGATTCTGCGTTAACACATTATCCCATTGGAGTTTTATATGTCCTCACGTCAACAACAAGCAAATGCGATTCGCGCCCTCAGTATGGACGCTGTCCAACAAGCTAATTCAGGTCACCCAGGTGCACCAATGGGTATGGCGGATATTGCGCAAGTGTTATGGACAGACTTTTTAGCCCATAACCCTGCAGATCCAACATGGGCAAACCGCGACCGTTTTATTTTGTCAAACGGCCATGGTTCAATGTTGTTGTATTCATTGCTACACCTTTCTGGTTATGCTTTACCGATTGAAGAATTAAAGAACTTTCGCCAGTTGCATTCTAAAACGCCAGGTCACCCTGAATATGGTTATGCACCCGGTGTGGAGACAACTACCGGCCCTCTAGGTCAAGGTATTTCTAATGCGGTAGGTATGGCGATTGCAGAAAAAGCATTGGCTGCGCAGTTTAACCGTGGTGAGTTTGATATTGTTAACCACTTCACGTATGCCTTTTTAGGTGACGGTTGTTTGATGGAAGGTATTTCTCACGAAGTTTGCTCACTTGCTGGCACATTAGGCCTGGGTAAAATGATTGCGTTTTGGGATGACAACGGTATTTCCATCGACGGTGAAGTAGAAGGTTGGTTCTCTGATGATACTCCTGCTCGTTTTAGAGCCTATGGCTGGCAAGTCATCGAAGGTGTGGATGGTCACAATGCTGACGAAATTGCATCCGCGATTCGCACAGCCCAAGCGGAATCAGAAAAACCGACGCTGATTTGTTGTAAAACTGTCATTGGTTTTGGTTCTCCTAGCAAACAAGGTACAGAGTCTTGTCATGGCGCACCATTAGGTGCCGATGAAATTGTAGCGACCCGCAAGGCGCTAGGCTGGGAACATGACGCTTTTGTCATCCCTGAAGATATTTATGCTGCATGGGATGCAAAACCACAAGGAACTAAGCGTCAACAAGCCTGGAACGATTTATTCGCCGCTTATGCCGCTGAATATCCAGAGTTAGCAGCTGAATTTACACGTCGTAACAGTAATGAATTACCTGCAAATTGGGCAGAGACTGCTCAGGATTATATTCAATCCCTACAAGATAACCCCGCCAATATAGCTACTCGTAAAGCATCACAAAATGCCTTAAATGCATACGGTCCTGTGCTACCTGAGTTAATGGGCGGTTCGGCAGACTTAGCCGGTTCGAATTTAACCATTTGGTCTGATTCAAAAGGCTTAACGGCAGATGATGCATCGGGTAATTATATTTACTATGGTGTACGTGAATTTGGTATGTCAGCCATTATGAATGGGATTACTTTGCACGGTGGATTCAAAGCTTACGGTGCAACGTTCCTAATGTTTATGGAGTACGCGCGTAACGCTGTCCGTATGGCTGCATTGATGAAGCAACCTGCAATTTTTGTTTATACCCATGACTCTATTGGCTTAGGTGAAGATGGTCCGACGCACCAGCCTGTTGAGCAATTAGTCGCACTGCGTTCTACACCGAACTTAGATAACTGGCGTCCATGTGACCAAGTGGAAAGTGCAGTGGCATGGAAATGTGCGATTGAGCGCACCGATGGTCCATCTACGCTTATTTTTACCCGCCAAGGATGTGAACAACAACCACGTTCCGCACAACAATTAGCTGACATCGCCAAAGGCGCTTATGTCCTGGTCGATAGTGCTGAAACGCCAGAATACATTTTGATTGCGACAGGTTCAGAAGTTGAACTAGCTGTCGCTGCTCAAAAAGAATTAACGGCTCAAGGTAAACAAGTGCGCGTCGTCTCTATGCCTTCTACCGATGTGTTTGATGCCCAATCTGCAGCATACAAAGAATCTGTATTACCGGCAGCTGTAACGAAACGCGTTGCGGTTGAAGCGCTAGCCAAAGACACTTGGTACAAATATGTTGGTTTAAATGGTGCCATTATTGGTATGGATTCTTTTGGTGAGTCAGCACCTGCCAAAGACTTATACGAGCACTTTGGAATTACTACTGCAGCAGTTGTGGCTGCAGCTCAAGCACTATAAGTGAATCAATGCTAAAGATCGCTATCAATGGTTTTGGCCGCATAGGGCGCAATGTATTACGTGCGCTCTATGAATCGGGTCGACAACAAGCAATTAAAGTCGTCGCTATTAATGAGATTGCTGAGCCTGAAGGGATTGCCCATCTTTTGCAATATGATACTGCGCATGGTCGTTTTGGCCATGATGTACGATTAGAGACAGTAAATGGGCCGACATTATATGTGGATAATGACTCGATAGCGTTGCTTCAACACAGCGCTATTACGGATTGCCCTTGGGGAGATTTAGGCGTTGATATTGTGTTGGAATGTACCGGACATTTTGGTCAGGCGACACACGCTGCTCAACACATTGCGCAAGGGGCAAAGCGCGTTTTATTATCAGAACCTGGTAGTCCCGACGTCGATGCGACCATTATTTATGGTATCAACCATGAAGAACTCACAGCCGCACATAAAATCGTTTCTAATGGTTCTTGTACCACAAATTGTATTGTCCCCGTCATCCAAGCTTTAGACGCCGCGTTTGGTGTCGAAAGTGGGACTGTGACAACCATCCATTCTAGTATGCATGATCAACAAGTTATCGACGCGTATCATCCTGATCTACGTCGTACTCGCGCGGCAAGTCAATCCATCATTCCAGTAGATACCCGTTTAGCGCAAGGTATTGAACGTATCTTGCCAAAGTTTGCCGGCAAGTTCGAAGCCATCGCTGTACGTGTACCAACGATCAATGTTACCGCGATGGATCTTTCTGTGACTTTACGTGACAAGGTTGATATTGGCCAAGTTAACCAGGTTTTGAAAGCTGCCAAAGTGGGTAAGTTAAGCGGTATTCTAGATTATACCGAAGCACCATTGGTGTCGGTAGATTTTAATCATGATGCGCATTCTTGTATCGTTGATGGCACACAAACTCGTGTCAGTCATGGCCAGCTCGTAAAAACATTAGTCTGGTGTGACAACGAGTGGGGCTTTGCCAATCGCATGCTCGATACTGCATTTTGTATGCATCAATTTTCATAATTTTTTCAAGGATTTTCCATGACTATTCAAGCCATGTCTGATTTAGATTTACACAACAAAACCGTACTGATTAGACAAGACCTAAATGTCCCAGTCAAAAATGGTATAATTACGTCAGATGCCCGCCTTAGAGCATCTTTACCGACTTTGAAAACCGCCTTAGCAAAGGGGGCTGGCGTCATTGTAATGTCGCATCTAGGGCGGCCGACCGAAGGTGAATTTGCTGCAGAATTTTCGATGGCACCCGTCGCGAAGTATTTATCTGAAGCACTTGACCTAGAAGTCACTCTAGCAGATGATTTGGATAATGTAGTGGTGACGCCAGGACAAGTCGTTTTACTTGAAAATGTCCGCTTTAACGTTGGTGAGAAAAAAGATGCTGATGATCTCGCTAAACGCTACGCAGCTTTGTGTGATGTATTTGTTATGGATGCTTTTGGTACCGCTCATCGGGCTCAAGCTTCCACTCATGGCGTCGCAAAATTTGCTCCAAATGCCTGTGCTGGTCCTTTGCTTAAAGCTGAACTAGATGCGCTTGGCAAGGCAATGGATAACCCTAAACGTCCATTGGTAGCTATTGTTGGTGGTTCAAAAGTCTCCACTAAGTTAACGGTATTAAATTCTTTAGCCCCAATGGTCGATCAGCTGATTGTCGGTGGTGGTATCGCAAATACTTTTATTGCCGCAGAAGGTCATGCTGTTGGTGGCTCTTTATATGAAGCCGACCTCATTCCTGAAGCACAAAAATTACAAGCAGACGCCCAAGCGAATGGCGGTAATATTCCTGTTCCAAGTGATGTGGTAACGGGCAAAGCGTTCTCTGCAGACACAGAAGTGACAACCAAGCCAGCATCAGCAATAGCGGCTGATGAAATGGTGTTTGATATTGGTCCTGATACAGCCGCTACCTTATGTGAAATATTAAAAAATGCAGGTACGATTGTATGGAACGGCCCAGTTGGTGTATTTGAATTGGCCCCATTTGCTGCAGGTACTAAAGCGATTGCAGAAGCCATCGCCGAAAGCTCAGCATTTTCTATTGCAGGGGGTGGAGATACGTTAGCTGCCGTTGATATGTTTGGTATTGCGGACAAAGTGTCATATATATCAACCGGTGGCGGTGCATTTCTAGAGTTTTTAGAAGGTAAGACATTGCCAGCAGTTGCAGTTTTAGATAAATAAAACAACACTAAAGTGGTAGGTAATAAGTTTTCCAACCTTGCATTTGTCGTATACGATATAGTGATAAAATAATCTGATATATGTTTCACTTGAGACGTATATCAGACAAAACATATAAGTGACTAACATACTGAGTAAAGAAATTTAACAACTATCATGACCAAACATGTAATGCTGGCGTATTGTACAAGGTATTATAAATCTAATAAAAATCGTTTGGCTTGAGTATCTGTAACCCTACACCCACCTAGTTTGGTGGGCTACAATTTGGAGAGTCGACATGACGTCAACCGCCCAACAAGCCATGCTAGAGCAAGTGCGTTCTGGTAGTGGTTTTATTGCTGCTTTGGATCAAAGTGGTGGTAGCACACCTAAAGCATTGGCTTTATACGGTATCGAGTCAGCTGAATACAACACTGAAGACGAGATGTTTGGTAAAGTCCACGAAATGCGTACTCGTATCATTACTAATCCCGCTTTCAACGGTGAACGCGTTTTAGGAGCTATTTTATTTGAAAATACCCTAGATCGTGAAATCGAAGCAAAGGCGACAGCTAATTATTTATGGGAAGAAAAACACGTTGTTCCGTTTTTAAAAGTCGATAAAGGCTTAGAGGCTGAAGCAAATGGTGTACAACTCATGAAGACTATACCTAGCTTAGATGCTTTACTGGCAAAAGCCAATGCACAAAACGTGTTTGGTACTAAAATGCGCTCTGTGGTGAAGTTAGCGAATGCCGATGGCATAGAAG
The DNA here is from genome assembly GCF_024199005.1 of Opacimonas viscosa. GTDB lineage: Bacteria > Pseudomonadota > Gammaproteobacteria > Enterobacterales > Alteromonadaceae > Opacimonas > Opacimonas viscosa. Next base: position 101,206 of record NZ_JANATA010000003.1, read on the forward strand.
CAATCGTCAAGCAGCAGTTTACCGTAGCAAAACAAATTCTAGCCGCTGGTTTAGTACCGATCATAGAGCCAGAAGTCGATATTAATAGTCCGGAAAAAGCAGCCGCTGAGGCGCTCTTAAAAACGGCTATTTTAGCGCACTTAGACACGTTGAATGACGGGCAACAAGTAATGTTGAAATTAACCTTACCAGAAACAGCCAACTTTTATGCAGAGTGTGTTGCACATCCTAAAGTATTGAAAGTAGTAGCTTTATCAGGTGGGTATGCCCGTGACGAGGCTAACGCTCGCTTAGCAGAAAATCACGGTATAATTGCTAGTTTTTCTCGTGCGTTAACTCAAGGGGTGAGCGCTCAGCAATGCAATGACAAATTTACTGAAACCTTGGATTCTGCAATCGCTGATATCTATGCCGCGTCTTTAACGTAGGGCATAGGTGATTTATTATCCTGATGCATGGACACAATAAATAGATAAAACCGAAGGTTAACAGGCCTTCGGTTTTTTTGTCGCTAATTCACGGTGAGTTTTATATTTAACACCTCTAAATATTTCGCTTCTTGAATTAAATCAGCCGTAAATATGGGCTTTTCTGCCAACCAGCCATCAGCAAAAGCAATAGCAATTTCCTCATCCGTAAAATCTACTGCATACTCAGGGAGGATATCGGATTGACGTTTGATATTGAGCAAGACACCTAGCCGCAATAAAATAATCATACGCTGTACTTCTTGGTCAGAAAATTGTTCAAGAGTGGCGAATAAATCAGGTTTGATTTTTTTCCGACAAAAACGGGTTAATGTACCTAACAACAATTGTTCTTCTACATTAAAACCTGGCATTTCAGTATTTTGAATAATGTATTGTGAATGGCGTTGAAAACCCTGTGAATTAATCGCAATTCCCACTTCATGCAACAGACAACTCCAAGCTAATAAGCTTTTTACTTTCTGTTTCTTACTCAGCCAACTAGCGGGAGCTTTCTTATATAAAGTATCTACAGTATCCCAAACACGTGCGGCTTGGGCTGGATCAATGTCATAGCGATTCGCCAAGGTTTGGGCCGTTCTTTCACGAGTCTCAGATTGAAACAGGTCGCCATGCATTTCATAAATAACCCCTTCACGCAGTGCAGAGCTAGAAAACACCATTTCTTTGATATTTAGACTTTTAAAAATGCCCAATAGAATAGCTAGTCCAGCAGGAAAAACATCAGCCCGATCAGGCGAGACATCATTGATAGGTAAATCAGCGATATTGCCAATGTTAACGGTTTCTTTTCTGAGTGCTTTGAGGTCAGAAAGTTTAATCGTCATAAAATCCGTTTTGTGGCGGCTTAATAATAACTGCAATATGCTTTTTATGGTGCCTGAAGTACCAATGCATTCATGCCATTTTAGGCGAATATACTTATCTTCGATCAGTTCAAGAGTTTGTCGCGTCGCAATCACTGCCGCAGCCATATTTTTCTTAGTGATTTTCCCATTGGGGAAAAAGCGTTGTGTGTAACTGACACAGCCCATTTGTAAACTTCGACAAATTTTAGGTTTGAAACCATCCCCAATGACAAACTCTGTAGAGCCTCCCCCAATATCGATAATTAAGCGTCGTCCGTCGTCAAAGTGAGTATGGGCAACACCAGAATAGATTAAGCGGGCTTCTTCGACACCTGAAATGACCTCGACGGGGTAGGGGAGTATTTGTTTTGCTGCATGTATAAATGCATATGCATTACGCGCTTTTCGCAATGTAAATGTGGCGACAATTCGCACATGTTCAGGGGCAAAGCCCTGTAAACTTTCTTGCATACTGCGCAGAGCATCCAGGCCTCGTTCTATCGCCTCTTCTGACAGCATATTGTTAGCATCTAACCCTTGGGCGAGCTGCACCCTACGCTTTACCCGGTGCACAATTTGCAAAGAGCCAGAAACCACACGGGTAACGACTAAATGAAAACTATTAGAACCCAGGTCAATGGCCGCCAAATGCTCTTGGTCGGGTTGATTTAACTCTTGGATGACTTGTTCAGGTTGATTCAAAAAGATAGACCTTATTTAAGATGGCTTAGTTGGAGGATCAGTTTTGTCACTTTTGATAAAATACGGCATAGACTCAAGGCCTTTTAAGTACTTAAAAATCTCTATTTGTGAGCGTAAATGCTTGCGGTTTCCTCTGGCTACATAGTGATTTTTTTGTTCAGCATCAATCACTCGAGCTTTTAGTGTATCTCTAAATTGTAGCTCAATCATATCGGTGATTTGTTGAATTAAACGTTTGGAGTAAATAGGACAGCCCACTTCTATACGTTTGTCCATATTACGAGTCATCCAATCAGCAGATGAGATGAACACTTTCGGTTCGCCACCATTTTCAAATATCATGACTCGAGGATGCTCAAGGAATCTGTCAACAATACTCACTACAGAAATATTTTCTGAAAAGTTTGGAATTCCAGGTATGAGTGCACACATACCGCGAATGATCATCCGTACTTTTACACCAGATTGACTGGCGCGATATAAGTCATCGATCAATTCATTATCAACTAGGTTATTTATTTTCAAAGTTATCCGAGCAGGTAAACCTTGGTTCAAGTTTTGAATTTCACGACGGATCAAAGACTGGATCTTAGTTCTGGTGTTTACAGGAGATACTTGTAAATGTTGAAACTTCACGTTGCGATAAGGGTTGATAATAAAATCAAACACTTCTAAGCCTTCGACAGCAAGGTCCTGGTTTTTCGTAAACAAAGAGTAATCTGTATAGATCTTAGCGGTCTTCTCGTTAAAATTTCCTGTACCAAAATGGGCATAATGTATGGTTTTACCATGTTCATTGCGGCTCACCACACAGAGCTTGGAATGGATTTTAACGCTTGGGTTACCAAATACTACGCGGATCCCAGCATCCGTCATTCGCTTAGAAACTTCCACATTGTTTTCTTCGTCAAAACGGGCTCTGAGTTCAACGACAACCGTGACTTTTTTGCCATTATCAACAGCGTCGATTAAAGAGTTAATAATACGTGAGTTAGATGCAACACGATAGATATTGATTCGAATGTGTTTTACATGACGGTCAAAAGCGGCTTGACGTAAAAACTCGGTAAAATGTAAGAAGCGATGGTATGGGTAGTAGAGCAAGATATCATGATGGGAGATGGCATCAAACACAGTATCAAAGTTTGTGAATTGCTGTGTACTGATTGCTGGTATTTTTTCATTTTCGAGGTAAGCGCGACCAATGTTGGGAAACCCAATGAAGTCCTTGAAGTTACGATAATGACTCGCTTCTTGCATGGTACTTGCAGATTTGATTTTGAGTCTACGCGCTAAATCTTGGATCATGTAGTCAGGCATACTTTGATCATGGATGACGCGAACCGGCTCCGCATACAAACGCTGTTTCATACTCTCTGATATTTTATCAACAAAACTTTCATCGATTTCATCGTTGATACGATAATCCGCATCCCGCGTCATTTTAAAGCTGTAAGCTTGGATAGAGTCAAACTTCACGAAGCCTTTGAAAATCTGTTTGATACACAATTTGATCATGTCATCGAGCAGAATAATTTGTTTGTTCTTTTTACTTTGTTCAGCAGGCAACTGAATGAAACGTGACATTTCTTCTGTCGGTACTTGGACAACCGCAAATCTAGGTTCTTTTTGCTCACGGTTTAATGCGACATAAAAATAGACACTGCTACCATTCAAACGTTTCGACAAATCGACTTTATTGTCTTTTGAGGTGTGTAAGAGGATTGGGGCGATATGTCGTAAAACCTTGTTGACAAAATAATCTTGGATCCACTCTTTGTGAAAATCAGATAAGCTCTCAATCTTACAAATTTCAATATTGTATTTTTTGAGGGTACGCAGTACTTCTCTGTGAATTTTATCAAAGCGTTTAGTGAGATGGTTAATGCGCTCTTGGATGACAGTGAATAAGGTCTTGTTTTGTTGAAGTTTGGTTTGGTCATCATGTTTCTTTGCGACAGAAATGGTCCGTTGAATTTCTGCGACTCTTACCCGAAAAAACTCGTCCAAGTTATTGGAGTATATTCCTAGAAAACGCAACCGTTCAATGATGGGGTTATTGGTATCCGCGGCTTCTTGAAGGACGCGCTCATTAAAGGCTAACCAACTGAGTTCTTTAGGGTAATACTGCGGCTTATTTTCCATCTATGGACATTCTCCAAATAAAATAAATCATGAGTCCAAAAAATCAACGTAATGTATGCTACTGAGAACTCTTAAAAAACAATATATTTGATGCTTAGTGTAGGCGTGTTGTGTTAATTTTTGGTGACACAAATATAATATTAGCTAAATTATTCTCGTACTACTAGCATTGTGTAAGGTTGTTTTGCTAAAAGAAGCCTTCTAAAAGACAAATCAAATTTCAACCTTTTTTGTCCGAGCGGTAATTCTTGTGTATTATCTATTGCAGATGCTTTAAAACGTCAGTGTATCAGTTTGCAACGCTAGACATTTGTGAAGTAGTCGTTTGCAAAAAAGTGAAAGAAGGGTACTGATGCGTTTTCCAAACTTAAAACATTTACACTACCTGGTTGTATTATTTGAAGAACAACATTTTCATAAAGCTGCAGCACGTTGTTTTATTGGCCAATCCACATTGAGTGCGGCGATCCAAAATTTAGAAGAGCAATGTGCGCAACAAATTCTTGAGCGAGATAATAAACAATTTGTTTTTACCGGTTTTGGTGTGGAATTAGTTGCTCAAGCCAGACAACTCTTGGAGCATGCCGAAGATGTTTCGAACTTTGCGAATACAGGTGGTGATTGGCAGAAATCTACTGTATTACTTGGGACTATTCCGACGATAGCACCGTTTATTTTTAGTGATTTACTGAATCGCGTCCAAGCTGAATATCCAGATTTACAGATTAAATTGACGGAAGATACTTCTGAAAACCTCGTACGCAAACTCCAAGATGGTCAGCTAGATTGCATTATCTTAGCTTTACCGTTTGCTACGCCAGGGTGCACTCAGCGCTTGTTAGGGAATGACCCATTTTATCTCGTAGGCACCCAAGCGAATATAAGCTTGTTACCTGAACCATTTGTATACAGTCATCTCCCTCAAGACAGTGTGTATTTATTGCATGCTGAACACTGCATGACTGAGCATGCGGTAAGTGCTTGTCAGTTAGCATTCCAAGAACAGGTGAATTCACTTGCAGCATCCAGTATTTTTACCTTGGTACAAATGGCCCAAAACCAAGGTGGATTTACTTTTGTCCCAGAACTCGCAAAACGCAGTGGTATTCTAGATAATACCAACCTAGTAGTGAAACAAGGTGCACCGGATGCTTATCGTGAAATAGCCTTGGTCTGGCGTAAAACTTCGCGTCGTTTACCACTGTATAACGGTTTAGCAGTCCTTTTACAAAAGCTAATGCCGGTGCCATTGGCAGAATAAAAGTATACTTCCGTTTAATATCTAAATATTGCCTCGTTATCTATAATTTTAGATAACTAGGGGAATATCATGTTTATTGAAAGAAGTTATGTTCAGGAGCACTTACATAACACATCGAGTGGCTTACAATTTTCGTTTACGGATGCATTGATCCGGGATCTTGAGCAATCAACCGTCGATGTGACGATGTTGATCCGAGGCTCAGGGTTTGGAATTTGTTTGAAACAACATGGCCAACTTACGACTGTCGCGTCTTCCAGTGCGATGCTAGCACAAGTGAACCCTAACCAGTTCTACACTCAACAGACCTTAGAAAACGCACGAGTCACAGAGATCATGATGCCCTTTGGCATGGTTGGTCAGTATGCATTGCCGGAAAACTTTAAAATTATTATCCATTATTTCATCGGTATGCCTATTTTTTTGAATACTGGAGAGTGTGTTGGATGTATTTTTGCTTTGAGCGATAAACACGCTTCACTGTCAGAAAAAGAAAAAACCATGTTGCAGATTATTGCTCAGAACATTGGGCTTAAATTAGATGTGGCAGCTTCAGAACAAACCGAGGTTTTGCATCATAAAACTTTTCAGTTTCTGTTTAATCATTTTGAAGAAGCGGTTTTTATAAAAAACGAACGTTTTGAAATTGTGTTCGCCAATGAAGCTTTCCTGTCGTTATACCCAGAAGACCAAAGATCACAAGTTATTGGGTATACCACATTAGAAAAATATTCCCCTGAAGAGGTCGAAGTGTTTGTCCAAGATGACCGAGATGCTTTTCGTGACGGGCAAAAGTCGGTCATCGAAAAAATTTCGTTTCCGAATGGTAAAATACGCACAATGCGCACCAGTAAATCCCGTTTTGAGTTTGCTGGGCAAACCTATATTTTAGGGATTGCCGCGGACATTACAGAAGAATTACAGTTACAAAAAGCATTGAGTTTATCGACTCGTGATCTACGCATGTTATCCAACCTCGCGATGCAAGATTTGCACAAACCTTTAGATAAAATTCAACGCCTAGCGTTTTACGTAAAAGAGGATACTGAAGGATTATTAGATAGTACCTCTATTGGACAATTGAGTGAAATTCAAGACCGCTGTATAGGCATTAGCCAGTACTTGTCTGCATTAGGCTCTTATACGAAATCTTACAGTGATATAGAAGAATGCTCGCAGTTTAACTTGGCAAACATAGTAGAAGAAACCATGGGGTTGATTAATTTACCTGCAAGTATGCGTATATTTATGTCGCATGGTGAGATAAATATACCTAAAATTTCACTACAAATTATTCTCATGCAGTTAGTTAACAACAGCATCATTCACAGCCAGAACACCTTGAACACCATCAAGATAACCTTTGAAAAGGAGAAATTTGGTACCGTTATACATATTTGTGATACTGGTAGAGGCTTTTCCGAAGCTGCTTTGGCCAGGGTTGAAAAGTATATCGAAGGTGATGCAGAAGAGTCTTTTCAATTACTAGAAGGAAAAGGCTTGGCTATCGTAAGTAATCTTGTGCGTCTGTACAACGCTAATTTATTAGTAGATAGTAAGCCAACGACTGGTGCTAGAGTTTCTATTTTTTGGCCTAATTAATCGTGTGACGCGCGATGAACCATTGAATAAGTTGTTCTTAATAGCATTTCGACTAACATTTTTTGTTAAATCGATGTAAGCTAAAAAAATAACAACGTGAAGGTTATCTCAATGTCCATAGACGTCAGAATTACAGGCTCAGGTTTATTTACGCCAAAGTATAAAATTACGAATGAAGAATTAGTAGAAAGTTACAATGCTTACGCTGATAAGTTTAATGCTGAAAATGCAGCTGCTATTGAGGCGGGTGAAGTAGCCGCTAAGCCTCATTCTAGTGCTGAGTTTATCGCTAAAGCTTCTGGTATTAAATCGCGTTATATTTACGCCAAAGAAGGCGCCCTTGATTTAGATAGAATGCGCCCCCTGATCGCCCCAAGATCTGATGATGAATTGTCCCACCAAGCTGAAATAGCCGTTGATGCAGCTAAAAAAGCCATGCAAGCAGCACATAAGTCTGCGGCTGATATCGATGTAGTGATCGTCTCATGTGCTTATACCGAAAGAGCTTATCCGGCCGTTGCGATTGAAGTTCAGGCTGAGTTGGGTATTCGTGGCTTTGCTTTTGATATGTTAGTGGCTTGTTCTGCTGCAACTTTCGGTATGCATCGCGCATATGAGATGCTCGCTGCCGGGACCGCAAAAACGGTATTGGTGATTAACCCAGAATTGGTTTCTCCACAGGTCAATTATACAGATCGTGACTCGCACTTTATTTTTGGTGATGTGGCAACGGCGGTTATTTTAGAAAAGGGCGAAACTGCGACTTCTGAACATCAATATCAAGTCTTATCGACCAAAGCGGTTACCCAATTTTCAAATAATATTCGTTCTAATTTTAGTTACTTAAATCATGCTACCGATCTAGCACCCTATGCGGCTGACATGCTATTTCACCAAGAAGGCCGTAAAGTATTTAAAGAAGTCTGCCCGATGGCTGCTGAGCATATTGAAACTCACCTACAAGCACATTCACTCACTCCAACCGATGTGACAAAGTGGTTTTTACATCAAGCAAATATCAATATGAATACATTGATTTGTAAAAAGTTACTCGGGCGGATGGCGGAACAGTCAGAAGCGCCGATAGTATTAGATGAATACGCAAATACGGCATCGGCAGGTTCGGTGATAGCATTTAATTTGCATCACGCCTCTATGCAATCAGGTGACTATTCAATTCTATGTTCATTTGGTGCAGGATACTCGATAGGCAGTTTAGTTCTGCAGAAGATATAACGCACGGCAAGAAGAACAATGCTGGAGATGCAGACCATACCAAAAGTAGGTTATTTCTGGCGTATGTACGACGTCTGTTAGCACGATTCAGTATTGACAAAGGGCGTAGGATGCACTGAGTTTAAGTTTATAACATAAAGGTCAAGGATGATTGCAAATATCGGCTTTAGTATAGCTAGTATGGGGTACTTGTTACTCTTGCTGTTACTGTTTACTATTCGCAAAAAAACGACGGCAACCTATTTACTCATATGTGCAGTAGTGACCACGATCGTTTGGTCTTTACAATATAATTTGTGGTTATTTCCTAGTCCTTCTTTAGCACAATACCTATTTTTTGAAACGATTAAACAAATATCTTGGCTGGTATTTCTTTGTGCTGCAATTCACAATCAATTTGGCCGATTTTTAGATGTGTTGCGGCAACGATCAACATTAATCGCATTATTTTTCCCACTAATCGCCATGTTGGGGATCTTTATTCCTAGCATACCTATGGATTGGTTGTTTTTATTACAAACGATATTAGCACTCGTCATGCTGTTGTATATCGAAGTGCTCATTCGCCAAGCTGGCGAACAACGCTGGGCTTTTAAACCCTTAGTGTTATACCTTGGGGTCATCAGCGTATTTGATTTCGTTATTTATGCCAATGCGACAATGGTTACTTACTTAGACGTGAATTTCATTGCTGCCAAAGGGTATATTTATGCTGGGCTCTTACCTTTATTAGTACTGGCTACAAGGCGCATGCAGCATTGGGGGATCAAGATATTTATCTCTAGAGAAATCGTTCTGCATTCGACGTTATTAACTGTCGCTGGTTTATATTTATTTGTTATGGCAAGTGCCGGCTATGTCATCCGCTACTTTGGTGGGGATTGGTCAATGACAGTACAAGTTATATTACTGGTATTATCCTTGGTGTTATTAGGCACATTGATGCTCTCCACTCAGTTTAGAACTAAGATGAAAGTATTCATTACTAAAAACTTTTTCGCTAATCAATTTGATTATCGAGAGCAGTGGATTGAATTAACGAATCATTTAGCCGTCGCTGAAAATACCTTAAATGATGTGTACAAAACCGCATTAACCGGTTTAATAAAAGCAGTCAAATATGATGCAGGATTACTGGTAAAAACCCAAGGGAATGACTTTACAATAGTTGCACAACATCATACATCCAAGCCATCGAGTTTGGAGAAGGATGTTATCGAACAAAGTATTATTTTTTGTCGAAACAAACCTTGGTTAATTGATTTAAGTGAACTTTTGACTAGGCCTGAAAATTACCACGGTTTGGCACTGAATCCTCAAGTGGGCAAATTAACCCCCTACCAATTTATCTTACCTATCTATAAAGAAAATCAGCTTTGGGGCCTGGCAATTCTACAAGCTGATAGTGCGGAAAAAAGAGAGTTAAACTGGGAGTTGCGCGACTATTTAAACGCTGTACTTGCTCAAGTATCTAATTTTTTATTGCATTATGAAGCAGCAAATGTGGTGGCAGAAAATGCTCAATTTGCTGCATTTAGTCGTATGTCAGCTTTTGTTGTTCATGACCTAAAGAATGTATTAGCACAGATAGATATGATTTTAGCCAATGCGCAGCAGCACCGAGATAATCCAGAGTTTGTCGATGATACGTTTGAAACACTTGGGCACACTCAGACGCGAATGCACAAAATGTTGAGTCAATTAACTGAAAAACAAATCAGTGCTGAAGATGCTCAACAGTCTGTCCAGTTGTCAACTATACTTAAAAAGTTGATAGAGCAAAAATGCGCAACATTAACCCCGCTCCCCCAACTTATCGTGTTGAGCGAAGCTGAGGTTCGTTGTAGTGCAGATAAAATAGAAACGGTTTTTTATCATCTTATCAGTAACGCGCAGCAAGCAACCTCAGCCCAGGGGAGTGTGCAAGTCACTTTGGAGATAAAAAATACCGACATGCAGGTGGTGTTACAAGATACAGGACATGGGATGTCCCAAGCATTTATTGAAGAACGTTTATTTAAACCCTTTGATACAACAAAAGGAAATGCTGGAATGGGAATTGGTGCGTATGACGCCAAACAATACATTGCAGAATTAGGCGGTAGTATTAAAGTAGAAAGTATTGTTGATAAAGGCTCTACTTTTACCATTATTCTGCCGATATAAAGTTATTGCACGATTATTCAAGGAAGAAATATGAGCAAAGTTCTCGTGGTAGATGACGATTTGGGGATCCAGAAACAGTTAAAATGGTGTTTAACTGATTTTGATGTTGTGTATGCCGACGACCGCGCATCTGCGATCAACCAACTGAGACGTTTCGAGCCCGCTGTGGTAACGCTGGATTTAGGTTTGCCACCTGACCCGACTAATGCCTCAGAAGGACTCAAGACACTTGAGGAAATCTTAGCATTATCACCACATACCAAAGTCATTGTAGTGACGGGTAATAATGATAAAGAAAATGCCTTGCAAGCTATAGATCTGGGTGCATACGACTTTTACCAAAAACCGATCGACTCTGACACTATGAAGATCCTGGTGTCTAGGGCCTTGCATGTATCGAGTTTAGAATCTGAAAACCGTAAGTTGTTACAAGCTCGGCCGGCCATGGGACGAATAGTCGGCACGTCTGAATCTATACAAGCTGTCAGTCGTCGCGCTGAAAAAATTGCTAAAACAGATATTTCTACGTTATTGCTGGGCGAAAGTGGCACGGGAAAAGAGGTTTTTGCGCGTTCAATCCATGAAGCATCACCTAGAGCAGATAAAGCATTTGTTGCGATAAACTGTGCCTCGATCCCAGAAAACTTATTAGAAAGTGAGTTGTTCGGCTATGAAAAAGGGGCATTTACAGGGGCGAATAAAACCACTTTAGGTAAGATTGAAACGGCTCAAGGCGGTACATTGTTCCTCGATGAGATCGGTGATATGCCAATCGGTTTACAGGCCAAAATGTTACGTTTTCTGCAAGAACGAGTGATTGAACGGGTCGGTGGACGCAGTGAAATTCCAGTTGATATTCGAGTTGTGTGTGCAACGCATAGAAACCTACAAACAATGGTCGCTGAAGAGACATTTCGTGAAGATTTATTTTATCGTGTAGGTGAGATGGTCATAGAAATACCACCATTGAAAGAACGTGATAAAGATGTCGTGTTGTTAGCAAAAACATTTTTAGCACAGTATGCAGAAGACTTTAATAGCAAGGTTAAAGGCTTTAGTGATAACGCGATTCAAGCGATGCTAGAACATCATTGGCCTGGCAATATTCGTGAACTACAGAATAAACTGAAGTCTGCGGTTATTTTGGCAGAAGGAACAATGATTCAAGCGTCAGATTTGTCTTTACGCGTATCGGGTGAAACAGCAGAGCAAGAAGTATTTAATTTACGAAGCGTTAGAGAAGAAGCTGAGTCTCGGGCAATCCGTCGAGCATATAACCAAGTGGACGGAAATATTTCAAAAACAGCAGAGTTACTCGGTGTTACACGTCCTACTTTGTACTCTTTGATTGATAAATATTCATTAGAGGATTTAAAAACAAGCGCATAAGCAGTATGCTTCAAGAATAATATTGTGTTGTGAGGACAGCATGCACCGTTTCTTGAAGCATATACAAAAAATGATTTTATTCGTCAGTGTGTTGGGGTGTTTTGTGACCCAGGCAGACACTGTCGCGTTAAACAATCTAGAAGCAGTTTACGCAGATTCGTTGACATTGACCGAATGTGAGCAAAACGAGGCTGCTTTTTCTACGCTAAACATCTCAAACTTAGTTCCCACTCTTACGTCAAACAACGCAAGTATTACAGCACCTTCCTTGATCCGTTATTGCGCAACACAATTACGCAATCCAGGTAATGCTCCCTTTGTGTTGTATCATGGGCATTCGACTCGTGGGGTAGTGGTTTTGTTTCACGGCTTGAGTGATTCCCCCTTTTATATGGAGTCGATTGCACAAGCTGCTTTCACAGCTGGCTACAATGTCGTAGTCGGTTTACTTCCCGGACATGGTTTGCGAGAAAATGCGTTGGCCGTATTACATGATGCAAATTTGAAAAGTATTTGGCGTCAACATGTCGCACAAGTCATCCACGCTGCAAAACCACTGGGGCAGGACTTGATTTTGGGTGGTTTCTCAACTGGAGGCGCATTAGTGACAGACTATGCGTTACAAAATAGTTCTGAGGTGACGGGGGTGGCTTTATTCTCTGGGGCCTTACGTTTACCACCTAATGCTGAGGCATTGACCAAGTTTCCTTTCGCTAAATACATTGCGCAGTGGACTGAGTTATCTTACCAAACCTCAGGGGCTAATCCCTTTAAGTATCCCAGTGTATCGAGTTATGCAGCTGGTGAATTGATGGCTATCATTCGCGATATTCGACGTGTACTATCCAACAATCAGTCGCTTGATTTACCAATTTTTGTGGCACACTCCGAACATGATTGGGTGACGCCAATCGGTGGTGTAGAGGAATTAACTGCGAATGTGAATGGCGAACATACTTTCTTTAGGATCGCGAAATCTTTGGCAGTGTGTCATGACGCACTGCCTATGAGTAGTGCTCAAATCCAACTCATTCCTCAGCCAGAGAAATTAACAACGGATAGTTGCAGTCAGAAAAAAGCAAATCCGGTGCATGCCAAGATGCTAGGGATGTTTGAATTTTTCTTAGTAAATCAATCTAGTACGTTTAACAATAACAATAACAATAATAATAATTAGTAGGAGTTGGCTATGCGTGGTTTTTTTTGGATATTAATCGCTGTTTATATTTTCTTGTATTTCTATGCAGTGTATTTGTATGAAGAGTTTAGTGTTTGGTTGATTATCGCGCTATTAGTGGCTATCGCGATCAGTTATTGGGTGCACAAGAATAAAGGGGCGTTAACTAAACAAGTCCATCATGTTGAAGTAGATACCCAACCCTTATCCTTATGGCAGTCACCCTTTCCTTACCTATTAATAGGCCTTGGTGCATTTTTGTTATGGTTTGTATTGTTGTGAAGCGTGATTAAATTTCACTGTTTTGTATGCTTTTTAAGCATTGCATTCAGAAAGATATTCCCTAAATACAGAAAATATCACAACTTTTTAACAAGTTAATTTATCAGATGACTTGAATACGGATTCTTAGTTACTATATAGATAGTTTATAATTACAAAAATTAGAGAGCAACATGGCTATTAATTATGTGCCTTTAGATAAGGCAGTTCACAAAGATCTTAAACTTTCCACAAAACCAGATTATTCTTTTACCGAAAGTACTCATATCGCAGCGGCAAGCATTCGCGAATATCCACAACTAGCGACGGCTATGCCAATTGTTTTCATCAAGGATGAAAGTACCGGCAATCACCACTCTGTTGCTATGTTAGGTGTTGAGCAACAGAAAAATTTATATATGAATGATGGTAAATGGCAAGCGCCACAAGTGCCAATGAACATTCAGCGTTACCCTTTTGATATCCGCCCAGACGGTGACAAGCTAGGTTTGTACATCGACGAGAATAGTGATTTATTAGGATCAGAAGGCACTAGTTTATTCACTGAAGACGGTGAAGCATCGGAATTATTGCAAAACCGCCTACAATTTATGGATTTACTGGCTAACAGTGAGCGTCTAACAGCTGAATTCATTAAGAAGGTTGTCGAGTTAGAATTGTTGACTGAAATTGAAATCCGTTATGTGACTGTAAATAACGAGCGTCGCACAATCACTGGTATGCTTAGCATTGATGAGCCTAAGCTACTTGATTTAGCTGATGAAGAAGTTGTCGCATTACACAAAAAAGGTTTCTTAGGTGCACTGTATGCCATCATGATGTCTTTGGGCCAGCTTAATCGTTTAGTTGAGTTATCCAATAACACTGAAAGTCCAATTCGTTCGTTACAAATTGTGAACTTAGCTCAAGAAGCAGCAGCGAAAGCAAAAGCGGAAACAGAAGCTGCGCAATAATCTCCTTGGGATATCAGCCAAATAAAGCCTCGCATTAGCGGGGTTTTTTTTGGCTTAAAATTAATAAATCGAATGGAATCAATACCTTTAATTTTACTGTATAAAAAAACACCATACCATTGTCTGTTTTTACTTACATTTGACTTGACCAAACCAAAAATTGACCATAAACTGCAAATAAGTGGGTAAAAGTGGCACAAAGTGGATCAAATAAGTTAGTTCACGTTTAAAAATCTTATTTTCACAATGCCACCCTTACAAAATTCAATGAGATAATAACAATAAAAGGTCTGGGGCATGTTCCGCGGTGCTAATGCAATTAATCTAGATAGTAAAGGCAGGGTGGCGATACCGACAAAGTATCGACAATCTTTGCTAGATGATTGTCAGGGGCAGCTGGTTTGCACGATCGATACTAAACAAAGTTGTTTGCTACTTTATCCACTTCACGAATGGGAAGAAATTGAACTAAAACTTGCCAGACTCTCCACTATGAATACCGCTGAGCGTCGGATTATTCGTCTTACCTTGGGCTACGCTTCTGAAGGTGATATGGATAAAAGCGGACGTTTCTTACTCCCCCCCCCACTGAGACAACATGCCAAGCTAGATAAGCAAATTATGCTAGTTGGGCAGTTAAACAAATTTGAAATTTGGGATGCTGACATTTGGCAGAAACAAATTGAAGAAGACATCCAGACTGAACAACTGGGTGGTTTTGAGTTGACTGAACGATTACAGGACTTTTCCTTATGATGGACCCGGCGCATTATTCAGTGTTACTCAAAGAGTCGCTAGCAGGATTAGCGATTAAACCTGATGGTATTTATGTCGATGCGACTTTTGGTCGTGGCGGTCATTCGAGTGCTATTTTGGCTGAGTTAGGTCCACAGGGTCGTTTATTTGCCTTTGACCGTGATCCTCAAGCAATTGTTGCTGCCGAGAAGTTTGCCGGTGATACTCGATTTAGAATCTTTCATGCTGCTTTTGCTGATATGCAGTCATGCCTTGCAGAAGCTTTAGATATTCATCACGTTGATGGTGTATTGATGGATTTAGGTGTGTCATCTCCGCAGTTAGACCAAGCTGAGCGTGGGTTTAGTTTTCTCCGTGATGGCCCACTCGATATGCGTATGGATACTACTAAAGGGCAAAGTGCAGCCCAATGGTTAACGTATGCTGACGAACAAGATATTGCACAGGTTATAAAGGAATTTGGCGAAGAAAAATTCGGCAAGCGCATCGCGCACGCGATTGCGAACACGCGCAAAGAGACGCCCCTTACGAGTACGTTGCAATTAGCACAAATTATCAGTGATGCCATGCCTGTTAAAGACAAGCACAAACATCCTGCGACACGTGCATTTCAAGGGATCCGAATTTATATAAATAGTGAGTTAGATCAGTTAAGAGATGGTCTGAAGGCGGCTACGGCCATGCTTAAGCCGGCAGGACGTTTGTCGATCATTAGTTTTCATTCTTTGGAAGACCGTTTGGTAAAACGTTTTATGAAGGACCAAGCAAAAGGCAAATCGGCACCGCGTAATATGCCAATTACCCAAGCCGAAATTGATGCAGATAAGGTGCTAAAAATAGTCGGAAAAGCGCACAAAGCGAGTGAATCTGAGTTGCAAGAAAATATTCGTTCGCGCAGTGCAGTGTTGCGGGTGGCAGAAAAATTATGATGCAGACAGATAACCAACTCGTCAATATTTTGCTAAAGGATCTAGCCCGCAACTTCATGCGGGTTTTGTTGTTTATAGCGGTTATTGTGACAGCCTTTGGTGTCATTCTCTCGGTCCATGAAAATCGTCAGCTATCTATAAAATTAGAAGAGTTAATGCAAGAACAGGATGAGCTTGATGTCGAATGGCGGCACTTGGTGCTAGAACAAAGCGCATTGACTGAACACAACCGTATCGAAACTATGGTCCAGCAAAAGCTCAATATGCGTCGCCCTACCACCACAGAAGAAATCGTAGTGGTGATTGAATGAGTAAGTCCTATACAGAAAAAAACACTACAGAGAAGAAAGTTGCTCCAGCGGTCGTGACATGGCGGTTTGTTCTGGTTGTTGTGGCGATAATGTTAGTGTTTACAGGGATTGGCACTCGAGCAGCCTATATTCAAGTAATTGAACCGGATCAACTGATCAAACAAGGTGATAATCGGACCAAAAGAACCCGAAATACTCCAGCTCATAGAGGCTTGATCACCGACCGTCATGGTGAAGAATTAGCGGTGTCTATTCCGGTTCGAGCTATCTATGCGGATCCAAAAATTGTTGCTCAGCAGAATTCGTTAGCTGATACCAGACGTTGGTCAGCCCTAGCCAAAGTGTTAAATCAAAATGTGACCAAGCTACAAGAAAAAGTGAGTAATCCGAAACGTCGCTTTGTGTATTTACAACGTCAAGTGACGCCAGCTATGGCAAATTATGTCGAAGAACTGGATATTCCAGGCGTATATTTGCGCAATGAATCACGTCGTTATTATCCAGCTGGGGAAGTTTCTGCGCATGTCATTGGATTCACTAACGTGGATGATAAGGGCATCGAAGGTATCGAAAGTTTGTTTAATACGCATTTGACGGGTAAAGCCGCCAAACGTGTAATTCGCCGTGATGGACGCGGTCGCCAGGTTGAGTTATTACGCGAAGAAAAAGGCGAAAAAGCCAAGGATTTACAGCTGACGATTGACCAGCGCATCCAAGCACTGGCGTACAAAGAAATCAAAAAAGCGTTAACCTTGTATCAAGCCCGTTCAGCTTCTGCGATTGTGGTAGACGTAGAAACTGCGGAAGTCCTCGCATTGGTCAACGGACCGTCATACAACCCAAACAATCGCAGCAATGTAGGTTCACATCGTATTCGTAATCGTGTGGTGACGGATGCTTTTGAACCAGGTTCTGCAGTCAAACCATTAGCTGTGCTCAGTGCACTAGAGTTTGGTACTACCGAAAAAGATGCCCTCATCGATACGCACCCAGGCTGGATGCGCCTTGGGGGGAGTCGAGTGTCGGATAGCCGTAATTACGGCGAAATTGACTTGCGAACCATCATTCAAAAATCATCCAATATGGGTACCTCAAAGCTAGCGTTATCTGTACCCAAAGAGTTTTTATTAGATACTTATTACAATATCGGACTGATGAGCGAGACCGGCATGAATATGCTGGGCGAAAGTAATGGTATTTTCCATGAGCGCAACCGCTGGTCTGATTTTGAATTGGCAACGTTATCTTTTGGTTACGGCTTATCGGTCACTACAGCCCAGTTAGCGCGCATGTATACCACGCTAGCAAATGGTGGCATTAATCAGGAATTATCCATCATTAAAAATATGGATAAGGCTGCAGGAGAACGTGTTTTCTCAACAGAAAACACACAGTATGTTTTAGAACTTATGGAAAGCGTGACGCAAAAAGACGGTTCAGGGACCAAAGCCGCAGTACCGGGGTATCGAGTGGCTGGTAAAACGGGGACCAGTAGAAAAGCGGTCGCCGGTGGATATGGCGAAGAATACGTGAATATTTTCGCTGGCGTGGCGCCTGTTTCAGATCCGCAACTCGTCGTAGTTGTTCTCGTCAATGAACCCGCTGGGGATTTATATTATGCCGGCGATACTGCAGCACCTGTGTTTTCAAAGATCATGAGTGGTAGTTTACAAATTTTAAATGTTGCACCCGATGCACAAAATAATAATAACGTAGCGCAAATAAGTGCGCTGGAGGATGAATAGTCATTATGATTAATCTTACTTTACACGACATTATACAGCATTTTGCTCGTTCTGAATTGCTTGATGATAGCACCATACTGGCAGCAGATAAC
Source organism: Opacimonas viscosa (assembly GCF_024199005.1). Lineage (GTDB taxonomy): Bacteria > Pseudomonadota > Gammaproteobacteria > Enterobacterales > Alteromonadaceae > Opacimonas > Opacimonas viscosa. The sequence continues at coordinate 119,288 of NZ_JANATA010000003.1, forward strand.
GATATTAAATCCAGCGAGTTAATTATTTCAGGTGTCTCTACTGATACTAGGACGATACAACCTGGGGATGTGTTTATTGCATTGGTTGGGCCAAATTTTAATGGTCATGCGTTTATTTCTGAAGCACGTCAGAAAGGTGCTGTAGCAGCTATTGTGAGTGAGCCTACACAAACATTTATTCCAGAAATCATTGTGTCTGATACCAAGTTGGCACTTGGCGAGTTAGGTGCATTTGTTAAACAACAAGTCAATCCTAAAACAATCGCGATTACTGGGAGCTGTGGCAAAACCACCGTTAAGGAAATGGTAACAGCGATATTGCAAGAGTGTGGGTCAGTATTATCAACTAATGGTAATTATAACAATGATATTGGTGTACCACTAACATTGTTGAGAATCGAAGAACATCATGAATTCGCGGTGATTGAGATGGGGGCAAATCATCTTGGGGAAATCGCGTATACAACAAAGCTAACTCAGCCAGACGTCGCAACTATTGTCAACGCAGATGCCGCACATTTAGAAGGGTTTGGTAGTTTATTTGGGGTCGCTCGTGCCAAAAGTGAAATTTTTAAAGGCCTAGGTCCTCAAGGCACCGCAATCTTAAATTACGATAGCCAATTTCATGATTTTTGGCGTGGTAAGTTAGCCAACGAGTTTATTTATTCCTTCTCATTAAATGAAGCACCGGGCGGCAATGCTGATTACACTGCGGAATCTGTCGGTCTAGCGTATAACGGTTGTGCGCATTTCATTATGCATACCCCGATTGGCGAGATGAACATTGAGCTGACTTTACCAGGCTTGCACAATGTGGGCAACGCATTACTAGCCGCTGCACTAAGTATCAATGTTGGTGCTAGTTTAGAACATGTTCGGGATGGTTTGGCGAAAATGCAAAACGTTGCAGGTCGCTTGCATGTCAAACAAATATCAGAACAAGTACGTTTGATTGATGATACTTACAATGCTGCTGTGGGTTCAGTTAAAGCGGCTATTGAGCTACTAAGTCAGTATGAAGGAAAACGCGTTTTGGTTTTAGGTGATATGGCAGAGCTAGGTGATAAAGCGCGTTACTATCATGAAGAAATAGGTACATTGGCCAAAGATAAAGGTATTGAGTATTTGTTTACTCTGGGTGTATTAAGCCAATCAGCGAGTCAAGTCTTTGGGGCAAATGGAGCTCACTTTTCAGCGATTGATGCACTCAACGATACGCTATATAACACCTTGTACAACACACCTGAGAATATCACTATTTTGGTTAAAGGCTCCCGCTCAGCTCGCATGGAAAGAGTCGTCAAAGCACTGGAGGAATCCCCCGTGGGAAAGCTTGATAGAAGCCGAGGGCTTATCGCGTGTTAATACTTATTACCGATTGGTTGATGCAATTTGATGTAGGCTTTAGTGTCCTAGGGTATCTTACTTTACGTACCATACTTGCAACGTTAACGGCATTACTTATGGCTATTTTGATTGGCCCAAAAATGATTTTATGGTTACAAAAATTGCAGATCGGGCAAACCGTTCGCGATGATGGTCCTGAATCGCACTTGCAAAAAATGGGGACACCGACCATGGGCGGTGTACTTATTTTGGCAGCGATTTTGACCAGTGTACTGTTGTGGGCGGACCTCAGTAATGAGTATGTTTGGGTAACGTTAACTATAGTTGTTGGTTACGGTGTTGTGGGTTTTGTAGATGATTATCGTAAAGTCGTCCGCAAAGATGCAAAAGGACTGATCGCACGCTGGAAATATCTGTGGCAATCCATTATCGCTTTAGCAGTGGCGATTTACTTATATGCCAATGCCACCTCTCCAGAACAAACTGCGTTAGTTGTCCCCTTTTTCAAAGATGTTATGCCTCAATTGGGGATGTTCTATATCGTTGTTGTATATTTTACGGTTGTGGGTAGTAGTAATGCAGTGAATCTGACGGATGGTCTAGATGGTCTTGCCATAGTACCAACCATATTGGTTGCTGGCGCATTAGCCATTTTTGCTTATGTCACTGGCAATATTAACTTCTCCGAATATTTACATATTCCATATATTCCACAGGTCAGTGAATTAGTCATTATCTGTGGTGCGATTATTGGTGCCGGTTTGGGTTTCTTATGGTTCAACGCTTACCCTGCCCAAGTATTTATGGGGGATGTGGGTTCATTAGCACTAGGTGGCACACTGGGTATAATCGCTGTGTTGGTCCGTCAGGAAATCGTATTGATCATTCTAGGTGGTATTTTTGTTATTGAAACCTTGTCGGTCATTATTCAAGTAGGTTCTTTTAAATTAAGAGGTAAGCGGGTTTTTCGTATGGCACCGATTCATCATCATTTTGAGTTAAAAGGTTGGCCAGAGCCAAAGGTTATCGTCCGTTTTTGGATCATTTCGTTAATTCTTGTTTTAGTCGGACTTGCGACTTTGAAGTTGAGATAGGCACCCAATGACAACACAATCCTTACAACAACTGTTTCAAGCTAGGCACGCTTCATCAGGCCCAGTCGAAACACGTCTATATGATTTGGGATTGATTTGTATTGTCATTGCACTAATTGCTTTAGGTATCGTTATTGTCGGTTCAGCTTCGATGCCTGAAGGCACTGCAAAGTTCGATAATCCGTACCATTTCATCATACGTCATATTATCTTTGCCGGACTTGCCTGTATGGTTGGGATGTTTACGCTAACAATACCTATGTCTGTATGGCAAAAGTACAATCCATATTTGTTGTTTGCTGCTTTCTTGCTGCTAGTTGCAGTATTACTTATTGGTCGAAGTGTGAACGGGGCAATGCGTTGGATCACCATCGGACCGATTAATATCCAAGCGGCAGAGCCCGCTAAATTATTCTTTTTTAGCTACCTTGCTGGGTACTTGGTCCGCCGCTATGAAGAAGTAACAGAAAACTTAAAGGGCTTCTTAAAACCTTTAGCCGTATTCTTTGTGTTTGGTGTTTTACTCCTTAATCAGCCAGATTTTGGGACCACAGTGGTGATGTTTATTACCACAATTGGATTATTGTTTTTAGTGGGTGCCAAAATTTATCAGTTCGTGGGTATTGTGATTACAGGTGGCTTCCTAGGAGTGGCGATGATCATATTTGCCGAATATCGGATGCGTCGAATTACTGCGTTTTTAGATCCTTGGGCCGACCCTTTTGGTAGTGGTTATCAGCTGACACAGTCATTGATGGCGTATGGTCGTGGTGATTGGTTTGGTCAAGGTTTGGGTAACAGCCTGCAAAAATTACAATTTTTACCAGAAGCTCATACCGATTTTATCGTCGCCATTTTAGCCGAGGAATTAGGTTATGTGGGCGTCTTATGCTTACTGGGTTTAATCATGGCTTTGGTGATGAAAGCGTTGTTTTTAGGTAAACGCGCACTACACAATGATATGGCATTTTCTGGTTATTTTGCTTATGCCATTGGTATTTGGTTTAGCTTTCAAACCGTCGTGAATGTCGGTGCCAGTGCAGGCGCATTACCGACCAAAGGACTGACTTTACCACTTGTTAGTTATGGTGGTTCAAGTTTGATCGTCATGGCGATTGCGGTTTCGGTATTGATTCGTATTGATTACGAATGTCGTTGCAACGAGATGCGGTTGGCCGAGGCAAAGCCAGTGAAAAAGAAAGCGACCAAGCGCAAGCCAAAAAAACAGATTGTGATTGACGATGAGTCCCTTGCTCCTGCAGGCGGTACTGAGCCAGAGGTGCAAAATGCCTAAATTAATGATCATGGCAGGTGGTACTGGTGGACATATTTTTCCGGGAATAGCCGTCGCAGAAGCATTACCAAAGAATTGGGAAGTGATATGGTTAGGGACGGCAGACCGTATGGAAGCTGATATTATACCAAAACACAATATTCCTTTTTTCACAATCGAAATAAAAGGTATCCGTGGGAATGGATTATTGCGGATGTTAGCTTTACCGTTGACGTTAGCAAAGGCGGTTTATCAAGCATATCGCATTATTCTTCACGAACAGCCTGATGCTGTTTTAGGAATGGGGGGCTATGCCAGTGGACCTGGCGGGATTGCAACTAAATTAGCGGGCTTACCTTTGTACTTACATGAACAAAATGCAGTATTGGGAATGACGAATCGTTGGTTAAGCAAAATTGCTAACCACCTGTTTACGGGTTTCCCGTTATCCAATACAGGTACATTAGTGGGCAATCCAGTGCGTCAGGCGTTTGGACAAATACCTGAACCTATTCAGCGAACGATATCTGACAAACTGTCAATTCTAGTAGTGGGTGGTTCGTTGGGGGCCAAGGTTTTAAACGAGACATTACCAGAAATATTCAGTGAAATCGGTGGTTTTGTAGTGGTGCACCAGTGCGGTAAAGGTAACACTCAAAAAGTGACCGCTAACTATGCAAGTGCACTCAAATCAACGAATAACGCCAGCGCTAGTGAAAATGAAATAGTGCTGACAGATTTTATCGATGATATGGCGAGTGCTTTTGCCCAAGCCGATATCATCATTTGTCGAGCGGGTGCATTGACCGTGGCAGAGGTTGCAATGGCAGGAAGAACCGCAATTTTTGTTCCTCTGCCCAGTGCAGTGAATGATCACCAGACGCGTAATGCAGAATACTTAAGTCTAAATGATGCGGCTTATCTAGTGCCCCAGGCACAAATAAAACCACAAATAAGAGAGATACTCACTACACTTAAAGCTGCGCCAAACAAGAGCTTTGACAAAAGTATACTAGTAAAATCCTATGCCCGTTTTGCTGCAGCAGAAAAAATAGTAACGCATATTATTGATAATACAGTGGTGCGCACATGATTAAAAAAATAGCCGTTTTGTTAGGCGGAACGTCTGCCGAGCGAGAGGTCTCATTGGCTTCCGGTACCGCTGTTGCGCGCGCACTAACAACATTACAACTCCCACACATAGAGTTCGATACTGCCAAGCGCCAACTGCATGAATTAGTAGAGGAAGGTGTGAGTCACGCTTTTATCATGTTGCATGGTCGTGGAGGTGAAGATGGCACCGTCCAAGGAGCCTTAGAATTTATGGAGATCCCTTATACGGGTACAGGTGTTTTAGGTTCTGCATTATGCATGGATAAAGTACGTACTAAACAAATCTGGCAAGCATTGGGATTACCCACTGCCGGCTATCAAGAAGTCCGAAGACCTCTGGAGTTAGCTGAAGCTAAAGCGTGTTTAGAGCAACTATCTGGTCAGGTAATGGTCAAACCAAGCCATGAAGGTTCCAGTATCGGAATGGCAAAAGTAGATACCGCTGAAGATTTAGTAAAAGCGGTAGCAACAGCCTTGCTCATTGATGACTCCGTGTTGATTGAATCTTATATTAATGGGCCAGAATACACTGTCGCAATTCTTGGTGATAAGGCTTTACCGAGTATTAAAATGGCAACGCCAAATGCATTTTATGATTATGAGGCAAAGTACCAAAATAGTACGACTGAGTATTTTTGTCCAAGCGGTTTAAGTGCCGAACAAGAAGTAATCTTGGGTGATTTGTGCATCGCTGCATTTAATGCAGCCTCAGCTAAAGGTTGGGGACGAGTAGATGTCATGCAAAATGAACAAGGCGAATTTATTTTATTAGAAGTCAATACTGTGCCAGGGATGACTGAAAAAAGTTTAGTACCCAAAGCAGCCGCCCAAGCAGGACTGGATTTTACCCAATTAGTAGCCACGATTATTCAGCAAGCGTTTCAGGTTGAAATGCAACACATAGGCAGTACTGAATGACGCATAACACTGAACATACAGACCATGCCACTGATGCACGAGCCCGTTCTTTCGGGTTAGCTTTTTTGCTGGCAGTGTGTTTTGGTTTAGCGGTAGGTGCAGTGCAATTGTGGCAGTGGATGATGGATGCCCAAAAAACACCTATTCATCAAATACAGATAACGGGCAAGACGTCATATATTGATGAAACATTGTTAAGAGCCGTTATTAGAGCGCAAAATAAAGCGAGTTTTTTTGCTTTAAATATTGATGAAGTGCATCAGCAAGTGGTCAGTCAACCTTGGATTTACCAAGCATCCGTTAGGAAAAAATGGCCCAACACATTACAAGTCTTTGTGGTAGAACAAGAGCCTGTTGCGCATTGGAATAACGATTTATTGATCAACGCCCAAGGGCAACCATTTGCAGGTAAAGTAAAATTAGCAGGGTTACCTGAGTTGTATGGTCCAAATGGCGCCGAGAAAACAGCACTTTCAGGCTTGAACTCGATGCGTTTATTGCTTAAAAGTCAAAATATGGACGTTAAATCTTTGATTTTGACCGAGCGCTTTGCTTGGCAAGTGACATTAGACAACGGTATCCAGTTGAACTTGGGGCGACAAGAATTTATTAATAGGTTACAACGCTTTGTCAATCTTTACCCACTCTTGGAAAGTCAAGGTAAGCCCATTAAGTATGTGGACTTACGCTATGACACAGGTGCGGCAGTGGGTTGGCAGGTTTAAGTAGTAGAAATTTCAGGGTTCAAAAATGTCAAAAGTGGAAAGTGGCAATATTATTTTCGGTTTGGATGTGGGAACACACCAAATAAAAGCGCTCGCGGGTGAAGTTCTGGCGGATGGTTTTATCAATATTGTGGGAGTTGGCACTCATCCTGCTAAAGGAATGGACAAAGGAGGAGTAAACGATCTAAACCTCGTCGCTCAGTCCATTCAAAAAGCGGTGAATGAAATGGAAGTCTTTGCTAATTGTAAAGCCTCAAGTGTGAATTTAGCGATAACAGGCCGCCATGTTCAATGTCAAAATGAAAGTGGTATGGTGCCGATTAATCATCATGAAGTTGATCAAGATGATATTGATAATGTCATCCATGCTGCTCGGTCCGTACCCATTCCCGCTGAACGCAGGATATTGCACGTTCTTCCCCAGGAATACTCTGTTGATGTACAAGAACGGGTAAAAAATCCTATGGGCATGTCAGGTGTCCGGATGGAGGCGAATGTGCACATGATTACGTGTGCAGATGACATGGCAAAAAACTATATTAAATGCACTGACCGAGCTGAAATAAAGGTTGAGCAAATGGTATTTTCTGCTTTAGCATCGAGTTACTCAGTGTTGACAGATGATGAGCGAGAGTTAGGTGTCTGTGTGGTTGATATTGGTGCTGGGACCATTGATTTAGTGATATACGCCGAAGGAGCTATTCGACATAGTGCAGTTATTCCTGTAGCCGGGAATCAAATTACGGGTGATATCGCAAAAATATTTAGAACACCGATTAACAACGCCGAAGCATTAAAAGTGAAATATGCCTGTGCATTAAAAGATATGGTGAACCAAGAGCAAACGATTCAAGTTCCGAGCGTTGGCGGACGTGAAGCAAGGAACATGGCAAGACACACGTTAGCTGAGGTGATTGAGCCAAGATATCAAGAAATTTTTGAACTGGTACGCGACCAAATCCGTTCTAGTGGTTTAGATGAGCAAATTGCTGCAGGGCTAGTTTTGACTGGTGGAAGTGCAAAAATGGAAGGGGCAGTTGAGTTTGCAGAAGAAATTTTTCAGATGCCGGTGCGTATTGGCAAACCTTTACAAGTAAAAGGTTTAACAGATTATGTCAATGATCCATCAATGGCAGTAGCAACTGGTTTATTACAATATGGCAGAGCAGAACTGGATGAGACTCAAACCATACAGAAAATGCCAGAAGAAAGTGTATTTAAAAGAATAAAAGCCTGGTTTAAGGGCGAATTTTAAATTTATAAGTTGTATAATAACGACATAAATTGGAGAGCAATATGTTTGAATTAATAGACGACGATAGTTCAGAAGCGGTCATCAAAGTCATCGGTGTTGGCGGTGGCGGCGGTAATGCTGTAGAACACATGGTAAAAAATACGGTTGAGGGAGTTCAATTCATCTCTATCAACACAGATGCTCAGGTACTTAAAAAGTCAAATGCTGACACCATATTACAAATCGGTAATAACGTCACTAAGGGCCTTGGTGCTGGTGCTGATCCAAATGTTGGACGTGAAGCAGCCCATGAAGACCGTGAAACTATTCGCCAAAGCATTGATGGTGCCGATATGGTATTCATTACTGCTGGTATGGGTGGTGGTACTGGTACTGGTGCAGCCCCAGAAGTGGCAAAGATTGCCCGTGAAATGGGTATCTTAAGTGTTGCAGTTGTGACACGTCCGTTCCCATTTGAAGGTAAGAAACGTAACTCTTATGCATCACAAGGGATTGATGAATTAGCCAAACATGTTGATTCACTCATTACTATTCCAAATGAAAAACTCTTAAAAGTTTTGGGTAAGGGGACACCTTTATTGAAAGCTTTTGAGGCAGCTAATGATGTGTTACTGGGTTCAGTTCGCGGTATTGCTGAGTTGATTACCACCGAAGGTTTAGTCAATGTCGATTTCGCGGATGTGAAAACAGTGATGTCAGAAATGGGTACTGCAATGATGGGTACCGGAACTGCTTCAGGTGAAGATCGTGCTGAAGAAGCTGCTAGCCAAGCAATTGCTTGCCCGCTGTTAGAAGATATCGATTTATCTGGTGCACGTGGCATTTTGGTCAACATCACAGCTGGTCCTGATTTTGCGATTGATGAATTTGAAACCGTTGGTAATGCAGTGCGTGCCTTCGCATCAGAAAATGCGACTGTTGTTGTGGGTACTGTGATTGATATGGAAATGGAATCAGAGATCCGAGTTACAGTTGTTGCGACTGGTATTGGCCAAGATAAGCCTGAAATATCGCTAGTTACACCAGATACTCCGGTACGTACAAGTGCAGTCAGTCACTCGTCTTCAGTGCCTAGTGGTAATGCTCAAACAGCAACAAAACTAGAAGCGGAAGATGAAGATTTGGAATATTTAGATATTCCAGCATTTTTGCGTAAACAAGCAGACTAATATTTGACTGTTAACTGGTATGACCATATAATATGCCTCCAGTTTTAAAGGGTTAAGCGATGATTAGACAGCGTACCATCAAACATTCTGTACAAGAGACAGGAATTGGCTTACACAAAGGCGAAAAAGTGACTATGACTTTGCGCCCAGCACCTGCCAACACAGGTATTGTGTTTCGCCGAGTTGATTTGCACCCGCATGTCGACATTCCTTCACGTGCTGACGCAGTAAAAGATACTGTGTTGTGTACCTGTATCAGTAATACTGATGGCGTGACTATACATACCGTTGAACACCTAGCCTCAGCTCTCGCAGGTTTAGGTATTGACAATATCATCGTCGAAGTTAACAGTCATGAATTACCTATAATGGATGGTAGTGCTAGCCCATTTGTTTTCCTCTTACAGTCTGCGGGCATCGAGGAATTAAATGCGCCAAAACAATTCCTTAAAATGATCAAAACGGTGCGTGTTGAGGATGGTGATAAATGGGCAGAACTTCAGCCTTATAACGGCTTCAAAGTTGATTTTGCTATAGACTTTGACCATCCAGTGATTAGTCAAACTCGTCAACATATGGAACTCGATTTTAGTTCCGATTCTTATATCGACCATGTTTCAAGAGCGCGAACTTTTGGTTTCATGCGAGACTTGGAAACGATGAACGCTATGGATCTTGCTTTAGGTGGCTCGATGAATAATGCTGTCGCATTAGATGAGTACCGTGTGTTAAATCCTGAAGGTTTACGTTATGAAGATGAATTCCTAAAGCATAAGGTACTTGATGCCGTGGGTGATTTATATCTTGGTGGCCATAGTATTATCGGATTAATGTCAGCTTATAAAACGGGCCATGGTTTAAATAATAAACTACTAAATGCTGTACTCACCCAAACCGATGCTTGGGAATACGTCACATATGAAGATACAGTTAATGCACCAATTCAGTATCTGAATCCTGTTTTGGGTTTTAACTAAGCCTGCAAACTCAGTTAATCCTATTTTTTTCAGACGATATTCTCTAATTTTTTGTTCTTAATATGTAAATAACAGATGATTAGTTTGTAATCTACTGCTTTTACGTTAAAATTATGGCCTTATTTTTTTAGGTCATATTATGAAATTTACTATCCAATTAGAAAAAGCAGAAAAGCGTTATGCGCTATCTTTTTCTGCACGTAAATTTTTGACCTGCTGCGTACTCGGTATCTCTTTATTACTCATCTCCAGTCGTTCAACGTTTTTACCGAATGACGAAGCTCAACGTGTTAATTTAGTTAAGCAAGGCTTGTTACAACAGCAAGTCATGATCAGTGATCTACAAGCTGAAAACACGCAATATTTAGTTTCATTGGCACAGACCATACAAAAATTAGATGCACAACTGACACAATTGAAAGTTCAGCAGCAAGTGTTAGCTGATTCAGTCAATGTAGAAATGCCAGTTCTGAAAGACGTTGGTTCTAGCAGTACTAACCCGTTGTCAGAGATTGAAAGCATTGACAATCCACTGCTTGAAAAATTAGAAAATTTAACACAGAAAATTAAAAGACAGACTGCAGAGCTCACCGTCCTTGAAAATATTCTGTTGAATACCCATATCAATAATGAACAGCGAATCGCTGGACGACCGATACACAAAGGGTGGTTATCTTCGTACTATGGTAAACGCAATGACCCGTTTACCGGTAAACCCGCTATGCACAAAGGCATCGATTTTGCTGGTCGCGAGGGTGATCCTGTCATAACAACGGCAGCAGGGGTAATTACCTGGGCCGGTGAACGATATGGATATGGCAATTTGGTTGAAATAAATCATGGTAATGGCCTGGTATCAAGATACGGTCATAACCACAGTATTAATGTGCAGGTAGGTGAGGTCGTCACCAAAGGGCACACAATTGCATTATTAGGGAATACCGGGCGCTCAACAGGGGCTCATGTTCACTATGAAATCATTAAGAACGGTAAACAGATAGACCCGTTACCTTTCGTCTATCGTCAATAATTATAACGGAATAAAAATATCCATGTTTTCTTCAATCGCACGCAAAATATTTGGTAGTCGTAACGATCGTATTCTCAAAAAAATAAATAAATCAGTTAAGCTCATTGCTGCTTTAGAACCAGAGATGGAAGCATTATCCGATGCGGAACTAAAAGCAAAAACCCAAGCTTTTCAAGCCAAAATTAAAGAAGGTATCGCATTAGATGATTTAATTATCGAAGCGTTTGCTGTCGTGCGTGAAGCGAGCAAACGTGTCTATGGAATGCGTCCATTTGATACACAGATGACTGGCGGTATTGTACTCCAGCAAGGAAAGATTGCGGAAATGAGAACTGGTGAAGGTAAAACACTCACCTCTACATTATCGACATACTTAAACGCATTGACTGGGCGTGGTGTTCACGTCATCACTGTAAATGATTATCTAGCGCAACGTGATGCTGACTGGTCGCGTGATTTATATGATTTTTTAGGCCTAACGGTCGGTTGTAACATCGCTGGAATGAGTCATGACGCGAAAGTTGCGGCTTACGCATGTGATATTACTTATGGTACGAATAACGAATTTGGTTTTGATTATTTGCGCGATAATATGGCGTTTAGTCCAGAGCATCGAGTACAACGTGGATTATTTTATGCCGTTATCGATGAGGTTGATTCCATCCTAATTGACGAAGCGAGAACCCCATTAATCATCTCGGGTGCTGCCGAAGATAGCTCTGCTTTATACAAGCAGATCAATGCGTTAGTCCCCAAATTAATTGAACAAGATAAAGAGGATGAAGAGGGTGAAATGGGCGATGGCCATTACACCATAGATGAAAAAGGTAAACAGGTTCATTTAACCGAAAATGGCCAAGTTTTTGTTGAAGAATTGTTATTAGAGGCCGGCGTTTTACAAGAAGGCCAGTCTTTGTTTTCATCTGCCAATATCGCATTATTACAGCATGTAAATTCTGCATTAAAAGCGCATAAGTTGTTTGCTAAAGACGTCGACTATATCGTGAAAGATGGCGATATTGTCATTGTTGATGAACATACCGGTAGAACGATGGAAGGTCGTCGTTGGTCAGAAGGTTTACACCAAGCAGTCGAAGCGAAAGAAGGTGTCAACATTCAAAATGAAAACCAAACGTTAGCTTCAATTACTTTCCAGAATTATTTCCGTTTGTACGAAAAACTAGGTGGTATGACGGGGACGGCTGATACTGAGGCGTTTGAGTTCCAGCATATTTACGGCTTAGAAACGGTTATTATTCCAACAAACAGACCGATGATTCGCAACGATATGGCGGATTTAATTTATCGTACGGCGCAAGAAAAATATGAAGCCATAGTTAACGATATTCTCGTTTGTGTGGAAAAAGGCCAGCCGGTATTGGTGGGTACAGTATCGATTGAAAATTCAGAGTTAATTTCAGCGTTCTTGAAAAAACGAAAGATTAAACACAACGTACTAAATGCTAAATTTCACGAACAGGAAGCCGACATTGTTGCCCAAGCGGGTTTACCCTCAGCTGTCACCATTGCAACTAACATGGCCGGTCGAGGAACCGATATTGTTCTTGGTGGTAATTTACAAGTTGAGTTGGCTAAATTAGCCGAAAATGACACTGAAGCGAGGGACCGTGCCAAAGCCAAATGGCAAGAGCGCCATGATGCAGTATTAGCCTCTGGTGGTTTACATATTATTGGTACAGAGCGCCATGAATCTCGCCGTATCGATAATCAGTTACGTGGTCGTTCAGGGCGTCAGGGGGATCCTGGTTCTTCGCGTTTTTATCTTTCTTTAGAAGATGCTCTTATGCGTATTTTTGCTTCAGAAAAAATGGGCAATATGATGCAGCGTTTAGGGATGGAAGAGGGCGAAGCAATCGAGCATCCTTGGGTATCACGTGCTATTGAAAATGCTCAACGCAAGGTTGAAGGGCGTAACTTTGATATTCGTAAGCAACTTCTAGAATATGATGATGTGGCGAATGATCAGCGTAAAGTTATTTATGAGCAACGCAATGAATTGTTGAATGACGGTGATATCGGTGAAACGATTAGTGCAATTAGAAATGATGTCGTTGATGGTGTTATTAGTGCATATATCCCACCACAATCTTTAGAAGAAATGTGGGACGTGCCAGCATTAGAAGAACGTTTACGTGCCGACTTCACACTCGATTTACCGATCCAGCAGTGGTTAGATGAAGACGATAAGTTATATGAAGAGCGTTTAAGAGATAAAATCCACGCAGAGATTGAAGGTGCATACCAGGCCAAGGTTGAACAAGTGGGTCCTGATGTAATGCGTCAATTTGAAAAGGCGGTTATGTTACAAAGCCTTGATAACCATTGGAAAGAACATTTAGCGGCGATGGATTATTTGCGCCAAGGTATTCATTTACGTGGTTACGCACAAAAAAATCCTAAGCAAGAATACAAACGTGAATCATTTGAACTGTTTTCTGACATGTTAGAAAACCTTAAAGTGGAAGTCATTAGTTTATTGAGTAAGGTTCAAGTCCAAGCTGAATCTGATGTAGAGGCCGTAGAAGAACAACGTAAAGCCGCTGCAGAACAACCTACACAAACCAATGCATCACAAGGGCAAGGTTCTGTGTCGATTGGGCGTCGTGAAGGTCCTAAAGTCGGGCGTAATGATCCTTGTCCATGTGGGTCCGGTAAAAAATACAAGCAGTGCCACGGCAAACTGTAAATTGGTAGGTGTAGTAAAATAATCGTTTACGGGTATGGAGAATACTTTGAATAAAGCACACAAGCATACCGTAAACGTTGCCGTAGGTATTATTTTACGTGATACCGCATGCTTCGTCACAAAACGTAATGAGACAGTCCACCAAGGCGGTAAATGGGAATTTCCAGGGGGTAAAGTAGAACGAGACGAAAATGTCACTGATGCCTTAGCCCGTGAGTTACGAGAAGAACTTGGGATTGACGTTATAGATTCAGAGCCCTTTATGCACATCGAACATGATTATGGCGATAAACATGTCACATTACATATTCATACCGTTTCGTCTTTTACCGGTGAACCTAGAGGATGTGAGGGGCAGCAAGGTGCATGGGTGTTGCTTGAGGATTTACAAAAGCTGCGCTTTCCAGATGCGAATAAAGCTATTATCACAAAACTAGAAGCGCAGTATTTATAATCAAAACTGAACAGCTACCACTCAAATTTATCAGCAGTAGAAAAAGCAACGTTTGATTGTTTGTAAGCTGCTTCATTAACAAAATGTGGATAAATAGTCTTATCACCTTGTAACAATAGTTCAGAACCATCAAACATAGCAAAAATAGGCTCACCTACTGCTACTGGTTTAAAGTCACCATCGAGTAAGTTAGGGTGTACCAGGCCAATAATCTGATCTTCTTCATCCATTGGAAATAATACAACTTCACCAAAACGATAGGTATCTACGGGCTGGCTTGTTGGTATGGCTTGTTTGTTATAGAGGTCGACGTATGCCAAAATTATTTGTAGCATATTCTGGCATTGGGCAAAAATATCAGCTCTCGATACACCTTGTGGTTGGGCACCTATTTCCAACATAATACCTCGCTTACCAACGGTACATAGATAAGGGTGCTCTTGGTATGGGACTTCATCTTCCAATAATATATTTGCTTCAGGCATGTGCTGTTTCAAATATCTCGCCATCTCTCGATAAAAATCACTATCTTCAAGTACAATAAGTGTAGGCCCCATAGCAGAAGTTGTATTGTGTATATCAATAACCAGATCAGTTAAAGGGGCTTGTTTTGGACCGATTTTTTGATTCAAAATTTTTGCCAAGTTTAACTCGTACAGCATACTGTTGGAGCTTTTAAGGTTGTCGAGATGAAACTGACGGTTAAGGTCGACATCAATAAAACGGACATTGGCGGCTATGGCTTCTGCGTTTGCTAGGATAAAAGATAAAACAATATCATCATAGTACGTGATAGGGAAATTTTGCAGGTGTCTGACAAGTTGGATACCTGTCAGCTCGTTGCCATGTGTACCACCCACAATGGCAATTGATTGCACTTCAGGCATGTTAATCTTCCTTAAAGAAGTGGTCTGGTTGTTCAGCAAGTAAGGCTTCTATGTCTTCAATACTTGGTAGTTCTGTTGTTTCTTGGTCTTTGTTGGCACCACAAGGTATGGTTTTTTCTTCATTCGCCCATTCGCCAAGATCGATTAATTGGCATTGTTTACTACAAAACGGACGAAACTTCGAAGCATCACACCACTCCACCTTTTTTCCACAATTTGGACAATCAACTTGCATTAACACCCTGCCATTTTAAATGTAATTGTTTCTTCCATACTGCTAGATTGATTTTCATCTGGAGTAAAGCGCATAAATCGGATTGAGTAACGATATTTGTTACCACTGAGAGTGGGATAATAACCTTTATTCGGAGTTTGTTCGACACGAATTAATTCAACTTTACTATCTGCTACACCTTGGTAAAAGCCATTAGGAGCGTTTTGTTCACTTAGAGATTTACGATTTCTTATGAATGACAGCGCTACGTTGACACAGTCTTGCAATAATGCCAAGTCATTTAACCAGCGCTGACAATCGGCTAACTTTGCATCATCTTCTAAACTTAACCAGTAATGGAGTTTGGGAAGGTCAAAAGAGCAGGTTGCTCCAGGAATGGAAAATCGTTGACGTATTGCCGTTAAAAATTTGTCTGCTTTGAGTTCTTTCCCTATCCGCGACGTGTTTTTTAATCGATTAAGAACATCTAACACGTCATTTTTAGTGGAATTTAGTGCGTCTTGGTCTACATCAGGGAATTCCAACCAAGCATCTAGGACGAGTAAGTAATTATTTAGATCGCGTAGGAGTTCGGTTTTTAAATCAATTCTTTCGATCAGATCGAGTAAAGTAAAAAAATCACGAAAAAACTGGATTTCAGTGTGTTGTTTGCAAATTTTATCGGGATCATGCAAAGCATTGAACAAGTGTTCAACTCTTAGATAATTCCTCACTTTTTCATTAAGTGGGAATTCATATACTGCAAAACTCATGTCACACTCCTCTACACCTTATGCAATAGACAACAAAACACGTGATTTTTCAAGTGCTAACTGTCTTTTTTGTTATTTTTTTTATATTTATTTAACATTTCCTCATGGAATTGCTTTATTTGCTTTATGGTTTGTGTTTTAGTCCCATTATTATCGACAATGATATCTGCTTTTTTATTACGTTCATGTGCGGTTAATTGTTGAGCCATGATGCGTTTTATATTTTCTATGTCTACATCATCTCTTTGGCTGGCTCGGGATAGTTGTTTCTCTGCGCTGGTATTGACGACAATGGTTAAATCGCACAGCGCATCGAGTTTGTTTTCAAATAATAAAGGTACAGCAAGGATACAATATGGAGTTTGTGCTTGTGCTAATTGCCGTAATATCTCTGAACGGATCAAAGGGTGTAACAAGTTATTGAGCCATTTGGTTTCGTTGTGGTCGGCAAAAACAAGGGTGCGTAATTTAGCTCGGTCGAGTGACCCGGTGGCTGTGATAACATCTTGACCATATTTTTCTTTTATACTTTGTAAAGCTGAACTACCAGGTGCCACAACGTCGCGGGCAATAATATCAGCATCGATAATATCTATACCGAATGCATGTAAAGTGTCAGAAACTAAGCTTTTTCCTGAACCAATCCCACCCGTAAGTCCGACTACAGGTACTTGTTCAGTATGTTTCATTTTTATATCCGCCATGGTTAGACCAACCATTGAACATACAAAGCTAAAATGTCATCACCATACAAAATGGTAAGCCAACCTGCGATCCCTAAAAAAGGGCCAAAAGGAAAAGCAGAGGTCGGGACAGAGGTATCTGTTTGTTTAGCGTTTTTGAATAGAGGTAAAAGTAACCCAATAATCACCCCAACAACAGAAGACAACAAAATCACAATTAATAAATGTTGCCAGCCAACAAACGCACCAATGGCGGCCAGTAATTTAAAATCACCATACCCCATGCCTTCTTTACCCGTGAGCAATTTAAAGCCCCAATAGACAGACCATAAAAAGCCATAACCTAAAATTGCCCCGATAATGGCATCGCTAGGAGAGACAAACAGATGTTGCGTACTGGCTGCCAGACCTAGCCAAAGCATCGGTAAGGTAAGCTGGTCAGGGAGTAACATTTTATCAATATCGATTGCAATCATGGCGATGAGTAGAAAACTAACAAGTAGTATGATCGCCGTACTATAGGACAGCCCAAAGTGGACTGCGACCCAAACGCCGATAAGCGCAGTAAGTCCTTCAATAATAGGATACCGGTAAGCAATCTTTCCTGTACATTGGCTGCACTTTCCACCTTGGCGCAAAAAGCTAAAAATAGGGATGTTTTCGGTTGCACGTATTTTATGTTGGCAATGCGGACATGTTGAATGAGGTAGGGCTAAATTAAATGGTTGGTTTAACGGAACATTACCAGGGATTTTGCCAGTGAAAACGATCTGATAGTAAGTCGTAAATTCGGTGATCCAATCTCGTTCTATAATGATAGGTAAGCGATAGATAACAACATTTAGAAAACTTCCAACTAATAAGCTAAACAGTCCAACACAGGTGTAGAAAAGAAAGGGATAGAGTGTCAATAATTCAAGCATGGGAACAGGTGAACCAGGATAAAATAATCATATATTTATACCACGTTACCCATTTGAAATATAGGCAAATACATGGCGACAATTAACCCGCCAATGACCACCCCTAATACCGCCATAATCATTGGTTCTAATAGACTGGTGAGGCCATCAACAAGATCATCCACTTGGGCTTCATAAATTGTGGCGACTTTGGATAACATTGCGTCGACGGAACCAGACTCTTCTCCGATGGCTATCATTTGAATGACCATATCGGGAAAGACACCTGTAGAGCGCATTGCACTGAACATTTGGATACCGCCTGCAACCTCTTGACGCATAAACATAATTGCATTGCGATATACCGCATTGCCTGATGCACCTGCTGCCGACTCTAAAGCTGTAATCAAAGGGACCCCGGCCGCAAATGTTGTTGCTAAAGTGCGTGTAAAACGGGCAATGGCTGCCTTTTGAAAAATGTCGCCGACGACCGGAAGTTTAAGTAATTTAGCATCCACGGCGTCACGAAATTTTTGTGATTTTTTATGAGTTTTAGCCATAAACCAGCCCAAAACAGCTATGCCGGCTCCGATCAAAACACCATAAGTTTGGATAAATCCAGATAGGTTTAACACCATTTGGGTAAACACTGGTAACTCAGCCCCAAAGCTACTAAAGATCTCTTCAAATTGGGGGACGACAAAGATTAGGAGTATCGTTGTTACGATAAAAGCGACCACTAGCACTGCAATTGGGTAAAACATCGCTTTTTTAATTTTTGATTTCAACGCTTCGGCTTTTTCTTTGTACAGCGCAATCCGTTCAAAAATGGTTTCTAGGGCACCAGATTGTTCGCCAGTACTCACTAAATCACAATATAAATCATCAAAAATATCGGGATGTTTACGTAACGCTGCTGAGAGAGGGTTACCGGCTTTCACTTCATTGGCTATATCACTTAAGACATTTCGACCTTGCTGTTTATTGTGTCCTTGAGCCAGCATATCTATGGTTTGAATTAAGCTGACGCCAGCACCAAGCATCGTCGCTATTTGTCGAGTTATGACACAAACATCTGCCGCATCTAGTTTTTCTTTTTGCCGACTGAACAAAGAAGTGGTTTTCTTTTTGACTTTTTGGGCCGAAATACCACGTCGACGCAAGAGGTTTTTGACTTCATTAATTGAGACGGCCGACATTTCACCTTTAACACTATTTCCTTTGCGGTCAGCACCGTTCCATTCGAAAGTATGTAATGCAGTATTTGGCATAATCTTTACCCCAGAGCAGTCAGCATGAAAATGCTATGATATATGTGAGAAGATTGGTTGCGTTTGTCTTGCTTGATAGAGATAAAAAAAGCCCAGATAAACTGGGCTATTTCTCGTCTAACCTATGTTTAGCACAATGTAGCAGGGGCACAAGCTGCAGCCCAAGTCACTTTACCACCAGCCAATGTTGGGGTGAGAGTAAAGGTACCAGTACCGCTGATATCACTATCAGTCGCTTTCGTTGTAGTAATGACACCGTTTGCGGTAGTGAGTCCTACGACACCTGCGGCTGCTGTAATATCTGCAGGTATCCCTGCTGCACCACCATCACAACTGGCTAACGCGTTATTCACCTGAGCGCAAACTTCTACAGCCGATTTCGCTGCCGCAGAGGCATTAGTGACTTCAGTAAATTTCGCTTTTTGGGTATAGTTTTGATAGGCAGGTAATGCAATGGCTGCCAAAATTCCGATGATTGCGACCACAATCATCAATTCAATAAGAGTAAAACCTTTTGTGTTACGAGCAGTTGTAAAAGTATTCATAATATTTCTCCGCGAATTAACGCATTAACAATAAAAGCAACGTCCGTATCAAATGTGTTGTAGTCATTACTTGATGCTAAGTATATGGAGAAAACCGAATGAGTGAAGTATGTAGGAATATACCTATGTCTAACGCTCATAAACAAAAGACATAGGTGCTTGATTTTACTTAATTATTCTTAGTGATAAATCAATAGCGTGAATATTTTTTGTGATTGCACCGGTAGAAATAAAATCGACTCCGGTGGTTTTCAATTCTGTAATCCTAGTATCAGTAATATTCCCTGATACTTCTAGTTTAGCTCGCTGGCCGGTAAATTCTACTGCCTGTAGGACCTGTTTAGTCGTAAAATTATCGAGCATAATGATATCGGCACCGGCAGATACCGCCGATGCTAATTCAGCCATATTTTCTACTTCTACTTCAACTAACTTATCTGGGACGATACGTTTTGCTGTGCTAATGGCCGCAGCAATACCACCGCAGGCCATGATATGATTCTCTTTAATTAAGAACGCATCAGCCAGTCCTATACGATGATTTGTACCACCGCCACATTGTACTGCATACTTTTGGGCATACCGCATGTTAGGTAGGGTTTTGCGAGTATCTAGCAAGCGAGTGCTTGAACCTGCTAGCAATTGGACATATTTGCAGGTTTCCGTCGCAGTCGCACTCATAGTTTGTAAAAAGTTTAACGCTACTCGCTCTGCCGTTAGTATCGCTTGGGCATTGCCCGTTACGGTAAATAAAACAGTGTTTGCGGCAACCTGCTCACCGTCTTGCACAAACCACTCCAACACAAGATTGGGATCACAGGCTAAAAATGCTTCATTGACCCATGCTGCACCGCTAATAGTGGCGGCATCACGACAAACAACCTGAGCACTATCCACTTTGTCGGCAGGAATCAGTTGAGCCGTTAAATCGCGTTGGATAAGTTCTGCAATCGGCTTTTCAGCTGAGACTAAACCCAGATCTTCAAGTAATGCAGCACGTACATTTTCTTGCACCATTGCTAGGGTAATTAAAGTATCGCTAGGTAAATGTTGGCGGTGAATGTGTTGTAGAGTTGTCATTTGGACTTCCGCAAAAGAAAACACCTTGGTTAAAGGTATTAACAAATAATTGGTTAATGTTAGCTATAATAACAAAACTTTGGTTTCTTATTCGATAAGAAAATTTTAACATAGACTAATAAATTACTGACTATTCTGTTTAATATGCCATTTTATCCAGCAGCACAGCAACGTCCTTCGCCATATTTTAATGAGCGCCCAGCTGGTGAAACTGTGAGTTTACTGGTCATTCATAATATTTCCTTGCCGCCAGGGTATTTTGGCGGGGATTATATTAGCCAATTATTTCAAGGCACATTAATGCTTTCTGCGCATCCTGCTTTTGCCGCTTTAGAGGGACTCAAAGTATCGGCACATGCATGTATCAAAAGAAATGGCGATATCATCCAATACGTAGATTTTAACCAACGTGCATGGCATGCTGGAGTGTCCGTTTGGCAAGGCCGGTCGAATTGCAACGATTTTAGTATCGGTGTTGAGTTAGAGGGAACGGACTCGTTGAGCTATACCCATCAGCAATATGCTGCACTCAAACAATTAACCTTATTTTTACAAAGTCAGTTTCCTGAAATATCATTAGGCCGTATTGTCGGACACAGTGATATTGCATTTGGCCGTAAGACAGACCCCGGTACCGCATTTGATTGGTCTCGGTTTCGACAAAGTATTCACACTTATAAGGATGATCCAACGTGGTTTTAATATATGTATTGCTAGCCTTAACAGCCGAACGCTTAATTGATAAACCTGGGTATTGTCATACGGATTTTTACTACGGTCGTTATATGGGTTGGATACAGACTAAAAAGTGGTTAGGTTCAGAAACTCAGACATGGCAACTGTTGTTGATTTGTCTTATACCCGCATTCATTTTGTGGTTGTTCTTGTCTTCTGTGCAGATTGGCTTGGTCCATTTTGGCGTAACGCTGTTTGTTTTGTTTGTTAGTATTGGTTGTGCTGAGTTACGGGCGAGTTTCAAATGCTACCTTTCTGCGGCCGAACGTCACGATTTACAAGCTTGTGACATGTATACCCGAGAATTGGGTTTACCATCATATGATGCAAGGACGTTTGGACAACACCTTATCTGGTTGAATTATCAAAGATACGCTGCGCCAGTTATTATTTTTGTTGTACTGGGTTTACCCGGGGTTGTTGCCTATTCGATGTTGCGGATTGTTAATCATTATGCCCAAGAGAATAACTTCGGATACCAGCATGTACTGAGCAAAATTATCTTAATCGTTGATTGGCTCCCCATTCGTATTACAGCTTTTGGTTTCCTAATTGTTGGGCATTTCTCTAGAGCTTTACCAGTTTGGTTAGGTTTATTATTCGATAAGCACACCAAAGCTAAAGATGTATTAGCCCAAGTTGCGATTGCGGCTGAAGATGTCCCCGTGGCTCAAGAAGAGCCGGCCCAAGAAGCCATTACTTTGGTGCGTTTAGCAAAACGAAACATTATGTTTTTACTCGCATTAATCGCGGTCTTCACTTTAACGGGTTTCCTTCGTTAAATCCTATAATTCGCACCTTGTCTGCCGATATCCTAGTCATAATGAATATAAGTTAAATGTATATTCAGCCTGCGTTTTGTCTGTTTTTTATACTAAAATTAACTTCTGTCACTGCTGAAGCTTTACATTTTGGTACAATGGTATTACCATTATTCGAATTAAGTTAAAATTATTAACATTTGCAAAGAGAATTAACTCCTATGCCTGGCATAAAACAACAAAAACTATCGGATGTCATTACAGAGCGTTTAGAGGCTCTGATCTTGGATGGTTCTTTTGTTGCTGGTCAAAAACTACCTGCAGAACGCATGTTAGCAGAGCAGTTTAATGTTTCGAGACCTTCGTTGCGCGAAGCTATACAAAACCTACAAGCTAAAGGTTTAGTCGAACGCAAGCAAGGCGGTGGGACTTTCGTTAACGCAAAGTTAAATTCAAATATGACCGACCCCTTACTAGAATTAGTTGCAAACCGGCCTGAAACACAATTCGATTTGTTAGAATTTAGGCATGCACTTGAGGGTATGGCGGCTTATTACGCGGCTTTACGTGGTCAGCCTGAAGACTATCAAAATTTACAAAGAGCATGGTTAGCATTAGATGCTTTGCCACTTTCCAGTACTAAAGCACAAGAAGCTGAGTTACTTGGGGATTTTTACCTCATGATGGCAAAAGCTTCACACAACATGGTGTTACAGCATGTGATGCGGAGTATGAAAACCATGTTGACAGACAATATTCAGCGGAACTTAGAAATGCTAAAAGTGATGCCTGACGCTGTTACAGAAATTAAGCAACATAGAAACACCATTGTCCAAGCGATTATTGGACAAGACCCTGAGAATGCAAGGGAAGCAAGTAATACATTACTGGCTTTCATTGAAGAAACTTTACTTAAAATCAATCAACGTGATACCCGTGTCCAACGAGTGATGCGTCGACTTGATGTTTAAGTACCAAACAAAATAACAGGACAAAGGAAGCAATATGACTGACGTGAACTATTCAGACATCGATCCTCAAGAAACTCAAGAATGGCTTGAATCTTTAGAAGCCGTTTTAGAAGAGGAAGGTGTTGAGCGTGCACATTACCTATTAGAGTCTTTAATCGAAAAAGCTCGACGCAATGGTGCGCACTTACCTTACGATGCAACGACAGCGTATCTAAATACGATCCCACCAGGCCAAGAACCAACAATGCCTGGTGACCAAACGATTGAAACAAAAATCCGTAACGCGATTCGTTGGAACGCGATGATGATGGTATTACGTGGCTCTAAGAAAGATTTAGAGTTGGGTGGTCATATTTCTTCATTTGCTTCTTCTGCTATGTTGTACGATGTTGGTTTTAACCATTTTTTCCGTGCCGCCAACGACAAAGACGGTGGTGACTACTTATTCGTCCAAGGTCACGTTTCTCCAGGCATCTATTCTCGTGCATTTATTGAAGGTCGTCTTTCTGCAGGCCAGTTGGACAACTTCCGACAAGAAGTAGGCGGTGAAGGTCTATCTTCTTATCCTCACCCTAAGTTAATGCCTGACTTCTGGCAATTCCCAACAGTATCGATGGGCTTAGGCCCGATGCAAGCTATTTACTTAGCTCGCTATTTGAAATACCTAACGAACCGAGGCTTGAAAGATTGTTCTGAGCAACGTGTATGGTGTTTCATGGGTGATGGTGAAGTTGATGAGCCAGAATCACTAGGTGCTATTGGTTTGGCCGCTCGTGAAGGTTTAGATAACTTAACATTCGTGATCAACTGTAACTTACAACGCCTAGATGGTCCGGTCCGTGGTAACGGCAAAATTATCCAGGAGCTAGAAGGTACATTCCGTGGAGCTGGCTGGGAAGTCTTTAAAGTCATTTGGGGACGTTATTGGGATCCACTGATTGCGCGTGACACAACTGGAAAATTACTTGATTTGATGAACGAAACTGTTGACGGTGAGTACCAAAACTGTAAAGCGAATGGTGGTAAATACACCCGTGAAAACTTCTTCGGTAAATATCCAGAAGTTGAACAGATGGTTGCTAATATGTCCGACGATGACATCTGGCGCTTAAACCGCGGTGGTCATGACCCAGTTAAAGTTTATGCTGCATACAAAAAAGCAACAGAAACTAAAGGTCGTCCACAAGTCATCTTAGCCAAAACGGTGAAAGGTTATGGCATGGGTGAAGCGGGTGAAGGTAAAAACATCGCTCACAACGTGAAGAAAATGGATATCGAGGAAGTTAAACACTATCGTGACCGTTTCAATATCCCAGTCTCAGATGATGAAATTGGTGATTTACCGTATTACAAGTTCGAAGAAGATAGCCCTGAAATGAAGTATTTACGTGAAAAACGTGAAGCTTTACATGGTTATATGCCGGCGCGCTTGGCGAAGTCAACTCATGATCTGCCTGCTCCACCATTAAAATCGTTTGAAGCCATTACTAAAGGCTCTAACGGTCGAGAAATTTCTACCACAATGGCATTTGTTCGTGTTTTAACCGTTATGTTAAAAGATAAGCAAATGGGTAAAAATGTGGTGCCAATCATACCAGATGAGGCACGTACTTTTGGGATGGAAGGTTTGTTCCGCCAAGTGGGTATTTATTCTAACTCTGGTCAGAAATATGTCCCTCAGGATAAAGACCAAGTTGCTTACTATCGCGAAGACAAAAAAGGTCAGGTACTCCAAGAAGGTATCAATGAGTTAGGCGCAATGTCATCTTTCGTGGCAGCAGGTACCTCATACTCTACTAACGATTTACCAATGCTTCCTGTGTATATCTATTACTCAATGTTCGGTTTCCAACGTATTGGTGATATGGCATGGGCAGCTGGTGATAGTCAATGTCGTGGTTTCCTTGTGGGTGGTACTGCTGGTAGAACAACATTGAATGGTGAAGGTTTACAACACCAAGATGGACACTCGCACATCCAGGCCGGCTTGATTCCAAACTGTGTCTCATATGACCCAACTTACGGTTATGAAGTCGCAGTGATTACGCAAGACGGTTGTCGTCGCATGTTAGAAGAACAAGAAAATGTCTTCTATTACTTGACGGTGATGAATGAAAACTATGTTCAGCCGGAAATGCCGAAAGGTTGTGAAGAGGGCATTATCAAAGGTATTTATCTATTAGATACCGTCGGTAAATCCAAGCGTCAGGTGAACCTACTTGGTTCAGGTACGATTCTTGAGCAAGTAAGAGCCGCTGCAACGTTATTAGCCGACAAGTTTGATGTCGCATCCAATGTATATTCTGCGACTTCATTCAATGAATTAGGCCGTGATGCGATTGACTGCGATCGTTACAACATGTTGCATCCAGAAGGTGAGCAACGCACTCCTTATATCACTCAAGTGTTAAGTGAAAGCCATGGTGGGCCGACAATCGCTGCTACTGATTATATCAAAGCATACGCGGAACAAGTTCGCGCAGCTGTACCTGGTGCATATAGAGTCTTAGGTACAGATGGTTACGGTCGTTCTGATAGCCGCGAAAACTTGCGTCGTCACTTCGAAGTAGATGCGAATTACGTTGCGTTTGCCGCATTATACGAGTTAGCTAAAGCGGGAGATTTCCCGAAGAAAGATTTAGCAAAAGCCATTGAAACTCTCGGCATCGATGCTGACAAAATCAACCCACTTTACGCATAAGGAAACACGATGTCTGATATTAAAGAAATCTTGGTCCCGGATTTAGGTGAAGATTCGGTTGAAGTCATTGAAATCTGCGTCGCAGTTGGTGACAACATTGATGCAGAAGATGCGATTGTGACTGTTGAAAGTGATAAAGCATCTATGGATATCCCAGCACCTTTCGGTGGTGCTGTGGCAGAAATTTGTGTGGCCGTTGGTGATAAAATTTCTGAAGGTACTTTACTCGCTAAATTATCTGCAGCAGCCGCAGAAACAGCAACAGAAGCACCAGCTCCAGTATCTGCAACACCTGAAGCGACTCCTGTAGCCGCAGTACCAGTGGTTGAATCTGCTGCAGCGGCTGGTAGTGAAACTATCCAAATTACTGTGCCTGATATTGGCGGTGATACGGACGTTGACGTCATCGAAGTATTAGTAGCTGTAGGTGATACGATTGCAGAAGAAGACGGTCTGATTACCTTGGAAACAGATAAAGCAACCATGGATGTTCCAGCACCTCAAAGCGGTGTTGTAAAAGCGATTCATACTAATGTCGGTGATAAAGTGTCCGAAGGTAGTTTAGTCATAGACCTTGAAGTTGCTGGCAGTACGTCGGTAGCCGCGCCAGTTGTCGAAGCTGCACCTGCAGCAACGCCTGCGGCAGCTGCTCCAGTTGCCAATGAAACTGTGCAGGTAAAAGTACCAGATATTGGTGGTGATACAGATGTTGATGTCATTGAGGTGTTAGTCGCAGTAGGTGACACAATCGCTGAAGAAGATGGCTTGATTACATTAGAGACCGATAAAGCCACGATGGATGTGCCTGCACCACAAGGCGGAGTCGTTAAAGCTATTCATGCTAATGTCGGAGATAAAGTTTCTGAGGGTAGTTTAGTTATTGATTTGGCAGTGGCTGGCAGTGCGCCAGTAGCAGCCCCAGCGGAGGTTGCTCCGGCAACACCAGCTCCAGTAACAACAGCCCCAGCACCAGCTCCAGCAGCGAAAGCGCCACCCGTTCCACATCATCCTTCTGCGGGTGACAAGAACTCCTCAGGCAAAGTATATGCATCGCCTTCTATTCGACGTTTAGCACGTGAGTTCGGTGTTGAGCTTGGTTTAGTTAAAGGGACAGGAAATAAAGGACGTATTCTGAAAGAAGATGTTCAGTCTTTTGTGAAATATGAATTATCACGTCCGAAGATGACTGCAGCATCCGCTACTACAGCCGGTGAAGGTGGTTTACAAGTATTAGCTGCACCCAAAGTTGATTTTAGCAAGTTTGGTGAAATAGAAGAAAAGCCATTAACGCGAATTCAAAAAATCTCAGGACCAAACTTACATCGGAACTGGGTCACAATTCCACATGTTACTCAGTTTGAAGAAGCTGATATCACTGATATGGAAGCGTTCCGTAAAGAACAGAACGTAGTGGCTGAGAAACGTAAGTTAGGTTTCAAGATCACGCCTTTGGTCTTTATGATGAAAGCGGTAGCAGATGCGCTTCAAGCATATCCAACATTTAACGCTTCGCTGTCTGCAGATGGTGAAAACTTAATTCTGAAAAAGTATTTCCATATCGGTATTGCTGTAGACACTCCAAATGGTCTCGTTGTGCCAGTTGTGCGTGACGTAGATAAAAAAGGTTTCCATGAATTGTCGAAAGAATTGATGGAAATCAGTGTTAAAGCCCGAGACGGCAAGTTAAAAGCTGCAGACATGCAAGGTTCATGTTTCACGATTTCATCTTTGGGTGGGATTGGTGGTACTGCATTTACCCCTATTGTTAATGCGCCAGATGTTGCCATACTAGGTGTATCTAAGAGTGAGATAAAACCAAAGTGGAATGGTAAAGACTTTGAACCAAGGTTAATGTTGCCATTATCATTATCATACGACCATCGTGTGATTGATGGGGCTTTAGCTGCACGTTTTGCTGTACATATTAAGAATGTACTTGGCGATTTACGCCAGATTCTTTTATAAGTCACTAAAACTTACTAAAGAATGCGATTTCGACCCAAAATCTTAATTGTGAGAATTTTGGGTCGATATATTAAATATATTGAAATTTAACGGATTATTTGACTTATCTACTTTATTCACAATAACACGAGTGGGTAAAATATCACCGTTACTCTACAACTAAGACATTTGAGGTCAAAATGAGCGAAATAAAGACGCAACTAGTAGTACTAGGCGCAGGTCCAGGTGGTTATTCAGCAGCTTTCCGTGCGGCTGATTTAGGTATTGATACAGTACTTGTTGATGCAAGAGCTACTTTAGGTGGTGTTTGTTTAAACGTGGGTTGTATTCCATCTAAAGCACTGTTGCATGTAGCAAAAGTTATTGAAGAAGCAAAACATTTATCTGCAAACGGTGTTTCGTTTGGTGAGCCTCAAATTGATTTAGATAAAGTTCGTGCGTGGAAAGACAGTGTTGTTAGCCAATTGACTAAAGGCCTAGGCGGCATGTCAAAAATGCGTAAGGTGCAACATGTACAAGGTTACGGCAAATTCACAGGCTCAAATACGCTTGTTGTTGAAGGCGATGCCGGAACGACTACGATTAACTTTGACAATGCAATTATTGCTGCAGGTTCAGAGCCGGTCAGTTTACCATTCATTCCAGAAGACGATCGTGTGATTGATTCTACTGGTGCCTTAGAGATGAAAGACATCCCTCAGAAAATGCTTATCCTAGGCGGTGGTATCATCGGCCTGGAAATGGGCACAGTATACAATGCGCTAGGCTCGCAAATTGACGTAGTTGAATTCTTAGACCAGTTAATTCCAGCTGCGGATAAAGACATCATTAAAGTCTACATGAAAACTATCAAAAACAAGTTCAACACTATGTTAGAAACGAAAGTAACAGGTGTAGAAGCAAAAGAAGATGGTTTATATGTTACATTTGAGGGGAAAAAAGCCCCTGCAGAACCTGTACGTTATGACAAAGTATTAGTGGCAGTTGGCCGTCGTCCAAACGGTTCACTAGTAGCAGCAGAAGCAGCAGGCGTTAATGTTGATGAGCGTGGTTTCATTGCGGTTGATAAGCAAATGAAAACTAACGTTCCACATATCTTTGCTATTGGTGATTTAGTGGGTCAACCTATGCTTGCGCATAAAGCGGTTCATGAAGGTCATGTAGCAGCAGAAGTGATCGCAGGTAAGAAGCACTTCTTTGATCCTCGTTGTATTCCTTCAGTGGCGTATACTGAGCCAGAAGTTGCTTGGGTTGGTTTAACTGAAAAAGAAGCTAAAGCAGAAGGCATCAACTATGAAGTTGCTTCTTTCCCTTGGGCTGCATCAGGTCGAGCCATCGCATCAGCAGCAACAGACGGTTTGACGAAAATGATTTTTGAAAAAGACTCTGGTCGTGTTATCGGTGGTGCAATCATCGGTACCAATGCAGGTGAAATGTTAGGTGAGATCGGCTTAGCGATTGAGATGGGTGCTGATGCCGAAGATTTAGCATTAACTATTCACGCTCACCCAACACTGAATGAATCAATTGGTCTTGCTGCAGAAGTATTCGAAGGTAGCATTACTGATATGCCTAATCCAAAGGCTGTCAAAAAGAAGTAAGTCACTAACTTCTTGATGAGCTAAACAAAGCCAGTGTGTATCTCTCATACTGGCTTTTTTATTGGCTTCAATTGGTTTATCGTATCCGTCCGGTAAACCCCGTCTAGCAACACCATAATCTGTGTTTGATAATCCAGCCTCTGCATATATATGGAGCTTTGATATGGTAAAACGTCGTCCCAGAAAATCTATCGAACAATGGAAAGCCATTATTGCCGATCAACAAGCTAGTGGTCTATCGCGGCTTGAGTATTGCCTCAAGCATGACATTCATAATTGCTAAAAACTCAAAACCCGCCGGAGCGGGTTTTGTTTCAATTATCTTTTTTTGAAACAGATGTTTTGGGATCTATTTCGTTAAAGTTAAGATTAAATCGCACATAGAGTGTACTCAATAAGCCATCTGTCAATTCACTTAATCGCACATCGGTAATACTTTTACTCTTGATCGAACCCACGGACAAAACTGATGCAACACCAACATTTGTAATAGTTAATATCACGTCATCATTGTAGTAATAAGCAATAAAAAAAGCATCGTCACCCATACTAAGTGTTTTCATGTTTCTAGGAGGTTTGTCGAAAACGGTTAATTCATTTTCACTTGCAAATTCTTTAACTGCCTTTTCGATATCCTCAAGTTGAGATGTCCCAATATCTGCTCGGTGATAAGACATATATTCCTGACTACTTCCGCCACAAGCGGTGAGCAAACAAAGTAACAACAAAAGCGGATAAAATTTCATGTTAGTCCTCAGAAACCATATTTTCTAACTACTTGAGATACTCCGGGCCTAAAGAGAACCTGACCAGCAGTATTGTTGAAGCCCGGTGCCCAGCCACTTCCTGTACCAGTGACCTCATAAAACAAGTTACCATCTTCGAAATAGACTCTATGTGTTACATCTCCGGGATGGAAATTGTGTCCATCAAGAACGACATTTACGGACATTCGTTGATCAGGGAACTCAATATGAATTATAGGTTGGTTCCCTAATGGTCTAGGAATACCATCAATCAAGTTCTTAGGTCCAGACCCCAAGTCTCCATCATGAAATGGAACGTCATTGTTATTAACATCTTCAAAAATACTATCCGCCAATTGAGCATTACAAGCTGCCTGACTTTCACTACAAATTCGCCCTTTTATGGAGTACTCATGATAGTCACCATCTGTACTGGATGTTTGTCTTATCCGACTATTAACGAACCTATTTCTCTTTCTTGCATTTGACGCCTCAGCATTAAACAACTGGGCTATTGCTGCTGTAGAAGCGCCATTACCAAACTTTCCACCAGATATCTTTGAAGCAGTACCGCCAATCACTGCCGCAATGGTTGTTCTGCCAATAACTGCTCCAGTACTTACATCATTGTAATTGAATCCAGCATTAGACATAGCAAACTTGCTGAAGCCAGCAGAGAAAAATCCATGACCGAATTTGCCACCAGATAAGACAGAAATGACTCCTCCCGTAAACGCATGTGTACCAATATGGCCAATTCCCCCAGCTTCAAAAAACCCTCCAGCTCCCTCTGTGAACGCCCCACCTATATGATGAAATGCTGCGCCACTGAACGCTCCTATTAATGCACCTTTAAGACTACCAGTAGCCACCCCACCTGTTCCGAATCCAAATAGGGCCGCATGCCAACCCGATGCTAAGGTCCATTCCCAGACTCCCGGTATGGCAAGCAGTGCTATACCTAGTAGCGGCGCAAAATCACCCAACGCTTTGTTTAACTTCTTAAATAGAGATTTAAAGAAGTAACCAGACGGATCAGTATAGCTCATTGGGTTGTTCAGAACATATGAGTAACGATTATAGTTCTGGCTGTTATTGGGCGCTTGAACAAACGGATCAGCCTGCATGAACCTACCCAAGCTCGCATCATATATCCGCCCGCCCATATGCACAATACCCACATCATTTAGACTATGGTGCCCAGTATAGTCTTGATGCGACGGTGCATGGTAAATTGCTTGTGCAAACAGCGAGTGAGTGGATAA
>NZ_JANATA010000398.1 GCF_024199005.1 Opacimonas viscosa
TGATGGTGTAAACATTTTGTATACTTTCGATAGTACAAAACCCGCTGTGTGCGTGGAATTTGTGTTTACGTCTATGCTAAATTAGCGCTCAAATAATGAGGAAAACGACAGTCTATGCATATTTCCAGTCAATTCGACAGCGGTAACATTGAAGTTGTTAGCGCACAATCACCAGACGATATCCGTCTAACCATTCCCAACGACAACCAATCTGAATT
>NZ_JANATA010000399.1 GCF_024199005.1 Opacimonas viscosa
GCATGCTTTGCGCGCGTGAGCGTTCAGGTTATCGGGTTGCTGATGCTATTGAGACTACCGGCAATACCGGGGTAATGCAGTCTGCCGAATCTGTCAGTGTGAATGATTTTGTGTTTGATGTGCTGCAAGCGTCCCGCGATCCGCATATGTTCAGTTTGGGTTTCGCCTACCCGGACCCATCCCTCTACCCCCGACAGCATCTGACCAAGTCGCTTTCT
>NZ_JANATA010000400.1 GCF_024199005.1 Opacimonas viscosa
TTTTATCAGCTTTTCCAAATTGTTAAAGAACAGTGAATGTCGCCACTCACTTTTAAGGTAAAAACCTTAACTAATATTAAATCGTCTGCGCTATACATACTTAGCTGAGACTTAACATCGATTAAGACTTTCACGTCTTTAATAACAGATAACAAGAGAATTTGTGTAGACACTACAAAAAGTGCGTCCAACAGACGTAATAGTAAGGAGGTGATCC
>NZ_JANATA010000401.1 GCF_024199005.1 Opacimonas viscosa
GGCGGAGAGAGAGGGATTACCTCGGGCGTCCTGCCCTCGCCGCTTCGCGCTGCCTTCGGCAGTGCAAATTCGTTCCAGACGAATTTGTCGAACCAAGGCTCTCAACTCATTCCTCTGGCCTAAAATACAAAAAACCCGCAACAAGTGCGGGTTTCTTTGTATTTGGCGGAGAGAGAGGGATTCGAACCCTCGTTAGGTTTAACCCTAAACACACTTT
>NZ_JANATA010000402.1 GCF_024199005.1 Opacimonas viscosa
GGGGTGACCGCGTTGGCGAGGTCGTTGGAGATCTGGTCCTGGCGGGCCATTTCGGCGACCATGCCCGACGCTGCGATTGAGAGTCCGCGTTCCATCCCGCCTAGGATCGGCCGCAGCTGGCGACCACTTGAGGACTGGACCAGCCAGTTGGCCTCATATCCAGTCGCGGGGGTGAGGTGCCGATAACCCGGGCATGAGTCTTCCCGCGATCCAGGCG
>NZ_JANATA010000403.1 GCF_024199005.1 Opacimonas viscosa
TAGTTAAAGTCGCTTATTGTTGCGGCTGAACGGTGTCTTATGCAGTATGACTGGTCACAAGTTGACGACACCCACTCAACATTATGGCGACTCTCATCGATCCCGAGACAACAACACGAGCAATTTGACGAGGAACAGGATGGGTAGCTTAATGAATTTATGGGCGCTCAGTTATATGCAGACCCTCAGTAAATTTTTTACCTAGCATCTATTATTC
>NZ_JANATA010000404.1 GCF_024199005.1 Opacimonas viscosa
AGGTGCCGTGTTGCCTTCAAAGCTCAACATGGTGTCCCAGTTGAACATATAGTCGGTTGTACGGTTTTTACTTAGATCCGCGTATTTCACCGCACCGATGCCCACTTTACGGGCTACCGCGTTCAGTTCATCTGCTGACAATTCCGTATCGCGCTGAGCAAGCAATTTTGCCGCGCGTTCAACCGCCTCGTCCAGTAGCTCAACCAGT
This sequence comes from Opacimonas viscosa, assembly GCF_024199005.1. Lineage (GTDB taxonomy): Bacteria > Pseudomonadota > Gammaproteobacteria > Enterobacterales > Alteromonadaceae > Opacimonas > Opacimonas viscosa. The sequence goes on from NZ_JANATA010000404.1 coordinate 209, forward strand.
TTTACAGT
>NZ_JANATA010000405.1 GCF_024199005.1 Opacimonas viscosa
TTGCTCAATATCGAAGACACCCACACCGTTAACTATGCGCTTCGAAAGCTGTTGAAAATGGGCCTTTTGTCCAACGAAAAGCGCGGCAAAGAGGTGTTCTATAAAACGTCCGAAGCTGGCGAACAGCTTTGCGAAGCCTACCGCGAAGTACGCGAAAGATGCCTGCTGGATGTGATGAACCGTATGGATATGTCCGGCGAGGAAATGCGCGAATTC
>NZ_JANATA010000406.1 GCF_024199005.1 Opacimonas viscosa
GACCGTACCGTTCGGCATCAGCGCGTTGGTGGTGCAAACCAGGTGCGTTTTTCCGATTTAACTTATGTGTTGCGCGCCATTAACCGCGCAACCTGGCTGGGTATGATTTTACTCACGCTGGTAATGATAACTTCTTGGCAAATAACAAAATGAAATACACATGGATAGGTTTAGCTCTGCTTGCAGTCAGTACTCAGGTTTTGGCAAAAACCCGG
>NZ_JANATA010000407.1 GCF_024199005.1 Opacimonas viscosa
CTGGAGTAAAAGACTCTTTCCAAGAGCAATTAAAGAACTACCTAGGGAAGAAGTATATTCACTTCTTCGCTATGTTTCACAATCAATAAGAGATTGCCAGGTGGAGAAAATAGTAGAGCCTCATTGTTCTGGATTGGGGAAAAAGGTTGTTCACCTTCTAGCAAAAAACGACATAGAAGCATCATTTGTCTATCTCCAGTACGAAAATGCCATTT
>NZ_JANATA010000040.1 GCF_024199005.1 Opacimonas viscosa
TGCCTACTGCATGATGATTAATGATGCACGGCTACGTTGCCTGCGAATGATTTGCAAGCGAAGTTTAAATTCACTGTGGTCACGATACATAAGATAACGCGTTGGAGTGTTAGGCCTGTGGTGAGTATGCCTGCATAGGGTGGGCTATCCATACCCTAGGGCTACCTCGTCTTGGCCGAGTGATTTGCATCCGCAGGATGCTAAATGAGGCCAAGATGAGGTAGCCCCATAGAATCTTGGTAAGGCCCACCCAATCGCAGACATAAAAAAACCCACAGGCTATTACACCTATGGGTTATCTTATTGGGAGCTTGGCGATGTGCTACTCTCACATGGGGAAACCCCACACTACCATCGCCGCTAATACGTTTCACTTCTGAGTTCGAAATGGATTCAGGTGGTGCCGCATCGCTATGGTCGCCAAGCAAAAACTGGTTATCTATAACAAATCTGGAAAAAACTCATAAAAGTCTCAGTGATGACTACACCACCGATAATATTCTTTATCAAACGCTACCCATCACAAACATGATGAACACTATTGTCTCACACAACACCTCAACACTTTAAAGCGTCTTAGGCGTTGTATGGTTAAGCCGCACGGGCAATTAGTACAGGTTAGCTTAACGCCTTGCAACGCTTCCACACCCTGCCTATCAACGTCGTCGTCTACAACAACCCTTTAGAGAGATTTAATCTCTTGGGAAGACTCATCTTTGGGCCGGCTTCCCGCTTAGATGCTTTCAGCGGTTATCCGTTCCGAACGTAGCTACCGGGCAATGCCTTTGGCAAAACAACCCGAACACCAGCGGTTCGTCCACTCCGGTCCTCTCGTACTAGGAGCAGCTCCCATCAATCTTCCAACGCCCACACCAGATAGGGACCGAACTGTCTCACGACGTTCTAAACCCAGCTCGCGTACCACTTTAAATGGCGAACAGCCATACCCTTGGGACCGACTTCAGCCCCAGGATGTGATGAGCCGACATCGAGGTGCCAAACACCGCCGTCGATATGAACTCTTGGGCGGTATCAGCCTGTTATCCCCGGAGTACCTTTTATCCGTTGAGCGATGGCCCTTCCATACAGAACCACCGGATCACTATGACCTACTTTCGTACCTGCTCGACGTGTCTGTCTCGCAGTTAAGCTAGCTTATGCCATTGCACTAACCTCACGATGTCCGACCGTGATTAGCTAACCTTCGTGCTCCTCCGTTACGCTTTAGGAGGAGACCGCCCCAGTCAAACTACCCACCAGACACTGTCCACAACCCCGATTAGGGGCCAATGTTAGAACATCAAACATACAAGGGTGGTATTTCAAGGACGGCTCCACAACATCTAGCGACGCTGCTTCATAGCCTCCCACCTATCCTACACATGTAGGTTCAATGTTCAGTGCCAAGCTGTAGTAAAGGTTCACGGGGTCTTTCCGTCTAGGTGCGGGTACACTGCATCTTCACAGCAATTTCAATTTCACTGAGTCTCGGGTGGAGACAGCGTGGCCATGGTTACACCATTCGTGCAGGTCGGAACTTACCCGACAAGGAATTTCGCTACCTTAGGACCGTTATAGTTACGGCCGCCGTTTACCGGGGCTTCGATCAAGAGCTTCGCTTACGCTAACCCCATCAATTAACCTTCCGGCACCGGGCAGGTGTCACACCGTATACGTCATCTTTCGATTTAGCACAGTGCTGTGTTTTTAATAAACAGTCCCAGCCACCTGGTCACTGCGGCCCTCGTACGCTTAGGAAGCAAGTTCCATCACGTGCAAGGGCGTACCTTCTCCCGAAGTTACGGTACAATTTTGCCGAGTTCCTTCACCCGAGTTCTCTCAAGCGCCTTAGTATTCTCTACCTGACCACCTGTGTTGGTTTGGGGTACGGTTCGTATATTCATAAGTTTAGAAGATTTTCCTGGAAGCAGGGCATCAAGTACTTCACCACCGTAGTGGCTCGTCTCGTGTCTCAGGCATATTGATGTCCGGATTTGCCTAAACATCAACCCTACGCACTTTCACATGGACAACCAACGCCATGCTACTTTAGCCTTCTCCGTCCCTCCATCACTGAATATACAAGTACGGGAATATTAACCCGTTTCCCATCGACTACGCATTTCTGCCTCGCCTTAGGGGCCGACTTACCCTGCCCTGATTAGCATGGGACAGGAAACCTTGGTCTTCCGGCGTGGGGGTTTTTCACCCCCATTATCGTTACTCATGTCAGCATTCGCACTTGTGATACCTCCAGCATACCTCCCGGTACACCTTCAACAGCTTACACAACGCTCCCCTACCCAGCATACAGAGTATGCTGCCGCAGCTTCGGTATATTACTTAGCCCCGTTACATCTTCCGCGCAGGCCGACTCGACTAGTGAGCTATTACGCTTTCTTTAAAGGATGGCTGCTTCTAAGCCAACCTCCTAGCTGTCTTAGCCTTCCCACATCGTTTCCCACTTAGTAATATTTTGGGACCTTAGCTGGCGGTCTGGGTTGTTTCCCTCTCCACGACGGACGTTAGCACCCGCCGTGTGTCTCCCGGATAGTTCTCATCGGTATTCGGAGTTTGCAAAGGGTTGGTAAGTCGGGATGACCCCCTAGCCTTAACAGTGCTCTACCCCCAATGGAATTCGTCCGAGGCTCTACCTAAATAGATTTCGGGGAGAACCAGCTATCTCCCGGTTTGATTGGCCTTTCACCCCCAGCCACAGGTCATCCCCTGACTTTTCAACGTCAGTGGGTTCGGTCCTCCAGTTGATGTTACTCAACCTTCAACCTGCCCATGGCTAGATCACCGGGTTTCGGGTCTATACCTAGCAACTAAACGCGCAGTTAACACTCGCTTTCGCTACGGCTCCCCTATTCGGTTAACCTTGCTACTAAATATAAGTCGCTGACCCATTATACAAAAGGTACGCAGTCACACCATAAAGATGCTCCCACTGCTTGTACGTATACGGTTTCAGGTTCTATTTCACTCCCCTCACAGGGGTTCTTTTCGCCTTTCCCTCACGGTACTGGTTCACTATCGGTCAGTTAGGAGTATTTAGCCTTGGAGGATGGTCCCCCCATATTCAGTCAAGATAACACGTGTCCCGACCTACTCGATTTCACTTTAAAATTAGTTTTGAGTACGGGGCTATCACCCTGTATCGCTGTGCTTTCCAACACATTCCTCTACCGCATTAAAAGCTTAAGGGCTAATTCCCGTTCGCTCGCCGCTACTAGGGAAATCTCGGTTGATTTCTTTTCCTAAGGGTACTTAGATGTTTCAGTTCCCCTCGTTTGCCTCATTAACCTATGTATTCAGTTAATGATACCGCCGAAGCGGTGGGTTTCCCCATTCGGAAATCTGTGGTTATAACGCGTTTTATCAACTCACCACAGCTTATCGCAGATTAACACGTCCTTCATCGCCTCTAACTGCCAAGGCATCCACCGTATACGCTTTGTCACTTAACCATACAACCCTAAACCGCCTTTTGTATGCGTCTGATTACATGAAAAATCAGGCCGACTTACTTGCTTTCGGTCTTCGGTGTCCACTTAAGGACTGTTATATGAATGACAATATTTGCTAATCACATTTGTCAGATAAAGTAGCTTCTTGAAAGAACATCTTTACAGATATTCTTCAGTTACTTTAATAAAAAATATTGATTACTTTTATCAGCTTTTCCAAATTGTTAAAGAACAGTGAATGTCGCCACTCACTTTTA
>NZ_JANATA010000408.1 GCF_024199005.1 Opacimonas viscosa
GTTTACCCATCTGTCGTCGTGCTTTTTGGTGTCATCTAATCGATAGCTGTAGTCATTAAGCTTGCCTACTTCATCACTTGAGTAAAGTAACGGAATACCTCCAATGCTAAAGGTGATACCGTAAAGCAGCATCATTCGTTTCACAGCGTCATCAATGCCTTTTGAATCGTTGGATTTAAGCGCGCCTTCTAGCCCACATAAAGAGGCTAGTGAAC
>NZ_JANATA010000409.1 GCF_024199005.1 Opacimonas viscosa
CTTCGAGAGATAATCATCCGCACCAGCGACTAAGCCCAGCACATTTGCTCCCAGAAAACTCTAGCGGTAAAGATCAAAAACGGTACTGTAATCTGGTTCATTCGTGCGTATTTTATAACATCAATACCTACGATTTTGGGTAGGCCAAGAACCATTATGAGCGCTTCTTCGCTATATCCGGTTACCATAAACAGTGCTCTTTCACCATCGACTGC
>NZ_JANATA010000410.1 GCF_024199005.1 Opacimonas viscosa
GTGCCACGCAAACAGTTACGGTATTCACCCATGAGGTACTCAAGGTCCGGGAAGCCATGAAACATATGTCTGCACTGCTGGCAAAAGGCGTCGCCTTGAGTACCGAAAGCTACCAGGCGCGCACGGAGTTTATGTTTACCCGGTTAAACGATGTAAAGCCGGCCATGATTGAAGAAGCGACGGTCAACGCCCGGGAAGTAGCCGAAAAATTCGC
>NZ_JANATA010000411.1 GCF_024199005.1 Opacimonas viscosa
GACACGGGTAACAGCGCGCAAACAAAAGCGAACACGGAGGAACGAACGAAGGTATGCATAATGAATCCTGTTGACGGCCAATATCTATGCAAAGGTTATCGGCCGCCGGAATAAAAACCTAATTAAATTTAATACACATGGCACTGTTGATGCGCCTTGTGTGTTCTACCACATCGACACCAAGATCGGTAAGGTAACCGCCGTCGACCTGGGT
>NZ_JANATA010000412.1 GCF_024199005.1 Opacimonas viscosa
CAGGGCAACCAAGGTTTTATCGACGGTATGTTGTCTTTGCTATTAGGTAAGACTAGCCCCGTTCTATTAGCAGACCGCGTTGCAGCGGTTCAAGCTCCAGGTGGTTGCGGTGCATTGCGTATTCTTTCAGAACTACTTGCCCGTTGTAACGACAACGCTAAAGTATGGGTAAGCGACCCAACATGGGCGAACCACATTCCACTTATCGGCTCTG
>NZ_JANATA010000413.1 GCF_024199005.1 Opacimonas viscosa
CGCCGTCAAATTCTGTGCTGTAAGTCACCTCACCTTCGATACGAGGTACAGATTCTTCGCGGTCGGCGGCACCATTTACTGGTGATGGATCAACTAAAGCCACAGCGACTTTAAGACCACCGGCGAAGGTTGGAGAGGTATAGCGAATTTGAGAAGCCGGGAAGGGGTAGGTGTAACCTGAACCAATGTTACCGAACGATACGCCCTGGCCGT
>NZ_JANATA010000414.1 GCF_024199005.1 Opacimonas viscosa
TATCGTTGTCTTGCTATAGGTGCATCAACAGGCGGTCCGGTTGCATTACAAAAAGTACTTAGCGTATTGCCTGAAGGCTTTGCGTATCCGATTTTTCTGGTACAGCACATGCCAGGCACGTTCACTAAAGCGTTTGCTGAGCGGCTGAATCAGCACTGTCATATCCGCATCAAAGAAGCCGAACACGGTGATGTTGTGCAGAATGGCTGGGCT
>NZ_JANATA010000415.1 GCF_024199005.1 Opacimonas viscosa
GCTATTCGCGATAAAGTCCTAGAACGTGACGTTGTCGATTACATTCCCAAAGAAAATTCGCAGAACTACGACTACCTCAATCGTCTTATTAGCCGATTAGAAAAAAACAAGTCTACTGGTGTCGTCGTGGTAAGCACTAATCGGGTGTTGCGCTCAAAAACCGTTTCATTACTTCAGCGCCATAATTTTATTGCGTTTGAATGCTTAACGGCT
>NZ_JANATA010000416.1 GCF_024199005.1 Opacimonas viscosa
TGTTCGCCGAGCAGGCCGATCAGCTGTTTCGGAAAACGTTCGCGGGACATCGGCCACAGGCGCGTGCCGGACCCGCCGGCGAGAATCACCGGTTGCACGGCGACACGCGTGCCGACGGCGGGCGCGGTGGAAGAAGAATGGCGCGTTTCGGCAGCCACGGCCGGAGCATTCATGAGGACACTCTCCACGGTTGAAGTCAGTGCCTGTCGTTG
>NZ_JANATA010000417.1 GCF_024199005.1 Opacimonas viscosa
TAGGCCGTGCAGTAATTAAGACATCTGCACTTAAAAACCCCGTTTGCCATATCAAAGCGCCAGCAGTGGTATTTGAAGATCAGTATGAATTGGATGCTGCGTTTAAAGCTGGTGATTTGGATAAGGACTGCATTGTTGTTGTTCGCTTCCAGGGGCCTGCCGCTATCGGCATGCCGGAGTTGCACCGCCTGACACCACCATTAGGTGTGT
>NZ_JANATA010000041.1 GCF_024199005.1 Opacimonas viscosa
CAGCATTGGCTTCTGCTGTACCAGATAAGGTCGTGGTTTGCTCAGCACCATTAATTACATTATCAGCCGTAACATCAGTAATCGTCGGTGCTGTCGGTGCAGTATTATCTAATTCAAACTCATTATCAGATTGCCCCACCGAACCAAAAGCTAACGGTTGTGCACTAACGTCACCTATAAGTGTGGCTGCCCCCAATGAAATGGATTTAACTATCACAGTACTGGAATCACCACCTGGCGCTGTTGCTGTAAATGTCACTGTTTTAGCACTACCGTCATGACTTGCATAAGTCGCAACAACATCTTCATCACCCAGTGTGATAGTTAAAGTTGGAGTAGCCTCATTCAAGTTCAAAGTAAATACTTCTGATACTGTTGCAGTGATGGTTAAAGACTCACCTGTTTTAGCAATGTCACTATCGCCTTGTGTGACGTCTATAGATAAAATCACTGGAGCAGATACTGCACTGATGGCAATATCCTGACTGATACTTAACCCACTTTTATCTGTTGCCGTAACCGTAATATTTGATGCTTCTGTATCTGTTGACGCTATCCCAGATAAGACACCATCCTCAAATATTATTCCATCTGGTAATGTGCCCATAATGCTATATGTTAAATCATCTCCAGCATCCACATCTGTAAACGCTGACTTAACATCTAAGCTAAACGCTTGACCGACTACCGCTATTTGGTCTGCGATACTCGTCACCGTTGGCGCTTCGTTCACATCGGTGATATTCACCGTCATTGTATCGCTGGATGAATTGCCGGCTGCATCAACTAAATCAAAGGCTACCTTGAACTCTGTCTGTTCTGACTCAAAATCCTGAGGAGATTTGAGCGTCAACGCACCATCCACTAACGTGAATAAATCAGAATCTTCACCCGTTCCCAAGGTGACTGTTGCCGTTTCACTCGTCTCGATAGTTCCTACTGATGTGCTATTTTCTGCTGCAGATAATAACTCTGTCGTCAGTGAGGCCGCTTGCGTATCTACCTTAATGTCTAAAGAGTTACTTAGCACAACCGGATTTCCAGCAAGATCTGAGAAACTATTTGCAGCAAGAGTGATTGAAGCCGTCCCTTCCATATTTTCTTCAGGTGTAAACGTAGCCTGTGCAACATCATCAACTATTGTTAATTCACTTAAGATTCCACCCGTTACTGTAAAATCAGTCAAAGAGAGGTCAGCATTCGGCGCTTCAGTAAATGTCATGGTAACTAATGTAGATTCACCAGCTTTTAAACTATTTTGCGCTGAAGTAATCGTCACCGTAGGTGCTTTCGAATCAACGTTTGCAATTACACTGCCTGACACACCCAGGTTACCAATTTTATCATTATATGACTGAGCAATAACTGAAACGGAACCAGCAACTTCAACATCTGCATTAGGTGTAAATGTTACTGTTCTTGAAGTACCTGCTCCTTCGAAATTTGATAAAGTCCCCCCCGTAGCAACTAAGTCATCAATACTGATTGAATCTAATGGGTCTTCACTAAAAGTGAATGTAACTGTCGCCCTATCTGAAGCATTTACTAGAGTATCATCAATGGTTACGAGTACAGTGGGCGATGTACTATCTACAGTCAGTGACGATTCTTCTGTTTTAACAACACTTGTGTTTCCAACACGGTCAGTAATATAGCTTTTTATTGTATAAGTACCATCTACTAAATCTTCTAATGAAGTCGAGACACTGCCCTGAGCAATATTTGAAGCCGATAAAGTAACCTCAGTTGATATGGTCGTATCACCTTGACTAGCTTCAATGGTTATTGTGTCTCCTGACACAGCTGCTTTACCGGAAACGTCTGCAACATCAAATGTTACTGTTACATTAGGCGTGTTATCTTTGGTTAATTCATCGAAACTTATTGATTTGACAGCATCAGGGCTAATATCATCAAAGGCCTCAGCTTGCGCTTGCGAGACTTCATCAAAACTTGTAGCTGCTTGTAATGTTTGGGTAACTTGCACAATGTCAGCGACTTCTAAGGTGGACGTTACTTCAGTTACTGCTGATGTAACAACTGCAGTATCTGTAAAATCAATAGCTGTTTCTGTAGTAACAATCTGATCAACTAAATTATTGATAATGGTTTGTGAGTCATTTGCAACTTCTGTAGCGGTTTTACCCTGTGTTGCAAGTTCAATTATGGCTACAACCTGAGTTGCCGCTTTTTGCACAGTTAACGCTTCAGTAGCGTTATTATCAGCAGCATTTAGGGAAGATATTGGATCAAACTTGGTTAAATCCAATTCAGTCGACACCCCTAACGCTGCATTAACTGAGGCTTTAGCATCATCTAGACTAGTACCTTCATTGTTTTCGAGAACAGTTTGAATTAGCGTAGTTATTGGGTTAATGACCGATGAACCTGCTGGGGCTTTCAACGCCGTATTATTGGGTAAACCTGTATCTATGTTAACCCCTCCAGTTGCTATAATTGCGTAACCATTAGGATTATCTGATGCCGAAAGAACAAAATTCCCCAGTCCGTCAGTAATGACACCCGTTACCAACTCGTCAGCATCAGCTAAACCGTTTGCATTGGCATCCAGATAAATCTGCGCCCCACGGATATAACCATCAGCAACCACTCCAGAACTAAAGGTATCAACATCATTACCAGCGTTGTCTTGCACAGATGTAGCTTGATCTCCTGCAGCATCAGTATAACCAACGACAATCGCCGCACCAGCGGCAAAAGCATCAGTCAAAACGAGTATAACTTCAGCTCCTGAAACAGTTGCAGAAACAACTTCATTCGTATTATTTCCTGTCACGACATTAAATGCACTTGTATCTATTGCATTTACATCATCTAGGTCTGCAGAGTAAGTCAGCGTTATCTGCTGATTCGCAGAGTCAGCTTCGATAGAAACAATGGTCGGCGCCACTGTATCAACGCTAATCGCTTTGGTCGTTGTCGTTGATGAGTTACCCGCAGCATCCGTTGCTGTAATAGTAATATCTTCAGCACCTTCACCCATCGCCGTAACATCCGCCGCGGTCAAATCATATGACCATGCTCCGTCTGCATCCGCTGTTAAGGACTTGGTTAA
>NZ_JANATA010000418.1 GCF_024199005.1 Opacimonas viscosa
AGTGCCAAATCAGGCATGGCATCGATGCGCGAGGTCGTAACGTCGAATTCCAGTTCCTGATTGTAGATATAACCTGTGTCACCTTCTGCACACGACACAGTGATCTTGTCACCAGTCTCGATAGAGTCGGTTGCATTTCCACAGCCAACCACCGCAGGGATGCCTAGCTCACGTGCAATGATTGCCGCGTGACAAGTACGGCCGCCTCGG
>NZ_JANATA010000419.1 GCF_024199005.1 Opacimonas viscosa
ACCTCGCGAAGTGGCACCAGTATAACTCTGGAATTGTGGTTGCCTGATACCGACTGCCCGACTTCGCCTGAGCGTTCTACATTTAAACGCACTTGATCCAACGACGCTTGGGACCCGTCGTAATCATCAGGGATAACCGGGCCACCATCCAGTCCTTCCTCGGTGACCCCTGTCCAGCGAACGGCTGGGGTCCACAGCGATTTCATAAAA
>NZ_JANATA010000420.1 GCF_024199005.1 Opacimonas viscosa
TGGTGATTATCCGACGGGAGAGGCGGAATACAATCTTATGACCGACCTCGATGCGGCAAAGTACGTGTTTGAACAGAGCACGGTGCCAATTTGGCAAATTCCGGTTAGTACATACCGTCAGATGCAATATTCGGTGGCGGAAATGGCCATCGATTTCAAGCCTATATCGCCGGCTTCCAGCTGGCTATATGAACAATATACACACTTAC
>NZ_JANATA010000421.1 GCF_024199005.1 Opacimonas viscosa
TTGGTTGGCACTTCGCTGATCGCGACGATGCAGAGCCAGCTTGCCAAGCGCTACGCCGCCTACCTGCCGCTCAGGCTGATTCCGCTGCCGCTGGAGATTCCAGTGCTGCGGGAGTGCCTGCAATGGCCGCGCTATCTCGAGGACGACCCGGGCCATCAGTGGATGCGCCAGTTGTTCCGGCAGGCCGCGGCCGAACTGGCCGGCGGCTT
>NZ_JANATA010000422.1 GCF_024199005.1 Opacimonas viscosa
ACATGCCACGCTCTTTAGACGCCGCTTCCGCTTCTTTACGACGGGCCTCGAGCTCAAGCCTAAGCTGAACCGACTTATTCACATTTTGACAAGTGCCGAACAACCGAACGCATTTACCCTGCTTCATTTCTGCCATACCATGGGTTTCGATCCACACCGAGTTACCCTTTGCAGAAACTAGTTCGAGGGTTGCACTCCATGGTTCACCC
>NZ_JANATA010000423.1 GCF_024199005.1 Opacimonas viscosa
TCCAAATCGTTCACAGCGACCGATGTCACCATTGGTGGGGGTTTGTTTTCATATCGTGGTCACAGTACATAAGATAACGTACTGAGGTGTTTGGCCTGTGGTGAATATGCCTGCATAGGGTGAGTTATCCATACCCTAGGACTAACTCGTGTCTGCCTACTGCATGATGATTAATGATGCACGGCTACGTTGCCTGCGAATGATTTGC
>NZ_JANATA010000424.1 GCF_024199005.1 Opacimonas viscosa
CTCTTCACCTTCCCAATGAAGAATACCGCCTACTGAGTTGGTAATCAGGTTTTCACCGGTTACACCAGGGGTGACACGCTTTTGCAAAAAGAGTAAATCGTGACGGGCTTCCGACTGAACGCGATCAGAAATCTGGGCGTCGAAGTTGATATCCCAGCTATCTGAAGGTCTGAATTGCAAGCCGATGAACAGTGCATCCCGTTCGTCT
>NZ_JANATA010000425.1 GCF_024199005.1 Opacimonas viscosa
TATAAATTAATCAATGGGAAAGCTTGGCGTACTATGGGCTGGCGACGAGTTAAAGCAAATGCTATATCCATGTAAAAAATATGTGATTTGCTGTGTTTGGGTTTACGACTTTCGTCTCATCGTCTTTGATGGGGCTCAAACCTTACAACTATTTCGCTAGTTAATTCCAGTAATTCCTTGTGTTTTGAGGGGGTTTTCTTTTATCAT
>NZ_JANATA010000426.1 GCF_024199005.1 Opacimonas viscosa
TTAAACCTGAACGATAGCCAGTTTGAATATAAACCCATCGATATGCCGCTAGATGTGCTTTTAGGTAAGCCGCCTAAAATGCATCGCGATGTGAGCTCCAAAAAAGTAAGCTCGCCTGCACTAGATGACGCGGGTATTACATTAAGTGATGCAGCGACGCGCATTCTGTCGTTACCCACAGTGGCTGAAAAAACATTCCTTATCACC
>NZ_JANATA010000427.1 GCF_024199005.1 Opacimonas viscosa
GATTAAGCCACCATTTGTTACAATCTTGTCACCTTTTTTTAAATTAGCCACCATTTCTTTATGAGCTTTCGCTTGTTTTTGTTGTGGTCTAATAATTAAAAAGTAGAATATTGCAAATAATGCAACAAGAGGTAGTAATGAGCTTATTAAATCAGCGCTTGAACCTTCCATCAAATTTCCTTTTAAAAAGTAGTCTATTATGTTTTT
>NZ_JANATA010000042.1 GCF_024199005.1 Opacimonas viscosa
GTGCGGCAAGATGGGTAAAAGTGGCAAGCAACAACCCTGTGATTGCGACACAAGATAATCCTGAAGAGACCAAGTTTTTACCAGTCACGACTCAGTCCAACGCCAATACCGTCACCCACAATACTAAACAACAGACGCCAAACTCGAGTACGGTGGTCGTTGAGCTATCCAGTGGGCATGTGATCAAGCTCACACATCCCACAGCTGAGACGATCAAACAGATCTTATCGGTTATCATATGATCACTTTATCTCATGATGTACGGATCTGGTTATGTGCCGGCCACACCGATATGCGTAAAGGCTTTGATGGTTTATCTGCGATTGCGCAGCATATATTACAAAAAGATCCCTTCAATGGGCATGTTTTTGTGTTTCGTGGCAAACGTGGTGATCGGGTTAAATTACTCTGGTGGGATGGCCAAGGATTATGTCTGTATTATAAACGTTTGGAGCACGGACGTTTTGTGTGGCCGAGCGCAACATCCGGTGCTGTTCACTTATCACAAGCTCAATTATCAATGCTATTAGAGGGCATTGATTGGCGCCCACCAGCAAGGCGATATCGACCGGAAAATAGTGCGTAAAAAACCGTCATTTTATTGCTTTTCCCCGTGTTTTTGTTGGGCTTGAGTGGTATAATTAAGCTCATGAAAACAGGCTATCAAGCACTTCCAACCGATACTCATGCATTGCAACAAATGGTGTTGCAGATGCAATCTGAGCTGTCTGAAAATAATAAGAAACTATCCGCTCAAGACTCCGTTATCGATAACCTACGCCATCAATTAGCTGTATTAAAGCGTGCGCGTTTTGGTCGCTCATCAGAGCAGGTTGAGCAAAATATCCATCAGTTGGAATTACAGCTTGAAGAGCTAGAAATCGCCCAAGCACAGACGGACTCCGGTAGCAGTGCAGCAGGCACGGTCACGAAGACACCTCGTCGTCGCATCACATTACCTGAACACTTAGCACGAGAAGAATACCGCTTAGATACGCATGAGTGCTGCCCAGACTGCCAAGGTGCGTTGTGCCATATCGGTGATGATGTCTCAGAAATCTTGGATGTGGTGCCTGCATCGTATCGTGTGATTAAAACCGTGCGTCCTAAATACAGCTGTAAGGCATGTGACAGCGTGGTTCAAGCGCCTGCACCGCAGCGAGTTATCAATAAAGGCCTGCCAAGTGCTGGGTTGTTGACACAAGTGATGGTCGATAAGTATATGGACCATCAGCCGTTGTACCGTCAATCACAACAGATGGCGCGAGAAGGGATTGATGTTGAGCGCTCAACGTTAGCTGATTGGGTGGGGCAAGTGAGTCGCTTACTCACTCCGCTAGCTGAAGCAATAGAGCGTCATGTCACACAGGCTTCTCACTTACATGCTGATGACACCACAGCACCGACACTATCACCAGGTAAAGGACGCACACAAACGGGACGATATTGGACGTATGTTAGAGATGGTCGAGCATGGAATGAAGCTGCACCGCCTGCGGTCTGGTTACAATACAGTGAAGACAGAAAAAGTATCCATCCCACCACGCATTTACGCCACTTTAGTGGGGCACTGCAAGCGGATGCGTATGCTGGTTATAATGATGTGTATCGTAACAAGGTGACTTTTGTAGCTTGTTTAGCGCATGTCAGGCGAAAGTTTTATGATATTACCCAATCGGGCCCTGCGCCAATTGCACAGCAGGCTATCGAATATATCCAACAGCTGTATGCGATTGAAAAAACTATCCGCAATCAACCACCGGATAAGCGCTTAGCAATACGACAACAAGAATCTGTGCCGATACTGACTGAGTTTTATGATTACTTAGCCACAAGCTTGCGCACCTTATCAAAAGGCTCGGCGATATCTAAAGCCGTGGCGTATGCGATAAATCAACAAGATGGGATTATGGCGTACACCCAAGATGGACGGGCGTCGATTGATAATAACTCAGCGGAACGGTCTATCCGTCCCATTGCTCTAGGTCGCAAGAATTACTTGTTCGCAGGTTCAAAAGCCGGCGGTGAACGAGCTGCAGTGCTGTATACCATTCTCGGTACAGCGAAATTAAATGATATTAATCCGAATCAATATCTCACAGCAGTATTAAAACGCATAGGACAGCACCCCATCAATAAAGTCGATGAACTCTTACCATGGAACATTGACCTAAGCACACCCGCCAAAAACGAAGCTATCTAAATCAAAAGACTAAATGTCCACTAAAAAACAAGTGGACACTTAAATAAAGATACTAGGTGTAATGGCCGTACGCTTAC
>NZ_JANATA010000428.1 GCF_024199005.1 Opacimonas viscosa
TATTCGTTTTACTGTTTATTCTTAGCGATGCCATTTCAATTAGCCTGGGTGCGATGGGCTTTGGCTTGTTGTTGCAAGAGTATCCAATGCTAGTGACGGTGACCAAATGGGCTGGCGTAGCATTTTTGTTATGGATAGCGTTTAACAAGATTAAGTCGTCGTTAGCAAATGATGCCTTGGTGTTAGCGATGGCGAAAAAGCAACTGT
>NZ_JANATA010000429.1 GCF_024199005.1 Opacimonas viscosa
TTTTTCACTTCGGTCATGAAAAGCCTCATAGGGCTCCATGGGAGACTGTCCATCGTAATTATCATCCCACCAGTTTGCCCGGCCAGCGTAATGCCAGCCAGTAAACACATGAGCGAAGCCCTTTATTGTTTCCTGATCATAGGTGGCGACTGGATTGCCCTGACTATCGGTTACCACACTCCCATCCTGATTGAGTTCCACCAATCC
>NZ_JANATA010000430.1 GCF_024199005.1 Opacimonas viscosa
CCCAGCGTCGGCATCTTGGCGATCATGCGGATGATCTGCATCTGGCGGTTGTCGTCGTCGCCGATGTTGCGGGCGTCCGGGTAGAACGTCGACAGGGCGCCGACGGACGCCATGAGCATGCCCATCGGGTGGGCGTCGTAGCGGAAGCCCTGCATGAAGGTCTTCACGTTCTCGTGGACGAACGTGTGGAAGGTGATGTCGTGCAC
>NZ_JANATA010000431.1 GCF_024199005.1 Opacimonas viscosa
TCATCCCTTTGTGCAGGTTGCTTTGCCAGTCAGGCCAACCGTGCCGCTTAAAATTCCCCACATTGCGTCGCCGTTAAATCGCCTGGCCGTACGAAATTTACTGCGCAGCCGCGATCAGGAATTGCCGTGTGCTCAGGCCATTATGCAAAACGAGACGTTTCAGCAGGTGTGCCAACAACTGGCATCGCCGTCTGGTATTTTGCATA
>NZ_JANATA010000432.1 GCF_024199005.1 Opacimonas viscosa
TTTTTACCAGGGGCGCAGATTGACTGATGTTCACGTGATACCAGAAGGCGACTGATAGTACGACCAATACCGTTAACCGTCGGATTGACAGCAGTTGCCCGGCTTGCAAAGAGTGCTGTGGCTGTCTTTTGTAGGCGAAGGTGAACCACAGTGGCGTAATGAGGTTGTTGGCTATCATGATACCCAGTGCGAGCGTGGCAACAATG
>NZ_JANATA010000433.1 GCF_024199005.1 Opacimonas viscosa
CTGTTGTTTGCATTAAGTTCTAGCCTTTTTGAGGGTTTGCGTACTGCTGGTTGCACGTTAAGACGTTAGTTGCACGTAAACGGGCGGCGCAAAGGGTTTCAGTTAGCATTGGTTACGTAGATTTAATTAAACAGGTTTATATTATCGACTTGGTTTCGCTATTCGTATTTGTGAGTTGTGCTCGCTTTTCCTAAACTTTCTTTAAT
>NZ_JANATA010000434.1 GCF_024199005.1 Opacimonas viscosa
GATCATCAGGTAAAAACGCACTGTTTAGCAATACAGACGATTTACGCAACGCAATGACGTGCTGACAAAACGCCAAAAAATCCTGCTTGCGTTTGTCCAGTCGCCAGTCAAACCAACTGTTTTCATTGTCCTGGCAATAGGCATTATTGTTGCCTTGCTGGGTTCGGCTCAGTTCGTCTCCGCCTAACATGTGCGGCGTTCCCTGG
>NZ_JANATA010000435.1 GCF_024199005.1 Opacimonas viscosa
GTACTCGCTGCCTCTCATCAACTTACTGTTGTGTACGCTGCTGAGCTCCCCCTGATAAAAAACGAACCGCACGGCAGTTATGCACAGTTAGCCACGCTATTGGAACAAACTCGCGAAACCGACTCCACTACGACCTTTCTATATGGCGGTGGTAGCCTGGCGCCCAGTAAGCTGTCGTCTTTCGACCGCGGCGCCCACATCATTGA
>NZ_JANATA010000043.1 GCF_024199005.1 Opacimonas viscosa
GTGTTACAAAAGCACCGCTTTAAATGGCCAAAGCTAGACGATATGCGCCATATCCTCACTGAGTCGAGCATGCCTTCAATGGTGTAGCCATAATCCGTACTCAGCCCGTTACCAAAGGTGGCTTGGGCTAATAACCCACTATCATTCAACAGGGTCGCTTGCCACAACACGGTGTCGCTTTGCACATGGCGTAAACGACGCATCTGTCCCACATCATCGTATTCGTGTTTGACCGTAAACGTGCTGGTACCGGTTGGATAGGTCGCTTCACTGAGCTGACCTAACGCATTGTACCTCATGGTTAAGTGTTAGGGTCCTTTTTTGGAAAACTAATCACTACTACAATATGAGAGGAAATTATCATTAATCACTGGTGCTTCACTTTTAGAGCTTCTATTTACCCAAGCAGGTGGTAATAAGTGATAAGGTGACGAAAGTTCTATTGTCTTTCCAACATGCTCCCCATCGACAATTTTTGCCAGCACATACCAGAAATTTCCTATAGTACTATCATTTACGTAATATGCCCCGGTAATTTTGATCTTAGTCTTTGGTTCTACACTACCTAGAAATTTACTCCCACTTGAGCCACCAACTAAAGCTGCTTTATCAATCCTGTATTCCCAAAGTTTTTTATTTTTAATTAACTCAGCTTCATTAGATGGAGCATATCTATTTTTTAAATCCGTGAATTTATCTTGCACTCCATAAGCTTGGATTCCAGAGCAGTTGATTAACTTACTCGTGCATTGATTTAGTGAATATAGAAAACTGCGTTGATTAACTTCATAACATGTGTTCTTACCATCAAACATATCAATATGATTTACATATTCTGTTGATGAACATGAAACAACAGTTAGTGTTAATGCGAGTGCAAATAGTCTACAACAATTCACAACGTCAACTCGCTATAGTTATCATCAAATCCGTGACATTCAAAACCAAATCCCTCTCCACTACATGGTGTGCCATGTGATAGCGGATTTAAAAGCAACCCGAACCCAAAAAAGTTTATCGGATCACCATAACCTAACCTTGTTTGTCTTGCGTTAGCGCCTACGGCAATGTTTCCAAATGGCAAAGAGTTTAATGTTGCTGACTCAGCGTAACCTCTCGCGACAAGGTTATTACATGTAAGGGTTCCTAAACTATGGCAGTTACCAATATTGCCAGTTCCATTAACAATGAAATCATGACCTACAGCATCCAAAAGACCTTGATAACCCAAAATTGTATCGTTCACATCCCAAAGTACCCCAATATACCCAGCAACTGTATTATTCTCAATTAAACCCCCTCTTCGTGACGTGAAGCCAAAAATATCATTTTTACTTCCATCTTTGGAAGGTCTCATTCTTGAACCCGTCACTTTTTTTCCTACAAATGAATTTAGCGTCAACAAAGCATTCAACTCTTGTAATGTCATTCCATTTTTCCTAGCAAACCTTGCTATCTCCTTCGAAACATAATAGTTTTTCACTTCATGAGTTAAATTAAGTGCTGTGTTCGCAAAACTCTTTGAATCAAATCCGTTATACAAGAAATTAACTACACGGCCAATTTTAGGATCAACGATATCAGCGGCAATTTGTACGATATTAATATTGCTAGGTGGCCCTCCCACATAAGCCATAACGCCTGAACTAAACGCTCCTCTTAATGCTCCTGTTTTATTTGCACCAAATGCTCTTGCAATGTCATAGTTTCCAGCTGCAACACACGCAGCATATGCTGGGCCACAAAACATGGAGCCAATATTCACTAGCCACTTACTTGCCGTTTGACCTATAGCCCTAAATACTGAGCGAAAAACATTTTTGAATGGTCTAGCTATTTTCTCAAAAAAGTTATATCCACTCGGATCTGTATAACGAAGGGGGTTGTTCAGTACATAGCTGTACCGATTAAAATTCTGTGTATTGTTCGGCGCTTGAATAAACGGATCAGCCTGCATGAACCTGCCCAAGCTCGCATCATATATCCGTCCGCCCATATGCACAATACCCACATCACTAAGCTCATGGTGCCCAGTATAGCCTTGATGCGACGGTGCATGGTAAATTGCTTGTGCAAACAGCGAGTGAGTGGATAA
>NZ_JANATA010000044.1 GCF_024199005.1 Opacimonas viscosa
CGAAGGGGACAGAAACTTTTAGGTCTCTATCAGATACTATGTATCTAACCTAGGGTAATCAAAAGATTACAAACTGACATTTGGTGGAGCCAGGCGGGATCGAACCGCCGACCTCTTGCATGCCATGCAAGCGCTCTCCCAGCTGAGCTATGGCCCCGTTCAGTAGAACTGAATCCATATCGTGCATCAGTTCCGTGACAGCGATGCGAAGTTTATGGATCAGCCCCTACAAAGTCAAACCTTTTTTTAAGAATTCTCTCTGTTTGCTATAAATTCGAGCGCTTTGTCGATTCTTTGTCCGACTTGTGTTTGATCGAGTAAAACCAGAGTCACATCCAAGGCCGGAGAATTACCTGAACCAGTAGCAGCAACCCTTAATGGCATCCCTACTTTACCCATACCTACTTCTAAAGTTTCAGCGGTTTGGTTGATAGCTGTTTGAATATTTTCAGCAGTCCACTCGTTTAATGCCAATAAATTAGTTTTAACTAACTCCAAAGCTGGTCTAGCAACTGGGCGTAAATGTTTTTTAGCCGCCTTCTCATCAAAATCATCATATTCTTGGTAGAAATACATACTGATGTCAGCCATTTCTTTTAGCGTTTTTACCCTGTCAGCCTGAATAGCCACAATATCGGTTAATGCTGGACCATTATTAGTATTAACATCAGCTTGTGTAAAGTGCCATGCCAATGCATCTGCGACTTCCTCAGCAGGTAGCGATTTCATATAGTGCTGATTTAACCAAATTAGTTTTTCGGTATTAAATGCAGAAGCTGATTTACTGATATTATCTAGTGAAAAATGGGCAACCATTTCATCAACAGTAAATACTTCTTGGTCGCCATGAGACCAACCCAGACGAACCAAGTAATTCAACACGGCTTGAGGTAAATATCCTTCATCGCGATATTGCATGACACTGACAGCACCGTGGCGCTTTGACAATTTTTTACCGTCATCACCGAGGATCATAGAAACATGAGCATATTCTGGAATAGGAGCACCCAGAGCCTCTAAAATATTAATTTGGCGAGGGGTGTTATTTATATGGTCTTCACCACGCACAACATGAGTAATTCCCATATCCCAATCATCTACCACCACACAAAAATTGTAGGTTGGCGTACCATCGGTTCTTTGAATGATTAAATCATCTAATTCAGTATTACTAATTCGAATTTCGCCACGAACGTGATCGGTAATAACCACGTCACCATCCAGAGGGTTTTTAAAACGAATAACATATGGCGCATCTGCAGGATGGTCTGTACGGTCTCGCCATGTACCAGGATAACGAGGCTTCTCCCCTGCTTTTTCTTGTGCCTCACGGATAGCGTCTAATTCAGCTACGCTCATAAAGCATTTATAAGCTTTACCTTCATCTAATAATTGCTGAATGAGTTCTTTGTATCGAGTAAAACGATCTGTTTGGTAAATAGGACCGACATCATGATGCAAGCCTAACCATTCCATGCCTTCCAAAATCGCTTGTTTGGCTTCGTCAGTCGAACGTTCAATATCAGTATCTTCAATACGTAAAACAAACTGGCCACCATTGGCTTTGGCATATAACCACGAATACAGAGCAGTTCTAGCACCACCAACGTGTAAATAACCGGTTGGACTCGGAGCAAAACGAGTAACAATTGACATGATATGTTCCTAAGAATAAATAATTGGGCGCATTTTACCAGAACGCTTGCCCAATAAAAGTGTTAAAGCATTTATTTCACTGTACTGCTCTACTTGAAATCATGGTAATTAAAGCACCAAAGAATTTGTCATAAAGAACTTTAGATGCTTGTTATTGAAGTAAAGGTGAATAACCTTTGAGCACTTAAGCCATTTTTATCGTATTTAAGTGGATTTGCTGTTGACAGCAAACCGACAATCTCTATAATACGCCCTCACTTAGGCAGTGCTTAGGTGTAGACAACAAAGATGGACGCTTAGCTCAGTTGGGAGAGCATCGCCCTTACAAGGCGAGGGTCACTGGTT
>NZ_JANATA010000046.1 GCF_024199005.1 Opacimonas viscosa
CCCTCTCTGTCAGACTACCTGTCGCGTTTAAAATTTAACCACTATAGTTAATTTGAGGGCGCGGAGTGACAATGCAACATTATTCATCTGAAAGAAAAGAGTCGGCGCTAAAGAAGATGCGGCCGCCGAGTAATATTTCTATTACAAAACTCTCATTAGATATGGGGATCAGTCAAGCAACCCTGTATTATTGGCGAAAACAAGCCAAAGATAAGGGGCAAGTAATGCCTGGAAACGGAAAGAACGCTGAACAATGGTCTTCAGCCAATAAATTTGCAGCCGTATTAGAAACAGCGACGCTAAACGAGGCCGAATTAGCCCTTTATTGTCGTAAAAAAGGACTCTTCGTTGAACAAATAGCTGCTTGGAAAAACGCCTGTTTGGATGCCAATGCAAACGTGTCTGAGCATAAAAAGGTATTTCAAGCCGCCGCAAAAAAAGATAAGCAGCAAATTAACGCCTTAGAAAAGGAGTTGCGCAGAAAGGATAAAGCCCTCGCTGAAACGGCGGCATTGTTGGTCTTAAGAAAAAAAGCCGATGCGATCTGGGGGGAAGCCGAGGACGAATGATCCTCGACGCAGATCGCTTACAAGCGGTGATATTAATCGATGAAGCGGTGTTAAGTGGTGCAGCGAAATATAAGGCTTGTGCAGAGTTGGGAATAACGATTCGAACGTACCAGCGTTGGATGTCTGCTGGCGTTATCAAAAGTGATGGTAGACCAGACTCAGTAAGGCCTATCCCTAAGAATAAATTGACGGCAGGCGAGCGTAAACGGCTAGTAGATACAATGAATAGCGAGGCATATAAAAGCTTGCCAGCAAGCCAAATGGTACCGTCTTTAGCTGATGAGGGTATTTACCTAGCGTCAGAATCTACATGCTATCGCGTGTTGCATGAAGAGAAGTTGCAGCATCGTCGTGGTCGTGGGCAAAGTAACGACAAGAAGGTCGCTACGACGCACAGTGCTAATGGCCCTAATCAATTGTGGAGTTGGGATATTACTTGGTTGCCAGGCCCAGCAAAAGGCTTCCACTTTTATTTATATTTAATATTGGATGTGTTTAGTCGAAAAATTGTGGGTTGGGAAATACATGATGAAGAGTCAGCAGCTCACGCTGCAACCCTTATTCGGCGTACTCATTTGCGTGAAGATATTAGAGATAATCCGCTGATATTACATTCGGATAATGGGAGTCCAATGAAGGGTGCTTCGATGCTAGAGACTTTATATCAGTTAGGCGTTGCAACATCATTTAGTCGTCCAAGAGTCAGCAATGATAATGCTTATTCTGAATCGATATTCAAAACCTGTAAATACAGGCCAGATTATCCATATAAAGGTTTTTTTAACATCGCTGAGGCACGTGATTGGGTATTGAAATTTACTCATTGGTACAACGTCAATCATAAACACAGCGGATTGAAATTTGTGACGCCTCACCAACGTCATGCAGGTTTAGCTAAAGATGTGTTGGCAAAAAGAAAGGACGTATATCAACAAGCCAAACTTAGAAATCCAGAACGATGGAGCGGCCAAACCCGCAACTGGGAACTAGTCGACAAAGTACACCTAAATCCTGCTCGTGATAGGATTGAAATTGAAGGTGTAAAATAGATTAATCGCGACAACTAGTTTGACAAACACCG
>NZ_JANATA010000047.1 GCF_024199005.1 Opacimonas viscosa
TGAAGTGACCCCAAAAACTTGGACACTTTACTAAGCGGCTTTCAAGGCCTGATTTCGGTAATCAACCGGACTCAGGCCTTTTAATTTTAGCTTAATGCGTTTGTGGTTATAGTAATGGATGTATTCATCAATCGCTTCGATAAATTCATCCGCGTTTTTAAATTTCTGCTTATGGTACATTTCGGTTTTTAGCACACCAAAGAAGCTTTCGGCAACAGCATTATCTAAACAGTTTCCTTTTCTCGACATGCTCTGCGTGATGTTTTTATCAGACAACATTTTCTGTATGCCTTTGTGTCTATATTGCCAACCTTGGTCGGAGTGAAACATCGGCGCATCATCTGTTTTCACCTGTTTTAATGCATCCTCTAGCATTTTACTTACCAAGGGTAATGTCGCGTTTTTAGCCGTGCGATACGCGATAACTTCTCGGTTATACAGGTCAATCACAGGAGATAAATATACTTTCTGTCCTGATATATTGAACTCCGTTACGTCGGTGACCCACTTTTGATTAGGTTGGGTTGCTTCAAAGTCTCGATTCATAAGTTCCTGCTTCGATTCTCCCGTGTTTTGACGGTATGAGCTGTAGCGCTTGGGGCGCACTGTGGATTTCAGCCCAAGCTGCTTCATCAAGCGCTGTACTGTTTTGTGGTTAAGATGGTGCCCCTGATGTCGCAATGCATACATGATGCGACGGTAACCGTATCGTCCTTTGTGCTCATGATAAATCGCTTTAATGCATGCTTTGACATCTGCGTATTTATCGCCCGCCTTGATGTGCGTTAAGTGGTAATAATACACACTTCGGGCAATGCCTAAGACATTAAGCAATAATGGAAGCTTAAACCTTGCCTTTAGCTCTATCGCCACTAAGACCTTTTCTTGCCTTGTGAACGTTTTTTCTGAGCTAAGGCTTCTAACTTTTTTAGAACAGCATTCTCCGTACGCAGATATTCAAGTTCTTCGCGTAACTCTTTCTCGGTCATCTCTTGGGCAGGTTTTGTGTGTTTGACTGTCGGTTTTTGCTTCACTATACGACCTTTTCGTTTAGGTTTAAGTCCAGATAAACCAAAGGCGTCGTAGTCTTGTTGCCATTTTAATAAATTACCCGGAGAGGATAATTTGAATGTAGCACTTGTATGTCCAAGTGACCAGCCATTCTTAAGCATAGCTTGAAGAATGGAAAACTTAGTTTTTGCAGAAGGGTTCATAAGCGGCATTACAAAGCCTGTAGGACCATGAATAGAATATATTTGTACCCAATAACGAATTTGTCTAGACGGTACATTATATTCTCGGGATAAAGTCAAACTTGACTCTCCATCGAGTGAGCGTTCTGCAAGCATCACTTTAAATGCTGGTGAATATTTTGATTTGTACATAAAAAACCCCCGAAGGTTTTGTCTAACTTTCGGGGGTCACTTCA
>NZ_JANATA010000048.1 GCF_024199005.1 Opacimonas viscosa
CTTGATGCGACGGTGCATGGTAAATTGCTTGTGCAAACAGCGAGTGAGTGGATAACGTGGTTTGTTTTCCAAAGGGGTCATAGATATATTGTGCAATCACACTGCCTGACTCATTAGTAATCAATGACACGGAGCCTTGGGTATCTTTGTGCAGATAATGGGTGTCTTTGGTGCCATTAGAGCGATGCGTAATCACAATATTGCCGCCCATTAGATGATACTTGTGCTCGACTAAGCCGCGAGAGCGTCCTTGTGTTTGTACGATTTTTTCGTAACCACCCGCATAATAATGTTCAGTGGTTGTTTGCGTGCCCGAGACTTTGCGTGAATCACGTTTAAATATCATATTACGGTCAATGTTATAGCTCATATCTACGACAGCGCCACTGCGATGGGTAATTCGATACGGTTTATCAAACGCAGTGTAGCGAAAACCGCGTAGGTTAGTTTCGGCTGTGACATTACCATTGTTATCGTAAATAAACGCTTTGATTTGCTGACCTCGATAATTGGTGACTTTCACCAGCCGGTTGGGCTTGGTGCTATCGTAGTGATAGGTACCCACATCAGATTTGTAAGTCATATTACCCGCATTGTCATAGCGATACGTCACACTCGTGCTAAAGTGACTAGGCGTATAACCACGTTTATCTTGAGCAAACCCTCTTGATGTTAGGCGATTGAGTGCATCATAGGCATAGGTTTCGGTAAAGCTATCGATTAGACCATTACTGGCTCGATATTCACTTTCTCGCTGGGTGACATTTCCTGCATCATCAAGCGTTACTATACTTCCATGAAGCAGCATGTTATTGCGTTTGGTAGCAGATGCCTTATGAAAGCCTTCGGTGGTATAGCCATAATCCGTAGTGGTGTTATTACCAAAGGTCGCTTTGGCTAATAGGCCTCTGCGGTTAAATGCATTTGCTTGCCATAGTAAGGTGTTAGTCGATTGATGTCTGACATAGCGCAAGTCGCCTACATCGTCGTATTCATGTGTCACGGTAAAGGCTTCTGTACCAGTGGGGTAAGTGATTTCACTGACTTGACTTAAGTTGTTGTAGGTCATGGATTCAGAGAAGGTTTGTCCGTGAATCAACCGAGTGATGCCACTGACTCGCCCTAAATCATCATAGACATAACTTTCCTGACTGCTAGGCGTGTAGCGTGTATCAGAGCACGTGATATTGCGCGAGGTATACAAGGATTTACTTAATAATTTTCCTGATGCATGGATATTGCGATGACTGGTCGAGCCATACTGCCAACAACTGGTGCCCTCACTGGGAGAGTAACGTCTGACCATGCGCCCGAGTGAATCGTAGGTAAAATCATAGCGATGTCCCATGGCATCGG
>NZ_JANATA010000049.1 GCF_024199005.1 Opacimonas viscosa
TGTAATCCCCCCGAAAAAAGAGAGCAGTTTTAACTAGAAAATTCCGCTACACTATTAGCAAAGGAGTTTTCGATGAGAAAATCAAAATACAGCGATAGCCAGATCATGGCTATTTTGAAGCAAAATGAGCAAGGCGTCTCTGTTCAAGACTTGTGCCGCGAGCATGGTATGAGCAGCGCACAGTTTTACAACTGGCGTTCAAAGTTCGGTGGTATGGATACCTCGATGATGAAACGGCTTAAAGAGTTAGAAGCCGAGAATAAGCGCTTGAAGAAGATGTACGCTGAAGAGCGTATCAAAGCCGATATTCGTCAGGAGATCATCGAGGGAAAGCTCTAACGCCATCAAGACGACGTGAGGTGGCAAAGGAGCTGGTAAATACTCGTCGGTTTAGTATTCGATTAGCATGTGCATGTGTCGATATCAGTGAAAGTGGCTATCGCTATCAGGCGAAACACTCTACTGAGAACGCACTCATTGCCGATTGGCTGTTGCGTTTAACTACTACGCACAAGCGCTGGGGGTTTGGCCTGTGTTTTTTGTATTTGCGCAACGTCAAAGGCTTTAGCTGGAACCACAAGCGTGTTTACCGCATCTATCGAGAGTTAGAGCTGAACTTGCGAATCAAGCCTCGTAAACGTTTAAAGCGTGATAAACCGGACGAACTGAGTGTGCCGACCAAACCCAATCAAGTGTGGTCTATGGATTTTATGTCCGATGCGCTGGCAGATGGTCGTGCTATTCGTTCACTTAATGTTATTGATGACTATAACCGTGAAGGCCTTGCAGTTGATGTGGATTTATCAATGCCAAGCTTACGAGTCATACGCACACTAGAGCAAATCATGGAATGGCGAGGTAAACCAGCAATGATCCGCTGTGATAACGGCCCAGAATATGTAAGCAATCAATTGGTTACCTGGGCAATTAAACACAATATCACATTGATGTATATTCAACCTGGGAAGCCAACTCAAAATGCATATATCGAACGGTTTAATCGCACAGCACGACATGAGTGGCTAGATATGCATGAATTTGAAAGTGTTGCACATGCACAAGATGTAGCAACAAAATGGCTTTGGACATACAATAACGAACGTCCCAATACAGCAATTGGTGGTGTACCACCTAGAACCATTTTACAAGCAGCGTGATAGTCTAGTTATTTTTGCTACTTGAAATGGGGGGATTACA
>NZ_JANATA010000004.1 GCF_024199005.1 Opacimonas viscosa
AAAAAACAAGTGGACACTTAAATAAAGATACTAGGTGTAATGGCCGTACGCTTACTGTTTTTCGGCAGATAAACAGCAAGTCTGTGCTGTCGATTTTCAGTATGTAGGACGTGGTGTCGGTGTGGTGGATGTGGTGTATTTACTGGGAAGCTGTTTTACGGGAGAAGAGTTAGCACTATACGCTGACGATATCTTGGCAGAGTATTATAGTTATCTTGCGAATCTGGGAGTAGACACTAAAGCCATTCTAGAATGGCAAAGTTTAGTGAGCTATGCATGGGCTGACTTTGAACGCTTCTTAGTAGGCTGGTCACCGGGCAATAAAAAACTAAACGCCTACTCTCAAAGCGAAACACAAAAGGTGTTAGGTTCAGAGAAGGCGTCACAATCTTACTGATCTTTGGAGGGAGTCGTGCTTAGAGTCTATTTAAGCCACAACGACTTATTTGTGTCTCTGTCGTAACACACCAACCACATCTTGCATAGATAAACCACTTGCTTGAAGTAACACAAGCAAATGATACAGCAAATCTGCCGACTCATTCTTCAACTCGTCTAAATCAGCAACTGTTGCTGCCAATGCCGTCTCTACACCTTCTTCACCGACCTTTTGGGCAATGCGTTTAATGCCTTTGTTATATAAAGATGCTGTATATGAAGAGCTTGGATCGGCGCCTTTACGACTAGCGATTAACTGTTCCAAATCTGCGATAAACGTATAATCACTTTGGGCATTATCAAACCAGCATGCCGTCTCACCTGTGTGGCAAGTAGGGCCGACAGGGTGGGCGAGTACTAATAGACTGTCGTTATCACAATCCGCCTCGACCTGTACTAGGTTTAATGTGTTACCAGAGCTTTCGCCTTTGGTCCATAAACGTTGTTTGGAACGACTAAAAAACGTAACGTGGCCCGTTTCTAAAGTATGTGCCAAAGCAGCTTGATCCATGTAGCCTTGCATTAATACTTTACCTGATACGGCATCTTGCACGATAGCAGGGACCAAGTTATCCATTTTTTGCCACGCGATTTGCGCGCTATTTTCTGTGGTGATGATCATACAGTTCTCATTGGAATAGTTTCATTATGTAGGTAAGTTTTCAGCTCACCAATATCGATAATCGCTTTGTGGAACACTGAAGCTGCTAATGCACCATCAACATCTGCCTCTTTAAATACATCTGCAAAATGATGTACGCGACCCGCACCGCCTGAAGCGATCAACGGGACTTGGCATAGTTCACGAATCGCTTTGAGTTGTTTAATATCATAACCCTCACGAACACCATCTTGGTTCATACAGTTTAGGACGATCTCACCAGCACCGCGTTTTTGCACTTCTTTTACCCAGTCAGCGGTTTCCCATGAGGTTTGTTGAGTCCGTGTTTCATCACCGGTAAACTGATACACCTCATATTTTCCGGTAGCTTCGTTGAAATGACTATCTATGCCGATAACAATACATTGCTGGCCATAGACATCGTGTAACTCAGTAATTAATTCAGGGTTGGCTAGAGCAGGGGAGTTGATTGATATTTTATCAGCCCCCATTGCTAAAATACGTCCTGCATCTTCGATTGTTTTGATTCCACCAGCGACACAAAAAGGTATATCAATTACCTCTGCAATACGTTCAACCCAGCTTTTATCAACAACACGCGCGTCACTTGATGCGGTAATATCATAAAAGACGAGCTCATCAGCACCAGCTTCCGCATAGCGTTTGGCTAGTGGAACGATATCGCCAATGATCTCATGGTTGCGAAATTTTACGCCTTTAACTACCTTACCGTCTTTGACATCTAAACAAGGAATTATGCGTCTTGCCAACATGCAATTGCCTCCGCTACCGTAAATTTACCTTCCAACAAGGCTCGACCTAGGATAACACCATCTACATTAGTCGGTTGTAAACGCGCTATATCATCTAAAGAACCAATACCACCAGATGCTTGCCACACTACAGAAGGGAACTGTGCTTTCATTTGAGCATAGAGTTCAGCATTTGCGCCTTGTAAAGTACCATCACGGCTAATGTCAGTGCATAACACATGTTTAGCACCCACACTCAAGAAATCATTTAGTAGTGCTTCGATTTCTACGCCTGAGTCTTCTTGCCAACCGTGCGTAGCGATACATTTTTTACCTGCGGCATTTATATTGACATCCAATGCCAATACAATCGATTCAGGACCATATTTTTGCATCCAACCTTTTACCAGTTCAGGCTCTTTAACAGCCAATGAGCCAATAACGACACGCTTCACGCCAATGTCTAATAATTGCGCGACATCTTCTTCACTGCGGATCCCACCGCCAGCTTGGAAAGACATACGTTGGGTATCGACCATAGCTTTGATTAAGGTTAATTGCCGTTTAGTGACATCTTTGGCACCGGTTAAATCAACGATGTGTAGCCATTGGGCACCGGCATCCGCATATTCATGGACAACGGCGATGGGGTCTTTGGCATACTGGGTTTTTTGGGCGTAATCGCCTTGGTAAAGACGAACCACTTCGCCATCAATTAAATCTATTGCTGGAATGATCATTACAGTCTCACAAAATTTTCAAGTAGGTGGGCACCGGCGTCACCCGAGCGTTCAGGGTGGAATTGTACCCCATAAAAGTTATCTTTATGGATTGCTGCACTAAAGGCCATACCATATTCACAGGTTGCTAAAGTATGTTCATATACCGGCACAGCATAACTATGGACAAAATAAAAATGTGTCCCATGGTTGATGCCTGCAAATAATGGGTTGCGATTGGGATTAACTGTATTCCAACCCATATGTGGAAGACGTAAATCACCCACCTGCATTCTTTCAACAGCGCCAGGGATAAGATTCAAACAGGGAATATCATCCGTACTGTGTAAACCTGTTTCTTGGGATACTGCCGTCATAAGTTGCATCCCTAGACATACCCCAAGAGTAGGTTG
The DNA here is from genome assembly GCF_024199005.1 of Opacimonas viscosa. Taxonomy (GTDB): domain Bacteria; phylum Pseudomonadota; class Gammaproteobacteria; order Enterobacterales; family Alteromonadaceae; genus Opacimonas; species Opacimonas viscosa. The sequence continues at coordinate 2,945 of NZ_JANATA010000004.1, forward strand.
TGTCAGAGATTGAATCGTCTTGATTAACCCTTTGTTAGCAATCGAAGCCATCGCATTTTGCGCGGAACCAACACCGGGTAAAAAAGCTTTATCAGAGGCAAGTATCGTCGCTGGATCATCTGAAACAGTGACTTGTACACCCAAGCGTTGCAAAGCAAATTTCACCGAAGAAATATTGGCACAACCGGTATCAATAATGACAATATTTTGAGCCATTACAACGCTCCCTTAGAGCTAGGTAAGGTGTTACCTTGCTTGCTGATAGCTTGACGTAAGGCACGTGAAAAGGCTTTAAATAGCCCTTCAACTTGGTGATGCGCATTGCCATCAGTCGTAGATAAATGCAAAGACAGTCCCATGCTTTGGGATAGCGAATAGAAGAAATGCTCGACCATTTGAGTCGCTAATTCACCGACTTTGGCTTCTGTGAAATTCGCGGTAAATTGTAAAACTGGACGATTAGAAATATCCATTAAACATTCTGCACGACATTCATCCATGGGTAGAGCAAAACCATACCGGCCAATTCCGAATTTGTTGCCTAAAGCTTGCTTCATTGCTGCACCCAAGGCTAGGGCGGTATCTTCGACAGTATGGTGGTCATCAATATGTAAGTCACCAGAGACTTGGATATTGAGATAAATACCGCCATGCGTCGCAATTTGATCCAGCATGTGATCAAAAAAGCCGATCCCAGTAGAGATCTCTGAAGGACGCTGTTGGTCTAGATTGACTTCAACTGAAATTTTCGTCTCTGAAGTGTTGCGTTCGACTTTTGCAACGCGCTCAGAAAACAATAAGGCGCGTTCAATATCATTCCAGTTTAACGTTTCTGGGTGATACTGAAAACTTTGAATGCCCATATTTTCAGCTAGCTGTACATCCGTAATGCGATCTCCAATTACACAAGAGCGGGTAAAATCGATGCGACCTTGTTGTAGATAATCTTTGACTAAACCTAAGTGGGGTTTGCGACAGGTGCAATTATCTTCTGGGTGATGTGGGCAAATTAATACATCGTCAAAATGCACACCTTGGGATGCAAAAATTGCCATCATCATGTCATGCGGTGCAGCAAAATCTGCTTGCGGGAAACTGTCTGTACCAAGTCCATCTTGGTTGGAGACCATTACCAAGCGAAAACCTGCTGCTTGCAAACGCAACAATACAGGAATGACATTAGGCTCAAAGACTAATTTATCCAAACGGTCTAATTGCTTGTCCACAGGTGGTTCTTCAACCAATGTTCCATCACGGTCAATAAATAAGATAGGTTGGGCTGAACTCATAAGGCAGTCGTTTCCTGAAGGTTATAAAACTGAGTCATCAATGCTAACAGTCGCGCGTTTTGGGCTGCATCACCGGTACTGATACGCAGACAGTTAGCAAGTTGTATTTGTTTGGATTGATCACGAATAAACACTTTGTGATCGACTAAATATTGCATTAATGCGTCTTTGTGTGATGTACGGAATAAAATAAAATTGCCATACTGGGCACCTACCAGTTCAATATCGCCTAGCTGAGTAATACTCTGGGCCAAAGGTGTTTGTTCCGCAATAATTTCGCTCACTTGTGCACGCATGCGTGCGAGACCAGCAATACTCAAAGCTTGAGCTGCTACATCCGCCACCGGTGCAGACAAAGGATACGGCGCAATGACTTTTAATAAGGTCGTGATGACCTCCGGGTGCGCAAGTGTAAAACCACAACGCAAACCCGCTAAAGCAAATGCTTTTGATAATGTTCGTAAAATCACTACATTGGAATATCGGTCAAGCCATGCAGTGTGTGTGGCATCGGCAAACTCAATATATGCTTCATCTATAACGACTAATGCTTGATCCGCATAGTGATTAATGATCGCCTCAATATCCGCAGTGGCAGGTAAAGTTCCAGTGGGATTATTCGGTGCACAGATAAAGACGAGTTTGACACTGTCGTCTTGTGCGACGATTTTTGGCACGTCCAATTGAAAGCTGCCAAAGTCGCGATTTTCAGTATTTTCACTATCCTCATTACGATGAATGAGTGGGACGTTTTTTACTTCTACATTACACGTGTTTGCAGAAATCGCATACATCCCATATGTAGGAGGGCATATCAAAATACTGTCTTGTTCTGGATTACAAAATGCCCGGATCAGTAGCTCAATTCCTTCATCGGCGCCTCGCGATACTAAGACTTGATTTTTGGCTACTCCAGCATACTCAGCATAAGCGGTAATCACAGCGTCAGGTTGACAATCTGGGTAGCGATTATACAGGCTCGTATCTAGCGTAAAGTCATGGGCTTTTGGGGCCTCGTTGGCGTTGAGCCAAATCGGTGTTTGCGCATTATTGTCTTGTTCACTCGCTGCAAATAACCGGCGTGCCGACGCATAAGGAACTAAGTTTAAAACGTGCTTAGCAACGTTTTTCTTCAAAAAATTAAGCATCACGGGTTCCTGCATTGAGCTTTGCTAAACGTATGGCCACTGCGTTTTTATGTGCATCCAAACCTTCAGCTTCGGCTAGGTGCATGATGGCTGGCCCTAAGTCTTGTAAGCCAGCTTTGGACAATGTTTGCACCGTAAAACGACGCATGAAATCCAACAAGCCTAAGCTGGAATAATTGCGTGAATATCCGTAAGTTGGTAATACGTGGTTAGTCCCACTGGCATAATCACCTGCAGATTCGGGTGAATAAGGTCCTACGAAAATAGACCCCGCATATTTCAATTGGGCTAAAGCCGTATCTGTGTCAGTCACTTGAACAATTAAATGTTCTGGCGCGTATAAATTACTGACTTGGATGGCCTGGGTAATATCATCACAAACGATATAACGAGCATATTGCATAGCATGAGCGGCAATTTCTTGGCGTGATAATCGGGCTAGCTGGTCAGCCACAGCAAGTTCTACGGCTGCTGCAAGAGCTTGTGATTCTGTCACTAAAATAGCTTGAGAGTCCTTACCGTGTTCTGCTTGGGATAACAAATCGGAGGCAACAAAATCTGCATCGGCATCTTTATCTGCTAGCACTAATACTTCCGATGGGCCAGCGGGCATATCGATTGCTGGTCCACCAGCTAATAAGGCGACTTGTTGTTTGGCCTCGGTCACATAAGAGTTACCAGGGCCAAAGATTTTATCAACTTTGGCGATGCTTTCAGTCCCTAAGGCTAATGCAGCGATGGCTTGTGCACCACCACACAGGTAAATTTCATCAATCCCGCACAAAGTAGCAGCATAGATGATTTCAGGTGCCAAGGATTGCTGAGCATTTGGTGGACTCACGAGCACCTTGCGAAGACACCCTGCAACTTGGGCTGTCGTTCCTAACATCAAAACGGTAGACGGCAAAGGTGCACTTCCACCAGGGATATATAAACCTACAGCATCTAATGCGACATGTTTGAGTTCACATAGCACACCTGGTTGGGTTTCTAATGTGACGTCTTTGGGCATTTGTGCAGTATGAAATGCTTTAATATTGCGATAAGCAATATCAATAGCTGCCTTTACATCTGTTCCTAATTGGGCGAGTGCAGTCGCTTTTGCTTCAGTACTTAATTTTACCGTAGCTAAGTTAACGCCATCAAAACGAGCTGTGTAATCAAGTAAGGCCGCATCCCCGTTGGTTCTAATACGGTCAATAATATCGCTTACTTGCTCACTCAATTGTGGATTATTACTTTGTGCTGGTCGCGCAAGCGCAGCGGCTTGTTGTGCTTCGGTCAGTTCATTCCACTGTATTTGCATGTGTGTATTAACCCATCATTTTTTCGATTGGCATCACTAGAATGGAACTACATCCTAGTGCTTTGAGTTTTTCCATCGTGGTCCAAAATAACGTTTCGGTACTAACTACGTGTATGGCAACAGTCTCATCGTTTTGCGCAAGGGGTAATACCGTCGGGTTTTCTGCACCAGGCAACAAGCTTTTGACTTGTTCCAAATAAGCTTTTGGGGCGTGCAACATGATATATTTGCTTTCTTTAGCTTGCATAACACCGTCAATACGAGGCAAAAAACGGTTGATCATAGCTTGTTTGTCAGCACTGAGTTCACCAGATTTTTGGATTAACACTGCTTTTGAGGAAAAGATGACATCTTCTTCGTGTAAACCGTTAGCTTCTAGAGTTGCGCCGGTAGATACCAAATCACAAATTGCGTCTGCTACCCCAGCTCGAGGAGCAACTTCAACCGAACCAGTCAACATAACCGCTTGGGCATTTACCCCTTTTTCGGCAAAGAAACGCTCCAGTAGATAAGGGTAGGTGGTTGCTACTTTTTTTCCTTCTAATGACTGGACGCCTTGGTAGTCCAATTCATTAGGTACGGCGATGGATAAACGACAACCGCCATAATCTAAGCGACGCAATGTTTTAAAATCGCTTGGCTTATTTGCTGCAGCGCGTTCGAGCATTTTTTCTTCTAACTCATTTTCACCAATAAAACCTAAATCAACCACACCGTCCATGACCAATCCAGGGATATCATCATCACGTACACGTAACAAGTCGATAGGCTCATTGGTGGAATGGGCAATTAACAAACGGTCACGGATCTGTAATTTTACGCCAATGGCTTTTAATAAACTGATACTGTCGTCACTTAAACGACCTGATTTTTGGATAGCTATACGTAATCTTGTGGTGTCACTCATGCGATTTAGTCCTCTCGCGTTTTAACGTCTGTCTGGTGCAATCAATTTTATAAAACAAAAAACCCCCGAAATTCCTTCCGGGGGTTGTAAGATAACTCTACGCCTCTGGAAGGAATACAACCCTTCCGGCACGAACCAGAAAGGTTATGCTAAATGATGGTGATGATGATTTGCGCAGATAAAATTCATTATTTTGATAGAAGACGTTACTTCTTAAAAGATGTGATGAATATTACCTCTTTATCTCGGGCTTGGCAAACCTCAAGCCGTATAATTAAGGATTTTTTATCAGCTACCGATATAATAAATAAGTCTTATATATTCGAGGACTCTGTATGAGTGATATGATGATCCCATACTTACCCCGTCCTTCGACAGTGAGGTTGCAGCAAAAACCCAGTGGTAGAGTCGAAAAGCAGTTAGAGGTAAGGAAAACCGTAGAAGATGAAGCTGATCTTACAGAAGAAAAGTTTCATCCAGCTTATGCTGCGCGCAAGCAAAAACACATTTCGAAACATAATTCTTCTGACCAAACCGGTCAAAATAATGATGATGATACTGAGCATTTAGATATTTTTGTGTAGACTGTAATTTATTCACACAGGAAAGCACATGAAATATTTTTCAGATATTAAAGATAAATACCGGCAAGTGATCCGAGATAAAGCGATTGAAAAAGCAGAAGTCCGGATTATTTTATGTGACCGTGATTTATCTGAATTTACCGAAGAAGAACTTGAAATTGTGGTGCAAGAAGAAGAGCGTAAAATCTATTCTGCGATCAAAGAAAAAGGTGTCCTCGCCGTATTAGCTGTACTCGGTATAGGAGTATTCGGTTAATGCATCGCTTGCTGAAATATTTTTTAACCTTTTTATTGTGGCGTAATTACAAGGTGCTCATTGTGAGCACGTTATTGTTGGTCCTGACAATTATTATGATAAACATGGCACATTCTGATTATCTCATGTGGGCACAAATGCAAGACCCCGTACCCGCGACAGGTATGAGTTTTGTTTATAAATACTTAGCTTATGTGGCATTATTGTTGGGTTTTGGTTTGATAAATCATTATGCAAATAAAAAAGCGGAGGCAGAGGAGCTCTGTCAGCCTAGTAAAGGTAACGTTATTTTAGATGCCTTTGATAAAATCAAGCCACGCAAGTCGTCTACGGATTCAGATGTGGCAAAGCAAACCGTCAAGCTTCGAGCCGCAGCTAAAGATACTCCTCAGCCAGATCCTTTTGCCAATATCCGTAAGAAAAAGAAATTGCGTAGTCAGGCCGATATAGTCATTGAGAAGAAAAATAAATAGGTAAAAAAGCCGGTAACTGTTCAGTTTATATGTGTTTTTGCCAACAAGCCCCTTCTCGGGGGCTGTCTATTCAGCGCAAGACAAAGTGCATAGGCTAAGCCCTGAAGCCTCTCTTAGCGTAAGTCTGGCAGCGACGGCGATAAACCAAATACCCTAAACCAAGCCACAACCACCAATGGAGTGAACCACCACTGCTAGCACGTTCTGATTCAAAATCAGCTTCACTGCGAATAGGGTTTGAGCGCTGGTTGTATTCGTTAACATTGGTTATTCCATCACCGTCTGCATCTCCGTTGGCGTCAGAGGGATCTAACGGATCAAAGCCATAGGTCAATTCAAAGCTGTCAGGCATGCCATCGTTATCATTATCAGTGTCAGCATTATCACCAATACCATCGCCATCGACATCACTAGTCTCAGAGCCATCTAATGGGAGTGGATCTAAAATGTTACTCACCCCATCAAAATCACTGTCGTTTTGTGGATTAAAAGGCTCGTCATCGAGGACTTTACCGATGAATACAATGCCCACTGGCCGGTCTAAACCACCAGCACCCGCGGCAACAATTTTAGTAAATAATCCGCTGGTCAATGTGTCATATACAAAAATTTCGTCAGTCGCACCACTACACACATATAAACGGTTATCAGGACCGCGTTCCATACAAGTTGGGGTGGCTAGGCCATTGTCACCAGCGGCAACAAACTCACCTAAAAAACCACCTGAGGCATCAAATGCAACGATATTACCAGCACCTGCATTACTCACTAATATCCGACCATCGTTTAAACGTACCATGTGTTCTGGTTTGTCCAAACCTTGATTGGCAAATAAGTTTCCTGACCCCATCACGTTGCTTTCATTAAATGTGCGTGTGACCAAGCGATTATTACTACGAACTGCAACTAACAAACGGTTGTCGTCCAACAAAACCATATCGCGATAAACATCGACTGAGCCAAGCTGATTGATCAGACTATTTCCACTGTCATCCAATGCAAACGATTCAATAAAAGAACGCCCCAGACCATTATTTACGATTAAGCGATCACGGTTATCGTCATAGATTATATGAACTGGAAAATTCGTCAGAAGCTGACTTCGGTCGATAACGATTTGTTTTTCACGAGTGACCAAGTTAAAACGTACGACATCACTATATTCAATGAAATAAAGGTTGTTGCCATTTCGCACAATGTCAGTGCGAAAAGTCAAAGCAAGTGGAGCAAAATCAGCAATGGCGCCTAAAAAGTTTCCGGTAGTCGCATCGTATTCCAATAATTGTTGAGAATCTGCACTAACAACCACCATACTACTTGCAGATAACACATTAGGCACTGTGTAATCATCTACACCATCATCATCATTGTCCGTATCACTTAGCACACCAAACCCATCGTTATCAAAGTTTTGTGTTTCTTGGAAATCGAACGGAAAAGCATCTAGGTTATCCCCAACACCATCAAAATCTGAATCTACAGCGCTGTTGGCATCAAACGGTAAGTCATCCAAAGCATCCGCTACGCCGTCATTATCAGCATCAAGATCTGCGTTATCACCTACACCATCACCATCAAAGTCTCTTGTTTCAGTAGCATCGTTTGGAAACGCATCGCTATTATCGCCAACGCCATCTGCATCAGTATCTGTAGTTTCAGTGGCCATAAATGGAAATGCATCCAGTGTTTGATCCACACCATCACCGTCCTGATCTGGCATGGTGCGCAACGGCACGACCAAATTCGTCAATGGCACAACCGGTTCACGGTGGTTGGCGTTTTGTGCCGCTACCGCCTCAATCGCCGCAGCATTATCGGCAATACGCGGGTCACCACACGCCTGCCCACCGCAGGTGGTGGAAGGATTAGAAAAAACTTCGAGTTTGTAATTGCGGTTCACATCACCAGTGCCAATCGATGACATGATGGTGTTGAATTGACCAGGGATGATCAACGCACCCGCTGGCGTGCTAGGAGAGGTGATTTGGTCACCAAATTTTTGATGTTCTGCCGCGAAGTTATGCCCCACCTCATGGGTAAAGGTAAACGCGCAATTTGAGCCCCCACTGATCCCGACGTTTGAAATATTCGCAACAAAGTCATCGCTGCTGTTTGGAAATATTGCTACGCCACACACTTCGCGTTCATTAAGATCATGTGTGCGGATCATTGCAACCAAATCGGCTCCAACGGCATTCCGAACGTCGGCAATACCTTGTAGACTAGGGGTAACAACATTTTCTTCACGCAATGCAGCTAATAACTCATCTAGAGCAATCAAAGACGAAGGCTGTGTGTAATCAATAAATTCGGTCGCAACCAACCTTAATTGCACATTTATACTACTATTTACAAAAGTTTGATTGGCTTTGAAAATGAGATGCTCAAGTAACGTTTGGGTTAGTTCACCCGGGAATTCAGCCACAATATTGGGGGTGTATAACAGCAGTACATCACTTACATAATAGCCATTAAGTAAGCGTGCTTGACGGGAAGAGGCATTTTTAGCAAGGGTACGAGGATTTATTTCAGGCGTGCCAATAGTGTCGTTGATATGTTGGCGTTCACCCGTATCAATTAGAGTGAGATCAGTACTCCAAGTCCCGTTATTTGTAGAAATATAAAACCAGTGCTGCCCATGACCTATTAGCTCGCCGATACTGCTTGTTTGTCCTTGGGTATGCAACAAAGTATATGTGAATCCATCCAACGCGATACTTTTACTAAAAGAGGTGTGTTGACTATCCGTATTATGAGCTGATTTGGCTACCCGATTCTGTTGTTTTGCAGCGGCCCTAAGTGCATTAATATCCAAGCGATAGTCTGCATGTGTAGAGTGGGGTAAAGCGATAACGTTGGATTGGGGAGCATATTGTATTTGCGCAGAAGACACTTGGGCAAATACTTGGGGCATGTCCTCGTTATTAGCGTGCACCACGTTTGTGGCGCAGTATAAGCTACTAGCAAGTAAGATAAAACGAGAAAACAGTTGCATAAACAAATCCTTATTATTGTAATTATTCGATTCTATAAATATTTACGATTAAACGGAAGCTGCATGTTTATACAGCTTTATTACTCGTTTGGTTTATCTGATGAGTACTGTGGTATGAGCGGTCGGCTAGAATAGCCAACCCGTTTTATGCAGTTATCACTTACTGCACAGCAACTACCTCAACCCCAGCATGCTCTGCAAGTCTAGTCACTAAGTCTTGCCCCAAACCAGCAGCCGGTGTCCAACTACCGCCTGCTAGATCTGGCTTATCAAAAGCTAAACATAGGGCCGTTTGCGTCAGCATTTTTGCGGTAGAGCCATAACCCGGATCGCGATCACCTGTCACTTTAAACTCGAGTTTTGAGCCATCGTGACACTCGCCATAAAAACGCATGTCAAACATTCCTTTTAGTTGCGCTTCTGGGCTAGGACCTTCACCGGGTTTAGGTAACAATTTACTTGCCATCAAGCGACGTATTGGACCAATACTGGCGCCCAGCATAAATGCGCCTAAGCCCAAGGTCATGCTCCATGCTTGTACTCCCGACTTAGCTTGCATCGCTTCATCATATTTGAAGTCAGTACCGTACAGATCATCTAGTAAGGCATTACTGCGATGAACAATACGCTCATTAATGGCCGCCATAACAAATGGCATGGTCCACATGTCCGTTGCAGTTTCAAACTGTGCTTTTTTGTGATTAGTTTGACGCAATGAGTAATGGTGCCCAGTTGGACATAGTACATAAGGATTGACGAGTAATTTACGCAAACTTGGGTCTTTACCAGCTTCTGCAACGACATTGAGCATACTAGCAATAGTGCCGCCTGATGCAGCTCCTTTTATACGACGCACTCGCATGCGAATGTGTTGTGCGGGTTTTGTTGTTTGCGCAATGGCTTTTTGTTGCAATGCCCACACTCCTAGATCGGAAGGGATAGAGTCAAACCCTGCAGTATGAACCAAACGAGCGCCGCTGGTTTGAGCGGTGGTTTCGTATTTATCCAGCATCGCCTTGATCCATTGTGGTTCTCCGGTTAGGTCACAATAATCGGTACCTGTTTCCGCACAGACCTTGACCAACGTTTCACCAAATAATGCATACGGACCAACAGTAGAAATGACAACCTTGGTTTGTTCACACATTTTGTGCAAAGCATCCTCATCATGACTATCAGCCACGATTAAAGGGATATTAGCCACACCTTTGTCAATTTGTACGGCCTTTAGTTTACTTTCAGACCGACCAGCCATAGCCCATTTGACTTCTTCTGCACTATAATTAGCTAAATACTCCACCAATATTTGACCCACAAAGCTAGTTGCCCCAAATACGATAATGTCGAAAGACGTTTCAGTTTTCAAAGATATTCCTTACTGTTTAGACAGAGCGTAAAATAGTGTTTATAGTGCTATTAAAACAAGACACTGATCAAAACACACATCATTTTTATTAATGGCGTGTTATAGGGAGCTGGTAATGCAAAAGAACAATAATCTCGACAATCACACCGCATTTTCCATCCATACTAAAAAGAGCAATATTGCCCAACAAACCCTAGTGCCTTTGCCTCAGCAAAGCTTAGTAAAAGGGGAAGTACGTGTGCGTATTGAACGGTTTGGTTTTTCATCCAACAATGTGACTTATGCCGTAACCGGCGATACTTTTGGGTATTGGGGCTTTTTTCCTGCTTGGACACCACTCGGTACAGTTGATGAAAACTCTGGCATTGTTCCTGTTTGGGGGTTTGCTGTTGTTACCGATTCTGAACATCCAGAGGTATCTGTTGGTCAACGTTTGTTTGGCTATCTGCCGATGGCGAGCCATTGGATCATGTCACCACAGAATGTTAGTGCCATTGGTTTTAGCGACAATCATGTGACTCGTGTAGCAAATTCACCGGTGTATAATCAGTATATGTGGTGTGCCAATGATGCTATGTATGATGCTAGTCGCGAAGCTTGGCAAGCGAATTTCCGGCCTTTATTTTTAACCTCGTTTGTACTCAAAGAACATATTGCCGCTCAAACGGTGGGGTTACCTACGACCATTCTGTTGACGAGTGCTTCTAGTAAAACGGCTTACGGTTGTGCTTTTTTACTAAAACAACTTGCTCATTGTGAAGTCGTCGGCTTGACCAGCGCACGTTCGGTCGACTTCGTCACAGATTTGGCGTGTTATGATGAGGTTATAGAGTATTCAGAAGTGAGTAATATGCGTTTTACAAATCCAGTATGGATTTTAGATTTTGCAGGTAACAAAGCATTATTGCAGCAACTTCAAGAAATTTTAGATGCCAAACATCGACAGACATCATTTATTGGGATCACTGATTTACAATCCCAAAGCAACAAACCAGAAGGGAAAATTAAAGGCTCCGTATTCTTTGCACCTGACCATGTAAAAGTGCTCAACAAAACGTGGGGCAAACCAAACTTTAATCAAAAATACGCAGAGTCATGGACATTTGTGGCGCAGCGTTTAGCGGGGCATTTAATGGTGGAAGAGCACAAAGGGGTAGCCAATGTACTTGCGACTTATCAAAGTTTCTTAAAAGGTAAAGTTGACACTAGCCAGATAGTGTTGTGTCAGTGGTAAAATCTTGCGGTAGTTGAATTGGGGCTACCAGAGTACCCCATAGACTGGTGTCGGAATTAGTCGCACCACCACTTTGTTCGACTCAGAGGTAAGCCGATATTTTTTAAAGTATCTTTGAGGAGCATTCGGTCGTCTTTGTTTAAGAATTCACCGATATTGAGTCGATAATTTTCTACGCAAACCACAATATCAGGTAAGTGCCAATCTCGTTCGGTTTCTGTGACTTCAAAAGAGAGGCTATTGCGGTCATAAGTCCTGGCGACTTCTCGGCGTATAATCCCTTCTTCGATGACCACGAGGTCTTTAGTAATTGTTATGATTTGTTGCGCGAAACCCTGCCGACAAACACGGTACATAAAATAAGCAAATAAACCGACTTCTAAACCCGCAAACGGTAAAATAACCCAAGCACCCACAAAGGCCCAGCCACCCGCAATAATAAATACCACAGCGACCATAAATATAATCATCCATTTGGTCTCACTCCAAGTAGCTGAGCGATTTGGACGTAAAGATATGATAGTAGCGCTGTCGTTTTTACTGACTTCGATCATGCAAAAAGCCTTATAAAAGCAATGTTTTGCTGGATGAAAAGTGTTGAGTAAAAGCAAATGTCATTGTTTTTCATAATTTTGGCACGCACAATAGCACCGTTTTACAAAACACACGTATCAATAGCAAATTATAAAAATTCATTTACAAAATCAACCCAAGAAGCATATATGTCATGTTAGTTAAAAAGCGATTGTTAATATTATTAGTACTGTTACTCAGTCTAGTTGGATTGCTTTTGTCTCAGGATGCTCCCTTCGTGTTGGTCAAAGACTATATATTATTTTCTTTAGTGGGTGTGGTCGGTGCTATATTTGCTAACGCGACGGGTGCAGGGGGTGGCGTTGTCTTTGTTCCTCTGTTTAATCAATTTGCGTTTAATCCCATAAATATTGTGGCGACAAGTTTTGCGATCCAATGTTTCGGAATGACGGCTGGCGCAATTAGCTGGCGTGATCAATATTTACAAAACAAACAAGATCCTGTTTTAGCACCTATTTGGCAAACTTTACCGACACTGTTATTGCTGACCGTACCATCCTCTATTGTTGGGATCTGGCTGAATCAATACGCCGGATGGGTCAATGTGGTCATGCATGCAGATCATTTATTGCACTGGATTTTTGGCAGTTTTTCAATATTTTTAGCCATTGCGCTGTTTGTTACGTTACCAAAGCTAAAACAAGAAGAACAACCATTTAGTCTGACTCGTCTAGACTACATTGCTCTGCCGATCATTGCTTTGTTTGGCGGTGTCATTACGGCTTGGTTGAGTATAGGTGTCGGTGAAATGGTTGCAGTCTATCTGATTTTACGCTCAGCATCGGTCACGATGGCGATTGCTGTGGCTGTAATTGTAACGGCTTTTTCAGTCTGGAGTGGCATCGGTTATTTTGTATTACTGAATGAAATTGCACTTGATAAAGGCGTACAAGGCTTCTCTACTATTATCTATCCAGTTGCGATATTTGCCGGGTTAGGAGCTATTATTGGTGGTACCCTAGCTAAACATATTGTGCTGTTATTTTCGGCCACTCAAGTGAAAATTTTCTTTGGTTTCTGGGTATTATTTATGGGAGTTGCTAGTTTACCGTTGTGGTAAAATGATGCTAATATCTGTACCTATATACAGTGGTTTATGCGCACACTTTGTTGCATACTTTTTTTATCCTAGTTTACTGAGCTCCTTACATGCCTAAAAAAATTCGTAAAGTTTTTGACCAAGACGGTCTCTTAGCTCAGGTAATCTCCGGTTATACCCCACGCGAGCCACAAATCCAAATGGCCGAAGGCGTCGCTGAAGCGGTGAAATTAAAGCAAACCTTAATCGTAGAGGCAGGGACGGGGACCGGAAAAACGTTTGCTTATTTGGCCCCCGCTTTTGCAAGTACCGGTAAAGCCATTATTTCGACTGGGACTAAAAACCTTCAAGAACAGTTGTTTCATCGTGATTTACCTGTCGTGCGTGATGCTATGTCTTCGCATAAATTAGTCGCTTTGCTAAAAGGACGATCTAATTATCTTTGTAAATTTCGGATGGACCAATATGGTAAAACTAACCGTGGTTTAGACAAAGCGCAACTGATGGAGTTGACCACGGTAAGGTCATGGGCCGAAGGCACCAGTTCTGGCGATATGGGCGAACTAAAAGCCTTACCAGAAAATGCGAAAATTTTACCTTTTGTTACCTCGACAGTAGATAATTGCTTAGGCCGAGATTGCCCCGATTATGATGGTTGTTATTTGGTAAAAGCCCGTCAATCGGCGTTAGATGCTGACATTATTGTCGTGAATCACCATTTGTTCTTTGCAGATCTTGCGTTAAAAGACACTGGTTTTGGTGAACTGATCCCTGATGCCGAAACCATTATTTTTGATGAAGCACACCAAGTTCCTGATATTGCGAGTGAATACTTTGGCCAACAGTTTTCCACTCGTTTCTTGCATGATGCAGCACGTGATATACATCAAATTTATCGAACATCTCTAAAAGATATTGAACAGGCAGATAAAATTGCGACAAAACTTGCTGCTCTGGCGGCTGATTTTCGTTTAGCATTTCCTGAAAAAGGTCAACGTGGGAAGTATATTGAAGCGATTGAAAATGCGAGTGTCGCTGAGACATTACAACGTTTGACTGAAACCTTGCATACTTGTGTGGATGTTTTAAAAGTCCATATCGGTCGCGATAAGGCACTCGATAATATTTACGAGCGTATGGTACAAGCAAAAACGAACTTAGCAGCGGTTACTGATACTTCAGTGCTAGGAGTGTCATTGTGGTATGAAACCACTATGAAGCAAGTCGTATTGCACCGTACACCACTGAGTATTGCAGAAAAATTCAATGAAATAGCACAATCGCCAAAACGCTCTTGGATTTTTACTTCTGCAACCCTAATGGTAGATGGAGGTTTCACCCATTTCCAAGATGCAATGGGCTTACATTCGGCTAAAACTATGACCTTAGGCAGTCCTTTCAATTATGCAGAACAGGCTATGTTATGTGTGCCGAGGTTGTTACCCGAGCCTTCTGACAAGAGAATGCTTGGTCATCTTATCGATATTTCAAAACAATTAGTTCGTGCCGCAAAAGGACGCTGTTTCTTGTTATTCACTTCGCATTATATGTTGCGTCGAGTGGCCGAAAGTCTCCAAGAAGAAATTACAAATAAAATACTGGTGCAGGGTACGACAACCAAACAGGCATTATTAGATGCTTATTTAGCCGACAGTACATCTGTTTTGTGTGCTACTGGGGCTTTTTGGGAAGGCGTCGATGTGCGTGGTGATGATTTAGTCTGTGTATTGATTGATAAACTCCCATTTGCAGCACCGGATGATCCTCTTTTGCAAGCTAAGATTGATGACTGTAAAAAAAATGGGGGGAATGCCTTTGCTAACATTCAAATCCCCCAAGCTGTAATTACATTAAAACAGGGTGCGGGACGTTTGATTCGTGACGAAACAGACAAGGGCGTTTTGGTGATCTGTGATACTCGTCTTGCGACTAAAGAGTATGGTAAAATCTTCTTAAAGAGTTTGCCACCTATGCGCCGAACCCGAGATTTGCAACAAGCGGTGCAGTTTCTAGAAACCCTTAAACCTCAACGTTAACCATGTCTTGCATTGCGCAAGTTTTATTAGGATTGTACAAGTTATGAATGTTCTTGTGATTGATACCGCTACAGAAGCCTGTTCCGTAGCGATACATACACCAGCAGCTACCTTTACTGATTTTGCTATTTGTCCCCAAGAACACGCCGTCAATATCCTCCCCATGGTGCAAAAGGTACTCGCACAATCTGGGTTAAAAAAAGCAGAACTTGACTTTTTGGGCTTCGGTCGTGGTCCGGGTAGCTTTACTGGCGTGAGAATTGCTACGGGTATTATTCAAGGGTTAGCCTTGGGTTTAGATAAAAAAGTCGTCGGAATTTCGACACTAGAGGCTTTGGCACAACAAGCATCGAATCAATATATTGCTGATAACCCAGAAGATATGGCTTTTATAAAGGGTACACCAGTCAATATTCTTTGTGCTATTGATGCGCGCATGTCTGAAGTATATTTCGCTCATTATCGCTTTGACGGTCACAGTGTAGAGGCAGTAGGGCACGAGGAAGTGTTAGCACCTGACGAAGTTTTGGCGCGATTGGCTGAACAAAATATAACTCATACAAAAGCCGTGTTAGCAGGAACCGGTTGGCAAGCTTATGCGGAGTTTGGCATTACTGCAGAACTAGCTGTTACCTTGCCGTCAGCAGAATTTATGTTGCCAGCTGCATTAAGCCAAATTGCAGCTGGTAAGGCTTTGCCTATTGCAGAGGTTCAGCCGGAATATGTGCGTGACAAGGTTACATGGAAAAAACTACCAGGACGAGGGTAGGTCTTTTAGTTACGGGTACCATTTTATTCGGATATTTACAGTCAACCTGTTTGGGTGTTTAAAAAATAAACAGTTGATGTTATTATTTTCAGCAATAAAATTAACCGAGTTTAGATTGGACAAAATAGTCGTTTTTGTCTTTACTAACGGTAAAGTTATAAAATAAATCAATATAAAGAGAATACACACTACCTATGGATATTGAAGCTTCAGCCTTATTAGCGCAACGTGCGCTGGTGACCAATCCCGCTGTAAAATCACTACAGCAGGAAGGCCAAGCTCGCCCACAACAAAAAATCGATTCCCCGGAAAAAAGTGACACGATTATTGTTGGAAAAGTGCTGGATAAAGTCGCTTCGGATAAAGCATATGCAAAAGCAGAACGCTTTAGTCAGGATCAACAAACCTTTTACGATCAGCCTGATGGCCAAGTCAGAGAAGCGTTACACGCTTATCAATCACTCCAAACAGAACAAAAACGTGAAGAGGTTAGAGCATTAATGGGCGTTGATATTTACGCTTAACCTTCTTCACCGATTAATAAAAACCTGCCACTGTTCGCTCCACTATTTATAATATGCTGAATTTCAGTCTATATTCATGTAAGTTTATTAATATAGACGATAGCTAATGCCCTGTGCCTAGCGACTTAGTGACATGCAATTTGTGTGTACACATTGATAAATGGAGTACGGCCTCATGAAAAAAATTATAGTATTGACGAGTATCTTATTACTTGGCGCTTGTTCAAGTATTCCTGATACTTTACAAGCACCGGAAAATGCTCGTTTGGTTAATTACCAAGATGTAGTGACTCAAAACGTAAGTGAAAATGCTCAGGCCCGATGGGGTGGTGTCATTGCTAATGTAAAAAATAATGCAGATGGCAGTGTTATCGAAATCGTGCATTATCCATTGCGTGCATCAGGTCGTCCAAATTTGCGAGCGGAAAGTATTGGGCGTTTTAAAGCGTTTGTCGATGGATTTATTGATCCTTTAGTATTTAAACAAGAACGCGTTGTTAGTGTGCTAGGTACAGTGGGTGAACCGGTCAGCGACATTATCCAGGAACAACCTTATGTGTACCCAAGTATTCAAGTGTCAGGTTATCACCTTTGGGAAGATGTTCAGGAGGTAGATGTCCAAACTATTTCGGTCATGCCATTTTATCGCTTTGGTCATGGGTTTGGATTTGACAGTGGATTTCCTTATTTTAGAAGCCGTCACTATCTTAATTATTTGGAAAATCGCCGTATTCGAATTCGCTCGAACAATAATCAATCCGGACAGCCCTCTGGTGTCCCGACAAAAAATACAACTGGATCAGATGGTGCACAAAGTACAAGCAGTACTACCTCACATACTCGACAAGTGTTACCAGAGAGAACTGTGCCGCCCCCACGCCCTCAATTAGAGCGTCCTAGGCAAGTCGACGAACGTGATAGAGTTCGCAATAAATGAGGTATACGCCGAGTGAGTTTCCACTGCCCTCAGGGTTAATTTTACGTGGATTTTCTTATATCCCTGCAACTGAGATGACTGCAAAATCAAACTCCGTTATTTTGTGTCTGCATGGTTGGTTAGACAATGCCGCTTCATTTCTTCCTCTTTGGGATGATTTATTTGTGGCATCACAAAAGATAGATAATCTTGGTTCAGAGGCCACTGTAGAGGCAGAACTTACTTCACAGGCCTCGCACCAGGCCACTATAGCTGAAAGAAATTTAGTTAGTTACACATGGCACTGTATAGATTTTCCGGGCCACGGTTTATCGGAACATAGAGGTTCTGATGCGGCTTATCATCATACCGATTATATTATGGATATTGCCGCTTTGATTGAAACCCAAGGTTGGGAAAATGTGATATTGGTGGGGCATTCGATGGGAGGCATTGTTGGTGCCTCTGTTTGTGCCTTATTACCAGAGCGTATTCAACGTTTTATTAGTATTGAAGCTGTTGGACCTTTGGTGGAGGACTCCACTATGACCGTACAACAGATGCGACGAGCTTTGCGTAGCCGAATAGAACAAGCACAAAAGACTATCAAGCAACCCGACTCATTATCTCGAGTGCTTAGTGCCAAAATGCATGCGGGTAATTTATCTGAAGAGCACGCAACAATGATTATGCGCAGGAACTTACGCGAAACTGAAGGTCGCTATGTATGGGGAACAGATCCAAAACTACGCACCGTTTCAACCTTCAGAATGACCGTTGCACAAGCTAAAGATATTATGCAGAACATTCGATGTCCGATACTCTTCATCAAAGGGGACTCAGGTTTTGTTCGGATTAGTGAACAATACGCACAACGAACTAAATGGTTGAAGACCCAGCATAGCTTAACGACTTTGCCGGGTAACCACTATGTCCATATGCAGGCTCCACACCAGTTACTTTTGGCAATACAAAACTTTCTCACAGAGTCATTAACGTAAACGCTTTATTAAAAATCGTTTCAATATAAGTCATATGATTGTAGTTATGTACGACTTCTTTGGTACCAACTTTGAAATAACGCAGGATCAACGACTTTCACTTCTGCGGTATCAGGAATTGCGTCTCGGATAGGCAATACTAACGTCAACAAACGACCATCCCTGAGTACCGTGAGCGGTACACTGGAAACAAAGCTTGTGCTAGCAGTATTCACTCCATCCAAAATACCATGCAAGCTATCCATAGTGACTTCCCAGCCAGCAATGGCTATGACTCTATCACCAGGTAAACAGCCCGCATCATGTGCTGGTGAGCCTGCGTATACAGATTGGATTTGTACACCTAGATCCATTTTAGTAAAGACAGCGCCAAAGGCATATTTAATTGTAGTTTTGGCGGCAACTCCGCCTTTATCAGCCACTGAAGATGTGGCACGCATGGTGATATCCAAACCGATATCTTGGAGTAATGAAGAGAGCGGTAAATCCATACCGGTTGCAGTGGCTTGTTGAATGAAGCCTCTAATATCCAGACCAAAATGAGTTGAGCACAGTGTTTCTATAACATCATCCTCAGTCCCTATGCCCGTAGCCCCATATTCATCCCACAGTTTTGCCATAACATCATCTAGGTTAGTTTTACCTTGTGATAGTTGTTGCAAAACAATATCCAAGCATAGCGCAACAATACCGCCTTTGTTGTAGTAGCTGGTAATAAAGTGAGTTGACGTTGGCGTTTGTTTATAAAATTTTGTCCAAGCATCAAAACTCGATGCAGCAATTGATTGGTCTAGGCGACCAGGATTGCGTAATAAACGTGTGATGTTTTGCCCTAATATTTTTAAATAAGCGCTTTCGTCAATAACACCTGACCTAAGGAGACTAGCATCATCATAAAAGCTTGTGATCCCCTCATAGATCCAAAGTTGTGGTGTATAAATCTCTTCGCTAAGACTGGGAGATTGTAAGCAACTCGGTTGGATCCGTTTGACATGCCATGCATGAAATAGCTCATGGGCACATAAACTTAAGAATGTTTCATAGCCTTCTCGTTTACTAGGGTCCGTATTGTTTAGTTCAGCTCTGGGGTAGAGCAATGCAGTAGAGTTTTTGTGCTCTAGACCACCATAGCCATTTTGAGCTACCAAGGTTTGAAAAATATATTGCGTAAAAGGAATCGCTCCAAACAAAGCAAAGTGATGCTCACAAATTTTTTGGATGTCCGTCATTAAGATTGTCGGATCGAGTTGGGTTTCTTCTGTAAACATCATCGTAAACTGAGTATTACCCACCATAAAAGTGTGTTCACTGAGTTGACCTATTACAAAGGGGTGATCAATCAATTCAGCATAATCAGCACTATGATACTCGCCCATTAACAGTCCACTATCTAGAGGGCGATGCTTAATCTCTTTCATGCTAGTGCTTATTTGCCACTTCTTCTTTTGTAAATAAGCATTTTGCATAATCTGAACATGGTAGGGCTGTGCATCTTGGATGCCTGTTTCATTTAACACCGAACCTTGCTCATCAGCATCAAGCACCTGCAAAAAGATACAAGTACCATTCATAAACGCATATTGGTCATTAATAAATGCACTGCGAATCGACAGGTCATTCGCAAACACAGCATAACTGACAATGCATGCATCCTCACAAGGCGCTAATAGCCAAGTGTTTTTAGTTTCTTTGGTCAGTACGACACGTTGTTGTTTCGTTGTAAACGCTACCTCTCGATGCAAGTGTTGGGCGAAATCACGGATCATGTAACTACCTGGAATCCAAGAGGGGAGACGCAACAAACGAGGGGACTTAGAAGCGGGAAGGTGCATTTTAATTTGAATAATTTGTGCTTGAATGTCATGCAAAAAAACTTGGAACAAAATAGGTTTAGACACCGTATTATCCTTATGAACGTGATTAGAAATGCACTATTGAAATTCTGCGGGAACTCAGTGAAATTTTATCCCCCACTTCTTATTCCCTACATTTTATCAATTTGGTTGTATGAATACTAAGTTTACTTAATATGAAGCTGAGTACTAGTCTTTATTCGTGAGGAATCTATTAAAAAAGGACTTATCTAACTAATAACCATCTGGATTTTGAGGCATCTATGATCAATACTGACGGCTTGTAAAATTAATGTTAATATATGATGCAATGTAAACATGAAAGGGCTGCTGGATAGTATTGATGGAGAGTATTGAGCTAGCACTAACTTGATTACGATAGATAGCAGCTTGAATCAAGCAAAGCTCGGTATCACTTTATTTTGCACAACTAAAATATCCAATACAAAATAATAAAGTTATTATAATAACAAGCAAAACCTATCCCCAAGGATTTAATATGCGACAAATTGATAAATTACTTTCCCAATATGGTGAATCACACCAAAATAAAACCAATATTTTAATCCATGGCGTCGCTGTACCTAGTATTTTTTTTGTGACTATTGGTTTGATTTATATGATCCCTGTTCCAGACTTTATTGGGCGTTTTGATGTTACGTTTGCACATATTTTAGCCATACCAATGTTGATGTATTATTTTAAGTTATCAGGACCGATTGGCGCTGCAATGACCTTATTGACCTTAGGTGTTTTTGGTGGGATCAACCTACTTGAATCATTCGGAGTATCAGTGCTCTGGTTCAGTGTCGCTTTATTTGTCGCTATGTGGGTTTTACAGTTTGTGGGACACAAAGTAGAGGGCAAAAAACCTTCATTTTTTGAAGATTTACGGTTTTTATTGGTAGGCCCTGCATGGTGGTGGATGCACCTACTTAAACGCTTGAATATTCAACCATAAATTCTCATAAAGTATTAAATCCAGGTCGGATTGAACTAATTTTTCTAGTCATGGTATAAATAAAATATACGTCTAATTCTGAGTGGGTGATTATGAAAAGTTTTGTGCAGCAGTCTGGTCTCTTTGCTCGAGTGTTGCCGTCTTCTCGTCATTATAAAAAGTCATTTGTTGTAGTTGCGCTCCTGTTATTATTATCAGGTTGTGCAGGCAAACTTGCTTACAACAACGCAGATTTTATCATCTCTTGGTACTTGTCAGATTATATTGAGTTTACGCCAAAACAAGAACCCATCGTCAAGGCAAAGATTGATAGTTGGCTCGCTTGGCATCGTTCGACACAAATGCCGCAATACCTTAATCAGCTCACGAGGTTAAAACAACAAATCGAAGGTGGAACAATAACCGCTGAAGAGTTACGCAAGCACAGTGATCAGGTCGACACATATTGGTCTACGGTCCGTGAATATATCGCCACAGATGTCAGTGATTTTGCGATGACACTGGATATTAGTCAGATGTCACAATTATTTGTCACTTTGGCAGACAAACGTGAAGAAAACATAGTTGATTTTAAAAAACGTACCAAGAAGCAACCCAAACGCGCAGAGAGATTGATAGAAAATTTTGCTGAACGATTAGGTTATGTTACTGACGAACAACGGCAAATTGTAAATACCTATGCGGCGCAACTGCATAGCACCTATGATATGTGGATGACGCATAATGCCAATGTTCAAGCTGAATTCCGTCGAATATTAATCGCTAAAGATTTTATTCCAGATAGTGCTCAACAACTGGAAACTCTGATGCTCAATACCGATGCCATGCGCTCAGCAAATTATTCCAAAGCTCGTAACGAGAATAAGCAGTTGTATATCAACATGCTTTCAGATATGTTTCCCACCCTTGAGCCTACACAACGTAAAAACTTGATTGCTGAAATCGACACTTACATTGATTTGGTCCAAGATATTATTGCAAACTAACCACCAACGTTATCCCAAAGGAACAACAAATGTCGTCACCTCGTCCGGTGTACGGGTTTTTTCTCGCTTTGCTGACATCAGTATTGTGGGGGGCTCTCCCTATATTTTTGAAAATATGCTTAGATGCGATGGATGCAATGACGATCACGTCGGTACGCTTTTTAGTGGCAACACTGATTGTTGCGTGTGTTCTGGTGACGCGACAACAGTTTCCGAATAAACTCTTATTTTCTCGTAACAATCTTAGTTGGATGTTGTTTGCTGCATTTATGTTGGTATTAAACTATGTGACCAATGTTTTGGGATTAGCTTACTTAAACCCAGAAACGGTTCAAGTTGTTATGCAATTGGCTCCATTTCTATTGATGCTTGGCGGTGTTGTTATTTTTAAAGAGTCCTTCACGCGTTTCCAATTTATTGGCGCAGGTGTGCTACTTGGTGGTATGGCCTTATTTTTTCATCAGCGCTTACAGACGCTTTCTGAATCGGCAACTGAAGATACCATTGGTATGTTTATTATTATTTTTGCTGCAAGTGCTTGGGCGATTTACGCGTTAGCACAAAAACCATTGTTACAAACATTTGCACCGCAACAATTAACCTTATTAATGTACAGTTGTGGCTTTGTGATGTTATTGCCCTTTACTGATTTTGCCAGTGTCGCTGAGGTGAACCAATTACAATTTTGGGCATTAGTATTTTGTTGTCTCAATACTGTGATTGCTTATGGCGCTTTTACCGAAGCCATGCAAGTTTGGAGTGCCTCTAAAGTAAGTGCAGTCATCGCCACAGCCCCAATTTTTACTTATCTCTCAATGGGGATTGCGATTAGTATTGCACCAGAACAGTTTGCCCATAGTACATTAGATGATTTAGCCTATGTTGGTGCGATAATGGTCATTTTAGGGTCGATTATGACGTCATTGGGCAAGAAAACTCGCTAAACCCAACTATATTGGCTATTTCTAGAACAAAATCAGTTTTTTCTCGATTTTATTGTATAATTGTTGAATAAAATAATTATAAGAAGAGAAACTTCATGTCGAGTGACGCATCTTTGTACCCAGTATCTGTTAATCCTGAACTGCTTGCCCGTCCTTGGAATGCGCTTTATTCAAAAGCGGCCCAACACGCACAAATTCATGGTTTGCCCTATGACCATTCGCATACCTTGATTGATATGTTCGAAAAGGCGACCAACGATTATGCGAATAACAATGCCTTTATTAATATGGGGCACGCGATAACATTTAAAACACTGCACTCACAAGCACTCGCTTTTGCTGCATATTGTCAGTCTTTAGGCTTACAAAAAGGGGATAAAATTGCCCTGATGATGCCTAATGTTTTACAGTATCCTATCGCTTTATTTGGTGGTCTTTTGGCGGGGTTAACCATTGTCAACGTCAACCCGTTGTATACGCCTAGAGAACTAAAACATCAATTAAATGATGCAGAAGTTGCAGCGATTGTGATTGTGGATAATTTTATTGCGACACTCGAAGCGGTCATTAGTGAAACGTCCGTAAAATACGTCATTAATACCCGTCTGGGAGATATGTTTTCACCGGTCAAACGAGTCCTAGTGAATACAGTGATCAAACACGTCAAAAAAATGGTACCCACTTTTGCTTTGCAGCCTCATATTAGTTTCTCACAAGCATTGCGTCTGGGCTCGACTATGACGTTTTCTCCAGTACCAATAGTGCCTGAAGATATTGCTTTTCTTCAGTATACAGGCGGTACCACTGGCCCTTCTAAAGGTGCGATTTTAAATCATGCCAGTATGATGGCAAATCTAGCCCAAGTGGCGACTTTTCTAGATGAAGCCATTGAGCCAGGCAAAGAAACCGTCATTACGGCCTTACCCCTGTACCATATCTTCGCTTTACAAGCGAGTTGCTTGCTGTTTGTTCGATATGGTTGCACCAGTGTCCTAATTACCAACCCAAGGGATATGGATGGTTTAATCAAAACATTACAAAAGACGCCTTTCAGTATTTTACCGGCGGTGAATACACTCTTTAATGGTTTGGTGAATCACCCTGAGTTTGCCAAACTTGATTTTAGTCGTTTCAAATTTGGGCTGGGCGGTGGTATGGCCGTACAAAAAGCCGTAGCGGATAAATGGGAAGAGATCACCAAAACACCATTATTAGAAGGCTATGGACTGACTGAGAGTTCTCCAGTGGCCACCGTAAACCCTTTTTCAATTGATAGTTATACCGGTTCGATCGGTATTCCTTTGCCACAAACGGATGTAAAATTGATTGATGATAATGGCCAAGAAGTCCCATTGGGTGAACCTGGTGAGTTATGTCTTAAAGGTCCTCAAGTGATGGCGGGTTATTATCAGCGAGAAGATGCCACTGCCGAAACCATTATAGATGGTTGGTTACATACCGGAGATGTAGCGACAATCGATGACAAAGGCTATCTGTTTATTGTTGACCGCAAGAAAGACATGATCCTTGTTTCTGGATTTAATGTGTTTCCTAATGAGATCGAAGAAGTCGCGGTGATGCTGGATGGTGTCTTAGAAGCTGCCGCTGTTGGTGAAGCACATCCGACATCGGGTGAAGTGGTCAAACTATTTGTTGTATTAAAAGATGCTAATATTAGCGAAGAAGCGATTATAAAGCACTGTAAAGCGAATTTAACTGGCTATAAAGTGCCGAAAAAGGTAGTCTTCATCGACGAGTTACCCAAAACGAATGTGGGTAAAATTTTACGTAGAGAATTGAAATAAGTGTCTTACACCTTTATAGATAGTTCTGACGAGCTGGCAAAATATTGTAAACAAGCCAGTCAACACAAAGCCATTGCAGTGGATACTGAGTTCGTGCGAACTCGGACTTTTTATCCGCAAATTGGTTTAGTGCAAATCTATGATGGTGAAAGTGTGGCGCTGATTGATCCCATTGCCATTGATGATTTATCTGATTTAACAGCGTTAATGCTCAATGAAAATGTCGTCAAAGTATTTCATGCATGTTCAGAAGACCTAGAAACGTTTAACCATGCTTTGGACATAATACCAACGCCTATTTATGACACGCAAATTGCGGCAGGTTTTGCCAAAATTGGTCCTACCATGGGTTATGGACGAATGGTTGAAGCACTCTTGGAGAAAACGTTAGAAAAAGGTGAGTCTCGCACAGATTGGCTTAAACGTCCTCTTAGTTCGGAACAATTGCAATATGCCGCCGAAGATGTGTTGTTTTTATTGCCGTGTTATGAATTATTGGTCAATAAATTACCGGCACATAAAAACGAATGGGTAGCCCAAGAAATTACTCAATTGTCTTTGCGTAAAGCAGCAGAACTTGCTCCAGAAGATGCGTATTTGTTATTTAAAAATATTCATAAATTAAATCCATTAAATTTAGCGGTATTACAGCGTCTTGCTGCATGGCGCTTACGCTATGCTAGACGCCATGATATCACGCAAAATTTTATCGCACGTGAAACGAGTTTATATGAGGTTGCCCTCAAACTACCGACATCCAAGAGTGCTGTATTCCACCTGGATGTGGTGGCTCCACAAGAAGCACGCAAACATGGCGAAGTATTTGCACAAATTGTTAAAGAATGTCGCGCACTGGATCCTAACGAATATCCACCCCATGCTCGTCGTTTAATGGATGTACCTTCTTACAAGAAAATGTATGCGAATATCAAAGCTATCTGTCAAACAGTTGCCGAGGAGGTAGATTGTGAACTTGCTGAACTGGCTTCTAAGCGCCAAATTAACCAAATTTTGACATGGTATTGGTGGGATTACGATGACACTAGAGCTTGGGGGATGCAACCTGATTTGATGACCGGTTGGCGAGCCCCTTTATTGGCTCAAAAAATTCAAGATTTAATGTTAGAGACTACCCGAGCGTAGTCGCAGGAGTTACCTTTGAAAATTTTATGCGCTGTGTATAAATCACTAAAACGCGCGGATACATATATCTATGTACCCAAAAAAGACGATTTTTCGGCAGTTCCCGAGCCTTTATTAGAACGCTTTGGGGCCAAAAAATTGGTCATGCAAATCCCTTTACCAGCAACTAAAAAATTAGTGGGAGTCGAAGAGCCTAAACTACTAGCGGCTTTTGCAGAACATGGTTTTTATTTGCAGTTGCCACCTTCCACCCCGAGTCTGCTGGCGCAGCATCGCGCAGAATTAGGTTTATCTCCAGACCCCCAACAAGACAGATAGAGACAGCGATGGCCAAAACTCTTACTCCAGAATATAAAGCGTTAATCGCATCAAAGTACTGGGAAACCTTGCCTTTGTCAGATATGAATGACGCCCAATGGGAAGCTATTTGTGACGGCTGTGCAAAATGTTGCTTACATAAGTTTATCGACGATGATGATGTGGCCGATGTGGAGTTTACGGATGCAGTAAAAGAGGGGGGAGAAGAAATGCATTTCACCAATATCGCCTGTCAGTACCTGCATACCAAAAACTGTGGCTGTACTGTTTATGATAAGCGGACCGAACTCGTCCCCCAATGTGTTAAATTAACCCAAGCCAATTTACCACAAATTTTTTATATGCCACCAAGTTGTAGTTACCGCCGTTTACATGAAGGTGCAGGTTTAGCGGATTGGCACCCTTTGTTAAATAAGGGGAAAAAGACCGCTATGCATGAACAAGGTGTTTCTGTGAGGGGAAAAACAATCTCTGAACTGGATGCTGATATGGTGAACTTTGAAGACTATATAGTGAGTTGGCCCCTAGCATAAATCATTAAGCGTTTCACTGGCCCCTAAAAAAGCCTTTTTTAAAAGGCTTTTTTATGAAACATACGCGTAGCAATGATCGCTAACCAAAGCAAGCTGTATATACCAAAGATAATACGCATCCATTCGGCCATGCCCATCCCGACAAATTGCCAACGCGTATCATCACAACTACCAGGCGCGGCAAATATGCTTGGTAACCATTCGTGTAATGGCATGAAGCTTGGGAAGTTAGGGACAAATTCACAAATTGCAAAAAATGGATTAGGAGCGAAAATAATATCGACATGTTCATTTGCGATAATAAATCCCCAAACCGCACCAACTGCCCAACCGATGTATGCAATTAACCTGACCGGAGCGACGTTTAGCAGTAAAGGCAGTAAAGCTGATAGCATGATCCCCACAACAGCAGTTCTTTGGTAAATACATTTAATGCACGGAGCGTGATCAAACCCATGCTGAAAAACCAAGGCACTTATAAATAGGGCTAAAGCACTGAAAAATAAGAGTAACCATGGCGTTTTGGTTTCAGACCATGAACATAGAGAACCCGCAAATGACATATCATTTCCTTTGTGAAATAGTGTATCTATGATGAAAAAATCAAAAATAGAATTAAATCATACATGACATAAAATAAACACAGCGTGAACTAAGTTAAATTTTCTATGAAATTTTCCTAGGTATTATTTACTTCGTGTTTTGTGTGTATTTTATACAACTAGATAAAAACTAAGTATTTAAGTGCAGTGATATTTTCGCTTTTTTTATGTTATCTGGTACAATCAGTTTACTATCTAATTTTAATTACACCATTATGATTTATAAAGCACAAAGTCCTGCAGGTTTTGCAGAAGAGTATATCGTAGAATCTATTTGGAGTGGTCGTTTTCCTCCCGGTACTATTTTGCCTGCTGAAAGGGAGCTTTCTGAGCTGATTGGTGTTACTAGAACAACGTTGCGTGAAGTTTTACAACGCCTCGCACGTGACGGATGGTTGACGATTCAACATGGTAAACCTACCCAAGTAAATAACTATTGGGAAACCTGTGGTCTAAATATTCTTGAAGCACTAGCGCGTTTGGATCCGACCAATATCAAAGAGTTGATTGATAATCTGTTAGCTGCAAGAACCAATGTATCTGCAGTATTCATTCGTTTGGCGTTAAAAAATAATCCAGAACGCTCGATTGAGATTATGGAGAAATATGTAGATGTGCCACAAGATGGCAATGCTTTCGCGCAGTTTGATTATCAAATGAACCATGATCTTGCGTTTGCCTCAAATAATAATGTGTATGTATTATTGATGAACGGTTTCAAATCTATGTATAGCCGTATAGGTGGTTATTACTTTGCAAAGCCAAAAGCGCGTGAACTCGCTACGCAGTTATATAAAGATCTGATTCGAATCGCTAAAGAAGGCGACTCAAGTCAAGCACCATCATTGATTCGTCAGTATGGTATTGAGTCGGGTAAGATTTGGTTAGAAATTCGTGATGAATTACCGGCAGATATCGTTGATTAAAACAATCGCTAAAAGCCAACAAATTTAAAATTTAGTAAAACTACCGTTAGCAACGTTTATACCTCACCTAAAGCGGTAAAGCCGGCATTTGGGTTATATTTATAACAAAAATATAACATTCTCTTCCTTGCTTTGTTATAATTCACTTACTGGTACGATGTGTGGATTGTAAATGTCTCAAAATATCAAGTTTGATTATGTCATTGTCGGTGCTGGATCGGCTGGCTGCACTTTAGCACGACGTTTATTAGATGGTTCTAATGCAACGGTTTGTCTGGTGGAGGCGGGAAAAAAAGATCATAACCCACTTATACACATCCCCTTTGGGGTGGCCCTGTTATCGCGGTTTACTGCGATAAATTGGAATTATAACACCCAGCCACAACCACACTTAAATAACCGCTGTTTATTTTGGCCTCGAGGCAAAGTCATGGGGGGATCGAGCTCTGTTAATGCCATGTGTTATATACGTGGTGATCGTCAAGATTATGATGACTGGGCTGAAGCGTTCTCAATGGGATCTTATCCAACCGAACAAGCGCCTACGCAACTACATAAAAAACCAGCACCTGAAATAACGGACGCTATTAATGAGCTGAGTCACCAGCAGAATCCTGCGATGAGTTGGTCTTATGCAGATGTTTTACCTGTGTTTAAACATTCCGAGCACAATGCACAATTAGGCACAACCTTCACCACTGAATATCATGGTTCTGAAGGTTTGCTAGGGGTCACAACCCTAAATCATACCGATCCCTTATCACAAAGTTTTCTAGCTGCCGCACAAACCGCAGGTTTGCCGCATAACCCAGATTTCAACGGTCATAGTCGCTATGGTGTTGGAGAATACCAAGCAACCCATCGTGATGGGCAACGTTGTTCTGCTGCCAAAGGATATATCGAGCCAGTTTTACAACATCCGCGTTTAACTGTGCTAACTGAAACAACTGTCTTGCGGGTTTTGTTTGATGAACAGACTGCTTCAGGCGTGCTCGTACATAATAAACACGGTGAACAAGAAATAAGGGCTGACCAAGAGGTGATTTTATCCGGAGGTGCGATCAACTCGCCACAGCTGCTCATGCTTTCAGGTGTTGGGCCAAAGGATGAATTAGCAGAACACAACATCCCTTGTATTCTCGATTTACCTGGAGTGGGCAAAAATTTACAAGATCACTTAGATGTGATTATTCAAATGAAGACTAAACAAGCAGTAGGCTATGCCTTACTACCTCGAGTGTTACCTAAATTCGTCAAAGGTGCTTGGCATTATTTGACAGGTAAAAAAGGCCTGTTTTCTTCGAATGTTGCAGAAACAGGTGGTTTTACTTTTTCAAGACATGGCTCTGCACTTAGACCTGATTTACAGTTTCATTTCATCCCTGCCATTTTACTTGAGCATGGGCGTAAAACCGCATTTGATTATGGATTTGGTTTGCATGTGTGTCATTTATACCCCAAAAGTCGTGGCAGTATTCGTTTAGCTTCTTCAGATCCCTTTGCTGCACCGTTGATTGACCCAAATTATTTATCTGAAAAAGATGACTTAGAAGCATTAATTGATGGTGTTCGCTGGGCTTTTAAAATTTTTGCACAACCTGAATTTGCCAAATATTTAGCACTCCCCTTAGAACCCTCTAGCCAGAACATTGATGATGCGGCAATTGCTGATTTTATTCGAGCCAAGGCTGAAACTGTTTATCATCCAGTCGCTACTTGTAAAATGGGACCCAAAAAAGATCCTCTTGCCGTTGTTGATAGCGATTTATGTGTCCACGGAATGCGTAGGCTTCGTGTAGTGGATGCCTCAGTAATGCCGACAGTAGTAGGTGGGAATACTAATGCCCCGACCATTATGATTGCAGAGCAGGTTGCTCGAGTAATATTGACTAAGCATGCTGCAATAGGCTCTTAGTCAAATTTAGTCAATAATAAAAAGGAATATCGTATGTCTCCAGTAGCAAAGTCGCTAGAACATCCTCTTTACCCCAATTTATTAAAACCATTAGATTTGGGTTTTACAACATTAAAAAATAGAGTGTTAATGGGCTCAATGCATACTGGTCTGGAAGAGATACCAGGTGGTCATTTGCAGCTTGCTGCTTATTTTGCGGAAAGAGCAAAAGGTGGCGTTGCTTTGATGGTTACTGGAGGAATTGGACCGAATGAAGAAGGAGCGACACATAGCGTATCCCGTCGTTTGGACAACCCTGAGGTGCTAGCTGAACATAAATATGTGACCGATGTAGTACATCAGCATGGCGGTAAAATTTGTATGCAAATTTTACATACAGGACGATATGCATTTAATGAAAAATTGGTGAGTGCTTCTGCTATCCGCGCACCGATTAATAAACACACGCCAAAAGCATTAAGCTCTGCTGAGATTGAAGATCAAATTCAAGCATTTATCAACACTGCTTTACAAGCTCAACAAGCGGGTTATGACGGTGTTGAGATTATGGGTTCTGAAGGATATTTCCTAAATCAGTTTATAGCAACCCGAACCAATCATCGTGACGATGAGTGGGGAGGCGCTTATGAAAACCGAATTCGATTACCCGTGTCAGTGGTGCAACGAGTCCGTAAAGCAGTCGGAGCAAACTTTATTATAATTTATCGTTTATCGATGCTTGATCTCGTGGAAGGCGGTTCTTCCAGTGACGAAATCGTTCAGTTGGGTCAAGCTATTGAAAAAGCTGGTGCAACGATAATTAATACAGGAATTGGCTGGCACGAAGCCCGTATTCCGACTATCGCGACCAAAGTACCAAGAGCGGCATTTACTTGGGTGACCGCAAAGTTCCGCAGTGCATTGTCGATTCCGGTAATTACTTCAAATAGAATCAATACTCCAGAGGTGGCCGAATCAGTGTTAGCGCGTGGGGATGCCGATATGGTGTCGATGGCTCGTCCATTTTTAGCCGATCCAGAGTTTGTCAAAAAAGCTCAAGAAAGTCGTGCGGATGAAATCAACACGTGTATCGGCTGTAATCAGGCCTGTTTAGATCATGTCTTTAGTTTTAAATTAGCGAGTTGCTTAGTCAACCCAAGAGCCTGTAATGAAACAACATTGAATATTCAGCCAGCTGCACAGCGCAAGCATATCGTAGTGGTGGGAGCTGGTCCTGCTGGTTTAGCTGCTGCTACCACCGCGGCTCAACGAGGACATAAAGTGACTTTGTTCGATGCTGCCGATGAGATTGGTGGACAGTTCAACATCGCCAAACAAGTACCGGGTAAAGAAGAGTTTTATGAAACACTACGTTATTTTGCGAAACAGCTAACGTTACTACAGGTTGATTTGCGATTAAATACCCGCGTTGATACGCAAATGTTGAACGAGATGGATTGTGATGAGGTGATTTTAGCTACAGGGATTGTTCCTCGTACTCCTAGTATCGAGGGGATAGAGCACCATAAAGTCTTGAGTTATATCGATGTGCTAAAGCATAAAATACCTGTGGGTAAAAAAGTTGCCATTATTGGTGCCGGTGGTATCGGTTTTGATACGGCTGAGTTTTTAAGTCATGGTGATGCAAACCCTAGCCAAGATATTCCTGCCTTTATGCGTGAGTGGGGTATTGATATGTCACTTGCTGCAAGAGGTGGCATTGAAAATGTACAAGCACTCCCTGAACCGTCACCGCGACAAATATTTCTACTCCAGCGCAAAGCATCTAAAGTGGGCAGTCAATTAGGTAAAACCACGGGGTGGGCACATCGGGCTGGTTTACTGAAAAAAGGGGTTAAAATGCTTGCTGGTGTGACATATCACAAGATTGATGACGCCGGTTTACACATTTCTATTGCGGAACAACAACAAATATTAGATGTTGACCATGTGATCATTTGTGCCGGTCAAGAGCCGCTTAAAGTGTTAGCTGAAGGGCTTGCAAAACCTTGCCATTTTATCGGAGGAGCTGACTTTGCTAGTGAACTAGATGCCAAGCGTGCGATTGACCAAGGAACACGTCTGTGTGCTAATTTGTAGGTAGAGATATTAGAGTACCTGTGAGTAAGAAACTCTGGTTAGCGCAACTCGCTCAATTCTAACAAGCCATTGTCTTGGTCGATGAAGAAGGTAAATTGCGCTAGCATATTCATACCCAACAATCCGTCAAACGCGGTATTAACTGAAACACTGTCTGGTAACACCAACACTTCAACTTCAGTAAATACCTGTTCACCTAAACGCACTTCTGCGATGTGGTAAAGTTCTGTTTGTACCATCCCATTGGCCGTATTGACATTAACATTGCGTTGAAATGTTTTAGCTTGAGCAGGGATCTGTGCGAAGGTGACAGGGCTAAGAGCAGTGATACTTGCTCCGGTATCAATTAATAACTCTGTTTGCACTTGTTCATGAGTAAAACTTCCTCCGGTTATCGCAAAACTGACCGGCGCAAAAAACTGTTGATTCATCCTTTTCAAAGGAATGATATCCATGTTCACAGTGGTTGCGTCCTTGGTCGATGAATGATTGGATATCTTTCTCGTATTTTCTGTAGAATCTCTATCATCATATGTCATCCCTCTAGCATATTCAGCTGTCCAAATATCCCGCACATAACGCACTAAAGTATCATCACTGGGCAAGTTGGCAAGGGTATCTTCCATTGCAGTAGGAAGGTTTAAATAAGCGTATGCTGTTCCTAAAGCGCGAATAAACGATCTGGAATCCGGGTCGAGTGCATATAAAGGTTCGACAAATAATGCTAGGTTTTGCCAGTCCTGTTCACGGGTGAGACGAGTGATTTTGGAATGCGTAAAGCTACTGATAAACTGATTGAGCTGGCTTTGTAAGCCTGTCTCATTAGTTTGCTCACTTAGTTGATACATTGCGCTAATACCCGCTAATTCGCCAACGGTATAAAACAACCATTGGGTTTCTAAAAACAACGCTTGGGCGTGTTGGGGATGCAACCGTAAATACGTCCGCAAAGGCTCACCGAGTTCAGTCCATTGTTGGTTTTCAACTAATTGGAGTATGCTACTCCATGCTTGATCTGGGAATTCCGCTGATTTCTGTGTGGTTTGGATGTTCAGTTTTGGTATGTGAGGTAAAAATATGTCATTTTCCAGAACCGTTTTATCCCTAACAAAACCTTTACTTTCAGTATCTGTTCTAGACTGATAGTGATTATTATTAACAGATGGAAGAGGTTGTTCGGTTGTTGCGTTATCTCTCTGGGGCAGGTCAATTATCCAGTAGACTAAGGCAATGTTAACAATGATAGATATGAACAATGTAAATTTTAACATTGACGCAGCATCTCGGCGAAATAAGGTGCGACAAAAAGCTCTGGCATTTTTTTGGGTTTGCCAGATGACAACGCGATACAAGCAAACTTTGTTTCCGCTTTTAGAATAATTTTTTGTTTGGCTTTGGAGTAAAACTCGAAATACCGAGTGAGTGTTAAACGTTTATCACAATGGGTAATCCAAGTGGCACAGATAATGTGATCATTTTCTAAAACAGCTCCTAAGTATTTTATGTGATGTTCGATGATCGCCATGCCTCGATCAACTTGTTGGTATGCTGCAATCGTCAGCCCCAGTTCGTTAGAATGACGCCAAGCAGTCACCTCAAGTTGTTTAACATAGGCCACGTTATTCACATGACCATAATGATCAATGACGTCGCTATCAATGCTCCACAGACAAGTAAAGGGATTGGGTTTGGAAAAATAACTGTCTATCATCCTAAGGTTTCATGTACTTAATTTTTAAAACATGAGAAATATAGTTACACATTATGATTAAAAAAGCTAAACTGTAGGTTACGAATAAAGGGTAATTTATATGCTAGGGTATGAAGAAGGTCGGTTTGATGTTTCTGAACTCATTCAGCTGTTTGATAATACATTCTTTGAAAAATATAACACTCGTTTGGTGAGAGGCGGTGACGAGCCTTTGTATCTTCCTGCGGGTAAAGAAACCGATTACGCACAAATTATTTTTGCCCATGGCTATTTTTCTTCAGCTTTACATGAAATTGCGCATTGGTGTATTGCAGGTCCAGAGCGCAGAAAGCAAGTTGATTACGGTTACTGGTATGCGCCTGATGGACGTAACGCGGAACAACAAGCTAAGTTTGAAGCAGTTGAAGTCCTTCCTCAGGCTATTGAGTGGGCTTATTGCCTTGCATGTGGATTGAAGTTTAACGTATCCATAGATAATCTTAATGGTGAACAGGGCGATGTGTTGGCGTTTAAATCGTCCGTTGCTTACAAACTATCACAGTTGTTGACGCATGGTTTCCCAGAACGCGCAGAAATGTTTTTAGAAGTACTGCGCATGCATTACTTCCCAGCTTGTATAAGTAAGCCATTGACTCGTGCTCAACGTTTGTACGCGAATTCGGTAGAGACTTCTTTTACATAAATTATGAATACACCAATCAAAGGTCATAGGCCTAATTCAGTGGCCTCGACTTCTCAGCGTCGATTTCGTCTCGGTTTAATTATCAATCCTTTTTCAGGGATCGGTGGTGCTGTTGCCCTAAAAGGTAGTGATGGCCCTGAAATTCGGGAACAAGCACTGGCCCTAGGTGCAATCCCCCAATCCAACAATAAAACGGCAGTTGCTTTACAAGAGTGTTTGGCGTTGTCAGATCGTATAGAGATAATAACCGCAGCCGATGAAATGGGACAAACACTGGCTCAGCGCCTAGGTTTTCAGACTACGACGGTATTTACTCCGGCTCAGAGCCAAACTG
This sequence comes from Opacimonas viscosa, assembly GCF_024199005.1. Lineage (GTDB taxonomy): Bacteria > Pseudomonadota > Gammaproteobacteria > Enterobacterales > Alteromonadaceae > Opacimonas > Opacimonas viscosa. The sequence goes on from NZ_JANATA010000004.1 coordinate 38,174, forward strand.
AAGCCGATGATACGCTCGCCGCTGCGCAAGCAATCTATGCAGCTGGTGTTGATTGTTTGTTATTTGCCGGTGGTGACGGAACAGCCAGGAACATTTGTAGTGTTTGGCCAAATCACGTGCCTGCGCTGGGTGTCCCTGCAGGTTGTAAAATCCATTCAGGTGTTTTTGCTATCAGTCCGAAGGGGGCTGGTAAGGTGATTCATCAAATGGTAACGGGTGAATTAGTGAGTGCCGAACTAGCTGATGTGCGCGATATTGATGAAGAAAAGTTTCGCGCTGGGACGGTTATTGCTAAACACTTTGGTGAGTTACTTATCCCAAGTGAATTACAATATGTCCAAGCTGTAAAAATGGGCGGTAAAGAATCAGACGATTTAGTATTGACCGACTTGGCGGCATATCTTGCTGAAATCCGCGATGAATATCCTGATCATGCTTTTATTATGGGCTCAGGCTCTACAATCGATTTTGTGATGCAGGAATGGGGTTTTGCGAATACTTTACTCGGTGTAGATGTCGTAATGGACCATAAACAAATTGCGGTTGATACAACAGCTGCTGATTTAGAAGCACTCATTGCACAACACCCTTGTAAATTAGTGATTACCTTGATCGGTGGTCAGGGGCATATTTTTGGTCGTGGTAACCAACAGTTATCACCACAACTTATCCGTGCTTTAGGCAAAGAAAATATTATCGTCGTGGCCACCAAGACTAAACTTGAGTCATTAGCACAGCGCCCGTTGCACTGTGATACTGGCGATAGTGAGTTAGATGAAGCTTTATCTGGGAACATTGACATTATTACTGGTTATCGAGACCATGTGTTATATCGAGTAGGAGTAGACTATGCCGGCTAGCTTTGCCACCGATAGTAATTTTTCTAATTATTTAGATAATATTGAACATCGTTTAAATACCGTTGTGGAAACCGGTAACGATGAAGAGTTGTTTATAGCGAGTTATTTTCATGGGCACTTTTCATTAGCAGCGAGTCAAGTAAACCCCGAACACCCTGATCCCTACCATGCATTAGATGTAATTCTCAAAGACAATCTCAATGTGGCTTTTACTAATGGCGAGTTGGCAGAACCCGACCAAGCATTAGTATGGACTTTGTGGGATAGTTGTAAAAACAATTCACTCTGAATCATTCATGAACCCTAAATAAAACAATTGGTATACACCTTGCTAAATAATCGTATCTTATGTGATTTATTGTCTAGGTGTGTTTTATGTCAAAAGCCTTTTTTGCCCCCTTATTGTTAGTGGTGCTAGCTACCGCTAGTGCTTCAGTCATCGCTAAAACAGCACCTTGGGATACGATTCATAAACGCACGGTAGATGAGCGTCTAGCGCCCACTGTTTCGTATCTTCACAAACATGCAGAAATTTTAGGTAAAGGTTTATTTTCGCCGATCCAAGGGCGTTTACCGGGTACTTATGTCCTAACTAATTTTGTGCATTTAGGCGGCCGCCTTTCGTCAAAACATGCACATCCACATTCCCAGCTGGGGCAAGAACTTGCCGAATTGCTATTGGCTTTTGCCAATAGCTATGAGGTACGTGTTGTTGAACCGCGCATACGTCAAGATATATTACATACAGCTACAGGTTTGCAGGGCTTAAGCCATGACCAGAAGTTGCAACAAAAATTACCCAGTGCAAATTATACAGTCACCGGCACCATAACGGTTCAAGGTGATGGTTCGCTGGTTAACGGTCGTATTATTGACAATGCAACTGGGCAGATTGTTACCGCCAAATCAATATTTATACCGATACCACGTTCTGAGCAACAGTCAGTCATTATGCGCAATAACCGTTTAGTCCGTCGTAGCTTAACTTATTAATAGGATAGTTTTATGCCCATACTTAACCAAAAATCCTTGGTGAAACATACCTTTTCTGTTTTGCTTTTGACGACCTATTTAACAGGCTGTTCAGTATTAACTCAGCAAGTGGAATCTGGCTATTATAAAGATGAAATGAATTTTCCTATACATTCAGATAGTTACCAAGAAAATGCAATCCTTCCGGATGCTAGATTCGTTATGCCACAAGCGATACAGTCTTTGACTTTGGCTGATCACGTACAAATATTGGCGCAGAATTTAGTGGGTAATATGGAATATATTACGCCCGATACACCGATTGGTGTGACCCATTTTGCACAGTTGGACAGTGATTTGATGACGACCAATGTACTTGGGTTGCAGATTGCGGAGTCCTTAGTGACAGAGTTTCATAAGTTTCGTTTGCCTGTTGTCGATTATAAAGCGACAGAATATATCCGTGTGACACCCAATGGAGACTTCTTTTTGAGTCGGGATTACAACGATTTAAAAAATCAATTGCCGATGGATTATATCGTGACTGGGACCCTTGCGGATACTCCTCGAGGAGTCATGATTAATGCTAGGGTCTTGGGTGTAACCACTAAAAAGGTCGTTGCCGCGACAGCCTTGTTAATTCCATCAGATGTGGTGGGTGAGCTGGAAACCATTACCGATGTAGCGCAAGTCGAGCAATAAAGTGCTTCAAATACTACCATTTAAACATCAATCTGTGACAAGGATGCCACATGAAAATCGTCATTATATTAAGTCTTGTTTGGATCATTAGCGGTTGTGCAGGCGTAAAAGGCCTTTCTAACCTCATTATTGAAAATAGCAAACGCATCGGCAAGGCACAAACTGAGCTAGTGAACAGTCAGTCTTCATCGACAGCCAGTGAACGTGCCATAAGACATAACCATGCGGAAAATGAGTCCAGTGATACGACTGGAGATATTGCATTACTTGCAAATCCACCTCAAAACATTTCTGCATCAGTTTCCACAAATAACACCAGTACCAATGGGCAAGTGGTCTCTTCGACGTATTATAATGCATTTACCCATAAAGATTTAGGAGATTATGCTTGGCAAGTCTTAGTCCAACTCAGAACGCAGTTACCCCCTTACATTGCTATGAGTCCGATGTTGGTAACGGATTTTGTCGAGTATGATCTATCCATGCACAACATTAATAATGTCGCTCATCATTTGAGTGCGCATCTACAGGCAAAAGCAGGGCCTTTAGGCTACCATTTAATTAATCCTACTATTACCCGTAAAATCCAACATAGAAAAACAGGTAATCACGTGTTTGATGCTGCACAATTAGAGAATTTTGGGCAATACCGCTGGGTGCTGACTGGTACGCTGGTTCAGCTAGCCCAAGGGATGAAAGTGATGGCTCAAGTAATTGATGCCCATAGCCAACAAGTTTATGCCACAACCGATGTGTTGTTACCAACATTTATTGTTGATCAAATTGCCCAAACTAACACTCGCGCCCCTGTACCAAGCGATGATTAAGACTGTTTAGGTTGTTGTCGAATGAGTGCTCGTACTTGGAAGCGATTTGGCATTAACGCGTCAAGCATAGGGGTACTCATTGGTAAAGGTTGTCCCGCTAATTCTGCCGCTAGGTTGGCTGCGAGTAACGGAGCTGTTGTTAAGCCCCGAGAACCTAAACCACTCAACACATAACAATTTTTGTGCCATTCACCCTCCGGATATTGTGCTGCTGCTTTGGCTTTGTATAACGTATTTAGCGAAATGCGTTGTTGCTCTAAATCAGGCAGTTTCCCACACATGGGATTATGATCCGGTGTACTACAGCGAATCGCAGCACGTGCTTTATCGCTTGAGCTAAACTCTTGCATCCATGGCGCTTGTTGCAGTGCTTTTTTATGGTTAAGTAGGTTGGTCTGCGAATCTTCTGGACGATAATCCGTCGCGGTATCATTTTTACTGTAGGTTGAGCCACATGCGTGCGCCCCATTAACAACAGGCGTAAAATACCCTTTGTGACAAATCACAGTGGCTAGTTTTGCGCTGGTGTTGGTGGGTGGCAGGACTTCAACTTGCCCCCGTACCAGACGAAATTCGGGACTTAAAGTACCCAACAATTCAGGTGTATCATGACCTGTAGCAAATACTACCGCTTCATTGGCATTTATGGTGAAGGGTTCATCATTTAACTGAAGCGTGTCTAGCATATTCGTTGTTTTTTGGGTTCCATGAGAAAAGTACTTTGCCGTAGTTTGGCTACGTACCTCACACCGGCCAGTCGCATTTGCAGCACTCATCAATGCTTGTACTAATTCAGGCGGGCTTATCCAACCACCATCGGGAATAAATAACCCTGAATAGGGGATCTCGATATTCGCTTGAGCACTGGCTTGTGCGGCATTGACAGGGAAGATTAAATGACTAGGCCATTGTTGTTTCGCCACGAGGTTATTTTGTCTCGCTTGCACTTTTTCATTAAAACCAACTAACAATACACCGCACCAGTCGTGGCCAAAGTGTTGAGTTTTGGCAAGCTTTTCGTAACAACGTTTAGCATATAAAAAACTATGTGCTTGGATCTGGCTATTGACTCCCGGGTCAGCATTGAGCTGTGGATAAAAGCCACCTACAGAATTACCTGAGGCCCCCTGTGCTAGTGTTGCATCTTTGCAATACACCACGACATTTAAACCGAGTTGGGTACATTCATAAGCGAGTGAAGCTGCTGCGATCCCACCACCAATAATATGAATTTTTTCATAAGAGGCGACTCGTTCACGATTGAAATATGGTGTGGTTTGGCGATAACGATGCGTATTTATTTCTGAGTCTAAAACGGTGTTATTTGAGTCACCATCAGTGGGCTCTTGTATACCATTTGTTGTACTGTTTACTGCATGGTCGGCGGCAGCTGGACAAAACGTTGCTGTTATCATCTCTCTTTTTTGGCCAAACCCTGGTACTTTTTTTATGACAAAACCAGCCGCTTGGAGATTACGACGCACAAAACTAGCTGCGGTGAAAGTGGCTAGTGAAGCCCCTTGTTTACTGATCCGCGTGATATTGGCAAACAATTCAGGTTGCCACATTTCTGGGTTTTTGCTGGGTGCAAACCCATCTAAGTACCATACATCTACTAAGCCATTTTTGGGCGTGTAGATTAACGGCAAAGTTTCATTGATATCACCAATCCAAATATCACAAGTTACATTAGGAAAATGCAAACGATGACACCCAAACAAAGGTTGTGGATATTGCTCATAAAACGCGTTTGCTTCTTGAGCTAGCTCAGGATAGCAGGCAATCGCTTGTTGTAGTTCGGCCAAAGGAATGGGGAATTTTTCCGTAGAAATGAAGTACAAGTGTTGACAAGTTGCTGACGGGTTTTCTGCCAAGAAACGTTGGAATATTTGCCATGTACGCAAAAAGTTTAAGCCTGTACCAAACCCCGTTTCAGCAATAACGAAATGACTTTCGCTATGAGTTGACCACTTTTCCAACAAGTAATTATGCTTGATAAACACATAATCGGTCTCAGCCAACCCTTTGCCATCTCTAAAATAAACGTCATCAAAATCCTCCGACACTGGTGTCCCAGTAGGGTTAAACGTGACATTGGCAGGGGATATTTTCATTTGTGCTAAACACCTATAAGTACAATAGTTTTATTGTAATCGGATTTTGTTATGATGTCGTCACAGTTTAAGTGGAACAGCAGACCAGTGTTTTGGATTTTTTGCAGTACACTTTGCACGATTAATTATTGAGTAGGATTATCATGAGAAGAGCAGTTATCACCGGTTTGGGTATTGTATCTAGTATCGGTAACAATAAAGAAGAAGTGCTAGCGTCATTACAGACAGGTAAGTCTGGTATTACGTTTTCTGAGCAATTTGCAGAAAAAGGTTTACGCAGTCATGTATGGGGCAAAGTTGATATTGATTTGAAAGAACATATTGACCGTAAACAACTTCGTTTTATGGGCGATGCTGCTTCTTATGCCTACATTGCAATGGAACAGGCCGTTGCTGATTCTGGTCTAACTGAAGACCAAGTATCCAATATTAGAACAGGCATTATTGCCGGATCTGGTGGTGCATCATCTGAACACCAAGTCGATTCTGCTGATATTTTACGCAACAAAGGTGTCCGCCGAGTCGGTCCGTATATGGTGACTCGCTGTATGGGTTCAACTGTTTCGGCATGTTTGGCGACGCCGTTTAAAATCAAAGGTGTCAATTATTCTATTTCTTCAGCATGTGCGACCTCTGCGCATTGTATTGGTAATGCTTTAGAAATGATTCAGTTAAATAAACAAGACATCGTCTTTGCTGGTGGTGGTGAAGAATTACACTGGGCATTATCAGGCCAATTTGACGCCATGGGTGCGTTGTCTTCACAATACAATGACACGCCAGAAAAAGCGTCGCGTACCTATGATGCGAACCGTGACGGATTTGTTAGTTCTGGTGGTGGCGGTATGGTGGTTGTCGAAGAACTGGAACATGCACTAGCTCGTGGCGCACATATTTATGCCGAAATCGTAGGTTACGGTGCCACTTCTGACGGTTATGATATGGTAGCCCCTTCTGGTGAAGGTGCGGTTCGTTGTATGCAAATGGCGATGCAAAATGTGTCAGGTGAAATTGACTATTTAAATACTCACGGTACCTCAACACCTGTTGGTGATGTTCAGGAGTTAAAAGCGATTCAAGAAGTCTTTGGGCAAAAATCACCTGCTATTAGTGCAACGAAAGCTATGACAGGTCATGCGTTGGGGGCAGCGGGGGTTAATGAGGCCATATATAGTATTTTGATGATGGAAAATGATTTTATTGCTCCATCTATTAACGTCGAGACGCTTGATGAGGCAGCCCAGGGTTTAGATATTGTGACTGAGCCACGTCAGCAAGCATTGAAAACGATTATGTCAAATAGCTTTGGTTTTGGCGGGACAAATGCCACCTTAGTGATGCAGAAATACGAAGGCTAAGTACCTCTTACTTTCCGGCAGTTTGAGTGAATCCATAATTGACCACTGCCTACTATAGATGAAAGCACCTTCTGAATACTCCCTTAGGAGTCATTCAGAAGGTGCTTTTTTGTTTTAATTCTGTTTTTTCTGAATTCTTCTTTCACATTGTATACATTTATATTTTTAAAATATCTTTCTGACATAAAATGAATTAACGTATTATTAACAAAACAACTGACAGGATGTATTTATGCAAAGTGTAAAAGATAAAGTGAGTCAAGAAGAGTGGGAACTGAGAGTGAATTTGGCCGCATGTTATCGCATTGTGGCTCATTATGGCTGGGATGATTTGGTATTTACTCATATTTCTGCACGTGTCCCTGGTCCTGAACATCACTTTTTAATCAATCCTTATGGCATGATGTTCGAGGAAGTAACGGCTTCGTCTTTGGTCAAAGTCGATTTAGATGGGCAAAAGGTGATGGATAGTGAGTACGAAATTAATCCAGCTGGGTTTACAATTCATTCAGCGATTCATGCTGCCCGTGACAATGCTCAGTGTGTTTTGCATTTACATACGAATGAAGGGGTCGCTGTCGCTACTTTAGCAGAGGGGTTACAGCCTTATTCTCAACAATCTACACTGCCGTTGAGTAATTTGTCCTACCATGACTACGAGGGCGTGGCCTTACGTGAGGACGAAAAAGCACGTTTAGTTGCTGATATCGGCAACACCGAGTTTTTAATTTTACGGAATCACGGTTTGTTAACGACGGGTAAAAGTGTACCAGATGCATTTTTAAATATGTACTTCTTGCAACGCTCCTGTGAAATTCAGTTATTAGCTCAAGCAACTGGCAAAGATCTGATTGAAGTTCCTGCCGAGATTATTGCTACGGTACAAGAAATCGGTGCTAAAGCGACGAATAATGCATTTGGTGGCATCGCATGGCCGGGAATATTACGCAAGCTTGACCGCGATTATCCTGGGTTTAGAGCGTAGGGTAGCAAAACATAGATATTCCCTTTATCTGTATCATCCAAATGGTCATGTATGTTCAAAAATTTACTCGGTTATCAACAAACAGCACAGTATTTTTCATACTCTGGCTATAACATCGCTTACTGGCAGGTGTCGACGCCCAGTCCTACCGGTGTGCGTGTTGAGCCTCATTTACTTTCGCCTAGTGCTGAACCAATAGTGTTTCTGCATGGGTTTCCTAGTGCGAGTTTGGATTGGTCCAAAGTGTGGAATTTGCTCTCAAACTCGCAAAATAATGATGGGTATGGGGATTTTCATGCCATTGATTTTCTGGGTTTCGGTTTGTCTGATAAACCTCATCCTCACCGATATACGTTGCAGGAACAAGCCGATATTATCGTGACATATTTGCACCGGCAAGGTATTAGGCAATGTCATATAGTCGCTCATGATTACGGAGTCTCAGTAGCCCAGGAGTTACTTGCAAGGCAAACTCTAGAGCACAATGATAATTTTTCGATCACATCTATGATGTTTCTAAATGGGGGATTATTTGCGGAATTACATCGTCCTATTTTGACGCAAAAATTACTGCATAGTTCACTTGGCCCTTGGTTAGCGAAATGCATGTCAAAACGAAGTCTCACTAAAGGTTTCAACAAGATTTTTGGACAAAGTACTCCACCGGAAACGTTGGTATTGGATGAATTATGGGCCTTATTAAAACATGCAGAAGGCACTCGAGTTATCCCGAGTTTGCTAGGGTATTTAGATGAACGCAAACAATACCGAAACCGTTGGGTAAGGGCTATGCAATCAACGCCGGTGCCGCTGGGGTTCATTAACGGTGTTCAAGATCCTATATCCGGGCAGCATATGCTTGATGCCTTCACCAAATTACTGCCATCCGCCTACACCAAAGCTTTAGATGTAGGGCATTATCCTCAACTTGAAGATCCAAATAGCGTATACTTGGCTTTAAAAGAGTTTTGGCGAATGTCAGATACACAATAATAGAGTTTTGAGTACGCTTTTATGCACATATTTTACGATGATAATATGCCTTTTGCGAAAGAGGTTTTTAGTACATTAGGTACAGCCCAAGAATTCAACCATGCTGAAATTCCTCATTTAGATGTTTCTGGGGTGGATGCGCTGATGATTCGTTCGACGACCAAAGTGGATGAGCATTTAGTAGAGCGTCTGACCCAATGTAAGTATGTAGCTACGGCCACCGCCGGTTACAACCATTTAGATCTTGAGGCCTTAGCCAAGACCAACAAAGGCGTTTACCATGCAGCGGGTTGTAATGCACAAGCAGTTTCCGAATATGCGCTAAGTGCGGTTTTATATGCCTTGTTGGAGACTAACAAAATCCGTCTTCAAGACCCGATAACTGTTTTGCAAAATCTTTCAGTCGGAATTGTTGGGGTAGGGCAGGTTGGTAGTCGGGTAGCGCAAAAATTTACTGCTTTGGGCTGCGAAATACATTTGTATGATCCTCCTCGAGCAAAAGCTGAAAATAATGCTGCATTGAATGATTTTTCGGCTATTTTAGATTGTGATATTATTTGCTTGCATGCCCCGTTAGTGAAAACAGGTGAGACCCCAACAGAGCATTTATTTGATGCTAATGTTCTGGCCCAACTTAAACCTGAACAAATTTTGCTAAACGCTGGTCGTGGCGAGGTCATTGATAATCAAGCATTGTTAGCTTTGTATGAGTCTCAAGCAATGCCAACCCTCATTCTGGATGTTTGGGAAAATGAACCCAACATTCTTAGCGCATTAATACCACATTGCTTAATTGCGACGCCACATATTGCAGGCCACAGTCTAGAAGGTAAAACTCGGGGTACTTTCATGTTGTATGCCTGGCTTGCCGAGCAAGTAGGTCAGCCCGCGACACTCGCTATGTCTGATTTTTTACCTAAATGTCACAAAGCTTACGCTTGTCATGATGATGTGCTCAGCGTTGAGTCGCTTACTACATTAGTCTGGGCGGTATATGATATAGCAATTGATAATAGAGAATTTGTGACTGAAATGGCACAATCTCCCTGCTTTGCCGAATTACGTAAAGCATACCGAAATCCTAAGTTTTCTTCGACAGCAATGGTACGACGTGAGTTTTCAGTGCTTGAAGTCACTTGCAGTAGCCTTGTTACCCAAGATATACTTGGTGCACTTGGGTTTGTCACAACTCGTTTAATCTAATTTATAGGATCTTAGATCATCATGTCTCAATCTTTTAATGTAGCCGTTTTAGGCGCAACTGGCCTAGTAGGCCAAACTATGATGGATTTATTAGCGGAACGTAATTTCCCTATTAACCAGTTATTCCCATTAGCATCAGCGCGTTCAGCAGGCGGTACAATTACTTTTAAAGGGAAAGAGATTGAAGTATTGGATGCCGATAAATTTGACTGGTCACAAGTTGAATTAGGCTTTTTTTCTGCTGGTGGTAGCGTATCCGAAAAGTTTGCACCGATTGCTGCTGAGGCAGGTTGTGTTGTTATCGACAACACTTCTCATTTCCGTTATGAGCCTGATATTCCTTTGGTGGTCCCAGAGGTAAATGGCAGTGCATTAGCTGATTTCCGTAACCGCAATATTATTGCCAATCCAAACTGTTCTACCATTCAGATGATGGTTGCATTAAAGCCTATTCATGATGCTGTGGGGATTGAGCGAATCAATGTTTGTACTTACCAATCAGTATCAGGTGCTGGTAAATCAGCGATGGAAGGTTTAGCAACACAAACAGCTGATCTATTGAATGCCCGTGAAGTGAAAAATGAAGATTTTGCACGTCAAATCGCATTTAATGTTATTCCACAAATTGATGTCTTTACCGACAATGATTACACCAAAGAAGAGATGAAAATGGTGTGGGAAACGCGCAAAATTTTAGGTGATGATACCATTTTAGTAAACCCTACAGCGGTTCGTGTACCAGTGTTCTATGGTCATGGGGAAGCCATTCATATTGAGACTCGTACTCCGATTGATGCTGAAGATGTAAAGAATTTACTTGCCGAAGCTCCAGGCGTTAAGTTGTATGCCGCGCAAGAAGAATTCCCTACGCAAGTATGTAGTGCAAGTGGTAATGATTTAACGCATGTGGGTCGAGTTCGCAATGATATTTCACATCCAAATGGTATCAATATGTGGGTTGTATCAGATAATATTCGTAAGGGTGCGGCAACAAATAGTGTGCAGATTGCCGAGCTTTTAATTAAAGAATATTTATAAAATTAAAGAAATTAGTGAAAAGCCCTGATATATCAATTATATCGGGGCTTTTTTTATGCGGAATAAAAGCATAGAATACTCTGCAAATATTTCATAAAGAAAAACCTAAAAGCATGGCAAAAATGCTAGGAATCTATCCATGACATTGTTGAAAATAGCACTGGTTGCTGTATTGGTTATTGGTTACGCAGTACCTGCTAAAGCAGCGGGTGACTTTTCGACGGTACAAATCCGCGGTGCGAAATCTGCTGACATTTCTAATGTGGTTTTTGGTCCTGTTCAACAAGAGGATACCTTGTGGAAAATTGCCAAAGATTATCGTAATTCACCTGATTATGATGGTCCAAAACCACCCTCACTTTACCCAGTCATGTATGCTATCTATTTGAAAAACTCACAAGCATTTATTGACAATAATGTGAACCATTTGCGTAATGATGTCATGCTAGAGATGCCTTCCAGTAGTTTCATCAACAGCTTAGATTTAGCTGAATCAGAACGCAAGATTGAGAGTGACGAATCAAAATGGGGTTATCAAGATAGTACGAAGATAAAAACAGTTACCAGGGATACTCAAAGTACAGCACAAAATGTGTCTGACGAGCAAATCTCACCTCCAACAAATACCGCACTAAAAGACGCTGATAAGCCTGTCAATACCCCCACAACTCAAGCAGTCTCAGATGTCATTAATCAAACTGAAAATGTTGCTAGTCAACAACAAATCATTAATGAAATCAGAGCGCAATATGCGGTTTCTTTAGAAACGATACAAATACTTTTGGCGGAAAATAAAAAGCTAGCCTCTCAAGTTAATGATGTCGCACAACGTGTCAACACTTTAGCCGCCCAAGTTAACGGTGACGTACAAAATCAATTAGAGGAACAAGCTGAACTGCAAGCGCATTTGTTTGCGTTGTTAGATAACGGCGCAGCAGACGAACCTGAAGTAGAGACTTCGCCTTGGGTAGAAGATGTAAAGGCATTGATGTCAGAGCCTTTGGTTGTTATAGGTGCGGTCTCTCTTACGGTACTGGTATCTTTAATTATATTTGGTTTGTGGTTATTTAGACGCAAACAACCAGAAGATGTACTGGATAATGATGAGCTGAGTCGTGTAGATGATACAGAAGAACTAGATGACGTCAGTGAATCCTTGTTAGAAGAAATCGTTGAGAATGAAGCGACCGAACCTTCGGCAACTGAAATAGACTTAAATGCGTTAATAGATGATATTCCAGAGCCTACAGAAGCACCAACCACAGTTGAAGAGCCAGAAGAAGAATTTGCTGGGGATCTTGATGGTCTCATAGTACCTGAGAGTACCGATGCTCAAATAAATGAAGATGAACTTCGAGCGCAGATTGAAGATATTGATTTTACACCAGGTGATGGGGAACTAGACCAATCAGAGTTGGATGCTCTGTTTGCTGATAGTGGTTTAGATGATTCCAATATTTTTGATGAAAGCCCTGAAGACAGCACTCAAGAGAGTCAAAAAGACAGCGTAAATGACAGCCCAGAGGTATCTGAAGTCATCGACGAGACCGATATTGATAATTTGTTGGATGAAGCTCAGGCTGAGTCTGCCGCAGTCGACGAGGACGATATTGATGGATTGTTGGATGAAACTCAGCCTGAGTCTGCCGTAGTCGATGAGGATGATATTGATGGATTGTTGGATGAAGCTCAGGCTGAGTCTGCCGTAGTCGATGAGGATGATATTGATAGTTTGTTGGATGAAGCTCAGGCTGAGTCTGCCGCAGTCGATGAGGATGATATTGATAGTCTGCTGGATGAAGCTCAGGCTGAGTCTGCCGTAGTCGACGAGGACGATATTGATAGTTTGTTGGATGAAGCTCAGGCTGAGTCAGAACTAGAGGCAAATGAAGCGCTCAGTGAGTTAGAGCAACGCCCTGAGATGAATGAGTCCGCAATACCTGAAAATTTAGATATTGACGAGTATAAGCCCCTAGACGATGAAGCAATTACTACGCTTGATCAAGAGATTGAAACGCAAAGCCAAAATATAGATAAAGACGTTGATAATTTGCTCAATGAACTTGAACAGATTGAGATGATGGAAAGTATGCTCGGTACGGATACACCTGATGAGGATACATTGGATGATGATGCTGAGCTGAGATCTGGTCAGGCACTTGACGATAACGATGCGTTGGCAGACGAACTGTTAGCAGAACTAGGCGCGACTGACGAAGATACACTGGCCACCCCTGTGTTAGATGCAAATGATGCACTGGCCGATGAACTGCTTGATGAACTGACTGTGACTGATGAAATGGATCACTTAGACGATCCAGTCATCAGTGATGATGACGATGATTTTCTGACTGAGTTAAACCTGGATGAAGTATTAGAAGAGCCCAGCAATACCAGTGTTCAAGAGGCATTGACTGATGAGTTGTTGGATGAGCTACTAGGAGAACCCTTAGGGGAGACTCCTAGCACTGAACATGTTGATTCTGGAGATGCTGAGTCCCCAGAGGTTGAACAGTCTGCGGCTATAGTGGATGACGTACCTGAGTTAGATGATTTGGATGCTTGGCTCACTGAAGACTCTGACAAACAAGTTTTGGATGAGATTGAAAATGTGGATTTTGATGATTTACTAGATTCTTTGGACAAGGATTTAGAGTCTGCAGATGAAAGCAATGAAATTACAGATTTAAGTGATGATATTTTAGGGGATTTATCTTTTGATTCATTTGCTGAAAATAGTTTTGATGAGTCAGGAAAACAGTCCACTGAAGATTCTAACAAGGCGTCTGTCGTGGATACTGACATCACTGAAAGTGTTGATGCTGAGATCCCTGAATACTTGGATGTGGATGCTTTGCTTCAAGAATCTACCGAACTTGAGGTAGGAGAACCAGACCTCGATGTTTTGAAGAATATCCCAGGTATTCCAGATGCAGTACCAAGCTCAGAAATATTACAAGATGATGTATTTGCTTCTAATTTGGACCTCGCTCGCGCATACATTGAAATTGATGAATACAATGAAGCAAAGGCTTTGCTAGAAGGGGTTGTCACAGAGGGAAGTGACGAACAAGTCGTAGAAGCGAAAGCGCTAATTGAACAGTTGAAAAATTTATAATGTCAGAAAATAAAAAAAAATATGCGCTATGCGTGGAGTATTTTGGTGCGCAATTTTATGGTTGGCAAAGACAGGCAAATGTCCCCAGTATTCAAGAATCCCTAGAATTAGCCCTATCTAAAATTGCTAATGAACCTGTCAGTGTCCAATGTAGCGGACGGACTGATTCGGGGGTGCATGCAACATACCAAATTGTGCATTTTTCGACTCATGCAGAACGAGATGAAAAAGCCTGGGTATTAGGTATTAACAGCAATCTACCTGATCCAATCGCGATTAAATGGGTTAAACCTGTTGATGACAACTTTCATGCTCGCTTTACTGCTACCGCGCGTCGTTATCGTTATGTGATTTACAACGATCGCACGCGTCCTGGCATTTTAAATAAAGGGGTCACGCAAATATACAAGCCACTAGATGCGGATCTTATGGATCGAGCCGCACAATGCTTAGTCGGTGAGCATGATTTTTCAGCATTTCGCGCTGCGCACTGTCAATCCAATACACCATGGCGCAACATCCATCATGTGCATGTGATTCGACAGGGTAAATACATTGTGATGGATATCAAAGCAAATGCATTCTTGCACCATATGGTACGCAATATCATTGGTTCTTTAGCGGTTATTGGAGCAGGTGAGGAACCAGTGACTTGGATGCAAACGTTATTAGATAGCAAGGACCGAACATTAGCGGCTGCAACGGCCAAACCTGATGGTTTGTATTTTGTCGATGTTGATTTTCCTGCACAATATGGGTTCCCACCATCCGAGTTAGGCCCTATATTTTTAAACTTGGATTAAAAACTAAGCATAAAGACTTCTTAGACCAGTTATGATTTCGATATTTGGCTATTTTATGGTTAAATAAGACGGATATTAATAGTCCACGACTATTACCTAAATTTTGTACAGGATAAACCATTCCATGAGCTGGATAGAAAAGATTCTTCCCCGAACACAGTCATCAGAAAAAAGTAATGTACCAGAAGGTATTTGGACGAAATGCACCAAGTGTGATGCTGTTCTGTATCGTAGTGAACTAGAAAAACTACAAGAAGTTTGCCCAAAATGTGACCATCATATGCGGATTACTGCTCGTTCACGTATTAACCACTTTTTAGATGCTGATGGTCGGGTTGAGCTAGCGAAAGATTTAGAACCACAAGATATCTTAAAATTTAAAGATTCAAAAAAATATAAAGACCGCATAACTGCAGCACAAAAAGCAACGAATGAAAAAGATGCGCTGATTGTTGTTCAAGGTAAGTTAAAGGGCAAGCCAGTAGTCGTTGCTTCCTTTGAGTTTGCATTCTTAGGTGGCTCTATGGCCTCCGTCGTAGGTGCTAAATTTGTGGCTGCCGTTAACGCTTGTTTAGCAAATAATTGCCCATTAGTATGTTTTTCGACTAGTGGTGGTGCACGTATGCAAGAGGCGTTAATGTCATTAATGCAAATGGCCAAAACGAGTGCAGCGCTAGCCAAGATGAGTGCTCAAGGTTTACCATATATATCTGTGTTGACTGATCCAACTATGGGCGGAGTATCGGCTTCATTAGCCATGCTAGGTGACATAAATGTCGCTGAGCCAAAAGCATTGATCGGTTTTGCAGGTCCTCGAGTTATTGAACAAACAGTGCGTGAAACTTTGCCAGAAGGATTCCAACGTAGTGAGTTCTTGTTGGAGAAGGGCGCGATTGATATGATCGTAGACCGTCGCGACATGCGGGATACCTTGTATAGCGTGCTTAGTAAACTTCATAAAGATACGCATGCTGAAACTGCTGTTGTATCTGCAAACCCTGAAGCAGATGCTAATGACACATCTGAATCACAATAATGAGCATTCAACCAAGTAAAGACTGGTCTTTATCTCAATGGTTGAAGCATCTTGAGTCTATCCATCCCAGTGAAATTGATATGGGATTGGATAGAGTCAGAGAAGTCTATCAGCGTCTTAACTTGTCTTGGTCAAAACAGACAGTGATAACTGTTGCTGGGACAAATGGCAAAGGCACCACATGTGCTATGCTGGAACAGGCCTGTATATTACAAAACAAAAGTGTTGGCGTGTACTCCTCACCACACATATCCATATACAATGAACGCGTGCGGATAAATCAAACTTTGCTGAATGATTACAAGCATTGTCAGGCATTTATGGCGGTTGAGAAAGCACGCGGCGATATTTCCTTAACGTATTTTGAATTTGGCACCCTAGCGGCATTAGTGCTATTGAACAAACCTTCCATTGAAATTGTTTTATTGGAAGTTGGTCTAGGGGGACGTCTAGATGCAACCAATATTGTTGATCCTGATATTGCCGTTATTACTAGTATTGGTTTAGATCATCAAGCATTTTTAGGCAACACTCGAGAAGCCATTGCCCGAGAAAAAGCGGGTATTATTAGGGCGAATAAACCGGTTATTATTGGTGAAATCGATCCACCAGCATCGTTGCAAACCATACCGCTCGAACTGAATGCTGAGGTATCTTGGGCAGGCAAAGATTTTATCTATTCTGTGCAAGATGATAGCTGGCATTACAGCTCAAAGGGTTTAGATGTCACCACATCACTTCCTTCTATTCCTTTACCAAATGCTGCAACAGCACTGGCTGTAATAGAAGCATTGCAATGGAAAACCAACTCTGCATTTATTCAAACACTGATTGAAAAAACGAAGTTACATGGGCGTTTACAAAAGATTATTCCAGATTTTTTGAATACGCATAATGTCCCTTTTTTGTTAGATGTTGCGCATAATCCCCAAGCAGCTCAATACCTGGCAAAGCATTTACAGATACTTGGATTTCAGGACACAAATGACGCCAAGATACCAAAGTTACACGCAATATTTGGTGCATTCAAAGACAAAGATATCAAAGGGGTATTGGAACCACTAGCACCACTTCTACATAGTTTACATTGCGTGACTTTAGAAGGAGAGCGGGCGGCTGATAAGGCTGACTTAGCAGCAACTGCACAATCTTTAACAAAGACTCTTGATATTTACACTGCTGAATCAATTGATGCTGCCTATAAAGCGATTCTAAAAACTGCACATTCAGAAGATTTAGTGTTAGTATTTGGTTCGTTTTTCACAGTAGAAGCGCTCCTGGCGTTTCTCAAAGTCAATGCTAAACACTAGGTCTATAGCAGGGAATTAACATGGCACCAGCGATAAAAAATCGATTAGTCGGGACCATCATTATCTTCGCACTAGCAGTCATTTTTTTACCCGACATGCTAGATGGGCAGAAGCAAACTCGACGAGATATCATCGTCAATATCCCAGCTTCCCCTGAGCCTATTATTTTACAAGAGCCACAGAGTTATTCCCTGCAAGAGGAAAAACTCAAGACTAGCAAACCTATTACTCTTGAAAATGATGTTGTGGCGAATGATGTAAACCCAAGCGACGATAGTTTTGTACCTAACGCTAGCACGTCATCGGGTAACGATGTTATTGCTCAGACCGATGACGTGAAAACTAACCCGCAAAGCACCTTAGAACAACAGACATTTATTCAACAACCGAATGATGAGGAAGCAACGGGCTGGGTCATCCAATTAGGCAGTTTTAAACACCAAAAAAATGTCAGAGAGCTGATGGATAAAGTCGAAAAAGCAGGTTACCGAGTCTTTTCTCAACCTGTTGAAACCAGTGTTGGTAAGCTTAATAAAGTGTTTGTTGGCCCTGATTTAGATAAATCTAAACTCGAAAAGTCTTTATCGCATCTGCAAGAGGTTACCGGTTTGACCGGAAGAGTAACTCCTTTTACAGTTAAATAGCTCAAAATAGTCAGTGTGTTCTCAGAATGCATCTGCTAAAATGCGCGAAAATTTGCTACAACTTGCGTTGTAGTTTATCTCCTATCTTTACCAAGCAGGATTTATGAATTGGGTTGATTTCACTATATTGGGTATCATCGCATTTTCCGCACTTGTTAGTCTGGTGCGTGGATTCGTTAAAGAAGCCGTTTCTTTAATTATTTGGTTCTCTGCTTTCTTCATTGCTAGTAAGTTTTATCCGACCGTTGCACTATTTTTAACACAAATCAAAGATGATATGTTTCGCAATGGTACCGCAATTGCAATTTTGTTTGTTATGACCATGATTATGGGGGCCGTATTAAATTATGTGCTCGGTCAGTTGGTCAAAGCAACAGGTTTATCAGGGACTGATAGAGTTTTAGGGATGGTGTTTGGTGCACTACGTGGGGTACTTATCGTATCTGCTTTGTTGTTTTTTGTTGATACTTTTACAACGTTTAACAAGAAAGAGTGGTGGGATGCATCTATACTCATTTCTGAATTTGATTTTATTATCCAATGGTTTTTCGAATACCTAGAGTCTAACTCAAGTTTCCTAAAACCTAACAACACTTAGTAGGTATAAACATGTGTGGTATTGTCGGTATTGTTGGTAAGGCACCCGTCGCTCAAGAACTTTATGATGCTTTAACTGTACTTCAACACCGCGGCCAGGATGCTGCCGGGATCATGACCATAGAAAATGGTAATTTTCATTTAAGAAAGGCCAACGGTCTGGTACGTGATGTTTTTCATACACGTCATATGAAAAATTTAAGTGGTAATAGTGGTATCGGCCACTGTCGTTATCCTACTGCAGGCTCCTCCAGTTCAGCAGAAGCCCAACCCTTTTACGTTAATTCACCATATGGTATAGCGTTTGCTCATAACGGCAATCTTACCAATACTCACGAGTTGGCAGAACAAGTTTTTGCAACAGCACGTAGGCATATTAATACCACTTCTGACTCTGAAGTTTTACTGAATATTTTTGCGCATGAGTTAAATGCATGTAAAGGAATGTCAGTTACGCCAGAAGAGATCTTTACTGCAATTTCTAATGTGAATAACAAAATACGCGGTGCTTACGCTGTAGTTGCTACGATAATTGGCAATGGTATGGTTGCTTTCCGTGATCCTAATGGTATTCGTCCGCTAGCTCTTGGTAAGCGTGAGACGGAATTTGGTACAGAGTATATGGTCGCATCAGAAAGTGTTGCGATTGACGCAGTGGGCTACGAATTTGTTCGTGATGTCGAGCCAGGTGAAGCAATCTATGTCAGTGAAGTCGGTGAGCTATTTAGCCAACAATGCTCTGACTCACCCCAGCACAACCCTTGCGTCTTTGAATTTGTTTACTTTGCTCGTCCAGATTCTTTTATTGATGGTATATCCGTATATGCATCACGGGTTAACATGGGGCGAAAATTAGGTGAGAAAATCGCACGTGACTGGGCTGACAAAGATATTGATGTCGTTATTCCTATTCCTGAAACCTCAATGGATGTTGCCTTAGAAATTGCTAACACGCTAAATCTACCTTATAGACAAGGTTTTGTGAAAAACCGTTATATAGGGCGTACGTTTATTATGCCGGGTCAGACTATGCGTAAAAAGTCAGTGCGTCGTAAATTAAATGCGATCAAGTCAGAGTTTAAAGGTAAAAATGTATTGTTAGTGGATGACTCTATTGTGCGTGGCACGACATCTGAGCAAATAATAGAGATGGCGCGTGAGTCTGGCGCAAATAAAGTGTATTTTGCTTCTGCTGCACCTGAAATACGTTTTCCGAATGTATATGGTATTGATATGCCATCGGCGAATGAATTAATTGCCTATGGTCGTGATATTGATCAGATCAATACCATGATCCAAGCGGACGGCCTTATTTTCCAAGATATTGATGATTTGGTAATGGCTGTAAAAGAAGAAAATCCGGCAGTAAATGGTTTTGAAACCTCAGTATTTACAGGACAATATATCACTGGAGATATCGATCAAAACTATCTAGAACGGATTGATTCGGCACGTTCAGAGGGTGCTAAAAACTCCCCTAAGTTTCAAGGTGAATTGAGCAATTTAGATTTTCATAATATGCCAGATAATTCATAATGGATTTATCCATATCATAAAAAAAACGGACCATTTGGTCCGTTTTTTCATGTAAGGATAAAAGCTAGGAAAATAACTCCTAGCGTAGAGCGGGACTAACTTTAAGAGGTGTAAACAACCCCAGCACCAGAGCTTAGTAAGATGATGGATACTGCCATTAAAACAGAGAGTAATACTAGACCACATGTAACGACAGAACTGGCATATATAAACCCTTTTTCTTCAGGAATGTGCATCAGAATTGGGGTGCCTGAATACAATAAATATACCGAATACGCTAAACCAACTAAACCGACCATACATATGACCCAGAGCTCAGGGTATAAGCACGCAAAGCCAACCATAAATAAAGGGGTTGCAGTGTACGCTGCTAATTCCAAAGATTGTGTCATGGTAGGCTCAGCATCAAACACTTCTGCTAAATCGTGGATCATGATAGCTAATGCAAGCACACCAAAAAATAACCCGAAGTACATACCCACGGACATAAACATTGCACTTTCATGGGTGAGTTTTATGGTATCACCAACACCTATACTCCAACCTATCTGAGCACTGGCAAAATAAGAACAGATAGCAGGTATCAAGGCAATAATAGCGATATGACTCAGTGGGTAAACATAGTTTTCATGTTTTTTGTCAATTTCTTGCCATTCTGCTTTAGGGCTGGCATAAAGACCCCAGATATGATTTAAAAGCATAGACGTGCTCCTGTCCATTTTTCGTAACATTCAGTCGCTTAACATGGTGCCATTTAACATTAAGTTGCGTAATATTAGGTTGCGTAATATTAAAGCGTAACGATAAGGTTAAAAAATTAACACCCTATTAACAATATGGTGTGTAAACACCAAAAAGTCAAATGAAAACATCAATTCTCTGACAAATTTTTCATCAATCTCACATGCTGATATAATTAGTTCCGAATATTCTTAATCAAACAAGGTTTAATTAGCAATGCAGCAAACTGTAGCCCCAGATTTATTAGCACCAATTCATGCTTTTTTAGGTTGTGAGACCCCAGAGGCATGGATTGAGCAGGCTGTGCTACCTGAAAATTTAGATGTGGTGTTATTGGACCATTTAGTTTGTGAATTAAAAGCTGCACAAAGTGCAATGTATTTAATCAGAAAATATGCAGTAGATGAGGTCAGTGGCCAAGCTTTACTTGCTTGGTTAAAACCTTTCGAAGATTTTACCTATCGAATGCAAGGTGACTGGCAATCTTTAGCTACAAAAAATACCTTAACAAAATCGATGTTACCGAAGTCAGAAACTTCCTATGGCCAAGATTTGATTAATAAGATGGTATTGTTGATTAAAGAAGAGTTACATCATTTCTATCAAGTGTTAGAAATGCTTGATCATTATGGTATTGCTTATAAAAATGTGGGTTCTAGCCGTTATGCACGTGCTTTATTGACTCATGTACGTACTTTTGAGCCAGCAGCACTCATTGACAAGTTGATATGTGGTGCATTTATTGAGGCACGTTCTTGTGAACGTTTTGCCAAACTTGCTCCTCGTGTTGATTCGGTTTTAGGCGATTTTTATGTTTCTTTACTGCGTTCAGAGGCACGTCATTTCCAAGATTATTTAACGTTGGCTGAGACGATTGCCGGTACTGATATTAGTGCTCGAGTGGCATTTTTTAGAGAGCAAGAACGAACCGCTATTGAATCTGAAGATGAGGATTTTAAATTTCATTCAGGCTGGCCCATTAGTGCTTAAGGGTCAGTAACTCCGTTTTAGATGCACTGACTTGCAAAACACTACCTTGGCTATACCAATCACCCAACACTATCCGTGTCGCATCTTTGTCGTTTACTTTGTGGATATGAATATCTGGTCTATGAGTATGCCCATGGATCATTCTCAGTACTTGGTGTTTTTGGAATACGGTTACCACTTCTTCAGGCGTGACATCCATAATATCCATTGATAATTTCGTCTTATTATCTTTTGACACTTTTCTTCCCTTGTTCGCTATATTCTTACGGACTTGTAAGGGAAGGGCGAGCATCAGTCTAGGCCACCACCAAGAACGGGCTTTTTTACGGAATTTCATGTAGGCAATATCACGGGTACACAACTCATCGCCATGCAAGATAACAGTCGGTGTTCCGTATACATCAATCACTGTCTGTTCGTTTAGTATTTGCATGCCAGCGCGTTTCGCAAAACCAGATTTCAATGCAAAATCACGATTACCATGAATAAAATAAACGGGAATGTTTTGTGCAACAGAATGAATAATTTTAGCGATGTGAGTGGTGAAGGGGTTAATATCATCATCACCTACCCATACTTCAAATAAGTCACCTAAAA
Source organism: Opacimonas viscosa (assembly GCF_024199005.1). Taxonomy (GTDB): domain Bacteria; phylum Pseudomonadota; class Gammaproteobacteria; order Enterobacterales; family Alteromonadaceae; genus Opacimonas; species Opacimonas viscosa. Next base: position 60,598 of record NZ_JANATA010000004.1, read on the forward strand.
TATATAGTGCATCTGCCTTTGGAGCATCATTAACCATGAACTCAGCAAAACATTGAGTAATATCATCTCTGTCTGCACTAAGATGCAGATCAGAGATGAAATAAGTAAATGCAGTCACTAATAAAAAGGCTTATTCAGCAACGTCAACACTTTCTATAATGACAGATTCTACGGGTACGTCTTGGTGATAGCCGTTGTTACCAGTAGTGACAGCTTCGATAGCTTCAACCACTTCGATACCCGCCGTAACTTCACCAAAGACACAATAACCCCAACCATTTACCGTCTCACTAGTGTGATTAAGGAAATCATTATTGTTAGCGTTAATAAAGAATTGACCTGTAGCTGAGTGTGGATCTTGGGTACGTGCCATAGCAATCGTCCCTTTGTTATTCGCTAGACCATTATTGGCTTCATTTTCAATCGGTGCACGTGTTTCTTTTTGTTCCATATCTGGGGTGAAACCACCACCTTGAACCATAAAGCCTTTAATGACACGGTGAAAAATAGTACCGTTATAAAAACCATCTTTGGCATAGCTCAAAAAATTAGCAACTGTCTGTGGTGCTTTGTCAGCGTTTAACGTGATGGTAATTGCGCCGTGATTAGTATGTAAAGTCACTGAAGACATAGAGTTTCCTTTGATAAAATAAGGTTCAAAAAATAAGTTGAGAAGTGTACCGAATAATCCGGTTCAAACCAAGTTATACCCATTATTTTGTCAGGATATTCGGTGTACATTACTTTGCGCAATGGTAAACTAGACACTTCTTAAATTATCTTGGATCTATGCCCGTTATGTTACATATATTTAATACCTTAACACGTGAAAAATCTCCTTTTGTTCCTTTAGAAGAAAAAAAGGTTGGTTTGTATGTGTGTGGGATTACAGTATATGACCTGTCTCATATGGGCCATGCACGTACCTATTTAAGTTTTGATGTCATGGTACGCTACTTCCGCCATCTTGGTTATGCTGTGAATTACGTGCGTAATATTACCGACGTCGATGATAAAATTATCAAGCGTGCTCAAGAAAACAATGAAACTATGGCTGAGTTAACCGAACGTACTATCACTATGATGCATGAAGATTTTGCAGCATTGAACCTACTCCCGCCAGATATTGAACCGCGAGTCACTACACATATGGACGAGATCATCGACGTGATCCAGCGTCTAATTGATAAGGAACATGCATATGTAGCTCCAAGTGGTGATGTGCTATTTGCTGTATCAACATTTGCTGATTACGGTAAATTAAGCAAACAAGACTTAGAACAACTCCAAGCTGGGGCTCGGGTTGAGGTTGCACAAGATAAAAATGACCCTATGGACTTTGTTTTGTGGAAAATGGCTAAATCGGGTGAGCCAGGATGGTCGTCACCATGGGGTGAAGGTCGCCCAGGTTGGCATATTGAATGCTCTGCAATGAATCACAAGCACCTTGGAGCGCACTTTGATATTCACGGTGGGGGCTCAGATTTGACTTTTCCTCATCACGAAAATGAAGTTGCCCAGTCTTGCTGTGCCTTTGATACGCCTTATGTAAATACTTGGGTGCATACTGGAATGGTGCAAGTCAATGATGAAAAGATGTCTAAATCTTTAGGGAATTTCTTTACGTTGCGTGATGTTTTACAAGAACATCATCCAGAAACACTACGCTTCTTTTTAATGTCTGCCCACTATCGCAGTCAGTTAAGTTACTCCCAAGACAACATAGACCAAGCTCAATCAGCTTTGGAACGCCTGTACACTGCATTACGTGGGGTTGATGTTGACCCGTCTACGCCGTTGGATTACGCCGGTTATTTGACCCGTTTTGAAACGGCGATGAATGATGACTTTAATACTCCAATTGCTTTTTCTGTATTGTTTGACTGCGCAAAAGCACTGAATAAAGTGAAAGACAGTAATCCTGCAGAAGCGAGTAAACTAGCTGCCGTTTTGGTGGGTTTGGGAGGTATCTTAGGTTGCTTACAAAGTCAGCCTGACGAATTTTTACAAGCTGACGATGGTTTAGATGCTGCATATATTGAAGCATTAATCGAAAAACGAAATGCTGCGCGAGCTGCCAAAGACTGGGCCACTGCAGATGCGACTAGAGATGAGTTCGCAGCGTTAGGTATTATCGTTGAGGACAGTGCTGCTGGGACTACGTGGCGTAAGGCTTAGCGATTTAAATAAATAGCGTTACTAACAGCTAAAGTCCCAAGGTGAAAGATTTTAATGTTAGCCTTGGGCCTTGGTGACATCTACAGCAAGTTTAAGTTTTTGTCCTGGTTGTAGGTATTTCTGACCTGCAATCTGGTTCCATCTGATGATATCTTTAATTTTCACACCAAATTTTTGTCCAATCCGAGCAAGTGAATCCCCTGAACGAACAGTATAAGTGATGTTGCGGACAATCCCTGAGTTTTTATCTTTGGGTAAACGGATCACCAGAACTTGACCTGGACGAATAAAATCTTTGGGTGCGATGCCATTCCAACGGGCTATCGCTTTACTACTGACTTTATATTTCTTTGCTAAGTCCCATAATGTATCACCGTTCTCGACTTTGTGTTTTATGCTTATAGATTTGCTGGGACGACTCTGTAATTTCGCCAGGCGTTGGGTTTGGCTAAGCTTGTATTCATCTAATGATTTTAATGCCACAGGAACTAACAGATACTGACCTTGATAAATTGTATTTGAGCCTAATTCGTTAATACTTTTGATGACGTCAATTGAGGTAGTGTAGTTTTGTGCGATTAAACCTAAGTTTTCTCCAGAGCGTACTTTATGGCGTACCCAGTTGATACGTTTTTCTGGCGCTGTAGCGGCTAACTGTTGGGTAAATTCTTGACTTTTGTGCAGTGGGATAACTAAACGATGGGGCCCATTTGGCGCTGTTGCCCAACGGTTATATCCGGGATTTAACGCATGTAATTCAGTTAAGGTCAAACCGGAAAATTCAGCAGCTAAGGCTAGATCAATTTGTGAGCCAACATCTATAATATCAATAACTGGTTCGTTAGGTATTTCTGGCCAAGCAAAAGCATGACTATCCGTGTTTTTTAATATTTCGACCAAGGCTAGTAATTTGGGAACATAGCTACGTGTTTCTTTGGGCAGTGACAAAGACCAAAAATCAGTTGGTTTGCCAGCTTTACGGTTTTTCCGAATGGCCCGTCCTACACGCCCTTCACCAGAATTATAAGCTGCTAGTGCATGGTACCAATTCCCATCAAAATATTTGTGCAGGTACGTTAAGTAATCTAATGCCCCTTGGGTGGACGCAATTACATCACGGCGACCGTCATACCACCAGTTTTGTTCCATCCCATAGCGTTTTCCAGTACTCGGTATAAATTGCCACATTCCGGCAGCACGCCCATGTGAATATGCAAAGGGATCAAATGAACTTTCAACTATGGGTAACAACGCTAATTCGAGTGGGAGCTCTCGTTGCTCTAATTCTTTTACAATGTAATATAAAAATGGACCAGCGCGCTTGGCTACGCGTTGCATGTACTGAGGGTGCTTTAAATACCAATCTTTTTTACTTTGTAGGCGAGGGTGCTGGGATATGGGCAATGTCATATTGGCAGCTAAATACCCCCAAAGATCTGCATAAGCTACCGGTTCAAGCTCTTTTGTTAAAGTTTGCTCAGTTCCAGAAGATTCAGCGGTCAACACAATCGTAGATAATGAGTCGGTGATGTCTTCTGCAGGATGCATCAACTCAGGGATATCATCTTGTTTTTCTAGGCTAGATGTGGTTTTTTCAGAAGAGTCTGTAAGCTGTTGCCAGCTTGTTTTGTAGTATTGCACATCCGTTAAATCATCTAATGTAGCATTACATGCACTTAAGAAGGTAATACTCAAAAATACTAAAAGGATACGCATAGGGAAACCAATTGAAAAATTAAACCATAACATTCTACAAAAATTAGGCTAGGTTTGATATCAGAAATTATCCTTAGCCTTGCGTAAAATAGTAAAAAGTTCAATGCGGTCCAAGTCTTTCTGACCAGATTGTTTCTCACAAAAAGCAATCACTTCTGGTGAGTCTAAACGCATAAATGGATTAACCTTCTTCTGTTCAGATATATTTGTGGGTAATGTTGGGAAGTTATTACTACGTTGACGTAAAGCCCAAGCCTTAAACTGTTTAAGCGTTTCATTATTAGGCTCTACAGTCAGTGCGAATTCAATATTTGCTAATGTGTACTCGTGAGTACAATAAATGAGTGTATTATCAGGGTAATTAAAAAAGGTATCTATGGAACGTAGCATTTGTTCATAAGTACCTTCGAAAACCCTACCGCACCCTGCAGAAAATAACACATCTCCAGAGAAAATAACGCCATGACCTTCATACATAATATGATCAAGTGTGTGACCTGGAAGCTCCTTGACGTTAAATATCATTTCAATTTCGTTTAGGAATACTTTATGATTTTCGACTACTTTTTGTGTAATGTGCGGGATGCTACTATCTTTTGGGCCAAACACACTTGTATATGGGTATTGTTGAACGAGTTTGTTAATTCCACCAGTATGATCTGGGTGGTGGTGCGTCACTAAGATGGTTTCAAGTCTTAACTTATTTTCTTTAAGAAAATCGAACACCACATCAGCATCACCTGGATCAACCACAACACAGCTAGTATGGTTATGTAAAATCCAAATGTAATTGTCAGAGAACGCGGGTAAAGGCGTTATTACTAATTTATTCTTGGTCGTGGTTGCATCCATTTTTTATGATTTGAATTGTTTTTATGCGACATATTTTTTAGTATTTTAGTTTATATAGTATGATTTCGGAAGTTTATTTTCAATTTACGAAAGATATTTACTAAGATGTTAATCTAAAGGCTTGTTAGGTGAACTTTAGTCTATAGGTAAAACTAATATTTATAAGATTATTAATCTATGTTGCTCATTAATCAGGCATTTACTACAAAAACCATCATCGAACCAAAGGCATGGTCAGACATTGGCAATGGTCAGTTTATTCAAGTACAAACTGAGCAACTGCTAAATATGCATTGTCGGCAAATTTTTGGCGATTATGTGTTACATGTCGGTCACTTAAGCTCTCCAGTCTGTTTAACTCAAAATCATATAAAATGTACTTTATATGCTTTACCTGACAAACCTAAACAAGAAAATGCAAATCACAATCAAGGGGTATTCTTATCCGATAAGTGTCATCTATCGATAACAGAGTCGAGTATTGACATGGTGACTTTGTTCCATGGTTTAGACTTTGCTAATGACCCACATCTTCTGCTCAGAGAAGCTGAAAGAGTATTACGCAGTGATGGCTATTTGGTATTAACCGGGTTTAATCCCTTTAGTCAGGCGGGACTGTTAAGGTTTTCGCCTTTTTATCAACAACACTTGATGAAACAAGCTCGCTTTTTTTCATTAGCAAGGGTAACAGAGTGGTTAGCCGTTTTAGGATTTGTAGTGAGGACCGTCGATCATATCAATACACCGAAAATATTGGGTCAGTCATTTTCTGCTTTTGCTGATGCTTATTTTGTGGTGGCACAAAAACAAGAAATCCCCTTATCTGTATCTCGACTAAAATTCGCAAAATTGAAACCTCGCCTAAATCCGGTTTCCGCATCTTGGCGAGGTGATGTGAGGTAGGCGTTATTTGACGCGCATACCGGGTTGTGCACCTTCGTTTGGTTCGAGAATATATAATTCATCGCCACCTGGACCTGCTGCTAGTACCATCCCCTCAGACATGCCAAAACGCATTTTACGTGGCGCTAAATTAGCGACCATTACTGTGAGCTTACCCGTTAATTGCTCTGGCGAGTAAGCTGATTTTATCCCCGCAAATACCTGCTTGGTACTCGTACCAATATCCAGCTGTAAACGCAACAATTTGTCAGCACCTTCAACATGCTCAGCACTCACAATCTTGGCTATACGCAAATCGACTTTAGCAAACTCCTCAAATGAGATTGTCTCAGCTATCGGATCATCACTGGCTGGTTTGCTTGATGACTTTTTAGGTTTTGCTGGTGTGGTTGTAGCTTTTGGTGCTAAATTTTCTTTTGATGCCTCGACCATTTTTTCGACTTTATCCGTATCTACACGCTGTAGCATGGCTTTAAATTTATTAATCTCATGGCCAGTCAGTGTCGTTTGTGCGCTATCCCAAGTAAACTCGTCATTTAAGAATGTTTGTGCTGACTTAGTTAATTCAGGTAGCACGGGTGATAAATAAACGGCTAGCACTCGGAACATATGGATACCCATTGAGCATACATCATGAGTCAACGTTTGTTTGTCAGCATCTTTAATCGTAACCCATGGTGCCTGTGTATCAATATATTGGTTTGCCTTATCTGCTAAAGCCATGATTTCACGAATCGCATGATGGTATTGTCTGGCTTCAAAGTGTTGTGCAATACTCTCACTTGCTCCAGTGAATTCTGCCAAGAGTGCTGCATCTAAAACATTGTCCGAAAGCTTCCCGGCAAACTTTTTAGTAATGAAGCCAGCACAACGGCTCGCAATATTCACCACTTTACCCACCAAGTCTGAATTCACTTTTTGCGTAAAGTCAGCAAAATTCAGATCGATATCTGTCACGGAATCACTCAATTTTGAAGCAAAATAATAACGTAGATACTCTGGGTTTAGGTGTTCTAGGTAAGTACGGGCTTTAATAAATGTCCCTTTTGATTTAGACATTTTGGCGCCGTTTACGGTAACAAAACCATGAATATTTACGCCTGTTGGTTTTCTATATCCAGCACCTTCCAGCATAGCTGGCCAGAAGAGACAATGGAAATAAGTGATGTCTTTACCGATAAAGTGATACAACTCAGCATCGGAATCGACTTGCCAAAAACTGTCAAAATCCACATCGTTTTTATCACAGTAGTTTTTGAAACTGGCCATATAACCGACCGGCGCATCCACCCAAACATAAAAATACTTGCCAGGTGCACCAGGAATTTCGATCCCAAAGTAAGGTGCATCTCGAGAAATGTCCCACTGTTGCAATCCTTGTTCGAACCACTCTTGTAATTTGTTTGCCATTTCGTTTTGAATAGCACCAGACGTGATCCAGTTTTGTAACATGTCTTCAAACTTTGGTAAATCAAAGAAAAAATGCTCGGAGTCTTTGAGTATCGGAGTCGCTCCAGATACTACTGAGCGAGGGTTGTTGACTTCCGTGGGTGAATAAGTGGCGCCACAGACGTCACAACTATCACCATTTTGGTCTACAGCACCACATTTAGGACAGTCTCCTTTCACAAAACGATCGGGTAAAAACATGTTTTTTTCTGGATCGTATAACTGATTAATCGTTTTTTTGCTGATATAACCGGCCGCATTTAAACGGTTATACATATCCTGTGACAGCGCTTCATTCTCTGGTGAATGAGTCGAGTAATAATTGTCATACTCCACGCCAAAACCCAACAAATCCTCATGGTGCTCTTGGCGTGTAGCTTCCACCATATCCTCTGGATTTAGCCCTAGTTCTTGGGCTTTTAGCATAATGGGGGTACCGTGTGCATCATCCGCACAGACACTATAACACTCATGACCACGTAAGCGCTGGAAACGCGTCCAGATATCCGTCTGGATATGTTCAAGTAAATGACCTAAATGGATGGAACCATTGGCATATGGTAAAGCGCTGGTAACTAACATTTTACGAGGAGTATGAGCCATAGTGTTCTTTCTGCATGTGTGGTTAAAATTTCGGTCGAGAATAGTAGCGTAAAGCAAGAGTTTTTGCACGAAATAACACGCAAAAAACTCTGTAAAAACGTTGCTTTACGCCAATTGTCCAAGGATAATACAAACATATTATGTACAATCCAAGAAGTAACTTATTATGCGCTTATGTGACAAAGATATTTATCAATACCTCCAAGCCGGTAAAATTAATATTTCTCCCGAGCCAGCATATGACCAAATCAGTGGTTTAACTGTAGATATGCGTCTAGGTAATAAGTTTCGCGTTTTTGAAGATCATGCTGCGCCTTATATCGACTTATCAGGAGCCAAAGCGGATGTGCAAGATCAGTTAGAAGCGGTGATGAGTGACGAAATTGTTATTGCTGATGACAAAGCGTTTTTTTTACATCCAGGTGAACTCGCTTTAGCGATTACGCACGAATCAGTGACTTTACCCGATAATATTGTGGGGTGGCTCGATGGCCGTTCTTCGCTGGCACGTTTGGGGTTAATGGTACATGTCACTGCACATCGTATTGATCCAGGTTGGTCAGGTAATATTGTCTTGGAGTTTTTTAATTCTGGTAAATTACCTTTAGCACTTCGTCCTGGCATGAAGATTGGCGCCTTGAGTTTTGAAGTGTTGTCTGCAGCAGCTGAGAAACCTTATAATGCACGTATCGATGCCAAATATAAAGGGCAAAATGGTGCTGTGGCCAGTCGTATCAACGAAGACCCTGCTCAGCAATAAATCGAGAAATATCCATTTACCGCGACATTGCTTTACACAGATACAGTCATGTGTTCAGTACTCGATTACACAGTAAAAATAATAGGACATATCTATGTGGGATACGACACAGCTATTTTTTAGTACCACCTTATGGCCTTTAGTGGAATCATACAAGTTTATGGCAACTTGTCTTATGTTGGTTATAGCTTTTGGTGTGCGGCATGCCATCGTCTTGTTAGTCATCAAAAAAAACGCCATTCCGACAAACCGTCGTTATAAAGTCAATTTATTCAAAAATATTGCGAATCTACTAATTTTGGTAAGTGTTGTCGCTTTTTGGGCTGCTGAGTTACAAAATTTAGCTTTTTCGATTGCGGCCTTTATGGTGGCGATTGTCCTAGCAACCAGAGAATTCATTCAATGCTTTTTGGGGTACATGTATGCAGTATCAGCTCGACCTTTTCGTGTTGGCGATTGGGTACAACTGAACAACATGTCAGGAGAAGTAGTTGAATTAGACTGGGCTAAAGTCACCTTACTTGAGATTGATGAATATTCTTCTGACTATACCGGCAGACATTTATACATTCCCAATTCACAAATTGTGACTAAGTCTGTCGTCAATTTAAACTTTTTAAAGCGTTATGCCTTACACAGCTTTATGGTGACATTAGAGCCGACAGCGAACCCTTACGAGGTATTACCACAGTTAATTGAACGAGCTCGGGTCTATTGTGAGCCCTTTAAAGATGTAGCTGAGCGTTATAAAAGTTATATTGAGCGGCAACTAGATACTGAATTTATTGAAATTGAACCCGTGGTGGAGATTGTGACGAATCAATACGCTAAGTTTCAAATATCGGTGACCTTATTCTGTCCAAGTGAACTGAAGCACGAATTACAACAAAGTATGACAGCTGACATAATGCAGTTTTGGTTTGCTAAGGCTGAAAATCAATCTCCTTTGCTAGAAAGTACCGATAGTCTTTTTGATTAAATAGGCCGATTTACCTGACAATAACACCCTTTAGTTTCTGTCGCGATGACAGGGCCGTGCAGCGGTGGATTTACCAGGTAGCGTTCACTATAACTGATGTCGGTCAAGCATCCTAGTCCGGCTGAATAGGGCCCTAAATAAGCTAAGTCACCGTGTGCATCAAAGATTGCTATTGCTGGTACTGAACTGATAAACGTTAGTAAACTCAGATGCTTATCTAGCAGAAGTTCTTGATATTGCAGATGATTGTTTTTCACATATTCTGCTGTCTCAGTGACATGCTGGCGGGCTAACAGTTCACAAAAACAGTTATCTGAGGTTCCTAGGTGCAGTACTAGATTTGTCGTATCTTGCTCTAGAATACGGTTAACTTCCAGAGTAAAATCCTTCTCAAATGCGACTGACATACTTGCCATATGTATTTTCTGGTGCGGGTCAAAGTCCGTTAACAAGCTCTCTTGAGTGAACATGAGACTCACAATAAAAATACCTATCCAAACTGGTAATAATCCAAACACTCCCCATTTTTCGGGCTGCGTCATTAAGTTTCAAAGCGAGTGAGTTGTTGGTTTAACAGGTTTATTTGTGCAGTTAAATCATTTAACTGGTATTGGTTGGCGTTAATCGCTTGAACCTGATTTTCTGTTGAACTGTGTAGTTCTTGCGCCGACTTAGCAATGGTATTAGACATACTGGACTGTTCTTCTGTGGCCGCTGCGACAGTTGCGATACGCTGGTTTAGATCATTCATTAATTGGTCAATGTTACTCACACGTTCATTGACGACCTGGGTGTTATGTAAACTATGCGCAAATTGTTCTGCACATGTCGACATACTGGTAACCGCTGTTTTAGCCTGGCCAGATAACAATTCTGTAATTTGGGTAATTTCTTCTGCGTTATGATTCGTTTTTAGAGCCAAGGCGCGAACTTCATCTGCCACCACGGAAAAGCCTCGCCCAAATTCACCTGCTCGCGCCGATTCTATAGCGGCATTTAGCGCTAGCAGATTAGTTTGGTCTGAAATGTTTTTTATAGACGTCATCGATGATTCAATACTTTGTACCATTTCGGCTAGAGACTTTATTGAATTTACGGCATTTTCAATATCATTTTTTAAACTCTCAGCTTCATGCGTATTTTCAGTTATGAGTGCTTTGGTTGATGTTGTCTCATTTTTGACTTCCCCACTGAGATGATTTATCCCGACTACATTTTCTGCTACTTCCGTATTGGCTGATGAAATTTGGGTTAACGATGAGGATATCTGCGACACATTTACTGCGTTACCTTGTAAACCCGTCAGCGTTTGTGCCGATGTGGATAAAAGTTGTTCAGATAACTCTGCAGAGCTGGAGCCACTGGTTTGGATAGTATTCACCAGCTCTCGTAATGCACTGAGTAACTTATTAAACTCATTAATAGCGACAGAAGTACCTGTGATGTTTTTGTTCGCTGCAATCTTGCCGTTCGTACACACTGCTTGAACGGCATCAGAAAGTAAAAGATTATCCTTTGATTCTTGTTCCATACCATGCGCAATGTGCATCAGTACTGCACCTTCGGCGATGGCAAAAAACGCATGTAGCATCAACATACTAAAAAGCAGATGGCCAGATTCAAAAACGAAGACTGGAGCGCCTGATAATTGTATAAAAAAGAAGCTGATGTGATGTAGGGCCACAACACCAACCGCGGTTAAAATAATTTTCCAGTCTCGATAGATACTTAAAAATGCCATGACAGTGAATATTTCAAAATGCATCTCAGTCAGACCCATCGTGAGATGAATATGTAGAGCAGTCAAAAGTTGTGTCGCTATCGCAACGGTGTGTCTAGAAACAAAAGAGTGGGGGGCTTTTAGTATCAAAATGAGAGCGGGTAATGCAGCTAATGTTGCTAGTGCTAACGCAAGAGTAAGTGTGCTGAAGTGTATTCCCAAGCCAACTGCAACAGCCCACTGAACAGCAATCACTCCTGCAAATATTCGGTTTGCTTTACTGTGCCACGGATAGTTCATAGGTTTTCTTTATTTTAGTATTCATTACCTTAAATGTAGACCAAAATAAGAGAATGCGTGGGTTATTACGCTAACCTAAAGTGTAAGAAATAACATACAGTATAACGAGATGGCAAAGGTATCACCGGCAACCCTCATTTCACTTAATCGCTGTGCAAGGCATCTATGGGGTTTAGTTTTGATGCTTTGATAGCTGGAAATACACCAAAACCAACACCGACGATCATGCAAATACTCAAAGAAAGTCCGATGGCAGTTGGCGACCAACTGACAGCCCAGTCGCTATAAAAACCAATAATCTCAGATAAAGCTAGGCCAAAGATCACTCCACAGAGCCCCCCTAATACAGATATGGTGAAGCTTTCTGCCAAGAATTGTAGACGGATGTCTTGTTGTGTCGCGCCGACTGCACGGAGTAAACCAATCTCTGTCGTACGTTCCATCACATTAGCAAGCATGATATTCATAATTCCTATACCACCAACCAATAGAGATATTCCTGCGACACAAGCCATTACAATATTAAAGATTTGCTGAGTTTGTTTTTGTTGGGCTAATAATTCAGCAGGGATAATAATATCGTAATCTTTGACACCAGCATGACGCATTTCCATAAGTTGAGTAACGGCCTTAGCCGCAACAACTGGATTCGCGGTAGGTGCAATACGTAGCTTCATACTATCAATCTCTGACGCAAGAGAATTATGTGCAAACTTTTTTAAAGCCGTGTTTAATGGAGTAAAGATGGTGTAGCGGTCACCACCAATTTTGACGCCTTGGAACTCATCTTTATTACCAGGTGGTGCTTGTAATACACCCACGACCTGTAACCAGACTTGGTTGACTTTAACAAACTGGGCAATGGGGTCGGTATCAGGAAAGAGCTCTTTAGCAGCATCCGCTCCTAACACTGCTACTTGGGCAAGACGCTGTTCATCTTCTCCGTTGGTATAACGCCCTGATATCAGTTTTAAGTTTGCATGGGTATAGTAGCGAGCAGACACCCCTAAAACACGAGCATCGGATTTGGCATAGTCTGAATAAACATCATAGCGTTTAATAATTTTACTGGCACTAAAATCACTCACGAAAGGCAAGGTCGAAACGGCTGCTGCGACATCTCCCATACTAAGACCTAGTGACTCTTCACGAATTTCTACTAATTCATCATCAGAAAATTCTTGTTCATTGATAATGATATTATTGACTCCCATAGAGTCGATGAGTTTTAACGCCTCTCGTTCAGCTCCTTCTCCGATGTTAAGCATAGCGATCACCGCACCTACACCAAAAATCATGCCTAGTAACGTCAAAAATGTTCTGAGTTTTTGCGCTGAGAGCTCTTTTAACGCATCTTTGATGAGAATAATGTACTGGGCAAAGCTGACTTTGGTAGTGCGTTTGAACGTGCTCATGAATCAGCTCCTTGGGTAACATTTAATGCACTTAAAGCAATGTTATCACCGTTACTAAGACCGGCAGTGACTTCAATAAAATACAAGTTTTTACGACCGGTAGTAACGGGTGTTTTCACAAATTCACCGTTCTGTTCGACCCAAACAAAACTATCTTCTTGGTCATAAATAACACTCTGGAGAGGCACAACCAAACTTGGTGTGGGTGATTTTACATGGATCTTTGCTGAAACCTTACGTCCTGGTTGTAAAACACGTATATCTGATTGTTCAATATCAGCGTTTAATTCATAAAACTTGATAGGGTTCCCTCGTGCGATAGAACGTGGAAATTTTGCAACTTTCGTTAATTTACCAGTAAATTTACGCTCAGGAAAAGCATCAAGGACGATATCGACATTTTGCCCAGTTGCTAAATCAATGGCATCGTTTGCTTGGACATATAGTTTGGTTTGTAAGTTATCCAGATTAGGAATTTGAGCGATGGGGCTACCAGGGAACACGGTATTGCCGACAGCAGGTTTTTCCCCACGGCGATCTTTGACATATACCAAGAGGCCAGAATGACTAGCTTTAACTTCGAGTTGTGACAACGCAGCATCATATCTTTTGACTTTTGCGGCAAAGCCTTTCTTTTTGATATCCAGCACAGACATTTCTGAGGCATGTTGTTCTAAAACACTGTCTTCTTTCCAATCTAAAAACTCATCTTTTGCTTCCAAAAAATCGCGATTTTGTAAGGTATCAATAATTTCTAGTTGTGAATATAAACGCAGGTCATCAATGGCAAATTTATCGACAAATGCAAACTCTTGTGCAACAAATGCCTGTTCTGACAAAATATCTTGTTTTTCTTGGCTCTGTGCAGCGTTTGACTTGATGATGTCTTGCTGAATTTTGAGCATGGCAAATTCTTCTTCACGTTTTGAACGGGTAATTTGCTCAGCGTCAAAACGTGCAATCACATCTCCAGCTTGGACTTGAGTATTCTCTGGAGCTAGCCAGGCAATCATCATAGGTCGCCGACCTGGAGCAATAATTTTTTTGGCATCAGCCGCTTCTATTTCCCCCTGAGCTTCGATGGTTATACCAAATGCTTTTTCAGTAACAGTATAGACAGGAGTAATGCTTTTAGGCGGTTGGGAGCATGCAGTGAGTCCTGTTATCAATAACCCCAAAGTTACGAATGTGGGTAATCTCATCAAAATTCCTCCTTAGCTAAAGGAATGGTAACGTTGGCTTGCATACCTGGACGCATAATTTCGGTATCTAAATTGTCTAAAGTGATCCAGACATCAAACACAATTTTTTGATTACGAGTAGATTTTTGTCTGTATGCTTGCCCCTTACTGGTAATGACTCCGGTGAAGCTGCGCTCTGGGTAATTATTTAGTACGACTGCAACTGTTTGGCCGATGAAAACTTTAGTCGTATCTGCTTCATCCACTTCCATTTTAATAGCGAGATTTTCCAAGGAAGGTATTTCAATTAAACTTGCGCCCATAAAGACCGTATCACCTACTGCATGTTTATCCCCGTCACCGTTCGTGTTAATGACCACGATCCCTGCAGAGGGACTTTTAATCGTTAGTTTATCGATACTTGTTTTGATTTCGTCTACTTTGGACTGGAAACTGGTGATCCGAGCTTCTTGGACCTGTTGATTCACGATGCGTCTAGCTTTGTGTTCATCCAAGCGCTGTTGTGCTTGGGCTGACCGCACTTGAGCGATTGCATAGTCAGCTTGTTGTTTACGTCTCTCTATTTCTGAACGAGAGACATCGGTAATTTCAACTTTGCGTTTTGCTATGTCCATGTTCATATTTGCTTCAGCAAGCGCCAAGCGTAAATCTTCTTCGCGAGCTGCGTCTTCGAGGAGTAATTTCTCAAGTTCTTTTTTGGCAGCATCGAGTTCCGACTGTCTGGTTAAAAGACGATTGCGTAGATCTTGCCCATCAAATTGTAAAAGAATGTCCCCAGGTTTAACAATCTTATTTTCTGGTGCAATTTTCTGAATTTTGTATTGCCACATTCTTGAAATGTTAGGAGGACCGATATTCACATTTTGCAATGATTGTAGCTGGGCTGGGATCACTAATTCATGTTTCACAGAGAGCTCGGTTGCTGATTGGTTAGATTCTCCACAACCACTCAGGACAACCATGCATGTCAGACCGAAAACGCTAAAAGATCTCAATATAGAATGTCCATTCATCATAGTTTAGCCACTTGTTCTGGTGTAATACGAACGCTCATACCCGGGTAGAGCGTCCGTTTGGGGAGGCTTCTGAAAGATATTTCAACAGGGAAATAGGCAGCATTACTCAGTTGTGGTTTATTTTCAGCTTGGCTAGAAATCTTAGTGATTTCACCGGTATAGGCTTCACCTGGGAATGCATCAAATGTAATGTCGACGCTCTGTCCTTGACTAAGTTGTATAGCATCAATCTCGTGCACAAACGACTCAACAATAAAATCCGTACTGGCTTGTACATCCAAAACTTTCCAACTGGGTTGAACATTCATACCTGATTTTACTTTGGTACCATACCATGGGTGAATGGAATACGTCACTGGACCGGTGTGTTGTGCTACGACATTGAGTTTGGTCAATAGATTTTCATAATACACAATATCTTCTTTGGCTTTATCGATATCAAGTTGTTTCTTGGCTAGCCCAGAAATACGCTGTTTTTTGGATTTTTCCAATGCCTCTGCAGCTTTAATTTGTTCCATCAACGCTCTTTCCAAAGCAAGCTGATCTTGGCCTCTTTGGTACTCAGTAATGGTATCTGATGTCACTGAAACTGGAATTTTGGCTCGATCAACTAACATCTTTGCTACTTTTAAACGACCCTCTGCTTCGGTGTATTCTTGGTTCAAACTCATCTCTAGTTGCTGGTATTCCAGTTCTAATGCTTCCAAGCGTTCTTGAGTTTGTTCTAAAAGTGCTTGTTCGGTAGCACCGTCAAACACCGCGACTAATTCTCCTGCATTCACAACAACTCCTTCTTCGGCCATCCATTGAATTTGGATCTGCCAGCGAGAAGCCCGTGGCGCAACCACAACCTGTTTGGCTGATGAACTCACTTTACCACTGAGAATGAGAGGCTGAGAATTGGCATAACTAGTATGAGTAAACCCAACCATACTAATGAAGCAAACTAAAGCTAACAGGGACCTAGGGACTGTTATACGTAGCGATTGATAATGCTGGAATGCTTTTAATAAAGCCGTTATGTGGACTTGTATTTTCATAGAGTACCTGTTTGATTTTGGGTATCTTCGATAACCTGGCCGTCTTTCATACGTATAACACGTTGTGCATAATTTGCGATTTCTTGTTCATGGGTTACCATCACGATCGTTTGTCCTGCTTGATGCAACTCTGTCAACAAAGCCATGATCTCATCTGATGTTTTACTGTCTAAATTCCCTGTTGGTTCATCTGCAAGTATCACACTGGGTTCGTTGATGAGAGCCCTTGCAATAGCTACACGCTGGCGTTGACCACCAGACATCTCAAAGGGTTTATGATGTTTTCTATGACTCAAACCAACCCGTTCAATTAAGTTATTTGCACGCTCTTGAGCGACTTTGTCCGACACATCACTATACCTAAGCGGTAAAGTAATATTACCAACCACGTCTAATTTAGGTAAAAGGTGAAACGTTTGGAAAATAAAGCCTATGTATTTATTGCGAATGTGTGACAGCGTATCATCATCTAATTCAGCTACGTTGTTGCCATCCAAATCATACTGTCCAGATGTTGGCGTATCCAAGCACCCTAATACGTTCATCAGCGTTGACTTACCTGAACCTGAAGTCCCCATGATCGCTACGAATTCATTTTGGGCGATTTGCAAAGAGACGTTGTTCAGAGCAGTGACAAGCTCTTCGCCATTTTGGAATGTTTTGGTGATAGAGTCTAATGTGATCATAGTTAGGTTTACTCGATATTTTAATCATGATTATGCTAAGAAAAATACGGATTAAGCTAGGATGAGTTTGTAAGTATTTGTTGCAAGCGCTTAGTTATGAACTTTACAACCTTACAAAAAGTATTAACAATGTTGATATTTCACAGAATACGTCATTAAGAACAAAACATTTTCAGCCAACAAGTCCCCATTAACAGGGACAAAATTATACGGTAGCCATTCCATGATAAAAGCTTTTGCAGCAACAGGTCCTACATCAGAGTTAACGCCATACGAATTTACATTAAATGAGTTAGGTGCTCACGAGGTCGATATCGATGTCGCGTACTGTGGTGTTTGTCATTCGGATATTTCTATGCTGAAAAATGAATGGGGGATAACAGCTTACCCCTTTGTTGGTGGGCATGAAGTCGCTGGAACCATCAAAGCAGTAGGGGCACACGTTAAGAGTTTTAGGGTTGGCCAAAAAGTGGGGCTAGGATGGCAATCGGAATATTGTTTAGACTGTAGCCCATGTCACTCAGGCGACCAAAATTTATGTCGTAGCGCCAAAGGGACTATCATAGGGCGTCATGGCGGTTTTGCAGAAGTGGTTCGAGCGCACAGCTCAGCGGTTGTTGCATTACCTGATGAGTTAGACATGAAAGTGGCAGGGCCCATGTTTTGTGGTGGTATCACCGTTTTCAACCCATTAGTCCAATTTGATATTAAACCGACAGACAAAGTGGCAGTTATTGGGATTGGTGGTTTAGGGCATATTGCTTTGCAATTTTTACATGCTTGGGGGTGTGAGGTGACTGCATTTACCTCTAGTGATGCTAAAGCTCAAGAAGCATATACCTTAGGCGCGGATTATGTCATTAATTCGACCTTATCCTCAGAACTGGAAAAGGCAGCAGACTCTTTTGATTTTATTATTTCCACAGTGAATGTGAAGTTGGATTGGAATGCGTATTTAGGTACTTTAAAACCCAAAGGACGATTACATTTTGTCGGAGCGACTTTAGCACCGCTTGATATTGGTGTATTTAACTTAATTGGTGGACAGAAGAGTGTCTCTGGTTCACCCGTAGGCGCGCCAGGAACCAT
Source organism: Opacimonas viscosa (assembly GCF_024199005.1). Classification (GTDB taxonomy): domain Bacteria; phylum Pseudomonadota; class Gammaproteobacteria; order Enterobacterales; family Alteromonadaceae; genus Opacimonas; species Opacimonas viscosa. The sequence continues at coordinate 78,506 of NZ_JANATA010000004.1, forward strand.
TAAGCAAATGCTTGATTTTGCTGTACAACATAAAATAGCACCTCAGGTCGAAGAATTTGCATTGTCTGATATTAATGCTGCTATAGCGCATTTGGAATCTGGCCAAGCTCGTTACCGAGTTGTCTTAAAAAACGATTTGTAAGAATAATTATTTAAAAAAGCGCTAGTAATCAGAATGGTTTTGCCTATAATACGCGTGCTTTTGTTTGAAGCACGCCTGCTTTTATTAAAAGTACGCCTTCTAAAGTATTGGCAATTATAAATCGGTGTGTGGCGCAGCTTGGTAGCGCACCTGCATGGGGTGCAGGGGGTCGGAGGTTCAAATCCTCTCACACCGACCATTTCTCGAAATAATTTCCCTAAATCTACCATCTCGGAAAATATTGCCTTTCCGGTTTATTTCAAATAGCGATTGGTATTTATTCATACTACATTTGCACCAAACATAGTATGAATAGATTAAAAAATGCTTGTCTGGACGACACTGGTAGGGTGTAGTGGTCTGTTCCAAAAACAATCAGAACAGACTTTTTTTCTACATGCGTTCAAATATAACCGCAATACCTTGACCACCACCAATACACATTGTGGCTAAGCAATAACGACCACCAACACGATGCATTTCATGAATGGCTTTAGTAGCAATCACTGCGCCTGACGCACCAATTGGGTGTCCTAGTGCAATTGCACCACCGTTAACATTTGTTTTGGCTGGATCTAAATCAAGACCACGAGACACTGCAATCGCTTGTGCGGCAAATGCTTCATTTGATTCAATCACATCAATATCGTTAAGCGTTAAGCCAGCTTTTTTCAGCGCAGCTTGGGTCGCAGGAATTGGGCCTTCACCCATGACGTGGTTCGGTACACCAGCAACTGCATAAGATACCATACGTGCCATTGGTTGTAGATTGTTGGTATTAGCATAAGCTTCTGACGCGAGGGTTAAGAAAGAAGCTCCATCATTGATACCCGACGCATTACCTGCTGTCACTGTACCGTCTTTCTTAAATGCCGGGCGCATACCTGATAATTTTTCTGCAGTAGTATCTGCTTTTAAATGTTCATCAACATTGAAAATGGTTTCACCACGACGGGATTTTAAAACAACATCTGCGATTTGATCTTTGAAATAACCAGCATCGATAGCGGCTGCTGCACGTTGATGAGATGTGGCTGCAAACACATCTTGTTCTTCACGGCTAATATCCCACTTTTCAGCAAGGTTTTCCGCAGTAATACCCATGTGACCCACACCAAAAGGGTCGGTTAATGCGGCTACCATCATATCGATCATTTGACTATCACCCATGCGAGCACCCGAGCGCAGTGCTGGAGATAAATAGCCGGCACGTGACATGTTTTCAACGCCACCACCGATCGCTAATTGGTGATCCCCAAGCATGATTCCTTGCGCTGAGTTCACAACTGCTTGTAGGCCAGAGCTACATAGACGGTTTACAGCCATTGCAGTTGAGTCTAGGCTCATACCAGCTTGCACAGCGGCAACACGAGCGACATAAGGGAAACGAGATTCAGTTGGAATACAGTTACCGACGACAACTGATTCAAATTGGTCCGCGGCAACACCTGAAGCTTCGATGCTTGATTTTAGTACTTGGCCAGCTAATTCAGCTGGTTCAATTGATTTTAAACTTCCATTAAAAGTACCAATGGCAGAACGTTTGGCACTTAGAACAACTACACTATTTTGGCTCATTTTTTTGCTTCCAAATCCTATGAAATGATGAACTTGAATCGTGACTTGCCTTCAAATCCTATGTAAATATGTTGTGGTGATAATTTAACCACAAACTTACTTTATAGGTTTTTATCTATAATTTGAATGCTTAAGGGGTAGACATTGGTTGTAATTGAGTGGATTTTGTTCATTAGTTACCCATTTTCATAAGCAAAAAGATTGAAGTTTATTTTAAAAATACCGATATTTAATAAGGTAAGGATACCTAATTAGAGAAAGGATAATGAAAAAATATCAACGTTTTGATGATTACCTATTTGACGAAGAACAATCTGACTCGTCCAACAGAAAAAAACACAAAAGAGAAAAAGAGAAATCTTTAGCTGACAAGCGAAGAAAGAATCGTCAGCCTGATTTTGTTTAAGTATCTTGCGACACGCTTACTCAAATATGCACTTTGCGTCAAACTAAATATAGGGGGCGTGAAATTTAGGTAAACAGATATAAAACAACACCTAAACCGACCGCCAAGCCATGGTTTGCGAGAAAATAACTGTAGTTAAAGACTTTTCTGGCGCTATATTGTTCAGCTGTGTCTGTTTTAGAGAAGGGTAGTAACTGGTAATACGTCCACGTCAAATGCAAGCTGATCAAAAAAGTTGCTAGAATAAATTGTCCTGTACCCACTATAATCACGCTCGTTAATCGAGCGATAGCCCCAGAGTTGATATTATTAAAAATCTCACCATCATTTTCAGCAATACCAATGTCTTTATTTTGCGTCAAAGGCCGAAAAAATACCATGTAAGAAATGCCCGTTGGATTCCCCAAAAATAATAGCGTTAGCCCCCATGCTAAGAAACTGATTTGCTCAGTATGGTTAAACGGTAAAAAACTAAAACTCGGCACTATTAAATCAGGATAAAACTGTATAAAACTCGCCGCTGTTATCGCAAGTACAACAAAATGTCCTAATTGATCGGCAATATAATAACGCGCAGTAAAGGTTTGGTATGTCTTCCAAATATCAATCGCATAGTGTGTAGTAATGATAAATACCAAGGCGAATGTGCTTAGCCAAGTCCACTGTGCTAAGGCAATGTACAAAGCGCATGAAGTTAGACCTACATGGACCAAAATGTGATAAAACAATCCAATCGATTTTTCATGATGTTGTACTTTACACATTATCCAAGTGTGTCGCTGAAGATAATAATCTGCCAGGTGATGTGCAATCAATAAAGAGAGAAAAAGCATCATAGAGATGTCGCCTTGTTAGACCTCGATTAGTCTATTGGAGAAGTCAGTAGGAATACTAATATATTAGCAATAAAAAGACGTGCTTGCATACTGGCGCAAAGCCTAGGTATGTCGGATATTTTTACAATCTACTCTGCATAGATTTACCATCAACTAAAAAGAACCATGTCGAAGTGATTAAAATCATTATTAATCAGTAAGTTAAAATTTAATCTAAGAAATATAAATTCTTGGCCCAGCTCATGCAGTACCTCTATGGTGAGATTCAGGATGGTTTAAAGCAATCTGACAGTAAAAGGGTTAGGGTAGCGACTTCAAAGTATGACTTTCTTTTTGTCGACGATTTTCAAGTGTTTTAGATGGGTAAATGGTTGAAATACACCAATTAACGATATAAAGCAGGCTACTAATTCCAAAGAAGCTGATAAAAATTAAGAAAGTATCAGTAGTAACGACTAAACTTATCTTTTCACTCACAAGTAAAAGCAGATTGGCAAGTAAGCCAGACAGATACAAAGTCACTAGCACGTCATGGACTTTGTAACTCGGCAGTATTAATGGAATAAGCGTTAACAGTGAAATCACCATATAGTGATTATGAAAAAGAGTTTGGTCATATAAATACCAAACCAAAAACGCGACAAAGGCATAGCTAGCGCTGGTTGCAAAACTAATAAGTAACGTTAAACGGCGCATTTGTTTTCCTTGTCTATGTAAACATTTTGTCTATTAAATGTAGATGGCTTTTCCATGATTGCCATTTTTTGTACCGCACTTTTAAAGAGTTGAGGTGCATGTAATGTTGTGAGGTTACTCTTGAAAACAAACACTCTTCATATTATTTTTATTTTAAGCTTCATGTATGTATCTGACGCCCAAGCTGATTCTTTATCCAAATTTTGGCAAAACACTACGACAGAGCACAATTATTATTCGCAACAATTTTCTGATGAGTTAGCTGTTGCATCAGATGAGATGAATTTAGGGTTACCAGCTTTAATAGATCCTAATACGCGTTTGAATAAAACGAGTGTGGAGGGGGGAGCATTTGTTTTTCATTACACGTTAATCAAATTCTCTCTAGACGACATCAATACTCAGTTGTTTGCTGCGACGATGGGGCCCGAACTACATAACTCAGTCTGCTTAAGTGAAGAAATGCAGATGTTACTCAATATGGATGTCCCTCTTATTTATACCTATACTGGGCATGAAGGTAACGATATTGCCAGTATCATGATTAATCAATCTAGCTGCAATCGTTACAAAGAAAACTTAGCCTTAGTCAATTCGTAAAATTTATTCTCAAAAAATTTACAAACCAGACCGATAATATCCATGTATAAATTGATATAGATGGATTTTGTCGTATTTTCGATTCAATTCCTTACATTTTGTGTGTGGTTTTTTGCAAAATAATCGGTATTATCCATGTTAATAAGAAGTAAAAAAGGACAGGCTATGCCATTAGATACTGTAGCAACAACCTCGACAGACCTAAAAACCCCTGTAGAAATGCTCTACAAGTGGGAACAAGAATGCCCCGACACTGTATATTTAAGGCAACCACTGAACGGTCAGGTTAGTGATTTTACTTGGCTGACTGTGTCAACTCAGGCCCGGAAAGTTGCGGCACAACTACGTGCGATGAATCTCGAACCGGGTAGTCGTATTTGTATTTTTTCTAAAAACTGTGCGGAATGGTTCATCACTGACCTCGGTATTATGTTAGCCGGTCATGTCAGTGTACCTATCTTTGCTACAGCGGGTGCCGAAACGATCAGCTATGTATTGAACCATGCAGACGTTAAGTTAATGTTTGTGGGACGGATGGACAATTATGCGCAGAGTCTAAGCTATATTCCTGATGGAGTGCCCACAGTCTCATTTCCATATCCAGAATTAAATATTGGCACTAGCTGGTCTGACTATATGGATATTGCACCTATATCAGATAATCCTGTTCCTGATTTAGATGATTTAATGACAATTATTTATACCTCTGGCAGTACTGGTCAGCCAAAAGGTGTTATGCATAGCTACAAAACGATTAATTGGGCCGCTAGTGCGTGTTTAGACGATTTAGCTGTGAGTGCCGCTGATCGCGTTATGTCCTACCTTCCTCTCGCGCACATTACTGAACGAGTAATTGTTGAGCTAGCAAGCTTTTATTCTGGCATGCAAATTTCATTTGTCGAATCATTAGAGACATTTAACCGTGACGTTGTTGCACATAGGCCTACATTGTTTGTCTCCGTACCTCGCTTATGGACTAAGTTTCAGATGGGGATTTTGGCTAAAATGCCACAGAAAAAGTTAAACATTCTGTTAAGCATTCCTATTTTAAATAACGTGATCAAAAAGAAAATTGTCAGTGCTTTAGGCATAGATCAAGCACGACTTTGGGCGAGTGGTTCAGCGCCATTGGCACCACCTGTTATAAAATGGTTTGAACGTTTAGGCGTTAAAATTTCAGAAGGGTGGGGCATGACCGAAAACTCTGCATTTGGTACAGCGTCTGTTCCTTATCGCTCTGATAAAGTCGGGTTTATTGGTAAAGCATATAATGGCGTTGATATTCGTATTTCGGATGAAGGTGAAATCCAAGTCAAAGCGCCATGTAATATGCTTGGTTACTACTTAGAGCCAGAAAAAACAGCTGAGACATTTACCGAAGATGGCTATTTAAGAACAGGCGATAAAGGAGAAATAGATGCAGACGGTTATGTCAAAATCACAGGCCGTTTGAAAGAAATCTTTAAGACGTCTAAAGGTAAGTACGTTGTTCCAGCACCGATAGAAGGTAAAATTTTAGAAAATACTAACGTCGAGCAAGTGTGTGTGACCGGGAATAATTTACCACAACCGATTGCGTTAATGGTTATGTCAGAAGAAGCGGCTAAATTATCAGAAGATGATTTGACTACCTCTTTAACAGCGACATTAGAAAAGGTGAATGCTGGTTTAGAGAGTCATATGAAACTTGACCATGTTGTGGTGTTAAAAGATGAATGGACCATTGATAATGGTTTATTGACGCCGACTTTGAAAGTAAAACGTCATGTGTTGGAGCAGCAATTTTCGGATATCATTGCGACTGAATTCAAACAAAAAGTGGTCTTTGTTGGTTAGGCAGCCTGCGCTAAATTGCACTGTGATATTTTGTATTAAAACTTAATGGGGCCCTAAGAATAATGTTGTTCTTAGGGCATTTTTTATGGTTTAGCCTGGGTATCTTTGTTGCAAACCGTTATATACATTTTCTGCATAGGCGCTATTAGTGGGATCTGTTTCATCCAAAACTTCGACTAAGTGCTCGTTGTCCTCCCGACCATGCCATTCTTTGCTATATGTACCATCTTTATAACCGTGGTCTTGACGGAAAAAGTTAAGGATGTTTTTGCCGACATATTGTCGGAAAAGCTCATCTGAAGATAACTCACATTGCTCAATGATGCGCATAAATAAACTGACATCAAAACGCTTAGCTGCGGCTAAACCGGTCATTAATTCTAAATTATCTAGTAAACCTTGTTCATTAAAAGTGTAGGTTTTTCCATCGAATTCCAGTTGTGTAGATTGCTCTGCTAAAAGCATAGCGATTTGTTTAGCAGAAGCGTTAATATCGCCTTGATAGGAAATAATTATATGAGATAGTGCAAAATGCCAAATATCCACACATTCCATTTGTAATTGTGGTAAATCTTTGGTCTGTGCTTTCCACCATTTCCAGCCATGGTGTTCAATCGCTTCCACCGATTCAACCATCGCCGCTCGCATGAAACCATAGCCAGCATTTAACCAGTCTGGATTTACCTTTGAGTTCATTTTATTTTGGAGATCTAGCATGATTGCAAGTTGTTCAGCTGTTAACATACGCTTTCCTAATGAAAAATTTTAAAGTATTTTAAACGCTTAATATTTGTAGGTATAGTTTTATTTAATTGCTGAATTATCATGGTTTTAAAAATTAATTTGTAGAATGGTTTGCAATTGTTTAAGCACCAGTCTAGATTATTAGTACTGTTTATTTATACATGCGTTGTGTAAAAGGATGCTCCTGTATGTTCCATCTTATTCCGTCGAATCGACAAGAACACCTGATTACAATGCTTCAAGCTATTCTTAATGAAGAGCACAAAGCCAGTGGAGCAGATCCTTTTACTCCTGCTACCATCATTGTTGAAAGCCAAGGGATGAAGCATTATGTGAGTCTGTCTTTAGCTCGGGCCGGTGGTATAGCGATAAATATAGAGTTCCCGCTTCTTTCCAGAGCTATTTATAATCTATGTCGAACGATTTTGGGGGAACAAGCCATCCCTAAAGAATCTATGTATAAGCGTGAGATTTTAGTTTGGCGTATTTTAGAGTTACTCAATGATGAACACATATGTTCTCGTGCGGAAATGACCGCTGCAGTGGCTTACTGGCAAAATGCGAAACATGTTACCGATGCCAAATATGCATTGGCAAAAGAACTCGCAGATGTGTATGAGCAGTATATCCAGTTTCGTCCTGAATGGATTGCAAAATGGTCCCAAGGAAGCCTTGAAGATGATTTACCCGAGCACTTACAAACTTGGCAGCAGTATATTTGGTCGCTCTTGGTTAAAGAAAATGGACAAGTACCAGTCGCTTTGATCAACGAGGCAATGCAAAGTCTAGATAGCACAGTAAATCAGTTACCAGGACAACTTTTTATTTTTGCTGTCAATGCGTTGACTCCCAAGCAGCTAGAGTTTTTTCAATGCATAGCACAAAAAATCGATATCTATTTTTTTCAGATTAATCCATGTATGGAGTTTTGGGGAGACTTACAATCTGACCGCGCTAGAGCAAAATCAGCGATCAGCAAATCGATTATCTCGCTACAAGACGAACACTCAACAAATGCCTTATTAGCTAACTTAGGCCAGCAAGGTCGCAGTTTGTTTAATCAATTCCAAAGTGCTGAAATTCAAGACATAACAGAGTCTGCGTTATTTGGTGCTGCCTTTTCGAATGTTGAATTTACTCAAGATGATACTCCATCAGAACAACACATATCACTGTTGCACAGTGTACAACAAGGTATGTTAGAGCTGAGTAAACCGGATATTCCTATCCTACCCAATGATCAAAGTATTTCGATTCACAGTTGTCATTCTGTTATTCGAGAAGTGCAAGTACTGCATGACTATTTATTGGGACTTATGCAAGCAGATCCTGAGCTTAAACCGCATGATATTATTGTCTTGTGCCCAGCGGTAGAGGATTACGCGCCATTTGTCGATAGTGTCTTTCGCAGACCGTTTGCACCAACTAGCTCGGATAACCCAAGAATTGTTTGTTCCATTGCGGATCGGGCACCTCTAGATGCCGATCCAATGATAGCGATGTTTTTGGATTTACTGGATCTTCCTGATAATCGTATGGTGGCTAATCATTTACTCGATTATCTGCGTCTTCCTGTCATCCAAAAGTCTCTCAAGTTAACACCTTCTGATGTTGAGCAGATTAGTGAGTGGGTTACCGCAGCGAATATTTACTGGGGGTTTGATGCCGCCCATAAAAGTGAGTTGTTAGGGCAAAGTCAGGATGCTGTATATACTTGGTTGTGGGGGATTGAACGCATATTCAAAGGCAGTATGAGTGCTCCAGAAGATTTAGATGAATCTCTAGCTTGGTTATCTTTAGTCGACGGTCACGGCTGGTCAGTACTTGGTCGTTTACAGCACTTCTTGATGGCTCTGCAAGATATTCGAGAAGAATTGACCAAGCCTCGGACTGCAATTGCTTGGTCTGAGTACCTTAAAACTCAGCTTTTACCCTTATTGTTTGATGAATTTAGTCGAAATGAACACTCTTATCTGACCCTTGTTAAGGGCATTGGTACGGTTATCCAAGCAATATCCGCTGCACAATATAGCTCTCCACTCTCTTTGTCTATTATCAAAGAGGAACTCAATAACAAGTTCAGTATTCCAGATGCATTGAATCAATTTAATACGGGCCAGGTTACTTTTAGTTCTATGGTGCCGATGCGTTCTGTTCCTTTCAAAGTCATTTGTATGTTGGGACTAAATGATGGTGTTTTCCCTCGCGTCACACAGCGATCTAGTATTGATTTGATGCACTATAGCCCCGCAATTTTAGGGGATCGATCACGCAAGCATGAAGATAGATACTTGTTTTTAGAAGCTATAGTTTCAGCACGACAAGCACTATATATTAGTTATCAAGGGCATGATCAATATACTAATCAAGTTCGTGAACCAAGTTTAGTTGTGTTTGAACTCTTAACATTTCTAGAAAAAACTTACGGTCTAAAAAAACAAGTCCAAGAGCATAAATTACAACCATTTAATTTAGCTTTGTTCGATGAGAAGAATCCGATTTCTTTTGCGACACCATGGTTAGACTTACAAACTAGAGAATCCACTCCGTCCAATAATATTTTTACGCATACCATACCTGAATTTCTATCAATTCAAGATATAGTAAAATTCATAAAAGACCCCGTTAATTACTTTGTTGAATTTAATCTGGGTTTTAAAGTTGATAAATATTCAGATATGCATAGTGATGTTGAACCATTCTTATTAAGTAATTTAGTGACGTATAAACTACGACAAACTTTGATTAATAGAGGTATACAAGCCGGTGATAGTGACTTGTCACAAGTCGGAGAAGAGTGTATCACCCACTTTGTTAGTAGTGGTGATATTCCACCAAATCAAAAGTACAACAAGATTTTACAAGGTTTTTCTCTTCTTGAGATACCTAGTCGCTTTGTCTCTGAGACGACTGAGATGCGTTTTGTCGAAGTAAAACTAGATTTTGAGGGTACCACAATATTACTGAGTGATAATTTGCCATTTAACGCACAAAATGAACTGTATTTTGAGCGACGTCATCGCCCAGATGGCCACAGTAGATTATATTATTTGTTGAGTCATTGTTTGTCGGTGCTAGAGCTGGAACAGGGAATAAATAGCCAAGCTCAATTTTTTGATGTGTTTTGGGATAAAGAAAAAGAAGTGGCCAAAGACTTATCAGTGAGATTGACACTCACACCAGAGGATATTGATCCAGATTTTGCAGTGCTCATTTTACAAAAAACCATAGCGCTATATATGAGCGGGATTAATTGTGGTCTCATTCTAGACCATCAAGCAATATTCAAGGCCATTGATGGTGCCGCCAAGAAAACAGAGTTTATTCCCCCAACTAATGCAGAGATTGATGCTTTGTATACGAAAGCACTCAATACATTAATTGTCGAAGAAAAAGACAAAGCATTCAATTCTGTTTTTTCTTCAGAATACGTCATACCAGATACACAAAAGGAGATTCTATCTGAATGGATATCTCTTTTTAAACAACTACCAAGTCTAGTTGGTAAAGCATTAGTGGAGAAATAATGATGTCACAAGTCTTCAAAAAACCACTTGCGGTTACCCAAATGAACTTATCTGGTGTTCATCTAATTGAGGCGAGTGCCGGCACAGGGAAAACATTTAATATTACTAGGATTGTGATGCGCTTGTTGCTTGAAACAGAGTATACCATTGATCAAATACTAGTGGTTACCTTTACTAAAGCGGCTACTCAGGAGTTAAAAAATAGAATTGCAGCGACACTCAATGAGTTTAAATCTGCCTTAGAGTCTGAGCAAGAGAAGTGGCTCACTCAGTCACCGACTGATACAGAATTAAGCTATCAATACCTAAAAGAAGATGTACTAACTCAATACATGAGTCCGTGTCGCAGTTCTGCTGATGTGCTTGAGTACTTACAACAAGGTATAAAAAAGTTGTCGGGTTCTGCGTTGTTGTTAGATGAAGCACCTATCCATACCATTAATGCGTTTTGTCAGCGTGAACTCTCGCGTATCAGTTTTATTTCAGGTTTGCCTTTTGAGTTTAATATAGAAAATTCTACTTTGGACTTAGAGCTTGAATGCATTCAAGATGAATATCGCCGTTTAGTCTCAAATCAACAAAATATTGAGATTTTAACTGAAGCCAAAGTAGATACTCCTGAACGATTTTATCAGGCTTATGGTCAGGCTATTGCGAGTGAATTACCGCTGCGATTTGCAGACCAAAAACAACTTGAAGAGGAACTTTCTTCTGGCTTAAAGGAATTGGTAGACAGCCCGGAAGTGAGCACTGTACACAACATATTGAATCAGTACTATCTTAGATATCAAAGTATGGTTAATGAGGCATTGAACAAAACCAAACCGCCGAAATTTGCTTATACCACAATGGATGCCTTGGATGCGTTATTAGCTTGGTACGATAATCCTGATTTGACTGTTGAGATCCCCGCACTTTCTAAAGTTCTGAGTGGCAATATACATATTCCCAAATTAACAGATGATCCAGACGAAAAACAGAGGATTAAAGATGCTGTTGAGCAATATCAGAACTTTACTAAAAAACTGAAGAAGATGCATGCTCAATATGCCGGTGGAGATTGCTCCAGAATCGCAGAGCGAAACGAGTTTATATTTGAACTTATTTTAAAGTTAAAACAACAAATAGCCGAAAAAAAGACTCATGCAAATGTACTGGGTCACAATGATACGGTTCGACTTTTTGCAAAAGCTATTCATCATGGTTCTGAAGACTTACACAATCAACTCCGTAATACCTATCCAGTTGCCTTAATTGATGAATTCCAAGATACCGATAATTATCAATATACGATTTTTTCTGAATTGTACCCCAGACAAACTACAAATATGTTATTGATGATTGGTGATCCTAAACAGGCAATTTACGGTTTTAGAGGGGGAGATATATTTACATACCTGAATGCCTCTCAAAATATTGATTATGCATGGAGTATGCAAAAAAACTATCGTTCTACCCAAGCAATGATTACTGCATACGATCTTTTATTTTATGGGATCGACTTATCGGTATTAACGACTGCAGAGGTCATCGCAAAACTCCCACCTGCAGACCAAAACCATGAAACTACTTGTAGAGATGTATCGAGTACTACAATGGAATGTGCTACAGAGAGAACGTTAGCAAGTACAGCTGAACACACAACGGAGAATACCAAGGATATTCGCATTCAAGCCTCGGCAGAAAAGACTCATGAAGGGGGCTTAAATCGGGCTGAGATTTTTGGGGAAAATATTTCAGCGCCATGGATTTATCCGGGTAAACCAAAGTTAAAAGGGCTGTCTGAAGGCACCCCCCCCATTCAGTTTTTCTATCCGGAAGAAACATTTGATGAAGAATTTAAATCCGGGAACAACACTTACAAAGATGCAGCGTCTATTTGGGTGACGAATGAGATTATTCGTTTGTTAAAGTCAGTCAGTAAGTATGATGACGACGAGTTAAAGCAAATTGCTCCCAAGGATATTGCTGTTTTAGTAAGAGGAAAATCTGAAGCTAAACAAATACAAAACGCTTTAGCAAGGTCTGGTTTAAAGTCAGTCTATTTATCTAATAAACAGAGCGTCTTTGCTAGCCAGGAAGCCCAACAAGTCCTAGCATTTCTCAATGGCTTACAACATTATCGAAATACCAAAAAAGTACTTCAGGCATGTGCCACTGAACTATGGGGATTGTCTTTGACTGAAGTGTCAGCACTTCAGGATGTCATGAGTTCAGCATATGACGAAAATGTTGAGGCTTTAGTGAATTATGCGAATATGTGGCAAAAATCAGGTATTTATTCACTATTAACAGATGTTTTAAAAGAACGTTTCACGTCACGTAAAGCAGTGTTATCTAGAGAGCGACAAGTAACCAATTATTTGCACTTGGCTGATATTTTACAAGAACAAAGCAAATCGTTGACGCAACATGGTGCATTGATTTCATGGTTAGCGACACAAATACACCTCCAAGAAGCAGATGTGAGGGTTAATAATGACGACATATATATTCAACGCTTAGACTCAGATGATGAATTAATAAAAATTGTCACTATTCATGGCTCTAAAGGACTGGAATACCCAGTGGTTTTTGTTCCTTTTGCTGGTTTTGCACCCTATCAAAAAGAGCAAGAGGTATTACAATACCAAACCTTCATTTCAGGAAAAAAACAACAAATCGTTCAAGTCGGCAAATCTGTAAATGCTGAGAAACAGCAACAAACACAAGATTTTGCTGAATTAACACGCTTACTTTATGTAGCTGTAACGAGAGCTGCATTTCGTTGTTATATTGGCTTGGGTAAACCTTCGGAGTTTTGTAGTTCAACCGTTTATACTGCGTTAGGCATACATGCTGATAAACCTCAATCTATCCTTTCGAGTTTAGAGACAATTCAAGGGTTACACTCCGATAGCTTTGTCTTTCATCCTTATTCAATAGCGATAGAAGAAGAAAAAATAGAGGAGACAAATCATACCATACAGTATAAAAGCGCTATTTTTTCAGGCAACACAAGTATGCAGTGGGAAGTGCAGTCATTTAGTAAAATCACCCGCCAACATACCTTCACCGACCTCAATGAAAAAGATCGTGAACAAGATGAAAAAGCACAGCCTAATAAAAGAGTAAATAGTGATTTAATACGTTTTACGCTGCCCAAAGGGGCTAATGCAGGGAACTTATTACACAATATCTTAGAAGATCATGAATTTTGTCAGCCATTTAATTTGGCTGAGCATGAAGAGCACCTTAGCATTTTTGCTGATACGCATAATCAACAGGTAAAAACAGAAGACTTGGTTGAGTGGTTTGAAGATATTTTAGCTAGTCCAATTCAGGTATCGAATCCATCAAAGGATAACGCTTGCGATACATTTTCGTTACGTGATTTAACGCATACATTAAAAGAACCGGAGTTCTATTTCCCTCTAGCTTCAGTTAATGTTGCTGATTTAGCCAAACTCTTGGGAGAGCATCGACGTAGAGAGCTTGCTGCGAAGAGTGACCATATATTGAATGGGATGTTACATGGTTTTATCGATTTATTATTTGAATATAACGGGAAATACTATGTTGCAGATTACAAATCAAACTATTTAGGTGATTCTCTTGAGATGTATGACTCCCAAGCCATGACGCAAGCCATCGAAGCACACGATTACGATCTTCAATATTTGATTTACACTTGGGCCTTGCATCAAATGTTATCGCAGAAGCTACCTAACTATGCTTTTTCTGAACATTTCGGCGGCGTATATTATTTCTTTTTACGAGGAATGTCTTGTTCGGGTCCAACTATGTCAGGTATATACCAAAAACAGATCACCCAAGAAGAGATAGCTAGTTTGACCCGTATTTTCGGCACAGACAAAGAAGGGGATACAGCATGACATTAACATCATTAATGCAAGTAAACCCACATTTACAAAACTGCCTAAACGATCCAGGTGTGATCGCAAATGCTTATCGTTTTGTGAGTTTTTTTGATTTACCAGAAGAATATGTGCCTACTGCAGAGGTGATTGCTGCTAGTGTTTATGATCATTTAGCAAGAGGACATAGTTGTTTACCTTTAACAAGACTACAAGAAGATATATGGTTTTCAGGGCATATAAATACGGAGAATAATCTCTCGAAAAACAGTGACCACTATGACATTAGTTCACTGCAAGAAAAAATGTATCCGGGTGTGATAATTGCCAACCTCCCATACTTTGACGAAGCATTATCAGCACTCACTACTGCCAGTGCTCCATATCATTTGGTTATTGAATTTGATGCGATTTATATGCGTTCGTATCAATCCTTAGAAACGAAGATTGCTGAACTCTTAATAGAAAAAAATCAGGTTTCTTGTACACCATCATCCGGCAATTCCGATGCTGTACTGCATAAATTGACAACAATTCTCCCTTTACTCTTCCCTGAGGGAGTCATTAACAATACTCAAGCACTTGCAGTAGGGAACGCTTGCCATAGAATGTTTAGTATTATCAATGGAGGACCTGGTACAGGTAAAACTTACACTGCAGCACGTGTATTGTTAGCCTTAAAGTTCCTATCACCACAGGCAAAAATTGCTTTAGCGGCTCCGACGGGGAAAGCCGCTCAACGGCTGGGTGAATCAATTGATGCGGCACTTGAGGTTTTTAACTATCATCCAGTACTAGGAGAGAGTGCGCAACATATCCCCAAAACGCCAACTACTGTGCATCGACTCATTGGTACTGGCGGCCACTCAAAGCATGCCAAATACCATCGTCAAAACCCTTTGCCCTTTGATGTCATTATGGTTGATGAAGTTTCTATGCTGGATCTTCGGATGACTGAAATGTTACTACTTGCATGTAAACCCAAAGCGCGAGTTATTTGGTTGGGAGATAGCGCTCAACTACCCTCTGTAGATGTAGGGTGTGTTCTTGAAGATCTGGTAGGGACTATCGCAAAACAAACAGCATTATCGCGTTCAAAAGTTACCGCTGATTGGTTAACTGCTTTGACGGGTACCTGTATTTCAGAATCATCAAAACCTGATTATGACCATGTGATTACCCTGACCAAAAACTATCGTTCACTAAACCACATCAATGATATGGCAAATGCGATACTTGCAGGAGAATACTCAGCATTTCATCAAGCTTATAATTCAGCTGAAAAAATATCTTCTAGCTTTGTCGAATTAGAAAAAATGGTAAATGAAAATCAGGCCTTACAATGGCACGCTTCCGACTATACTGCTTCAGTAGGACAGTTAATTAAGCAGTTGGCGAGTCAATATTTTGCTAAAATCGCACAGCAAAACACCATTAGTGAAGCATTAAGCTTGTTACAAGACTTAAAGATCTTAACGCCCATGCGTCGGGGGAAACTGGGTGTCGAGGATATTAATTCGCTAGTGATAAGTACATTGGATGCAAAAGCCTCAGTACTTGAGCCTTGGTTTAAAGGTTTACCGATTATTGTTTTGCAGAATGATCATGTAACACGACTAAATAATGGAGATGTCGGGATTGTCTGGCCCAATGATAAAGGCGAACTCGTTGCTTTTTTTCCAGTGAATGATGGTCAATATAGGGTCATTCATCGTTATCGACTACCTGTTTTTGAGCCTGTTTATGCTATGACCGTCCACAAGTCTCAAGGCAGTGAGTTTGCGAACGTCGTGCTTGTTTTGCCGGAACAACATAACGAACTGTGCCATAAGGAGTTATTGTTTACAGGTGTCACAAGAGCTCGCAGTCATCTTATGTTGACAGCTCATAAACCAGTATTAGAAAAAACCTTAATTACGTCACAGAAGCGTGATTCCTATTTGAGTCAGCGCATTTTTGGTGGAGCATAATCTGCACACTTGCGCATATAACTGGTATACTGTAGTTTACGCGCCTTGCTATACCGCAAGGCTTTACTACAAGAAGAACATATGAAATTTTTAGAACTAGGGTTATCCCCGAATATCCAGAAAGCCCTAGATGAGTTATCTTATATAGAACCCACACCAATCCAAGCTCAAGCTATCCCAGAGATTCTTAAAGGATCAGATGTACTTGCCGCAGCCCAGACTGGTACAGGTAAAACAGGTGCTTTTACATTACCTTTAGCCCAAATGTTACATACAGCTACTGGACCCAAAGCAAAACCTAACCATATCAAAGCGTTAATTGTTACACCAACCAGAGAGTTGGCTGCTCAAGTTTATGAAAGTGTGGTGGGTTATGCGAAACATACTGATTTGAAAGCTGTGGTTGCCTATGGTGGTGTTTCGATTAATCCGCAGATGAAATTTTTACGCAAAGGTTGCGATATTATGATCGTTACGCCTGGACGCCTATTAGATTTATATGAACGAAACGCAGTTAAATTTACACAACTAGAAACGCTCGTTTTAGATGAAGCAGACAGAATGTTAGATATGGGTTTCATCCATGACATCAAAAAGATCATCAAACTTCTGCCCAACAAACGACAAAACTTACTATTTTCTGCTACGTTCTCAGATGACATTAGAAAGCTATCCAGTACGATTGTTAATAACCCTGTAGAAATCACAGTTTCCCCCAGAAATACGGCATCCGAAACAGTCGAACACTCAGTCATCCAAGTTGAGAAGTCGAAAAAATCAAAGCTTCTGACAGCGGTTATAAAAGAAAATAATTGGCAGCAAGTATTAGTATTTACGCGAACTAAGTCAGGTGCCAATAGACTAGTTAAGCAATTATCAGAACGTGGGTTGGAAGCGGCAGCTATCCATGGCAACAAAAGCCAAGGAGCAAGGAATAAAGCATTAGCGGGTTTCAAATCAGGTGATATACGGGTGTTAGTCGCTACGGATATTGTTGCTCGTGGTATTGATATTTCAGAATTACCAAACGTAGTGAATTATGATTTGCCAAATGTACCAGAGGATTATGTTCATCGTATCGGACGAACTGGACGAGCTGGTTCCAGTGGTAGTGCTTTATCGTTTGTGACTATTGATGATATAGAACAGCTCAGTGCGATTCAAAACCTTATTCAACAAATTATTCCAATCGTGCATGTTGAAGGTTTGTCTTTAAGTAAACCTTTGCCAGAAAAACCTTTAAAAGCTGTTAAGCCTAAAAAACCTAAAAAGCCTAAGAAGCCAGCGAGTAAAAAAGTATACAACATGGAACTACAGGGCCGTCGCAAAGCACGTAAACCGGCAGGTGGCAATAAACCCAGAACAATCGGGCATTAATTAAATACGTACATCGCGTTTATATTTGTACTGCCCAATATTTGTATAGCTCCAAAAATTCATGATACTAATGGTGATGTATCATGAATTTCATCCGTATTTTTGCTTGTTTTTGTTATGATGATTAGATCAAAATATAAGAACAAGCAGAGAACATAATGCAGTTAATTACCTTAGTCAGGCATGGGCAAGCCTCTTATGGCGCAGTCAATTACGATAACCTTTCTGAACTAGGCCATGCCCAAACACTAGCATTGGGAAAAGCAGTCGCTGAACAACAGATTTGTCCTGATGTTTTAGTGGCAGGTGGTATGCAACGCCATACCCAAACGGCACAAAATATTGCTGCAGCATTACCAATTCAACCCGATGCCACACCTTACCCAGCATTTAATGAATTTGCTTTTAGAGAAGTTGTTGATAGTTTTTTAGCTAAAAATCCTCATGAAACACCTTTGTCTGATGCACCAAGAACGGCTTTTTATCGGGTGCTAAAACTGGCTATGCAGGCATGGAGTAAGGATGAGTTAGATGACTTATCAGAAACTTATGCTGGTTTTCAAACTCGTGTTGTTAAAGGCGTGGTTCAACTGCAAAAAGATTTTCCTGAAGCCAAGCATATTATGGTGAGTACCTCTGGTGGAGCAATTGCTATGTATTTGGGGTACGTCTTGGGCTTAACAGCAGATAAGACTGTTGCGACTAACTTACAAATCTATAATAGCAGTTTACATCGTTTTCTGGTCAATACTGATACAAGTTATTTGACTGGCTTTAATGATGTCGCTTATCTACACACACAACCTAGTATGTTGACTTATTCTTAAGGAATTATAATGATTGATCATGTCCCAACAATGCAGGCGTTAACGTGTCAAGAGTTTGCACCTATCGATGCTCATAGTGTCGAAAGTGTTGCTATACCTGTAGCCAAACCTCATGAAGTATTAATTAAAATCGAAGCTGCTGGAGTCAATTTTCCTGATGGTCTTTTAGTACAAGGGCTGTACCAAATGCGTCCAGCGTTTCCATTTACCCCTGGTGCTGAAGTGTGTGGCACAGTGGTTGAGGTAGGAGTTGAAGTAAAACATCTTCAGCCTGGAGCAAAAGTGATTGGTTGGTGCATGCTAGGTGGTTATGCCGAATATGTCGCTGTCCCAAGTAATCTGGTGATGCCAATCCCTGATACATTTGATGCGCAACAAGCTGCGGCTCTAATGACAGCACATGCGACAGCTCATCATGCCTTAAAGCAACGTGGACAGTGCCAAGCTGGAGATATTGTTTTAGTGACTGGCGCGGCTGGTGGTACAGGCACTGCTGCGGTACAAATTGCAAAACAGATGGGGGCAACTGTGATTGCCGCTTGTTCTACAGATGAAAAATGTGAATTCGCCAAAGCACAAGGCGCCGATCATACAATTAATACTTCTACTCAAAGTATCAAAGAGCAAGCAAAAGCAATCACACATGGTCAGGGCGTTGACATTGTCTATGAATGTGTCGGAGGGGATATTTTTAATCAATGTGTAAGTGCACTTGGGTTTGGTGGCCGGCTTCTCGTTATTGGTTTTGCCGGTGGAGAGATTCCTAAGTTTTCAGTTAATCTCGCTTTAGTTAAAAGTATTGCCATTGTAGGTGTGTACTGGGGAAGTTTTACTCAGCATGATTATTCTAGTTTTCAAGAAAACATGGCTGAGTTAATGGGGTGGTTTGCCCAAGGCACCATCCAAGTGCATATTGACCGGGTCTTTACTTTACAAGATGCAAACGCAGCTTTGAGTTATGTAGCATCTCGTCAGGTAAAAGGTAAAGTGGTATTAGTGCCTAAATAGAAAACTTAAGCCGACTAAACCCGAAATACACAAACTATTTGTTATTCATGTCAACTTTTACTCCTCTCCCTCGTTATACTAACTAATACACTGACTAAATTGATAACTGATAAATGACAAAATCAGAAATACATAAACTTGAAAGCTTTTTTTTAGCGAACCAGCAAAAAGCTTTTCTGTTTTGTCAGTATCGTGGACTGTCTGAGCAAGACAGCCTAGATATTATCCAAGACACCATGTTGCAATTTTACAAGCATTATTCACATAAAGCAGAAAGTGATTGGGCGCCATTATTTTTCACTGTGCTACGCCACAAACTGATTGATAAGCAGCGCTGGTTAAGTCTACAAAACAAGTTATTTTTTTGGCAGAAAACAGGCAACGATGACACATCAGATAGTCACAATATTGAGTTAGCAGAAAGTTTGTTTGCCGCTCATGCTGAGTTAAACAAAAGTGAGTGGACAGATAACGAATGCAAGAATACGGAATACGCAGTAGCGCATGCACAAGGCTACAAGAAATTAATTAATACAATACAAATGTTACCGGAAAAGCAACAAAGTGTATTTTTATTAAAAACGATTAATGAATTTTCTGAACAGCATATAGCAGAAGTATTAGGTGTGAGTGTCGGAACAGTGAAACAGCATTACGCCCGAGCAAAAAAACAACTTCAACATTATTTAGGTGAGCAAGATGACTAACGATGACCATACAACCCCTGGTGCATCTATGGGTACCCAGAACGATAATGTTAACCAAAAATTTAGACCGCAAACCCCTCGGGGATACGCAGAACTTTGTTCAGTATTGGGGCAGCAAGCAACCACGTTACACAAAGATATTCAGATGAAACTGTCTGCTAATACGAGCAATGTGATGCAGCAAATAGCAAACCAAAATAATGTTACCGATAGACAGACTAATACATCGTTTACTCCGGCAGTGACGTTATATTTTACTAAAGTATGCACCTTGCTTGGTCTTCGCCCTATGTCTTTACCAAAGTTTGCTTTTTCGACAGGAACTTTGGCATCTGTTGTCCTGTTTAGTTTCTTATTTTTACCCCAACTACAAACTAACGACAATGTGCCAGTACCAGCATTGCCTTTTTTGTCATCACCCACTTTATTAGAAGTAGTCATCACGACGAGTGAAGAAGACTTATTAGTGATTGAAGATTTAGATTTATATGAAACGCTATTAAATGAGCCACTATAAAATATTTAGACCAACAAAGAGTACAGTATTATGAAAAATACCAAGCAAAGTCATTACCGTTTATTAAAAACAACCTTATTAGGAATGAGTTTAAGTCTACTAACGCTATCGGTATCTGCCGTCGAATGGACTTCTCTAAATAAGAAGCAGCAAAAAGCATTGGCTGAGTATGAATACACCTGGCCTGATATTCCTGAAACGGAACAATTAACACTTATTCGAAAAGCAGATCGCTGGGCAGAAATGTCTCCTGAAAAAAGGCAGAAAGCCAAACAGCGAATGGCTAAACTAGCTGAGATGTCAGACGAAGAAAGAGCTGAATTTAAAAAACGCGCAAAACGATTTAAAGCCCTTCCAGAAGATGAAAAAAGAAGGTTGAAAGAACGTCGGAAAAAGTTTGAAAATTTGAGTGAAGAGGAAAAAGCTGAAATTAAAGCTCAGATGAAAGCTAAGAAGGAAGCATTTGATGCATTGCCTGAATCTGAAAAAGCTCAGATCAAAGCACAAAGAAAAGCACAGAGAGAATTTTTTAAGAATCTTGATAAGGCTGAGCGCAAAGCGTTGAGTGAACAGATGAAAGGACTCAGCAGGGAAGAAGCGAAACAGTTAAGACAACGCTATTACAACGAAGCTATGGAGAAAAATTCTTAACATATTTATAACGACACCTAATAACTCTCCATAAAATCAATAAAGTATGTTTATTCAAGAGCCTCGCATAGTATGCCACTATGTGAGGTTTTTTTGTGCCTCAAATTTGTTACACGTTTAATGATTTAGGAAATGAATATGCAAAATTATGTAGCGCCTAGTCAAGACACACTCTTTGTGCTGAATGAGTTGTTTGGGTTTGAAAAGCATTATCAGAAACTGGGATTTGCGGATGCAACGCCTGATCTTATTGAAGCTATCTATGCCGAAGCTGCAAAATTTGCAGAAAATGTCCTAGCACCCATCAATGCTAATGGCGATGCTGAAGGTTGTCATTTTAATGATGGCGTAGTCACTACACCGCAAGGTTTTAAAGAAGCATACGCCCAATACGTAGAAGGTGGATGGCCATCTATGGCTCAGCCTGAAGAATATGGCGGTCAGGGTTTACCATACTCTATGGCAACCGCTATGGCAGAATGGTTTTCCGGTGCTAATCACTCTTGGGCGATGTATCCAGGTTTGAGTGCAGGCTGTATGGAAACGCTCAAAGCACACGGCACCGAAGAGCAAAAACAACGTTTTCTCACGAAATTAATTTCTGGTGAATGGACTGGAACCATGTGTCTAACCGAGCCGCATTGTGGTTCAGATTTGGGAATGTTGAAATGTAAAGCAGAGCCTAACCCTGATGGGACTTATAGCTTGACCGGAACCAAAATTTTCATTTCAGCTGGTGAGCATGACATGTCTGAAAACATCATTCATATTGTACTTGCTAGATTACCTGATGCACCTGCTGGTACCAAAGGTATTTCTTTATTTATCGTACCTAAATATCACGTAGATGAAAGCGGCAATAAAGGCGCTAGAAATACAGTTAAGTGTGGCTCGATTGAACATAAAATGGGGATCAAAGGCAGTGCCACTTGTGTAATGAACTTTGATGGCGCTACGGGCATACTTATTGGGCCTGAAAATCGCGGTTTAAATTGTATGTTTACTTTCATGAATATCGCGCGAATAGGCACTGGTCTCGAAGGTTTATCTGCCTCTGAAGCAGCATTTCAAGGAGCATTAGCTTATGCACAAGACCGTGTTCAGTTTAGATCATTAACCGGTACAAAAAATCCAGATGGTCCAGCAGACCCAATTATTGTACATCCCGATGTGCGACGTATGTTATTGACCCAAAAAGCATTTGCGGAAGGGAATCGCGCTTTGGCGATAAAATGTATGCAAATGGTTGATATCACAATGTATGGTGAAGATGGTCCAGAAAAGCAATTAGCCGATGCCAAGTTGTCTTTGTTGACCCCGATTGTCAAAGCATTCTTAACGGAAACGGCTTTGGAGGCGACATCACATGGGATGCAAGTTTATGGTGGTCATGGATATATTGCGGAGTGGGGCATGGAGCAATTAGCCCGAGACACGCGAATATCAACGATGTATGAGGGCACAACGGGCATTCAAGCTATTGATTTGTTAGCCAGAAAAATCATGGGGTCAAATGGCGAGTTGTTGAAAATCATGCTGCAAGAAATTCATGGATATTGTGCCGAAGTACGTGGACACACCCAATTTAGTGCAATGGCCAACGACATCGTTTCACATTGTGACGAATGGCAGCAGGTTACAGCTGAGATTGGTCAAGCAGCAGCAAAAAATCCAGACGAGTTGGGTGCAGCAGCCGTCGATTACCTCATGTACTCTGGCTATATTATGGTGGGATATATGTGGTTACAGATTGCTGTGAAAGCGCAAGAGAAATTAGATGAAGGTAGTGGTAACAAAGATTTCTATGAAGCAAAATTGCACACTGCACAATTTTATTTTGATCGTTTACTCACCAGAACCCGTTCGCATATTGCGGCGATACGGTCAGGTGCAAATAACTTGATGGCAATGGATGCCACACTCTTCAAGGTATAAGTAACTAGTTTAATTCTCCTAAAGACATTGGGCGCCGCAATATTTCGCTACAGAAAATTGCGGTGCAGAAAAAAGCGTTTTAGTGAACAAGCGCCCAATGTTGGCAATGGAGTTTGAGTGAAAAGCATAGCTTTCTGGTTATCAACAATTATCAATAGTTTAAATCAAACAGCCTCTTGCATACGTGCGTCATGTGACTGGTAGGTATGCGCAATTGCCATGATTTGTTCACGCATCCAGCGGTGCGCATGATCATCTTCCATGGATATATGCCAATACAAAAAGTACTCTAGAGGAGGTACTTTGAATGGCAGTTCAAAAATAGCAACATCGTAATGTTTTGCTAAATGATAAGGCAAACAAGCAATCATATCTGTTTTTACCAGCGCACTGGGGACAGTTAAAAAATGTTGAGAACGGAATTTAATTCGCCTCTTATGTCCGAGTTTGTCTAACTCAATATCAATTAAACCTTGTGCCTGTGGGTTTTGTGACACATTGATATGGTCCAGCTGTAGGAAAGTCTCCATCGACAAACCTTGACGCAATTCTGGATGGTTCTTTTTGGCCACTACCACGTATCGGTCATTAGCGATTTTATGCTTGGATAGATGTGGGTCACTAAAGGTCGTTGCATCAGCAAAAAAATCTAAATGTCCATTGGCCATTTCTGAGACAATTTTGTTATACCCAATCTCAAAGTTGGTGAGCGTGATATTCGGTGCTTGATTTTCTAGTTGGGTGAGTAGTCGGGGAATGATACTGGCTTCCAGTAAATCACGACTAGCAAAGTTAAATTGTTTTTTGGCAATTAAAGGATCAAATATATGGCTAGCCTGAACACTTTTACGGAGTAACTCCAAAGCTTCTCTGGCAGGAACAATAATATTTTGCGCTACGGGAGTAGGTGTCATGGTATGCCCAGTTCGGACAAACAGAGGATCATTTAGCAGATCACGTAAACGTGACAAAGAATTACTCACCGCAGGTTGTGTGATACATAAAACATCTGCTGCTTTAGTTAAGCTTCCCGCCGTATAAATCGCGTCGAAAACGGCAAACAAATTCAAATCAATTCTGTGTAGGTTCATAAGTATCCGATGTATCCATGCCAAAGATGGATGAATTATTATTAGTTATGGTTATGGATTACGTAACATAATATAGATTAGATTAATAGAAAAGAAAAAAATCCCCAATAAATAGAAAACAGTAAATGCATTCAGCACTAATGTTCAATATTGTAAAGCGGATATAAAAAACAACAGTAGAGTTTTTGTTACAGCAGTTGCTGATATGAAATTATTTTACCAAGCACTTACTTTCTCCTTAGACCAAATTGGCGTATAAATACAATGAATGAAAAACTGGAATCACACATGGCTGAAAAATATTCTACGACGCAAATACAAGCTGCGTTGCTTGAACTCAATACCTCAATTCCTGACATTGAGCATTGGCAAGTTAAGGACGGTAAACTTTGTAAAACATTTATATTTAAATCATTTATTCGCGCTTTTGGTTGGATGGGGCAAATTGCTATTTGGGCTGAAAAAATGAACCATCATCCAGAATGGTCTAATATATACAACAAAGTCAAAGTGGAACTCGTCACCCATGATGTGGGTGGGATCAGCGAACTAGACTTTAAACTCGCAAATAAGATGGAAATGTTTAAATAAGCCATAGGTATCTGGCTTTATAAAAGCGATTCCACATTTTAGATAAGAACCATATCAAGACGTACAGGTAAAAACGTTGCGTATTACGTTGTTAGATATGACTTACTTGATGTTTTAATCAGCATTTATCAGATTTTTTGTACGATTGTGTTATAAATTAAGCAGTCAGTACATTTATATTATTTAATTTGCGAATAACGGTTGCACACAAAGGTATGGCATGTATAATACGCACCACTTGAGAGGACATCCTCTTAAACCAGTTTCAAGCGCGGAGTGGAGCAGTCTGGTAGCTCGTCGGGCTCATAACCCGAAGGTCGTAGGTTCAAATCCTGCCTCCGCAACCACATACCTATTATTGTGTGTTATGAGATAGTTTCATGTAAATCATATAATATAGTGGACTAGGGTCCAATTAGTTTCAAAAGCCCCTGCTTGAAAGGGGCTTTTTTCGTTTTTGTGATATGAAAAATGGGCTACAGGCCCTTTTTTTATTTCTGGAGTAAAGATTTGTCAAAACTTGAACAAACATTAACTGAAATGTTAACGCCAGCAGCAGAGTCTCTAGGCTTTGAGATGGTCGGTGTAGAGTTTGTACGCGCTGGAAAACATTCTATTTTGCGTTTATTTATAGATCATCCTGATGGTATTTCAGTTGATCACTGCGCAGAAGTATCATTGCAAGCGAGTGCGATACTCGATGTAGAAGATCCTATCTCTACAGAATATAATTTAGAAGTATCATCACCAGGTATGGATCGTCCATTATTTAAGGCGGCCCATTACGCAGCAGTAGTGAATGAAGTGGTAGCAGTTAAACTGCGCATGCCAATGGGTGATAGAAGAAACTTTAAAGGTAAATTAATCAGCTGTGACGATGACAATATTGTTGTCGAGGTGGATAATGAAGTATTCACACTAGCTATTTTAAACATTGAAAAAGGTAACGTTGTGCCCACCTTTGACTAGGGCCACAATCAACGGGAATTATGCATTATGAGTAAAGAAATCTTATTAGTTGCAGAAGCGGTATCTAATGAAAAAATGGTACCCAAAGAGAGTATCTTTGAAGCTTTGGAATTCGCAATTGCAACCGCTACTAAAAAGAAAAATGAAGGTGAGATTGAAGTTCGTATCGCGATTGACCGCGATACTGGTGAATTTGATACTTTCCGCCGTTGGTTGGTTATTGCAGACGATCAAGAGCAAGAGAATCCATACGCAGAAATGACATTGTCAGCGGCACAAATTGATGAGCCAGATATTCAGTTAGGCGACTACGTCGAAGATCAAATCGATTCAATTGCATTTGACAGAATCACAACACAAACGGCTAAACAAGTTATCTTCCAAAAAGTACGTGAAGCAGAACGTGCACAAATGATTGCAGAGTATGAAGATAAAGTCGGTGAGTTAGTGACCGGTACGGTGAAAAAAGTTAACCGTGACAGTATATTAATTGACTTAGGTAACAATGCTGAAGGTGTGATTTACCGTGATGACATGTTACCACGTGAAACTTTCCGCCCAGGTGACCGTGTACGTGGTCTATTATATGTAATACGTCCAGAAGCGCGTGGCGCTCAGTTATTTATCTCACGTACAAACCCTGACATGATTACTGAATTATTCCGTTTGGAAGTGCCTGAGATTGCAGAAGAAACATTAGAGATTAAATCGGCAGCTCGTGATCCTGGCTCACGTGCTAAAATTGCTGTTAAGACAAATGATAAACGCTTAGATCCTGTTGGTGCGTGTGTCGGGATGCGTGGTTCACGTGTCCAAGCGGTTTCCAGTGAGTTAGGTGGTGAGCGAGTTGATATCGTATTGTGGGATGAAGAAGCGCCACAATTTGTGATTAATGCAATGGCACCTGCAGAGGTAGCACGCATTGTTGCTGACGAAGATACTATGACAATGGATGTAGCGGTTGAACCAGATAACTTAGCACAAGCTATCGGTAAATCAGGCCAAAACGTTCGCCTTGCTAGTCAGTTGACTGGTTGGGAATTAAATGTAATGACGGTTGAAGATTTAGAAGCTAAACAATTAGCCGAAAATTCTCAAGTGGTAGATTTATTTGTTGAAGCATTAGATATTGATGCAGATTTCGCGACATTATTAGCGGATGAAGGTTTTAGTAATCTTGAAGAGATTGCTTATGTACCAGTAAACGAATTATTAGATGTTGAAGGATTAGACGAAGATATCGTAGAAGAACTACGTAATCGTGCACGTGATTATCTAACAACAAAAGCATTGGCTAACGAAGAATCTTTTGAGCCAAAAGAAGAACTGTTAAATCTAGAAGGCATGACGCAAGAAATTGCAATTGCTTTAGCAAAACGTGGCGTGACTGATCTAGAAGAGTTAGCCGAACAAGGTACTGATGATATTGCTGATATCGAAGAACTTGATGAAAAAACTGCAGGCGATTTTATAATGGCTGCACGTAATATCAAATGGTTTAGCGAAGAGTAATTAGCAGTACAGGATAGGAGAGGTTAATGTCAGAAGTGTCAATAGAAAAACTCGCCAGTGATATTAAAACACCATTGGACCGTTTAGTGCAGCAATTTAAAGATGCTGGCTTAGATAAAAAGCCTGGTGACAATGTTACCGAAGGTGAAAAGAAACAGTTGTTAGATCATTTAAGTAAAGCGCATGGTAATTCAGGTGAAGTAGCGCCGCAGAAAATGACGCTAAAACGCAAGACTACTAGCACATTGAGTGTTGGTAAATCGAAAAACGTTAAAGTTGAAGTGCGTAAAAAACGGACTTTCGTTAAGCGTAGCCCTGAAGAAGAGCAACGTTTAGCTGCCGAAGAAGCAGCACGTCAAGCTGCTGAACAGGCCAAACTTGAAGCTGAACAAAAAGCAGCTCAAGAAGCAAAAGCACTAGCTGAAGCAAAAGCACGTGAAGCGGAAGAAGCAAAACGTAAAGTTGCCCAAGAAGCTGCTGCACGAGCAGAACAAGCCAAGAAAGAGGCAGAAGAGCGTCGTAAAAACGAACCGCAAATGACTGCTGAAGAAAAAGCAGCACAAGAAGCTGCACGTAAAGAAGAAGAGCGCTTGCGTAAGAAACAAGAAGAAGAAGCGCAACGCAAACTTGAAGAAGATGCGAAAAAAGCAGCTGAGGCTGCGCGTAAACTTGCTGTGGAAAACGAACGTCGTTGGAAAGAAGAAGAAGAACGTCGTAAAGCTCAAGAAGCAGAAGAAGTTCACGTGCATTCTAACCGCTATGCTCAAGAAGCTGAAGATCAAGAAGATGCACAAATCGAACAACGTGGTTCACGTCGTCGCAAGCGTAACAAGAAAGCGGCGGATGGTTTGAAGCAAGGCTTCAATAAGCCAGCTGCACCGGTAGAACGCGTTGTTAAATTAGGTGAGACGATCACTGTAGGCGAACTTGCTAGTAAACTAGCGATTAAAGCCAATGAAGTTATCAAAACCATGATGAAAATGGGTGAGATGGCTACAATTAACCAAGTTTTAGACCAAGATACAGCGGTTTTAGTTGTTGAAGAAATGGGCCATAAATTTGAACTCGTTAATGATAATGCTCTAGAAGATGAATTAATCGCAGATACGAGTGATGGTGAGAAAGCCTCACGCGCACCTGTTGTTACCATTATGGGTCACGTTGACCACGGTAAAACATCATTACTTGATTATATCCGTCGTGCAAAAGTTGCTGATGGTGAAGCTGGTGGTATTACACAGCACATCGGTGCTTATTCTGTTGAAACAGAAAATGGTAAAATCACTTTCTTAGATACCCCAGGACACGCCGCGTTTACTGCAATGCGTGCCCGTGGTGCTACAGCGACTGATATTGTTATTATCGTTGTTGCTGCGGATGATGGTGTGATGCCACAAACCAAAGAAGCGGTTCAGCACAGTCGTGCTGCAGGTGTTCCTTTGATTGTTGCCGTCAACAAAATGGATAAAGAATCTGCGGATCCTGATCGTGTTAAAACTGAACTTTCTCAACTCGAAGTTATTTCTGAAGAGTGGGGCGGTGAGCACCAGTTTGTTAATGTTTCAGCCAAGACCGGTCTGGGGATTGATGAATTATTAGAAGCCATTAATTTACAAGCTGAAGTACTCGATTTACAGGCAGTACCAACTGGACCTGCACGAGGCCTAGTGATTGAATCTCGTTTAGACAAAGGCCGTGGTCCAGTGGCTTCGGTATTGGTCCAAGAAGGTGAAATCAAAGCCGGTGACATCTTATTATGTGGCTTAGAATACGGTCGTGTTCGAGCGATGCGTGATGAGAATGGTAAAGAAGTAAAAATTGCCGGACCATCTACTCCTGTTGAAGTATTAGGTTTATCAGGTGTTCCAGTTGCAGGTGAAGATGCGCTTGTCGTTAAAGACGAACGTAAAGCACGTGAAGTAGCTAGCAAGCGTTCGATTAAACAACGTGAGTTAAAACTGGCTAAACAACAAAAAGCGAAACTAGAAAACATGTTTGCGAACATGGAAGCTGGTGATGTATCTGAGCTAAATGTGGTTCTGAAGGCTGACGTTCAAGGTTCAGTAGAGGCTATCTCTGAATCATTAATCAAGCTATCTACTGATGAAGTTAAAGTCAATATTGTTGGTTCAGGTGTCGGTGGTATTACCGAAACTGATGCAAGCTTAGCCGCAGCATCAAGCGCTATTGTCGTTGGCTTCAACGTTCGTGCTGATGCATCTGCACGTCGTGTTATCGAAGCAGATGAAATTGATTTACGTTATTACTCTGTTATTTATCATCTAATTGATGAAGTTAAAGCCGCTATGAGTGGTATGTTAGCACCAGAGTTTAGACAAGAAATTATCGGTCTAGCTGAAGTACGTGATGTATTTAAGTCACCAAAAATTGGCGCGATTGCCGGTTCAATGGTGACTGAAGGTGTCATCAAGCGTAACAGTCCTATTCGTGTTTTACGTGAGAACGTAGTTATCTATGAAGGTGAACTAGAATCTTTACGTCGTTTCAAAGATGACGTTATGGAAGTTAAGAAAGGTATCGAGTGTGGTATCGGCGTTAAAAACTACAACGATGTAAAAGTGGGTGATCAAATCGAAGTATTTGAAACCGTAGAAGTTGCACGCGAACTTTAATTTCACTTTTACAATCTATTGCAACGGAGGCGGTATGCCTCCGTTTCTATTTTGAGGAATAATAATATGGCACGTGAATTTTCTCGTACTGATAGAGTTTCACAACAAGTTCACAAAGAAATAGCGAACATTATCGATCACGACTTAAAACACCAAGCGCCAGAACTTGGCTTTGTTACTGTATCTGGTGTTGAGATTTCTCGTGATTTGGCACACGCCAAAGTATATGTCACGCTGTTAGAAATGGACCCAGCTAAAATCAAAGAAACTATGGCTATTCTTGAAGAAGGCAAAAGTTATGTGAGAGGGTTGTTATCGCGTCGTGTGCGGATGCGTAATACACCTGCATTAAAGTTCATTTTGGATAGCTCGATTACCGAAGGTATGCGTATTTCTAACTTGGTAACACAAGTGATCCGCGATGAAGATGCCAAGGCTGGTTCAGACGGTGATAGCGATGCTACAGACACCCCAGAGTTAGATAAATAACCATGGGTAGAAGACGGAAAGGTCGTGATATATCAGGTGTTTTCTTACTTGATAAACCATTGGGTGAGTCGTCTAATCGGGTCTTGCAATGGGTTCGAGCTATCTATGGCGCGAGTAAAGCTGGCCATACTGGTGCCTTGGACCCTTTAGCATCCGGTATGTTGCCGATCTGCTTAGGTGAAGCCACTAAATTTTCACAGTTTTTGTTAGATGCGGATAAAACATACGAAGTCACCGCGACTTTAGGTGTGCGCACCGATACTTCTGACGCAGCAGGCGAAGTGGTTGAAGAAAAGCCAGTGACGGTGTCAGCCGATGAGATTCAGCATGCTTGTTTAGCCTATCTAGGTAAAAGTAAACAAGTCCCATCGATGTTTTCAGCATTAAAGCACGAAGGTAAGCCTTTGTATTGGTATGCCCGGCAAGGTATTACCATTGAGCGTCCGGCACGTGATATAGAAGTATTTGCTTTATCGGTTGATGCTATTCGTGGTATTGGCACAAACAATAATGTCGAAGTTGATATGACAGTACATGTTTCAAAAGGGACTTATATTCGTTCTTTGGTCGATGATATCGGTCAAGATTTAGGATGTGGTGCATTTGTCAGTAAATTACATCGTAGCCAAGTGGCAGGTTATCCGAGTGAAAAAATGCTACCTTTTGCTGAGCTGCAAGCGTATGTCGATAAATATCAAGACGAGCGCTTTACACATATTGATGCTTTGTTACTCCCCATTGATACACCGTTGTATGCCTTAGCTTCGAATGTCGCTACTGAAGAGCAAATGCAAGCACTCAAACACGGTATGGCTATCTCTGCAAATGGCGATTTCTCGGTAGGTGAGCAAGTGAAAGTATATGGACCCAATAAGTGTCTACTCGGCGTCTGTGAGATGGGCACTGATGGTATGTTACAGCCGAAACGACTGGTGGTGTACTCGGACATGATTGACTAAGTTGTATTGACTAAATTTGGGGTAAATATCCTGTAGAAATATGCTTATTGCCTTGAATTTAAGTTAGATATCCGTATAATGCGCCATTCTTCGACATAGCTGAATTAGTGATTGGCTATGTTTACATTTAATTTTTTGGAGATAATTATGTCACTAAGTACTCAAGAAACAGCAGCAATCATTGCTGAATATGCGACTAAAGAAGGCGATTCAGGTTCTTCTCAAGTACAAGTTGCTTTGTTAACGCACAACATTAACAAGCTTCAAGGTCACTTTAAAGAGCACAAGAAAGACCACCATTCACGTCGTGGTTTATTACGTATGGTTAGCCAGCGTCGTAAATTACTAGATTACTTGAAAGGTCGTAACCTTGAAGCATATCAAGATTTAATCAAACGTCTAGGCCTACGTCGCTAAGATAGTTGATACTTCGCTTATAAAAAACCCCGAAAGTTAGACAAAACCTTCGGGGTTTTTTTTGAGCTTATGATTAACGATTTAGTGGTTAATCAGTTAAGGCTGCTACTGCAGAAACCGCGGTGTGCTTTATATCTTCAGATGGGTAACATCCCAAGACTTTACAAAAGCGTGTTGTGGCCTTTAACTGCTCGATCGCTTGTTGCATCTTGCCATCTTGTAAGTTGCCCTCAATATCTAAATAAAACATTTCTTCCCAAGGGTTGCCGTTGATAGGACGGGATTCTAACTTTGTCATGTTGACGCCATTCTCTTTTAACACCATCAGTGCATCTACCAATGCGCCTGGCGCTTGGGTCGTGGCCATGACTAACGTTGTTTTTGCTGGTATTTGTAAGGGAACTGTGACCGCATTTTGTGCTACCACAATAAAGCGTGAATGGTTTTCTTTTTGATTGGCAAGGTTCGATTCAATCACCGATAAGCCGTACAGTTTACCGCCTGCTTCTGAACCCATTGCCGCTACGTCAGGACGATTTAGTTCATTGACTTTCAACATGGCTGCTGATGTGCTGTCAGCTGGAATCACTTCTATATCAGACAGTTTACCCAAAAAGTGACTACATTGTGCGAACACTTGAGGGTGGGCATAAAGAGTACGAATATCCTCTAATTTGGTATCAGTAGCGACCAATAAACAATGCTGAACAGGGTGGGTTAACTCACCCACGATACTTAATCGGGTATGTTGAAGTTGGTCATATACTTCGTTAATACTACCGGACGAGGTATTCTCAATCGGCAATACCGCATAATCAGCTTGATTGGATTCTACGGTTTCGATGATTTCTGCAAAGCTGTCACAACCAATTTCTAACAATTCACCGGAGCGGCGTGAGAAGTATTTTTGTGTTGCTAAGTAGCTATATGAACCTTTGCTCCCCAAAAAGGCAACACGGTTTAATGGTGTGGCTAAATCAGGGTTCGCCTTGGCGGATAACAATGCTTGTTGATTCAAAACGGAATCTTCAATGATCACATGAAATAATTTTGTGACGTAGTGCGGATCCAAACCAAATTTTTGACCGGTTTTGATCAAACTTATAAGTAATTGTTCTTCTCTTTTAGGATCCCTAACATCGATCCCTTCAGCGATCTTTGTCGCTGCAACTTGGTTAGTTAACGATTGACGTTCTGCTAACATTTCGAGCAAATTTTTGTCTAAAGCAGTGATTTTCTCACGAATAGGTAATAGCGGATTATCTGACATGTTTCCTCACACATAAAAAAACCTCCTGATGGAGGTTTGCGCACTACAAAGCCTCCGTCTAAACGGGCATAAAAAATGTAGTGTTAAAAAATAAATGATTCATCATTAGAATTTACTGGAGGTGAGCAGATAAATCAATGCTTATATGGTCTTATCTGCCGTTTTTGAGCAATTAACAAAATAATCTACTCAGACTCTTAGTCTGCTAGGAGGGCCTGTAACATATGTTTAACTTCTGCAGGCTCAAAAGGCTTGTCGCATAGCGCATTCACGCCGGTTTGTTGAATGTTCGACATATGCGGACTATCTTGGGACTCCGAGGTCACCATGATAATCGGTATATGCGAAGTTTCGGTGTTAAAGCGGATGAATTCGGATAATTCACGACCATCCATTTCAGGCATGTTGTAATCGGTGACGACCAGATCAAAGGCTTCATCTTTGATCATCGTGAGTGCTTGTGAGCCATTTTCAGCTTGTTTGATTTTGGTTAAACCCATGCCATTAAGGACCCTAACAATATGGTTTCGAGCCAT
Source organism: Opacimonas viscosa (assembly GCF_024199005.1). Classification (GTDB taxonomy): domain Bacteria; phylum Pseudomonadota; class Gammaproteobacteria; order Enterobacterales; family Alteromonadaceae; genus Opacimonas; species Opacimonas viscosa. Next base: position 112,187 of record NZ_JANATA010000004.1, read on the forward strand.
CATTGAATCATCCACAACTAAGACTCGTACACTGACAACATCAAATGAATCTAATTCGATTTCATCTTGGTTAATCATTTGTAAGGTGGCATTTAGTGCTCGTTTTAAATGAATTTCATCAAAGGGTTTGGGGAGTATCGCGACCACCCCAGCTTGTTTAAATTCTTCGAGCTTTTCTAGACGCGTTTCACTTGATATCAACATGTAAGATATCGTGGCTAAACGTTCATCGGCTTTAATATAAGTGACCAAGTCAATGCTACTGCCATCGCTTAAATGCAGAGCAGAGATCACCAAATCTGGCAGGTCTTTAGCGAGATAATCTTGTGCCTCTGCAATCGTGCTAACGGTAGATACGCTAGTAACTAAATTAGCTTCTAAGTGTTTAAGAATGATTTTTTTCTGTGTATCAGAAGGCTCAATCAATAAAACATGAAGGTCATGAAGTTGTATATCGTGCATTAGTCACCTTTTGGAATACCTAGTAAATGTGATAAAAAAAGAGGGTGACAGTGTTATGCTAATACACATACACAGGTTAATTAACCACCTGCTAATTTTACCGTCATTCCTAATTTTTCTAAGTGCGCTTTGATTTTTTCACGCGCATCACCTTGAATCTCAATATTGTTGTCTTTTACTGAACCGCCACAACCACAGGTTTGTTTGAGTTGTTTGCAGATTTTTTTCAAATCGTGCTCCAAAGGATTAATCCCTTTAATCACACTCATCCCTTTGCCTTTACGCCCTTTGGTTTCTTTCTGGATCCTGACAATACCATCGCCAGTAAACGCAACAGGTGATTCCTCGGTGGGACGAATTCGTCCAGTTTCAGTACTGTAAACTAAGTTATCGCTCATGGTATGCATTCCATTAATGAAATTATAAAAGATAAATTTTTTTTCAACTGAACTCTCAGTTTCTGTAGTTTATCGTCGATAACCATGTATGACAAAAAAGAATCATTGTTTGGTGGGATTTTTGCTAACTCGAGACTCAAAAATACCCACACAAAAGATATGACACAATTATAGTTCTTTTTTGCCACTTTGATGGACAATTGTTGATTTATTATATGGAGATAAAAAATGGAATTTACCTACAACAAGGAACAAAAATTTATTCAGGTCCAAACCCCGAAAAATTTTGATTTCAACATAGTAAACGCTTTTTTTGATGTGTTTAGAGATTCCAGTTCAGATTTACACTCTATAGACATTGATATGTCACATACAGATTATGCAGATAGTGCTGCTTTGGGTATGGTCTTACATATTATCCAAGAATATCCAGATACCAGTATTCGCTTGCTGAACGTCAAACCTAAAGTCTATCGCGTCTTTTATATTGCTAGGTTCCAAGACATGATTCAAATTCTTCCTCAAGGTCAACACACAGAAGATGAGCAAAATCAGTTAATGGCCGCTTAATTGTCTTTTTTAGGCAACCTTAAATCACGCAAATACTAATTCGCTATTGAGAATTATTCTCAATAGCGTTATCATCTGAATCGTTCAAAACGTTCAGGAAAACAATGATGAAAATCTCCAGAAAGGCTTCTCTCCTCGGTTTATTATCTACTGCGTTAATTGCTTCGTTACCGTTAAATGCGACTGAATTAAATGTCTATTCTGCTCGTAAAGAAGCGCTGATCAAGCCATTACTCGACCGTTTCGCAGAGCAAAATGATGTAACGATTAATCTGGTGACAGGTAAAGCGGATGCTTTGATATCTCGCTTAAAAAATGAAGGCCAATTTTCTCCCGCTGATGTCCTGATCACCACCGATGTGGGTCGCCTACAAAGAGCAAAAGATATGGGATTAACTCAACCCATTACCTTAGCTGAATTCCCTAACAGTGAGTTTCATGACGCAGAACAACATTGGGTGGCATTAACCAAACGTGCTCGTCCTATCATGGTCTCGGTAGACAAGATTGACGAGTATAAGATCCAAAGTTACGAAGATTTGACCAAACCAGAGTTTGCCGGAAAAATTTGTGTCCGTTCATCTGCAAATATTTATAATCAGTCTATGGTAGCGGCCCTTATTGCACAAAAAGGGGAACAGTACGCCCAAGATTGGGCCACTGGTTTAGTCAAAAATTTTGCCAGAAAACCTAAAGGTGGTGACCGTGACCAAATCAAAGCGATTGCCGCAGGCGTTTGTGATATTGCGTTAGCAAATACCTATTATCTTGCCGCAATGCAAAATGCAGATGCCGCACAACAAAAAGCTGCACAAGCGGTCAGTGTCGTCTGGCCTAATCAGTCTGATCGCGGGGTTCATATCAACATCTCTGGTATTGCTGTTACCAAATATGCTCAACACAAAACCACCGCAGAAGCACTCATCGCTTTTATGCTCACCCAGGACGCACAAAGCTGGTATGGTAAAACGAATCATGAATACCCAGTCGATAGCACTATTGAATGGTCAGATACGCTGACTGCATTAGGAACGTTTAATGGTGAATCTATACCTATCGGAAAAGTGGGTGAGTTAAATGCTCAAGCTGTGAAGATCATGGATAGAGCCGGCTGGTTATAAGAAGATAATTAACATTTCATGAAAATCGTATTATGACCGCTTTACGTTTGCATAAACGTTGGTTCTTTAGTTGCTTAATGATATGTGCGCTGGTATTACTACCAGTGCTTTCCATTTATAGCGCTTTTACCCAGTTTTCTCTATCGTTGTGGCAGCATCTGATAGATACCACGTTGGGTTTATATATCACCAATAGCTTGCAACTCGCCATTGGTGTGGCCGTGCTAAGTGGATTTTTCGGTGTGTCTAGCGCTTGGTTAGTCAGCCAATACACCTTTCCAGGCCAGCGTTGGCTCCAATGGGCGCTGCTACTCCCCATGGCGATGCCGGCTTACATTATTGCCTACACTTACACAGGGATGTTAGATCCTACCGGCCCATTACAATACTGGCTACGTGATAACTTTGGTGGTACAGGTGCTGTCTTACCAGAGATCCGCTCATTAGGTGGCGCGATTCTGATGCTCAGCTTAGTCTTGTTCCCTTATGTATATCTTCTCGCTAAAACCGCATTTGCCGAACAACAACAAAACATGCGAGATGTTTCTGCTTCTCTGGGGATTACAGGGTGGCGTTACTTTTTCCAAGTTGCTATACCGATAGCTCGCCCAGCAATATTTACAGGGATTGCTTTGGCTGTTATGGAGACGTTGGCAGATTATGGTACCGTTCAGTATTTTGGTGTTTCTACATTTACTACAGGTATTTTTAGAACATGGTTTGGGATGGGGGAGATGCACCTCGCTAGTCAACTGGCTGCGATATTAGCTTCGTTTGTACTGCTATTGATTTTCTGGGAGCGCTACCTACGTCGCGATATGGCTTTTTATCAGACGGGACAAACAGAGACAACATCGTTAAGAGTGCCACCTAAACACATACAATATGTCTGTTCGGGTTTTTGTATCTTGCTCTTGAGTATCGCTTTTATCATCCCTTCGGTACAACTCATACTGTGGGCGACCATGCATTTTTCGCTAGCACAGTTAAGCGGATATTGGGCACTGCTTAGTACCACAGTAAGTTTAGCGATTATTGCTAGTTTGGTGACTTTGGGCGTTGCTGTCATGTTGAGTTATGCACATAGGATCACTCAACATCCTTGGTTAGGCTATATTAATCAACTTTCTGGCGTGGGATATGCGATACCTGGGACTGTCATTGCCGTGGGCGTTTTAGTACCATTTGGCTGGTTCGACAGACAACTGAATTTTGCTTGGTATGCCATTTTTGACCACTATATTGGCTTGGTTTTATCCGGCTCTATGGTCATTTTGATTTTTGCGTATGTGGTCCGTTTTCTCAGCGTTGCTCTTCACAATACCCAATCTGGCCTAGACAGAATTAAACCCAGTATGGATGATGCGGCATTAGCTCTTGGTCACTCACGTTGGAATATATTCAAGAAAATCCACATGCCTTTGTTAAGAGGTTCTTTATTTAGTGCACTTTTATTAGTCTTTGTGGATGTGTTAAAAGAACTTCCTGCGACATTAATTTTACGTCCCTTCAATGTCAACACGTTGGCGGTCAAAGCCTTTGAATATGCATCTGATGAACGTCTCATTGATGCTGCATTACCGTCACTGACCATAGTACTGGTTGGGATTATACCTGTTATATTGTTAACCCGTGCAATGCAGTTTAAGCGTGCATAATCAAAAGGTTGAATCATGCTATTGATCCAAGATGTCACTATAAAAATTGCTGATAAAGTTATCAATGATACCATCAACTTACACCTTGCATCAGGGGATATAGGATGTTTGTTAGGTCCTTCTGGTTGCGGTAAAACGACATTACTTAGAGCGATAGCTGGTTTTTTACCGATTCAATCGGGTGTCATTAAAGTTCGCCAACAAGAGGTCAGTACAGCCACGCGTCACGCCGATATTACTGAGAGGAAGGTTGGGGTGGTATTTCAAGACTTTGCGTTGTTTCCACATCTGACGGTGGCACAAAACATTGGCTTTGGCTTACATGAATTAAAAGCACTGGAGCGTGAGAATAGAGTCAATGAATTATTGGCATTAACCCAGTTAGAAGAACATGCCGATAAATATCCGCATACTTTATCGGGTGGTCAACAACAGCGAGTTGCGATTGCTCGAGCTTTGGCACCTAAACCGGATTTGTTATTGTTAGATGAGCCTTTTTCTGCGCTTGACCCTGAACTCAGAGAGACTTTGGCAAAAGATATTAAATGGATATTAAAACATGAAAATGTCACGGCTTTATTAGTGACACATGACCAGACTGAGGCGTTTACTATCGCCGATAAAATAGCAGTGATGTCAAATGGTAAGATCGAGCAATGTGCCTCTGCTTATGCTTTGTACCATGAACCTGAGACACGCTTTGTGGCTGATTTTATTGGGGAAGGGCGTTTTATTCGTGCTACGCATGTGGATGCGAAAACGCTGCTAACGCAACTCGGGCCATTTGTTGTGCCGGAAATGCCTGAGAATATCTATAAAGAGTTTAGTTTGTTAGTGCGACCTGACGATATTTTACATGACGATGCAAGTCGATTTTCGGCAACGGTTGTGGATAGGGCTTTTCGTGGTTCGCATATCTTGTATACACTTGCTCTAGGTGATGAACACAAAGAGCAAGTGCTATGCTTGACGCCGAGTCACCATGACCACCAAATTGGCGAGCATTTTGGTATTTGTCTGGAACTCGAACATATCATTTACTTTCCTAACGCTTAAAACGTGTAACGGTAACCAATTTGCACACTTCTTGGTTTACCCACTTGGATGCCACCGTGTTGACGCGTTGCTATATAGGTTTCATCGGTGATGTTATCAACGACCATATAGACTTGTTGGTTGCGGTCAAGTGTGTATTGTGCTGAAAGGTTGACTACACTGCGGTCTGCTACTTTCTCATTCGCTGGAATACTACCTGAACCAGCGGCTGTGCGCATTTCATCAACAAACTGATACGATGCCAATACATGCCAGTTAGATCCTTTTATACCGGTTTCTGCTTGCCACATTGACTCTGGGAGATAGGGTAGCGCATCCCCAGCGTTTACGTTGCCCCAGCTGTCCAATTCAGATGCGAAACTTTCTTCAAATGTCGCATTAGCTACAGTGTAATTAATGCTCAAGGGGATCTCAAAACGTCCGACTTGAGCGGCATAACTCACACTTAATTCAACACCATCAATGGCGACTTTACCAGCGTTGTACTGATTGCCAATTAACTCATCATTACATCCTTGTGATGCAGTACAGTTGCCGTGCAGGTTTTCTAAATCAGAGACATAGTAGATTGCTTCAGCTTTTAAACCATCGTTGCTATAACGTAGGCCAGCCTCATAATTCCAACCTTCTTCTTTGTCGGCATTTTGATTCCCCGGTGCGGGTGGAGCAAACGCTTTTTGGATACCAGCTAGCAGTACTAATGCATCAGAGGTTTGGTAAGTAAAACCAATAGCTGGTAAGACTGCACTTACCGAATTGTCTCGCTGTGCAGGAGTATTGGTTCTAGCAGGGTCAGTTGTACCCCAGTCATCGCGATGTAAGTCCACTTTCTCATAACGAATACCTGCCTTGACGGTTAAATCATTATAGGTAAACGTGTCGTGGACAAAGGCACTTATAGCATCGGCACTATCGATGCGGTTTGAATCTGTACCAGGCGTACCCGCTGAGACTAACGTCATAAATTGTTCGTCGTTTAGCGCATATTGGTCAACCCATTGGAAGCGGTCCATTTCATCAGCATGCACACGAAGTCCTAAACGTAAATCGTGGTTTTGGCTACGCACGGCTAACTCACCTTGGATCCCTTGGGACAAGTATTCACGGTTATTGGCTTTGATATCTACTAATGGTGCAGCAGCGTCGGTGTAAGTCCCTGCATCAACCTGAGAGGCGATTTCTTCGGCACCAGAGCCAAGGCTTAAACCACCAATCTTACTGACTTTATACCAGTTTCTAGCAAAATCATTGTGATAAGCGATAACACTTAAATCTACATCGTCGTTGATAATGTAGTCGTAATGGACACTAAAGTGGGTATGTTCAGTATTCATTTCATCGAGTTGAGATGCACTGTAACGCTGCAGGGGGTTCGCTGCATAATCTGTATCAAGTAAACCCAAATATGTTTCATCTGATGTTTCTTCTGAGTACTTGGCTTTGAATTCAAGATGATGGCGTTGTTCTGCATCTAAATAGATGTCAAACTTCCCCATAAGGTCAGTTTTAGTAAATCCCGTATCTTGTCCAGAGTTCAGTTCCTTAAAGCCGTCCGCTTGGTAATTGAATACCTCTAATACATATCCTTTATCTGTCGTTTTACCGCCAGCAAATGCATGTAATTTAGCAAAGCCATCACTGCCAAGTGCTAAGTCTACCTTACCACCTAATGGTGCATCAGGGACTTCGGTTGAAACAAGGTTAATGACGCCACCAGAGGTTCTAGGACCATATTTTACGCTAGAGCCTCCTTTTAAAATTTCGATTGCGCTCATACGACCAATTGTTGGGAAGTAATATGCAGCAGGGCTGGCATATGGAGCCGGTGCCGCTAACACGCCATCTTCCATGACTGTGATTTTTTCTGAACGGTCCGCAGAGTTTCCACGCATACCGATATTGGGTCTTAAACCATAACCATCTTCTTCTACAAAATACACTCCAGGTGCTTTTGCTAGGACTCGATTGATATCCGTTACAGCAAAATTATCAAGGGTTTCGTTGTCAATAAAAGCACTGGAGCCTGGGATATCATCAACAGCATTTTTGGAACCGATAATTTTAATTTGTTCGATTTTTTGTGTTGTTTCTTCTGCAGCAGAAGCAAAACTGGTTCCAGTAAGTGATAAAACAATACATGAAGTGAGGTGTGATAAACGCATCGGGTAGGTTATTCCTTAAATATTTATGCAATACGGATATTAAAACACAACTCTAAATGATAATCAATCTCATTAACGTTTAATTTTTGGGTTACTATATGTGTGATTCAACTAAACTTTTCTACAACATGACAGTTACATACATATCAGGTTTACAAGGATGTAACTCTTGTCGAGTATCAAAACAGCGGTTATCGCAATAATTCTTTTTCTCGTTTTATCATTATCTTTCGTAGTGATGGGCTTTTTGTTGTTTGAATATGAGAAACAATACACCAGCAATACCCAAGCGACGTTGGTCGGGATAACTCATAATATTCATGAAGAGCTGTTAGAGACGTTACAGTCCATACCGGCTGGTCAGCGACAAACAACTGCCATCAAAAAAATACTCGATAAATTTGCTCAATTTGAACATGTGACTCAAGCACAGTACTTTGATATTAATCAAACGCTAGTGGCGGATTACCTGAACCCCAAACAAAATAATGCGCAGCCTTCCTTGGTTGAACATAACCAACAGTCACCACTTCAACCTGCGCCATTCACATTAGAAGGCGCATATTTGGTAGGGGTAGTAAAAGTGGGAGAATCGCCTTTATCGTTTGGTTACTTAAAAGTGGTCAACGATCTGAAAACTCCATTAAATGCAAGTAAAACTACTTTGGTGAAACAAACCTTACCTACAGTTTTGGGGGCCACAGTAACCGTTATTTGCTTGGCATTATTACTCCTAAATCGTTTATTGCATCCTTTGTCTCGACTATCATCTTTTATGAAACAGATCGAATCAGCCAAAAATTACTCTTTGCGATTTAGTTTGTCGGGTAAAAATGAGATTGCCCAATTAGCCAAAAATATTAATGCTATGCTCGATACCATCAATCTCGAGTTAGAAAAAAATCGTTCGCATACCAAAACGCTTGAGCAGCAACAAATTACCATGACTAAACTTGCGAATTATGATGTGCTGACAGGCTTACCCAATCGGCAGTTTGTGATGGACTCGCTGCGTTTTAAGCTATCAGAGGTAAAACGTCGTGACGAAGATCTCGCGTTACTTTTTTTTGATTTAGACGGGTTTAAAGCAATTAATGATTCACTGGGCCATGAAGCTGGTGATCACGTACTTGTAGAAGTCGCTAATCGCGTTAGTAATCTTATGCGAGAAGGGGATATTGTCTCGCGCTTGGGTGGCGATGAGTTTTTAGTGATCCCAAATGAAGATCCGAATGCTGAGCAAATAAAGGATATCTGCTTAAGGATCTTAGACGAAGTCGAAAAAGTCATTATGTTGAACGGTGTAGAACTGAGGGTCGGCTTGAGTATTGGGATAGCAAAAGCTAAAGAAGCCAACTATGATTTAACCGAACTAGTAAGTAATGCAGATATTGCCATGTATCGCTCTAAAGCAAATGGTCGTGGCACATACACCATGTTCTCCAGTGCATTGATCCAAGATTACAAAAGAAAACTCCAGATCTCGAATAGTATTCTCAAAGCCATTGAGAATAACGAATTTCATTTGTACTACCAAGCTAAGGCCGATGTGCATGGCAAATTATATGGTTTTGAAGCATTAATTCGTTGGCATCATCCAGAATTCGGTGTGTTATCTCCCGGTGAATTTATTCCTATGGCAGAGCAAAGTGGCAAGGTGGTCGATATCACTCGCTGGGTCATTAAACGCGTAGCGATCGAAATGGAACAAATTCAAACACTGGCAGCCCACCCTTTGCATGTATCGCTAAACTTATCCGCCCACGATTTGCGGAGCGCGGATTTGTTTGAATACGTCAATCAAACCTTATATCAACACGCAATTAATCCCAATAATATCGAATTTGAGGTCACTGAATCTGCATACTTAGAAAGTTTTGATACCGCCAATGAATATATTACTCAGCTCAGTGAACTAGGTTGCTCTATCGCATTGGATGATTTCGGTACGGGGTATTCTAGCTTGAGTTATTTAACTCAAATTAAAGTGGACACGCTTAAAATAGACCAACAGTTTGTCAAAGAGATAGATTCATCGAGCCGCAGTCGTTTGGTTACCAGTACCATTATTGATTTGGCAAAGAGTTTACAACTGACTATCTGTGCTGAAGGTATCGAAAGTACTGTGCAGCAGTCGTATTTAAAAGAATTAGGTTGTGATTATTATCAAGGATATTTATATAGCAAGCCTATTCCATTGCGGAGTTTACTCGCCAAAGAATTGGACTTTGCACCATTGTTTACGGATACCAACACAACAGAAATAAATACCCAAGACAGGGTGGTCACGACTCCTCTGTAACCCGAGGTCGACAATCACAAGTCGCATAGAAATAGTTGTGAATTACCTCTTATGACCTACACTTTGTTTACTAGCAGGGAAGCAAATGTAGGTAGCAATTGCGGCGATTATCTCTACAACAATGGTTAATTATTGTGTTTGTTCTTGTGGCAATGTTTGTCACAGGCATCTTTGCGTATGGCAAAAACACCGAAGCAACGATTCTTCAAGCACATTTTACCGCCTTAGAAACGCATTTAAGTCTGCGCCAAAAAGTAGGCCGCCTAAGCAAGGACATTGATGAATTATCGGTATTACTAATTCGTTACATTGAAGCTGACCATAATCAACTTAACCCACCTTTGACTCGCGTTCTCGGGCGCATCGAACAACAAACTAAACAGCTTTGTCTCGGCACCTTGCGTGCGGATATTTGTCAGCCATTGTTCCAAGCGCACAAAAATATTGATGCGTTTACATTGGCAGCAAACCGATCTGACTTGGAGGGACCGAGACGGTCGCTAGTATCAATAAATCAGGAGATCAATGAGTTTTTGTCTGACGATTTATATCAAACACATCAAATATTAAATAATCGCTTACTGGCCCAACACAGCGAGTTATTAGGTTTAATTTTATTCGCTGGCGGTGTTATTTTATGTCTTTTGATTTGGGTGGCTGATTTGTTTTCTCGGCCATTGCAACAACTACATCAAAAGTTATACCTGATGAATACTGGTGAGGTATACAACCTACAAAAATCCGAAGGGTATGTGCCACATAAATTTATGCATTTTGAAACGGATTTGTTGCGTTTGTACCAACAAAACAACAAGTTAGAAGCGGTTAAAAATACCTTGTTGCGTCACGCATCTCACGAATTGAAAACACCGTTAGCTAGTATTAATGAAGGCTGTAACCTCCTTGTTGAAGAAGTAGTGGGGCCACTTAATCCCGCCCAAAAAGAAGTCGTAGGATTGTTATTCAAAGGCACTCAACGACTCAATACCTTGGTACATCATCTGTTGGATTACAATAGTTTGTTACAACAATCCACACCACAATATCAAGTACTAACGTTGCCAAACATTATTCACCAGGTTTCACAAACTCATGCTTTAGCTTTACAGGCAATGGATATGCAAGTAGAGGTCGATTGTACTATTGAGTTGATCAAGACTGATGATGAGTTAATTCAGCGTATTTTGGATAATTTATTTTCTAACGCGATTGCACATGGCGCCAAACATTCCAAGATTGATATTCGTATTCATTTGATTGCAGATAAGTGTTGTATCGATTTTGCCAATCAAGGTCGAGTCATTACTGATGAACAAAAAGCCACTTTGTTCGAGCCATTTTCACGAGGAGAGCACCAGCGCAATGATAGTGTAGTAGGTGCTGGCCTAGGCTTGTCCATTGTCGATGAATGTGTCCGTCTATTAAAAGGGACAATTTCTCTGGTTGATGTGAGTTATGCGTCGATTTGTTTCCGAATTTTACTGCCTAATGAAGGTATACGAGCAGCACATGCCAAGGATATTTATGAAAATTCTACTAGTCGATGATGACACTTCTTTATTGCGCTTAATGACGATTCGCCTAGAGCAGTCGGGTCATGAAGTACTAGCGACAAATCATCCGGTACAAGCCTTACAACATATCCAGCAAGGCTATTTTGACGTAGTGTTGTCTGATTTACGTATGCCAGAAATCGATGGCCTACGCTTGTTTGAAAGGATCAGAGAAACCAAAGCGAACTTGCCAGTGATCATTATGACGGCCAACGGTACGATAAAAAATGCGATTGAGGCAACCCAGAAAGGCGTGTTAGGTTTCATCGAAAAGCCAATTAATCACGAAGAGTTAACGCAGCTATTAAACAAGATTAGTCATAACCTACATCCTTATCAATCATGGTCTGAGCATATTGTGACACGCAATATGACTATGCTTGCATTGTTAGAAAAAGCGCACCGGATTGCCCAAAAGGACGTTAGTGTATTAATCACGGGCGCAAGTGGTACTGGTAAAGAAGTCTTGGCTAAAGCTATTCATGAAGCCAGTCCGCGTAGTCAGGAAAAGTTTATTGCGATTAACTGTGGCGCCATTCCTGAAAACCTTTTGGAATCGGAATTATTTGGGCATACCAAAGGCGCTTTTACCGGTGCGGTTAATGCGAGCCGAGGATTATTTTTAGAAGCGGATAAAGGGACGTTATTTTTAGATGAAATAGGGGATATGCCACACACCTTACAAGTTAAATTGTTACGTGCGTTACAAGAACAAAAAATTAAACCGGTTGGGGCACAAAATACTATTGATATAGATGTTAGGGTACTATCGGCAACACATCGAAATTTAGAAATAGAAATGCAATCGGGCCAGTTTAGAGAAGATCTGTACTATCGTTTAAATGTGGTGAATTTGCACTTGCCACCACTCAAAGATAGGGCTGAGGATATCCCACTTTTGGCCCGTGAACTACTGCGTAAAAGTGTGCTAAAGCACAACGTGGATATCAGTTCATTTGCCGATGATGCCATGGAGTTATTGGTGACACATACGTGGCAGGGGAATGTCAGACAATTAGTCAACACCATCGAACAGTGCGTGGCACTGTGCGATACCAAAGTGATTCCAAAACAGTTAGTGGAACAATCATTAAGGCAAGTGGACAAGACTTGGCCGACACTGAGTGAAGCCAAAGATGCATTTGAATTTAGCTATCTAAAAAAATTATTACATATGACTGATGGTAACGTCACACGAGCGGCAAATTTAGCGGGCAGAAATCGCAGTGATATGCATAAACTTTTGAAAAAGCACGAGTTGGATGCTGCCGATTTTAGACAAGTCATACCGCTGCATGACCAAGCCAAAGTATTAGGGTCTTGATCTATTTATTTGGGATGAAATTAATTACAATGTAACCATGCTAATTTTAGGATGAATACGTTGACCCCACACGCATTGTTAGACCAAGTTAAAGATACTCCCTCGCTGGTTGATTTTACTACTGTAATGGACGTGATTAATACGCATTATGAGTATACTCCTACGTTGTTTAAAAATGGCGATGTAGAAAATAGTTCAGGAACGAATGAAGGCTCTTGTAAAATTTTCGCATTTGCTAAATTTCATCACTTATCTGAAGCACAAACACTGGCTCTATTCGGCACGTATTATCGTGATGATGTCCTTGGCAATCCTTCAGGCAGTGATCATGCAAATATTAGAAATTTTATGCAAACGGGTTGGGCTGGTGTGCGTTTTGAATCAGAGCCTTTAAAGGCGAAAGCCCCAGTGGGTCGTTTAACCACCCGAACGATAGCGATGCAAGCGGATACTAATCCCGCGGGTGATATCTTTGGCGGCTGGGTGTTATCCCAAATGGATATGGCAGCAGGTATTTGCGCAGGGCAGCGTGCCCAAGCTCGAGTGGTGACTGTTGCTTTGGACGGTATGAGTTTTATTAAACCGGTGCATGTGGGAGACATTTTAGGCGTATATACGAGAATTGTCCGAGTCGGGCGAAGTTCACTCGATGTTCATGTCGAGTGCTGGGTACGTCGTAGTCGTATCGGTATCAGAGAAAAAGTCACCGAGGCGGTGTTTAAGTTTGTCGCCTTGGACGAACAAGGCCAATCCATGGCGGTTCCCCCTTTAGGTGATTTGCCTGAATATGTTGAGAGTGATTTGTAATACGACAAATCACTATCCAACAAAAAACGTCTAGTTTTTTTCGTACAATTTTCAGTCTTTACTAGGCAATTCTGAGCATTAGTTTATAATGCTCAGCATATTATTTCGTGTCCAATCGGTTCATATTTAAGGTTTTTCATGCGCACAGATTATTGCGGCAACATCAATGCATCTCACATTGGCCAGACAGTCACTTTGTTTGGTTGGGTAAATAAACGTCGAGACTTAGGCGGGGTTATCTTTTTAGATTTACGTGACCGTGAAGGTATCGTACAAGTTGTTTATGATCCTGATATTGAAGATGTGTTCGCTACAGCAAATAGCTTACGTAATGAATTCTGTGTGAAGCTGACTGGCTTAGTTCGGGCGCGTCCTGATTCACAAGTGAATCAAGACATGCGCACAGGTGAAATTGAGATCTTGGGCAAGACCTTAGAAATTTTGAATAAATCAGCAGCGCTGCCACTAGATTGGAATCAGGAAAACTCAGAAGAACAACGTTTAAAATACCGCTATTTAGATTTACGTCGTCCAGTGATGACAGAGCGTTTATTGTTCCGTTCCAAAGTCACCGGCGCTGTGCGTCGTTTCTTAGAAGACGATGGCTTCTTGGATATTGAAACACCGATCCTGACTAAAGCTACGCCAGAAGGTGCTCGAGATTACTTAGTTCCTTCACGTACGCACAAAGGTCAATTTTTTGCTTTACCACAATCTCCACAGTTGTTTAAACAATTGCTGATGATGTCGGGAATGGACAAATACTATCAAATAGTAAAGTGTTTCCGTGATGAAGATCTTCGCGCAGACCGACAGCCTGAATTTACGCAAATCGATATCGAGACAACATTCCTTGATGCTGAGGGTGTGATGGCTATCACAGAACGTATGATCCGCGGATTGTTCCAACAAATGTTAGATGTTGATCTAGGTGAATTCCCACGCATGAGCTACGCTCAGGCCATGCAAGATTATGGTTCAGATAAGCCTGACTTGCGTAATCCATTAAAAATTATTGATGTGGCTGATATTTTAGCTAACGTTGAATTTAAGGTATTTGCTGGGCCTGCTAATGATCCGAAAGGTCGGGTTGCGTGTTTATGTGTCCCAGGTGGAGCAAGCTTGTCACGTAAACAGATTGATGGTTACGCAGACTATGCGGGTATCTACGGTGCCAAGGGTTTGGCCTGGATGAAAGTCAACGATTTGGCTGCTGGCCCTGAGGGGGTTCAGTCTCCGATAGCGAAGTTTTTATCACCAGAAATCATTACTGAGTTACTGATGCGTACTGGGGCCCAAACGGGGGATATACTATTATTTGGTTCTGATACTTATAATGTTGTGACCGAGTCATTAGGTGCATTACGTCTTAAAGTTGGCAATGATTTGTCATTAAATCAAGGTGAATGGCGTCCGTTGTGGGTCGTTGATTTCCCAATGTTCGAAGAAGTCGACGGTCAATTCCATGCATTGCATCATCCATTCACTGCACCACGTGATATGACACCAGAGGAACTTGCCGCAAATCCAGCTACTGCGCTTTCTAATGCGTATGATATGGTACTAAATGGCTGTGAATTAGGTGGGGGTTCTGTGCGTATTCACCAACAAGACATGCAAGCCACGGTATTTGATATTTTAGGGATCACCAAAGAAGAAGCTCAGTCTAAGTTTGGCTTCTTACTTGAGGCTTTACAGTACGGTACTCCACCACATGCGGGTTTGGCATTTGGTTTAGATCGTTTAGTCATGTTGATGACGGGTGCTTCATCGATCCGTGATGTTATGGCATTCCCGAAAACCACTACGGCCGCTTGCCCGTTAACTAATGCACCAGGTGTAGCCAACTCTGAACAGTTAACTGAATTAGCGATTACTACAGTAAAGAAAACGGAAGAATAATTATTCAATGACATTTAAAAGACCAGAGTCAGTCCTCGTCGTTCTGTACAATGAACATGCCCAAGTATTGGTGATGCAAAGAGACGATGATCCTGACTTTTGGCAATCTGTAACGGGCACTTTAGAGCCATCTGAAGTGCCCTTGCAGACCGCTTATCGAGAAGTGGCAGAAGAAACAGGGGTCATTCTGGATCCTACGTTACAGCAAATCAAAGACTGTCGTTTAACGAACCAATATACCATTCGCAAAACATGGCTTTATCGCTACCCAGTAGATACCAAATACAATTTTGAATATGTATTCGCCGCTCAAATACCCGCTGACGCTCAAATCCGTTTAACGGAGCACACAGCTTATTTATGGTTGGATAAGACGGCAGCGATAGAAAAGGTTTGGTCATCTACTAATGCTGACGCCATCGCTCGTTTTGTCCCGGAAGTATCGACATGAGTATTATCCTAGGCATTGACCCAGGTTCCCGTATTACCGGTTATGGCCTCATAAAAAAAACTGGGACTACTTTTGCCTACGTTTCGAGTGGTTGTATTAAAACATACGGCGATGAACTGGCCGGACGTTTGCAACAGATTTTTGCTGGAGTCAGTGAGATTATTCAACAGCACCAGCCGAATGAGTTTGCGATTGAACAAGTATTTATGGCGAAAAATCCAGATTCAGCGTTGAAGTTAGGTCAAGCTAGAGGCAGTGCGATTGTCGCTGCGACGCAATACGATCTTCCAGTCTATGAATATTCGGCACGACAAATAAAACAATCTGTTGTGGGCAAGGGTAGTGCGGATAAAACACAGGTACAGCATATGGTTAGGCATATTTTAAAGTTACCAGGCACACCCCAAGCCGATGCTGCAGATGCACTTGCAGTTGCTCTGTGTCATGGGCATACTCAACAAAGCTTACTTCCTATGGCTGGCCAAGCGAGTAAGACAGTCAGGGGTCGACTGAGACGCTAAGTCTCAACTTAAATTCAGTATGCTACACCGAGTATGCATCCTATAATAAACACAATAACAGAGAGCGCAGCATGATTGGATTAATTACCGGCAAAATACTTGCAAAACAGCCTCCCGAGGTATTGATTGAAGCTGGTGGGATTGGCTATGAAGTCAACATGCCAATGACCAGTATTTACCAGCTACCAGAGATCGGTGAAATCACCACGGTCTTTACGCATTTTGTCGTACGCGAGGATGCACAGTTATTATTTGGTTTTGCTGATAAACAGGAGCGTATTGTCTTTCGTGAATTGATTAAGGCAAATGGCGTCGGTCCAAAACTAGCATTAACCATTTTATCAGGCATGTCTGCAGCCCAACTTGTCCAATGTGTGGGTTTTGAAGATGTTACGACTTTGGTTAAATTACCCGGGGTAGGGAAAAAGACAGCCGAACGTTTGGTCGTGGAGTTAAAGGATCGTCTAGCGAAGTTAAATTTAACGGCTGCTGATGATGCTGTATTGATTCCAGGCACACCTTCACTGGATATTGGTAATACCATCGTACCGGTGAACGATGTGCGTGAAGAAGCGCTGAGTGCATTAGTTGCTTTAGGTTATAAACCCGCTCAAGCAAGTAAAGTCATTCAAAGTGTGTATAAAGATGATTTAACGAGCGAACAGCTGATCCGCGAAGCCCTTAGGTCAATGGTGTAATTATGATAGAAGAAGATCGCTTAATACAAGCAACAGCCAAAGGCGATGATGAAGCTGTCGATCGTGCTATACGTCCTAAAACGTTAGCCGATTACACAGGACAGCCGCACGTTTGCGAACAAATGGAGATATTCATTGAGGCAGCGCGAAAACGTTCCGATGCTTTAGATCATTTGTTGATATTTGGTCCACCAGGCTTGGGTAAAACCACATTAGCAAATATTGTTGCGAATGAGATGGGCGTAAACATTAAAACAACCTCAGGGCCAGTGCTTGAAAAAGCAGGAGATTTAGCTGCGCTATTAACCAACCTGGAAGAAAACGATGTGTTGTTTGTCGATGAAATCCACCGTTTGAGTCCTGTTGTAGAAGAAGTGTTGTATCCTGCTATGGAAGATTATCAATTGGATATAATGATTGGTGAAGGACCTGCAGCTCGCTCTATTAAGCTAGACTTACCGCCCTTTACCCTCATTGGTGCGACAACTCGAGCAGGTTCTCTGACCTCACCGTTACGAGACCGTTTTGGTATTGTACAACGACTAGAATTTTATAATACTCAGGATTTGACTGATATTATTATGCGATCGGCAAATTATTTAAATGTTGATATGGCTGAAGAAGGGGCGATTGAAGTGGCTAAACGCGCTCGTGGCACCCCGCGTATCGCTAACCGCTTGTTGCGTCGTGTTCGAGATTATGCCGAGATCAAAGCCGATGGTGTGGCTACGGCAGAAGTGGCTGCTAGTGCACTCGATATGCTCGATGTGGATAAAGAAGGTTTTGACTTTATGGATCGCAAGCTCCTCGAAGCGATTATTGATAAATTTGCTGGCGGTCCGGTCGGTTTAGATAATTTAGCGGCGGCGATAGGCGAAGAAAAAGAGACGATTGAAGATGTCATTGAACCGTATTTAATCCAACAAGGCTTTTTACAAAGAACGCCAAGAGGTCGTATTGCTCTAGAACGGGCTTATCGTCATTTGGGTTTTGATTATACCGTGTAACGGTCGGGATTGAGGGAGTTCTTTATCAGTGGTTAATTCCGAACTGATTCCCCTTCAGAGCAAGTGTGGTGTGATTCGATGAGCAAAAAAAAAGCCCACCAGAGGCGGGCTAAAAACATATGTCAATGATACTACATAGAACAACATGTTGAGGGATACAAATTGAATCAAACACAAACAATCTATGGCGTGCATTATAGTGCTCAGATGACTTCATACAACTGAATTAAATTAGTTTATTAGGATTAGATTTTTTAATGGATAAATTCTCTCCTCATTGTTTTACTGTCAGAGTCTATTATGAAGACACTGATGCCGGTGGAATTGTATATTATGCGAACTATTTGAGGTTTTTAGAACGAGCTCGTAGTGAATATGTACGTGATTTAGGGGTTTCCCAACAAGCTTTATTAGATGATAATATTGCATTCGTAGTTAAAAAAATTAATATGGAAAATCATGCACCGGCAAAGTTTGAGCAAGAAATAACCATTCGAACCTCCATCAGCGAACTTAAAAGAGCTTCTATGGTCTTTACACAGAGTATTTACTTTGCAGATCGTTTGTTAGTCTCAGCTGAGGTTCAGGTTGCTTGTGTCAATTTACTCAAAATGAAGCCTTGTGCTATTCCACCTTCACTTTATAAGGAATGTTTACGTGTCAACTGATCTCACGTTTATCGGTTTGTTTTTAGAAGCTAGTGTCGTTGTACAGTTAGTTATGTTGATTTTAATGGGGACGTCCATCATTTCTTGGGCATTTATTTTTCAACGTGCACGTGCGCTTAAGTTTGCTAAACAAACGTTACAAGAATTTGAAGAGAAGTTCTGGTCTGGTACCGATTTGAATCAGTTGTATCAAGAACTATCTGCGCAGAGTCACATATCCGGTGTGCACAGTATTTTTGTCTCTGGTTTTCGCGAGTTTGTCCGTCTGCGCAAAGCGAGCGCCCAAGGTGATATGGTAGTAGAAGGTGCGGCTCGTTCGATGCGAGTGGCATTGTCTCGAGAGGTGGACGGTTTAGAATCTCGTCTGTCATTTTTAGCCACAGCGGGCTCTATTTCTCCATATATTGGTCTATTCGGTACAGTTTGGGGGATTATGAATGCCTTCATCGCCCTAGGGCAAGTCCAGCAGGCTACATTAGCTATGGTTGCACCGGGTATTGCTGAGGCACTGATAGCGACTGCTATAGGACTTTTTGCTGCTATTCCTGCGGTAATTGCATACAACAAATTCAGTAATCAGGTAGAAAAAATCGAAAATGGTTATGTTAACTTCATGGAAGAGTTTTCTGCCATTTTACAACGCCAGTCGGTAGCGAGTGCATAATCATGTATCAGCGTAAAAAGCGTCGTCCGGTATCTGATATTAATGTCGTGCCATACATCGATGTGATGTTGGTATTACTCATCATTTTTATGGTGACTGCTCCCTTGGTGACCCAAGGCGTAAAAGTTGATCTACCGGATGCCAACGCAGAGCCTGTGGAACAAGAAGAAATACCACCCCTGATAGCGTCTATGGATGCACAAGGTCAATATTATTTAAACGTGGGTAATGATCCCAAATCACCATTAACCATTCCTGATTTTTTAGCGTTGGTTGAATTAGAAATACAAAATCAACCAAAAAAGCCTGTTGTGATCAAAGCAGATGGTTCAGTGGCATATGATAAAATTGTGCAAATGATGGTGACCCTACAAAAGGCTGGCGTGCCTTCTGTAGGATTAATGACTGAGCCAGAGCAATAAATGGATAAACAGCGCGTTATCGATGCACTTAAATCTTCTTATGGCATGTCGATAGTGTTGCATATCGGGATTGTTTTATTTTTAGTGTTGAGTGTCAGTTTTGCAGCAAAAACACCTAACGTGGCTGTCGACATAGCTGCTGTGCCGGAGATCGTTCAGGCAACTTTTATTGACCCTGCAGTGACGCAGGCAAAATATGATAAAGAACAAGTGCAAAAGCGTGCGACTGAACGACAACGCCAAGAGCGTTTGCAACGAGAAAAGGCGGCTCGAGAAAAGCGCGAAGCAGAGCGCAAACGCAAAGCAAAAGCACAGCAAGCTGCAGAGAAAAAGAAACAGGCAGAAGCAAAAAAGCAACGTGAATTAGAGCGCAAGGCTGCAGAGGCTTTAGCGCAGAAAAAAGCAGCAGAAGCAGCGGCACAAAAACGCAAACAAGCAGAAGTAGCAGAACAAAAACGTTTAGCGGAACAACAAAAACAATTAGAAGAAGCATTACGTCAAGAGCAAGCCCAAATCGCTGCAGAACAAAGAAAGCGTGTTGTTTCAGAGAAACAGCGTTATTCTGCCTTGATCAAGGCAACTATTCAGCGTAATTTAATCGTCAATGATGCCTTTAAAGGCAAGAAGTGCCTACTGAATATTCGTCTTGGTATCGGTGGTGTAGTGCTTAAAGTGAATCAATTATCAGGTGATGATGCGTTGTGTCGGGCAGCGATTAACGCAGTTTATAAGCCAACAAATTTACCGGTGTCACGTGACCCGGCTGTTTTTGCAGAATTAAGAGATATCAACTTAACGGTAGAGCAATGAAGAAAATTATTATATTAGTCGCCACTTGGTGTGTGATGTTTTCAGCAACAGCACAGCTGAATATTGTGATTACAGAAGGGGTCGACAATGCGACGCCAATAGCAATTGTTCCGTTTAAATGGGAAGGTGAAGGCTTTTTTCCGGGCGAACTTACCGAGGTGATTAATAACGATTTACGTCGTAGTGGTCGTTTTAATCCTATCAGTATGGCGCGTATGCCCCAATTTCCAAGTGATGTCAGTGCAGTGAATCATCAAGCGTGGGTGGATAAAGGTATCAATACGATTGTGTTGGGGAGTATTAAAGAGGTCTCTGCAAATAAATACAAGATTGACTATGCGGTGGTGGATACCTTAAAAGGCGCACAGTTAGCGGGTGATGCACAAATACTGAAAGACGGGCAGTTAGTTTCTGCTAAAGCACATATCATCGTAGCACGTTCATTAACGATATCCGGTACACAATATCGTCAATTTGCTCACCGCATATCTGATGTGGTTTATGAAGCCCTAACAGGACAAAAAGGGGCGTTTTTGACGCGCATTGCATATGTTGTAGTAAAAGATACGAAAAAGAACGCTTTACCTTATCAACTCATTATTGCGGATTATGATGGTGAGAATGAAACGCGGTTATTGTCCTCGCCAGAACCTTTAATGTCACCGTCATGGTCACCAGATGGCAACAAATTAGCTTATGTCAGTTTTGAAAATGGACGTTCGCAGATTTTTATCCAAGATATTTATACGATGAATCGAGTCAAATTAACTGATTTTAAAGGTATTAATGGCGCACCAAGATTCTCCCCAGATGGCAAAAAAATAGCGATGGTGTTGTCCAAAGACGGCAACCCAGAAATCTATGTGATTGATATCGCTACCAGAGTCTTATCGAGAATTACCCGTCACCGGGCAATTGATACTGAGCCATCTTGGGCACCAAATGGTAAAGAATTGATTTTTAGTTCTGACAGGGGTGGTAAACCTCAGATTTATAGAGTAAATTTAGACACTAAGCGGGTTAAACGATTAACCTTCGAAGGTGATATGAACCTCGGTGGGACTATTTCACCTGACGGTTCTGAGCTTGTGCTAGTAAATCGTACTAACGGTAACTACCACATTGCTAGACAAAATTTGACTGATGGAGCGATGCAAGTTCTGACTAAAACCTATTTGGATGAGTCACCGAGTATTGCCCCCAATGGCAGTATGATTATATACAGTACATTGCATGAAGGAACTCAAGTGCTTTCACTGGTTTCATTAGATGGTCGATTTAAGGCTAGACTACCAGCTGTTGAGGGACAAATAAAAGCCCCAAGCTGGTCGCCGTTTTTAATGTAAAAAATACACAATTTAAACAACAAGGATATATATGAAAACTTCTACTTCTTTACGTGCGTTATTTATTGCAGTTCCAGTAATGACTATGATGGCTTGTTCTTCAGGTCCATCAGAAGAAGAACTTGCTGCTGAGCGTAACCGTATTGCTGCTGAGCAAGCTGAAGCACAAAAAGCTGCTGAGCAAGCCAATGCCCAACGTGTCCAAGCAGAAGCTGCGCAACGTTTAGCGCAAGCAGAAGAGATGGTGCAACAAGAACGTGCTGCTTTAGAAGCTGAGCAAACGGTTTATTTTGATTTTGACCGTTCATCAATCAAAGCTGACTTCTATGGTGTATTAGATAAGCACGCTGCGTTCCTAGTGAAAAATCCAAAACAATCTGTTGTTATCCAAGGCCATACTGATAGCCGCGGTACTCCAGAGTACAACATTGCATTAGGTGAGCGTCGTGCCCAAGCGGTTGAAACCTATCTATTAAACGCTGGTGTTTCAGCTGCGCAAATTTCTGTAGTTTCTTTTGGTGAAGAAAAACCAGCTGTTACTGGTGCTTCTGAATATGCAATGGCACAGAATCGTCGCGCAGTAGTGATTTACTAAGTTTCATAAATATATTTAAAACTTAGCTTAAAAGAGAGTAATAATGGAAAATAAAACGTTGTTAAGTACCATGGTAGGTGCGGGTTTATTAACAATGAGCAGTAGCCTGTTTGCGCAGGCTCCTGTCGTTAATCTGAGTGATAATGATCTCGCAACCAAAGTGGCTAATCTAGAACGTGTCGTGCAGTCTAGAACACGTAGTCAACAACGTGTCCAAGAACAGATCAATGATTTGCAAACGGAACTTAGCGGCATACGCGGGAAAATTGAAGAACAAAATTTTCAGATTGAAAAGATTCTTCAGCGCCAGCGTGAATTATTACTCGCTTTTGATATACAGTCACAACAGCTACAAGAAGCTGCTACGAAGTCCAACAATGACATTGGTGCGGTTTCTTTAGTGACGGGTAAAACTGCTACGGTGAACCCTCCTGCACAACAGCCTAATGCAAATGTATTGGCTGATAGCAGTGGGATGGTCCAGACTGAGGCCCAGGCCTACAGAGCTGCAGTGGACCTGATACTCAAGCAACGTGATACCAAAGCGGCTGTGCCAAAGTTAGAAGCATTTGCAGCAGAATTTCCTGATTCAAAGTTTAAGCCGAATGCACATTATTGGTTAGGTCAGATCCATTACAACAACCGTACTTGGACAAAAGCCAAAGAACAATTTGGTATATTAGTTTCTCAATATCCAGACTCTAATAAAATTGCTGATGCGACGTTGAAGTTAGGGATCACTGAAAAAAATCTAGGTAATACTTCAGCCGCTCGAGATTTATTAGCTAAAGTCGTGAGTGCTTATGCCAATTCGACATCGGCCAAATTGGCACAAGAGCAGTTGAACTTACTGTAAAACACTCATTATCAAAGAATTTAAGAAGGAGTATTCGGCGGTTAGCTAATACTTCTTTTTTGTTGTTCAAAAAACATGCGCAGATGATTTTGGTCAAGGTAAAGAGAGGGAAATCAATAGCAAATATGCTGTATATTTAGTCTTATTGATTATGAAAACAACGGTTTTAAGTTTTTTAATATATTTTGGCAAAAGGGCTTGCTTATCCCCATAGATTGAGTATTATATGCGCCCGTTGCATAGCAACAGTGAAGAAAGGGTCGTTAGCTCAGTTGGTAGAGCAGTTGACTTTTAATCAATTGGTCGCTGGTTCGAATCCAGCACGACCCACCACTTTCTTCTACTTCCTTTGATGGGTCGTTAGCTCAGTTGGTAGAGCAGTTGACTTTTAATCAATTGGTCGCTGGTTCGAATCCAGCACGACCCACCATCAAGGACCATCCCCCATATTTATTCCCTTATAATTATCAGCCCCAAAGCTAGTAGTCATTCTGTGTTTTCGGTATAATTCAGTCAATTTTGTATCCCCTTAGTAAGCGAATAGCATCATGACTGAAGTATTACGTGTAGCGCCGATCGATTATCCTTTTCCTGAAAAACCCAAGGCGCTGAGTCCTGAACGAGAGACATATTTAAAAACGAATATAAAGCGTTTACTCAAAGAGAAAAATGCGACGTTGATTGCGCATTATTATACCGAACCAGACATCCAAGCATTAGCTGAAGAAACGGGTGGTTGTGTATCAGATTCTTTAGAAATGGCCCGTTTTGGGAGAGATGATGAGGCTCAGACCTTGATTGTTGCTGGTGTTCGTTTTATGGGA
This sequence comes from Opacimonas viscosa, assembly GCF_024199005.1. Taxonomy (GTDB): domain Bacteria; phylum Pseudomonadota; class Gammaproteobacteria; order Enterobacterales; family Alteromonadaceae; genus Opacimonas; species Opacimonas viscosa. The sequence continues at coordinate 136,364 of NZ_JANATA010000004.1, forward strand.
GAGACAGCCAAAATTTTGAGCCCAGAAAAAACGGTGTTGATGCCTACTTTGGAGGCAACATGTTCATTAGACTTAGGATGTCCTGAAAAAGAGTTTTCTGAGTTTTGTGATGCTCACCCTGATCACACTGTGGTGGTATATGCCAATACATCTGCTGCGGTAAAAGCACGTGCTGATTGGATTGTCACATCTTCGATTGCCCTGGAAATCGTGGAGCATTTGGATAGTGAAGGGCACAAGATTATTTGGGGCCCAGATCGTCATTTAGGCGCTTATATCGCTAAAGAAACTGGGGCTGATATGCTCATGTGGCAAGGTGAATGTATCGTACATGACGAGTTTTCAGCGAAAGCATTACTCGATATGAAGAATGTATATCCTGACGCGGCTATTCTAGTGCACCCTGAATCACCAGCTTCTGTAGTTGCATTAGCGGACGCTGTAGGGAGTACCTCACAGTTAATCAAAGCCGCCAAAGAATTACCACACAAACAGCTAATAGTAGCAACGGATCGTGGTATTTTTTACAAGATGCAACAACAAGTACCTGGTAAAGAGTTATTAGAGGCCCCAACCGGCGGTAACGGGGCAACATGTAAAAGCTGTGCACATTGCCCATGGATGGCAATGAATGGCTTAGAGGCTATCTACGAGTCTCTGACGCACAATATTGGACATGAGATCACTGTCGATGAAACAACTCGCCAAGGTGCCTTAATTTCGTTAAATAGAATGTTGGATTTTTCGGCACAATTACAGCAACGCGCTACAGGTAACGCATAAGTGCTTATTTAATCCATTATTTATTCATAAAACACTTGTCAAAAGTACGCGTATTCCCTAATATACGCGCCCTGACATTAACTCTTGGTAGTTAATTATAAGTTTTGGAGAGGTGGCTGAGTGGCTGAAGGCGCACGCCTGGAAAGTGTGTTTAGGGTTAAACCTAACGAGGGTTCGAATCCCTCTCTCTCCGCCAATACTATAGAAAGCTGGGCTTAAACGCCTGGCTTTTTTCGTTTTAAAGCACTGTGTTTACTGGCTTTCAGAGGTTTTACAAATACCTCCTGCAAAATCAGTTCTGGTAAATTCTACTGTTTGTAATGAGTAGAATTTGAGTAGATTATCTGCAACAGAATGAGTAGACATATGTTGACCAATACTAAAATACAACGTTTTAAGGCCCCATCTAAAATCGAACGCCATCTAGACTCGAATGGCCTTTACATAGAGCTGACAAAGTCAGGTGGCAAAAACTGGCGATATCGTTACAAAAATGATGCTGGTTCATGGACAATGAAAGCACTTGGCTCTTACCCTAAAGTATCCCTTGAGAAGGCCAGAGCGCTTCGTGATGATCTTGAAATGGTCGTAGAATACAAGTGTATATCGTTTAAGGAAACAGCCTCTGAGTGGCTTGCATACAAAGGTTACATTAGTTCTAAGAATCATCACCTAGTTCAACGCAGGATTGATAATTACCTGTTACCCCAACTAGGCAATATGACCATAGCACACATCAAACCCATAGACATTTTGCCAATACTCAAGCAGATTGAACGAAAAGGCCATCTAGAGCTCGCCCGACGTATACAGAACATTCTCAGTCAAATATTTAAGTATGGTGTCCAGAACCTTTATTGTGAAAGCAATCCCGCCCAACCTTTACAAGGATGCACCAAGAAACCGCAGATAAAAAACATGCCTGCAATCATTGAAAAAGCTGAATTCACTAGATTGCTCACAACTATCGACAATGCACAACAGCTAATGCCGTCGGTAAAGCGTTGTCTACAGGTTGCACCATTTGTGTTTCTTCGTAGTGAGTCTATTCGAATGGCTAAGGTTGAAGATATCGACTTCGAAAGGAAGCTTTGGATAATACCTAAAGACAAGATGGGACGAGAGCATTGGATCCCTTTGACAGCTCCTGTCATGAAGCTATTAGAGCTAGCCATTGAAAAATCTGATGGAAATTACTTATTTCCGGGTAACAAAGTACATCGTCCTTTGAGCGAAAACACATTGAACAAGGCACTGAGAGCAATTGGTGTTGATAAAGATAAGCACGTGTTTCATGGATTCCGTTCCAGTTTCTCCACACTAGCTAGGGAGCATTGTAGGCTTGATGGCGATCTGATTGAGCTTCAGTTAGGGCATATTGAGGGTAATAAGGTAAAAGCGGCGTATGATCGTTCTATGCGTCTTGAAGAGAGGCGAGAATTGATGGAAACATGGTCGAAATACCTTGAACAACTAAAACGATTATCGTAGTTTTAGTTAATTGTTGTTGTGCTGTTAGGTATAAATGTATGAATAAAAATTTAGAAAAAGTCTTGCGAGTGTTAAATCATAGGGGGTTGGCAGGAAGCACCAATCAAACAGACCTTGCCAATTATGCAGGTTTATCACGCATGACTATCTCTAAGCTAAAAGGTGACATCACTAATTATCTGACCACAGCACCGGTTCCATCAAAATCAGATGTTGAATTTGTTGATAAACAAATCGTGACAACGTATGTAGACCTTGCGTTAACTTCTGGCTCAGACAAGCAGCACTTTTTACAAGTCATGGGTGCAGTAGCTGGATATGTGTTGAAAACTAATACAAACCTTATCAATAATATAAAAACAACTAAAAAAGCTGTTAGGGTGGGTTTAGAGTACATGAAGCTGGTCACGCAGGTTGAGACTCGTAAGGGTAAGAAGGGTACCCCTGTTCATAGTCAAAACGGTGCGGCTAAATACCTATTAACCGAACTTAATAACAGTAACTTAGTGACTACTTTATTCTCTAGGTCCAATAGCTATAGGACGGATGCTTATGCGAAGTCATGGAAGTTAACGCATCAGGCAGAGGTCATCAATAAACAGATTGTAGATTTAACAATAGACCTAGTGGATGAATACAATCAATCGATGGTTGGGTTTACACATTTGCCTGTACATATAGGAGATTCATTGTGTACTGGCAAAAGTGTAAACCTTGGACAGGTAAATAAGTTAATAGAGCAACAACGTTTTCTAATCAAAGTACAAGACCTTGCCAAGCTATCTATACGTTCATTTATTCAAGTGATGGGCATTGCTCATCCATCACCACCTAGTTGTATTGTTGTACCACTAATAAACCTAGCCAGTGTCGACCCCAGTAAAGGGAGAACGTACAACATCTTCTCCAGATTACGAAGTACTGAGAGGAAGGCCCTTGGGTACCACAATTATGACATTAGTGGTGGCTTGCAAATCATCTGTTTTAATATTCTAACGAAATATCCTTTGTATCACTATAAAGAGTTTAATGATTTACATGTCGCTTACCCATTAATCTTTAGTTATGGATATGAACCTTTCGCCAAAAGAGCCCTCCGAGAAGAAATTGCTTCAGACCTAGGTAAGAGTATAGATGAAGTCAAAGCACTTTTGACAGCTTATTCTAATGGCAGTCAGAAGAAAGTTGGAGACAGCGATAAGCTTAAAGAGTTTTATAAAGAATCTGACCAATTAAGACGTGAAGTTGTTGCCACAATAGCTCAGTATGAACCAGACCTGCTTCAATCTGCAATAGAACAATCAAAGAACGATTTTCCAGAAGATACCGATTGGCAAAGTATTGAAAAGGAAAACACTGCACAACAATCACGAGACAAGGCAAGTGTATTCTTCTTCATATGGACTTACTTTGAGAAGCAAATCCGCGATGCCATGCTTTCTATGGTGGATGATGGTATTCCAGTGCATGATGCGATTTATAGCAAGAAAGTGGTTGATTATGGAGTCTTCGAGCAAGCCATTTTAGACAAAACTGGTTTTGACGTTAAAATCGAGGGATAGGTTAGATTTGTTACTCTGACTTTATCTGCAGTATAAAAACTAATATAGGTACAAATAATGTACCCTTAAATCATCAGCTCAGGGTAGTTATCAAAGAACCATGTTTGTACAAATTTTGCCAATGCTTTGGCTTCAGCATTACATTTATAAGGATAACCCAACACACCTGTGCTAATAATCGATTTAAACCTATCCATAATTTCTGAGCGTGTGTGAAATGCCATGACAAAATATTGCTGTCTGGCATCACAGTAATATTTTAGTTGTTCTGATATGTTAATCATTTCGTTTAGCACAGAAGCATAGGTATGTCTGTCCTCTAAAAGGTAGTTATCCTGGGTGAACGTCACCATATTACTAAATACATTCGCTGGGAGCCTAGGAGTATTGCCATATGCTATAAACTTAATGATAAACTCTTTGTTATAGAATTCATCGAAGAAATGCTCTATGGCAATCAATATACTTAGTAATTCATTACAATTGCTACGATAAAAGCCGGATTTAAGGTAGTGCTCCTCTCGCGTTTTGAGCAGAGTTGTATCGACGAGTTGTGAGTTAATGGTAAATTGGCCTCTAGAATGGGTAGATTTGATGATAAACCCTTTTTCTTTTAGCTCAGCAATACCCCTTTTCAGTCTTTGTTTCTGAGCATTGTCCATATCTGACCTATCTAACTTGCCAGATAGCGTACCATTAAATTGTTCAAGTATTACCAACAGTGTCTTACGAGCTGAGTCGCTCAGTTCTAACAGTAATTTTATATCATGTATAGCATATGAAGTATTAAGCATATCGTTTTTAATGGGTACAAATTATGTACCTATTGTATCAGGGCTAGATGGCCTGTAAATAAAAAGTCAAAGTGGATTAGCTGAGGATTTACAATTGAGAACAAGCCGCTAGTTTTCTATCAACGATATAACATATCTTATGCCTAAGAATATTTCTTATATCAAATTCACGTATACATGCCGATAATAAACAATCAGCCTTACTATCAAGACAAAAAATATCAGTGCTCTAAGGAAAAGACCGTGAAAAAATATATATTATTATTACTTGCAGCTACATCCTTAGTTCAAGCAGAGACTTTTAATGTATCAACTACAGCAGAGTTCAGAATTGCATTATCTACAGCGGCAACAAACGGTGAAGACGACATTATTAATCTTGCAGATGGTATTTATAAGACTACAGATGATGAAAAAGGCACTTTTATATATTTTTCAATTGAAGAAAATACTTTAGACATTGTTGGCTCAAGTAAAATTTCAACAATTTTAGACGGTGATAACCACGATAGAGTTATTTTTTTGCAGTCGTTATCAAAAATGGTGGTGTTTAAAAATCTGAGTATTTCTAATGGATATATAAATGAAGATATAGGAACTACTGAGAAGTCCAGGAAAGGAGCTGGGATTTGGATTGATACTGACTTTAAGTTAGAGAATGTAATACTTAATTTAAATGCTACTGACATTGCACGAACGGGTATACATTCAAAGGTAGGTTACTTCAGTGCTATTTATCTACATTGGGATAAAAGTCCAAGACCTAGAGGAACCATTAATAATTCGATAATTGAAGCAAACAGACATTTAAAAACTGGTTATTATGCGATTGGTGGAAGAATTAGTATTAATGATTCAATAATACAAAATAATCAAAATGGAGCAATATCTGTAGAGGATGGTAATGAGTATAAAAATTTAATCATTCAAAATAACACCGGTTTTAGAACAATAGGAAGTTGTAACAATGACTGGAAAATCTTAGATTCAATAATTGTAAACAATAATAGTGGTGAATTTGCTAGTGTTATAGATGATGGTTGCTCAGGAAGTATCAATGATGCATACATGGAAAATGTTAAGATTATTGGTAATAGTGGCAAGAGCATATTTAGAACCACTGTGGGTATGAAAATATTTAACTCAATTATTTCAAATAATATTTCTAATGATCAATTAGCTATGAGTGTAAGAAATAATAATGTTATTTCTAATACACTAATTAATCTAGATTCAGGAGACATTTCTATTGGTAGTGAAACGATTATCACTAATAGTATTTTTTTACAGCAGGGTGAAATAACAATAGGAGATTATAGTCAAATAAGGTCAAGTTATGTGAATGAAAGTAGAGTTAATGGTTTATTCATAAGCTTAAATAATGTTTTTGAAGGTATTCGATTAGGGTTTATCAACGACAATAATTATAAATTACAAGTTAATTCTGATTTAATTGACATTGGCGAATCTTATCCAAAAGATTTTATATTGCCAGATTTTGATGCAGATAAATCTTCAAGAATATTAGGACAGGGAATTGATATAGGTCCATATGAATTTGACGTAAATAGGGACTCGGATGATGATGGCGTAACAGATATCAATGACATCTTCCCAATGATTTCACTAGGATTATTATCTGATTCAGATCGTGATGGCGCCCCTGATATTTGTGATGATTCTTGTACGGCATTAGGTATGACGGCAGATACAGATGATGATAACGACAGTCTCCTAGACACTATTGATACTTATCCACTTATTTCCATTGGCGAGTTACTAGATACCGACTCAGATGGCGCACCAGATACGTGTAATGAGGTATGTATTGACCTTGGCATGGCAGCTGATAGCGATGATGACAATGATGGTTTAACAGATGTTAAAGAATTAGCCATCAATTTAGACCCTTTAAACTCTGATAGTGATAATGACGGTATTTTTGATGCTGATGAACAGGTGTCTTTCGAACTCATATCAACGTTTCCTGAGCTGGCTTTTAACATGTACCGTATAGATGAGTCGTTAAGTATAGATAATGCCTATATTAGGCTAGTTGCCCCGTCTCAATGTTATGTTGAAACGAGTTTCAATGATAAGTCTGATGACCAAGCTCAATTGTCCATTCCGCTGCATGAAAATGCCATTAGTGGTGATTATCAAATCAGCATCCAAAGTGCAGGTATCAGTGAAAAGCTGAGTTTTACCATCAATAACCCGGAGCAAGATATCACCACTCCCATGGTGACAGGCTATGATATATCAGCTAATTCATCCTCAGATATTGTTGAAGTATTGTTACAAATATCGGGTATGGATAACGGTTTCGGCATAGACGCCCCTTGGATAAACTCTACAAGGCTAACACATACTGTACATGTTGGTGATGCACCTTCAAACTATGTTGGTCATGTTAGTTATCTTGAAGATGTCATGCTCAAAGATGACATTTATGAGATCAGAACGGCACATGATTTATCTGACCTCGCTTTACTTTACAAAGAAGCGCCAACGATAAATTATGTACGCATTTGTGAGCAAAGTTACAATGGGGTTGAATATACTGTTGATACAGATGGTGATAACGCGGTTGACGAATTCGATATAGCACCCAATAATCCAGCTGTATGGATAGATGTCGATAAAGATTCACTTGGTAACTCGATAGATAACTGTCCTTTGATACAAAATCCAGAGCAAGAAGATTTTGATTCTGATGGTGCTGGTGATGTTTGTGATAACGATGATGATAATGATGGTTTGAATGACGATTTAGATGCATTCCCATTAAACAGCTCGGAACAGACAGATTCAGACGGTGATGGTCTGGGTGATAACTATGAGCTTTTTAATGATTTAGACCGCCTAAATCCTGACTTTGACGCTGATGGCCTTAAAGATGGCGCTGAAATTGAACTAGGTACTAACCCTAAGTTAGCAGACAGTGATGATGATGGTGTTATCGATGGTAAAGATAAATTCCCCCTTATTTCCATTGGTGAGTTACTCGATACTGATAGTGATGGTGCGCCTGACGAATGTGATGAAGCGTGCTTAGCACTAGGTATGACATCAGACAGAGATGGTATACCTGCTTACACATATATCGAAAGTGATAACTTTGCATTTGCTTCTCTCACTCCCACAGCTAAAGTAATAGTGACAGGCTCACAAGGGGATAACTTCTTTGACATTGCTCGTTATGTTGATGAGGTCAGTGTGGTAGGACAAACCTTCTTATTCTCAGGCTCTAGTGAGGTTGACGGGGTGATGATTCAACCAGGCGTGAAGTATGACCTGACCAATCTAAAAGGCTCTATTGATAAATTGTATTTCAGTGGTCCGTTATCTGAGTATGTTAATAGTATTTTATTAGATACCGCTACGGGTGTGATGCAGTTATCACGATTGACGGATATTGGTGAAGAGATAGTGCAGTTTATTGCCACTGCCAGTGCAGCGGATGAATTGGTATTTACTGATGGTGCTATAAGTACAGCCGATATCAAAGCGGCGGTAACATCAGGTACACCACTGACAGATTTAACCTTAGATACAACTAGTAAAGCGCTAGACGCTAAAGTAACGACAGGCGCGACAGTCAAACACATTGTGCTGGATAATAATGGTGCAGGTGTGATGGCATTAGGACCAAACATCAGCACGTTAATATCAGGTAGTAGTGGCGTTGACCAAATCTATGTGCCTGCAGGCTCCAACGTGGATGCATCTAATCTTAAATCAGGCCAAGATGAGCTTTATGTTGAAGGGAATCGAACCGACTATTACAAGTCCTTTGATAATTCTGGCAATATCGTAATGACGCGAGATGTAATTATTGAGACTAGAGTTGTTACGGAATCAATTACGGTAGCTAATGGTGGTAATGTAGCTACAAATGACCTTATTATTTTTGCAGACCAACAGGTGGATACTGCAACATTAAAATCGAGAATTGGTACTATTGATAAGTCTCTTCTCCCGCCAGCAATTCCAAACTTAGGAATTTAAGATGAAAAAATTTATTATCTCAATGTTAGCCATTTCTATACTTGCCCTTTCACAAACGTCATTTTCAGCAACGTTTAATGTTGCAAATACACCTGAGTTTCGTGATGCGTTGAAATCAGCTGCTACAAACGGTGAAAATGACACTATTATTCTTGCTGATGGTATTTATAAAACAACGGATGATGGTGAAGGGACTTTTATTTACTTAAGTCAAGAAACTAATACACTAACACTCCAAGGTTCAATAGCTGATAATGTCATTATAAGTGGGGATAATACACATAGGGTATTTCATCATTATTTAAACTCTGCCGGAGTTATGTCTAATGCTTTAACAATAAAAAAAATAAGTTTTGTCGATGGTTTTACTGATACAAACAGCTATGGTGCAGGAGTGTTTACTGCTCACGATGTCGTTGTCATAGGATGTATTTTTAAAAATAATGATGCTCAGGTAGGGCTTAAGGTAATGGGCAATGTTACCTCAATAACTGACTCACAGTTTCTAGACAATAAGGGTGGAGGGGTCCTTACATATTCAAGCTTGGTAACTGTAAGTAACTCAATGTTTATTAATAACTCTTCGATATATAGTACTGGAGCTATCTCTCAAAATAAAGGAGGGGGAGTGAAAGGATTATTTATTGAAGGAACACTATTTAAAGATAATTCTTCTATATATAGTAATGGCGGGGCTATTAGCGCTATGGCACCTACCACAATAAAAAACTCGATATTTACTGGTAATAGCGCTCCAAGGGGCGGTGCAATCGCCTCTCAGAGTATAACAGTATTGAACTCTATATTTCACTCCAACACTAAGACATTACAAGTGTATTCAAATGCTTATGTTGTGAATTCTATATTTGATGGTGATGTTACTTATAGTATTGGAGGTTCCGGTGATGCTTTGATAAGAATTTACAATAGCTTCTTTAACCCATTATCCTTGGATTTGGTTGCCTTTGAAGAAAATAATATATTTACAGGGGTAAACCTTGGTTTTGTGGATGCAGAAAACGGAAATTTCCATTTAACAGATTCTTCAGACTTAATTAATGCAGGTACTGTTAATATTGATGACATTGACTTTCCTAAGGAAGATTTGGATGGTAAATATAGGATATCTGGTGCTGCAATCGATATTGGACCTTACGAGTATCCCTCTACAACCCCAACCATATCATCATTCAGCTTTATTGGTGACACACAAGAGCAATCAGAATTAGTATTTAATGCTGAGTATGATCTTGCAGATGGTAGAAATTTACAAGCAATTGAATATGATTTCGGAAATGGGTTTGTAACAGAAGATAACTTTACGTTTAATACGTCAGGGGTTTACAGTGTGATGGTAAAAATAACTGACAACACAGGCGAGTTTTCAACATCAGCATTAGATGTGACTATTTCTGAATTACCTTGGACTGAAATGACATTTGAACAACGTTTAGTTAAAGCTATTCCACCAGAGTATTATGAAGACATTCAACAAGGTATTATATTAGAGCGTAGCGAAGCATCGGTTTCTGGCAGATTGTATGTGCAAGATAATCCATCAGAGTTTAGTCTGGTTTCTATCGAAGCTTTAGCGCCAAGTGAATCGACAGTTAATGAGTTAACTTTAGGGTGGTCTTTAATATCAACAAGTTCGGCAATTACGGAGCTTACAATGTTCAGTGATGTTAAGGTTATTTGGATTTATGTTGATGGTGCTTGGCAAGGTTGGTCTTCTGATAAAACTATATTGCAACAAATTGAACTTGATGAAAACTATAAGGTTATTACATCAATTCCTAACAATAGCGGAATTTGGGTTTTAAAATGAACTTTTTCTCGGCCATAGATAAATTACATTTTAAAAGTTAAACGAGTGAAATCTTGATTTTTCGCTAAGTGTGACTGAACAGCAGTGCTGTAACTTAATACGTTTTTAGCCTTTGACTCCGATTTAACTAAACGCGAACAGAGCTAACACAGCCATACACAGATCTAGTCCCATTTAGTCTTAAGGCATTACTTGCTAATACGTACATCACTAGTTCGTACACCCCCCGTATGGATCATATCCGGCTGTTAAATGAACAGGGCGATAAGTACACTAAGAACACGTTAAAACGTCTTAGAATGCCATACAGATCGTTACAGCTATCGCGCTACGCTTGCTGGGTACCGTGTCCGTCCGGTAATCACCACTACCCGAGCTTGATTACCCAAGGTAATAACGCATCAATATCAACGTCAGGTTGGCTGATTTTTGCAAGTACCTGCATGAGATAGTCAAACGTTACGAGCCCATTCGCCTTAGCGGTTTCAATGATGGAGTACAGTACTGCTGATGCGTGAGCGCCGTTCGCGGTTTGGCTAAACATCCAATTTTTTCTGCCAATGACAAAGGGTTTGATACAGCGCTCGGCTCGGTTGTTATCGATATTCAGCTGTCCATTTTGTGTGTAGGCGATGAGTTTGTCCCACTGATTGAGTGTGTATAAGATAGCCTCACCGAGTTTTGTTTTGGGTAATACCTGTTGCTCTGATTTGATGAGCCAGTCTTTGAACTTATTTATTATTGGCAGCGCTTTGTCTTGGCGCTGTTGATAGCGCTCTGATATTGACAAGGTTTTTATCTGCGTCTCGATACGATAGAGCTTTTGGATAGTGCTTAAGGCCATATCCGCTTTACCTGACGGCTTTTTACCTTGGGCGATTTTGGCCTCATGGAACTTGCGCCTTGCATGTGCCCAGCAGCCGACCAATGTCGCTTGGGTATGGTGATACCCTGCATAACCATCGACCTGCAGATAGCCTTGATACCCGTTGAGGTATGCCACCGCACACTTGCTGGCTCGACTGTTGTGGTAATCGAACAGCACGATGGGCTTGATGTCGCTATCCACGAGCTTATCTTTGGGTGAGTCAGCGCCTGTGGCATACACCCACATGTAGGATTTGACATTATCATCGCTGACGACGTTTACAGTGGTCTCATCAGCATGTATCACCGGTTGTGCTAGCTGTATGGCTTTTAACCTGTCATACAGCATTTGCAACTTATCGCTACACCTGAGCATCCAGTCCGATAACGTTTTGCGACTCATGTCAATGCCGTATTGTTTAAACATCGACTCTTGGCGATGTAATGGTAGACCGTATTGATATTTGCTGGTAATCACTTGCGCTAACAAGCTGGGTGTTGCATAGCCTTTGGGGATAATGGTAGCAGGCATCGGAGCTTGTTTAATCTGATTAGCCGTGCCTGCCTTTTCACAGGCTTTACACGCATATTTAGGCCGTACATGCTCAATGACTTTCACTTGTGCCGGGATAAACTCCAGCTTTTCTGAGACATCTTCACCGATGCAATGTAACTCATGGCCACAGCAACCACAGGCCTTATCTGCTTCTGCAATATCATGCACGACGCGCTCACGCGGCAAGTCTGCCGGTAACGGCTTGCGCTTTGCCTGTTTGCGCTCATAGGTTACCGTAGTAGTGTCTGAGTCAGTCTCAGTATTCTCATTGTGATGGATATCTTCTGCTTCGTTGAACAGCTCACCTTGCCCTGGATGCGCTTCACCATTTGCACCAAAGCGCTGATGCTGTGCTAACCGAAACTGCTCAAGTAAACGCTGATATTTAGCGTCTTTGGCATCGAGTTCACGCTGCAACTTAGCGACCATTTGTTGCAGGGCTAACACATCTGTGGGTAAGGTTTGAACATCTGATTTCATGCTATGGATTATACCAAAAAAACACCGCCAGCACTTGTCTTTACTTAGATTAAAAGGTGATCGTTGAGTCGTTTTTATGATCTGACGTTATAAGCCCAAGCTGTGATACGACAACGGCTGATGTCCAATGACATCCATCCCTGATAACAACCACTCAAGCTGTTGCTCAGATAACTGGATATGGCGCATATCGTCTAGCTTTGGCCATTTAAAGCGGTGCTTTTGTAACAC
>NZ_JANATA010000050.1 GCF_024199005.1 Opacimonas viscosa
GCACCTACTGTACGACCACCTTCACGGATTGCGAAGCGTAAACCTTCGTCCATCGCGATTGGTGCAATTAGCTCAACAACAAATTTCAAGTTGTCGCCTGGCATGACCATCTCTACGCCTTCTGGTAACTCAACAGCACCAGTTACGTCAGTTGTACGGAAGTAGAACTGTGGACGATAGCCTTTGAAGAATGGAGTATGACGGCCACCTTCATCTTTACTTAATACATATACTTCAGCTTCAAACTGAGTGTGTGGGTTGATTGAACCTGGTGCAGCTAATACTTGACCACGTTCAACGTCTTCACGCTTAGTACCACGTAATAGAACACCAACGTTCTCACCTGCACGACCTTCGTCAAGCAACTTACGGAACATTTCAACACCAGTACAAGTTGTCTTAACCGTTTCTTTGATACCAACGATTTCAACTTCTTCACCAACTTTTACGATACCTTGCTCAACACGACCAGTAACAACTGTACCACGACCTGAAATTGAGAATACATCTTCAATTGGTAAAATGAATGGCTTATCAATATCACGCTCTGGCGTCGGGATATATGAATCTAGTGCTTCACCTAACTCAACAATCTTCGCTTCCCACTCTGGCTCGCCTTCTAGCGCCTTAAGTGCTGAACCTTGGATTACTGGTAAATCATCACCTGGGAATTCGTATTCTGTAAGAAGTTCACGCACTTCCATTTCTACTAATTCTAGTAATTCTTCGTCATCAACCATGTCACATTTGTTCATGAACACGATCATGTAAGGGATACCAACCTGACGACCTAATAAGATGTGCTCACGTGTTTGTGGCATAGGACCATCTGTTGCAGCAACAACTAAGATACCACCGTCCATCTGTGCAGCACCTGTGATCATGTTTTTAACATAATCGGCGTGTCCAGGACAATCTACGTGTGCGTAGTGACGTGTTGGAGTATCATACTCTACGTGTGAAGTTGCGATTGTGATACCACGCTCACGTTCTTCTGGTGCGTTATCGATTTGATCGAATGCTTGTGCAGCACCACCGTAAGTCTTTGCTAGTACAGTAGTGATTGCCGCGGTTAGCGTAGTTTTACCGTGGTCAACGTGGCCGATTGTACCTACGTTTACGTGCGGTTTCGTACGTTCAAACTTTTCTTTTGCCATTTTTCT
>NZ_JANATA010000051.1 GCF_024199005.1 Opacimonas viscosa
CTCGCGACAAGACCGTCCGCGATAATGCCTAATTCTCCTTTGCGTGCAATGGTCATTGCTGCAGACACATCTCGACTCTGACATATCCCGCATCCAGTGCAGGTGAAACTGCGTTGGTCTAACGACAACACATGATGCTGGTCACACTCTACGCACACGCCAGTGGATTTCTCATAGCGTCCGATTTCATAGTAGATATTGCCTGCTAACTCGGTTTTGTATTTGACCAAGCTTGTTATCATGCCCATGACGTTATCGCCAATCATACTGCCATTGAACTGTTGCATCCCTTTCACGTTCAAATCCTCGAAGACACAAATATCACTTTCATTGGTTATCTGTCGTGATGTTTTGTGAGCAAAATCGAGTCGTTGCCTCGCGATTTTTCCGTGTAAGGTATTGATGCGGTGTTTGGTTTTTTGCCAGCGGTGTGAGCCTTTTGTGCGACGTGCAAGCTGGCGTTGCAACTGGCTAAGCTTATCTTTGGATTGCTTTAGGTGCTTGGGGTTATTGGCTACATAGCCATTGGAGCCTACTACGGTTTGCTGTGAGTTAATATCAAAGCCAGCGACCGTGTGGAGTTGTTGTTTAGGCGCAGCGCACTTAACTTGTTGCGTGATACTACACTGCCAACGCCCATGTTTGTATTGTACGGTGACGGTTTTAATGTCACTGACCAATTTGCGATGCAGTTTGATAGGCACTTTGCCAATTTTGGGCAGGCTAATCGTTCCGTTCTCTATTCGTATGCAGTTAGCGTTATTCACACAACGAAAGCTGTCATTGTGTTGTTTTTTCTTTTTGTACGACACTTTGTGTTTCGGGAAGTGTTGCAAGCGACCTTTGCCACATGCGTTTTTCAGCGCCGTATCTAAATCCCGAGCGACCTGTTGCGCAGCCGCTGCATCAAACGCTTTGACCCAAGCAAATTCTTCAAACGGCTTTAAATCTTTAATGAGCGCCGCCATATCATGGTAAAACAAAAACGTCTTATCATATTCATAGCGACGGATATTCTCAGACAACAACAGGTTCCATACGCCACGAGCGTAACTGGCAAACTCGGTCAGTTTCTCAGCCTGTTCGGGTGTTGGATTGAGTCGGTAGTTGTATCT
>NZ_JANATA010000052.1 GCF_024199005.1 Opacimonas viscosa
GTATCCGTCCGGTAAACCCCGTCTAGCAACACCATAATCTATGTTTGATAATCAAGCTCCTTCATCCTCACGGAGCATTGGAATGGCTAAACGTCGACCCAGAAAATCCATCGAGCAATGGAAAGCCGTCATTGCCGATCAACAAGCTAGTGGTTTATCGCGGCTAGAGTATTGCTTTAAGCACGACATTCATATCGATACGTTTAGTGCACGGCTGAGTGAAATCAATCGAGGGCTCAATGGTCGCAGCACGGTATCGGCAAAGACGATAGTTAAACCTCAATTGGTTAAAGTCAGTAGCCAAAGTCGTAAAGCACAACGTGAGTATATCGCTATTGCGTTTGCTGATGTGGAAGTGCGTTTACCATTGAGCGTCCAAGCAGATTGGTTTGCGCAGGTACTCAAAGGTTTGCAGTCATGAAAATGTTTGTCGAGCCAGGTGATATCTACCTGCATTGTGGATACGTGGATTTTCGCAAAAGCATTAATGGTCTGCTGATCATCATTGAGCATGAGCTTGAACTCTCAGTATTTAGTGATGCGATGTTTATCTTTTGCAACAAAAAACAAGACAAACTCAAAATCATCTACTGGGACAAGACCGGCTTTGTCATGTGGTATAAAGTGTTACAAAAGCACCGCTTTAAATGGCCAAAGCTAGACGATATGCGCCATATCC
>NZ_JANATA010000053.1 GCF_024199005.1 Opacimonas viscosa
AGCCACGGGTCTTTCGCCCCTTGCGCATGGGCTTTTGAGCGTTTTGAGGCTTTACGTGTACCATCTGGATTTGAAGCATGACGCCCTTTAGATTTCTGTTTAAAAAGAACTAGCGTGCAGGCAAAGGGATTACTTCTTACTATTTGGCTGTTGTCAAAACGCTTCGGACGACAGGTTGCTTGAGTATAGAGATAGCGAATACACTGCCACGTATCTCCTCTATCAAGTGAATAAAAATGTGGCTTACGGATACGTCCAATAATGTCCCATCCAAGCGCCCTAACTGCCCTGAACCAAGGCGATTTATACCCTGCATCGGTAACGATAATGGGTCGGCAATTTGAAGGTAACATGGCGTGTAATGTCTTTAAGAATGCTTTGTGGGTGGCTGGTTTCTCTTTGGTCTTGTTGCAATGCACTTCTTGATAAAGTGTGACGGGCCGACCTTTTAAAGATATTGCCGCGCGTAAAAGAACATGCGCTTTACGGTCGTCTAAATCTGACCAGTCGATTGAGATAACAGGGCGTGTTGTGTTGCCGCAAAATAGTTGGCATATAGATGCATAGATGAGCGGTGTTTCACTTACTAAATGCGGGATTGAGAGCAACCAGTCA
>NZ_JANATA010000054.1 GCF_024199005.1 Opacimonas viscosa
TGATTATCAAACATAGATTATGGTGTTGCTAGACGGGGTTTACCGGACGGATACTTATGATATTTACATTACTTATGATATTTACATTAAATATATAAGTAAAAAAAAAAAAAAAATCAGAAAATTTCGTAACCGTCCGCTCATTACAGGTTAATGTCCTAAGATAGTGTCCACTTATTTTTTAGTGGACACTTATTTTTAGATCACTTGTGGTGCGTCTTGATCGTCCAGTTCGATATTCCACGGAAGGAGTTTATCAATTTGATTGATAGGGTGCTGACTGATGCGTTTGAGAACCGCAGTTAGGTAATGCGTTGGATTAATGTCATTGAGTTTAGCTGTGCCTAGTATTGAGTACAGCACAGCTGCACGCTCACCTCCGGCTTTGGAGCCCGCAAACAGGTAGTTTTTGCAACCTGGCGATATCAATATAACCATTATGGTGAGCTGATTGAGCAAACCGATGCCATGGGACATCGCTATGATTTTACCTACGATTCACTCGGGCGCATGGT
>NZ_JANATA010000055.1 GCF_024199005.1 Opacimonas viscosa
GGATCACCTCCTTACTATTACGTCTGTTGGACGCACTTTTTGTAGTGTCTACACACATTGTCTGGTTATCATCAATAAAGAAGAACAAGAAGAGATAGGCTTCTACTAAGTGCTTGCACTTATACAGTAGGCTTGTAGCTCAGCTGGTTAGAGCGCACCCCTGATAAGGGTGAGGTCGGCAGTTCAAGTCTGCCCAAGCCTACCAATATCTTTGTCTTGTTTCATACTATGTAATGGGGCTATAGCTCAGCTGGGAGAGCGCCTGATTTGCATTCAGGAGGTCAGCAGTTCGATCCTGCTTAGCTCCACCACTTAGTAGTATGAAGGTAAAGGATAGAGCCTTAAAGAATGATGTGATGGCAGGTTTGTCATCGAAGATAGCGCATTATTCTTTAGGGTTTTTTACTCTAAAAGTGAGTGGCGACATTCACTGTTCTTTAACAATTTGGAAAAGCTGATAAAA
>NZ_JANATA010000056.1 GCF_024199005.1 Opacimonas viscosa
TTCACAGCAACTGCTAACAGGTCTTTCTCAGACCACTGCAACTCAGTATAACCCGGCTTATGATACCAATGGCACAGGCTTCCAGTCAGAAACCAACGACTACCTGAAAATCCTGCCAAACTTCAGCTTTACGCTGAATCCAACAGAGGATTTTGTGGTTCGACTGGCAGTATCTGAAACCATGACTCGTCCGGAACTGAAAGACCTGGCACCGCGCTTCTCATACCTGGATTTACGTCCTGGTTCATTGAACGCTGTAGCGGGTAACGTAAACCTGAAGCCTTACACGTCAATTAACCTAGATGCGTCATTCGAGTACTACTGGGGTGACATTAATTATGTAAGCCTGGCAATTTTCCAGAAAGAAGTGCAAAACTTCATCGTAACGGATAACGAAGTCGTGACCGTGTCTGGAGTTGATATTCAGGATCCATTGTTAGCCGATGACTCAG
>NZ_JANATA010000057.1 GCF_024199005.1 Opacimonas viscosa
ACGGAAATACGGAAATACGGAAATACGGAAATACGGAAATACGGAAATACGGAAAGGAATATCAAGCTATTTATTTATAAATATAAATTAAAATAAGAAAATATCAGGTATTAAATGAGGTTTAGATAGTGTTTTAGTACTAAATGGCGTGTTTTTAAACATTAAGTTTGCAGATAATAGCATTTTAGCTAGACTTAAATTGAATATAGCTTGAAACCATATTCAACAAAAACAATAACTTAGAAAATAGTTTGGATTTATTTTAAAAACATCGTTGACCTTCTTCAAGAAGGATGTAGAATGCGCACCTCGCTTGAGACGACCCACTCAACACCAACGGTGTACAGTGCAGATATCACAAGCGATAGAGACAATTTAGCGGTAAATGATTTATTTCAAAAAACTGCAAAAA
>NZ_JANATA010000058.1 GCF_024199005.1 Opacimonas viscosa
TCGAACCCTCGTTAGGTTTAACCCTAAACACACTTTCCAGGCGTGCGCCTTCAGCTGTTATTATATCTAGGATTGTTGCTCTACCAATACAGTTAAAAGTTACACTGTGCAGTATTCATAATATCACGGTCTACTCATAAATCTACTCATTGATACCATTATCAGTTACATAATTAGTATTTAATCATTGTCAGCTATCCCCTACTTTCAATAGAACTTATACCCTACCTCCCTCATATGTATAGGGAAAAGTGTAAACCATTACCACCTAGTTATAATGACAACGGCCAACTTTACATAGAGGTGCGTTTGCATGTGCAATTTATAATTGCATATGGTGAAGGTACCCAGTATCCGTCCGGTAAACCCCGTCTAGCAACACCATAATCTATGTTTGATAATCA
>NZ_JANATA010000059.1 GCF_024199005.1 Opacimonas viscosa
TCAAACCGCTGGCCGAAACGGTCGAGGCGAACAATATTACGCACCTTATGGTCTTGGCACAAAGCGGTAAGGCGAATGTTAACAATGGTGTTATGTATCTGGATGTAGGCGACACCTACAGTGTATTTGTACACGAATTAGCGCACTTTGTTGGGTTCGTCGATGAATATCCGCTTACTGCCGGATTGGCAAGAGAATACTGTAGCCGTAAAACCGCCCCCAATTTGGTGTTCCTGGGAGAAATCACCTACGCGCCATTGGACAACATAGCGCAATGGCAGGCCATTGAGTTCCCGGTGCGGTTATATCCAGCCAGAACCTGCCACAATATTCGTCAGCCAAGCTATAAACCCAGTGAGCGTATGACGTTTCTGGAAAATCATGATGCGAAG
>NZ_JANATA010000005.1 GCF_024199005.1 Opacimonas viscosa
TACCTACGTTTACGTGCGGTTTCGTACGTTCAAACTTTTCTTTTGCCATTTTTCTCGTTTCCTAGTTAAAAAGACCGACCCATAAACAGACCGGACCGAACCTTCTCTTAAGATTATTGACGGGCTTCGATAATAGCTTTAGCGACATTGTTTGGCGCTTCAGAATAATTAAAGAATTCCATCGAATAGGACGCACGGCCTTGCGTTGCAGAACGCAGGTCAGTTGCATATCCAAACATTTCTGAAAGTGGCACTTTAGCACGAACAATTTTGATACCTGCTACACCCTCTTCCATTCCTTCGATCATGCCGCGACGACGATTTAGGTCACCGACAACATCACCCATCCACTCTTCTGGAGTGGTTACTTCTACTTTCATTGTAGGCTCTAAAAGCACAGGAGAGGCATCTAATGCACCCTTCTTGAAACCCATAGAACCTGCAATTTTAAACGCCATTTCTGAACTGTCAACATCATGATAAGAACCATCAAACAATGTTACCTTTACATCCAGCATGGGATAACCCGCTAACACACCTGATCTTAGTTGCTCTTGCACACCTTTATCAACTGCAGGGATATAATCTTTTGGTACGACTCCGCCAACGATTTCGTTAACAAATTCATAACCACCGCCCTCTTCAAGTGGTTCTATTTTAAGCCATACGTGACCGTACTGACCTTTACCACCTGATTGACGAACGAATTTACCTTCAACTTCTACCGAACTACGAATCGTCTCACGATAAGCAACTTGTGGTTTACCCACATTACACTCAACACTGAATTCACGTTTCATTCGGTCAACAATGATGTCTAAATGTAACTCACCCATACCAGAAATAATGGTTTGTGCCGACTCTTCATCTGTATGCACACGGAATGAAGGATCTTCCGCAGAAAGTTTGTTTAGTGCAACACCCATTTTTTCTTGATCGGGCTTGGAACGAGGTTCTACTGCAATAGAGATGACAGGTTCAGGGAACTCCATACGCTCTAATGTAATTACATTACCCGCATCACATAAGGTATCACCAGTAGTCACATCCTTCATGCCGATAGCGGCAGCAATATCACCTGCTCTTACTTCTTTTAATTCTTCACGGTCATTTGCGTGCATTTGTACAATACGACCAAAACGTTCTCTTTTACCTTTGACTGGGTTATATACAGTATCGCCAGTTTTAACGACTCCCGAATACACACGGAAAAAAGTCAAAGTACCGACAAATGGGTCTGTAGCAATCTTGAATGCCAACGCAGAAAATGGTTCATCATCACCAGCAAGACGCTGTGCCTCTGATTCATCTTTGTCATCCAGAATACCCGTAATTGGTTTTACTTCTGTAGGGGATGGCAAGAAATCAATTACTGCATCTAGTACCGCTTGAACGCCTTTGTTTTTGAATGCAGAACCACACGTCGCTAACACAATTTCATTGTTTAGTGTACGTGTGCGTAAACCTGACTTTATTTCAGCTTCAGTCAGTTCTGCACCATCTAAATATTTATCCATTAATTCATCAGATGCTTCTGCCGCGGCTTCTACCATCTCAGTTCTCAACTCAGTGGCACGGTCTAACAAATCTGCAGGAATGTCTTCATAAGTGAACGTCGTCCCCTTATCTGCTTCATTCCAGTTAATGGCTTTCATTTTTAATAAATCTATCACACCAGAAAATGTTTCTTCGGCTCCGATGTTTAGGTGAATGGGTACACATTGTGCGCCTAAGCGATTACGGATTTGTTCCACAACACGCTCAAAATCAGCTCCAGCTCTGTCCATCTTGTTTACAAATACCATGCGAGGCACTTCGTATTTGTCCGCTTGACGCCATACTGTTTCTGATTGTGGTTCTACACCTGATGAACCACAGAAGACAACAACCGCACCATCTAAGACTCGAAGGGAACGTTCTACTTCAATAGTGAAGTCGACGTGCCCCGGAGTATCTATGATATTAATGCGGTGTTGTTCATATTGCTGCTCCATACCTGCCCAAAAGCAGGTAGTAGCCGCAGAGGTAATAGTGATCCCACGCTCTTGCTCTTGTTCCATCCAGTCCATAGTGGCGGCACCATCATGTACTTCACCAATTTTGTGAGACATTCCGGTATAGAATAGAACACGTTCCGTAGTCGTCGTTTTGCCTGCATCTACGTGCGCACAAATGCCGATATTACGGTAACGTTCGATAGGAGTTTTGCGAGCCATATTATCCTCTTTATAGTTCTGCTTAGACTACCAACGGTAGTGAGCAAACGCTTTGTTTGCTTCAGCCATACGGTGCACGTCTTCACGTTTCTTAACCGCAGAACCTTTATTTTCAGATGCATCTAACATCTCAGCAGCTAGGCGTTGAGCCATAGACTTTTCGCCACGTTTACGCGAAGCTTCTACTAACCAACGCATACCTAACGCGTTACGACGAACTGGACGAACTTCAACTGGTACTTGGTACGTTGAACCACCAACACGACGAGACTTAACTTCGACAGTTGGACGGATGTTCTCTAGTGCATCTTCAAATACGTCTAGGTGTGGTTTGCTAGTTTTTTCAGCAACAATGTCAAGCGCGCCATAAACGATCTTTTCAGCTGTTGATTTTTTGCCGTCGAGCATTACGACATTCATGAATTTAGCAAGTAATTCAGATTTGAATTTCGGATCAGGTAAGATTTTACGCTGTCCTACGACTCTTCTTCTAGGCATTTTAATTCTCCGTAGAAATTTCAGGATATCCCCAAAACTTAAATTTAATAGTTTGGCCTTACTAACGGAGAACCGTTAAGATTTTGGCCTTTTTGCACCGTACTTAGAACGGGCTTGACGACGATCGTTTACACCAGCGCAATCTAATGTACCGCGAACTGTGTGATAACGAACACCTGGTAAATCTTTAACACGACCACCACGGATTAATACCACGCTGTGCTCTTGTAAGTTGTGACCTTCACCACCGATATATGAAGAAACTTCAAAACCGTTAGTTAAACGAACACGACATACTTTACGTAATGCAGAGTTCGGCTTCTTTGGCGTAGTTGTATATACACGAGTACATACACCACGACGTTGTGGGCAAGCTTCTAATGCAGCAACGTTGCTTTTTACAACGGGCTTTTTACGAGGCTTACGCACTAACTGGTTAACTGTTGCCATTAACTAGCTCCTGAGTAAGTAAAATTTAAGTAATACGACATGTATTACCCACGTACATGTTTTATGAAATTGCTCTTTGTCATAAAACAAAAAACCGCGACCAAAGGTTTTCACCTTAATTCGGGTCGCGGAATTCTAATGATCAAACGCTCATATGTCAAGCGTTTGTCGTTTCTCTTAGGTGTCTACTCTTCGTCAGTACTCGGCATATCAGTATCAGCATTCAATGCTTCTGATAATGCAAGTGCTGCTTCGTCAGCAGAAACTGAGATATCTTGTTCAGTCAATTCAGCGGCTTTACGTGCAGCACGTTTTTCGTGATACGCATAACCAGTACCTGCAGGAATCAAACGACCAACAATAACGTTCTCTTTCAAGCCACGTAAGTCATCTTCTTTACCTTGTACTGCAGCTTCCGTAAGAACACGTGTAGTTTCTTGGAAAGATGCTGCTGAAATGAATGATTCAGTCGACAATGATGCTTTTGTGATACCCAATAACTGGATATCGTATTTCGCACCTACTTTACCCGCTGCTTCAAGTTCACGGTTAGCAATTTTAACTTGAGAAACTTCTAACTGCTCGCCTTCAAGGAACTTAGAATCACCGGCATCAGTAATATTACACTTACGTAACATCTGACGGATGACGACTTCAATGTGCTTATCGTTAATTTTTACACCCTGTAAACGATATACTTCTTGTACTTCGTTAACAATGTAATTAGAAACTGCACTTACACCACGTAAACGTAGGATGTCATGAGGAGACTCAGGACCATCAGCAATGACTTCACCTTTGGATACTGTTTCACCCTCAAATACGTTAAGTTGACGCCATTTTGGAATCATCTCTTCGTATGCATCACCGCCTGGAGGAGTAATTAATAAACGTTTCTTACCTTTAGTCTCTTTACCGAATCCGATGACACCAGAGATTTCTGCCAAGATAGCAGGTTCTTTTGGCTTACGAGCTTCAAATAAGTCAGCAACACGTGGTAAACCACCCGTGATATCACGAGTTTTCGATGCTTCTTGAGGAATACGTGCTAATACGTCACCCTCTTTCGCATCCATCCCATTAGTAGCGACGATGGTCGTCAAACTAGGTAAGCGAATTTCTTGTAAACCAAACTCTTCCGATTCTAAGATTAACTTAGGCTCTTTAGCGTTTGCTTTAGATAGGTCTTTCACCACGATTCGGCTTAGACCCGTTAGGTCATCTGTTTGTGTTTCTGTATTTGAATCATCAACATCAGCAAACGTAATTTTCGCTGAACGTTCTGTCACGATTGGGTGACTATGCGGATCCCAGTTAGCGACGACATCACCGCCGTTTACTTTAGAACCATCATCTACAGTCAGAATTGCACCATAAGGTACTTTATAACGTTCTTTCTCACGACCTTGTTCATCGATAACTGTTAACTCAGTTGAACGAGAGATAATAACTAACTTACCATCCTGGTTACGTACTGATTTAGAGTTATGTAACTTCAATGAACCTGTTGTTTTCACTGCTACAGAGTTTTCAGCAGAAGCTCTTGATGCCGCACCACCGATGTGGAATGTACGCATCGTTAACTGTGTACCTGGCTCACCGATTGATTGTGCTGCAATAACACCAACAGCTTCACCGCGACCAACCATATGCCCGCGCGCTAGGTCACGACCATAACAGTTAGCACAAACACCATGATCGTTATCACAAGTGATAACTGAACGCACAATGATTTGGTCAACTGAGTTTGCTTCAAGCATATCTACGAGAGCTTCGTCTAGTAATACATTACGCTCTACTAAGACTTCATCTTCTGTACCTGGCTTAATTACGTCTTGTGCAACCACACGACCTAATACACGCTCACGTAACGGCTCAACAACATCACCACCCTCGATTAGTGGTGTCATAACAACACCTTCTAATGTGCCACAATCGTCATTAGTGATAACTAAATCCTGAGCAACATCAACTAAACGACGAGTTAAGTAACCCGAGTTTGCTGTTTTCAATGCAGTATCGGCTAGACCTTTACGCGCACCGTGAGTAGAGATGAAGTACTGAAGTACGTTTAGACCTTCACGGAAGTTCGCTGTAATTGGTGTTTCGATGATAGAACCATCAGGTTTTGCCATCAGACCACGCATACCAGCTAACTGACGAATCTGCGCCGCACTACCACGAGCACCAGAATCGGCCATCATATATACAGAGTTGAAAGAGCTTTGCTCTTCTTCGTTACCTTCAGCGTTGATAACAGTTTCTTTTTCAAGATTTTCCATCATCGCTTTAGCAACTTTTTCATTTGCTGTAGACCAAATATCGATAACTTTATTGTAGCGCTCACCAGCAGTTACAAGACCTGATTGGAATTGCTCCTGGATTTCTACAACTTCTGCTTCTGCATCATCAATAATGTCTTTCTTGGCATCTGGAATTACCATGTCATTAATACCAACTGACGCACCTGCGATCATCGCATAGTGGAAACCGGTATACATGATTTGGTCAGCTGCAATAACAGTATCTTTTAGACCAAGCTTACGATAACAAACGTTAAGTAAGTTAGAAATCTGCTTCTTTTTCATTGGCTGGTTGATAACTTCGAAATCCAAACCTTTTGGTAGGATTAAAGATAAGATTGCACGACCAACCGTAGTATCTTTTATTGAAGTCTTTTCTTCTTTCTCGCCAGCTTCGTTTACTTCGTATTCTGTAATACGAACTTTTACTCTCGCGTGCAATTCAGCAGTCTCTGTACGATATGCTTTTTCTGCTTCGTGCGGGCTAGAAAAGACCATGCCTTCGCCTTTACCGTTAATACGGTCACGCGTTAGATAGTAAAGACCTAATACAACGTCCTGTGAAGGTACGATGATTGGTTCACCATTCGCTGGAGAAAGAATGTTGTTAGTCGACATCATTAACGCACGAGCTTCTAACTGAGCTTCAATCGTTAATGGTACGTGCACCGCCATTTGGTCACCATCGAAATCGGCGTTAAACGCAGAACATACTAATGGGTGTAAACGGATTGCTTTACCTTCGATCAAGGTTGGTTCAAATGCTTGAATACCAAGACGGTGAAGGGTTGGTGCACGGTTTAATAATACTGGGTGTTCACGAATAACATCATCAAGCACTTCCCATACTTCTGGTGCTTCACGTTCAACTAATTTCTTAGCCGCTTTGATTGTTGTCGCTAAACCACGTGCTTCTAATTTGCCATAGATAAACGGCTTGAATAACTCAAGTGCCATTTTCTTAGGCAGACCACATTGGTGTAAACGCAATGTAGGACCAGCTGTAATAACGGAACGGCCAGAGTAATCAACACGCTTACCCAATAAGTTCTGACGGAAACGACCTTGCTTACCTTTAATCATATCGGCAAGAGATTTTAATGGACGCTTGTTAGAACCGGTAATCGCACGACCACGACGTCCGTTATCTAATAATGCATCAACCGCTTCTTGTAGCATACGTTTTTCATTACGTACGATAATATCCGGAGCTGCTAGGTCAAGTAAGCGCTTCAAACGGTTATTACGGTTAATTACACGACGGTATAAATCATTTAGATCTGATGTCGCAAAACGACCACCATCAAGTGGTACTAATGGACGTAAATCTGGTGGTAAAACTGGTAAAACCGTCATAATCATCCACTCTGGTTTGTTACCAGATTGCTGGAAAGATTCTAACAATTTAAGACGCTTGGTGATTTTTTTACGTTTTGTTTCAGAGTTGATTGACGGTAACTCTTCACGCATCGCTGCAACGTCTGCATCAACATCTAATACTTTCAATAAGTCAAAGACAGCTTCTGCACCCATCTTAGCTTCAAACTCATCACCGTGCTCTTCTAACGCGTCTAGATACTCTTCTTCTGTCAACAAAACAGAACGCTCTAGTGTCGTTAGGCCAGGTTCAGTCACAACATATGATTCGAAATATAAAACACGTTCGATATCACGTAATGTCATATCCAACATTAAACCAATCCGAGATGGTAATGATTTAAGGAACCAAATATGTGCCACTGGGCTAGCTAATTCAATGTGACCCATGCGCTCACGACGCACTTTAGCCAATGTGACTTCAACACCACATTTTTCACAAATTACACCACGGTGCTTAAGACGTTTGTATTTACCACACAAACATTCGTAATCTTTCACCGGGCCAAAGATTCTTGCACAGAACAAACCATCACGCTCTGGCTTGAACGTACGGTAGTTAATAGTTTCTGGCTTTTTAACTTCACCAAACGACCATGAACGAACCATGTCTGGTGATGCCAGACCAATTCGAATATTATCGAATTCTTCTGTTTTGTTTTGTTGCTTTAGAAACTTTAATAAGTCTTTCACTATCTTCTCCCTACGGAGTGGGGTTTAAAGACCCGCCACAGCGGGTCAACCGATCTCTCAAAACAATGCGGTGGCTTGCACCACCGATTGTGCTTACTTTTCTTCTAACTCGATGTTAATACCTAGAGAACGAATTTCTTTCAACAATACGTTGAATGATTCTGGCATCCCAGGCTCCATTCTATGGTCACCGTCTACGATGTTTTTATACATCTTAGTACGGCCGTTAACATCATCAGACTTAACGGTAAGCATTTCTTGTAGCGTATATGCTGCACCGTATGCTTCTAGTGCCCATACTTCCATCTCACCGAAACGCTGACCACCAAACTGAGCTTTACCACCCAATGGTTGCTGCGTAACAAGCGAGTAAGAACCTGTAGAACGCGCATGCATCTTGTCATCAACCAAGTGGTTAAGTTTCAGCATGTACATATAACCTACAGTTACAGGACGTTCAAATGCACGACCAGTACGGCCATCAAACAACGTAATCTGACCACTCTCAGGAATGTCAGCAAGTTTCAGCATGTCTTTGATTTCTGCTTCAGTAGCACCGTCAAACACAGGCGTTGCCACTGGCACACCTTTACGTAAGTTTTCAGCTAAGCGCTTGATTTCATGATCTGTGAACGAATCAATGTCAACTTCTTGCTTAGAGCTACCTAAGTTGTACACCTCTTTTAAGAAACCACGTAATTTGGTCACTTCTTCTTGTTCTTTGATCATGCGGTCAATTTTCACACCTAAACCATGGGCTGCCATGCCTAAGTGAGTTTCAAGAATCTGACCGATGTTCATACGAGATGGTACACCTAGCGGGTTAAGTACGATGTCAACCGGCGTACCGTTTTCATCATAAGGCATATCTTCAACTGGTTGGATAGTCGAGATAACACCTTTGTTACCGTGACGACCAGCCATCTTATCACCAGGTTGGATATGACGTTTCACTGCTAGGTAAACTTTAACAACTTTTAAGACGCCTGGTTGTAGATCATCACCCTGGATGATTTTCTGACGTTTGGCTTCAAGTTTCTTGTCAAAAGTTGCTCGCACTTCTGCATGCTGTTCAGCAGCAGAGTCTAAATCGCTTTGGGCGTTTTCATCTTTTAATGCGATGTCGAACCACTGTTCGCGAGGTGTACTGTTAAGCTTCTCTTCAGTAATACCGTTACCAAGCAAGGTGTTACGAACACGAGCAAAAATACCATCTTCTAAGATTTCTAATTCATCAGAAAGGTCTTTTTTGACTTCACTTAACTGCATCTCTTCGATTTCTTTAGCACGTGCGTCTTTTTCAACACCATCACGTGTAAATACTTGTACGTCAATTACCGTACCTCGAACTGAGTTAGGAACACGTAAAGATGTATCCTTAACATCAGATGCTTTTTCACCGAAAATAGCTCTTAGTAGTTTTTCTTCAGGGGTAAGTTGTGTTTCACCTTTAGGTGTCACTTTACCAACTAATATATCGCCGCCTTTTACTTCAGCACCAATATATACAACACCTGATTCATCTAATTTACCAAGCGCAGATTCACCGACATTAGGTATATCAGCAGAGATTTCTTCTGGACCTAATTTGGTATCACGCGCAACACAACTCAATTCTTGGATGTGTATAGTGGTAAATCTATCTTCTTGAGCTACTCGCTCAGAAATTAAGATTGAATCTTCGAAGTTGTAACCATTCCAAGGCATGAACGCGATACGCATGTTTTGGCCTAATGCTAAATCACCTAGATCCGTAGAAGGACCATCAGCAAGTACATCACCTACCACTACAGGGTCGCCAACGTTACATGTTGGTTTTTGGTTAATACAAGTATTTTGGTTTGAACGGGTGTATTTTGTCAGATTGTAAATATCAATACCGGCTTCACCAGCAGTCATTTCTGACTCATTTACTTTTACAACAATCCGCGACGCATCAACATAGTCGATGGTACCACCACGTTTAGCCACAACTGTTACGCCTGAATCAACCGCTACCGTTCTTTCCATACCTGTACCAACTAAAGGCTTATCAGCTTTTAAAGTTGGCACAGCCTGACGTTGCATGTTGGCACCCATAAGTGCACGGTTTGCATCATCGTGTTCTAAGAACGGGATAATTGATGCAGCAACAGAAACAATCTGTTGTGAAGAGACATCCATGTATTTGATATCTGACTTCTGCATTAATGTTGTTTCGCCACGGTGACGACATGGAATAAGTTCGTCAACTAAGGCATTGTTTTTATCTACTGCTACATTAGCCTGTGCAATCGCATATTGGCCTTCTTCGATAGCAGACAAATAATCAATCTCGTCAGTCACTTGACCATCAACAACTCGACGATATGGCGTTTCTAAAAATCCGTAATCGTTCGTACGTGCAAAAGAAGACAACGAGTTGATTAGACCAATGTTTGGTCCCTCTGGCGTTTCAATTGGGCATACACGACCATAGTGAGTTGGGTGTACGTCACGGACTTCAAAACCTGCACGTTCACGAGTCAAACCACCCGGACCTAATGCAGAAATACGACGTTTGTGAGTCACTTCAGATAATGGATTATTTTGATCCATAAACTGTGATAACTGACTTGAACCAAAGAACTCTTTAACCGCTGCTGAAATTGGCTTGGCGTTAATTAAGTCCTGAGGCATAACATTGTCAAGATCACCTAAACTTAGGCGCTCTTTAACAGCACGCTCAACACGTACTAAACCAACACGGAATTGGTTTTCTGCCATTTCGCCAACACTACGGATACGACGGTTACCTAAGTGATCAATATCATCAACTTCATCTTTACCATCACGAATAGTGATTAGCTGTTTCATGACTGAAACGATGTCATCTTTACTTAATGTACCTGCGCCTTCAATTTCTTCACGTCCTAAACGACGGTTGAACTTCATACGACCTACTGCTGATAAATCATAACGTTCTTCTGCAAAGAACAAGTTCTCGAATAAAGTTTCAGCGGCGTCTTTTGTTGGTGGCTCACCAGGACGCATCATACGGTAGATTTCAACCAATGCTGTTAAGCGGTCAGTCGTCGAATCTACGCGTAAAGTATCAGAGATGTATGAACCATGATCGAGTTCATTGATGTATAAAGTAGCAAATTCAGTAATACCAGCTGCTTTTATATTTTCTAGAATCTCTAGTGTCAACTCTGCGTTTGCGTCAGCAATTAGTTCACCAGACTCTTCATTAACTAGGCTGCGTTTTAACACACGACCTAAAATATATTCTGCAGGTACTTCTAGTTCAGTAATCTTCGCTTTTTCTAATGCACGAGTATGACGTGCAGAAATACGACGACCTTGTTCAACTAGAACATTACCTTCACCATCAATAATATCAAATTGTGCAGTTTCACCACGTAAGCGGTCAGGCACAACTTGCATCATAGTTTTATCGTCAGTAAGACGAATTTGTACATCTTCGTAGAATAAATCTAAGATTTCTTCTGTTGAATATTCTAATGCACGTAAGATAATCGACGCTGGAAGTTTACGACGTCTATCTATACGGACAAATAAATTATCTTTTGGATCGAATTCAAAGTCTAACCAAGAACCACGGTAAGGAATAACACGTGCGTTATATAACACTTTACCTGAAGAGTGAGTCTTACCTTTGTCATGATCAAAGAAAACACCTGGTGAACGATGTAACTGAGAAACGATAACACGCTCAGTACCATTGATCACAAATGTGCCATTCTCTGTCATTAATGGGATTTCACCCATGTAGACTTCTTGTTCTTTGATATCTTTTACAGTACCTGGTGCCGCTTCTTTATCGAACAATACTAAACGTAATTTTACGCGTAATGGTGCTGAATACGTCACACTACGGATTTGACATTCACGCACGTCAAATACTGGCTCACCTAAACGGTAGCTCACGTACTGTAGCTCTGAATTCCCTGAATAACTCTTGATCGGGAAGACTGAACCGAATGCTGCTTCTAAGCCTTTATTGCTATCGCCATTGACGTCAATAAACTTCTTAAAAGAATCCAGTTGAATTGAAAGGAGGTATGGAATATCCAATACCTGAGGGCGTTTGCCAAAATCCTTACGGATACGTTTCTTTTCGCTATAAGAGTAAACCATGGGTTCCTCAGCCTGCTGATATTTGACCCGACCTGCTGCTATCAAAATAGCAACAAACTCCCAGACCTCTTGTTTTTCTCCAATATGTGCCACTGTTAGGTGACTTGGATTTACGCTAGATGTAGACCAAGAAAGAGGGTATAAAATCTTGTATGTCTACAGCGCAAAAAAGCAGGTGAACAAAAATTCACCTGCTTTTGCCATTTCTGGCATTAAGTAAGAATTACTTACTTAACTTCAACTTCAGCGCCAGCTTCCGCTAAAGTGTTTTTCAACTCTTCAGCTTCTTCTTTAGATACGCCTTCTTTGATAGCTTTAGGAGCAGACTCAACTACTTCTTTAGCTTCTTTAAGACCTAGGCCTGTTGCTGCACGTACTGCTTTGATTACTGCAACTTTGTTTGCGCCGATACCCGTAAGTACAACGTCAAACTCAGTTTGTTCAGCAGCTGCTTCAGCCGCTGGACCAGCTGCAGCTACTGCTACTGCTGCAGTTGCTTCAACACCGAATTTCTCTTCAGCTGCTTCGATTAGCTCAACCAATTCCATAACTGGCATTTCAGCAATCGCGTTTAAAATATCATCTTTAGTTAGAGCCATTTCTCTAAACTCCTGGAGTTAATGTTAATATAAAATAGTTTGCCAAAAACGAAAACTTATTTTTCGTCTTTGATCGCCGCCAATACACGCACAAATTTGGTAGGTACTTCGTTGATTGTTTGAACGAATTTGCCAACCGGTGCTTTGAAGGTAGCAAGTAGTTTCGCTAATGCTTCGTCTCTTGTTGGTAATGAAGCTACTGCATCCAATTTTTCAGGACCCAATAAACCGCTACCAATAGATAACGCTGTTACTTTAAGCTTATCGTTTTCTTTACCGAAGTCTTTGAAAAGACGTGCCGCACCACCTGGTGCTTCGATAGAGAAACCGTAAATTAAAGGACCAGTTAAAGCACTGTCGAGGTCTGCGAATTTTGAATCGGCTAATGCACGTTTAGCAAGAGTGTTACGAATTACTTTTAAGTAAACACCTTGTTCACGGGCTTTAATACGAAGTTCAGTTAATTCACCTACTTCCATCCCACGGTATTCTGCGACGGCAACGGATAGAGCTTGAGATGCGACATCGGATACTTCCGCTACGATCTCTTTTTTTGCTGCTAAGCCTAGTGCCACTGCGTTCACCTTCTTTTTAATCTGACTTTGTAAATAAACTTACGCCGTCAGGGTTCACAGATTGATAAATACAACATGTATTTACCGCTCTACGGTGTTCGATTACCCCAGAGAGTCTGAGTCCGTACCACCGTCTGCGTAGGCTGTTACATTAAGATGATTGTTAGTGTCTTAGTTCTCTTACCTCTAAGACCAATCATCACCTACGGTCTTGGACGGGAACTTATAGTCATACACGTATGCACAATAAGCTCCAACCCATAACCTTTTACAAGAGACGCTGTTCCTAAAAACAGCGGGCTGAAATTAAGCGTCTAATGAAGACTGGTCTACTGTTAGACCTGCACCCATTGTAGTAGATAAGCTTACTTTCTGAATAAATGTACCTTTAGCTGAAGAAGGCTTCGCTTTCTTCAATGCTTCGATAAGTGCATTTAAGTTACCAGCAATTGCTGCTTCATCAAACGCGATCTTACCAATGCTAGCATGAATGATACCATTTTTATCGTTACGATATTGTACCTGACCAGATTTAGCATTTTTAACAGCTGTAGCAACGTCTGGCGTTACTGTACCTGTTTTAGGATTAGGCATTAGACCACGTGGACCTAAGATTTGACCTAGTTGACCAACAACACGCATCGCGTCTGGGCTAGCAACTACAACGTCAAAGTTCATTTCGCCTTTCTTAACTTGCTCTGCTAAGTCTTCCATACCAACAATGTCAGCACCGGCTTCTTTAGCAGCTTCAGCATTAGCACCCTGAGTGAATACCGCAACACGAACGTCTTTACCAGTTCCGTTAGGTAGTACAGTTGCACCACGAACGTTTTGGTCAGATTTACGTGCATCGATACCAAGATTGATAGCAACATCAATACTTTCAGGGAATTTCGCTGTCGATAATTCTTTTAATAAAGCAACCGCTTCATTGATTTGATATTCTTTACCCGCTTCTACTTTCTCACGGATGTTGCGCATGCGCTTAGATAATTTAGCCATGATTATACGCCCTCTACATTCAAGCCCATGCTACGAGCTGAGCCCGCGATGGTGCGTACTGCTGCGTCTAAATCAGCCGCAGTAAGATCTGGTTCTTTTGTTTTAGCAATTTCTTCTAATTGCTCGCGCGTCACTGTACCCACTTTTTCAGTGTTAGGACGACCAGAACCACTCTTGATACCAGCAGCTTTCTTAAGTAAGAATGATGCAGGAGGAGTTTTTGTTACGAATGTGAAAGAACGGTCTTCGTATACAGTAATTTCTACTGGTACTGGAGCGCCTTTTTCTAAAGAATCTGTTTTTGCATTAAATGCTTTACAGAATTCCATGATGTTTACACCGTGTTGACCTAGTGCAGGACCAACTGGTGGACTTGGGTTTGCAGCACCAGCTGCAACTTGTAGCTTGATTAAGCCGCTAATTTTCTTAGCCATTTTCAACTCTCTCGTATGTGGGTTGTGCGCCTACGTTAGTTTGAGATAACAACGATCTGAGGCTCCCCACGCAAATAAAGGGACGCGGATTATATGCAATTAACTGGCCGTTGTAAAGTCCTAACCCAACAAAATTTGTACTCTGCCAATATGCAACAACGACATTACATGTAAAATGTTACGCCTTAGTTACAAATTCCTTACCTGTGTTATGGGGTTGCCATAGCCACCATTGTAACTACCGCAAAAAACAACTACCGCCAAAAACAAAAAACCAGCTTAGTTCAGTAAGCTGGTTTTTTGATATTCTGATATTTTGAAGCTTAGTTCTTTTCGACTTGACCAAACTCTAGTTCTACCGGTGTAGAACGACCGAAAATAAGTACAGATACTTTCAGGCGAGATTTTTCATAATCCACCTCTTCGATGGTACCTTCAAAGTCTGCGAATGGACCTTCAGTAACACGAACCAATTCACCAGGCTCAAACATAGTTTTAGGTTTAGGCGAATCTGCATTTTCTTCAAGACGATTTAAGATAGCGTCAGCTTCTCTTTTGGTAATTGGCATTGGACGGTCAGAAGTCCCACCAATAAAACCAAGTACACGTGGTACAGATTTAACCAAATGCCATGAATCTTCATTCATTTCCATCTCAACAAGCACATAACCTGGGAAAAACTTCCGTTCCGATTTACGTTTTTGCCCCGCACGCATCTCTACAACTTCTTCTGTAGGGACTAATATCTCGCCGAAGTGCTCTTCCATTGCATTGGTTTTGATGTGTTCTAATAATGTTTTTTGTACACGTGCTTCATAACCAGAAAAAGCTTGTACTACGTACCAACGTTTAGCCATAATTTAGATCCCTATTCCTGTAATGAAACCTACTAGACGAACAAGTATGCCATCTATTCCCCATAGGACTAGTGCCATTACTAAAGTCGCTGCTAGAACGATAAGTGTTGTTTGTGTTGCTTCTTGGCGGTTTGGCCATACTACTTTGCGTACTTCAGTACGCGAATCTTTGGCGTAAGTAAGGAATCGTGAGCCTTTGTCAGTTGTCGCGGCAATAAAACCAGCGATAACCACTGTAGCTAATGCTGCAAGAGCACGATATAAAACGGATATTTCCGCATAATAATGATTAGCTGCGACCAAGCCACTTAGCAGAATAAATACTACTAGCCATTTAGCCGTATCTAAGCCATTTGAAGACTTTTCTACATTTTCACTCATTACTTACTTCCTACATATAAACAGGTTAAACCTGCCGAAAGTGGCAGGGGCGGAGGGATTCGAACCCCCAACCATCGGTTTTGGAGACCGCTGTTCTACCAATTGGAACTACGCCCCTGTTGCTTTTAAAACATGTTTTAGAACATATTTCACAAAATTCGCTTACACCTAGATTGTCAAAACCAAATAAAATTTTAAAGGGAAATACAATGAAGGGATGCGCATTATACTTACCCATGGTAATTATTCAAACTTTATTTACGTTTTGCGTTTGGTTTCTTTTGGAAGAGGGCCACAGACGACCCGCTCTTCGCCTAAGTTGTAAATGTTATTGATTGCCACATACGTCCCCGAAACTACACCGGTAAGCGGCACTAAAATAAGGCCACTAACACTGAAATATAACCCAGCGTCATCATGCGCATTGTAAATACGCAAGGTTTTGCGGTCACTGGAGATTTCGCAGCGATTGACGTTTGTGGTATCGACTGCTGGCATAACAATACATCCCGCAATACTGAAAACACAGCTTGCAACTAGCCCACTACTAAGAATTTTTTTCAATAATTTACTTTGATACTTATCAATACTTCTGATCATGTTACACATGCTCACTCTAGACCCAAAAATCCACCCGTCTGGTGCTCCCATAATTTGGCATAAATTCCGTTCAATGCCAATAGTTCTGCATGTGAGCCTGACTCAACAATTTTCCCCTCATCAAGGACAATTAAACGGTCCATCTTGGCTATAGTAGATAAACGATGTGCAATTGCTAAAACCGTTTTGTCTACCATAATTTTTTCTAAGCCTTCTTGGATAGCTGCCTCGACTTCAGAATCTAGTGCTGAAGTCGCTTCATCAAGAATCAAAATAGGCGCATCTTTTAACATGACCCTGGCGATAGCAATCCGCTGCCGTTGCCCTCCCGATAGTTTGACTCCACGCTCTCCGACATGCGCAGCAAACCCCACACGACCGCTGGCATCGGACAAGCGCTCAATAAATTCGAGTGCTTCAGCCTGCCTAGCAGCTGTCAGCAACTCTTCTTCAGTGGCATCTTCCTTGCCATAAATAATATTATCGCGGACTGAACGGTGCATTAAGGAAGTATCTTGAGTGACCATAGAGATCTGTGCTCTTAGATCTTCTTGGGCTAAAGACTGAATCGATTGGCCGTCAATTTTGATACTGCCAGATTGGATGTCATAGAACCGTAAAAGCAAGTTCACTAACGTCGATTTTCCGGAACCTGAGCGTCCTACTAACCCGACTTTTTCACCCGGTTTTATATGCAATGATAAATCGTTGAACACCTGAATGGGTGGATTGTTTTGTACTGGATAAGCAAAGTTAACCTGTTCTATATCGATTGCACCACCGGCTAAATTCAATTTCTTAGGTTCCGCTTGATCTTGGATCGCGATCGGAACCGCGAGTGAATTGATCCCATCTTGTACCGTACCAATATTTTCAAAAATTGAAGAAACTTCCCACATAATCCATTGTGATATACCGTTTAATCGCAATGCCAAGGACACCGCCACAGCCAATGCGCCACCACTCATTATTCCCATTGTCCAAGAATTAACTGCTAAAGCGGTCACCGTAAAGACTAAAATCACATTAGCAATCCACACACAGCTATACAGTATTGTTGCTAAGCGCATTTGTGGATGCACCGTTTCTAAGAAACCATTCATGCCCTCCTTTGCATAAGCTTCTTCGCGTGCTGAATGAGAAAACAACTTAACTGTCATAATGTTGGTGTAACTATCTACAATCCGTCCAGTCATAATGGAACGAGCGTCTGCTTGTTTTTTCGAAACACGCTTTAAACGGGGTAATAAGATCCGCAGAATCAAAATGTAAACGATTAACCAAACAACAAAAGGCAAGGCCAATAAAGGATCGGTATTAAACACCAAGACTAAAATAGACAGGAAATAAACACAGATATAGACCATGAGATCTAAGAGCTTCATCACTGTTTCACGTACCGCCAAAGCAGTTTGCATAACCTTGGTTGCGACTCGACCCGCAAATTCATCTTGGAAATAAGACAATGATTGACGCAAGACATACTGATGGGCCAACCAACGGATCCGCATTGGGTAATTACCGAGAAGCGATTGATGCGTGAGACACGATTTTATAATGACCATACCCGGTAAAATTAACAAAAGCGCCAATGACATCCATAGTAAACTGGATGATTCCTCGGCTAAAAATGTTTCCGGATCGCGGGTCGAAAACCAGTCAACCATCTGCCCTAGATAACCAAACAAAGCGACTTCGAGCATGGCAATACACGCTGAAAGAACCGAAATACAGAAAAGGACAGGCCAGACACCCTTTGAATAATGCGCACAAAAAGCAAAAACACCTTGAGGTGGTTGTGTTAAGTTTGTTTTTGGAAAAGGTTGGATTAGGTTTTCAAACCAAGCAAACATAGTAAGACCTGTTGTTAAAATGAGCCCAAAGGATATAGGATTTTGCTAAAAGATCCTAACCCTTCAAGATGTTTTCTTGGCTGTTTGTCACTTTTTCGAGACTGGATTATTTTCCACTCAGTTCTCCAATAATTTTTTGTACCGCAGCAAAATGATTCGCTTCCCACTCCTCGATAGTTTGCCCAGCATCTTTTGCATGGCGTTTTTGTGCAATCTCAAGTGCATTTTGCGCTTCCGCATGAGGAATAACAGCAACGCCGTCTTGGTCTGCGACAATGATATCGCCATGAGCAACCATTACCCCACCAACCGCAATGGTTTGCCGTTCTGGGGACAGTACTTTTTTAGCACCTGGCTTCGGGCAGACCCCTAAAGCATGTATTGGAAACGCGAGGGCTTGGACTTCTTCGATATCGCGGATCACACCGTCAACAATAAATCCTGCAATCCCATTTTTTTGGGCAATAGCACATACGTTGCCACCACTCACCGCATATTTAGGGTCGCCTTTGATCACCAATATGTCCCCAGGTTCGGCTTCATAAATTGCTTTATGCACCATTAGGTGATCACCTTCGGCACAGGCCACTGTATAAGCACGTCCAGCAAAGCGAGGCATCTCAGGCCACAAAGGGTGTATTGTGTAATCCATAAATTGCGAACGTGGCAACGCATCAGCGAGATCACAGGTAGAGATGGCTATGTACTCTTCATAAGCAGAGGCGGTCATATAAAGTAAATCCTACAAAAGTGTGTTAATGAACTAATAAGCATCAAACTACCACATAGATATTGATAAATATTTAGACACTTAGTAGTACAACAAACGTATGTATTCTTTGTCCAAGTCGTATTTTGATGATGCCACTGTGCGGTATTGCCATGCAGGGTTCTACTTGTTTAGTGCTACAGTTAGCTTCCTTGTAAACCTTACTAAAGCATGGTTCTGTGGAAGTTACTTGGGACTTTTGGAGAATTCATTTATAGTCTGTTGCAAGTCAACTTTTGAACGTACTCATGCCTTATTCACATTCTGAACTAAAAAACAAACAACGTCGTGTCAGGGACAATTTTCATGAAAATGTGAGCACACGCATACACAGGGCGCTCAGCTGGTTACAGCGTGCCGAGCTTTGTGAAGATGATCTGGATGCCAAGTTTTTATTTTTGTGGATCAGTTTTAATGCCGCCTATGGTCAAGAGCATGAAAATTTTTATAAATCGGAAACCGAGCTATTTAGTCGCTTTATCCATCGACTTGTCGCGTTAGATAACGACAAGGAGTTGTACGATGTACTCTGGCAACAATTTACGCCACATATTAAGTTGTTATTAAACAATGAGTTTGTCTTTCAACCGTTTTGGGACTACCAAAAAGAATTGATCACAGAAGCCCAGTGGCAGAAACAATTTCAAAATGAACGCGGCTTCATTAATGCAGCACTGGCCAGTCAAAGTTCAGAAAAAGTCTTATGTGTCATTTTACGTAGGCTATATACATTGCGTAATCAGTTGGTACATGGTGGGTCAACATGGAACAGTGTAGTCAATCGTCCCCAGCTTAAAGATGCGGTTGCGATCATGGAAAATATTGTACCGATCGTAATTGATTTGATGCTGGATAACGCCATTAAGTTTATGGGCAAACCAAGTTATCCCTTGATCGGCCCATTTGTACCTATGACAGATCCTGCAACAGATAAATCTTAACGACAGACCTAGCGCTGTTGCATTAAATAATCTTACTACATCAATGGCGCTAAAAAGCCAAACAACCAGTAAATACAAATGCCAAACTGAACCAAAAACGCCACAAAACGCAATTGTATTGCTAGATTCGAAGTAGATGCCATCAGGATCCCCGTTTGTATAACTCGCGCAGCCATCACGATGTGTGCTAAGCCATCCGTTACAGCTGTTTGTTCGGTCGCAATCGCATAAATCAGCAATCCGCCAATGAACGGGAAACATTCTACGGCATTCATATGCGCTCTTGTTAAGCGGTAGCCAAAATCCGTCAATCCCGAGCCATCTGGGGCAAACTTCAATGTTTTCATCTTAGTCGCTTGGGCAAAATAGGTTCTGTACCCTGCTAAAACTAATAAAAGAAACACTATTAAAACGATGTAATGTAGAAATACAGCATGTGTAGCAGTCATAACTTTTCCTTTTTTAACGAGTTAGGTTTACGTGTTTTTTTTGACTCTATAAAACTTATACACAGCGACGCGCTTTAAAGCGCTTGCCCTTAATTTTACCTTCGCGAAGTTGCGCTAATGCGCGCTTCACACTGCGTATCTTAATGGCGATAAATGAAATTTGATTCGTGACATTAATTTTACCAATATCACCACCATCAATCCCTGCTTCTTTTGTTAATGCACCTAAAATGTCACCTGGTCTTAGTTTTTGGCGCTTACCACCGTCTATCGACACAGTAACATATTCGGGTTGAACAATCCGATTGGCGTGGAAGCGAATACTTTCGATACCTTTTGGCTTTAGTACTACTTGGGCATGGGCTTCTATCGCTTTTAACGCTTGGGTTTCTTTATCCGACACAAGTGTTACCGCTCGACCTGTAGCGTCTGCACGACCGGTTCTGCCGATACGGTGCACATACACATCCGGCTCGTCGGTCACATTGTAGTTGACTACTAAATCCACTGCATC
This sequence comes from Opacimonas viscosa, assembly GCF_024199005.1. Lineage (GTDB taxonomy): Bacteria > Pseudomonadota > Gammaproteobacteria > Enterobacterales > Alteromonadaceae > Opacimonas > Opacimonas viscosa. The sequence continues at coordinate 20,634 of NZ_JANATA010000005.1, forward strand.
AATATCTAATCCACGCGAAGCCACATCGGTAGCGACCAGTACTAAAGCTGATTTATGGGCAAAACGAGTGAGTACTTTAGTCCGCTCTCGTTGCTCAATATCTCCATTCAAAGCGACTGCTGAAAACCCTTTTTGTTGCAGGTCTTCCGTGACTGTAAACGTTTGTGCTTTGGTTTGACAAAACACAATAGACGCCTGTGCTTGATAATGACTTAACAAAGCAGCTACTGCATCTGTTCGATGCTCGTCATTGACCTTAAACGCTAACTGCTCGATTTTGTGAGACTGGTGTAGAGCATCAGCTTCGATACGCTGCGGATCTTTTTGGATCGTTTCACTGATCCGTGCAATGCCATCTGGATATGTTGCTGAAAATAAAAGCGTTTGATGCTCACGTGGCAGATGCTTAAAGATCACGTCTAATTCGTCTTCAAAACCCATATCCAACATTCTATCGGCTTCATCTAGCACCAGTTGTTGCATGTCTTTGAGACTGATGCGATGTTTTAGCATGTGATCCATGACTCGACCAGGAGTCCCTACAATAATATGAGGACGATGCTTTAACGTTGCGATCTGTCCATTCATCGGGATCCCGCCATATAAAGTAGTGATTTTCACATTACTCATTTTTTTGGCTAACAAACGTAATTGCTCTGCAACTTGATCCGCTAATTCCCGAGTAGGGCACAATACCAAACCATGTGTGTAGGTTTTCGTTTCATCTAAACTTTGTAATAAATTTAGACCAAAGGCAGCCGTTTTACCACTCCCAGTTTTAGCTTGCGCAAGGACATCTTGTCCCGCCAACATAACAGGTAAACTCAGCGCTTGGATATCCGTCAATTCGGTATATCCCATCTCGCTAGTGGATAATAATAGTTCGTTGCGCAAGGCTAACTGCGAGAATGATTTTGACATGGTAGTTCCAGTTTATCGAATAAATCAGACTAAGTGAGTACTTACTCAGCCAGTTTCCATTGTACTTCTTGCCCAGCAAAGAATGGCACTATGTCATCTCCAGTAGGTAAGGTAATGGTATCAGGGATCGTCCATGTCTCTGCGCGTAACGTAACGGTATCGGTATTTCGTGGTAAGCCGTAAAAATCAGGTCCGTGAGTCGAAGCGAAACCCTCTAATTTATCCAGCGCATCCAACTCTTGAAAAACTTGTGCATATAATTCAATCGCACTCCAAGCACTATAACAACCAGCACAACCACAGGCCGATTCTTTTTTGTGTTTTTCGTGTGGCGCAGAGTCAGTACCCAAAAAGAATTTCGGTGAACCAGAGGCCACCACTGCACGAAGTGCTTGCTGATGCGTGTTGCGCTTTAGTACAGGTAAACAATAATTATGAGGTTTCACACCGTCTACCAGTAAATCATTGCGGTTCAACAATAAATGTTGCGGGGTAATCGTTGCTGCAACATTATCTGAAGCAGCCAAAACAAAATCGACAGCATCTTTAGTTGTAATATGTTCAAAAACGACTTTGAGGCCCGGAAAATCAGCTACTATGTGACGCAAGTGTTGTTCGATAAATTCTGCTTCGCGATCAAAAATATCAATGTGGCTTGCCGTGACCTCACCGTGGATCAGTAACAACATACCGACTTTTTCCATTTCTGCAAAAACCGGGTACAAGGCTTTTATGCCTTTTACAGCTGCTTCAGAATTGGTTGTAGCGCCAGCTGGGTAAAGCTTACTTGCCACAATACCCGCCTCCTTGGCTTCACGAATGTCCGCAGGTGTCGTGGTATTGGTCAAGTATAACGTTATTAACGGTTCAAAATTTGGGTAATCTTTGGCGGCTGCCATAATCCGAGATTTGTATGCCATCGCCTCTGTTTTATTCGTTACCGGTGGCACAAGATTTGGCATAACGATAGCACGACGAAAACAGCGAGCAGTTGCAGGGACTGTTTCTTGAAGCATTTCGCCATCGCGAAAGTGCAGATGCCAATCATCAGGGCGAATAATAGTGATATCTTGCATTTTGAACCTTATCTAATCAAATATAACCCATGTATTATGCCTGATTTTTGGAAATTAGTCAGTTACTTTAATCACTGGCTCACGCTACGAATATAGACCTAAACATAGGGCTTAACGATTCACATATGCAGGGCTAGTGACAAATTAATTTTGTGTTAATTGCATAAAAATTTGCAGAGTTTCGGTCTGTTTTATTGTAGGCTTTATTTGAAGTCGCTTTTTTGTTTACAAAGGATTGTCTCACAATGACGTCATCTATCACTCCTCGCATTGCCGCTGTTAATCTAGTCAGCAATCCGACTATCTCAAAACGCCTAATGTGTGCTTTGCTTGACCATTTAATGGGTGTTAAACAAATGGATAAGCTATATCAAACACACCAATTAGCAGGCCTAAATAAAGCTGATTTTGCTAAAGCATTACTTGATATACAAAAGATTACTGCAGTCAAACACGAGGCTTTGTTAGCTAAAATACCAGCAACTGGTCCGGTAATTATAGCCAGTAATCATCCTTTTGGTGGTATTGAAGGTGTTCTGTTAGCAAAACTCATCAGTGCCAAACGACCTGATTTGAAAGTTTTCGTCAATAAAGCTTTAGCAATATTTCCCGAGCTACAAGACTATTTTATTTTCACCAACCCTTTGTCACCCAACGATCCCAAAAATGCACCATCATTACGCCAAGCCATGCGGCATTTAGCGCAACACAAAGCGTTGTTGATTTTCCCTGCAGGAAGAGTGTCTTATTATCAAGCTGAATTTGCTGACATTCTCGATCATGATTGGAATAAAATGGTCTATACGCTGAGTCAAAAATATTCAGCGCCTATTTTACCTGTATTTGTACAGGGCTTTAATCGTCCTTATTTTTACACTTTAGGGCGCATTTATTTTCGCTTAAGAATGCTTTTATTGGGACGTGAATTACTAGCAAAACGCAATACCAGTATCACTTTGGATTCCGGTAACCCAGTGACACTGCCACCCAATTTAGCACCGGAGCAAGGTGCAGCTCTAGCCCGTGCATTGGCTTATGCTGTTGATAGTCGTTGGCATTATCATTGGCCGGAAGATACTCACAGTACCAATAAACCTTTAGCAAACCCACAAATACCTGCAGACCTTTGGCAAGAACTGGCTGCACTCCCCAAAGAGCAGTGTCTGATTGAACAAGCTGATTTTGTGGTCTACTGGTCGATGCAAGCACAAACCCCCAAAGTCGTGAACGAAATAGCTATGTTGCGTGAAAAGGTGTTTCGCATGCACAACGAAGGTAGTGGTGAGCCGCTAGATACTGATCATTTTGATGCCAGTTACACGCACCTCTTCATTTGGCATAAGCCTACCCAACAAATCATTGGGGCTTATCGTATGGGCCGCACTGATATCTTACAAAAAGACCTTGGGCTTGATGGGCTGTATCTTAACAAAATGTTCAAATTTGGCTCTGGTTTTATTAATCAACAAGAGCCATGCTTGGAGATGGGCCGTTCGTTTTTAATCCCCGAATTTCAACGCTCGCCCCAGGGGTTATTTATGTTATGGCGGGGTATCGGCGAATTTATCATGCGCTTCCCGCAATACCGAGTGCTCTATGGTACGGTATCCATCAGTAAATTATATCGTCCACAAAGTGTCAGTATTATCGAACATGGGTTGATAAATGCACCAGAAAATGTCGTGCCACATCACGCTTTTGATTTGTCTTTACCGTCACAAATTCAGGCTTATCACGCAAAATACGGGTTAGCCGACGTAGTAACTACTTTTTTACAGGCCTTAGAAGATGACGGGAAAGATATCCCAGTGCTTGCCAAACAGTACCAAAAATTAGGTGCTGATTTCCATGCCCTAGGTATTGATCATAGTTTTAACCATACACCGGGTTTATTGCTCAGTGTAGATTTACGTAAAACCTCTCCAAGACAACAAAAACGCTTTTTAGGACAAACCCTCTAAAGCGTCTAGCTTGTTTTTTTCTAGCATATCGAAAGAGAAATAATGGGTGATTTAGTGTTTAGCACTTCTCACTTATATTGGGTCACATATATTGGGCAAATGCCTCACTAAGCATTTGCTTTGCTTCTTGCCCTGCTGGAGTATCCAAATACTGTTGAGCTTGAGCAACATAAGAACCAATCATGCCAATATCTAAACCCAATGCTGTAAATTGATTTTTCAAATCATTCATAGATTTGAGTGATTCATTATACTCTGCGGCTTTGTTTAATAATCCACCAAAACCACCCGCAGATTCTGTCACTGCACTCACATCCGGAACGGATTTCAAAAAAGTATCTGCGCCAGGTATGGAGCTTGTTAGCGCCGAGAACTTTTCCATTTCAACATGTTGTTTAGCATAGTTTAACAATGCCCCCATGCCTCCAGACGCTTGCTCTGGGGTGACACCTAAATTCTTGGTTAATGATTGCACTAACTCCAAAGACTCCAGACCAGATAATGCATTGGTCGTTTTGGCGACATGTGGAGTCGTAACAGGTGCTTCGGTCATCCCTAACATAGATTTTATTGAATCCCACCACCCTTCAGCGTGAGATTGAGATGAAAAGACAAGTGTAAATAGCAGAACAACAGTAGCGGTTTTTTTCATAGTGATCATCCTTAATATTTAGGTCGCACTAAGATGTGCGACAGACTTACCTTAAATATAGATGCTCACAGGAGAACAGCACAACAATATTACATTTTTTTCGTATAAGCAGCGATGATCACAATTCGTTGTCCATTTACTCTCCCCTCTATATGAAGAGGATTATCACATAAACCAATATTGCGTACCGGCGTTCCTCTTTTTGCCGTAAAACCAGCGCCTTTTACATCCAGATCTTTAACAATATTGACGCTATCGCCAGCTTTCAAAGCTACGCCATTAATATCTAAGGTTGGCTCATCGTTTTCGATCATACCTGACTCAGCCCACTTTCTAACATCGTCTTCCAAGTACATCATCTCGGCCAAATCTTGCGCCCAACTCTCAGTACTCAAACGTCCTAGCATGCGATAAATGAAAACTTGTACAGCAGGCGTTTGTGACCACATGCTGTCACCTAAACAACGCCAGTGATTGATATCGATAGCGACTTCACCATCTACTTGATCTAGACATGTTTTACATAACAAAACGGCACAATTAGCCGTTGTATCTGGGGAATAATCAAGCGTATAAGGGGTAAGGTTATCTCCTGAAGCACAGGCTTCACAGACAGAGCCGGCACGTTCGGCGAGGTGTTTTTCGATTGACATAGGATAAATCACTTACTAAAAGTGGGTATTTTATCACTATTTCTAATAATTACTGCCTAAATTCTGATTTAAGTAAGTCAACGTAGCTGGTGCAAAACCAAAATCGGTAGGCACTTCTGCATTTTGCAGTAAACGAATCACTTTGATCATGGCGTAGTGGTGAATCGCATGAGAAGTAGTAAATAGAAGCTCTCGCGCTAGATTTGAAGTAACATTCGCAGAGTGTTTAGCACTAATAGAAATCTCGGACTCCACCACAAAGGATGTATTTAAATCATTTTCAACGAGTTTACCCAACCAATTCTGCAAGGCTGTAAATTGTATTTTTGCTAACTCTGGGAAAAGTTCTATTTGGGAATGGCGATTGCGGATATTGTAGTTTACGAAACCTTGGTCATGACCTAACTGCAGAGCAGTAAAATGATCTAAAACATGCCTGAAATGTTCACCAATGCTGCTACTAAAATAAGGTTGGCGTATTTCAACATAATCGTCCTTGGAAATGTCGCTCAACAAATTAATGGCCTGATGAAGCACTTCCTGATGACTCGATAACATTATAATCCCTTTGGTTTCAGTGTTAGCAATCACAAATCTTATAAAATAAGCCAAGTAACTCTAATTGCTTAATACTAATTATAAGACCGGAATATTGCTATTTTATTTCACTGACTTGTTTTATTTTTTTGACACGCATTTTAAATCACATTTTTTTACTAGCTATTACATTATCATGCCCAGCTATTTTAGGTCTTTTATTTATGCTCTACGAAAATCAAACCATCTGTATTAAATCCGGCTTGTTCTGCCTTTTTAATTAAACGGCTAATGGTAGTTTCAGCCAAGACAGGGGTGCGTGCTAGGATCCACAAATAATCTGTATCAGGACCTGTTACCAAAGCATATTGATAGTCTTCATCTAATTCGGCAATAACATAGCTCGCATAAAAAGGACCAAAAAAAGACACCTTCAAATGCCCTACTTGTTCACTATCCACAAAATACGCTTTACCTTTTGCCTCTGCCCAGCGCTGCTCAGCGATATCATAACCTTTGTTTAATACGCTTATACCGCCATCAGGTTGTAATCCATATTCTGCGGTTACGCCCTGTAAGCCCCGCTCAAAGGAATGATCTAAACGTGCAATTTCATACCATTTCCCCAAATAGCGTTCTTTTGCAAAATTACTCACTGGAGTAATATTTTCCGGGACAGAAGTACAAGCACTCAGCAGACTAAGAACAATAACTAAGACTAGTGATTTCAACATGAGCTGTTACCTTAATTACAAAAAAGCCGGTATAACACTATCGTTAAACCGGCTCTATTTTCACTCTAACACATGAGTTTAGGCAGTAAAAAACTCTTTGCGCATATCAGTATTGGTATTGAATACACCGCCAAGCGAAGAAGTTTTAGTATAAGACTGACTATCTCGAATACCTCGTGCTTTTACACAATAATGAGTAGCATTAATACTCACTGCGACATCCTCAGTACCGGTTAATGCTTGTAACGCAACCATGACTTGCTGCGTTAAACGCTCTTGGACTTGTGGACGTTGCGCGAAAAATGCAACCAGACGATTGATTTTTGACAGCCCTATAACCGTATGTTTAGGGATATATGCCACACTAGCTGTCCCGTCAATAGTCACAAAATGATGCTCACAGGTACTGGTTAAACTGATATCAGTCACCTGTACTGGCTGCTCAATTTTCATTTTATTTTCAATTTGAGTAATCTTGGGGAACTTGCGGTAATCCAAACCCGAGAAGATTTCATCTACATACATTTTGGCAATGCGACGAGGAGTATCACACAAACTATCGTCAGCCAGATCTAAACCTAATGCTTCCATTACGTCTGTCATCGCTGATTTAATACGCTGACGTTTTTCTTCATCAGAAAGACCATTCTCCACCATAGGCGTTTCAAGTCCTTGCTCAATGAGGGCAGTACGTACGAGCGCAGCTTCTTTAGTAATTGCAGGTTCAATATCCCCAATTACCCGTGCTTCGTTTGCTAACATAAGTCAATCCATCATTTAATTTGGTGTTTATACGAATGAAACCCCATTATTGGATTAAAAATAACGAGAATAATCTATATTGCCAATGATTTTGTCTATATAGTATTTTAACCGTAGCAAATTATACACAATTTCACCTATTTTTACACTTTACTCCAACACAATGAGGTTTTTATGTCTCCCGTTTTAATTACTGGTGGTGCCCAAAGGCTTGGTTTGGCGATGGCTGAGGCATTACTAGATCAAGGTACTCCTGTCATCGTTACCTATCGAACCGAAAAACCCAGTGTCAGGGCTTTAGCAGAAAAAGGCGCCAAAGTGTTACAATGTGATTTTGCCGACAATGCAGCCATCACACACTTAATACATACAGTTTCACAACAATATTCATCACTTCGTGCCATTATTCACAACGCATCGGACTGGGACCAAGAATCTGACAATCCTGACTATGCCGGTTTACTGACAAAAATGATGCAAGTCCATGTCAGCGCCCCTTATCAAATTAATTTAGGGCTTCAGGAGCTACTTTTAAATCATGAGACGGTCGCTGATATTATCCATATGACTGATTATGTCCAAGTCAAAGGAAGTAAAAAGCATATTGCGTATGCAGCTAGTAAAGCGGCATTACACAACCTCACTTTATCTTTTAGTGCCCTACTCGCACCACAGGTCAAAGTAAACTCAATTGCTCCGGCATTACTGATGTTCAATGAACATGACTCAGACACATATAAAGCAAAAGCCTTAAAGAAATCTCTGTTGGAGATCTGTCCTGGGGCTGGCGAAGCAGTCAAGGCAATGCAGTTTTTGTTTGCCAGTGACTTTGTTACAGGTCAAACTATGCATCTTGACGGTGGTCGTCACCTTAAATAACCAAGGCGTTTACACATGCATAGATTATTACCTGAATGGGTTGAACAAGAAGCGGTGCTGTTGGCTTGGCCACATGCTGAAACGGATTGGGCACCTTGGCTCAGTGAAGCCCATGCCACTTATCAACAATTAATACTGACTATCCTGCAACAACATGCACAAGTGTTGTTGTTGGTCGATTATGCCCAATTAGATACTGTGCAAAACCTCTTTGCTGAACATCCCGACGTTGTCCTAATTCCTGCTAAGTACAATGATACTTGGGTCAGAGATTATGGGTTTTTAACAACTTGTGACGGGACAGAAAAGCGCGCATTAGAGTTTCAATTCAACGGCTGGGGCCAAAAATTCACTGCGAATTTGGATAATCAGGTCAACATTAAATATTTAGCGGATCGTCTCCAAGTGCCGCTTTTCAGTGAACTTGCTGTGGTTGAAGGTGGTGCTTTGGAAATCAATGCAGCAGGCGTATTACTGACGACTCAAATGTGCCTAACAAACCCAAAGCGCAATGGCACAATGACATTGGATGAATATCGCGCATTATTTGCAGCAACACTAGGTGTTGCACAAACGATTGTCTTGGAGCACGGTCATCTAGCAGGTGACGATACCGATGGTCATATTGATACATTGGCGAGATTTACACCAAACCAAGGCGTGGTCTATCAAGGGTGTGAAAATCGACCCACTGATCCTCATTTTAGTGGTTTACACGCTTTAGGTGCAGAGTTACAGCATCACTTGCCTGACCATACACTTTTTGCTCTCCCATTACCGGAAGTCTTTTCTGCAGATGGGGATCGTCTACCTGCATCCTACGCCAACTTTTTGATCCTAAATGGTGCTATTTTAGCGCCTATTTACCAACAACCAGAAGATGCGCAAGCCTTAGCAGTTCTGGCTGATGCGTATCCTGAATTTTCTATTGTGCCAGTTGACTGTAGTGTGCTTGTACAACAATATGGCAGCCTACATTGCATTACTATGCAAATTCCTAAAGGAGTTCTAGCATGAATAAAACAATCAAAATCGGTGTTGTCCAACAAGCAATTTCTGACAATAACAAACAACAAAACTGGTCAGAGTCTGCACATCAAATCAGAGCATTAGCTGCTCAAGGTGCTCGATGTATCTTACTGCAAGAATTACATTCGACTTTGTATTTTTGTCAGACAGAAGATGTCGACGTATTTGATTTGGCTGAGCCACTAGAAGGTGATGGTCATGCATTTTTCGGTAGCTTAGCCGCTGAACTCAATATTGTATTAATCACTAGCATGTTTGAAAAACGTGCATCTGGTTTATATCACAATACCGCAGTGGTGTATGATTGTAGCGCAGAGATTGCGGGGACCTACCGCAAAATGCACATCCCAGATGATCCTGGCTTTTATGAAAAGTTTTATTTTACACCCGGAGACTTGGGCTTCACGCCGATTGCGACGTCGATTGGTAAATTAGGGGTTTTAGTGTGTTGGGACCAATGGTATCCAGAAGCCGCTCGCCTGATGGCCATGGCCGGTGCCGATATCTTATTTTATCCCACAGCCATTGGTTGGGACAAAAATGATACCCCAGATGAACAAGCTAGACAGCGTGATGCATGGCAAATTATCCAACGTGGCCATGCGGTTGCAAATTCCGTCCCTGTTGTGGTTGCCAACCGAACTGGTTTTGAAAAGTCACCAGTGGATGACAGTGGTATTGAATTTTGGGGGACGAGTTTTGTGGCAGGGCCACAAGGTGAACTCCTAGCAGAAGCCAGTACGGATCAGGCAGAGAATTTATTAGTCGACGTTGACTTGAGTAGAACTGAAAACGTCAAACGCATCTGGCCGTATTTCAGAGACCGTAGAATCGATGCGTATGACGAAATTAACCAACGCTGGCGCAATTAATGTTTAAATGAATCCACTGAATTTTGTAGCTCTTGTCCGGTTTGGGTAAAATGCTGACGAATGGATTCTATCTTTTTAGTTGCTGCTAACTCTCGAGTGGCAGCATCGAGTACTTGGTGAGTTTGCTTAGCTATTTGTTTACTTACTTGAGACTGTTGAGTTGACACAGCTGCAAACTGAATAGCTTGTTGATTAAGGACATCCGCTTCATTTTGTAGCTCTTCAGCAATTTGTTTCGCTTGATTCACTTTTTCAACCGACGTATCAATACTTTTCTGGCCGTCACTTACGGCATGCGTCACTTGTTCTGAAGCAGATTGTAGTGCTTCTAATAAGTTGACGATTTCCTCAGTTGAGTCTTTGGAGCGCGTCGCTAAATTGCGAACTTCATCAGCTACTACCGCAAAACCACGCCCATACTCACCCGCTCGAGCCGCTTCAATAGCAGCGTTTAACGCAAGGAGATTGGTTTGTTCTGATACTGCATTAATTGTTGCCAAAATGCTGTTGATGGCATTGACTTGTTGGGCCGTTGCGTTCGCTTTTTCATTGATCACTGACATTTGAGTCGTCAGCATATCGATAGATGTTTGTGCCTCTTCGTTGACTTTTAGGGTTCGTTTTATCTGAGTTGCCAATGCATCACTCACTTTTTGTGTTTCAATTGCGGAACCCGATAACTCTTCGCTTGATTGTGCCATCTCTTCAACCGCTGCCGCAATGCTGGTGGCATGTGCCTGTGTTTCTTGGGCATCATGCATAACTTCTTGGCTTACTTCATCAAACTCACCACTGATGCTACTGGATGCACGTACTGACTGGGTCACGTGATCGAGCATCGTTTTGAATGAATTATGGGTACGATTAATCGAAATCGCCACTTGGGTAAGTTCGTTATTACCCGTCAATGCTAACGGTTGACTTAAATCCCCTGAATCAGCCACATATGCTAACTTTTTCATTAACGCTCGGAGTTGGGTTTTGAGCCCAAAAACCATTGATAAATTAATACCAATCACCAACAAAAGAGAGCCTATCGCGCCACCAATCAGCAGATACATGTGATTATTAGCCGTGTTGTAAATCTGGTTGGCCAATGCAACATTATATCCCCATCGTCCGTCAAGTAAGCCCTTCACTTGACCAATCTGTGTGGTAGCAACAGCAAACCATGCACTACTATCCACAGGTGGGTCAGTAAACTCGCCTGGGGCAGAATTCATAATAAACTGATGTACTTTTGCGATGTTTTGACTATTTTGGTCACGAATTATATTGTTAAAAGCAGTTAATTCGTTTGCAGGTAAAATATTTTGTAGGTAAGTCGTGGCAGTTTGCATATCTGTTACATAATTTTGAATGTCCTTCTGCGCCACAGCATTGAAGGTCCCTTGTGCCAAAATACCGTTTATTTTACCTCTAGCTTGTCCAGCTCGCTCTTTTAACCAAGCCAAATGGATGGATTGCTCGATTGCTGCTTGTTGTTTTGGTGAGGTAATACTCGCCCGGAGCATGCTTATCGCATTGATTGAATAGGCATTAATTTGTGAATAACCATTAAACGCATTCTGCCCATTTAAATTATCAACTTCTTTACGAATCGCAGTTTTTTGTGAAAGCTTACCAAATAATGGTTGTAGAAGTCCTTTGATACTTGGATCGTTGAACGTATTTAGTGTTTCGCGCAGTTTTTGTTCTGCTGCATCTGCATTTCCGCGTTGGGTAATGACTTGTTGACGTCGATTCGCCGTGGGATTACCCAAGAACCCAGCGGTCAAACCACGCTCAACAGCGTGATTATGAGCCACTCCATCTAAGGTCTGCATCAAGTTTACGATGTTTTTAGAATGGGTCGCATTGTGGGCTTCAGAATTTAATTGTAAGCCTAACAAGGCACTAATGATGATAATACACAACACCGCAACGACGGCAGAAAATGTAGTTAAAGAAACAATGGTTAATCTAGACGCTAAATTCATGGATATACCTATTATAGAAGTACATCCTGTACAGCAATATGAAGTTTAAATGCGGAGGATCCGCGCTGTCGCCTGCAAATATCAGTACTCTGCAGTACGAAACATTCTTGTTATCTAAAGATATCGTACATGTAATAAAAAGCTTGAGAGAATTCTCTTACATTCATTACTAACAAAGCTTAGTCAATTTTGTAGGTTTTGCCATAAATTAAAGAGCGTAAATTTTATCTTGATACGTCAAAACATATTTACGGGCAGGTTTTGCCACAACATTATCTAAGGCAGATTCATTGACATCTAATCCACCTGTAAATGCACCAATACCAGGCATAATCAGAGTCGTGTCATCATGTACAAAACACTTCCCGTACATAGAATGGCGTTTGATTGTGACACTCATTTTAGGATGAAAATGTCCGATAATCTGAAATTCGGAATCAGCATGTTCTAATCCCATAGCAGTTTCCGGCTCGTGGGCGAGCATGATATTATCAAGGACTAAATGATGCTGCCTATCGCCACCAAAATGCCATGGAATTTCGGGGTCGTGATTCCCCAATATCCAAGTCCATTTTGTAGCCTGTTTGATCAGTCCCTGCAAAGCAGCGATATCTTTGCCTAACATACGTTGACCTGCGTGCAGATCATGAAAGCTATCGCCTAAACACACAACATGCTCCGGTGCATAACAAATCATCAACTCTGCAATACGACTGATCGTCGTGATTGTGTCATAAGTCGGTATGGGGTTGGCGAATTGTTTGAGAAAACTGCCTTTTTCGAAATGACAGTCAGACACAATCAAGGTTTTATGTTTAGGCCAAAATAACCCACCACTAGCATCGGCAATCCAAATTTGTCTAGCAAACCGAAACGGTGTCGCTTGCTGCGTAGAAATTCTCTGCTCTACTTTACTCGGTGCTTCGTGTATTGGTTGGGTAGTGGTTAGCATCTAAACATTATCACCTTACATGGAATATTTTAGCTTTAACAAATTTAGGTACATTAATAATACAGCACATAGAAACAATACAGCACATAGACAGAATTTTGCGTATTTTTATTGATACCTAAGTAATAAGTTGCTGCAAGCACAGACTATTCAGAGCTCAGCAATGCTCTCACCTCAGCCATCATAGTTTGTGCCTCATCATACAAACTCGCTTGTTCTAGCAGGGCTTGCTGTCCGCTCCCTTTAATCACCTCACTGCGGACATTTAGCACAATTGGGATAGCCATTGGTGATACTTTGGGGAGTTCGACAAAATCTATCTTGTCGACATACCGGATTAACAAACCAGCCAGACGCTGTAAATCCAATAATTCTCTCTCTGCATCCTCACGAGTCACTTTTAATAAAATATGATCAGGGTCATGCTCTCTTAAAGTATCATAGATGAGATCTGTAGAAAATGTGACTTGTTTCATTGTTTTACGCGTTCCGTGATAAGTTTGCTCGGTCAGACCACTCACCATGGCAACATGTCGAAAAGAGCGTTTTAACATCGGTGATGAAAGCATCCAGTCTTCTAATTCATCACCTAAAATATCCGGATGAAACAGTGCTAGCATTTGTTGCTCACTGATGGCTTTTAGGGAACAAATAGATAAACCATAATCGGTAATACTAAAACTCAGAGGCTGCAACCCTAATTTTTCCATACGTTTAGTGATCAACATACCCAAGGTTTGATTAGCACTGCGTCCCTCAAAAGTATAAATCAACGAATATTGGGCCTGACGATAAGGGAAATGCTCGATCATGACGCGTTTGGGTGAAGGGATATGAGAAAACTCACGTTGACATTCTAACCACTCTTTTACTTGCATAGGTAATCCAGCCCAGCGTTTGGGTTCGTTTAGCAGTTGGCGAACGGCATCTGCTAGAAAGCTAGATAAGGGCATATTCCCACCCACAAAACTGGGTATTTTGGGCTCTTTTGCTTTGGCTGGATACGCTTCTACACACATATCCTTGATCCCGTCAAACTGCAACACTTCCCCCGCAAATAAAAAAGTATCACCAGGGACGAGCTGCTGGGCAAAATACTCCTCAATCTCGCCCACAATTTTACCTGAATGTGCGCGTCGCAAACGTTTTACTTTTAAACGCCCCGCTTCGACTATCACTCCAATATTTTGCCGGTGCCGCATAATGACGCGTCGATTTGCCGGTTCATACAGACCGTCCTCATTCAGTACCAAGCGATGAAAACGATCGTAGTGACTCAAAGTGTATCCGCCATCAATGGTGAACTGCCAAAGTTGGTTAAATATCTCTTTTTCTAACCCTGAATATGGCGTAGCCAGTAAACAAATCTCGTAGATTTCATCTGGCAAAGCAGGCTTCGCACACACACAATTCACAATAAACTGCGGCAAGATATCTAATGCACCAGGGTAAATAGGTTCAGCATCCATTTGTCCATGTTCTATCGCGTGCATCGCGCTCAAGGCTTCCAATGCCTCAAACCGATTACCCGGCACCAGCATGGCCTGACTAGGTGTATCTAAAGTATGATTGGAACGCCCTATCCTTTGCAATAAACGACTCACCCCTTTGGGTGCGCCAACTTGCAACACTAAATCAACATTGCCCCAATCAATGCCTAACTCTAATGCCGAGGTCGATACCACCGCCCTAATCAAACCCTGCGCCATCATATTTTCTGTTTTGTGACGTTGCTCACGACTTAAGGCACCGTGGTAGATAGCAATGGGTAAACCCAAGGTATTCTTTTCCCACAAGTTTTGAAAAATAAGTTCTGCTTGGGCACGTGTATTGACAAAAATTAGCGAGGTTTTTGCTGTTTGGATCTTGTCATAAATATCATTAATCGCATACGTCGCCATATGTCCACCAAAGGGAATATGTGCTTCTGTTTCTAGTAATTCTACCGTCGGTTTCGTTAATTGTTCACAAATATGGACCTGTGCAGGTGTCCCTGTTGGCCCTAACCAAGCTGCCAGTAAAGCCGGATCGGCGACAGTTGCTGACAATCCAATCCGCATAAAATCGGGGTTAATTGAGGCCAACCGTGCCAAAGCCAAAGACGTAAAATCTCCGCGTTTACTTGGGGCGATGCTGTGCGCTTCATCGATAATCACCGTCTGCAGTTTGCCAAACATTTTATCTGCATCGGCATAAGAGAGGAGTAACATCAAAGATTCAGGTGTGGTTAACAGGATATTCGGCGGCTTTTTTCGCTGTCGAGTGCGTTTATGAGCTGGTGTATCACCCGTTCTGGTTTCAATGGTAATAGCCAAGCCCATCTCCTCCACCGGCACGACTAAATTGCGTTGAATATCATGCGTCAGTGCCTTTAGCGGTGAAATATACAAAGTATGTAGACCTTGGCGTGGATGCTCATATAAATCGATCAGAGACGGTAAAAACCCAGATAAGGTCTTCCCTGCACCTGTTGGCGCAATCAACAAAGTGGACTGTTTAGCTTGAGCAAACTCAAGCATGCTCGCTTGATAATCACGCAACTGCCATTTTTGTTGCGTAAACCATTTCTGGAATGGTTTGGGTAAACACTTCAAAGACACGGTTGTTTCCGTAGATATTTTATATATGCATACGGAAATCCACAAAACAGGATCGACATAATGTGGATAATCTGCACCCAAATAGATCGTAACAGTGACTTAAAACGTAACAAAATCATCTCTAACAGTGGACCTTTGCATTGTCGTTAAACACCGTCAACTCACACTACAAAATGCCTCTTACCAAACATAACCACCCAGAGCATTGGATTCAAGTACGACCAGCGGGTTTGTACTGTATCCCAGCAGAGACGTATATTGACCCATGGCAAGCAGTAGAAAATGCCATTATTACCCACGGGCATGCCGACCATGCTCGCGCCGGCCATGAAAATGTGTGGGCAACACCTGCTACGATGGCGATTATGAGAGTGCGTTATGGTGAACAGCACAGTCCGGCCCAACACCATATTGAATTTGGGGAACGGATCCAACTGCCAGGCGCGGAGCCTGTATTTATGACATTTTATCCGGCCGGCCATATTTTGGGCTCAGCACAGGTTTTACTGGAGTATCGTGGCGCTCGCTTAGTCATGACCGGCGATTACAAAAGAACCCCTGATCCTAGCTGCGAACCTTTTGTTGCGATCCCCTGTGATGTGTTTATCACTGAAGCCACGTTCGGTTTACCGGTATTTCAGCATCCTCCGATTCAACATGAAATACAAAAACTGTTAAGCTCATTAGCGCGTTTCTCTGAACGTACTCATCTTGTTGGAGTGTATGCATTAGGCAAATGTCAGCGGGTTTTGTTGGGACTGCGTGAAGCCGGCTATACCAAACCCATCTACCTACATGGCGCCATGCTAAAACTAGTGCAGTTATACCAAACATTTGGCTTTGATTTTGGGGAATGTATCGCTGTCAGTGACGTCTCAGATCTGAATCTCTTGGCCGGTGAAGTTGTGTTAGCACCGCCTTCTGCATTAACTGACCGGTGGTCGCGTAAACTCCCTAATGTACTGACTGGTATGGCTTCAGGCTGGATGCAAATTCGCGCACGGACCAAACAAAAAGGCGCTGAACTACCACTGATGATTTCTGATCATTGTGACTGGCAAGAACTGTTAGATAGTATTAGTGAAGTGAACCCACAAGAAGTATGGGTTACCCATGGCCGTGAAGATGCGCTCATGCACCAAGCTCAAAAAATGGGTTATGTAGCACGAGCTTTGCGCTTGGTGGGGTATGATGATGAATAAACTCAGTGAGCTATTTGATGCCTTGTATTTCACTGCATCAAATAAAGCCAAAAGTGTATTGTTAAGAGAATATTTAGCCACTACTTGTGACCCAGAGCGAGGCTGGGCTATTGCAGCGTTAGCTGGAACGTTACAGTTTACTCACTATAAACGCAACACGGTCAAAAAATTGATCTTGGAACGAGTTGATCCCGTGCTTTTTGCCTTGTCTTACGACTATGTTGGGGAAATGAGTGAGACCGTGGCACACCTCTGGCCAAATGAGCCTGACCCTGATTTTGTCATGCCCACACTTAGCGAGTTTGTCGCTTTTATGCAAACAGCAAAAAAGTCAGAAATTGAAACTCAGCTGATATACCTACTCAATAACTGTTCTCCCAACCTACGTTGGACTTTGTTGAAACTGGGGACTGGCGGCTTACGAGTTGGGTTATCGGCTCGGCGCTTAAAACACATTCTTGCTGAATACGGACAAAGTCATCAGGCTGCTGTCACAGTCCATGATATTGAAAATCTTTGGCATGGCCTCACACCACCCTATACGGATTTGCTGCTTTGGCTGGAAAATTCAGGGCCAAAACCGGATATTTCTGAGAAAGTAGTCTTTCACCCTGTCCTGCTAGCACACCCTTTGCAGGAAGACGATAAAGAAAAGGTTACCTATACCGATTATTTAGCGGAATATAAATATGACGGTATTCGGGTACAAATTGTAGTGAAAGACACTGAAAAAGCGCTATTTTCCAGGACAGGTGATAATATCAGTCATTCCTTTCCTGATGTCTTAGCAGATTTTAACTTACCGGGTGTCTATGACGGTGAACTCTTAGCAATGCGCGAGGGTGTCATTGGCTCTTTTAATGATTTACAACAACGGCTGAATAAGAAAAAGCCCAGTAAAAAACTTCAAGCTGAATACCCTTGTGGGCTGGTGTTGTATGATGCATTGTTTGTGCCTACAAGCATTGTAGAGCCAAAAAAAGAAAAGCTAACCTGCCAAACCGAGCAATCCATCAAAAACATTTGCCACCTTACACTGGTAGAACGCAAACGGTATTTACGTGCAACTATGCAATGTTTTGAGTCCACAATCTCCTTATTCTCAGAAGCGTTTACCGTACACAATACAGCAGAGTTAGACCAACTGAGAACCGAAGCGTGTAGCGACCCATCAGGATATACCGAAGGCTTAATGCTCAAACGCAAAGACAGCCCCTATACTCCAGGAAGACCCAAAGGAGTGTGGTACAAATTCAAACGCGATGCACAGTTAGTTGATGCGGTGATCATGTATGCTCAGCGTGGGCATGGCAAACGCTCATCTTTTTATTCAGACTTTACTTTTGGACTGTGGCAGAACGACCCGGCACAGGACGCCCTCTCTGAACAACCGAAACTGTTACCCATTGGCAAGGCGTATTCTGGATTCACGGATATCGAATTAAAAGAGTTGGACAAATGGGTACGCAAAAACACGATAGGACGTTTTGGTCCAGTAAAAGAGGTCAACAAAACACTCGTATTCGAGGTGGCATTTGACGCAGCTCACGCCTCGAAAAGGCATAAGTCTGGAGTGGCTTTGCGCTTTCCTAGAATTCATCGGATCCGCTGGGATAAACCCGCATTAGAAGCGGATACACTCCCTATATTCAAGAAAACCCACCAAATTAAGTAACCCACAGTTAGCATTTTGCAAACGGGAATGTTTACTTGTCTAAAATAGGCCCATAAATTGTTTTAACTGGATTTAAAAATGTTAAATGGACTCTTTATGCTGTTCGCTTGTACTCATCTTTTAGGTGCACATCGATCGCGTACAACACATCAGATCGATTAATGACGCCAATTAGGCAACCACTATCATCGACAACCGGATACATCTTATAGCCGTCTTTCACAAACCGAGCCGTTAACTCTAAAATCGAATCATTCGGACTGACAGGTGAAACTTCGGTCACCATTACTTCATCGACATGCGCAATTTGCTCACGATAATACGTAGAATCGAGCATTTGCTTTAAACAATCTTGTTCCGATAAAAAGCCAATCAAATTACCAGCAGCGTCTATGACTGGGCCACCAGACTGCTTGCTCGACAATAAAGCCTCAACGGCTTGTGCAATAGGCATTTCTGGTGAAAATTTCACTGGGCGCTTATTCATGTAATCTTGAACTTTGAGAGATTCCATAACTATCCTTATTGGGTAATGAGTCAACCTAAGCATAGTCCCATTAGCCCAAATTTCCAAGTAGAAAGCAACGATTTGAGTTCGCTTCTGGGCATGCTATGCTGAAACACTCTCACGTTCTTGTAACAAATCATACCAACGCTGGAGATGTACTTGCTCAGGTTGAATTCTGATTTTAACCACTCGAGCAAAATCTATCGCTGCGAGTGCGGTAATATCCGCAATCGAAAACGCATCTCCAGCCAAATACGTATTATCTGCTAGATGTTTGTTTAACATGTGCAAAAATTTTTGTGCATTGATGCCTGCTTCTTTGCCATATTCAGGGACTGGCGTCATACGATCCTTAAAATACCCCGTGCTATGCTGGAAACACATGCCGACTTGCATAAACAAATACAACTCTGCACGTTGTTGCCATTGCATGATCTGGGCTTTTTCAAGAGGGGTTTTACCTAGCAATGCAGGCTCAGGTTGCAGCGCTTCAAAATACTCGCAGATCGCCAAGGTTTCTGAAATACATGTACCATCATCAAGTTCCAATATCGGCACTTTTCCCAAAGGATTCTTGGCTCGCATTTCAGGGGTGAGATTAACGCCTTTAGCAATATCCACCTGGACGTACTCCATCGCAATCCCTTTTTCGGCCAAAAACATACGAACTCTCCGAGGAGTTGGCGCGGTTTTAGTATCATAAATTTTCATCACTAGGACCCTTCTTGACGAAACACATTACATAATTGACTTTCATCTTACTTGCAAAAGACCAGATTTTATTTATCGGGTTGTACTGCATACCGGTTTGATCATGCAATACACAAGAACCATCATGAGCCCACCGTAAAAGTTCATCTGGTTTAACGAATTTACGCCAGCTATGCGTGCCAATAGGCAAGTAACGCATCACATACTCAGCACCGACAATGGCTAACACATAAGATAGCAAAGTCCGGTTAAGCGTGGCTAAAATAAGCATACCGCCAGGGCGAACTAACTGGGTACACTCTTTTATTAACTGTGCCTGATCACGCACATGCTCGACTACTTCAGCGTTGATGACCACATCATATTTAGCTCCTTCAGCGACTTTGGTTGCCGCCAGAGCATGTTCATAACGGACATGACTTTGGGTATTAAATGCATGCCGTTTAGCGACTTCAATACTCATAGCACTAGCATCAATTCCGGTCACATCTGCACCTAAATTCGCCAGTGGTTCAGAAACGAGTCCTCCACCACTGCCCACATCTAATATTGATAAACCAGAAAAGACGGTACCCAAATCATACAAACGCCACAAATTATCGGTAGGTTTGGGTAAAAACGCTAACTCTCTGTCATAGTGTGTCGCAATTTGCTGAGTAAAGTACGCTAAACGAGCATGGTTAAATGCAATCGCTTGGCCATATTTACCTAGTGGATCCCACCATTGTTCTGCCAAACTATCAAATTTAGCAACCTCTTGTGGATCCAAAGTTCGACTGATCGCCCCGCTTAACTCTGTTTTATCTAGCAAACTATGTGCTCCCGATTATTGGGTTGTATATTCATAAAATATTGATGTGTAGGCACTGTTCTTAATTTAGCAACTGCCGACTTTCCATGTGCTAAAACCGCAGCAGTTCGTGCCAATAAAATTTCATTATATTTATTTACGCTTTTACTTAAAATAAAGTTTCCTAGCACAGCCCTTTTGTTTATCCATCTTCTCCACTGGTATATACTTTAGAAATACGTTAACAACCCTTTGCTAATTGTGAACCATACAGGCAAATTAGAGGCTCATCTGTGAATAATACCAAAAACGTCTTAGGTACTGATTTAAAAATGTGTTGTGCCGGAACTGGCTTTCAACGCGACGGTTTTTGCCAGGTTATTAGTGAAGATGTAGGTAACCACTCGGTGTGTGCTATTGTGACGGACGAATTCTTGCAAATGCAGGCACGTTTGGGTAATGACCTAATAACACCTTATCCAGCCTACCAATTCCCAGGATTAAAAGCAGGAGACCGCTGGTGCCTTTGTGCCTCTCGATGGAAACAAGCTTATGATGTTGGTTTGGCGCCGCCGGTTGATTTAGAAGCGACCTCGGAGGCCGCTTTAGGTGTAGTATCTCTAACTATGCTTCAAGAAAAAGCGATATAGACCAATCTTAACCCACTACAAAATTAATCGTAACAATGTGGCCTTCTGAGCGCACCGCTTTCCCATCGATAAAACGTGGGGCATACCGCCATTTTTTTACTGTTTCTAATGACATCTTATTAAAGGCACGATGTGAACTTTCGACCACTGTTGCTTGTATTACTTCACCGATTTCTGAAATCGTAAATTCTATTTTGACAAATCCTGGGATCCGTTTTCTCTTCAGTTCTTTAGGATAATCATCGACTTGTTCACGATAAATAGGGATTGGTTCAACATTTTCTTGCCAAGGAGTAATTTGTCCCAGCGCAACAGAATGTTCAGTGGCTTGTTCATATTTTTCTGTTTTTTGATACAGCTGAACGAGTAAGCCATGACTAGCTACGCTATAAGGATTTGATACATCGTTTTGCTGTTTAAAGTGTGCGACTATTTCTTTGAATTTTGCTTCGGCTCGTGCATATTTTTCTCTATCTAAATACATCCGACCCAAAATAAAACGAACCTCCTGGATCCTAGTGTCATCCGGTTCCTGTGCTATTAAATCCGTCTCCAAATCAGACATTAATGTTTGGATATCTCGATGCAAAACCCGATCATAGATTTTGTTATAAGCCACCAATGCAAACTCATAAGTTAAATCCACCACGGTAGGGTTTATTTGTTTACGTAATTTAGCAATTATTCTAAAACCAGATTTAACCAAATCATGCTGACGACGACGGTCTGCTCTGGTACTTTTGAACACCTCTTTCGCTAAATGGAGTTTCTCAACTACCAAAGCAAGTGCCTCAACCGAATATTCATCTGTTGCTTGGTACAAACGAGAAAAAATATCAAAAGCTTCCTGAAACTGTGAATTTAGTACATGCGCATGTGCTAAATTTAAGGCAAGGTTGCGCGTATTTTCAGAACGGTCCCCAAACTTTTTTTGGCCGAATTCATATGCACTCAGTGCGTGTTTTAATATCGCGGGCTTGTCCTGCTGTGCTTCTGCATCTTGGTATGCACGGTATGCTTGATTAAAATCATCCTGAGCAAACACCGGGGAATGTAAAAAGAAAATACTCCAGAAAATAACAAATCTTTGCATCGTTAAAAATCACTTCACATACAAAATTTTACTTTAACAAAATGTTAAGAGCGCCGAAAATCGGGCGTGCTAACACGTTTTTCCTCAGCCAATGCAGATTCTAATGCTTGCTGTGTGGGGTTTTTCTGTATTTCGTTTAGCTTGTCCTGCTCAGCTTCCCACTGCGCCAATTGTGCCTTTGCATAACTATCTACGGCTTCTTTATTCTCTGTTATCCACCACGTTTCCAACAGACGCACATTTTTTTGGTTGGCTTTGTAAAAAATATCAACAATGTCCCCGACTAATGGAATACAACCTAAGCCAAAATCCACTAGAGAGTGACGTATCATTTGGCCAATAACATGTTTTGGTGCACCTAACTTTTTACCCAGATAAACAATACGCCAGGACAATAACAGGACGATAGCATCTCCGACACCAGGGATTAACCCAATCAAAAAGTCTAAACCTACACGCAACCCAAGGAATGGAATTTTCACTGCCGTATCGAGTGTATTGGCGATATCTTGGGCGTCTTTTAGTGCTTTAGGAGCTTGCATGAAGGACTTCTCTTGGGCTGAACATAAAACGTTTTTTAATTTCTATCAAACTGGTGCATTGAGCTTCTGAGCTTCACTATGCCGAACTTCGGTATTCGGATCACTAGCCCATCCACCTAGGTTATCCTGAAGTAAACCATACAGCATATCGATATGGCTAGCATCAGAATTCAAACAAGGAATATACTCATAACGTTCACCACCGTTTTCGACAAAATACTCACGGTTTTCTTCTCCGATTTCTTCTATCGTTTCTAAACAATCAGAACTAAAGCCCGGACAAATTACTTGTAAAGATTTCACACCTTGGGCAGGTAAACCCTTTAAAGTCTCATCAGTATACGGTGTCAACCACTCTTCACGACCGAAGCGCGACTGGAATGTTGTCATATAATCGTCTTTTGACAACTCTAACATTTCAGCAACCAGCCTTGTCGTTTTGTGACACTCACAGTGATATGGGTCACCATTTAACAAGTAGCGTTTGGGGATACCGTGATAAGAAAATACCAATTTATCTGCCCGACCATGTTTTTCCCAATGCGCTCGGATACTATTTGCGAGGCACCGAATATATTCCACATTATCATGATAATGACTAATGAAACGTAAATCAGGCAACCATCTACGGCTCGTAAAATCATTCGCTAATGCATCAAACGTTGAACCTGTTGTCGAAGCGCAGTATTGAGGATACAAAGGCAACACAACGACTTTACGTGCGCCTTGTTCCAATAGTTGATTCATGGCGTTTTCAACCGATGGTTGCCCATAACGCATGGCATAGCCAACTAAATACTGTCCCGGTGCATCTGCATCAAATTTAGCTTGTAATGCTGTCGCTTGGTTTTTGGTATGGGTTAGCAAAGGAGAGCCGTTTTCAGTCCAGACAGTCGCATAAGCTTCTGCTGATTTTTTGGGACGAAAATTGAGAATAATTAGGTTAAGTACAAACCACCATATCAGTTTCGGGACTTCCACGACCCGGGGGTCAGACAAAAACTGTTTTAAATAGGGCTTTAACGCTTGTTTAGTCGGAGCTTCAGGTGTGCCTAAATTTGAAATTAACACACCTATCTTGTCTGGTTGTTGATGCGTAAAAACTGAATTCTTGGTGTATTTCATTAAATCGTCCTAAATCATATTTAATCGTTTATACGAATACTGCTAATATTTGGCTTATAAAAGTTGGACTATATTTGCCCTTATTGCAGTCGTAAGGAAACAATTAATCACTATTCACCCATAGAAAAATACGTTGGCGTACCCCATCCTACGGGTAAATCTAATAAAAATACCCACACATAAAATAACACTGTCCAGCCAACGATAAAGACCATTGAATACGGTAGCATCATTGCTATCATGGTACCCATACCGGTATCTTTTTTGTACTTAACAGCCATGGCGAGAATCAGCCCAAAATAACTCATCATAGGTGAGATAACATTCGTGACCGAGTCACCAATCCGATAGGCTGTCTGAATGACTTCAGGGGCAAAACCGACCAACATCAACATGGGTACAAAAATAGGTGCCGTGACTGCCCACTGTGCAGAAGCACTACCCAATGACAAATTCACCAAGCCACACATTAAAATAAACAAAATAAAAATCTCAGGGCCATCTAAACCAACCGCTTGGATTGCTGCCGCACCTTTAACCGCTAGCACCGTGCCCAAATTCGTCCATTTGAAAAATGCAACAAACTGCGCAGCAAAGAACACCAACGTAATATATAGTCCCATCGTGCTCATGCTTTTCGCCATTGCGTCAATCACATCACGGTCGCTTTTCATCGTCCCAACCGTTTTGCCATATACAAAACCAGGGATAGCAAATGTGATAAAAATAAAGGCTACGATCCCTTTTAAGAAGGGGGACCCTGTCACCAAATTCGTTTCGGGGTCACGCAATATTCCCCACTCAGGAACAATTGTCAACGCTAACACACCACATATACCGAGGAAAACAAGACCAGCGTTGCGCATCCCTTTGCGTTCTAATGCACTAGGCTTGGCCAACTCGGGTTGTTCGAGTTTTTCTGGAGCATCATCTGGGTTGTATTGACCCAGACGCGGCTCTACGATGTGCTCTGTGACCATATACCCCATAAACGCAACAATGAAAGTGCTCGCAATCATGAATAAATAGTTTGCCTCAGGACCTACAACATAAGATGGATCTATCATTTGCGCTGCTGGTGTGGTTATTCCTGCCAATAAAGGATCTATCGTCCCTAGCAAAAGGTTGGCCGAATAACCGGCTGAAACGCCTGCAAATGCAGCTGCAAGCCCAGCTAAAGGATGTCGTCCTAAGGAATGGAAGATCATCGCCGCTAAAGGAATTAAGACAACGTATCCCAGTTCCGAAGCGGTGTTAGATATAATTCCGGCGAACACAACGATAAACGTTACCATCTTACGCGGCGCGTTGAGTACCAGAGAACGTAAAATAGTCGACAACAAACCTGAATGTTCAGCAACGGAAACACCTAACAAGGCTACTAAGACAGTGCCTAGTGGTTCAAAGCCAGTAAAGTTAGTGACCAACCCCATGACTATTTTTTGTAAACCCTCTGCGCTCATCAATGAAATGACTTCAATCATGCCGTCGGCTTCTCGCCCTTCGGCACCCTCAGGGCGTGGATCGGCAACTGCAATGTCGAAATATCCAAGGACACCACTCAGGACAACAATAAAAATGGATAACATTGCGAATAGAGTGACCGGATGAGGTAATAAATTACCGAGAAATTCAACCGAGTTCAGAAAACGTGCGAACCAGCCTTGTTTTGCTTGTTCTTCAAAAGTGTGAGTTCCAGCCATTTATCCATCCCATTTTATAATCATTATTGTCGGTGAATGCACAACTGCTCTGATAACACTTGTATCGTTACCAGACCAATGCGGGCATGTAGTTTAACACAAATAAATAGGCAATAAAAAACCCCTGCTGGCTTGACCAACAGGGGTTCTATTATTTATACAACTTATTTAGTTGGTATACCGCTAGTATTATTCAAATATCTGAAAAAGTCAGAATTTGGTTCAACTACTAAAATGTCTTGCTTTGAATTAAAGCTACTTCTGTAGGCATCCATACTTCTTAGGAAACTATAGAATTCTGCATTTTGTGAGTATGCTTCAGCATAAATCTGAGCTGCTTCTGCATCTCCAGTACCACGAAGTTGACGTGCGTTACGTTCTGCATCAGCTAACATAACAGTTACCTTGGCATCGATATTAGCGCGGATAATATCTGCTTGCTCTTGACCTTCTGATCTGTGCTCTCTCGCTACTGCAGCACGCTCAGCACGCATACGCTGGAAGATTGAGTTAGACACCTCTAGAGGTAAGTTGATTTGTTTTACACGTACATCAACAATCTCGATACCCAGTTCGTCAGAACTCTCTGACGCCTGTTCCATAGCCTCGTCCATTAACTCTGAACGCTCACCAGAAACAATCTGTGGAATGGTACGTGTACCAAACTCAGAACGCAGACCGTTATTTACTTTTTGCTTTAATAATGCTTCAGCTTGGAGTGTATTACCGCCTGTAGAAAGGAAGTAACGCTCAAAGTCCTGAATACGCCATTTAACATAAGAATCAACAATCAAATCTTTCTTTTCTGATGTTACAAAACGATCTGGTGCATCATCTAAGGTTTGTACTCGTGCATCTAACACACGCACAGTATCGATAAATGGTATTTTAAAGTGGAGACCTGGTTCAAAAACACGAGTCTCTTCTGTGCCACTTTCTTTTTGGACTTTACCAAACTGAATGATAATCGCTCTAGAACCTTCCTGAACAAAGAATACAGAGCCGTACAATAAAATAGCTAA
The DNA here is from genome assembly GCF_024199005.1 of Opacimonas viscosa. Classification (GTDB taxonomy): domain Bacteria; phylum Pseudomonadota; class Gammaproteobacteria; order Enterobacterales; family Alteromonadaceae; genus Opacimonas; species Opacimonas viscosa. The sequence continues at coordinate 47,262 of NZ_JANATA010000005.1, forward strand.
TGCGACAACAATGACGCCTACTAAATTTTTCATTCTTTATCTCCCTGTTCTTGAAGAACCACCACGGATACTAGATGGGCTAGTATTCACGTCGCGATTAGGTGTTGCTTGATTGCGCAAACCGTCTAAAGCATTTTGCGTCGCGTTCATTGGTAACGAAGAATTATTCGTACCTTGACGCTCCATAATCTTGTCCAAAGGCAAGTACATCATGCTACCACCGCCTTGATTATCAATCATAATCTTAGAGGTGTTAGAGAATACTTCTTCCATGGTTTCTATATAGATACGCTGGCGAGTAACTTCTGGCGCGGCTTCATACTGAGGTAATAATTCAGTGAAACGTGAGACTTCACCTTGGGCTTCCAAAGTAACGCGTTGTTTATATGCCATTGCTTCTTCGTTCATACGATTGACTTGACCACGAGCACGAGGTTCGATTTCACGTGCATAAGCTTCGGCTTCACGAATAAAACGAATTTCATCTTCTTGGGCTGCAATTGCATCATCAAATGCATCTTTTACTTCTTCTGGAGGACGTGCATCCTTGAAGTTCATATCTATAATCGAAACACCCATATCGTATGGTTCGATGATCCCTTGTAACTCTTCCCAAACACGTTGGCGAGTGACTTCACGACCTGACGTTAGTACGGCATCCATCGTAGAATGACCGACTACATAACGAATCGCAGAATCTAACGCTTGTGACAAACTTTGCTCAGGGTTCACAACTGAAAAGATAAATTTCTTCGGATCAACGACTCGATACTGCATTTGCATCTGGACGCGAACAACGTTTTCATCTTCCGTCAGCATAGAGCCCGCAGAGGCTTGGTCGCGGATAGTTTGTACGTCTATAGGTATAACTTGGTCAATAAATGTTGGTTTCCACTGCAGGCCAGGATCAACTAGCTTATTGTATTCACCAAAACGCAAGACAACACCGCGTTCGGCTTCGCGAATAGTATAAAAACCACTAATGACCCAAACGACAACCAGAATACCTAATAAAATAGATAACCCAATACCGCCAAGGTTTATAGAAGAACCACCAGAACCATTGCTGTTTCCTGAGCCACCCAATTTACCAAATAATTTTTTGAACACATCGTCCAAATCAGGTGGACCTTGGTTATTACCACCTTTGTTTTTCCACGGGTCGTTATTATTGCCGCCCGGCTCGTTCCAAGCCATACTGTATCTCCGTTGCGATAAGTTTAAAATTTATACGTTAAAATTGGTTAAAAAGGTTTATGCATTTTTGTTTATACAAAAATTACCAGTCATTTTCATGCTGTGGTTTGGGTGGAGTAGTTGAATACTGACTCAAAGCTCCATCTAAACGTTTATCTAACTGATACCAATCACTACTTGGCAAGCGAACTGTCACCAACCATTGGCCTTGCTCATCATATGATTGCTCGGTAATACAATCATATTCATGAAATACTGCTCTTAGTTTGCCGTCTGCGGGCGGAACTTTCAATGTTTGCGTCATCATTGACTGCATTAAACATTGAGTGAGGGCAGTTTGTAATAAATCAATCCCTAAACCTTCCTGCGCTGAAACCCAAACTCGTAAAGGCTTCCCTTCATCATCGGTATCAATGTGTGGTTCTACAGAGTCCATTCTGTCTATTTTGTTACAAACTATTAATTGGGGGATTTCATCCGCATCAATTTCAGCAAGCACATCATTGACTTGCTTCATATTATCGATGTTTTGATCGTCTGCAAAGTCCACCACGTGAATCAACAAGTCGGCTTCTTGCGTTTCTTGTAAAGTCGCTTTAAAGGCAGCGACTAGGTCATGCGGTAAATGGCGAATAAAACCAACTGTGTCAGCTAGTATGGCAGGACCTACATCTTTTATGTCGATTTTTCGTAAGGTCGGATCTAATGTGGCAAATAGTTGATCTGCAGCGTACACGTTGGCATTTGTAATGGTATTAAATAAGGTCGACTTACCCGCATTTGTATAACCAACCAATGATACCGTAGGAATTTCATTACGTTGTCTCGAACGGCGTCCTTGTTCGCGTTGTTTAGCAACTTTTTCTAGGCGTTTGAGAATCGTTTTAATTCGACCACGCAATAAACGTCTATCGGTTTCGAGCTGAGTTTCACCTGGCCCGCGTAAGCCGATACCGCCTTTTTGTCTTTCTAAGTGAGTCCATCCGCGAATTAAACGAGTTGAAATATGGCGTAACTGCGCTAGCTCTACTTGGAGCTTCCCTTCATGCGTACGCGCTCTCTGGGCAAAAATATCTAAAATCAGTCCTGTACGGTCCAATACTCGACATTTGCATAACGATTCTAAGTTGCGCTCTTGGGAGGGAGATAAAGCATGATTAAAAATGACCACATTGGCTTCATGAGCCTGAACTGCAGCTGCAATTTCTTCGGCTTTACCGCTTCCTAAAAAGTATTTTGCATGAGGAGCAGCACGGGAAGTGGTAATGATTTCACATGCGTTGACGCCTGCTGATGAAACAAGCATTTGTAATTCATGGATATCTTCATTGGTTGACGCGTCAGCAAAATCAACGTGAACAAGAATCGCCTGTTCACCGGCTTCGTAACGGTCAAACAAGCGGGTTGTACTGCACTGATATCGTCAATAAAGGGATAGAACGTGATAGTAATGTATTATTCACTAGCAGCGTCTTCATCCCCTTGTGATGGCATCTGAATTGCTTTTGATGGCACTACTGTAGAAATTGCATGCTTATACACCATTTGACTCACGGTATTTTTTAGCAATATGACAAATTGATCAAACGATTCAACTTGACCTTGTAGCTTGATCCCATTCACCAAATAAATGGCTACCGGAATACGTTCTTTTCTCAGTGCGTTTAAAAATGGGTCTTGGAGAGATTGACCTTTAGCCATGGAAAATTCCTTTATTTTCTTATTTTTTTCAAGTGCTTAATAACACAACTCTAGCTTACATAATAATCACAAACCTGTACACAGATAAAATGATTAATTGCCCGTGATTTGTAATACTTTAGTAACATTATTTATAGCGAAAGTCTCTAGCCATGTTACGTCACTCCAGCCCCTTAACCAAGTGAGCTGGCGTTTAGCTAGCTGTCGAGTCGCAATAATACCGCGTTCGACCATTTCCTCATAAGTATATTCACCGGATAAATACAGCCATGCTTGACGATAACCAACACAGCGCATTGATGGCATATCTAGGTGTAAATCGCCTCTTTGATATAATAACTCTGCTTCAGCTAAAAACCCTTGGTCTAACATTTGATGAAAACGTTGAGCAATACGCTGGTGTAAAACAGCCCGATCATTTGGAGCGATAGCAAACTGCGCAACAGAATAAGGTATAGGTCCTGAATTCTCTGCTTGCAAGTCCGTCATGGACCGACCAGTAATTTCATAGACTTCTAACGCACGCAACAAACGCTGAGGGTCATTTGGGTGGATCCGCGCAGCACTCACTGGGTCAACGAGAGTAAGTTTGTCGTGTAAAGCAGTCCAACCAAATAACTCAGCTTGTTCTTCTAAATCAGCTCGGACACATGGGTTTGCTGCTGGCAGTGCCGACAAACCTTTAATCAGCGCGTTGTAGTACATCATCGTACCACCGGCGAGGACAGGCGTTCGTCCTCTGGCGATTATCTCACTAATTAACTGCTCGGCGTCTTTGCGAAAGTTGGCTACAGAATAACTCGCAGCGGGATCGATAATGTCAATAAGATGATGGGGCACTTGTGCGAGTTCTGCAGGAGTAGGTTTGGCTGTGCCGATATCCATATCTTTATAAATTAATGCCGAGTCCACGGAAATAATTTCACAGTCAATGTGCTGCGCCAACTCGAGAGCCAGTGCTGTTTTACCCGAGGCTGTTGGTCCCATTAAAAAGATAACATCAGCGGGGTTATCTGCACTCGCAACAGAATATCCAGATAAAGGAGTATTAATGTCCATTAGTAAACTCCCAGTAAATCGATTTGGCTTGGCGTTGTAATGTTTTACCAATAGCGGCCTTGTCTTCTGTCAACCAAGTACTTATTTGTACATGTAATGTACTAACAATAGCAGGCTGTTGGCTACAAGACTCGGCTAACATTTGGATTAATGTATCAGCAGACATTCGCGCATCACTTGGCATTTTGGCTAAAGTAGCTAACCACTGCGGTAATATCGAGTTCCATGGTAATTGTCGCAACAAACTCGGTACCTTTTTAACAATGCATTTTTGCTGTACTACCTCAATAAGAAAATGCTGTTCCAGTAATTCAGACCAAGGTAACTTCCCGAGACTTTTATCTTGGAGAGTTTGGGCTACGGGTAACAACAATGGTTGAGGCGTTTCACTTGCCGCAATATGACTTGTAAAAAATTCGTAAAAAACGGTCTTTGCTGCACAAACCTGAAGGGGAGTTGTCGCATAAATGATATCAGCACTAGGTAACAATAAACCGCTACCAACACCATGTAAAATATCTGAACTATGGGGGGTATGCTCACTTATATGCCCGGACCCACTGGTCATTAATTCGGCAAAGTTACCCAGCGCTTTGCCGCTAGGACGGTCTACTTGATAGCGATTAATCTGCTGTGTCTGAGTATGTCCACTAGTCTCATGACCTGGTGTACCTGAACTCGATCCACGACTCGTTGAGCCAGCACTGGTCGTGACGGAGCCACTTTGCAGCGGCGAAATATAATCGTGATCAACCTCGATTTGATCATAATCAATAGTCGCAGCATCGGTGAAACCAGCTTGCAATGCATCACTCACTGATTGGTAAATAAAATCATGTACCGTTCGTGCCTGCACAAAACGGACTTCATGTTTTGCTGGATGCACATTCACATCTACATCGGCGGCTGGTACATCCACAAACACTACATACCCGGGATAAGATTGAGGGGCAATAAGTCCTTCATAAGCTTGTTTAATCGCGTGATTGATTAATTTATCACGCATCATACGACCATTGACGAACGTATATTGTAAATCATTTGTACTGCGGTGATGCAAGGGCTTCGTCAGCCAAGCTTGGATCGTAATATTGCCATAAGAGGTATCTAATGCGACACATTCGGGTGAGAAGGTTTTACCACAAACGGCATCAATCCGTTGCACCGTCTGTTTGACGGCTGGGAAATGACGTACCGTTTTTTGATTGTGAGTTAATTTAAACCCGATTTCAGGTTTGCTCAGCGCGATGCGCTTAATTAACTCATCGATATGCGAAAATTCGGTTTTTTCTGCTTTTAAAAATTTACGTCTAGCGGGTGTGTTGTAAAACAAATCTTGAATATCGACTGTAGAACCTTGTGGGTGGGCTACAGGCTCAAATTTGACCGTTTGGTCTCGCCCTTCGCTATACACCAACCAAGCTTGCTCTTGTCCCTTCGGTTTGGATGACAAACGCAAGCGTGAAACTGAGCTAATACTAGCTAAAGCCTCACCTCGAAATCCCAGGGACATAATCTGCTGCAGGTCGTCAATATCACTGATCTTTGATGTGGCATGACGGGCTAGTGCTAATTGTAGTTCATCTTTGGGGATACCTTTACCGTTGTCTTTGATAACGATGCGTTTGTGGCCCCCTTTTTCGATACTGATTTCAATCAATGTAGCGCCAGCATCTATGCTATTTTCCACACACTCCTTAACAATCGATGCCGGTCTTTCGACAACTTCTCCAGCAGCGATCTGGTTGGCGAGGATAGGTGGTAAAATTTGAATCGCCAAAGCTTAATTCCCTATCGGTATTTTGAGAGATTGACCAATCCGAATAGTATTTGATGATAAGTTGTTGGTTTTTTTCAAGCTTTCTAGACTAACATCATATCGCCGAGCAATGCGGATCAAAGAATCACCAGATTTTACTTTATAATCCAATAGTTCGGAATTCTTTTGCATGGCCCATAAACTGCCATCTGGAGGATTTGCACGGAAATAAATTTTCAAGGCACGTAAAATAGAATCTGCCAATTTGCTGCGATGCTGAGCCCAGTTTAAGTTTTTTTCTTCGGTTGGATTAGAAATAAAGCCTACTTCCACCAATATCGAAGGAATATCTGGAGCGGTTAACACGGCCAACGATGCATGTTGTGGCTCTTTCTTGTGCATCCTGGTCACTTTTTTCATTTCTTTGATCACTTTTTGACTCAAAGTGAAACTATCAGAAATGGTTTCATTCAGCGTCATATCAATAAGTGTACGGACCAACCATTTATCTTCTTCACTGGATTCAAGCGCATCTCCTGCACCGCCCAGTAATTCCGAATGACGCTCGGTACGTTCCATCCATTTACCCAATTCAGAGTTGCCACGGCGAGTGTTCAATACCCATACTGAACCGCCTCTAGGCTGGGGAGTATGAAACGCATCAGCGTGAATAGAGATCAGTAAATCAGCGCCCTTTTCGCGAGCTATTTCAGGCCGCGCAGAAGGAGAAATATAGTAATCTCCTTCGCGTGTTAAGATCGCCCGCATACCATTGACAGCATTAATTTTTTGCTGAAGATTCTTCGCAATAGCCAAGGTGATCCGTTTTTCATAAGTACCAGCAGGCCCAACCGAACCGGGGTCTCGACCACCATGACCAGCATCTAATGCGATAATAATGTCGGTGTCACGTTCAGGTTGATCGCGCATAGTAATTTTGGGTGCAGCTGGTTGTGGATCATCAAACGCCACTAACAAAGTCGGTTTGCCACCACGATTAATAAAACTCAAACTGGCATCCACATCCTTGCGTAAATCGACCACGATACGTTTGTCTCCTGCTTTCTTAGCTGTTGACTCGCGCACTTTGTGGATCAGTTTGGTGGCGTTTCTTTCGGTAATGTTCACTTTACCCTGCGTGCTTTGTAAATCGATAACTAACCGGTCTGGTTTTTGTAAAGTAAAGTATGAGTATTGAGTTTTTGCTGATAATGCAATGGCAACTTGTGCCCCCGAGGCTGGGTAAGTGATTTGAGTGTCTAGTATTTTAGTTTGTGCATAAGCAGGTTGTGCCAACAAATTCGCGACCAAAAACATTGCGCATAACACAACGAGAGATGAGATTTTTTTGTTGTGCTGAACTAGGCCATTGAACATATCAATCATGTGCCACAGCCGTTACATCTGCACCGAGCAACTGCAAGATATGAGGTTGACCGGATAAGTGGATGGTTCTTTCAGTTTCTGCGCTACCATGCGCAATACTCAATAATAAATCAGGTTCTGGGAGAATTCCTGCGCCTTTTTCAGACCACTCGACGAGTACTAACGCATTGCCAGAAAAATAATCGCGGATCCCCATAAACTCCAGCTCACTGGGATCACCTAGGCGATATAAATCAAAATGAAAAATGGCTCGGTCAGCAATCGTATACGGCTCAACCAATGTGTAAGTTGGGCTCTTAACGGCGCCTTCATGTCCTAATTTTTGTAACAAATATCGCGAAAAAGTGGTTTTACCCGCACCTAAATCACCATCTAAAAAAATGACAAAACCCGTATCTTGTTGTGCAATAAAATCCGCTAAGGATTCTGCGAAAATCTGAGTATCTGCTTCGTTTTTTATCGTTATTGTATGCGACATATCTGTTGTATTTGCTCAGGTTGTGACCTACTGCAAAGTGCAGTTTTAGTCTCGCCTGATAGACATATCAGGCCTTTATTAAGTATTTATCAAACGCCTTACTTGATCAAAAATATCACTGGCAAGCATCCCTCTCTCGCCATATTCGCTCGCGATTATATCAGCTGCATGCCCATGGACACAAACCCCATATTTGGCAGCATCCGTAAACTGCATGTTTTGCGCCAACATAGCCCCTAAAATACCGCTCAGTACATCCCCCATACCTGCAGTTGCCATACCTGGATTACCGTGCTCACACACCCAAGTTCGATGTCCATTATCAATGATAGTTCCTGCGCCCTTTAAAATACATGTAGCTTTGTAACGGCGGGCTAATAAACGCGCACTGTTATAGCGATTGCCGTCTACATCTTCTACGGTGGTTTCTAATAAACGGGCTGCTTCACCAGTATGCGGTGTCAGTATGCACGCGTCTGTGGTAAATGAACTTGCGTATTGTGGTAAAAGGTTCAAAGCATCTGCATCAATAACGATTGGTTTAGCCGTCTTTTGACAGTAAGTAAGCACTTGCTTAAAGGTTTCAATAGCCCATTCATCCTGACCTAAACCCGGCCCTAATACAATACAATTCGCCCACTCTAAAGAGGCTACCAGATCCGTTGTGGTTACCATTAGCTCTGGTCGACCGGCACTGATCTGCATTTGGCTGGCACTGTGAGCATAAACTTTTACTAGTCCTGTCCCTGCGCGCAAGGCCGCTTCACCTGCTAAACGAATGGCCCCTGACATACCATCATTGCCACCGATACATAATAAGCGTCCATAAATTCCTTTGTGCGAGTCAATTTGTCTTGGGGCTAATTTTTTATACTGAGATAAGTTTAATAAATGCGTGTTGGAAGGACAGATTTCTGTAAATGCTGCTCCTATATCTAAATCTTCAAAAATGAGCTTACCCGAAGCTTGTTTTCCTGCTGCCGTGACTAAACCTTGTTTAATTCCAATAAACGTTACCGTCATATCTGCTTGAATAAAATCGGCTAAAGATTGCCCTGTATCAGCGTTTAATCCAGAAGGAATATCCACCGCCAAAACCGGCACGTCACTATGATTTACCGCAGCAATAACTTTAGCAAACTCGGGACGAATAGTACCTTGGAGCCCAGTCCCTAATAAGGCATCAATAATAATATCCATATTTTTTAGCATATTTGGATTAAATGCTTGGACAAAGCCACCGGCAGCTAAAAATGCGTCACGCGCCGCCAATACATCACCATGTAATTCTCGTTCAGGCTCGACTGCACAAACTGTGACATCTTTATCCGCTTGAAGGGCATGCAAAGCCGTAATATAACCATCGCCGGCATTATTGCCTTTACCAACAATTACCAAATAGTTCTCAGCATCAGGAACTAATTCAAGACTGTGTTGAAATACGACTTTGCCTGCACGTTGCATTAAACTGTATAAATTACATAAGCTTTTTTGTGCCGCTTGTTCTTCGTTATTTCTGACTTGATCGGCGCGGAATAGTTTTTGTGCTAGACTAGCACTTCGTTTTTCAATCTGAATATGCATGAAATATGTCCCTAAATAATTCTGTAGATTTACATCGCTTAGCCCAAGATATCAAGGCTTGGGGTAAAGCGCTAGGGTTTAAAGATGTCGGAATTACTGATATTGATTTAAGTCAACATGAAGAATTTTTGCAAACTTGGTTAGAAAAAAAATACTACGGTTCGATGGCATTCTTTCCCGAGCGAGGAATGATGCGAGCTCGACCGGCAGAGTTAGTCCCTGGTACGTGTCGAATTATTTCCGTGCGCATGGATTATTTACCGCCAGATGCCTCTTTTGCTGAGCATCTGGATAACACCAAAGTAGGATATATTTCACGCTATGCATTGGGCCGTGATTATCACAAAGTACTGCGTAATAAACTAAAAAAACTGGGGCAGCAAATCACCCAATATATAGCCCAACATACCGATCTAGAAATCGCACCAGGAGATAATGTTAAATTTCGCCCCTTTGTAGACTCTGCGCCGATCTTAGAGCATGCCGTAGCCGAGAAAGCGGGTATCGGCTTTACCGGCAAGCATTCATTGACAATCCACCCAGACCAAGGTTCTTGGTTCTTCCTAGGTGAGTTATTCATTAATATTCCTTTACCAATCGATAGCCCTATAGATGCCGATTGTGGGACCTGCAATGCCTGTATCAGTATTTGTCCTACGGGTGCTATTGTGGAGCCTTATGTGATTGATGCGCGAAAGTGTATTTCTTATCTAACGATCGAGCATGACGGACCGATTGATGAACAATATCGCAAGCCAATGGGCAATCGTATCTATGGTTGTGATGACTGCCAGCTCGTCTGTCCATTTAATCAAACTAGTGACGTGACTACTGAGGCCGATTTCCATGCTCGACCAGTATTGCATGGTAGTGACTTAACTGAGCTTTTTACTTGGGACGAAGCATTATTTTTGCAACACACCGAAGGTTCCCCAATCCGGCGTATTGGTTATGCAAAATGGCAAAGAAATATCAGTGTTGGGATTGGCAACATGCCATTTTCTGAAACAGCTCTTTGTGAGTTGCAGAGAAAACTCGCCTTGCTCCATGCGCATAATTGGCACAGCTATGGATTTGTGACTGCACCCGCAGAGAATCAAGTGGCGATGTTAGAAGAACATCTAGTCTGGGCGATTCAAGAACAAAAAGCAGCTAAGGATGGTCAAGTAGAGAATCGGCAACAAGCGAGAGTGGTGCGAATCATTGAAAAAGGCATGCCGAAACATGCCTAATGTGTGGTGTTACTTATGTGCTTATCTGTGATATTTTGCGGAATATTTATGTACCGCTTCAACAAATACTCCAGCATTTTCTGGTGGTACATCCAAATGAATACCATGTCCCAGGTTAAACACATGACCCGAGCCTTCACCAAAGCCAGCTAAGATATGTTGAACTTCTTCTTCAATCCTAGGCGCTGGTGCATATAGCATCGAGGGATCCATATTACCTTGTAGTGCAACTCGATCACCGACACGTGCTTTGGCATCTGCAATATCAATGGTCCAATCTAAACCAACGGCATCACAACCTGTATCAGCAATAGCCTCTAACCACATACCACCATTCTTGGTGAACAAAGTGACCGGAACCTTGCGACCTTCGTTTTCACGAATTAACCCATCAACAATTTTATGCATGTACTGTAGTGAGAATAATTGATAATCACGCGGTGATAATACACCACCCCAAGTATCAAAAATCATGACCGATTGTGCGCCAGCCTTGATCTGGGCATTTAAGTAAGAAATGACCGAATCAGCAACTTTATCCAATAACAAATGCAATGTTTGTGGTTCTGCAAATGCCATTTTTTTAATTTTAGTAAATGCTTTACTCGAACCACCCTCGACCATGTAGGTCGCCAGTGTCCAAGGGCTACCAGAAAAACCAATCAGCGGTACGGCACCATCTAAGCCTTTGCGGATAGTTCTCACAGCATTCATCACATACTGTAACTCACCTTCCGGATCGGGATGAGGTAGTTGTTTGACGTCTTCAATGCGGGTAATTGGATTTTTAAAACGTGGACCTTCACCTGCTTCAAAGTACAAACCTAAGCCCATTGCGTCGGGGATAGTTAAAATGTCAGAAAACAAAATAGCCGCGTCTAAATCAAAACGGCGTAGAGGCTGTAAGGTGACTTCACAGGCTAATTCTGCATTTTTACACAATGACATGAAATCGCCAGCTTCGGCACGTGTCGCTTTATATTCTGGTAAATAACGGCCAGCTTGGCGCATCATCCATACAGGTGTTACATCTACGGGTTCTTTAGCGAGCGCACGTAAATAGCGATCATTCTTTAATTCTGTCATTATTGAGTATCCTTGTTGAGTGCGCGCATGTTACCAAATAACAACAAAGTGTGCATCCGTAAAACAGTACAACCCCTACGACTTTAGAAAGTCCTTGTAAACTTAATAGATATTTTTGCACTGATTACTAAAGTTGTTGGCATTTTTGACATGTTTAGCTGCCTGTAATTAGCTTTTGGGTATGCTCGATTAAGCGTCCCGCGATCGAGATCTTAGAAGGAATATTCGGTAACGCATTATAATGAAACCACTGTGCATCTAAAATTTCCTTACCATCGACCTTGATGTCACCTCCAGCATACTCGGCAACAAATCCCATCATTAGCGAGTGAGGAAAAGGCCAAGGCTGAGAATCAAAATACTCAATATTTTTTAATTGTACCCCGACTTCTTCCATCACTTCTCGATGCACTGCTTGCTCGAGGGACTCTCCACTTTCTACAAACCCAGCCAGTGTGGAATACAAATTCGTCGATGTATGGCGGTTACCTTGGGCGAGTAATATTTTATCTTCGTGTCGAATTGCAACAATAATACAAGGGGAAACCCGCGGATACACACGATGCTGACAAACGTCACAGTGGCGAGCCATTTCCCAGCCGACTTGACGCATCTTGGCACCACATTGACCACAAAACTGATGTGTTCTTAAAAACAATGCATACTGCCAAGCCTTAGCGATATACTCAAAATTTATATCGGCGCTACCCATTAAGATATCCCGCAAGCCTGCAGATACATAATCTGCATCATCAAAGGTGGCCTGACGTAAATCAATCATATTCACGTGATAATCAGGTGCGACAGCTATGGTAACGATTTGATCTTGATAAGCGGATAATTCAGGATGATCTTGTAACATTTGCCATTGCGGAAGTTTGAAAATATCTTGGTCATCGTTATGCACGACCACTTGATTTTGTGAAAAAACAATACACTTTTTGATCATATGTGTAGGTACTGTCTTTGGCGGCATATGCAATCCTTCTGATAGGGTATCTGGTTCAATATGTAGTATTTGATTTATGGAACTTTAATTTTATATTCAATTCGCTGACGATTTGTCTATAACTAGAAGATAAAAGTAGTTTATTCTTTAAATTATGCACGTTTTGCCGATATACTAGTAGTGTTATGAAAACAATAATAGAAAAAGCCAAAGCACATTGCGAAAACAACGGCGCGAGATTTACCCCTCTGCGTGAAGAAGTTTATCGAATTTTAGTCGCAGAAGATGCGCCGGTAGGTGCTTATGATTTGTTGGATATGTTACGCAAAAGCAATGACTCTGCAAAGCCAGCAACCATTTACCGGTCGTTAGATTTTTTACTCGATTTTGGTCTTATTCATAAGCTGGAATCGACCAACATGTATGTTGCTTGTCATCATTTTGGCTGTGCTCACCCTGTACAGTTTTTGATTTGTGATACATGTGGGGATGTAGCAGAAATCCAATCGACAGCGATACACGATGCGCTATCGGCCCAAGCGGAAACACTGGGCTTTACGGTAAAACAACAAACAATTGAGGCACACGGTATCTGTACCAAATGCTGTTAACATACTAAAACTGCAAGGAACGCGCTGTTATGAATGTTGAATTTATTAACCCTTTCATCACTGCATTGAAAAATGTGACTTCGATGATGGCCCAAACTGAACTCCAACCGGGTAAACCCCAACTCAAAGGGGATCAATTCTCCCGTGGCGATATCTCTGGGGTTATCGGTATGGTTGGTCCGTCCATGCAAGGTTCTTTGTCTATTACTTTTGAAGAAAAGCTCGCTCTACATATTATGGAAAAGATGTTAGGGGAAAAAGTATCAGAACTGAATGAAGAGGTTGCTGATATGGTCGGCGAAATCACTAATATGATTTGTGGTGGAGCAAAAAAGAACCTCTCAGAAAAAGGTCATGAATTTAATATGGCCACTCCAGCTATTATTACTGGCAAGAATCATACGATAAATCATCAAGTTGATGGACCTCGGATTATCATGCCATTCCAGGCCGAAAGTGGCAAAGCTTACATCGAAATCTGTTTCAACAAATAAACAGTTAAGTGTTCAAGCCTAGTTAAAAAACTCTTGGAACTGGTTTTACATAAATTTATATTTGCTTTTAAAAAAATAGACTACAATTCCTACCAGGAATACACAATACTAGGATGTTAACACATGAAAACATTTAACAAATCCCTCTTAGCACTGATTACTGCTAGTTCATTACTCAGCGCGAATACTCTGGCACATGACCACGATGCACCTAAACACAAATATTGGGTTGGTGGCTCTGTTTTAAAGTTCAACGCTGACTCAGACCGCCCTAACGATATGAACTTCTATGATGAAGGTCTTGGACTTGGTCTAGAAGCCGGTATATTTATCAACAATAAATGGTCTGCTCGTATCGACATGATGAAAACTGAATCAGAATTATATGATTTAGCGCCAGTTGATGACATCAAAGCAAATCACGTTGCATTAGACGTTTTATATGCATTAGATGAGAATGGTACATACGCATTTACAGGTCTTCGTCACACTAACCCATTGTACGATATGGAAGAAGATTACCGCTCAGTAGGCTTAGGTCTTGGTAAATACTGGGAAATCAATGAAGTGGTTGATTTTGTAACAGAAATTGCGACACACCATGATTTTAGCAACGACGCTGATGATTTCACTTTGAAGCTAGGTTTTGTTATGAAATTCGGCGCTACCGCTCCAACCATGCAAGATAGCGATGGTGATGGTGTTATGGATGCTGTGGACAAATGCCTAAGTACGCCTCGAGGAACGAGTGTAGACAGCATGGGTTGTGCCAATGATTCAGATAATGACGGTGTGCTAAACAGCTTAGATAAGTGCCCTAATTCTGCACGTAATGCAAAGGTTGATGCTATGGGTTGTGCATTGCAGGATGATGATATGGACGGTATAACTAACCGAGCTGACAAATGTCCTAATACACCCAAAGGCGATAAAGTGAACACCTCTGGCTGTAGCATGATGACACAAAAAGAGTTCTCTGTTGATTTAGAAGCATTATTTGCCAATAACTCATCCGTTGTAGCTAACCCAGATGATGCAAAATACGCGGAATTTGCTGAATTCATGAAGCGTTATACCAATGCTAAAGGGGTTATCGAAGGTCATACTTCTGCCGTAGGTGATGCTGACTACAACTTGATGCTTTCTGAAAAACGTGCAATCGCCGTGAAAAACCTATTAATTGAAAAATATGGGGTAGACGCAAGCCGTATTTCAGCTGTAGGTTATGGCGAGACACGCTTGAAAGATACAGCAAATACAGCGGCTGCGCATAAAGTTAACCGTCGCATTGAAGGTCGTGTTACAGCTAAGGTACAAGTGAAAATGTAACACTGCTTTTAGGTCCGTTTTAGCTGTTTAAAGCGGACCTAAAAGACCAACAAAAAAGGCAACCCATTGGTGGTTGCCTTTTTTGTTGGGCGTGTTCTGTTATAAAATATCCACTATAAGATATCTGCTAAATAATATAGAGCATCTCAGAAGGGTTCAGAGACCTTTAGTATTCATCTGAAACCGCAGGGCCTGCATAATTATCAAATCGAGAAAACTGGCCTTGGAACGCCAAACGACAGGTACCTATGGGCCCGTTCCTTTGCTTACCAATAATAATTTCTGCGATACCTTTTTCATCGGAGCTTTCGTTATATACCTCATCACGATAAATAAACATAATCAAATCAGCATCCTGCTCGATAGAGCCAGATTCACGTAGATCTGAGTTTACTGGACGCTTGTCGGCACGTTGTTCCAAGCTACGATTCAGCTGGGAAAGTGCGATAACGGGCACTTGTAACTCCTTGGCTAGCGCCTTCAAGGAGCGAGATATCTCAGCAATTTCCAAAGTACGGTTATCACTTAACGAAGGGACACGCATTAGTTGCAGGTAATCAATCATAATCATACTGATACCACCGCGTTCTCGAGCGAGTTTTCTTGCTCGAGAACGGACATCCATGGGTGTCAAACCAGAAGAATCATCGACAAACAAATTGTCTTTATCTTTGAGCATAGCCATGGTGTTAGAAATACGCGCCCAATCTTCGTCATCTAGTTGAGCGGTTCTAATCTTAGTTTGATCGACACGACTTAAAGAAGCCAACATACGCATCATGATCTGTTCAGCCGGCATCTCCAAGCTAAATACCAGGACTGGTTTTTCTTCAAGCATCATCGCATTTTCAGCTAAATTCATCGCAAACGTTGTTTTACCCATAGAAGGACGAGCTGCGACAATAATTAAGTCTGATGGTTGTAAGCCTGAGGTCTTTTTGTCTAAATCAATAAAACCAGATGACACACCAGTAACTTCCCTGCCGTCTTTTACCAATGCATCCAGACGGTCAATCGTTTTCCCCAAAACAGATTCGATGTTCTTTGGTCCCTCATTTTCGCCGGTACGCTTTTCTGCGATCTCAAATACCTTGCTCTCTGCAAAATCTAAAATATCGGTAGAATCACGTCCTTCAGGATAGTAACTGATTTCTGCAATATCATGTGCAACGCCAATTAATTCACGTGTTATAGCCCGTTCTTTGATGATTTTGGCATACGAAACAACGTTTGCTGCGCTAGGAGTATTCTTGGCTAGGTCAGCAAGATAAGCAAAACCGCCAGCGTCTCCTAATTCATCATTTTGCTCGAGGAGTTCCGAAACCGTAATGACATCTACCGGTTGATTTTGCGCTAATAATTTGAGGATGGCGCGGTAAATAACCTGGTGAGAACGATTATAAAAATCCGACTCTATGACGATTTCTGCTACCTTATCCCAGGTATCTGGCTCGATCAGCATAGAACCAATGACAGATTGTTCTGCTTCTATTGAGTGTGGGGGTATTTTTAAGCGATCAACTTCATCTTGTGCGTTATTTTGCCTATTGTTATTTTTCTGCTTGCTGTTATTTTGCATGCCGTCATTTTGCATAGGTAGCTCAAGTCATTCTGCTGATCAAAAAGGGACAATCATTATCCCTTTTTTTTAATATTGATCAACGATCTTCATCGCAAAACGAGTAACTGTTTATTGTTTGTCGAGTGTCACTCTACCACTCACCGTCTCAATGCTTACTTTAGCTGAACCGTTGTGAGTGGTAAAATTTAACCAACGACCTGGTCCATATTTCGCTTTTTCAGTCTGATCATCAGTTAAATTATTGCTAAATTTCCCACCAGCATGTCCTTCCAACTCAAAACGGGCTGCCACATCATTTGTGAATGTAAAATGCATATTGGCATCGACGCTGGTAGCATCTATTTTACCGTTTGCCAATAAAGCGAGGGTAACTGCGACTTTGCTATTCACCGTGTCGATATTTAACCGTTCTACCTCTCCTAACGCCAGTTTAATATCACCATTAACCGTTTCAACATTGACATCTAAGGCTTGTGAAGTCAGTTTAATATCACCGTTAACCGTTTCTAAATTCACATCATCAGATGAATTATGCTGGACTTTGATGGAGCCGTTCACTGTGCCTAAATCTAACTCACCAGTCGTGTTATCCATCCTAATCGGTCCATTTACTGTGTTGATCCGCATCCGTCCTGAAGCATCCTCGACTTCAATTTTGCCGTTAATTACATCCACATCAACGCCACCAGAAGTCCCGGCAACTGCTAAATTACCATTGATAGAGTCGTAATTAATCTCACTACCTACTGGTACCAAAATTACCAAATCATCATTAGCTGTTTCGTCATAACTTCTATCCCAATTAAACCAACCTTTATTTTTCTTGGCTTTAACTTCGATAGTCACACGTTTATCATCCCCTTTAAAAATAAACTCCTCAGTATTCTCGCCTAATGTTCCCGTCACTTTTACTTCAGCGTTTGCCCAAGTTTTCACTTCGATATCACCGTTGATATGTGTAATTTTAATCCACGGTTGTTGGGAAGTACTAATGGTCTGTGCCACTCTTTCTTGAGCAAACGCAGATTGAGTCAGTGTTAAGACTGTCAAACCAAGTATGGTCACTTTGAGTAGTTGTTGGATCTTGTTCATATTCACCTCTGTTAAATCTGTTGCCATGTTGTCGTCGCATGAGATTTCTCTATGACGTCAATCTGTTGTTGGTAGATATACTGGAGCATTTTTAATAACGCTCGGTTATTTGGATCTGCTTTTAATGCCTTTTTTACAGCTTCTGCTGCACTATCTAACTCATTTAGTTGCGCCTGCCAATTCGCCGCTACCGGCTCCACATCGTTATATTTGACTAGCAGTGTTGTTTTGGTCTGGGCATGCTGTGCTGACAATGCATCGACTAACGCTAAACCAGCTTTGTGGTCATCGGTTTGTAACCACACGTGCTGTGTTGTTGCTAAAAAACCTAAGATCGCAACTAAACAAATACTTGCGGCTATAGCATACAACCCTCTTTGATTAGTTGGCGTGGGCACTGCCTGTACTAAGCTTTGCTCAATACCTATCCATAAATCTCGTTTTGGTGCATATTCGGGTAAATTAATCACCATTTCATTTAATTTATCGTCTTCTTCTGGATTTTTTGATGTATTTTGGGATGTGTTATTCAGCATCATTCATCCACTCCTGTAACAATGTTTTCGCTCGGTGAAACTGCGCTTTGCTCGTACCACTAGCAATGTTTAATGTCGTTGCAATATCTTCATGCCCACGCCCTTCAAGCGCATGCAATACAAACACAATACGGGCTTGTTCTGGTAACTTAATAATTAACTGATCTAAATTCACTGTGCTATCTTGGGTGCTAGGCTCTGGGACCACAACGGTTTCTTGGCTAAAAACCTGTTGTAACCAAGATTTTTGCTTGCGCATATAAGTAATCGTCACATTACTTGCCACACTGTATAACCATGTAGAAAAACGGCTGTTACCTGCAAATCCACCGATTTTTTGCCACAGCTGTATAAATACTTCTTGGGTCGCATCCTCCGCCATACCATGTTCACCAGTGAGACGATATGCCAAGCTATATACCTTGTTCACATGCATAGAATACAGTTGTTGGTATGCTTGAATATCACCTTGCTGCGTAGCATGCACCAATGCCAACTCCGTTTCTAACTGAGCCTGCAAAGAGGTATCTTCTGCTACATACGCCATAGATGTTTCCATACATTTGTTAATGGTTGAATTCTTATAAACTTAGTCGTAAAGAAAATGAGAAAGGTTTAAATGGTATCGGAAAAAAAGCAAAAAAAAACACCGCAATGCGGTGTTTTTTTAGATTCGTATAATTTAGAGATTAAGCTTCAGCTACAATCGCTAATTTAACAGAAGTCATTACTTCAGAATGAAGTTGGACGTCGATATCAAACTCACCCAGCTCACGTAAAGTACCAGTAGGTAATTTCACTTCAGCTTTTGCTAGTTCAACACCGGCAGCAGTTACTGCGTCAGCAATGTCACGAGTACCTACTGAACCGAATAATTTACCTTCGTCACCAGCTGGTGCCGCGATAGTTACAGTTTCTAATGCAGATAACTGATCAGCACGAGTTTGTGCAGCATTTAATGCTTCAGCAATCTTCGCTTCTAATTCAGCACGACGAGCTTCAAACTTTTCAACGTTGTCTTTAGTTGCTGGAACTGCTTTACCCTGTGGGAATAAGAAGTTACGAGCATAACCAGCTTTCACAGAAACCTGATCACCTAAACCACCTAAGTTAGCGACTTTATCTAATAAAATGATATTCATTATTTAATCCCGCCTTACTTGTGTGAATCAGTGTAAGGTAACAATGCTAAGAAACGCGCGCGTTTAATAGCTGATGCTAACTGACGTTGATACTTAGCTGAAGTACCAGTGATACGGCTAGGAACGATCTTACCGCTTTCGGTAACGTAGTTCTTTAAAGTAGCGGTATCTTTATAATCGATTTCTGCAACACCTTCAGCAGAGAAACGGCAAAACTTACGACGTCTAAAAAAACGAGCCATTATCAGTCCCCTTATTCTTTATCTGCAGAATCTGCGTCAGTTTTTTCAACTGGAGCAGCTTCAGGTTTTTCACGACGCTCTTCACGACGTTCTTCTTTCTTCATTGGTGAAGGCTCAGTTACCGCACCTTTAGTACGCATAACCATGTTACGAAGAACAATGTCGTTGAAACGGAAAGCAGTTTCTAATTCTTCAACCGCTTCAGCAGTCGCTTCAGCATTGATTAGAACGTAGTGTGCTTTGTGTAATTTTTCGATTGGGTATGCCAATTGACGACGGCCCCAGTCTTCTAGACGGTGAATTTGACCACCTTCTTGCGTTAAGATCCCAGAATATTTTTCAATCATTGCTGGAACTTGTTCACTCTGATCAGGGTGAACCATGAATACGATTTCGTAATGACGCATCATTATTCCTTACGGTTGTAGCCTCGACAGTACAGCCAACTGTATAGAGACAAGGAATGAATAGTGTGGCTGTAAGGGTCGCGTATATTACAGATAAGTGCTTAAAGTTGCAACACTTTTATTGAGACCAAGCGTAAGAGAACTTCATGAAAAGTGAGCGCTCATTTTTGCGTAAGCGCAAGACCTCATCATCTTGATAAGCGGCATCAGAATAACCAATGAAAAACTTGGTTAACGGGTTGACTTTGTATGAATAAAGTAACTGTAAACCCAAATCTTTGCGGTATGCGGTCACCGTATCGATGTAGTTTTCTGGATTGCGTTCCACTTCTGCCCAACTCATAATCAGACGTAAAAATTGGCGACTATCAAACTGGTAAGTCGCCCGAGCATTGATTATTTTGGCGGTAAATACATCAGCAGCATCTGCCTCGAGTTTACGATATTCATACCCAGCTCGTAAATTTAAGTGCGCCCCGATTTTATAACTAATTGTAGATTCTGAAACCAAGCGTTGGCCTACTCGGTTGTTGGTAAAATCAATCTGATCACCTTGGCGAAACATTTGAAACAAACCCAGTTTAGGCGTTGGTTTCGTTTCGATAACGAAACGATTTTGATATTCAGAAAATTGCTGTGCGTTTCCATCGATCCCAATATCCAATGGATCTTGGCGCAAACCGACGCGAACTCGATTCGTTCGTCCTATCTCAACAAAGGTTTCGTATTTTGCCCGAATACTTAAATAGGCCTCGATTTCTTTTTCTAGTAATTCACCGTCATCATTGTGATGGATATCCCAATCACCTGTTAAGCGAATACGATCCCACCAGCTGTTTTGGTTCCACCAATACAAGCCGCCACCAATCACAGAAGAGTTTCTATCGACCCTAGAGACAAATCCTAAATCTCCGCGAAAATCAGCGCCATTGCGATAATGACTCGCTCGCATAAAATAATCTTCGGCGTTATGGCTGTAATTTATGCGCAATGCCTGACCAGTGAATGCCTCATCGCGATCTGTTCTAAGATAAGCTTCAGTGCAAGTATCATCACAAAAATCCGCGGCTAAAAATTCTGGGTATTCAGTATCAGAGTGTACCCATTGAATACGTAAATTATCTTTGGCTGTAGGAGTATATTTAACATCTACACCGGCAACATAGTTGTGATAATCATCCGCTTCACGAATAGTAGAAATCCAACCGACAGAAATATCGTCTGTTACATCATAGCGATACCTCAACGCTAAGTTATTTGACTTGCTCTCTAGGCTGGCTATTGAGGAGCCCAAATTGCCAGGAACCAAAAAATTCGTTGAATCATCATTAGCGAAAAATACACCTAAAGCATGTTTATCAGAGCGGCCTGTGAGTTTTAAACCATAATCAGGTGCATTGATATTTCGGGTGTATACGAGATTATAGTTTGATGTGAAGTAGTCGCTATTTTCCACGAAAAATGGTCTTTTTTCTGAGAAAAACAATGCAAATGTATTATTTACAGAAACCTGAGCAACATCACTTTCGACTTGGGAAAAATCTGGATTGAAGGTGGCTTGTAAGGATATATCAGGGGTAATGCCCCATTTTACATCTAAGCCTAATTCGCTTTGATTTTGGGTGACCCAATCGGTTGTTGGTGCGAGGTCTCTAGATTCCCCTCTAGCGACGACCAAGGTCGGTACAATATCTAAATTATTACCCTGCTGTGCATTGGCAAATCCCGTTATCTGCCCCATTTGACACAGATCACATGAATTATTTCGATCATAAGCTAAATGTGAAATCCGCAGTACATTTTCTCTTGGCAAAAAACGTACAAACTCTACTCCCCATTGCTTTTCACCATCAGAATCATCAAAGTTCATTGTACTTAATGGTATAGCTACTTCTACAGTATAGCCGCTCGCTGTGATTTGGCCTTTGGATTCCCAAATTGTGTTCCAACTGTCACTTTCGTTGCCAGTCATCTCGTTTTGGATCCCGTCAGATTGGATCCCCAAAGGGTTGATAAAAAACTGGTAAGCGAGCTTTGCGTCATTGAAGGTATCGAGCTTTATCCCCACTAGATCATCCCCCCAAATTTGATCGCGATCGACATAAGACGCGCGAATTTTTTCAGGGTGTTTGTCTGCTACAACAAACCCAACAAACAAAGTGTCATCATTTTCAAAATAATAGACATCAGCGAGATCAGGTGCAGGAATATTATTGAAAGGTTTCATGACATTGTCTAAAACAGTCTTACCCGCTTTTTGCCAAACAGGCTCATCCAGTACACCATCGATTTCTACGGTAGTTTGTATGTTCGGAATAATCAGTTTATCTTGGTTCAAGTATTGTGCAGATGGACGTGGTTGAGCCGCTAATGTAGATGCATGTAGAAATATACATAGCGTTGATAGTACCAGGAGAGATGTTTTTATTTTTAGCATTTATACACAGCTCAATAATGTAGAATTGACGTACATTTTTTCGCAATTCTATTATAGATTGTTAACTATGTGTATTATTACATGAATTTAAGCATTCTGTATCACTTCGTAAATGAATACTATCTTGATGAACTGTATAATCGCTTTTGCTTTAAATTATATCGTGATGAAAATCTAAGAGGTTTACAGTTGATTACTTTATTCGCTCTGGTCTTAGGTCAAGTCAGAAAATGAGGGAGAAAGTAAAAAAAAACATCCTTGTAACAGAAAATCCTTTTTCTAAATCCTTGTTCGAAACATCCTTGTCTCAGCTCAATCCTTTACGTGTGTTAGAGTGTAAATTCAAATACATGAAAGTACGGTATTTACTATACTGCATACTCATTTTAATACTTTCACTAATCGGACAAATACTTATAAAAAAACGACATCAGTTTGAAGCTCACTATTCAGTTTCAGATTTGGTAGCCCTACACCCCTTTAAATATCCGACCTTTTTGTAAAATTTGGACATTTGAAGAAAAACACCTTTTTTTCAGCACTATGCCACTGATTTGTTCTATATTGACCATAGCATGGGGATTGTCTAACATGCCCCTCTATGAAGTATTTATTATATGTTTTGCTGTTCTTAAATACAGCCTGGATCCATGCGCACAGTATAGATTCTCTCCACTTTTCCAACTATTCCATTGCTGATGGCCTAGCGGATTCGACGATCACTGATATTGCCCAAGATGATGATAACTTTCTTTGGCTACTCACCGAAGAAGGTTTGTACCGCTTTGATGGCCAACATTTTATGTCGATTGGCAGTCAATTTGGCATTCCTGAAAACTTAGTGATAAGTAGTTTACAAAGTGATTCTGCAGGTAATATTTGGGTGTTAGGCCAAAAACAAGTTTTCTTATTAGAACCTAGGAAGCAAGTTTTTCGGCGCTTTATTAGTTTTCCAGAGCCTAAAAAAGCGTACTCTTTGCCGTTTAGTAATATGTTCGAGACATCTACCCAAACGTTACTTATAAACCTTGGTAATCAGTTACTGACTATAGATATCGCAACGCTGAATGCGCATTTTGTTGATCTCGAGCTCAAAACCATTACCACCATTTCGGAGTATCAAGGAAATATCTTACTGGGCTGCGAAAAAGGCCTGTATTACTTTGCCTCCAAGGTACTATCCAAGCAAATTTCTCAAAACACTGAAATCGTCCCTCTTCGTGTTGAGAAATCAGCACTCAACCGTAATCTTGATTTCACTGTGACATCACTTGCGGTCTTGGACGAAAAACTCTATGTGGGTACCCAAAATAATGGTGTATTTGAACTTGATAAAAACCTTTCCCAAACACGATTTTTGAATACCCAATCGCCATCTAAATTATCTAGCAACAAAGTCAAAGACATTTCTGTTATTGACGAGCAGTTGTGGATTGGGTATTACTCAGATGGAATCGATGTTATCGCTAACGAGCAAGTGGTAAAACGTTTAAAATTTGATAATTCAGATCCACACTCAATCCAATCAAATGCAATAAACGTTATTTTTAAATCACATAACAACGATGTTTGGATTGGCACTAATCGAGGTGGTTTAGCTCATTATCGCGACTACACCAAAAACATTTACCATTTAAAACACTCTTTAAAAGCCACCTCCCCCATCAGTGGTAATGACGTTACCGCCATTGCAGTGGATAAATACAACCGAGGTTGGCTAGCTGCGTACTCTGACGGAATTTCAGTATACAACCCTGATACCAGGAAAAGTATATTAATCAACCCTGAGCTTGCAGGCATAAAAGTGATAGATATGGTTATTGATAACCAGCACGCATGGGTTTTGAATGAAAATGGTATTTCCAAAATTAATGTCGATAGCCTAAAAGTCGAAAAAACATTTACCGTCAATAACTCCAGCTTAGTCGCTAATGACACAGTTAAATGGATAGAGTTAGGCAACAACAAAGCACTGATAAGCCATCAAAATTATGGCATTAGCATTTTTGATAAATCCACGCAGACATTTTCGAACTATCAAACGACCAATGCTCCTTTGCACACGAACAACTTTTTTACTGCTTATCGTCAAGAAAGATTTGTTTGGATAGCCTCAACTATGGGGATTCATGCTTATGATTCCATCAAACATGTCTTTACTTACTATCGCTATTCACAAGGGGATGTTTTTAATAAAGTTAACCATATTACTGAGAATTCTGAAGGTAATTTAATCCTGTCAACAAATCAGGGGGTGTATCAGTTCAATCCACTCAACAAAGTCACTACCAATATCGGTGTTCCTGAAACGATTCAAACCACTAATATACAAGCTACTTTGGTTACGGGAGATGGTACTTATTGGTCAACAACGAAACAAGGCCTTTTTCGATATCGTTTACACCTGGACAAAGTAACCTGGTTTACTGAAGAAGATGGTTTACAAGGAAATTATTTCAACCAAGGTGTTGCCTATTTAAACTCCAGAGGTGCTTACGTATTTAGTGGTCTAAATGGTATTTCCGTACTCTATCCAAAAGAATACGACAAGCCTGATGCAAATATTGTTTTGAGTAAGCTTTTTATCACATTCAACGATGGCACTGAAAAGACGTTTATTCGTAACAATTTCGATAACATCGAATTTGAAAAGCCTATTAACTCTATCGAGTTTACCTTTGGTGATACTGCGTTTATAAATAATACTAACACGTCAATTTCGTTGGATAATAACGGCGCTATTAATCGCTTGGATGGATTTTCATTAACCTTTACTCCTAAAGCTGGCTTAAATACGATTGCGTTTTTCAACGATGGCGGTTATGACAATACTTTTGCTAACGGCAATACATTTACTTTTACTAATCCATACCCTTTCTATTCTGATACGGGATTCCTCATTGCAGTGTTTTTGTTGGTGTTGTTGCTTTTAAGTTTTGTCTACAAGTTAAATACCAAAAGTATTCAAGGTAAAAAAACCGCTCTTGAGGAAGTTGTAAAGCAGCGTACAGCCGAACTACATAGACAAAACCAATTAGCGCAAGAGCAAGCCAACAAACTCAGCCATACCATAAAAGAAAAAAATAGTATTTTCGAAACGGTATCCCATGAGTTGAGAACACCTCTAACGTTGATTCTTGGTCCAATAAACCAACTCAGCCAGTCCGATGTGTCTCCAGAAGAACTACAACAGAACTTAAAAATCGTCGCACGCAATGCCAAAAAGTTGAATTTCTTAGTCAATAAAATCTTTGAATTATCTCTCTCCACACAATTGGGGTATAGGGGAAAAGAAGATACATTCTCAGACTTGTCATTTGCCATAAATAGTCAAATGGAAACGTTTATTCCGTTTGCACAAAATAAAAATATTACGCTCACAGGCCCCCAATTTGAGACTTTGGAAGTCAAAGCGAGCTTGTATGAAATCCAGTCTATTATTTCCAATCTATTGCTCAATGCTTTGCAATATACGCCGAAAAATGGGCGGATTGATTTATCTGTAGAAGTAGATAGCTATCTGATTAAGCTGCATATTCGAGACACTGGTATCGGTATTGAACATGCAAACATTAACAAGATTTTTGACCGTTTTTACCGCTCCGAACAAGCGCAAAACATGTTTAAAGATGGTGCAGGGCTTGGCCTGTTCATGGTCTCTGAGATGCTGAAAAAAATAGATGCGGATATATCTGTTGTTTCAAGTCCTGGTGAAGGTAGTTGTTTTACTCTAAGTTTTCCGAATTTAAAGAAACAACATCTGATCCCGATCACACATGATCAAAATGATAAACCCAAAGTATTGGTGATTGACGATAACCCAGAGATCTTGACATATATTGAATTAGTAATGAAAAAGTCGTTTCAGGTCACGTTGTTATCATCTCCTACTGATGCGATCTTGACAGCTCAAGAGTTGGATCCTGATCTGATTATCACAGACATAATGATGCCAGAAATCGATGGTATAACACTGACTAAAAATTTCAAAAAAGAACCATTGTTAAGTCATATTCCTATTATCTTACTCTCCGCCAAAACAGATCATGAAGATATTGTAGAAGGGTTGAAGCTAGAGACTGCTGACTATATCCGCAAACCTTTTAACAATGAAGAACTTCGTTTAAAGGCGTTGAACATCATTAGTTCTCGCAAACAACGTTTGGCATCTAAACAAAAGGCTTTGAGCTCACCTGAGTTGGTTGATGAAAAAGAGGTAGAGACATCTGATTTCATAAACCGCTTGTGTGATATTTTAGAAGAAAACTATATGAACGCCGATTATTCAGTTAAGGAACTCTCAGAGTGTGTGGGGATCGGTGACCGTCAACTGTTACGTCGTTTGAAATCAGAGATAGGGTTGTCACCCAATGAGTTTTTACGCAACTTTAGACTGCGTAAAGCAGCTATATTGCTCAAAGAAGATAAAAGTATCTCGTACGTCGCTTATGACACAGGTTTCACATCGCCCAGTTACTTCAGTACTTGCTTCAAAAAACTATATGGTGAAACACCCAAGCAATATGTCCAAAAACAAAGTAATCAACTTATGCATGATGATTAAAGGTTTTATAGCCAAAGCAAATCATCTACCTTAATTCGCCCATTACTTTGGACTAATAGCGTTTTAGTTATAGTGAAATGGTTCTGGTTAGTAATCAGAACCTAGTCATTAGAGATTTGTTAGAAGGGAAAGCAGTATTACTGACTTTTTTTCAAGGCCTCTGCTTCGGCATGACTTAAACAGTAAACAAAACCTTCTTTAGTTTCTCCATACATTTTAGTATCACAAGACGCAGGCTTTGCTTTAGAAACACTCTGCACCCCTGATGCAATGAGTTCTCCTGTATTTTGAATGGTTGCCCCTAAAATAGCACCGAGAATAATATGGTCATCTTTGCGATACATCCCTACATTAGTTTCGGCAACTTTATTTTGTTCAACTTTCTCGTCATAGACATTACTCGCAATTCTTTCGAGCGTAGAGCCACATCCAGCTAGTGTAATAACTGCTACGACTATCATGGATAATTTTAAAAACATAATCAGCTCCGTCTATGCAAGGTATCTTTTTTGTTAATCTTTAATATCTTAATCCATTTAATATAAAAATCTAGCCTTTTACTTTGCAAAAGGAACGCATTAATTTTGACTTGAAAATTAAGAATCGAACTAGGACGTTTTGGATGACAACAAACTACAGTGAATGGCTCCGTAAAACAGGATATTGGTGTTGTTTGAATATATAGCTGATAAAAATATTTGTTAGACTAATATTTTGCAACCAATCTAAAAGAGAATGGTGCCTCGAGGCGGGATCGAACCACCGACACGCGGATTTTCAATCCGCTGCTCTACCAACTGAGCTATCGAGGCAAAAGGCATTCGAAACTTGTGTTTCGAGGGTGCGTATTAAACGTTTTTTTGAGATTTGTGTCAACCGTTTTTATGCATTAATTTGTCGTTCGGTCAGTTAATGCACAAAAACGGCCTTTTTGTGCCGTTTTATGGGGCTTTGCGCCAGTAAATTATTTTGCTGGAGGAGTATAACCTTCAATATCAGGCTCTTTACCTTCGAACAAATATGCTTCCATTTGTTCTTCTAAAAATTTTCTAGCTGTTGGTTCCATCATATTTAGTTTGTGTTCATTGATCAGCATGGTTTGTTTCTTTTGCCATTCTGCAAACGCTTCTTTGGAGATAGAATCAAAAATACGCTTGCCTAACTCACCTGGATATAATTGAAAATCAAGACCATCTGCTTCTTTGTTCAACCTGACACATTGGACTGTTCTTGCCATGAGTGTTTCCTTTTATAAGTCTTGCATGTGTTGCAAAATAATTTTGGCGGGTGCCGAATACCCCAAAGCATCAGGATGAGATATATCTACCCAACGAGCTTGAGATGTATTTTCTGCCACAGATTTTAACGTATCTAGTTCGATGATGACAGGGCTTATATGCAAATGAAAATGGGAAAAGGTATGTTTGAACGTCGCGATCTCATGACACTTAAAGCTTTGCGCTCCCCACTGCGCTATCCAACGCATTATGCTAGAGCCATATTCTGTAGTCATTTGTCCCAAATCACTAGCCGCCTCACTCAAAGGATGTGGTGCTGGCGAAAATTCATTTGCCAGAGGCTCAGATGCATCAGGTTTATCTCTATCAGTTTCTGCTTCTAACTGTAAACAACGGGCATCTTCAAACCACCATAATCCCCCCCATATGCCTTCACCAAGCCGTTTTTTCATCCAGGCACGTCCAGCATAATAAGGAATTAAGACAGTAACGTATTTATGCGGTACCTCTTTTTTAGGTTTTTTATGAGGGAGTTCTGTTTGTCTACCTTGGGCATAAGCCAAGCAGTGAGTGTGAACTGGACACAGCTCACATGCTGGACGACTGCGAGTACACAAGGTTGCCCCCAAATCCATCATAACCTGAGTGTAATCATTAATCCGTTCTTTGGGCAGTAAGCTCTCCGCTAACAACCACATTTCATCTTCTACTTTTTTATTACCAGGCCATCCTTCTACCGCAAAAAAACGTGCCAAAACCCGTTTTACATTGCCATCTAAAATGGCTAGACGTTGCTGCTGTGCAATAGATAAAATAGCACTTGCTGTTGAACGCCCAATTCCCGGCAGCGCTAGTACATCAGCAAACTCACTGGGGAAAACTCCCTTGTGGTTATCTCTGATCTGTTGCGCGGCTTTGTGCAGGTTACGGGCTCTGGCATAGTATCCTAAGCCAGTCCAATGATGTAACACATCTTCTTGGGGAGCATTGGCCAGTGCAACTACATCCGGAAAACTGAGCATAAACCTCTCATAAAAAGGGATAACCGTTTTTACTTGAGTTTGTTGCAACATAATTTCCGATATCCATACCGAATATTTACTAATATTTTTCTGCCAAGGTAAGTCTTTGCGTCCATGTTCATCAAACCAAGTTAAAACTGCTTGGGCGAAATCAAAAGCCATCTTTTTTCATTTCTCTTTTTATATTTTGGGTTAACCAACTGAGCAATATCGGTGGGAGGTGGCGATCACTCCCGATGTATTATTTTTTTTAGTTAGCGCACTTCTTATTTTACATTCTACACTTTACACAGGATAATACGCACCATTGAGAGAATAAGAGCATTTACATGAACCGTTTTGAAAGCCAAGAAGAGGCAATCGCCGCTGGCGTCTACATTTCCAAAGTAAAAAGTTTCGTTAAACGCGAAGGACGTCTAACGAATGCCCAAACCCGTGCCATTGAAAATAACTGGGCCACGATGGGCTTAACTACAGACATGGGGATGTTAGACTTTACCGCCGTATTTGGCAATGCCAATCCCGTGGTGGTAGAAATCGGTTTTGGCATGGGCAAATCTTTGGTTGAAATGGCGCAAAACGCTCCAGAACTGAACTTCATTGGCATAGAAGTACACAAACCTGGTGTGGGTGCATGTTTAGCAGAAGCAGAAGAAGCAGGTGTCACCAATCTACGCGTATTTGATCATGACGCAGTCGAAGTCTTAGCCCAATGTATTCCAGATAAAAGCCTGCATCGCTTACAACTATATTTCCCTGATCCTTGGCATAAAAAGCGTCACCACAAACGCCGTATTGTCCAAAATGAGTTCGTCCAAAACGTACATAAAAAACTCGTCGAAGGTGGGCATTTCCACATGGCTACAGATTGGGAGCCTTATGCCGAACACATGATTGAAGTCATGCAAAACCAAGACAACTTTATAAATACAGCGACCGATGGTTTGTACGTGCCTCGTCCAGATTATCGACCTATCACAAAATTCGAAGTACGCGGACAGAAACTAGGTCACGGTGTTTGGGATATTATTTTTGCGGCCAAATCATTATGATGACATCTGAAAGTTTAGTTTTATTGCGTAACAAAGAGTATTTTACCGAAGGCAATTGGGTAATAGTCAACCCAATGGATAGCGCGATATTCTATGAATTAGACGAGAACATTAAAGGCTTTCACCAATTTTATGATATTTATGAAGAGGCTTATGCTGCCGATTTCACTCGTCATGAATTTAATACTCATATTACGGATACCAGTTTTAATGGTGCGATAATATATATGCCGAAAGTGAAAAAGCATTTGCTTATGCTTTTAGAAAACTTAGCACATGTATTAAAACCAGGCGGACAAATATTTATAGTTGGACACAACAAATCCGGTATTAAAAGCTGTGCCAAACAATTAGAAACAGTTTGTGAAAATATCAACAAAGTAGATTCTGCAAAACATTGTGGTTTATTTGTTGGGACCGTCAATGCAACAAAACCTCATTTCAATATTGATGATTATCTGACACAGCAAACTTATCAACTCGGTGAACACCAGTGGGAAGTCTGTGGATTACCGAGTGTGTTTAGCCAAGACGCTTTAGATCCTGGCACCAAACTCCTATTAGAAAACTTACCCAAAGACGTAGGTTCTGATGTTTTAGATTTTGCGTGTGGTGCGGGTGTCATTGCTGCGTTTGTCGGAATGCGCCATCCAAATGTCCGTTTAGTTTTATCTGATGTGAGTTCACTAGCTTTGTACAGCGCACAAAAAACATTAGCTGCGAACAATATATCTGGTGAGGTAGTTGCTAGTAATGGTTTGAGTAATGTTGCTGGTAACTTTACCCATATCATCACCAATCCACCGTTCCATACAGGTATCAGAACAGACTATGGGATTGTAGCTGAATTCCTAGCCCAAGCGAACTCACACTTAGTGAATCAAGGGCGATTACTCATTGTCGCCAACAGCTTTTTAAACTATGCCCAAGCTATTGAGAATCACTTTACTAACGTTCATACTGTGGCAAAGAATAATAAATTTGTCATTTATACTAGCGTCAAAGCCAAATAACTTTTAAAGGAATAAAAGATACTCACCATGAAAATCGCGTTTGTTGTTTCAGAAGTTGAAGATATTATAAAAACAGGTGGTTTAGCCGACGTAGCTAAAGCACTTCCTCTTGCTCTACAAGCAATGGGACATGAGGTATGTATTATTATGCCAGGCTACCAAAAAGTCCTGGCCAGCCAAGCTCCCCTGGAAAATATTGCGACAACAACGCAAACCCATTCAGCGTTTAAGTTATTTAAAACTAACCTACAAGATGTGCCGGTGTATTTAGTTGGTCATGCTTATTTTGACCGAAAGGATTTATATGCTGAAAATAATGTCGCCTATGAAGACAATGGTCAGCGCTTTGCATTTTTCAGCCATAGTATTACCGAAGTTTTACAAGCGGTAGATTTTATTCCAGATATCGTCCATTGCAATGATTGGCACACCGCGCTGACGCCGTTTTTTATCAAGCAGCATACAATGGCCGCTCACACAGCTCAAATCCCAGCATTATTTGCCAATACCAAAACGATTCTCACCATACATAATGCCGCATTCCAAGGCATATTTAGAGCCAGTGAAATCGCCGAGTTAAATCCATTCCATCATGCGGTACTACTGGATCACTTGGGTGAAGTAAATATGCTCAAAGTGGGTATTCACTATGCTGATAAAATCACCTCAGTCAGCCCGACATATGCCCAAGAGCTGCTGACAGATTTGGGTAGTCATGGTTTGCATTTGGCATTACAAAACCGTTCAATCGATTTACAGGGGATTCTCAACGGTTGTGATTACACGCAGTGGAATCCTGAAACTGATGAGCATATTCCTGCACATTTTTCTATCGCAGATATGTCTGGAAAAGACGTTTGTAAAAAAGCCTTACAGGAAGAGTTCAATCTGCCAACCTCACCGAACGTGCCAATATTTGGTATGGTGTGCCGTTTGACTCAGCAAAAGGGATTTGGCTATATCGTACCGATCCTGGGCCAACTGATGCAACACAATATCCAAATTGTCATTGTCGGTACCGGTGAGCCATTCGTCTGTCAGCAACTTCGTGACTTTGCCCAAATTCATCCCGAAAAGTTTGCGTTTTTAGAAGGATTTAAACCCGAACTGGCACATCTAGTCGAAGCTGGTTCTGATTTTTTCCTTATGCCATCAGAGTTTGAACCTTGTGGCTTGAATCAAATGTATTCTTTGGCTTATGGTACTTTACCCATTGTTCGGGAAGTTGGTGGACTCAAAGATACTGTTGTGGGTATTGATACAAACGCATTAAAAGCAACGGGATTTTCTTTTGACAAACCCTATCCAGATGCGTTGTTAACCTGTATTCGTCGGGCTATTTTGTTGTATTTAGAACAACCAGAAACCTATCGTCTAATGCAAGAGCGAGCTATGCGCACAAAGTTCACATGGACGAAAGCAGCAGAGGAATTTGTTCACTTGTATGAGGTTGCTTTACGGTAAACCAAATACTTTAGTGGGAAATGTGACAAAGTTTCGTTTTTTATTGTTTTTTCTGTTAAAATCTCAAACAGATTATGATTTATTTTTAAGAAAGTGTAAAAACCATGCAAACTCCAAACATCTTAATTGTCGAAGACGAAGTCGTCACAAGAACTACACTTAAAAGCTTGTTTGAAGCTGAAGGCTACAATGTATATGAAGCCGAAGACGGTGAACAAATGCATGACTTCTTCCAAAATAACAACATCAATTTAGTGATCATGGACATTAACTTACCAGGTAAAAACGGTTTGATCTTGGCTCGTGAAGTACGTGACAGAAAAAATGTTGGACTCATTTTTCTAACGGGTCGCGATAACGATGTAGACCGTATCTTGGGCCTAGAAATTGGTGCTGATGACTACCTCACAAAACCGTTTAATCCTCGCGAACTTACTATCCGTGCGCGCAATTTATTAACTCGTACGAATAATAATTCTGACGATGATGACTTACCGAGTCGCGTGAAATTTAACGGTTGGACATTAGATGGTGATAGCAGAAGTCTCATCTCTCCAGCAGGTAACGAATTCCGTTTACCGCGAAGTGAATTCCGTGCATTGCACCTGTTCCTGTCTAATCCTGGTAAAATCTTAACTCGTGAACAGTTAATTATGGAAATGACCGGTCGTGAGTTACGTCCGAACGATAGAACAGTTGACGTAACTATCCGTCGTATCCGTAAACACTTTGAGTCAGAGCCAGGTGAGATTGAACTAATCGTGACTATCCACGGTGAAGGCTATCGTTTTTGTGGCAGTGTAGACGCTTAATACCACCTGTCAAAATACTTATAGGGCCAGTTTTTACTGGCCTTTTTTATTGCTCGGTTTATATGAGAACAAAATGCAACACAAAGACGTAATCATCATTGGTGCTGGCGCTGCAGGTTTATTCTGTGCCGCCACTGCAGGACAGCGAGGCAAAGAGGTATTAGTGCTTGACCATGCCAAAAAGGTCGGCCGCAAAATCCTGATGTCAGGAGGCGGACGCTGCAACTTCACTAACATGTATACCTCCCATGAAAACTTCATCTGTAACAATCCACATTTTGTAAAATCAGCACTTAGCCAATATACCCAATGGGACTTTATTGACTTAGTAAACCGCCACAATATTGCTTACCACGAGAAAACACTTGGCCAGTTGTTTTGTGACGATTCGGCCAAACAAATTGTAAAATTACTGATGGATGAGTGTGCAGCAGTTTCCGCGCAAGTAAAAACTAATTGCGAGATCTTGACCGTCACTAAATCATCGACAGGCTATCACCTAAAGACTAGCCAAGGTGAATACACGTGTACCAGCTTAGTGATTGCTACAGGTGGTTTATCCATGCCAAAACTTGGCGCTACCCCTTTTGGCTATCAAATCGCGGAACAATTTGGGATCCCTGTGACCCCTACTAGAGCAGCTTTGGTCCCGTTTACACTGCACGAGCACGACAAAGTATTACTCGCAGAGCTCTCAGGTGTCAGCGTCCAAGCATCCGCAGAATGCAACAATACCATTTTCAACGAAGGGATTTTATTCACACACCGTGGCATGAGCGGGCCTGCTGTATTACAAATCTCTTCATACTGGCAAGCAGGCCAACGGGTAGCTATCAACTTATTGCCACAACACGATATGCTGGCTTATCTGCACCAAGCTCAAACAGAACAACCTAATACGTTGTTATCCACTGTATTATCAGAGTTTTATGCGAAACGAATGGTACAAACCCTTTTGACGTATTTTAAAATC
The DNA here is from genome assembly GCF_024199005.1 of Opacimonas viscosa. Taxonomy (GTDB): domain Bacteria; phylum Pseudomonadota; class Gammaproteobacteria; order Enterobacterales; family Alteromonadaceae; genus Opacimonas; species Opacimonas viscosa. The sequence goes on from NZ_JANATA010000005.1 coordinate 81,703, forward strand.
GAGAATAAACCTCTAAAACAATATCAAGGAAAACAACTCGATAACGTCGCTCAGCAGTTTCATGCTTGGGATCTACAACCAAATGGTACAGAAGGATATCGAACTGCTGAGGTAACACTTGGCGGAGCCGATACCGATTATTTTTCATCTAAAACAATGGAAGCCAAAGCGCATCCGGGGCTATTCTTTATTGGCGAAGTACTAGATGTTACAGGCTGGTTAGGCGGATATAACTTTCAGTGGGCCTGGAGCTCAGGTTATGTGGCTGGTATGTCTGTTTAGTCTAAACACGTAATAAATCGTATTTAATTACGTCAGATCGCAAACGTTTGCATGTGCATTGTGGCGGCATCCAGCAATAACCACTGATCACACAACGTTGGGGCACAACCGCTCAGTAGCTTGAGCGTTTCTGTTGCCTGCATCGACCCAATAATCCCTACCACAGGCGACAAAACCCCTGCTTCGCTGCAGCTTAGCTTAGATTCCCCAAACAAACGCGCCACATCGCAATATCCTGTTCGCGACTGTGCAGTATGAAACACACCTAGCTGTCCTTCCATGCGCACAGCAGCACCGACTACGGAGGGAACTCCTGCAGCGGAACAAGCTTGATCAATTGCTAAACGTGTCACTTTGTTATCACTACAATCTAGCACACAGTCGTATTTGTCCACCGGCGTATCCACATCAAATCGGCTGGGGCTTGCTTCAATCTGGCAGTCAGGATTCAAAATATGCAACTGGGTTCGTGCACACTCGACTTTACTGCGGTCAAGATCGACAGCTCGATAAAGCACTTGTCGTGACAGATTACTGTTATCTACCGTATCATCATCCATTAGCGTGACCTTGCCAATACCACTCGCGACCAAATATTGCGCAGCTGCGCATCCTAAGCCACCAACTCCAACAAGCAATACATGGCTATTGTAGAGTCGTTCTTGGCCTTCGATATCCATATTCGGCAACATAATATGACGCGCATGTTGAAGCATTTGTGGGTAAGAAAGTTCACGCATGAAATACTCTACTTAAGAACTTGCCTGCAAGGCAGGGTGAAACAAGCTGATTTGGATCTTTTCACCTGGCAGGACATCTTCTCGAGGTGCATCAAGTAACGCCAAACAATTTGCCTTCTGAATACTTGTTAACATACCAGAGCCTTGGGCAGAAAGAGCACGAACCATCAGCTGCCCATTGTGATCTGTATGATAAACGGCTCGTTGAAAATCTTGGCGTCCAGGGCGTTTACGGATGCGTTCTTTGGCAATCGCCCAAAAGGTCGGGAGCGACTGTGGTGTTTGCCCTTGCATCGTTTCAATTGCCGGTATGACTAGCTGTTGAAAGGTAACCACCGATGACACAGGGTTACCAGGTAAACCAAAAAACACCGTATCTGCAAGTTTGCCAAATGCAAACGGTTTGCCTGGTTTCATTGCGACTTTCCAAAAAGCCACATCTCCGAGCTGTGCTAAAGCAGTTTTAACAAAGTCGGCATCTCCTACAGAGACGCCACCGGAGCTAATAATAATATCCGCTTGTGTCATAGCTTCGGTTAACGTGTCTGTAATGACGTCCAAATCATCTTTAATGATCCCGTAATTAAGGACTTCACAATTTAGTTTTTGTAGAGCGCTATGTAATACATAAGAATTAGTATCGTAGATTTGGCCCTCTTGTAACGACTGACCAACTTCTTGTAATTCATCTCCCGTTGTCAGCAGTGCAACCTTAATCGGGCGGAACACCTCGACAGTAGCGATCCCAATTGATGCCAACACACCAATATTTACTGCTGATAGAGCGCAGCCCTTGCTAACAATGACCTTATCTTTAGCTATATCTTCACCGCGCTGACGGATGTTACTCCCTGCACGGGGTAGATTTGCAATGCGGATAATATCTGCATTGCGTTCCACCTGCTCCTGCATGACCACTGCATAAGTGTTCTGTGGTAACAAAGCACCAGTCATAATGCGCGTACACTCCCCACTGTTGAGCTGTTTTTGTGGGGTTTGCCCGGCCAAGACTGTCTCTACAACGGTGTATTCTAGTGGAACAAGAGAGTTCGAAGTAGGACCAAGTGCATACCCATCCATCGCAGAATTATCGTGTGGTGGAACATGCATTGGCGAGACAATATCACAGGCAAGCACACGACCATGCGCTTGGGATAAAGGCAGAGTTTCACTCGTCGTACAAGGAGTAATTTGCTCCAATACCTGTTGTTTCGCACTATTATAGGGCAACATCCCAGTCCCTACATCGCATATTGTCATAAGATTTTCTCATTTACTGATTTTATATATTACTCAGCAAAGGTTGTTCCAACTTTTTTTATCTATGACGTAGACTATGTCATACCTATCTCCCACTTTGTCCTTTGTGGTCCACTAACACGCTAGTGCAATAGCACAATTTTAGTGAGCTATTTGCACCATAGCAACTCAATATCCACTCTGCAGAATGCAACACAACAAGTTAAGCCATTGAAATTAAGGCAATTTATTAATTGGCACTATCTATGCTATTTAGATCGTAACAGGCCTTCCATGCAGTGAAGTCCAATGGCGATGAAGCCCAATTATCTTGCGATAGTTGGGCTTTTTTTGTGCCTGTTAATTTTTATTGTCACTCATGACAACCCATCACAAAAAAAGATCTTAAGGAAACACAATGTTCAGACTTACTACACTTGCACTTGCTTTAGGAGTATCGAGCTCGGCTTTAGCAGATCCACTCTCCACAATACTAAAAGACGGTACGGTGTCGGGCAATGTCGATTTACGCTATGAAAATGTCGCGCAAGACAATGCACTCGATGATGCGAACGCTTTCACTGTGCGCACCAGGATCGCATTCAAGACAGGTGCATACGAAGGGTGGTCAGCCCTTGTTGAAATGGAAGATAACCGCATTGTGCTTGGCCAAGGAGATTACTCTGTGCCTCCTACTGGTTATCAGACCGGAGTCCATTCCGTCATCGCAGATCCAGAGCACACCGAACTAGATCAAGGATTTATACAATACACAGGAGACGCCATCACATTTAAGCTAGGTCGCCAAGTCATTGTCCATGATGGCCAGCGTCATATTGGTCATGTTGGCTGGCGTCACGATCGACAAACCTTTGATGGCGCAAGCGTCGTTTTCCAGGCTGAATCGGGTCTTAAAGCTCAGTATCAGTTCATCGACCAGCGTAATCGTATTTTCGCTGAAGCTGCAGATATTGATAGTGAAGACCATTTATTTCATCTCTCCTACCCTACTACAGTCGGTAATCTAAGTGCGTATCGCTATATGTTAAAAACCGCTACCTCGACGACCAATGGCATTGACACTACTGGGGTAAGATTGGCTGGTAAACAAGCTCATGGCGAGAATACATTTATGTATCAGCTTGAGTTCGCTCAACAAAAAAATACCTCCGGTGAAACCAATATAGAGAGTCATTACACACTCGTAGAACTAGGTTATAACGTCAATGGGATCACCGCCAAGGTCGGTTATGAACTGCTTGGTTCAGATGATGGGGCAGGCGCATTTGCATCACCACTAGCAACATTACACAAGTTTAACGGTTGGAGTGATCAATTTTTGGGTACTCCAGCAGAAGGTCTGATGGATGTTTACGCAGTTGTTGCTGGCAAAGTATTAGGTGGTAATTGGTTGCTCAAATACCATGATTTTAGCGCAGATGAAGCAACTAGCACCGTTGATGACTTGGGTACAGAACTCAATGTTCAGTATGTGAAAAAGGTGTCAAACACTACCAAGATTGGTGTTAAATATGCAAATTATGAAGCAGGTGATATCAAATTCGACACGGATAAACTCTGGGTATGGGCTAACGTGAGTTTTTAACCCGATAGATTCTGATGAATCCAGCACAAAAAATCGCTAGCGGTTTCCCCGCCGACTAGCGAACCAATCCCCAAGGATAAACTCGATACACGAGGATACGCCCTGTGTGATAGCGTATTGCTCCCCTTGCTTCATTCTCTTAGACACCTCATTTACCATGCACTCATTTTGGTGCAATAGCATCCTCAACAGTGCGAATTTGTATATTTTCTAACGTAAATTTTAAAAAAACATAATAATAACAATGACTTTAATTCTGGTATCAAACTTGCTGTTACTAGTTTTTATTTATAACAAGCTTCTTGCTACCTGCCCCACAAATTTCAACAGGTGCAGTCACCAACGGCGGTGAACGTTTTTGTTCCCACAAAAACGCCAGTGGACTCAACGGCGAGCCCTCACAAGTTAAGAGCCTTCAGTACATTTATCACTGATTGATAGAGGATGTTTGCATGGCGCAATCCAAACAAAAAATCATCGTAGTCGGCAACGGTATGGTCGGCCACAAATTTATCGAATCGCTAGTGACGCATGAAGATGCTTCACAATACAGCATTACGACTTTTTCAGAGGAACCACGCTTAGCTTATGACCGCGTGCAACTCTCGGCCTATTTTTCTGGTAGCACTGTCGATGACTTAATGTTAACCACACCCAGTTATTATGATGAGCACGGTGTACGGTATCTAGTTAACGAAAAAGTCATTGGTATTGATAAAGATGCCAAAACTATCACCACTTCATCAGGTTTAGTTGAACCTTATGACACTTTGATTTTGGCCACAGGTTCTTTTCCTTTTGTCCCCCCAATCCCAGGTAAAGACCAAGATCATTGTTTAGTTTATCGCACCATTGAAGATCTTGAAGCAATCACGGCATCAGCTGCAGAAAGTGAAGTCGGTGTCGTCGTCGGGGGTGGTTTACTTGGTTTAGAGTGTGCCAATGCGCTACACAACCTCAAACTCACCTCACATGTAGTTGAGTTTGCACCACAATTAATGGCGGTACAAATTGACGAAGGTGGTGGTGCACTGTTACGACAAAAAATCGAAGCCTTAGGTGTTAGCGTCCATACTGGTAAAAACACTTCTGAGATAGTGGCAGGGACGGAACGTCGCTATCGAATGAATTTTGCAGACGGTTCGCATCTTGAAACTGACATGATTGTATTTTCTGCTGGGATACGCCCACAAGATGCCCTCGCACGCGAGTTCAACCTAACCTTAGGAGAGCGTGGTGGTATCGTCATTAATGACCATTGTCAAACATCCGATCCTAGCATTTACGCCATCGGTGAGTGTGCTCTTTGGGACAATAAAATTTACGGGCTAGTCGCACCGGGTTATAGCATGGCTAAAGCTGCTGTTGCTCATATTACCGGTGGCGATGTCACATTCCAAGGTGCCGACATGAGCACCAAACTGAAACTTATGGGCGTTGATGTTGGGAGTATCGGTGATACTCATGCACGTACAGAAGGTGCACTTACCTATACATATTTTAACCAACCTGAAGGCGTGTACAAACGTTTAGTGGTTAGCAGTGATCAACAAACACTATTGGGCGCTGTTCTCATTGGCGATACTTCTGATTATGGTACTCTTTTGCCCATGATGCTGGAAAAAATGCCGCTCCCAGAACAGCCTGAGGTATTAATTTTACCCGCAGTTGAAGGAGCTGATAACGCCTTAGGTGTTGCTGCATTACCTGATTCAGCGCAAGTGTGTTCCTGCCACGATGTATCCAAAGGTGATATCGCTGCGGCCGTTGCTGATGGTGCGTGTGATGTAGCAAGCCTCAAATCCTGCACTAAAGCCGGTACTGGTTGTGGTGGCTGTGTCACCATGATGGGGCAAGTACTTAACAGCGAATTAGAAAAAATGGGCGTCGAAGTCAATGACCACTTATGTGAGCATTTTGCTTACTCACGTCAGGAGCTATTTGACATTATCCGTACTAAACAAATCAAAACGTTTGCTGATCTCATTGACCAATACGGAAGCGGCATGGGCTGTATGACCTGTAAACCGGCTGTAGGCTCTATGCTCGCAACCTATTGGAATGAATATGTTTTATCAGATAAGCACATTCACTTGCAGGACACTAATGATATTTTCCTAGCCAATATGCAAAAAGATGGTACATATTCAGTCGTACCTCGTATTGCTGCAGGTGAGATCACTCCACAAGGTTTGATTACCTTAGGCGAAATTGGCAAAAAATACGACCTCTACACGAAGATAACGGGTGGTCAGCGTATTGACTTTTTTGGTGCACAACTTCATGAACTGCCATTGATTTGGCAAGAACTAACCGAAGCCGGCTTTGAAACAGGACACGCTTATGGCAAATCTTTGCGCACCGTCAAATCCTGCGTCGGCAGTACTTGGTGCCGCTATGGTATGCTCGATTCTGTGTCGATGGCCGTGCTGTTAGAGATGCGGTACAAAGGTTTACGCTCACCGCATAAACTCAAAATGGCTGTATCTGGCTGTACTCGAGAGTGCGCCGAAGCACAAGGCAAAGACATTGGCGTCATCGCTACTGACAAAGGATGGAACCTTTACGTTTGTGGTAACGGCGGCATGAAGCCACGTCACGCCGATTTGTTCGCAACAGACCTAGACGATGCAACACTTTTACAATACATCGACCGTATTTTGATGTTCTATTGCCGCACTGCTGACCGTTTGCAGCGCACTTCCACATGGATGGACAACATGGAAGGTGGTTTGGCTTATCTGAAAAGCGTTGTCATCGATGACAAACTCAATATTGGTGAGGATTTAGAAGCAGATATGGCCCGTGTCATAGATACTTATGAATGCGAATGGAAAAAAACCTTACAATCACCAGAACGACTCAAACGCTTTGCGCACTTCATTAACTCCGATGCGACCGATGACAGTCTAGCCTATGAGCCTGACCGTGGTCAAAACAAGGCGCGAATTGCGAGTAAATCCATGGCGCCACCTACAGATGCAGAACGCATTCCTGTCACTATAGCCAAATAACGGGACTAACCAAGGAGAACTTTATGTTAGCTGAAACTCAGATCCAAACAGATTGGGAAACGGTTTGCCAACTAGACGATATCACCCCATTTACTGGTGTATGTGCGCTCGTTGGCGAGATTCATATTGCTATTTTTCGCGTCAGTGACGATAAGCTTTATGCCATACAAAACTACTGCCCATTTGGTCAAGCAAGTATTCTTTCACGTGGTATTGTGGGTACAGTCGGTGAACGAATCGTCGTAGCAAGCCCACTGTACAAGCAGCAATATGATTTGGCGACAGGGGAATGCTTAGAAGATCCAGAAACGACGTTAACCACTTATGCTGTACGCGTTCATGATGGTTCTGTGCAGATACTGAATTAAGTACATCTATCTGTTTTGCAAAAGGCGTCAACAAAGTTGGCGCCTTTTTTATTGGGCCTTTTACTTTCCCACGACAGCAGACTAATAAAGATAGTCGAAACCGCACCTAATCACTAACCAACATGTCCTCCCTGAGATTGTGCAAACCACTATCCAAAACTGTGCAGGTACTGTTACTTACTCTCATCCATTTAAAAATAAACTAACTAAATCAACATTTTACATAGTTGGCACTGTCTGTGCTATTTCTATACTAGCAATCACACTATGACAGTGTATCCGACAAAGAAGTCACCACATGCCGCTTGGCGTGGGTGGCTTTTTTTGTGCCGGAAAAATGATTTATTTGTAATTTTGGAGAACATAATATGCAATCTACCTTGACCAGTCTTTCTGGCTTTTCTAAAAAGCTGATAGCCGGAGCGGCCATTGTCGCAACCGCAATATCTTTCAGCTCACATGCCGAACTTGGTTATCCTGAAAAAGAAGAACTAACCTTTGGTTTTATCAAACTGACCGACATGGCACCTATCGCAGTGGCCTATGAAAATGGTTATTTCGAAGATGAAGGCTTGTACGTCACCATTGAAGCACAGGCAAACTGGAAGGTATTGTTAGACGGCGTTATTGATGGCCGTTTGGATGGTGCGCATATGCTGGCTGGTCAACCTATTGCCGCGACGATTGGCTATGGTACTCAAGCAGAAATCATTACGCCGTTTTCAATGGATCTCAATGGTAACGCCATCACGGTATCCAATGAAATCTGGGCAGAAATGAAGCCTAATATACCGAAAATGGCCGACGGCCGTCCGGTCCACCCAATCAAAGCAGATGCTTTAAAACCAGTGGTAGAGAAATACATCGATTCAGGCAAACCATTTAACATGGGTATGGTATTTCCAGTGTCTACTCATAACTACGAGCTACGCTATTGGTTAGCAGCGGGTGGTATTCACCCTGGATTTTACGCCCCACACAAAGGTGATACTTCAGGTAAAATTGATGCCCAAGCTCTGTTATCTGTTACCCCACCACCACAAATGCCTGCCACCTTGGAAGCTGGCACTATTTATGGTTACTGCGTAGGTGAACCATGGAACCAACAAGCTGTCTTTAAAGGCATTGGTGTGCCGGTCGTAACGGACTACGAAATTTGGAAAAACAATCCGGAAAAAGTATTTGGGATCACCAAGGAATTTGCCGAAAAATATCCCAATACGACGATTCGTCTGACCCGTGCGTTGATCCGCGCAGCCATATGGTTGGATGAAAACAACAATGCTAACCGCAAAGAAGCGGTAAAAATTCTAGCCAAATCTGAGTATGTTGGCGCGGATTATGAAGTCATTGCAAACTCCATGACCGGTACCTTTGAATATGAGAAAGGTGATAAACGCGAAGTGCCAGACTTTAACGTGTTCTTCCGTTACAACGCAACTTACCCATACTATTCTGATGCGATTTGGTACCTGACGCAAATGCGTCGCTGGGGTCAAATTGCGGAAGGTAAGTCAGACGAGTGGTATTTGGAAACGGCTAAAAAAGTCTATCGCCCAGATATCTACATGCAGGCTGTTGAATCATTAATTGCTGAAAAAATAGTTCCAGCCACTTTGTTTGATAGCCTTGAAAGCGTCGATGGCTTCCGCGCCCCACAAACACATTTTATTGATGACATCGTGTTTGATGGTAAAGCGCCTAATGCTTATATCGATCAATTCAGCATTGGCCTTAAAGCCCAACAACAACTATAAGTTTCACCATATCGGCGGTGAGCTTCCCCAAGCTCACTGCTGATTTTTTAAGAAAGCACTAAGTATAAAGGAGTCCCCATGCCAAACTTAGTTTCAGATTTTACCACCGGTCGCTATGACGTTGGTTTTCAAACCAAAATGCCGCCAGCCATAAGTGCATTTCTTCGCGCACTTATCTTACCCATGCTTGGCGTTCTCGTATTCACTTTACTATGGTCCTTTAGTGCCAGTAAGATCGACACCTCATTAGGCAAATTCCCAGGTCCTGGTGCTGTCGCCGAACAAGTAGTCAACCTCTATAATGAACACCAAGCATCACGCGAAAAAGAATTAGCGTTCTATGAGCGACAAGAACAGCGTAACGCAGCTCGCATCGCCAAAGATCCTACTTATATCCCCAAAACCCGCACATTTACAGGCAAAGAAACCTTTGTTGACCAAATTGGTACTAGTCTTATGACTGTCCTAAGCGGTTTTATTCTAGCAGCTATCATCGCTATTCCGTTGGGTATTGCTATTGGCTTAAGCAAATCACTTAACACCGCTATCAATCCCATTATTCAGATTTTCAAACCAGTATCGCCACTAGCATGGTTGCCTTTGGTCACTATGGTTGTTAGTGCACTATACGTCAGCAGCGACCCCATGTTTGCCAAGTCATACATCGTTTCACTGATTACCGTAACCTTGTGTTGCCTCTGGCCAATGGTCATGAACACGTCAGTGGGAGTCGCTTCTCTTAATTCAGACTGGACGAATGTTTCACGCGTCTTGCGCTTGCCGACACTGACACACATTCGCAAAATTGTACTGCCAGCATCCGTCCCAGCGATTTTTACCGGTATGCGTCTATCACTAGGGATTGCATGGATGGTATTAATCGCTGCTGAAATGCTGGCGCAAAACCCAGGTTTAGGAAAATTTGTCTGGGATGAATTCCAAAACGGTAGCTCATCGTCCCTGAGCCGAATTATGACCGCAGTGTTAGTCATTGGCCTAATTGGCTTTATGTTAGACCGTTCTATGCTCCTATTACAACGTTGGTTGTCATGGGACAAATCCACTCAAGTGCGCTAAGAGGAAAACTATCGTGGAACCACTATTAAATATCAGCAAAATCGACATGGTCTTCCCAACGCCGAAAGGGGACTTTACAGCCCTAAAAGACGTAGACCTACAAATTCAAAAAGGTGAGTTTATTTCACTGATTGGTCACTCTGGGTGCGGTAAATCAACGGTACTAAACGTAGTCGCTGGATTATACAACCCGACCCAAGGCGGTGTCCTACTGAACGACCGAGAAGTTTTAGAGCCGGGTCCAGAACGTGCCGTAGTCTTTCAAAACCATTCACTATTACCTTGGCTAACTGCTTATCAAAACGTCGAATTAGCCGTCGACCAAGTTTTTGCTAAAAACAAATCTCCAGCAGAGAAGAAAGAATGGATTGAATATAATCTTAAGCTGGTACATATGGATCACGCTATGCACAAGCGTCCCGATGAAATATCTGGAGGGATGAAACAACGGGTGGGTATTGCTCGTGCATTAGCCATGCAGCCTGAGGTACTTTTGATGGATGAACCATTTGGTGCACTGGATGCGCTTACCCGTGCACACATGCAAGATTCGTTAATGGAGATCCAAGAAGAATTAAACAACACTGTAATCATGATCACCCATGATGTAGATGAAGCTGTGTTGTTATCCGATCGCATTGTCATGATGACCAACGGTCCGGCTGCAACCGTCGGTGAAATCCTTCATGTAGATTTGCCTCGGCCTCGTGAACGCTTGGCGTTGGCCGCTGATCCGCAGTACAACCATTATCGCTCTGAAGTATTGACTTTCTTGTACGAAAAGCAGCGTAAAGTAGAGCCGATCAGTACCAAGACCAAAGATTCAGCTATCAAAACAGATGTTAAAAGCACTGCTTAAATGCCTAACCCTTTTGGGCTTGGCAACCAGTTTGGCAGGGGAAGCTTGCGGCCGTTCACTAACGGTGGCGGTCGCAAGCAATTTCCACTTGCCAGCTCAACACCTAGCGACAAAATTTAGTGAATTGCATGGAGTTGACGTTGAGCTAATTGCTGGCGCTTCGGGTGTACTTACCACCCAGATCCAACAAGGTGCACCTTTTGATATTTTTTTAGCTGCGGACATGGCTTATCCACAGCTGCTATTTACCCAACAACTTGCACTTCGACCTGAACCATATGTACAAGGTTTACTGGTCTGGTGGCATCCCGAGCAAACAACACTACCGACCAGAATCTCCAAGGTCGTAATTGCCGACCCACAAGTAGCCCCTTACGGGAAAGCAGCGCAAAAGGTATTACAAGACATCGCGCCAGAACTCGGACAAGTTATCCTGGCAACCAATATCAACCATGCATTTACCCTCATTGATACAGGCCATGCTCCTGTAGGACTAATCAGTTTAAGTCATTTACGTTATGCCCAGATACGTTTCGATTTACCCAAGTACTCCCATTTCAGCCGTGTCCCGTTGCCTTCTCAGCCGACGTTGCTCCAAGGTGCGACGATTGTAGCAACCACGGATGAAGGCAAGCTGGCACGAAAATTTCTTAAGTTTATCCAAGCACCTGCGCAACAGCGCTATCTTCAACAAATGGGTTACACGGCTTTATAACAAATGATTACTAGCAGCACCTTGTTGGCCTTGACCGTAAGTATGTCATTGGCCACATTAACCGTTTTAATTTTATTAGTGATTTGTATCCCTACTGCATGGTGGCTTGCTCACTATCAGGGCAAAGCAAAACCATTTTGGCAAACGCTAATAACGCTTCCGCTGGTGTTACCACCCACCGTTTTAGGGTTTTATTTATTGCTGGCATTTGCCCCAAACGCGCCTCTTGGACAACTGTGGCAATCACTCACTGGGACTAATCTTGCATTTAGTTTTAGCGGTATCTTGCTCGGTTCATTGATTTATTCCCTACCTTTTGTGATGCAGCCGCTGATCAACGAATTCCAACAGGTTGGTAAAACCTATCAACAACTATTTGAAACCCTGGGCGTGCCTCGCTGGCGTGCGTTCTTTTTATTGGTCTTACCGGTCTGTCGAGGCAGCCTTATTACTGCCAGTACATTGGGCTTTGCCCATACTTTGGGCGAATTTGGCTTGATTTTGTTGATTGGCGGTAATATTCCTGGTGAAACACGTGTGTTATCCGTTGAGCTGTACAATCAAATTATGCTCTTAGATTATGCTAGTGCACATCAAAGCGCTCTGTTACTTCTTGGGTTTAGTGCCATTAGCCTGTTGCTACTCTATTGGCTCAGCCCCAAGCACCAAATCCTCAAAGTTTAGGATGTCGCGATGTCATTAGTTATAGAAGCGAGAATTCAAACCAACCACAGCGAAGGGTATTCGCTTGCTTGGGATTTTAAAGAGGGTAACATCGGCGTATACGGGCCCACTGGAGCGGGTAAAAGTACCTTACTTAAACACCTTGCAGGTCTAGGTCATCCTCGGGCAGAACGGAACTCTAGGATCACCGTAAATGGCAAGTTACTCACTACAGGACCCTCGCATAACCCATGTGTATATGTCTCACAACACCCTAGTTTAGTCCCAGCGTTAACGGTGACACAAAACCTGCAAATGGTTCGTCGGCACAGTCTGTGGTCTTCGCGTATTGCTTGGGATGATGTCATACAGCTGTGCAAGCTTGCACCATTACTGGGCAAAACACCCGCTATGCTCTCAGGGGGTGAACTTCAATTGGTCTCATTTGCCCGGGCGTTGCTCAGCGGCAAACCCGTTATATTGCTTGATGAACCTTTTAGTGCACTGGATTTTGCTTCGCGCCAGTATTGCTTGCGTTTGTTGATGTTGCTCCACGCAAAATATGCCATACACTTTGTGTTGGTTAGTCATAACTTACAGGACATCACTTTATGCTGTGGACAAATTCTGGCGATTGAAGATCAGCATATTGTACAATTTGGTATTATTGAGAAAGTCCTCCACGATATACAACAACAAAGTGCTGAGGGTTATTTTAGTCGTTTAGTGCTCAAACCTGACACAAAAGCACACCTTTGGCATCTTGAGGGACACCCTAATACACTGATTCAAGCGCATACTCTGCCTTCAACTGAAGGAGAAACAGCGCTTATTGCATTACTCCAAGCTAACAACGTAACCGTCCACACCGAACCGCATCACGCCTTATTTACCAATGTACTTTCCTGCAAGCTACTGCGCGTGCATCACGAAGCTGATAGCACAGTTACCCTACATTTATTACATAGCAAACAACGTTTATTGGCCCAGATGTCACTGGCAGAATTTCAGGCATTAAATTTGCAGTCAACCACTATCAACCAAGCAACATCGGATACCATTGCTGGTGGCAAACGCTACGACACACCGTTGTATGCTCACTTTGCTTCGCTGTGATATCCATTGCCACACAGGAAAATTATGCACAACATCAATCCAGAAACCCGCGTAAGTAGACCGTTAAATATTGCAGTTTTAACCGTTTCTGACACACGTACATTGGAGAATGACACCTCAGGTCATGCCTTGGTGGAATTAGCGCAAGAAGCAGGTCATCATTGTACTGCGCACCAAATTGTCAAAGACGATATTTACCAAATCCGTGCTACGGTATCTGGCTGGATTGCCGATCCAAATATTCATGCCATTATCTCCACCGGCGGCACTGGTTTCGCTGGACGTGATTCTACGCCAGAAGCCATGTCGGTGCTTTTTGACAAAACGATCGAAGGCTTTGGCGAGTTGTTCCGTGCTACTTCATTTACAGAAATAGGCACGAGTACTATCCAATCTCGAGCATTGGCAGGCTTAGCTAACCACACAGTGATTTTTTGTTTGCCTGGCAGTACAGGGGCCTGTCGCACGGGCTGGCAAATTATCCAGCCACAGCTTGACGCCTCTCATCGTCCATGCAATTTTGTCGCGCATCTATTGCCTGTACAGGCTTGTGATAGTCGAGGGTAAACTATGACACTGACTCATATTGATGCGAATGCACAAGTCAACATGGTGGATGTAACGGATAAGTCTCCTACCGTTAGAAGCGCATATGCCGAAGGATATTTAGATCTTTCTCCAGCTGCCCTTGCACAAGTCATGCAAGCAAATAACAAAAAGGGCGATGTACTGACTATTGCCAAAATTGCTGGGATCCAAGGCGCTAAACAATGCGCGAATCTAATCCCACTATGCCACCCACTGGCATTGAGTAAGGTTGAAGTGAATATTAGCTGTTTACCAGAAAGTTCATGTATCCATGTGACGAGTATGTGCAAACTCACTGGCGTAACTGGAGTCGAAATGGAGGCCCTGACCGCCGTACAAATTGCACTTTTGACGCTATTTGATATGACCAAAGCTGTTGACCCAGCCATGACCATGCGCGGGATCAGAGTATTACAAAAAATCGGTGGTAAAACAGGTACATGGCATCATCCTGATGCTTCATAAATAACGAGGAATACATCATGTTTAAAGTCTTATTTTTTGGTCAACTGGCTGATATGTTGGATTGTCGTAATCTCTCTATGCCAGCCAGTAGTGCTGCCAATGTGTATGACTTGTTGGATATTTTACGCGAACGTGACCCCAAATGGTCAAAGGCTCTCAACACTGAACAGCTGATGATGGCAGTGAACCACACACTAGTCACTCCAGAACATCCGATTGTCGATGGTGACGAAGTAGCAATATTTCCTCCCGTCACAGGCGGCTAATTCAGTGGTTCATATTGCGGTGCAAACAGCAGATTTTGATGTCCATCTTCTCTATCAATCTTTAGTTGAGGCTAATTCGGCAGATGGAGCAGTGGTGACCTTTGTCGGCCGTGTCAGAGAGTTTAATCAAGGTCAGCAAATTGCTGATATGTTTTTAGAACACTACCCAGGCATGACTGAAAAAGCGTTGCATGAGTTGGCTCAACAGGCTCAGAAGCAATTTACCATCAATCGTGTGAGTATTGTACATCGTGTCGGTCATTTACGTTTATCTGACCAAATTGTGTTCGTCGGTGTCACCTCGGCACACCGTCAAGATGCCTTTGCGGCATGCATGTGGCTGATGGATGAACTAAAATCACGTGCGCCTTTTTGGAAAAAAGAATCCACTACCCAAGGTACACGGTGGGTCAGTGGCTGACACAAAGGACACATGGCCTACGAGGCCACATCTATACTTGTACTTGTAGTTTTTAGCATATTTGATGGGTCTCGTTGATCCCATAAATAACGCGCTCTAACAGAGGCTTGCTCATAGCTAATATTTTCCAGCACAATCAAATACTGAGTCATTGAACCGATGATGGCGGCATCAGCATAGTCACTTCGATAATTGCCTTCCCAGCACAGGCGCAGATCGTTACAATGCATTTCTCGTGGTTTAATTTGCCATTGAGGTAGCTGTGCAGGAACCAGTTCTTGGATAATGTTGCCTTCGACACACCGAAACAACTGACAATCTCGCTCGGGGTTCATCTCCGGCTCTCCCCCTTCACCACGAATACATGCTACAACGCTATCACCGAGTTCTTGCGCCGTTAAGGCATGGCGCTCATCAAAATGACGATGATGCACACCGTGAAAACTCACGCGCGCTTGGGCTGGATTAAGCATTCTTGCAATCGTGTTAGCACTAGAGCGCAAACCTAACTCTGCTCGCATATCCATTACCTGTGACAATGCGGGCAGCACAGCATACAGTGGTGCATAGACTAGATTATGTGTAGCCAATTGTTGTTTTGCCTCAGTTGCATGGGTGGCAATCGGTAGCCCTAGCTCACGAAATACCGTATCTAAATACAATCGTTGTGATTGACCTTCGGCATGACTGTGCATAAAAATTCGGTAACCGTGCTGTGCCAAACACAATGCTGCTAACACATACCAAGGCAGATGACGACGCTTACCTGCATACCCCCCCAAATCTAGGTCGACACCCAGCGCTTGCCATTCAAAAGTCACTTGGGCACGCGCGGCATTAACAAATCCCGCTAATTCAATATGACTTTCTTCTCGGACCCGTAATAACATCAAAAAAGCCCCCACTTGCGCAGGTGTCGCCTGCCCATTAAGCACCATAGTATAGGCAGTTTGCGCCTCATCTAAGGTGAGATAACGTCCTGCACGCTGGCCACGACCAATAATTTTGAGATAATCTGCAAAGTCTTGCATCGCTTACTTGTCCTCTATTTGTTTAACTGGGATGACTGTCATATCGGTATCTGGCAACACATTAGGTAAAGTCCGTGCCGAACCTGCAGACTGCTCAATCAGTTGTTGTAATTCTGGTTTACAGGAACCACAGTTCGTGCCACATTGTAGCTTCTCTCCGAGGCTCGAGACTGTATGGGGCTGCTCTTGTAACACAGCATTAATAGTATTTTCCCCCACTCTAAAACAGCTACAAACTAAGCGCCCTTGACGATGCACGTCGGGAATATCACGACTTAGGAGCGCGCCATAGGTGGCAGGTGCTACGTTACCTGCACCCAGTAACTCATCAAGCCATGCCCAAGGCAGGTCGCTGTTCGTGAGGGTTGGTTGACATGATTGACTGATACACATGGCTTGAATATGCCCATCTTTGAGAAGTATTGCAGTAAACTCAGAGGTAGCTGCACCTTGGATACTGACCCAATTCCCTGCTCCTTCTTGCCACTGATTTTGACACTCACTTAGCGATATTGGTTGAGAAAGTGACACACTTAATGCTTCGCCATGCATCAAGCCAAAGCGCGCCCAATACTCACCCAAAG
The DNA here is from genome assembly GCF_024199005.1 of Opacimonas viscosa. Lineage (GTDB taxonomy): Bacteria > Pseudomonadota > Gammaproteobacteria > Enterobacterales > Alteromonadaceae > Opacimonas > Opacimonas viscosa. The sequence continues at coordinate 98,494 of NZ_JANATA010000005.1, forward strand.
TAAGTTGTGGTTGCGCTGATGGGCGATAAACGATCTGCAGAGCTTGCTGCATCGGTAATGGAGTGAGCTTGACACTGACAAATTTACTCTCTGGTTGTCCTGATATAGGATCGACGCGCGAACTATAGCAACGACTGACATTAGCACTCGGTGCGGTCTGCTGCGTCCAGTGAATGGGGACAAAGCAGCTACCTGGACGGATCCCAGGATCAGCAGTAAATGGAACCGTAATGTGACCATAGCGACTACGTATAATTACCCAATCGCTCGATGTTAGATTAAGGTCTTTAATATCTTGGGGGTTCAACGCTACATTTGGTGCTTGCTGATGATTGGCCAACGTTGCACTACGTGAGGTTCGCGTCATCGTATGCCACTGATCTCGTAGGCGGCCAGAATTCAAAATAAATGGGTAATCATTTTGTGGTGGCTCAACGAGCGCTTTGTGCGCCACAGGTACAAACTGAGCCTTCCCAGATGGTGTAAAAAAACGCCCATCGGCAAACATACGCTGAGTACCATAAGGATGCGTTGTATTTACCGGCCAGCGGATCGGTGATAGTTGATCATACTGCGTTTCGCTCAAATCAGACAACCCAGAGATATCAAAATCTCGTAACGGATCATCTCCCCCATTATGATAGCCAGATAACGCCGCATGTTCCGCAAAGATTTGTGCAACATTTGTGTATGCAAAAGCATCGGCATAGCCCATACGCTGAGCAACTCCGCATATTAACTCCCAATCATGACGTGTCTGTCCAGGCGGTACAACCACACCACGTTGGCGTGAAATACAACGTTCAGAATTCGTCACTGTGCCATTTTTTTCTGACCAAGTTGTTGCGGGTAACACAATATCAGCAAAGGCCAGTGTGTCATTTCGAGTGTAACATTCCGATACAACAACACAGTCACAAGCCGCTAGAGCCTCTTCTATTTGATTGCGGTTAGGTAAGCTCACTACTGGATTAGTGGCCATAACCCATACTGCTTTCACCTTACCTGTTGCAATATTGGCAAACAAATCAACGGCTTTTAACCCCATTTTGGTTGGTATAGTGGGTGCGTCCCAAAATGTTTGGACCCACTGTCGGTGCTGAGCATTATCAATGTCCATATGTGCCGCGAGCATATTTGCTAACCCTCCGACCTCGCGGCCTCCCATTGCATTGGGTTGGCCCGTAATCGAAAATGGCCCCATGCCAGGCTGTCCCAGGCGTCCTGTTGCAAGATGGCAATTGATAATGGCATTGCATTTATCTACACCTTGAGAAGATTGGTTCACACCTTGTGAGTAAAATGTCACGGTTTTTGGCGTTACTGCAAAGCGTTCATAAAAATCTCGAATAGCGGTAGCGGTCACGCCACAAGTATGTGCAACACTATCCACATCATACTCAGTAGCAGCTTGTAATGCAGTCGTAAATTGTTCAGTGCGCTGAGCAATATAATCGTGATCAAGATATTCTTGCTCAGCTAAATAACACAACAAGCCGTTGAACAGCGCAATATCCGTACCGGCTTTGATGGGTAAATGTATATCGGCCAGATCGCATGTGGCATTTTGTCGCGGGTCGATTACGATTACTTGAACACTTGGATCGGCTTGTTTGGCGGCTTGCATTCGCTGATACAAAATTGGATGTGTCCAAGCGGCATTTGAACCGACTAGCACGAGTAATTTAGCTTCTGATAAATCTTCATAACAACACGGTACCGTGTCACTCCCAAATGCACGTTTGTAACCAGCCACGGCTGATGACATACACAGGCGAGAATTCGTATCAATATTAGCTGAACCAATAAAACCTTTCATTAGCTTATTAGCCACGTAATAATCTTCGGTGAGGATCTGTCCAGAGACATAAAAAGCCACCGCATCAGGTCCATGTTCTGCAATAATATTAGCAAAACGACTTGCGACTTCATCCAACGCTTCATCAACACTGACGTCAGTACCAGCTACCGAGGCGGTAAGCACACGGTCTTGCGGGAGAGTAGTATCAGCAAGATGAGTCCCTTTTACGCATAGCTTACCCAAATTAGCAGGATGCTCGGATGATCCTTTAACCCCACTGACCTCTCCATTAGTAACCGTGATGTCTACCCCACAGCCCACTCCACAGTAAGGGCAAGTGGTGCATTGAGTGTGCTGTGTAAATTGTTCCTGACTCATCCAGCGTCTCCAGTTGATGGCTTGCCAGTCTGCGTGTCTAACATGGGAGCCATAGCTATAATATTTTTGGCTACATCTGACATTTTTTGGCCGTTGTTCATCGCCATTTTACGGATACTTTGATACGCCTGAGCTTCACTCATACCCTGTTTTTCTATCAAAATAGCTTTTGCTTGATCTACCCATTTACGGCTTGATAATTCTGATTTAGCTTCAGCAAGCTCAGCTTTTAACGCTTGTGTGATATTGAAACGTGTATTTGCTACAGCGATTATTTGGCCGATGCGTGTGACTTCATCGCTTCCTGAAATATATGCACTCACTCCAGCATTCAATGAAGCCTGCATCAACGCCACATCATCGTGTTCGGACAATACAATCACCGGTTTTGGATTAATCTGTGAGAGTTGAGTCAATGCGGCTAACATAGTGTCATTAGGTGCACAGGTATCTATCACAATGACATCTGGCTGAACGTCTTCAGCAGCTTTAAGAATAGTTACATCAGTAAAATTGACTTGAGTGATCTCATAAGGACCGGTATGGAGAACTTCCTGCAAAACCAGACTACGCTGGGCAACATTAGAGTCAGTGACGAGCAAAACGTGCGATAATGTAGGTTGAGAAGAGGTAGAAGCGTGGGACATCGTTGTGCCATGGTGCAAAGCTATATTCATATGCTTACTACAACAACTTTCGTACCAGTTTTGCTAACTCATTGTAAGAATTATATAAAATATCATTAAAAACAATCTGTTAACATTTACCCCAAGTGCTTATACATCGTTTTGTTTCATTTCAGTGCATATCTATCAATTTCTGCACTGCAATCGTGAGTTTTCCCGAATAGCACATCAAGAATAATGAACAAAATTCTTTAACTTATTGTTTTTATTGACTTATATAGTTGGCACAAACCTTGTAATCACAATGTATTATTTATCCTATTGTGATTTAGTGAACCCCTTATGCTAGTCGATACTCACGAACGTGCGTTCTTTTATGTACGGTTATCCATCACCGATGCGTGTAATTTCAAGTGCAATTATTGCTTGCCTAACGGGTATCGCAAAACACAATCACATAATTTTCTTTCTCTCTCAGAAATTTCCCGTCTTGCTCGTGGACTGGCTCAGGCTGGGGTTCGCAAAATTCGTATTACCGGTGGTGAACCAGCACTGCGCAAAGACCTCACTGAGATCATCAGCCTCGTCGCCCAAACCCCAGGTATTGAAGAGGTTGCATTAACAACCAATGGTTTTAATTTACTGCAAAATATCGACGCTTGGCATGCAGCCGGCCTCACACAACTTAATGTCTCTATTGACAGTTTAGATCCCAACCAATTTGCACTGATTACAGGCAGCAATAAACACCAAGCGATTCTCGATGGTATTTATCGAGCACTGGCACGAGGACTCCCCACCAAAGTCAATACTGTATTACTGAAACAATACAACCTGCATCAGTGGTATCAATTTTTGGCTTGGGTCAAAGACACGCCTATCAGTCTGCGTTTCATTGAGTTAATGCAAACAGGTGATAATGCTACTTTCTTTGCTGATAATCACGTCCGCGGAGAGCAATTTTTAGGACATCTACAAAAACGTGGTTGGCAACTTAGTCCACGCAGTGCAACCGCAGGCCCAGCACTAGAGCTAGCTCATCCAGAATACCAAGGTAACCTTGGCTTTATCTTACCTTATAGCGATGATTTTTGTGCTAGTTGTAACCGTCTTCGGATCACCGCACGTGGTGCGCTACACGCCTGTTTATTTGCCGAAGAAGGGCAGTCTTTAAGACACCTATTACAAAACGATTCAGACATTCCACAACTTGAGACTTGGTTACAAGGGCAGTTGCAACATAAAACAGCAACACATGGGTTACACCAAGCCAACTCTGGTAGCACCTCGCACTTAGCCATGTTAGGCGGGTAGTGCTTGGTTTGTTATGCTTGTTGTTAAACATGAGAAAATGGAGAAATGATGCATATCACAGGAGTTGTCTTAGCCGGTGGGAAAAGTCAGCGTATGGGGCAAAACAAAGCATACTTACAACGCTTTGACCAATCCATGCTAGATTTTACTGTCGCATTGCTTACAGCAACCGGCATCGACCGAGTTGTCATTAACACTAATCAACCACATCCATTACATTACCAGCGTATTGCCGATATCCATCCTGATTGTGGACCGCTTGCTGGGATCCATGCTGCTATGCACACATATATCGGTCAAACCGATGCACTATTGTGTATGCCTATTGATATGCCATGCATGCAAGTACAATGGTTACAAAATTTACTCAATCAGGGTAAGCGAACTCGCCGTTTTGTCCACGTAGCCAATCACCCTCTACCGCTCTTTGTCCCATGTACAGACTCCATTTTTATGGATCTCACTGAACGTGTTACCTCTGCGCAAGGACTCGGTGTTCAACAATTTGTGCAAGCACATGGCGCTGATCTAATCACGCTAGATGTAGATGATGCATGGACCAACACCAATACTCCCGACCAATGGGAACGAGCTTTAGAAAAAATTAGTGGTTAAAGGCTAACAAAGTGCTGACATACCTTCTATGTACCTGAAACAAGATACTCAGTTGATACAAAAGAACTCATTTGAACGTTTGGCTTCTTCTAGTGCAGCTTCCGCACTTTCCAGAATGCTTTGATGAGAGTTATTGAATAAATGATTGACTGTAGTGATCCCTACTTTGAGAGCATTACTAGGAAAATTTATTTTAGATGTTGGGCTGTTTGTCGTAAAAAAGAAAGTCTCATTAATCCGGTCGGCAACACTTAACGCGCCTTGTAAATCTGTATTTGGTAAAACAACTGCAAACTTAGTATCAGATAGTTTAACCACTGAGTCGTTTTCGCGTTTAATAATACGGTTTATGATACTCTGCAGCGTCTCACTACACATTTCTTTAGAAATATCACAGGCATCAGCAAGAGAAATAGTCACTTGTGAGGTATCAACATCAAATAATAATAAACTAAGTTGCTCATTTTCAACATTGCGACGTTTCAATTTTTTTAAACGCAGATCCAATTGGTATTCGGGGGTAATATTTTTTTGGGCGTCTAAATACTGATAGTCTTTGGCGCGCTTGTAAGCATTCACATGATGTGTAATTTTACTAACAAATTGAGCAGTGGAGCTGTCTTTGCTGAGGTAATCCACACCACCAAACCTGAACGTGTTAATCCTCATTTGAAGTGATTCATCATTCGATATGACAATAATTGGGATATCACGGGTAATCATGGATTGCTTGAACTGCATGCTAAGTTCAAAAGGGTTGTGAAGCTCGGTGTCTAGATCCAGGAGAATGACGTCAACATCACCTTGGTAAGCGACTTGCAAACCTTCACTTGGTTTTTGTACAACTTCAATATCAAAGTATTTATATGTCTCAGGCAATACTTCAGCAAAGTGCATATTAGCATCGATAACCAGTATTTTAGGTTTATTAAAGTTCACTAGACTACACCATGCCTATCATCGTCCTACGATTGATAAACAAGCAAAAAGTTTAACCAGTAAATCCTTATGCTAGCTCTCTGTTACTATACATCTAAATCTCAAATATACCAGAAAAATATTTTCTATTGACGTGATTCAAAGTAAACATTCTAGTGCTTACTTTAAGAAAATGACAGACCACATACTGCACAACTGGGCACAAAAAAAGAGCTATAAATTATATAGACCCTTTTTTTACATTACTACTAAACGTTCATTCTGTATTTAATGAACGTTTATCCATTATCTGAATTAGTCGAACCGATGCGATGAATGGCTAAATCAGCACCTTTGTACTCGTCTTCTTCCGATAAACGCAAGCCCATTAATTGCTTCACACCACCGTAAACAATTAATCCACCAATAAGTGCAACCGAAATACCAGCAATAGTACCAACCACTTGTGACATAAACGCTACACCACCTAGACCGCCTAAAGCTTCTAAACCAAAAATACCAGCAGCAATACCACCCCACGCTCCACACACACCGTGTAAAGGCCAGACACCTAAAACATCATCTACTTTGATTTTGTTTTGCATAATGGTAAATAACCATACAAACAACCAGCCAGCAACACCACCAACAAATAAAGACCCCACTGGATGCATGACATCAGAACCAGCACAAACCGCAACTAATCCTGCTAATGGACCGTTATGAATAAAACCAGGGTCGTTTTTACCAAACCACATTGTAGTTAAAATACCACCAACCATCGCCATAAGAGAGTTCACAGCGACCAATCCACTAATGCCATCTAGCGCTTGCGCTGACATCACATTAAAACCAAACCAACCGATACAAAGTATCCAAGCACCCAAGGCTAAAAATGGGATATTAGAAGGTGCAAATGCATTTAGCTTACCATTTTTATAGCGTCCATTACGCGAACCTAGCAATATAACGGCAACTAAAGCTAACCAACCACCAACACCATGTACTACGACTGAGCCGGCAAAATCATGAAAACTTGCACCAAAAGACGCTTCTAGCCAAGCTTGGAAACCGTAATTACCATTCCAAATGATGCCTTCAAAGAAAGGATATACAAAACCAACAATTAAGCCAGATGCTATTAGGAAAGGATAAAATTGGGCGCGTTCAGCTATACCACCAGATACTATCGCGGGAATAGCTGCGGCAAATGTCATCAAGAAGAAGAACTTGACCAGTTCATAGCCGCTATTTGCACTTAAATCTGCTGCAGAGGCCAAGAAAGTTGTGTCATATGCAATAAAATAACCAATAAAGAAATAACAAACACAAGATACACCAAAATCAGTCATGATTTTTACTAAAGCATTCACTTGGTTTTTATGACGCACAGTCCCTACTTCTAAAAAAGCAAAACCGGCATGCATCGCAAACACCATCACGGCACCAAGCAATACAAATAACGTATTCGCACTTTGCAGTAATGTTTCTACTGCACTATTCACTGTATCCATTAGACTCTCACACTTTGATTGATTTGCCTCAAAATGAGGCATCTGTTTTACAAGTAAAGCTTAGTAGCAAAGAACATTCCACTAATTTATAGTGCTTGATTGACAAGGTTTCATCGTAAATTGAGGCAATATTGGTCGTATTCCGTATAGTCCAATGCATTATTCTGGGGCGTTTCGCACAGACACAGTGCAGTTATATTGATAGTAATGAAACCCTATGCAGTTTTACCGCAGCGGGTTAAACAAAAAAATGGCTATTCCACTGAGTATCAGTGATAATTTATATTATATAACATCAAATAATCGCACCCATATGCAAAAAATCTGTTTTCTCTCTACTGATAATCTTGAAGACTTTTATGTTTGGGATGATTTATTAATCCCTCATTTTGCGGCTAAAGGTTACACAGTCGATGTTATATCTTGGCATGCACCTGATGTAGATTGGTCTAATTATGAATTAGTCATTGTCCGCAGTACCTGGGATTATCAGGATGATCCCAAGGCTTTTACTGCAGTACTCGCCAGAATAGAAGCCAGTGCAACAGTACTTGCCAATCCCTACGCACTGATGCAGTGGAATATTTCTAAGTGGTACCTACAAGACTTAGCCAGTGATGGGGTAACTATTATTCCGTCCCGATTTTACAAAGGAATAAATACTGAAGAAATAGCCTTACATTTCCAAGAGTTTGCTTCTGCAGAAATAGTAATTAAGCCTTTAATCAGTGCCAACTCAGACAATACATTTAGACTCACTCCAGAATCATTGGTAGCCCAAGCTGACACATTAAATACTGTTTTCAATGAATTAGACTGCATGGTACAACCCTTTCTAAAAAGCATCATTACCGATGGTGAGTACTCACTCTTCTATTTTAATGGGCAATACTCACACGCTATCAAAAAGGTTCCTAAACAGGGGGATTTCAGAGTTCAAGAAGAGCATGGTGGGCAGCTTTACACCATTACCCCAGATATGGAACAGATGATTGCTGCGAAGAAAGTATTAGCGAAACTACCAGAAGAAGCTCTCTATGCAAGAGTCGATTTGGTATTTAATGAACAACAATGGCAACTCATGGAAGTCGAACTCATAGAGCCATCGTTGTACTTTAATATGGATAAACATTCACCTGCTAAATTTGTCGCCGCGAGCTTGGATTATTTGAACAAGTGAGGGTCGAACTCGTGTCCAAGTTTTTCTGTTTTCGTTTTAAGATAACCTTTGTTATCGGCTGTCATGCCATGATCAATGGGTTTTCTAGAAACGACATTTATCCCCATCTCAGTAAGTGCTGCGATTTTTTTCGGGTTGTTAGTCATTAAACTGACATTTTGTACACCAAGGTGCCCCAGCATAAATTGACAAATATCATACTCACGTAAATCTGCGTCGAACCCTAAATGCTCATTCGCTTCTACCGTGTCCATACCTGTATCTTGCAAGGCATAAGCACGGATTTTATTTAATAAACCAATCCCCCGTCCTTCCTGGCGCAAATACAACAACACCCCAACCTTATTCTCCGTAATGTTTTGTAATGCTTTTTCTAGCTGAAAACCACAGTCACACCGTGTTGAGAACAACGAGTCACCCGTTAAACACTCAGAGTGTATACGAATCGGCACAGTATCTTCGCGCTGCCATTTGCCAAAGGTTAGCGCAACATGCTCTTGGTTAGTGGTAACATCTACAAAACCGTGAATGGTAAACTCACCAAATCGAGTTGGTAATTTAGCAGCACTAACAAATTCGTATCTAGACATGATTGGAGAAGGCCTTTGATTTTATATAAGCAATATATTGTAACGTTTTTTTCGATTTCAAGCAGTAAGATTTAGTCGTTAGAGCTAACTTGAACATGACAATGCAATTCCTTTAACGTCAGCGTCTGGTGCTGTGGCAAAGCGTGGGGCACTAACAGGTTCGGAAAAAGGCGTCGATAATGCTGCCAAATAGGCATTAAATGGCTCAAAATCACCTGCTTCAGCTGCTTCTATGACGTTTTGCGCATGATGATTACGCAACACTACCGCAGGGTTTTCTTTAGTCAAACGTGATTGTAAATCAACAAACGAAATGTTTTGTGCGTTAATAGCCGATTGGTAGTTTGTAAACCATTTATCAAAGCTTTCAATATCAAGATGTAAGTCACGTACCTCATGCATCTGTGCCCACGATTGATGACCGCATAACTCTCGAAAAGCCAAATGATAATCATGTTTGGTCGTTTGTAGTAACAAGGTAAACTCAGTAATACACGCCAAAGCTTCTGTGGTTTTTTCGGAAAACCCCAAACGTCGTAACATCAGTTCATGATAATGAGCAATCAACGTCTCCTCAAAACTTTCTAATACCCCAGTGATACTTGGGATATCTGCGTAACGTCTAAACGCTTGACCCAATGCGTTCAAATTCCACAGACCAATGCTGGGTTGGGCTGAAAAACGATAACGTCCCTGGTGATCACTGCGATTACAAATGTAATGTGGTTCAAAATCATCTAAAAATGCATATGGCCCATAATCAAACGTAATACCGTGAATTGACATATTATCGGTATTCATGACACCGTGATTGAAACCATAAGCTTGCCATTTAGCGATCATCTTTGCCGTAGATGATGTAATTTCTTGTAACATCGCTAAGTGTGGATTTTCTGCTTGGCGCGCTTGCGGAAAATGATGCTTAAAGGCATAAGCAAACAACTTATCTAATTTTTCTGGTTCATTACTGTGGTGATAATATTCAAAATGACCAAACCTTAGATGACTCGGTGCTGTCCTGATCATCATTGCCGCTCGTTCTTGTTGTTCTCGATATACTGGCTCGTCTGTTGTAAACAAACATAATGCTCTGGATGTTGGAATGCCTAAATGATGCATCGCCTCACTCGCTAAATACTCCCTGATGGTAGATCGCAATACCGCACGTCCGTCAGCATGGCGGGAATAAGGTGTTGGCCCTGCCCCCTTTAAATGCAAGTCGTGTTTCGCGCCATCAGCTCCAATCACTTCTGCCAGTAACAAACCTCGACCATCCCCGAGCATCGGGTTCCATTGGCCGAATTGATGTCCACCGTATTTTTGAGCAATCGATAATTTGGTTAATGGCGTGTCAGCAGAAAATAACTGTCTGACTAAGTTATCCTCGTCTAACCAGGCTTCAGGCAAACCAAGCCCTTGCCATAATTCATGATTGACCGTGACTAGTTTGGGTGAATACAAAGGTGTTGGTATTATTTGGGTAGCACACTCTGCCAACTCATTTGCATAGCTATACGTAAAGCCACAACGTGTGGTTGTTTTTTGGGGTAGCGATTGGCCGTTAGAAGAAATGACGAGCTCCAGTTTTCTTTGCTATATAAATCGTAAGATATCGCTATTTTACGGTTTAACCAACAGTTAAGTTTAGCCTCGACGGATAAAATATTAACATCAGGATGTCTATTTTGTTTTAACGTCATTGTAATGCGTTTAAAAAGTGTGCATTTAATCATACAATGCGCATAACTTTTAAGAGTTTGCTGTAATCCGAATCATCGCTACGATGGTATTAAAAGAATAATAAAAAAAGGTACAACACATGATTACTTTGCATCATTTAAACAATTCACGCTCTCAGCGCATTCTCTGGTTGCTCGAAGAACTGGGTTTGGAATATACCACCCAAGCGCATCACCGTGATGCTAAAACGGGACTAGCGCCTCAGTCCATGCGGGATATATTTCCTCTTGGTAGATTTCCCGTCGTAACAATATCTACACAGAATAATGCAGACGAGAGTCATGACAACACGCCTATTGTTTTATCGGAGAGTGGTGCAATAGTAGAGTATCTTGCCCACAAATACTCTGCCCAGGCGACTCATTTAGAACAGTCCTTGATTATTCCCCCGAGTGCCCCCTTATTCCAACAATATTCCTTTTGGTATCATTTTGCCGAAGGGACGATGATGCCCCCACTTATTGCTAATCTAGTTTTAGGTAAAGCAAAAGCGAAGAAAAAACCCATTTTTGTAAGCACTATTGCTAATAAAGTCATCGACGCTATTTTAGATGCATACTACACTCCAAATCACGAAGCTAACTTAGAGTTTGTGAAGAGCCATCTTGCTCAGCAACAAGCCAACGGCTCGCCTTTCTTTGTTGGAAAAGCACTGAGTGCTGTTGATATTATGATGCTGTTTCCATTGGAGGCTTTAGTGGCTACCCAAGGTAAGAAGATCGATGCTGTTATTCACAAATATGTTTCTGCAATGCAATCTCGCAAAGCCTATCTAGCCGCCTTAGCAAAAGGTGGGGATTACGATTTCGGACCTAAATAAGCGATGTCGTTTATGCCATACAGTGTGCAGTAATCGCTGCGATAAAATCATTCCCGTACTTTTCTAATTTGACCTGACCAACACCACTGATCTGTAAAAAATCATATTGGGTTTGTGGTAATTGGTCAGCCATATCCATCAAACTGGCATCGGAAAACACGACAAAAGGTGGGATATCTTGCTGATCTGCAAGTTGTTTACGCAGGTGTTTTAATTTAGCAAACAACGCTTTGTCATAGTTTTTAGCCGCACTTGTCGCTTTGCGAGTACTCACTACGGTTAAACGAGGCACGGCAAGTTGCAATTCAAATGTACCGCGTAGAACGTCCTTGGCAGCCTCGGTTAAACTCAGCGCACCATACCGTGTAATATCAATACGCAAGAATCCTTGGTGCACAAGTTGATTAATAATATTAAACCAATACTCATCAGGTTTATTCTTACCAATCCCAAATGTCGAGATTTTATCAAAACCAAACTCAATAATTTTGGCGGGCTTTCGACCTTTCAACACCTCGACTACTTGGTTAGCTGTGCCTTGTTGACGCATTCGATATACACAAGACAATACTTTTTGCGCAATCTCTAGCGCACTAAAATGCTGAGGTGGATCCAAGCAAACATCACAATTTCCGCATTGAGTATCACTGTATTGAGCAAAATAATTTAATAAAACTTGGCGACGACAGGTTTGGGCTTCTGCAAATTTTTGCATAGCTGCAAACTTTTCTAACTCAACCTCGGTCCTTGCTCCCTCACCTGTTTCAATCCATTCTTGGATCCTAGCGGCGTCACGTTCGGCAAACAATAATAACGCTTCTGCCGGTAAACCATCACGTCCTGCTCGACCTGTCTCTTGATAATAAGCTTCAATACTACGTGGCAAATCATGGTGAATCACGAAACGTACATTAGACTTGTTGATGCCCATGCCAAAAGCGACAGTCGCAACCATAAGTTCAAGGTTATCAACTTGAAAATCACGCTGAGCTTGGGCCCTTTCATCGGTGGTTAAACCTGCATGATAAGCACCACAACGATAACCACGCTGATTCAGCTTTGTCGCTATCTCGTCTACTTTTTTCCGACTATTACAATAAATAATCCCGCTGCCATCGCGCTGTTTAATAAATTCTACAATTTGATCAAGGGGCTTGTATTTACTAGCGACCGTATATTGAATGTTCGGTCGGTCAAAACTAGCCAGATGTACAAACGCATTATCCAAACTCAACTGATGCGTAATATCCTCACGTGTCGCGAGATCAGCTGTGGCGGTAAGTGCCATTATTGGTACGTATGGTAAGTGCTCACGTACCTTGCCTAGCATACGATAATCTTGTCTGAAATCATGCCCCCAATGCGAAACACAATGCGCTTCATCTACCGCAATCAACCCGATATTGAGTTCTTGGAGGCGCTCCATAAAATTCAGCTGTAATAAACGCTCGGGTGCTACAAATAAAATATCCAACTCATGACGATGCATTTGACCGAATACAGCTTGTATTTGCTCTGGAGTTAAAGCTGAGTTTACTAGTCCCGCATTTATGCCAACCGCTCGGCATTGTTCTACTTGGTCTTGCATCAATGAAATAAGCGGAGAAACCACCAAAACTAGACCATCTTGGGCCAAAGCTGGAATTTGATAGCATAGCGATTTTCCGCCACCCGTTGGCATCAACACCAGCGTATCTTTTTTGGCCAAAGCTTGTTCAATGACGATTTCTTGGCCGACGCGGAAAGTCGAATACCCAAAAGTATCTGCTAGGATCTTGGTCAATTTATTATGCTGCGCTGTAGCTTCTGCGACATGATTTACTGAGGCTGTATAATCTACTGACAAGGATGTTCTCTTTTATAGCTTCATAAACTGCTTAGTTCATTAATCTTGTAACTCTACCGTGCAAAGCAATTTATTGGGTGATGTAGGTAAAGAAGTCTCGAATTTTGCTGAGCTTCATCACTCTAACCAAAGAATTCAGTTATTTAATTTTACGCTGTTTTTGGCTAAATGGTTACTGTCTTAAAGAAATAAATCTCTTGCTAACTGACGATGATTAGACAACAATTCCTGTATCCTCGAATTTTCCTACAGAACTCATGTCCAAGATGCCTCCTGCTACTCCAAATACGACACCTATGTCAGACCAAAAAGCAGGTGTTTTATTAGCCATAGCTGCTTATTTTATGTGGGGTTTAGCCCCGATTTATTTTAAACAGTTACAAGATATCCCTGCCGTAGAAATTTTAATGCATCGGATAGTTTGGTCTGCAGTCGTTTTGGTCGGTCTTATTTTTGCCCTGCGTCAGATAGCTAAAGTCAAAGCTGCACTGCAATCTTCCAAAGTCATGTTGATGTTACTGGCCTCTGGCATTTTGTTAGGAGGGAATTGGTTATTATTTATCTGGGCAATCAACAACGATCATTTGCTAGAAGCGAGTTTGGGTTACTATATTAACCCCTTATTTAATGTGCTATTTGGGTTTATCTTCTTAGGCGAACGTTTTCGCCGTTTACAAAAAGTGGCAGTAGGCTTAGCTTTTTCTGGCGTTTTAATTTTGCTAATTACCTTTGGCGAGGTTCCCGTGATTGCGTTAACGCTGGCATTGAGTTTTAGCTTATACGGATTATTACGGAAACAAGTCTCGGTAGACTCTATCCCTGGTTTATTAATAGAAACACTTATGATGTTACCTTTGGCTCTGGCGTATTGGTTATGGACTGATAGCCCAACAAGTAACTTTGCTCACAATACAGCCACACTGAATGCTCTATTAATTTTTGCAGGCATTATTACCACCGCACCTCTACTGTGCTTTACTGCTGCCGCTCGCAGGATCCTTTATTCAACACTCGGGTTCTTTCAATACATCGGTCCAACACTGATGTTTGTCTTGGCTGTATTGCTATACAAAGAACCCTTTACACTAGAGCGTTTAATCACCTTTGGCTTTGTTTGGGCGGGTTTAGCTATTTTCACTTTTGATGCTTATCAGCACCATAAGAAAAACAAGCTTTGATTAAAGCGGCTGTAATTTCGCATAAGCGAGCACCAGCCATTTGGCACCAAAGTCATCAAACTGAACTTGCACTCGAGCACTTTCACCCGACCCTTCATAATTTAGTACGGTGCCTTCACCAAACTTAGCATGTTCCACACGCATACCTAGATTAAATCCACTCTCATTAAATGCTTCATGTGACGTGGTAGGACTAAAACGATTATGCACAGGCTGTGAAACGGTCTGACGTAAACGGATTTCCTCCATACACTCAGCAGGAATTTCACGAATAAAACGAGAGGCGGTATGAAACTTATCTTGGCCATAGACCCGACGACATTCTGCATAAGTCATATAGAGTTTTTGCATCGCTCGCGTCATACCAACATAACACAAACGACGCTCTTCCTCTAAACGACCTGGTTCGTCATTACTCATCGCCGAAGGGAACATGCCTTCCTCAACCCCGCCCATAAAAACTAATGGGTATTCCAACCCTTTTGCTGTATGGATTGTCATCATTTGTACCGCATCTTGATGTGCGTCGGCCTGATTTTCGCCAGACTCCAAAGACGCATGAGCTAAAAACGCTGACAATGGCGTCATATCATCGGCCTCTTCTGGCACCTCAAATTGTTTGCAAGCGGTGACTAACTCTTCTAAGTTTTCAACCCGAGCCTTCGCTTTTTCACCTTTTTCCGCTTGATACATGGCTAACAAACCGGAATGCTTAATCACGTGATCGGCTTGTTGCTCCAATGCATTTTCTGCGATATCGGCAGAGAGTTGTTGTACCAAATCGACAAAGGCTTGTAATGCATTCCCCGCACGACCTGACAGCCTTTTTTCTTTGAGCATTAACACAGAGGCTGCCCACATGGATAATTCATGATCTCGCGCAAACTCACGAATATTTTGTAGGGTTTTATCACCCATACCGCGCGTCGGTGTATTAACAATCCGCTCAAATGCAGCGTCATCCTGATGATGATTAATCAAGCGGAGATAGCTCAACGCATCTTTGATTTCTTGGCGTTCGAAAAAACGTAACCCGCCGTAAATACGGTACGGTAACGCTTCATGCAACAAAGCTTCTTCCAAGACTCGTGACTGGGCGTTGTTGCGGTACAAAATAGCGCAATCACTCAAGGCATTGCCACCATCCAGCCATTCTTTGATACGACCTACAATGAAACGAGCTTCATCTAATTCATTAAATCCTGCATAAATTCCAATCTTTTCGCCTTCGGCATCTTGGGTCCACAGCTCTTTACCTAAACGACCTTGATTATTATCAATAACTGCATTTGCCGATTTTAGAATGTTACCCGTTGAACGGTAATTTTGTTCTAAACGAATCGTTTTTGAACCTGGAAAATCTTTTAGGAAATGGGAGATATTTTCAACGTTAGCACCACGCCAACCATAAATTGACTGATCGTCGTCACCCACAATCATCATGTTATTGTGATCTGCAGACAGCAGTTTAAGCCATGCATATTGAATATTATTCGTGTCTTGGAACTCGTCGACCAACACTGCACGGAAGCGGTCTTGATAATGCTTTAGTACCCTTGGATTATCACGCCACAACTCATATGCACGAAGTAATAATTCAGCAAAATCGACTAACCCAGAACGGTCACAGGTTTGTTGATAAGCATGATAAATCTCACGCATTTTTTGTTGATTAGCATCCCCATGTGTTTCTATATCATTAGGTCGTAAGCCTTCATCCTTATTGCCATTTATATACCACTGGATAGATTTTGCTGGCCAATGTTTTTCATCTAAGTTCATCGACTTGATAATGCGACGAATCAGGCGATGCTGATCATCTGAATCGAGAATCGTAAATTGCTCTGGTAGGTTTGCCTCACTATAATGAGCTCTCAATAAACGATGGGCTAAACCATGAAAGGTCCCAATCCACATAGAATGTAACGAACGACCTTGTAAATGCTCCAAACGACCACGCATTTCTCGAGCCGCTTTATTGGTGAAGGTCACTGCTAAGATAGAAAACGGCGCGATATTCTCTACAGCCATTAACCATGATATACGATGAATAAGGACGCGTGTTTTACCACTCCCAGCACCCGCAAGCACGAGACAATCTTGGGCAGGTGCCGCTACTGCATCTCTTTGCTTATCATTTAAACCATCGAGTAATTGAGAAACATCCATCGTTGTGCTGACCTTGTACATTGATATTTTTTTGGAATTATAACGTAAGCTGTGAATATATACAGTATAAAATCAGATAGTGATACACCTTAGATACTTATATTAAATCGACTAACTCATGTAAATTCGTTAATTGGACAGAAGGTAAAACTCTGAACTTTTCTTGATTGATACTCATCTCGCGATCATCTGCATACCAAGCCGTCTGCATACCCATTTTGTAAGCACCCCAAACGTCATTTATCGGACAATCACCGATATGCAAAATATCTTGCATCGACACGAGCAAATCTTGTTGTGCAGCGATAAACATATCTGGATGAGGTTTGGCTTTATATTCGACACTGGCATGATAAACACCCGTAAAATACTGAGCCAATCCAATTTGTTGCATATTTACATTCCCATTAGTAATAGCAATCAAAGGGATTTTACTGGCTAACACTGACATGGTGCTATGGTATTCTGGGTTTATCGTAAAATCACTACGTTTGAAATAAAAGTATGCAAAACAATCCTGTGCCGTTTTACTTGCCTCAATAGGATTTAAACCTAAGTCCGAAAAAAGAAATTCTAGAGTTGCAAGGCGCAGTTTGCACATATCAAAAGCGATTTCTGGACGTTGAGTTAACACTTTTTCTTTCGCCGCTAAACGGTCAGCCCACGTGATATGACCTAAGCTAGGATATTGATCTGCAATATAGTGAGTGAGTGCTTGCTCAGCCTCTTTGATATATGGCCAGTTGTTATAAAAAGTATCATCAATATCAAAAGTCATTGCTTTTATCGGCGTAATCTTGCGGTAAAAAATCATTTTTTGGCCCTAGGGTGTGCTTTATCATACACACGAGCAAGATGCTGAAAATCGAGATGTGTATATACCTGTGTAGTCGATAAATTTGCATGCCCCAGCAGTTCTTGAACAGCACGCAAATCACCTGATGATTCTAATACGTGTGTAGCGAAGGAATGGCGCAGTTTATGAGGAGAGATATTTGTATTCATTCCCTGACGCACGGCAAGTTGGTCCAAGCGTTTCGCTACTTGGCGATTACCCAGGCGATTGCCGCGCTGACTTAAAAATACCGCACTAAAATCGCTGACTAGCCATTGTGGCCTTACTTTTAGCCAATCTTGTAATGCTTCCCAAGCAACATTACCTACAGGAAGTAAACGTTGTTTTTGGCCTTTACCCCAGACTTTAAGCTGTCTACTCGATAAAATATCTACCATATTTAACCCAGTAACTTCACTTAAACGCAAACCACAACCGTAAACCACTTCAAACATCGCTTTATCTCGAATATCGTGAAGGGATTCAGGGGTAAAATCTAATAAACTAGAAACCGCTTCTGCAGGCATGTTTTTAGGTAGTAATTTACCGATCTTTGGTGCACTCACCGACTCGGCGGGGTTTTGCTGTAACACCTTGCGCTCAACTAAAAACTGACAGAAATGTCGTAAAGCTGATAAACGCAGGCTAATAGAGCGGGCTGATAATTTCGCTTGTTTAGATTTCATGACCAACAAGCGGACATGATCGACTGTCAATCCATCCCATCCAGTCAATCTCAAAAGGGTTTTGCTCGTCTCAATATGGCTATGGTAGCTTTGTATGGTATGCAAAGAATAATGGCGCTCAACTTGGAGCATTTGTACAAAATCAGTAATGAGTGAATCTGTACAATCCAGCATTTACTTCTCCAATATGCGCCTAAGGACTTGTTCTAATAGGCGTTTTAACTGCAATAGAAATAGCGTATCCATATCCGGATGAAAATGCGTAGGACTATCCGAGCCGACAGCTAAAATACCCAGCTTTTCTGCTTCACCCAACAGCATTAACGCACATGAATTCACCGAAGCGTCATTGAATATTTGCTTGGTCTCTGCTTGCCCCAAACGCCCAAAGAAAAAATCACTATTTTTGAAACGCTTCTCAATAAGTTGATGATGCTGGAAATTAGCAAAATCTGGACTTTTCACAAACAAGTCTACAGTAACGTTAGCAAATGCCAACTCACCTTTAAAGCACTGATGTAAAGCGTCTTCTACCGAATCTATGGTAGTACAGTTGTATAGCGATTGCAGTAATTGAGCATACACTTGGAACAACTGTTCGTTGTTATCAGCTGTGCGTATCAAAGAAGCCAGCTCTTGTCTTTGCTGGTGTAACTGAGTTCTTAGTTGCTCTGTTTGCATCTCAACCAAGGAGACCGTTCCTTTTTGTTGGTGCGGCAGAGCGAGTTCCGCAACTAAATCAGGATAATCAGTAAAAAAATCGGGATGTTCCGCTAGATAATCTGCGACGTTTTGGGCTGTCACATTGAGTTTATCACTAGTCTGAAACGCAGAGGTTTCCCCTTCTGATTGAGGAGAGTCCGGTGGTGTTGGCAAATTATCTTTGCTCATAGGTGAATTTTTCCATCATATACAAATTGGGCGGGACCTGTCATTTTTAAGCTGTGGTCAGGCCCTGGCCATTTAATAACGAGATCACCACCAGGTAAGGTGACTTTGACTTCTTTGTCTAATTTTCCTTGGATTTGCCCAATGGCAACTGCCGCACACGCCCCACTGCCACAAGCAAGTGTCTCACCGACACCACGCTCAAAGACACGAAGTTTGACTGTGCTGGAGTTAATAATCTGCATGAATCCGACATTAACTCGAGCTGGAAACCGCTCATGACTTTCTAATAATGCCCCGACGCCTGTGACATCATAGTTATCAACATCGTCCACAAGAATCATACAATGTGGGTTACCCATCGATACCGCACCACAGAAATACGTACTATCGTCATTACGTATGATATAAGTTTTTTCTTGTTTTTGAGCTTTGATTGGAACAGCATCGGGTGCAAAGTTTGGCTTGCCCATATTCACAGTGACTTGACCATCTTTTTCTAGATACAACATCATCTTGCCAGCTTTTGTGGTCACTGCAATTTTATGTTTGTTGGTCAAACCTTTGGTTTTGACAAAGCGTGCAAAACAACGAGCGCCATTACCACACTGTTCTACCTCGGAGCCATCCGCATTATATATACGGTAATGAAAGTCTTCTTCGGGCGCATATGGTGGCTCAACGACCAGTAATTGATCAAAACCGATCCCGAAATTGCGATCCGATAACTGTTTAATTTTTTCCTGTGAGAAAAATACATTTTGGGTCACATTATCAACGACCATAAAGTCATTTCCCAAGCCATGCATTTTTGTAAATTCAACGACCATTATGACGCCTTGTTTTAGTTATTATTCAACCGTCTTTATACCGTTGATTCGTTAGCCCAAAGATCAGCTAGCACTTCGCGTTTACGCACAACATGAACTTGTTCACCATCCACTAATATCTCAGCAGCTCGAGTCCGAGTATTGTAATTTGATGACATTACAAAACCATACGCACCAGCGCTTTTTACTGCCAAGATATCATCAGATTGAATCGCCAAATCGCGGTCTTTACCCAAGAAATCACCTGTTTCACAAACCGGTCCTACGACATCATAAGTCACTTTAGGTGTATTTAATCTTGGCAATACAGGAACAATGTCCTGCCATGCGCTATATAGGGCTGGACGCAGTAAATCGTTCATCGCTGCATCAATAATTGCAAAATTCTTTTCTGCATTTTGTTTAACAAATTCGACCTTAGTAAGAAGCACACCTGCATTCGCAGCTATGGCACGGCCAGGTTCCATAATTAACGTTAGTTCGGGGCGCTGTGCCATTCGGGATGCAATCGCCGAAGCGTAATCGTTCGGGTGTGGTGCAACCTCATCTTTGTAAGTAACGCCTAAACCACCACCCACATCCAAATGTTTGATATGAATATCTAAACTTGCTAATTCATCAACCAAACTCAAGAGGCGATCGAGTGCATCAACAAAAGGAGCCGTTTCGGTTAACTGCGAGCCAATATGACAATCCATTCCTTTAATGGTTAGGTTCGGTAAGGTTTTCGCGTACTGGTAAGTCTCTACCGCTTTTTCGTGTTCAATACCAAATTTGTTGGCTTTTAGACCAGTGGAAATATATGGGTGGGTATTGGCATCTACGTCAGGATTGATCCGCAAAGAAATAGGCGCTTGTACGTTTAGCTCCGCAGCTACTTTTTGGATGCGATCTAATTCGGCAAATGATTCGACATTAAAGCATAAGATCTCTTGTTCTAGCGCAAAGCGGATCTCATCTTCAGTTTTTGCTACACCAGAAAAAACGACTTTACCTGGATCCCCACCGGCAGCTAACACTCGTGCTAATTCGCCACCAGAAACAATATCGAATCCTGAGCCTAACTTTGCTAGCACACTTAACACGCCGATATTTGAATTCGCTTTTACTGCAAAACATATTAAATGTGGATGGGCAGACAAAGCGTTATCAAAAGCATACCAATGCCGTTCTAAGGTTTTGCGGGAATAGACATAAGTCGGTGTACCGTGTTCGGCGGCTATTTGTGCTAAAGAAACGTCCTCAGCGAATAAGGTGTTATCTTGGTAGGAAAAAAAATCCATTATACTTACTCGTTTGCATTAGGTTTGCTCGTCGAAGAAACGACAGCGCTGGGGCTTACAATTGCACTCACATCTGCAACAGAAACTGACACAACAGTTTTCGATGTTGCCAATCCGGTATTTGGTTTTGGTGCCTCTGGTGGTAGACGCAGTGGGCCTTTTTGACCACATGCAGATACACCCATTAACACTAACAAAACCAAAACACCGCGCGACCGTGATGTTGGGAAAAATTGCATAGCAAACCTAATTATTTATCATAGGCTTATGATCGGTAACCTCAGCCTAAAAAGCAAGTAAATTGTCGTGCAACTTTAGGATTTATCTTACTTTGTGGGGGATTTTGTCGCTTTTTTTTGAGCTTTGCCCAAAATCCCATTGCTATCCGGTCTTACTTTGCAAACATTTCATTTAAGTAAGCGGCAATCCGCACACCACCTTGAGATAAACGACGCTTGACGGTTGGCTTGTGTTCGTACAAATAATCCCAAGATAAACGGATTTTTTTGTTGTCTTCTACTTTCGGATAAACACCGTCGCGAAGCATTTTACTTTCTGCAATCCAGACCAGAGGATCTGGCTCCATCCAACGCTCTGCTTGCTCCTCAGTAATTTTAACTGATAACCATTCATACCATTCGGTATAAGATAGTTGCAAGCGATCAATCAAACCACTGTCCCATACTCGATGTAGATTTGAGTTAGACCAGAAAAACGATAATTTGACATCGTTCCCCCCTCTGTCTGTGCCATTCCCAACATGCAAAGGCTGATGCAAATCACCTATAATATGCACGATAAAATGCAATGCGCGGCGGCGTTCAGCTAATGATTTTGTCTCGTCTAGGACAATACTTCTGAACTTGTTTAATGCCGTATAAGAATCGCCTTGTGCCGGTGCACCTACCTCGTGATAATGTTTACCATCTGGTACTGTCACATAGTGATATGGCCCTGCTTCTTTTTGCCAAAATGGCGCCGGGTTTGAGCGATTTTCATCGGCATAACTAGAAATTTCAGCAAGAGATTCCAGCGGGAATAACTTCTTATAAGCCGCCTTTGCCTCTGGCGTTAAATATTGTTCTGCGATCTTCCCCGTGACACGGTGACCCACTTGCCCCCATGCGAATACTGATGAACTCGCCAGGGAACAAACTAAAGCTGCACTAAGTAACCATAAACGCATATTTCATTCCTATTCTATCAATTAACCGTTCAGCGCCCATTTACACTGAAAATTATGGATTATTTTTTGCCGTAACCCCAGCGTTGCATGATGGTTTGGTCCACACCAATATGGTCCAAAATACGTGCCACCACAAAATCAACCAGGTCGCTGATGGATTCAGGCTCATGATAAAAGCCGGGAGCAGCGGGCATAATAGTTGCGCCCATTTGCGATAGCTTTAACATATGTTCCAAATGGATGGTAGAAAACGGCATTTCACGAGGCACCAATATCAGTTGGCCACGCTCTTTTAGGACAACATCAGCCCCTCGCTCAATCAAATTATTACTCGCGCCGGTAGCAATTGCGGATAACGAACCTGTCGAACAAGGACAAACAATCATTTGTTTCGGTGCTGCAGAGCCAGAGGCAACTGGCGAAAACCATTCATCTTTGCCACAAACAACAATTTGCTCTGGTTGAGCATTAAATCGCTCAGTTAAGAATGCCGCCGTTGCTTCATTACCACTTGGAAATTTTATGTTTTCCTCGGTCGCAAATACGACTTTTGCAGCAGCAGAAATCAACACAAAGACTTGGTATTCTGCTGCCACTAATAACTCTAACAAACGCAAAGCATAAGGTGCACCCGAGGCGCCAGTAATCGCTAATGTAATTCGTTTATGATGCACGCTTAACTCCCTTGGGGATATTTTTCATTTAAAGCATTCAATAACTTAGCATGAATACCTGCAAATCCGCCATTGCTCATCACTAAAATATGATCAGATGGTTGTGCTTCTTTGATGACGGCTTCGACTAATTTATCGACATCTTGGTAGTTGTGAACTGGGACTTTACTGGCCGCTGCCACTTCATCGATTGACCAGCTGAGATTAGCCGGTTCAAAGATATATACCTCGTCAGAATCCTGCCAAGATTGGGTCAGTTCATGTTTATGAATACCAAGTTTCATCGTGTTCGAACGCGGCTCTAAAATCGCCAAAATTCGGTTAACGCCCACCTTTGCTCGTAACCCTTCAACGGTTGTTTTAATCGCAGTTGGGTGATGTGCAAAATCATCATAAACCGTCACATTTTCTACGATACCTTTGACCTCCATGCGCCGTTTTACATTCACAAATTCTGCTAATGATGCAATCGCCATAGGTACGGTCACTCCCACATTGTGTGCCGCAGCAATCGCCATCAGCCCATTATGTACGTTGTGGTCCCCAATTAAAGACCACTTTACTTCACCTTGTTCTGCACCGCGGTAGAAAACG
This sequence comes from Opacimonas viscosa, assembly GCF_024199005.1. Taxonomy (GTDB): domain Bacteria; phylum Pseudomonadota; class Gammaproteobacteria; order Enterobacterales; family Alteromonadaceae; genus Opacimonas; species Opacimonas viscosa. The sequence goes on from NZ_JANATA010000005.1 coordinate 122,159, forward strand.
GTAAATGATGACCCATCAGGAGTTGTTTTTTGAGCCTGCCAATCTTTGTTAATAAATTCTTGGGTAGTCCAACACCCCATCTCAATGACATCTTGCATGTTATAGTCATGTTTTTCTGACAAAATTAAACCATTTGCTGGTACTGAACGCACCAGATGGTGGAATTGTTTCTTGATAGCATTTAAATCATCAAAAATATCAGCATGGTCAAACTCAAGGTTATTTAACACCAAGGTTCGCGGACGATAATGGACAAATTTAGAGCGCTTATCAAAAAACGCACTATCATACTCATCCGCTTCAATAACGAAAAAATTACTATTGCCAACTCGCGCAGATACATCAAAATTTTCAGGCACACCACCGATTAAAAAGCCCGGTTCATATCCGGCATATTCTAAAATCCAAGCCAAAATACTAGAGGTCGATGTTTTGCCATGCGTTCCTGCAACCGCTAATACCCAACGATCTTTAAGGAGATTATCCAACAGCCATTGAGGCCCACTGGTATAAGGCAAATTTCGGTTCAATACATATTCTACTGCAGGATTGCCCCGAGACATCGCATTACCAATAATTACCATGTCCGGCTCAGGCTCAAACTGTGCCACGTCATACCCTTCAGTCAAGGTGATTCCAAGAGATTCAAGTTGTGTGCTCATCGGTGGATAAACATTTCGGTCCGAGCCAGTCACAGTGTGGCCTAAGGATTTAGCCAATGCGGCAATCCCGCCCATAAAGCTGCCACAAATACCCAAAATATGTACGTGCATAGAAAATTCTTATTCTGAAGGAAAAATATCATCATACTTTAGCAGATATCTTATAAATATCGTATAGGCGATTTAACATCGACTTAAAACACAGGTACACTGAATTAGAAATTTTCTAACCCTACAATGAAAGGCTTTAAACCTATGAAACGATTAAATTCCCGCCTGCAACAGGATGGTGCGCCGCTCGAATTAATCCTATTGATCCGTACTCTTTTAGCTGGTTGTAAAGAGATTTCTTTCCGTGTTAGCCAAGGTGCATTAGCCGGTGTACTAGGTTCGACTCTATCAGAAAACGTCCAAGGGGAGACCCAAAAGAAATTGGATGTTATCTCCAACCAAATTTTAAAAGATACGTTGGCTGAGTCAGGTTATGTAAAGGCCATCTCCTCGGAAGAAGAAGACGATGTTGTACCTTGTAACCCAGAAGGTAAGTACCTCGTCAGTTTTGACCCTCTAGACGGTTCATCTAATACTGAAATCAATTCATTGATTGGTACAATATTTTCTATTACCCACGCTCCACAGTGGATGGAACCAGATGATCCTTCGGCGTTCTTGCAACCGGGTACACAGATTGTAGCGGCTGGCTATGTACTGTATGGACCATCTACTATGCTAGCGATGACCACCGGCCGTGGTACTCATTTGTATACTTTGGATAAAACCCATGGTGGTTTCTTGGTAACCCAAGCGAACATCCAAATGCCTAAAGATACCGCAGAGTTTTCTATCAATGCCTCGAATCAAAGACACTGGGAAGCCCCTATCCAAAATTACGTATCCGATCTCATTGCGGGCACAGAAGGTCCTCGTCAGAAAGACTTCAACATGCGTTGGGTTGCGGCAATGGTTGGGGATATTCATCGCGTCTTGTGTCGTGGTGGTATCTTTGCTTATCCGTTTGATAAGCGCAATCCTAAAATGCCGGGTAAACTACGTTTGTTATACGAAGCAAATCCAATGGCATTCCTAGTGGAACAAGCTGGTGGAGCAGCCTCAACAGGTCATGGTCGGATTATGGAAGTGATGCCAACAGAAATTCATCAACGAGTGCCTGTGATTATTGGCTCTGAAAATGAAGTGAACACTTGTTTAGAGTATTACCAGAAATAGACCATATTAGTACAGCAACGCCAATCATCCATCCTGCGATAAACGGGTCTGGATGATTGTTTTTTTGTGAACAGCAATCCTTTTATTCTATGCCTTAAGGTAGCCTTTAAAACGTTGAGCGAGTTCAGCTAAACCATTTTTTGTAATGACTTCAACATTGTCACTATCAATAATCTTACCGTTTTGCACAAAAATCGTACGTGGATAACCATGGCCTCCACACAAATCGGTAAGTGCTGCGTGTTCATCAGATAGAAATATTTTGCGCTCGACTTGGACATTGACTTGGTGAACAGACAAACCCTTTACCTCTAAATCTTCAGCAAAGTCATTTATAAATAAGGATTGACGTTCCGTACAATCTGGACACCATTGCGCCACAATATTTAGCACAAATGTTTCAGCGTTGGCCAAACGTGCCATAATATCTTGGGGCGTAGCTTCGATTACTTTGGATAGAGCCATGCTCACACTCATCTTGATTCGGTTTATTGTCAAAAAAGTATATCTGTCAAAGGTATGACAAAGCAACACTGGCTAAGTTATACTCGCAACTTCTGTCAACTAAGGGCGTGTAAAGTGGTCTTTGATAATATACTAAGTAAGCATTCACTATTCATAAAAACACTGGTTATATTGGTTTTATTATTTTCCACATTGGTAAATGCGGATGAACCTAAAGAATTGTATTGGGAAGATATGGTACCTAAAAACTTCATTGCACCTGAGGTTACTGTGGACCATATGAATAATATGACACAAGCAGAACCTAATGCCCCGGTCGTACCTGAATTAGATGGTCAGTATGTAAAAATACCTGGGTTTGTTGTTCCCTTAGAAGGCACAGCGACAGAAACATCAGAGTTTTTGTTAGTACCCTACTTTGGCGCCTGTATTCATGTGCCACCCCCACCATCGAACCAAATTGTCTTCGTGAAGTTTGCTAAACCCGTACCTATTGATAATTTATACGATGCGGTGTGGGTAACCGGTAAACTAACCACCCAACGCTGGAGCGGTGATATTGCCTCGGTGAGTTATACACTCACAGGAGAAAATGTTGAGCCTTATGAATAGCCTATTGCTGACTATTGAGTCGTTATCGCCGAAAGAATCCAGAGGATTTGATTACTCAGGCACTAGCCAAGCATTCAATGCGGTTTTGTGTTCTGCACTTATCGGTGCAGAACAATTATTTTCATAATCGAAATGCACCATAGTCGTCGTTCCTTTTGCTACCAACTGTTCAGACTGCCAAACCTCTTGATAAACGGTAAACGAACTATTGCCGATTCGCGCTATCCCTGTTCTTACTTCAACGTCCGTTCCGTAGTGAATTTGTGCCACAAAATCAACCGTAAAACTCGCTAAAATAAGAGGCCACTTAGTTAAATCCAAAGTGGGATTAAAGACCTTAAAAACTGGCTCACGTGCAGTTTCAAACCATTGAGGGACAACGGTGTTATTAACATGCTTTAATGCATCTGTTTCACAAAAACGGATTTTAAACTTTTCACTAAACATAACTTATCCCCTGCACTATAAAACCCAAGTAAGACTTCAGCTGATTCGCTCTTGTAACATCGGTTTTAAGAATCGTCCAGTGTGTGATACTTCACTCTCTGCGACTTTTTCCGGCGTCCCCTCAGCAATGATTTGGCCACCTCCAGAACCACCTTCAGGTCCTAAATCGATGATCCAATCAGCCGTTTTAATCACGTCCAGATTGTGCTCAATAACCACCATCGTATTACCGGCATCACGCAGGCGATGCAAGACAAACATCAACTGCTTTATGTCATGAAAATGCAAACCTGTCGTTGGTTCATCTAGGATATACAACGTTTGTCCAGTATCGCGTTTGGATAGCTCTTTCGCTAACTTCACCCGCTGAGCCTCACCTCCTGATAGTGTAGTAGCGGCTTGACCTAGCTTGATATATGACAAACCAACATCCATTAGGGTTTGTAATTTACGGCTAATAGAAGGTATTGCATCAAAAAATTCTCGTGCATCTTCTACTGTCATTTCTAAAATTTCGTGAATATTCTTGCCTTTGAAACGTATTTCTAAGGTTTCACGATTGTAGCGTTTGCCAGCACATACATCACAAGGAACATATACATCAGGCAAAAAGTGCATTTCCACTTTGATGACACCATCACCCTGACAGGCTTCACAGCGTCCGCCTTTCACATTAAAACTAAATCGCCCTGCTTTATAACCACGTGAACGTGCTTCTTGGGTACCGGCAAAAATTTCTCTTATCGGAGTAAAGATACCTGCATATGTCGCTGGATTTGAACGTGGTGTACGCCCAATCGGTGACTGATCAATATCGACCACTTTATCCATCATCTCCAAACCAGTGATTTTTTTGTATGGCGCAGGCTCGTTAGTGGTCGCTTTATTGAGTTCGCGCTGCGCAATTTTATAAAAGGTATCGTTGATCAACGTTGACTTACCAGAACCGGACACCCCTGTTACGCAGGTCATCAAACCCGTAGGAATTTTCAGTGTAACGTCTTTGAGGTTATTCCCTGTCGCGCCTTCTAATTTAACCCAACCGTCTTTCTTTGGTTTATTTCGTTTTTTAGGGATATCAATTCCCTCGCGGCCTGACAAGTATTTACCCGTAAGTGAATTCGGCGAATTCATAATGTCTTCTAAAGAGCCTTCAGCGATAATTTCTCCCCCGTGCACACCAGCACCGGGCCCAATATCAACAATATAATCAGCTTCTTTAATAGCATCTTCATCATGCTCGACAACTAAAACAGTATTTCCTAAATCACGTAAATGACGTAGCGTTTTTAGTAAGCGTTCGTTATCGCGTTGATGCAAACCAATTGAGGGCTCATCCAATACATACATAACCCCCACTAAACCAGCACCAATCTGACTCGCTAGACGGATACGCTGTGCCTCACCACCAGATAAAGTATCTGCGCTTCGCTCTAGGGATAAGTAATTCAAACCAACGTTAACTAAGAAATTTAAACGGTCTTGAATTTCTTTTAAAATTTTCTCTGCAATCGCGGCTTTTTGGCCGGTTAAGGTCATATTTTGAAAAAAGTGTAGAGCATCAGCAATCGACATATGCGCCACAACTGGCAAATTCGTCCCTTCAATAAATACATTACGCGCCTCTAGACGTAAACGCGAACCTTGGCAGGTCGAACATGGCTGCTGGGCAAGATACTTAGATAACTCATCGCGCACTGAGTTAGATTCCGTATCTTTATAACGGCGCTCCATGTTTGGAATAATCCCTTCAAAAGGATGTTTGCGCTGCATGATATCGCCACGCTCGTTTATATATTTAAACGCGATCGACTGACCTTTGGAACCATTTAAAATGACATCCACCGCTTTTTTATCGAGCTCTTTAAATGGCACATTTAAGTCAAAATCATAATGCTCAGCCACGGCCTGAAGCATCTGGAAATAATAGAAACTGCGTTTGTCCCAGCCACGAATAGCGCCGCCCGATAAACTAATATCAGGATTGGTGATCACTCTTGAGGGATCAAAAAATTGTCTGGTACCCAAACCATCACAGGTTTGACATGCGCCGGCGGGGTTATTGAAAGAAAACAAGCGAGGTTCTAATTCAGCAATAGAGTACCCACAATGTGGACACGCAAAATTAGCTGAAAAGATAATCTCATCAGCATCAGGATCATCCATATAAGCAATTTTGGCATTTCCTGCAGATAAATTAAGTGCCGTTTCAAAAGATTCAGCTAAGCGTAATTGCAAATCGTCACGGACTTTAAATCGGTCTACCACAACTTCAATAGTGTGCTTTTTATGTAAATCTAAGGTAGGCGGATCGGATAGGTCGCATACTTCACCATCAATACGCGCTCGGATAAAGCCTTGTGCAGATAGGCTTTGCAAGGTATTTACGTGTTCACCTTTGCGCTCTTGGACCACTGGAGCCAATAGCATGAGCTTTGTCCCTTCAGGCATTGCAATAACGCGATCGACCATTTGTGAAATTGTTTGGGCATCTAAGGCAACATCATGCTCTGGACACTTTGGTGTGCCAACACGGGCAAACAACAAACGCAGATAATCATATATCTCAGTAATAGTGCCTACGGTAGAACGCGGGTTGTGCGATGTGGATTTTTGTTCAATCGAAATGGCAGGAGACAAACCTTCGATGTGGTCCACATCCGGCTTCTCCATCATAGATAAGAATTGACGGGCATAAGCAGAAAGTGATTCAACGTAACGACGCTGACCTTCAGCATATAAGGTATCAAAAGCTAGGGATGATTTTCCTGAACCTGACAAACCGGTAATGACGACAAGTTTGTCGCGTGGGAGATCGAGAGATATGTTTTTCAGGTTGTGGGTTCGAGCCCCGCGAACTTCAATTTTATCCATGGTATCCAAGTGCTGAATCATAAAAGATCAAGTATGCCATACCTAATCCAAAAAATAATATTTGTTTACGTTCATCTCCCTGTTTTTGTTCATTCTTTAGGACAATTATGTGCATTTCTTGCAGTACCAATGGCGTAGGTAAATTACCCATTAGCAAATGGGGAAAATATGCTAAACTGCGTGCACTTTTTCCTGTGTAGTACTGAATCAGATTTAAAGAGAAATTTTGTGAACGCAACCGAATTAAGAGCCGCACTTTCCCTCGCAAGTATCTACGTGATGCGTATGCTCGGCTTGTTTATGGTCATGCCAGTACTGGCAATCTTGGCAGTAGATTACCCGGACTTTTCAGCCTGGCATGTAGGTGTTGCTATCGGTGGTTATGGATTAACACAAGCGATTTTACAGATTCCATTTGGGATGCTCTCAGATAAAATAGGCCGTAAACCGGTTATATTAATAGGACTGATTTTTTTCGCTTTGGGCAGTTTCATTGCCGGTTATGCCGACAGTATGACATGGGTCATTATCGGCAGAGTTTTACAAGGTGCCGGGGCAATTGCCGGTGCGGTTATGGCTTTAGCGGCTGATGTTACCAGAGAAACACAACGCACTAAAGTCATGGCTATTATCGGTATCGCAATTGGGTTTTCTTTTTATCTCGCGTTATTGCTTGGACCTGTTTTAGCTAGAGATTATGGTTTATCTGGTCTATTTTTTATCACTGGTGGGTTCAGTATAGCGGGTATGTTCTTAGTTTTGTTTGTCGTACCCAATGCGCAAAATATAGCCCCTAGTGCTGACACACTCCCTCGGGCCGAGCAAGTGAAACGCTTGTTACTCCACCCACAACTGAAAATACTAAACCTGAGTGTGTGTTTTTTGCATCTTTTTATCACTGTGTTATTTGTCCAACTGCCCGGCATTTTAGTTGCCCAAGGTATTGCACTAGATGCCCAATGGGAAGTCTATTTACCGGTATTGTTGGTGTCTATTTTGGGATTAATGGTCTTTATGCGCATAGCCCAAAAACGAGCAAAAATCGTATTAATTATGAGTATCGCAACACTCATGGTCTGCTTCAACGGACTGCTCGCATATAGTTTGTCAGATGATTTTGCGCTGTGGCGAATTTATCTCATGGTGATAGTTTTCTTTATTGGTTTTAATTATTTAGAAGCCAATATACCGGCACTTGTTTCAGCCATCGCTCCTGCAGGCAAAAAAGGCACAGCGATGGGTATTTACGCGAGTTTTCAATTTTTTGGTGCATTTTTAGGCGGGATTATTTCTGGTCTTGCGATCGATAGTTTTTCTCCGACAGTGCTCTATACTGTGTGTATTGCGATTGGTGTGTTTTGGTTAATTTTAATCGGAAATTTGCGTAGCCATCAACGCGTAAAAAGGGTTACACTAGCATTAGATTTACAGAAATGGTCAGTGTCAGAACTCGCTGAAAAACTCAATGCGGTTACAGGTGTTCAGGACATAACGATTGTCGAAAATGAGAACGCAGCCTACCTCAAAGTAGATGCCAAAGCGTTTGCATTAGATCAAGCAAAAGCTGCAATTCAATAACGAAGAAAACGGACCGATTGTCTGTTCCTAGAAACGGTTGCAGCCCAAAAAGCAGAGGTGATTTATGGCGTCAAAAGGCGTAAACAAAGTGATATTAGTGGGTAATTTGGGGAACGATCCTGAAATGCGCGTTATGGGCAACGGTGGCGCTGTATGTAACCTAAGTATTGCAACATCTGAAAGTTGGAAAGACCAACAAGGTCAACAACAAGAAAGAACTGAATGGCACAAAGTTGTCATGTATCGTCGTTTGGCTGAAATCGCCGGCGAATATCTACGCAAAGGCTCCCAAGTTTACCTAGAAGGTAAATTACAAACACGTAAATGGCAGGACCAATCAGGTAATGACCGTTATACAACAGAAATTGTCGCGGACCAAATGCAAATGCTAGGTGGCCGCGGTAACGGCGGTGGCGCTCCTCAACAAGGTGGAAATCAAGGCAGTTACAACCAAGGTGGCGGTAATCAAGGTGGCTACAACCAGGGTGGCGGTAACCAAGGCGGTTATAACCAAGCTAGTAACTCAGGGTATCAAAAACCACAAGCTCCTGTACAACAGCCAGCAAGTGCACCTAAACCGATGGCTGAGCCAGACTTTGACTTTGATGACGATATTCCGTTCTAGAGTTTACCTGAGACATATTCTGTAAATAATTCTAATTAAGCCCTTATATATAAGGGCTTTTTTGTTTTTATGGTTAGAATTTTAGTGTAAAGAATTGGTTGACAATTATTTGCTTATTGTGTACCTTGATAAAATGTAAAGAATGGGGTGCGCAATGAATGGTGATTACGGAACAACTGTATTTGTGATGGATAGTGGAGAGCGATACTGTTTAGTGATCGACAAAGCTACAGGATTGCCTGTATTCCATCCTAATTTATTTCTCACTACTCAGGTTCGTAATACTAAGTCCAATTCATTTTCTTCTATCTCGTCAGCCGCTAATAGTTTAGTTGTGTTACTCCGTTTCTTGGACAGACGGACAATTGATCTCGAACAGCGAGTAATTAACAGAACATTCTTTGAAGTTCATGAGCTTGATGACCTAAGAGATTTCACCCAAAGGAAGTTTCTATCCAGTCCTGTCGATGATTCTGTGCTTTCTATGTTTTCACTAGAAGAATTGGAGGAAGCTGAGGGTTGTGTTGAGTCCTCAACTCAATATAATCGGTTAACGATAATTGCTGAATATCTGAAGTGGTTTACGAGTCACATTATTTCAAGACCTTCAACAATAGAGTCTAAGCAAATTGATGCAATTGAAACGCAGATTAAGTCTAGGCGTCCATCAAGGAAAGGACGCAATAACGACATAGACCGATCTATAGATGACATTCAATTAGATGCGTTGTTTGAGGTCATCCGAATTGGTTCTGAGCAAAACCCATTTACAGCGGAAGTTCAACGCAGGAACAGGCTAATAGTATTGTTGCTTTATCATCTAGGACTAAGAGGTGGAGAGTTACTTAACATCAAGGTCTCAGATATCGATTTTTCAAAGCACCAAGTGAAAGTTATCAGGCGTGCAGATGAAAAAGATGACCCGCGTGTGAATGAGCCAAATGTGAAAACGTTAGAGAGAACTTTGCCTGTATCGGAAACACTTAGCAAGGAATTACATGACTATGTGACAATAGATCGTCGCATGGTTCCTAATGCAAAGCGAAATAACTTTCTTTTTGTGACACACAAATCTGGTCCTACTGTTGGGCAGCCGATCTCGAAGTCTGGATACCATAAAGTAATGACTGTCGTAAAAGCAGTTTCACCAAAACTATATGCTTTGACAGGGCATAAGCTCAGGCATACATGGAACCGTAAGTTTTCCGAGCTTATGGATTCAATGGACAACCCCCCAAGTGAAGAAAGGCAAGAGCAAATTCGTTCTTATTTGATGGGCTGGAAACCCGGCTCTGGGTCTGCCGCACATTACAACAAGCGCTTTAGACAAGAGCAGGCAAATAAGGCTGCTTTAGCACTTCAAGAGAGCAGCGGGACTCGTCTACCAAAGGATTTACGTAATGATGAATGAAGAAAAGAAGCAGTTATTAGTCATTCATAATGGTTCTACAGCAAGGATACAAGCTAAGGCAAAGGGTTATGACTTTGATGTTAACGACACTACTTGGGTTTTGGATAAAAATACCTCTACTAATTTGAGTGTAATTCATAATTCCTTATCCGGCGAAGTGTTGAATGGATGTTTAAGTGCGCTCAGTTTTTATGCATCAAATCTTTCATCAAGCCATACAAAAAATGTTGTTGAACGCTTTCAGCATTTGCTTCGAGAGACCGGAGCCAATGAAATAACTGATACTGTATTGATTAATTACCGCGCATCTTTGACCAAGGCAACAGAATGGTATTTAGGCACTATCAGAGGGTTTTTACGGCGATGGTATCAGCTTGGCTATTTTGGCATTAGCGAAGAAATTATTACGTTGCTCGACGGTTGGACTATTAAAGGTAATCGTAAAGGCGATGCCGTTAAACGAAAAGATCCAACCCAAGGACCACTAACAGATAATGAGTTGCAAGCCTTCAACGAAGGCGTCGTTAAAGCTTATGAGCTAGATCAGATCAAAACCTCAGATTTAGCCATTTCACTGGTGACGAGTAACACTGGACGGCGACCAATACAGATTTCTCATTTAAGAGTTGTTGATGTTCTTTGCGGGACTAACAACAAAGGTGAACCCTTCTATGTGCTTAATGTCCCCAGAGGCAAGCATGGCGAAGGCTTCAGAGCTGAATTTAAACCTTTTGCGATCACCCATGAGCTATGGTCCATTCTGTCTGCTCAAGCCAAGAATGCGGTCACCTTAACAGAGAAAAAATTGGGGTTTCAGTTGCAAGAACAAGATCGGCAACAAATTCCATTGTTCCCGGATTACAGGGTATTACTTCAAGTTACTTCTCCAGCCGAATATCGAGCGTTACTGACAAGTGACAAATTACATATGTCTGCTGCGGAAGTAACAGACATTCTCCATTTTGCTGCCGAAGAAGCTGGCGTTAAATCAGAGCGTACGGGAGAGAACCTATTTATAAATGCTCGCCGCTTTAGATATACAACAGGAACCAGAGCTGCCCGTGAGGGATTCGGAGAGTTGGTGATTGCAGAACTACTTGATCATCGAGACACACAAAACGCAGGAGTGTACGTAAAAAACATACCGGAACATGTTGAACGACTTGATGCAGCGGTAGGTTTTCAACTCGCACCATATGCTCAGGCATTTGCAGGTGTATTGGTTGATTCAGAGAAGGAAGCCGAACGAGGTGATGATCCATCAAGTAGGATTCGTACTGGAGTTGGTAAAGGTGTTGGCACATGCGGCGAGCATGGTTTTTGTGGTGCTAATGTACCTATCCCCTGTTACACATGTATTCATTTTCAGCCTTGGCTAGATGGCCCGCATCAGGAAGTTTATCAAGACTTGCTGGATGAGCGAGAACGAGTGAAAAGCATTACTGGTGACATTGAAATTGCGGCAGTTCTGGATAGAAGTATTGTCGCTGTTGCTGATGTTATTTTGCGATGTGAAAAGCGCAGGGCTGAACTTCAGAAGCAAGGAGAGTGTAACAATGGCTAATTTGTTCCATTTTAAACCGCGAGCCGAAATTACAGCCGAGGAAAACCTTCGCGCTTTTATTAATAAATGTCGCGACGAACTTACGGTGTTTGGTTCGGAGCTGGACTGGAATGCTCATGTTTGGCCAAAATTAGCTGTGTTCGCCAAGCTAGGTGTGACCACTCGTAAACCAAGACCTGAGCAATTGATGGCTGATGATTTTGTTGAATTTGCCAAGGCATATTTTCGTTATCAACAAGGCCATAAACCGACTGGTACAAAGAATGAACTAAAGGCTCTAAGAGCCGTTGAATCAGCACTCATCCAAGTGAATGGTAATGCTTCGATTGTGGGGTTATCCATTGTTTGTTTGGATGAGGCGATTGTACTTACTAAGCAACATTATTCTGACGGAGGTGCATATCACTGCGGAAGAGAGATAGAACGATTAGCGAGATTTGTTTCAACCCATCATCTAATCCCTGCAAATTTGAAGACATGGAAGAGTCCTATTCCGAGGCCCAGCGATACAACAAAAACGGGCAAAGAAGCAAAGGCGGCAAGAGATAAAAAGTTGCCAGATGAGATCGCTTTGAATGCATTGGCAGAGATATTTGCCAGCGACCCTAGCGACGGTCGAGACATATTCACAACTTCAGTATTTGCGATGTTAATGTCTGCGCCTTCAAGAATTTCTGAAATTCTTGCATTGCCCGCAGACTGTGAAGTAATAGAGAAGGACAATAATGGCGTCGAACGCTATGGTTGGCGTTTCTTTTCTGGAAAAGGCTTTGAAGGCGATATTAAGTGGATTCCCACTGTAATGGTTGAGGTCGCGAAAACCGCAGTCAAACGCGCAAAACAATTATCGTCAGAAGCTAGAAAACTGGCTACATGGATAGAAAAGCACCCTGACAAATTCTACCGACATAAAAATTGTCCTAAGGTAGCTGATGACGAACCTCTCACAGCAACACAAGTTTGCCAAGCATTGGGACTAAAAAATGACAGAGCTTTAACAAACCTCCGTAGTAGAGGGTTGGCTACTCAAGACGGTAGGTATACGTTGGATACTCTATGTCTTCATATTCAAGAGCGTTTACCTGATGATTTTCCTTTTTTTGACCGAGAGAAAGGGATTAAGTACAGCAATGCATTGTTTGCATTAAACAAAAATCAATTTCATGGCAACCGTGGCTGCTTGCCTGTTGAATTGCATCAGCCCACAAACAACTTTTTCAACAACGACATTATAATTAGAAACATTCTGGGACATGCCCATCGAAACATCTTTGACCGGCATGATTACCGTTCTGCGACCGGACAACGCTTAAAAGTAACTTCGCATCAGGCACGGCACTTGTTGAATACCATTGCGCAACGCGGTGGCCTCTCAAACCTCGAAATAGCCAAATGGTCAGGTCGCGCAGACGTGAGGCAAAATCGCACTTACAACCATATGACTGAGTACGAGTTGGTCGCTATGGCGGAAAAGATTGATACATCCAAAACGATGTTTGGCCCTGTTGGAGAAGTTAGCAAGAACTTACCTGTTACGGCACAAGAATTTAACACATTAGAGCAAGCTGCGGCACATGTTACCGAGTTTGGTTTCTGTGTTCATGACTACACAATGAGTCCGTGTGAAAAATATCGTGATTGTATCAACTGTTCAGAGCAGGTCTGCATAAAAGGAGACTCATCAAAACTAGAGCGCATGAAGGAGCGTTTGGTAAGAACAGAGGGTCTATTGAAAAATTCGGAAAAAGTTGTTGAAGAGGGCGATGCAGGGGCTGACAGGTGGTTTACCTATCACCAAAAAACAGCAACTAGGTTACGTGAGTTAGTCAGCATAATTGAAAACCCTGAGATCGAAGAAGGCGCACAGATTAAATTACGTGGCAATGACTTCAGTCAGTTACGCCGTGTCGCGCAGAAAAAAGCGGTGGAATCTATTAGTAGTGATCATCCTGATAACGAAGAGGCATCAGTATTAGAAGATATCTCTAAAATGCTTGGAGGCGGAATTGGCTAAACATCTCAACAGACAAGATATTTCTGCAATCGTTAATCTGATTCGGGGGTGGGAGGAAGCAAAACTTACGTGGTCTGCCATTTGCGAAGAAGCTGCACCCTTGGTAGGTAAGTTCCCTACGAGGCAGTCGCTCAACGCGCATGAGGCCATCACAACTGCTTATCAGGCGAAAAAAGATGCGTTAAAAGGGAAAGCCCCTAAAAAACCTCGTCCAGCTAGCTTAAATGCCGCTGCGTCACGCATTGCAAACCTCGAAGCTGAATTAGTAGAGCTCAAAGAGCAAAACCGCAAATACAAGCAAATGTTTACGATCTGGCAATACAATGCATATAAAAAAGGGATTAAAGAGTCCCAACTCAACATGCCCTTGCCCAAAATTGATCGTGAACGTTCAGATAACCAAAAACGGTGAATTGAATGGCAGACGGGCAGCAAAAAGTCCGACAAACTCCAGTGAGAATAAACTTCAGGTGTGAAAACTAACGGCCGCACAATTAGCATTTTTTAAACGAATTGATTTGCTAGTTTCACATGTTTACGTTTGATTCAAGTCAGAAGATTTACTGCGGCACTTATATCCAACTTCGTAAAATTGTGTAATGATTAGTTAACTTTAATTAGGGAAGATAGGAGAGAGGTCTATGAATTTATATGATGAAACCTACGCTCAAGCACAATTTGAGAAAATATTTCGTAATCATTTGAAGGTCGAGTCGTATTCTATGTCCATTGATACGATGTTCCACATTCGCTCGAGAAAAAAAACGATATATGACCCGTATTATCAGCGTAATTATGTTTGGGACTCGAGAAAAGCTACGTATTTCATCGAGAGTATAATTTTAGGTACAGAAATCCCACCGCTTATTTTCTTTGGTGCAGAAAACGAGAAAGAAGTTATAGACGGTCGACAGCGATATGAAACGATTTTGAGATTTCAGAAAGATGAATTTAAGTTAGTGGAATCAGGGCTTTCACAATTTAAATCACTGAAAGGTAAGAGCTTCTCGACCTTGCCTGAAAATGTGATGAATATTTTTCTCGATGCTACACTAAGGATCATAGAGTTTCGAGTCGTAAACGAACCTATACTAGATCCGCTATTACAGGATAAGGTAAAAAAAGAAATTTTTGGGAGATACAATACTGGGATTACCCCACTAAAAAAATTCGAGATTGATAATGCGATTTTTGATTCAGATGATTTAACAAATTATCTAAAAGGATCGCTGCGTGAAGATGAAGCACTCTTGGCAAAAATTTCAAAATTGTTTTTTAATTTTAGAGGGAGTCGTGACGAAAATAAAATCTTAAGCGAAGTATTATCTTTTGTTAGAGACATCATCACAAAATATAAAATCCCTCTTTGTTATTATTCTGAAGCTACAAAAAGAGATTTATCCCGCCATTTTTATGAACAGCTAGCTGATTCATCTCCTGATCCCGAGATAATTTTTCAGGACTTTAAAGACAAAATTGATATAACCGATCAACTTCGAGATGTTCTCGAATCTTCAAATATCGAAGATAACAAGTTGATGTATGAATGCTTTACCTGGGGATTATACATCCTCAGTAATGAGGGACGATTTTCTACGGAGGTAATCGACAAGTTTAAGGATTTCTTTGTTGAGAAGTGTATATCTGAACCAGATACCTACACGATGGTTGATCATGGTTTCAGAAACCAAGTGCTCCACCGTTACCGCGCTACTTTAGAGATATTAGAAAAGAGTACTGAGGCTAACTTAGGTATTTATGATCAGAGAAACAATGAGCTTAAGCAAGGCATAAAAAAGGAGGACATGATTGATGATAAGTTGGATGAACTTGAATCATTACGAATAAACAAACCAGATCCGACTCGAACACCAATTGAATCAATACTCGGAGTTTTAAAAAGGCGCAAGTTTTTGCTGCGGCCGAGTTACCAACGACAAGAGTCAATTAATATTACGAAGGCTAGCGGGATAATTGAGAGCGTATTATTAGGAATAAATTTACCTGCAATCTTTGTTTTTAAGAGAGATGATGCAATCAATGAAGTAATTGACGGACAGCAACGGTTGCTTACTTTCCTTGGGTTTATAGGCGAAGGGTTCATTGATGAAAACAATGAGTTCCAAGAGCCAAAACTGAAAAATTTCAAGTTGAAAAATATGAGGGTTTTGAAAGAGTTCGAGGGCTTATCATTTTCTGAGCTTCCATCTAATATGCAGGATAAAGTATGGGATTTCGAAATGTTTGTCGTAACTATCGACGCAAAAATAAACCCAAGTTTTGATCCAATCGATTTATTTATACGGCTAAATGATAAACCGTATCCAATTCGCGAGCACAGTTTCGAAATGTGGAACTCGTGGATTCATCCAGAGGTTACATCTTCAATAAAGGGATTTGCTAAAGAGATAAAAGAGTGGTTTTACGTCAAAAAACCAACAGGAAAAAACTATAGAGACAGAATGGAAAATGAAGAGCTTATTACTGCTTTGGCCTATCTGGACTATAAAGATGAATCCGCAGAACACCTGAAAGCATTGAATGTTTATCAAAAAGAAACGCGCATCAATGCACGTCTAAAAAATAAAAAAGACATTTCGAGTTTATTAAACAAACTAATACTTCCCTCTCTGTCAGACTACCTGTCGCGTTTAAAATTTAACCACTATAGTTAATTTG
>NZ_JANATA010000060.1 GCF_024199005.1 Opacimonas viscosa
TATCAAACAAAATCGCATTGTAAATACCTCATCGCGCTTCATTTAATATTAGTGGTCAAATATAGGAAGCGGCTCTTAGTGGATAAGATAGGTATGTTTGTAAAATCAATCATCGAGCAACTTGCTGAAAGTTCAGATTTTGACGTTGAGGAGATAGAAGTCGACCAAGATCATATTCATATCTTAATGAGGATTGGCACGAAATATTCTGTCGGTCAGCATGTCAGAAGGATTAAACAATTTACGACAACGTCATTATGGCGGGCTTTTCCTAACTTGAAACGGGAATTTTGGAAAGAGAAAACCTTTTGGTCTGACGGGTATTTTGTATGCTCAGTGGGTAATGCAAGTGCTGAAACTATACGACGATATATCCAAGAACAAGGATAG
>NZ_JANATA010000061.1 GCF_024199005.1 Opacimonas viscosa
TGTGCCGCAACTAGATGAGGGTGACATAGCCCTTCATGCAATGAGAGTGCCCGGCACAGGAATTGAACAAGCTGTCGATTTGCAAAAACGGCTTGAACAGGTCATTATGCAATACCCACAGGTAAACACCGTATTTGCTAAAACGGGTACTGCTGAGGTGGCTACTGATGCTATGCCACCCAACGTCACTGACACTTTTGTAATGCTAAAACCAATTGATGAATGGCCAAACCCTGCATTATCGAAAGCGGAATTTGTCGAGCAATTGGAGAGGGATCTTCAAAATGTACCCGGCAATAACTATGAGTTTACGCAACCTATACAGATGCGCTTTAACGAATTAATTAGTGGCGTTAGGGCAGATTTAGGGATCAAGATATATGGTGAT
>NZ_JANATA010000062.1 GCF_024199005.1 Opacimonas viscosa
TGATTTCAACGCCAATTTGCTGTTGCGACACATCGATTTCAATCTCTTTGTCGTCCAGTGTTCCTTCACGTAATTTCTTGCGGAAAGACTGACGGGTGCCGCGATCTTCGGTGCGCTCTTTCTCGCCCCAGGCATTTTCAGGCGGCGGGATCAGGATATCCAGAATACGCTCTTCGGCGGCTTCTTCTGCGCGGAAACGTACTTTTTCCATTTCGCGCTCTTTGGTCATTTTCACTGCGATATCAGCCAAATCGCGTATGATAGACTCAACTTCCTTACCCACATAGCCCACTTCGGTGAACTTAGTCGCTTCCACTTTAATAAATGGTGCATTCGCGAGTTTAGCCAAACGACGGGCAATCT
>NZ_JANATA010000063.1 GCF_024199005.1 Opacimonas viscosa
CCAGCGATATGCAAAGCGCGAGTTGTAGCGCTTACTAACTATTTCCATGTGCTTTTTATTGTGCGGAAACGCCTCGCAGAGCATACGCAAGCCAAGCTCGACCATGGCAATGGCTGATGCTTCAAGCGGCTCAACAAACCCCGAAGACATACCTAAGCTTAAACAGTTTTTTACCCAAAACTGTGATCTATAGCCAGGTTCAAAGGAGAGTGTACGAAAAGAAAGCTCTGCATCTTGTGCACTAGGGTAGCGTTCACGAACGTAGTCAATCAGCACCTGCTTTGCTTGCTCTTCATTTGTGAATTGAGAACAGTAAACCAGGCCTACACCTCGGCGGTACTGCAACGCAAT
>NZ_JANATA010000064.1 GCF_024199005.1 Opacimonas viscosa
GTTTTATGCAGCCGCCTGGCGTATTATTACAAAATAATTTTTATTCGAAAAAGAGTACGGAATAAAAATTATTCACATGAATAATAATTATTCTGGTTATTCAGGAGGAAAAACACAGTGCTATTTGCGATTAAATCAATCCCAATAGCACTGGTTATAGAGGAGTGTTTCAGCGAGATTCCAGGGTTAACTCAAATGCTTCCAGGGGCCTCTGATCGCCAACGTCTGAGCGGGCGAATAGACATTGACAAACAAGGTAGAGCCATCCGGAGAAAAACACGCACCGGCCAGTTCAGTCTGTACCGCTAGCTGCGCGGATGGATAGACGTCACCCTCTGCCGTGGGCC
>NZ_JANATA010000065.1 GCF_024199005.1 Opacimonas viscosa
ACGTTAAAGCGCGAATTCCCGGTGCTGCTTGCGGTAAATATTATTGTGGTCTACTTCCTGTACGACGGTGAACTGAGTTCCCGCGAAGGTATCATTCTGATCCTGCTGTTCATTTTCGTTTTAGCTGGCATGGCGTGGATTTCGCTCCTAGTGGAAAAAGGCGACCCGCTGATGTCAGAGACATCCGATGAAATTCCCTCCGAAGTGGAAACGGGCAAAGCCGTAATGTGGATTGGTGTAGGCCTTGTATTATTGCCGCTGAGTGCACAATACATGGTGGACTCAGCCGTATTTATAGCCCGCTACTTCGGCATCAGCGATTTAATTATTGGCTTAACCATCATT
>NZ_JANATA010000066.1 GCF_024199005.1 Opacimonas viscosa
GGCTGGATGCAATATCCAGTAGGCGCTGAATTTAATTTTGAAGCTATGCGTATGGAAATGACCAGCTTTGCTGAGGTCATTTTTAACCCCGTAGCACAGGTCAAATTTGTTCACACTGTATCAGCAGGTTACGTGACCGGCGCAATGTTTGTGTTGGCAATTTCAAGTTACTACCTGCTTAATCATAAGCATATCGCCTTTGCGCGCCGTTCGTTCGCCATAGCTGCTAGCTTTGGCCTAGCCTCAACGCTTTCTGTGATCGTGCTAGGTGATGAAAGTGGTTATGAGCTTGGTGATGTAGAAAAAGTGAAGCTGGCAGCGGTTGAAGCA
>NZ_JANATA010000067.1 GCF_024199005.1 Opacimonas viscosa
CTGGCGTACCGAAGCCTCTTCATTCTATGTTTTCTTTGTCGTGTGAACGAATGGAGGAAAAAGGCTTTTCTGTCATACCGGGAGAAACCGTTTGGACGCAGCATAAAGCAAAATCCGCTTCTCCTAAAAAACGTGCAAATGAGCTTCAAGCCATGATAGAAGATAAAAACATTGATATCATTATCCCGCCTTGGGGAGGCGAGCTGCTGATTGAAATTCTTGAATACCTCGACTTTACAAAATGGAAAGCAAAATGGGTGCTTGGCTATTCTGACACCAGCGTTCTTTTGCTGGCTGCTACACTTAATACCGGGATCGCAACGGCT
>NZ_JANATA010000068.1 GCF_024199005.1 Opacimonas viscosa
CGTGATGAGCAGTTCATTAGGGATCCTGCAGGCGCGCGTTACACGCTCTCGTCTGGCTGGCGATCCGCCGGATATCTTAATTGAACCTCAGTTGACAGACGTGGGTATTATGGAGTTTCACAGAGCTGAAGAGCTGTGCGCGAAGGGAGAAGAGACCATCGCGCGTTTAGCCGAACAGATTAGGTATCAGTTACTTACGTAATAACTAGCTTGACGCCATAGCCGTAACACGAAGGGGCGCATGAGGCAAAGTCAATCCTTTTGCGCCATCAATCCACTCTTGTTCAAGGTGCAATACGCCATTATTTATCTGTACACCTTGCGG
>NZ_JANATA010000069.1 GCF_024199005.1 Opacimonas viscosa
TAGCTTTAGCCGATTATTACCAAAGTCACGGCATAAAAGTAGGCATTCTTAGTCGAGGTTATGGCGCTAAATCAGCGGTTTACCCCCGACGAGTAAACGGCGACGACAATGCC
Source organism: Opacimonas viscosa (assembly GCF_024199005.1). GTDB lineage: Bacteria > Pseudomonadota > Gammaproteobacteria > Enterobacterales > Alteromonadaceae > Opacimonas > Opacimonas viscosa. The sequence goes on from NZ_JANATA010000069.1 coordinate 114, forward strand.
GCAGAGGTGGGGGATGAGCCTAGACTACTGGCTATTAGAAGCCAGTGTGATGTGGTTATTGACCCAAATCGCGCTCGCGGCGCCGCCTATTTAACTGAAGAATTACAATGTGAATTGATTATTTGCGACGACGGACTGCAGCACTATGCATTACATCGTGACATTGAGCTTGTTGTTATGGACGATAGGAAAGTAGGGAGCGGTTATTTG
>NZ_JANATA010000006.1 GCF_024199005.1 Opacimonas viscosa
CGCGACATCGCTGTCACTCTGATCACGGGGTTTTCTCGCAAATTTTTGATAAAAATCATCACTATTAGATAAATAAATACACTTAAAGATTGATATACTTCAATAATAAGCAGATTGGACTTTGCTAAAATCATTCATTGCAGTATGCAGTGCGTATACAAGAATATGATGGAACCCAACATGAGTGAACAAATCCCTATTAAAATACTTCCGAGTGAAGCGAAAAAAAACCGCAATAAAACGCAACGAGTACACATCCAGCCAGCTGAAGAGCACGGTGCTGATTACCATCCAGACCGCTCACAAATCTATGTGCGTGCGGTAAAAGGCTCTTTGGAAACATTTCGTCGCTTCTTTGGCTTTTTCTTTTTAGCGCTATTTGCCGCTATTCCTTGGATCCAATACAACGGTCAACAAGCTATCTTGTTCGATATCCCTGAGCAACGTTTTAATTTGTTTGCGATTACTTTGTGGCCGCAAGATCTCACCGTATTAGCTTATGTATTTATTGTTGCTGCCTTTGCTTTATTTTTTGTGACAACGTTTGCTGGTCGTGTTTGGTGTGGTTTTATGTGCCCACAAACGACATGGGTCTATATGTTTATCTGGTGTGAACAAAAAATTGAAGGCGCCGCAAACAAACGCCAAAAGCTTGATCAGAGAAAAATGGATTTTGACAAATTCTGGCGTAAGACAGCAAAACATACTGCGTGGCTGGTCATTTCACTACTGACCGGATTAACGTTTGTTGGGTATTTCACTCCAATAGGACAGCTCTACATTGATTTTTTCACTTTTGAAGTCGGTTTTTGGGCTGGGTTTACTGTATTGTTTTTTACGTTTTGTACTTACGGTAATGCTGGCTGGATGCGTGAAATTATGTGTATTCACATGTGTCCGTATGCTCGGTTCCAGTCGGCAATGTTTGACAAAGATACCTTCACCGTCGCGTACGATGCAAAACGTGGTGAAGGACGTGGCCCTCGTTCACGCAAAGCGACCCAAGAGCAATTAAAAGCCAAAGCATTAGGTGACTGTATCGACTGTAATCTGTGTGTTCAGGTATGCCCAACCGGAATAGATATTCGCAATGGTCTACAATATGAATGTATTAACTGCGGGGCTTGTGTGGATGCCTGTAACGGTGTCATGGACAAAATGGGCTATGCCAAAGGACTGATCAGTTTTACTTCAGAGCATGAGCTAAATGGCGGCACAACCAAAATAATACGTCCTAAACTTGTTGGGTATGCGGTTGTCCTCTTGATTATGACTGGGTTATTGATCGCAGATTTCATGTCACGCAAACCTCTTGAAGTCGATATTATTCGTGACCGAAATACTTTGTATAGAGAGAATAATGAGGGGTTAATTGAAAACGTTTATACTTTAAAAATACTCAACAAATCGCAAACGACACAAACGTATCAAATCACAGTCAAAGGACTTGAGAATCCCGTCTTTATCGGTGCACAAAATGTCACAGTTGCTGGTGGTGAGGTCTACAGTTTGCCAATAAGTGTCGCGGTGGATGCATATAGTTTGACTGAAGCGATAACCCCTATGAGTTTTTATGTGTCAACGACTCAGACCGATGGAACAGTCGTAGATTTAACCCAAGAAAGTAAGTTTATTTATCGCTAATACCTGATAAAATTACTGTTTATTGTTAACTAAGCGAATTGCTATGAACCAGATACCGGCCCAGACACAATTCGGCTCAGATAGTGACTTTACGTTTCAACATTTGTCGCCTGATATCATTCTCGATGCGTTAGAATCGATTGATATTAGGCCGACCACCGGGCTGCTCGCTTTAAACTCCTATGAAAACCGCGTATATCAGTTTGCTGAAGAAAACCTCCGCTATGTGGTAAAGTTTTATCGAGGTGGCCGCTGGACTGATGCTCAGATCCAAGAAGAACATGATTTTGCCCTAGAGTTAGCCGCCAATGAAGTCCCGTTAATTGCTCCTTTGGTCATCCAGAATAAGACGTTGCACCATTACAAGCAAACTCGGTTTACTGTTTTTCCATCAACCGGTGGGCGCCAATTTGAAAATGATAATCTTGACCAGCTTGAATGGATGGGGCGTTTTATTGGACGAATGCATCGCATCGCACAAAGTCAAACATTTGCACATCGAGCTCCGCTGGGGGTAGACAGTCATTTACTTGGTCCACGCGAAATATTGCAACACAGTCAACTGATCCCCGCGCATTTACAAACCGCTTTTTTTGCGATTTTAGATCCTGTCATAGCGCGAGCAACCGAACTGTACCAACCCAATACAGCAATTATTCGACTGCACGGTGATTGCCATCCAGGTAATATTTTATGGCGTGATGGCCCCAGCTTTGTCGATTTAGATGATTGCCGGATGGGCCCTGCCATCCAAGATTTATGGATGATGTTATCTGGTGATCGCGCTCAGCAGATACTCCAACTCGATACAATGGTAGAAGCGTATGAAGAGTTTCACCCCTTCAATGCATCTGAAACCCAGTTAATCGAACCACTTCGGGCACTGCGAATGGTCCACTATATGGCTTGGCTATCAGAGCGCTGGGCAGATCCTGCATTTCCCCAAGCTTTCCCTTGGTTTGGTGAAGATAAATATTGGGAAGGGCAGATATTAGCTTTAAAAGAACAACTCGCCGAACTCAATGAGGCCCCCATCAAGCTCGGTTATTAAGCTGCTCCTTTCTGAGTTTATCTTATGCAGCTCTTATCTAATTTATATCACTAAAACCTGAGACATTAGCGCCAATTCGTTTATAATGCGCAGGTCTTTGGTGCTTGTTGGATAGCATGGCTAACAACAAGGTAAACGGGAAGTAAGTGAATAATCTTACACTGCCCCAGCAACGGTAATATGAGTGAGATTTTTTCATAGCCACTGAGTCATTCGACTTGGGAAGGCGAAAAAATCGAGGCAAACATGATAGCGCTTCAAGCGCATGGTCAGTAGCTAAACTCTTGAGTCCGGATACCGGCCATTGACCGATGTCTTCACAATTGGTGTGAATGGACACATTCACTTGCAACTGTTCTGTGGGAACAGCGTCAATGGAAATCAACATGTTATTTAATGTATCAAAAACAGCACTTGCTGTGTTTTCAGTGTGCTCGTTGAGTCACACTTCTTTATTTGCTAATCCATCTTCTGAGACTAATTCAACCACCATTCAGCAATTAGCCTCCTCACCTACCGAATTAATCACCGTCACTGGTTCACGGCAACCCCTCGCTATCAATCAACTAGCCGGCTCTGTGTCAGTCTTGACTGAAGCCGAAATTGCCCAGAGCTCCGCAACCTTTGTCAGTGAGTTATTAACGCAATTTGCCAATGTCGATCTCAGCGTCAACGGCGGTGTAGGCCAATACGCTGAACTGCGTATACGAGGTGCTGAAGCGAATCACGTTTTGGTTCTTTTAGATGGTGTGCAAATTAATGATTTGGCCCAAGGTGGTCTCATTGATTTAGCGCATTTACCCGTTGCGAATATCGCTCGTATCGAATTACTAAGGGGCAGCCAAAGCGCAGTCTGGGGAGATGGTGCGATTGGCGGTGTGCTCAGTATTACGACCAAACAAGCCGCCATGGATAATTTACAACAAAGTCTGCAGTTTAGTTCTGGGCAAAATAATACCTACCAAGGAGCCTATCAATTAAGTGGTCGTTCAGACGACTTGGATTATCGATTAGCCCTGAGTCATTTTACTACCGATGGGCAAAACATCTCATTGGTCGAAGGCAATGCAGAAAAGGACGGCTATTCCAATACCCAAGTGCAGTTGAATACCCATTACCAGCTAAATCCGCAGCATCGCTTATCTGGTTTTGCTCGCTTAGTCGATTATAAAACTGATTATGATGCGACTGATTTTCTGACGACAGGATTACCTGTTGATGCTAATAATGTATCTAAGGGAACTAAGAATACATTGAAAGCAGGATGGTTATTCGCACCAGAAAATGCACAATGGCAAATTGACTCTGCTCTGCATTATCATCAAGACAAAGTCGATAACATTGAAAATAACGCTATTGCGAGTGCATCAAATAGTACCGAGGCAAAGCTGCTTAGTGTGCTACAAATTACGCACAAAGTTTTCCCCAATGTGGCCTCAAGCTCAACTCAAGGCACAATTAACTTAGGCCTCGAATATTCGAATATTGACTATGAACAAGCGGGTCCTGTCGTTTTTGGTGATCCTAATTATGCTGAAAATATGACTAAAAATAGTGTTTTTGTTGACTCAGTACAGCCCATTACAAAAGCTATCTGGTTAAACACATCTGCACGCTACACCGATAACTCTGAATTTGCTGCCACTACGGACTATCGAATTGGTGGGCATTGGCAATTATCACCTGCAGTGAATCTGTTTGTCAGCAGAGGTAAAGCAACTAAAAATCCAACATTTACAGAGCGCTTCGGTTTTTTCCCAACCTCTTTTGTGGGTAATCCTGAACTGGAACCGGAAAAATCGGTGACGAATGAGCTAGGTCTTGGGTTTATTTTCCCTGGTGTAAATAAAACGACCAACTCATTAGATCTGACTTTGTTTAAGGCCACATTATACAATGAAATCAATGGATTTGTATTTGAACCTGTTTCAGGTGGTTTTACTTCAGCTAATATTAACGGGGAAAGTGAGCGTCAAGGCTGGGAGTTATCTAGCACCCTGCACTCGTCATTTGGTAAAGTTACTTTGGCATATAGCTATTTAGACGCTACTGAAGATACTACTAATTTGCAGATTCGAGAATTACGTAGAGCGGTGCACAATGGTTCGATTACCATCAACAATGAATACCAGAACGAAGTAAGTACTTACTTAGGTGCACGTTATACAGGTAGTCGTGATGATGTCTTCTTTCCCCCCTTCCCACAGCCCTCTGCAACGATTGCTCAACCTGCTTATTGGTTAATCAATGCCAGTATACAATGGCAGGCTCGCCCCGAAGTAAAAGTAGGAGTCAAGGGTAATAATCTGTTCAATGCTACTTATACGGATATTGTCGGGTATCGCGGTTTAGAAAGAAACATAAGTGCGTTTATTCACTATTCCTGGTAGGCAATATTAGGTTACTGATTGTTTTCAGTCTATAGAGAGATATATACCTTGCGTTGATTAAGTATAGATTCAGTTAATGAATCTATACTACAAGCTAGTATTTTAAGGTTTTCAAACTTTATCACTCTGTGTATGATTTACTTCATAACTAACTCGTTGAGAATTATATGAAAAAAATATTATTAAGCTCGTTTATCGCTATTACTACATTAGTGTTTTCACTCACTGCTTGTGCTCAAGCACGCTTCATTGAAGGTGAACATTATAAAGTAATTAGTCAAACAGCGTCTGCAAAGCCCAATGTAAAAGAGTTTTTCTCTTTCTGGTGTCCGCATTGTTTCAATTTCGAGCCGCTAGTGGCACAAATGAAAAACAAGTTAGATGCGAATGTCACGTTCGAAAAAGTACACGTTAACTTTATGGGGTTTGCTGGTCGAGAACTCCAAGACGAGGTGACTCGGGGTATGCTAATTGGCCGTGTATTAAAAAATGAACAAGCGTTAAATACCGCTATTTTTAATTATATTCATCGACAACGGGCCACCATCGCAAGTACTGATGATGTACGCAGTATCTTTTTGGTCAATGGTGTGAGTGCCGAAGAATTTGATAAAACGGCGAAAAGCTTCGCTGTGAAAAATATGCTGCGCAAGAATAATAAGACGATTGATGAGTTCCGTCGTTTTGTATCTGGTGTACCAAACTTCATTGTAAATGATAAATACCAAGCTACATTTACGCGTGATATGACGCCAGATGATATGGTCGATCTGATCGTTTATTTATCGGAAATGAAGTAATCCCAATATGCTCTCAAGCTATTATTATAGTATGCTTTGAGAGCTAAATTTGCCCCTTCAGAAGCTCTGCTTTCCTTATCAAAGTCACTCCGATCCGATATTTAAATCCAGCTTAAATTTTAATACTTAAGTATATTTTGGCGTGTTTTTATTTTTAGCAATTATCGGAGAGTCGATTTCCTGCTATATTTATAAACGTAAATCATCTCAGATTATTTAGTGGTATTTGCTTAATAACCTGTTATCTAGAGAACCACTCTCAGTTAAAGATAAAGATAGATATCAACGGTACACTTATGCCTGTCAAAATTAACGATTAAGTAAAAATCAAACACAAGTGCTTAATCATTATTTGTGCCAGATACTAAGCGTACTGGAAAGGGTAAAATATCGTTGGTATCTATCTTTGTTTTTGAGGCTTTATCCTAACTCGTCACTTGCTACATAATAACGAGGATCTTCATTCACATTAATTTCCACGAACTTAGACGCCTTGCGTAAAAGTTTACGGCATTCTGGTGAAATATGACGGATGTGAAGCTTTTTACCTGCGGCTTCGTATTTGTCAGCCAACGTGTCTAAAGCATCAATCCCCGATGAATCCCATATCTGCGACTCATTAAAATCAATCACTACATCCGTTGGGTCATTTTCAGGATCAAAAATCTCTTTAAAGTGCGTCACTGAGCCAAAAAATAAAGGACCATCTAACTCATATACTTTCCAGTCATCTTTATCCGTATAAGATTTTGCGGAGATATGTGTCGCATGTTTCCAAGCGAACACTAATGCAGATACAATCACCCCAACAATAACCGCAATAGCTAAATCAGCAATAACCGTCACAAAGGTCACCAAGAATAAGACAAATGCATCTTCTTTGTTCACCCCACGAATGATTTTGAATGAAGCCCACTCAAATGTGCCAATAACGACCATAAACATGACCCCTACCAATGCCGCTAGTGGGATCATTTCAATAAGTTGTGAGGCAAATAAGATAAAACCAAGCAATACTATAGCCGCCGTAATACCCGATAAACGACCACGACCACCAGAGTTGATATTAATCATAGACTGACCAATCATGGCACAGCCTCCCATACCACCAAAGAAACCATTAACCGTGTTGGCAACCCCTTGACCAATACACTCTTTGTTGCCACGACCACGTGTGTTAGTCATTTCATCGATGAGCGTTAGCGTTAATAAGGACTCAATCAAACCGACCAAAGATAAAATAATCGCAGTGGGTAAAATAATATAAAGCGTCTCTAGGGTAAATGGAACCATTGGGATAGAGAAGCTAGGAAGCTCACCGGCTAGTGTTGCCGTCGCTTTTTCTTCTTCAGGCAACATATCACGAACGAAGTCAATAACTGTCCGTGCCTCTAAATCTAAACCATGGACCAATCCTGTTACCACAATAATGGCTGCCAAAGATGAAGGAACGGCTTTTGTTAGTTTAGGTAAAAATACAATAATCGCCATGGTTAACGCGGTTAAACCAAGCATCAAGTACAACACCTCACCCGTCATCCAGACTTGTAAACCTGAGGTATCAAAGACTTTGAACTGCCCTAGCTGCGCTAGAAATATCACAATCGCCAAACCGTTTACGAAACCTAGCATTACTGGGTATGGGACTAAACGGATAAACTTACCAAGACGAAATACACCGGCAAGTATTTGTAATAACCCGGCTAACACAACCGCAGCGAAGAGGTATTGCACACCATGCATAGCGACCAAGGCAACCATGACAACTGCCATTGCTCCAGTAGCACCTGAGATCATTCCTGGACGACCACCAATAGCGGAGGTAATTAAACCCATCATAAACGCAGCGTATAAACCCACCATCGGTTCAACACCTGCCACAAACGCAAAAGCAACAGCTTCTGGCACAAGGGCCAAAGCAACTGTAATACCAGATAACACATCGTTCTTAACGTTGTTATTGGCCATATCAAATTTAAACATATCGTACATTTACCTGTAAAAAAATCCGGTGCAGGATAGCACAAATTACGGATAAGTACTTTTAATTAAATGTTAACCAATAGCAACGGGGTTGTCGTGAAAGACTTTGCGTATGAGTGGAATAAAACTATCTAGAGGATCCACCACAAAATCAGGATCAAATGCAGGTGCATCCCATTCATCCACTAATTTCACTGCCAAGTCATACCAAGGCTCGTCTTTAAATTGCAGACGCAAATTTGTGGGTGCACCCAGATAATCATAGTAATAGGCCCCTTGGAAAGCCTGATGGTAATAAATAACGTGATAGCTATCATCTGAAATATATGGCCGCATCATTTCAGCGGCTATTTGACCGTGATTGGGTACGTTGATCACTTTGGCAATATCATGACATAACGCAATAACGATATGTTCATCACACGCACCAGCTCGACGAGCTAACGTCCCGGCCATCAAAGCATGTTGTAATTGATCACAAGCAAACCCTAACGTATGGTTTTCAAGTTCGCGCAACATTGCTATGAAGCGGTCTGCGGTATGTTTAAATGACTCTTTGTGCGCAGCAGCAATGACCATCCATTCTTCTTTGGTACCGTCTTGCATACGTGTGAAACTAGCATGTTCACTCATTAGAAATCTCCATCAGTTGTTACATTTTTGTTAACTTAACCGAAAATATGTATTTAAAATATATAAAAGTATGCTTTTAGTGTTTTAAGTTTAGAGGCAAGGTATAATAAGACTTTTCCATGATATATAGCTTATGATTACTTCTCCATTGATGACGGCGCTCATTGTCGTTGCACCTGTTATGTGTTTGATTATTGCTGGTGTCGTTTTTAAGCGTGTTGGCTTAATGAATGACGCGTTTGTTGAGGGTGGCTCAAAGCTGGTCTATAACATTTCACTTCCCGCTCTATTATTCAACTCCATTTATACGGCTGATTTCAGTACAGCTGCCAACCCGACTCTCATTTTGACCAGTGTGATTGGCACCATTGTATTTGTGTTACTCGCAATGGTTTTTGCTCAGGTCAATATTCGCGAGCGTGTAGACAGAGGGGTTGTTATCCAAGGTGCCTATCGCTCTAATATCGGGATTGTCGGTTTAGCCCTAAGCGCGAACGCATATCCATCGTTTTTTGCTACCGCATCGGTATTCATGGCCTGTACGACATTGATCTATAATTTGTTAGCAGTACTACTATTGAACTTTTATTCCATAAAACAGTATTCGATAAAAGATAATCTCATTGCACTGGTCAAAAACCCCATCATTTTATCCATTGTTTTGGCTTTATCAGCATCTTATTTTGAGTTAACTCTGCCCAGTGTAGCCGAGGTCAGTCTGGCTTACTTTGCCCAATTAACCTTACCTCTGGCACTATTATGTACCGGCGCATCATTACAACTATTCGCCATGAAAACTGAAGTAGCGCCCATGATATTCGCCAATATAGGTAAATGTATTGCTTATCCAGCAGTTATCTTAGGTAGTGGATATTTTCTAGGATTGGATTCAGTCGCTATGGGTATTTTATTCTTAATGTCAGCTTCTCCCACCGCTGCAGCTAGTTATATTATGGCGAAAAAGACCAATAACAACCCGGTATTGGCAGCAAATATCGTTGTCACAACGACGATAGTAGCTATCCCAATCATGATGTTGTCACTGATTATATTACTACAATATGGGATCATTGCCCCAGCAGAGGCCTTATGAATAAAATAACTCGACTAGTACTCTCCGCCGTCATCGCCTTTTTATTCTATGGTGTGTGGGCCTACCTAGCCAACATGACGACATTATCTAACAATGCTGACCTGTACCGAGTGGCTCTAGTCCAGGGCTTAACCAGTGCTACTATTACCCTTGTGTTTACCATCATTACCGAGTGGAGCTTTGCCAAATTTAACCAGTACCGCATCTCTTTTGCTTTTGTTACACCATTAATCTGTCTGCCATACCATCATTCAGAAGCTGCGAAACAAATACGCAAGAGTTTTAACCAAGTCTTAAATACTATGGCCACGACAGCGAACCAGGTCCGTCTACCCATGGTGCTGTTGGCTCCGCTCTTGCCCATGGCATTACAAGCCAGTGTGGTAATTAGCGTCAACATCATCAATGCCACACCGAACTTGTGGTTAACAGTAGCACCTTCCATATTCTTTAGTGGGTTATATGGATATCTTTACACGTTCTCCTTGTACCAAAGCGCAAAGTAAACCGATACCCGTGACAATAATGATAGAACGTAGATAGAGTCCTGTGACATGCTTCCGGTTGTTCTTACCTGTTTACAGCTTAGCTACTCACGGACTAAAGTGACGAACTGGTAGTCATGTGGATTTTTTTCATCGGCTTGATGGGCTTCTCGTGATATTTCTTGCCAGGCGCCATATTGAGTCCAATCTGGAAATTGTGTGTCACCTGCCACCTTTTTATCAATAAAAGTGAGGTGTAACTTATCAGCATGCGGGATCAGTAATTCATAAATGGTGCCTCCGCCAATGATCATGACTTCATCCTCTTTGGCACACTCCGCCAGCGCTTCTGCAACAGAGTAAACTACGGTTGCATCCTCAAGTTGATATGTCTGATTCGTCGTGATCACAATATTATGACGGCCCGGTAAAGCTTTACCAATAGATTCATACGTTTTGCGTCCCATAACGACGGGTTTCCCCATAGTCGTGCGCTTAAAATGGGCTAAATCTGCGGGTAGATGCCAAGGCATATCATTATCAGCACCAATAATACGCTCATGAGCCATTGCGACAATCATAGATAATTGGGACATGTATTTTATTCTCTTTAATTTATACTTGTTGATATTGTACTTGAGAGATAAGGAAATAGACCATGAATTTTTTACACTTAAAAATCCCACCGGTGATTGTTTTATTATTTTTTATCACACTAACCGCTGCCGCAAAGCTGCATTTTGCAACCATGGAGCACTTGGGTATAGCCCCTTTGTTCTTTGCTGTATGTACGCTTGTAGCTGGGGTAACTTATATCATGTTAGGAGTATGGCAATTTAGAAAAGCACGAACGACTGTAAACCCACTTGCACCTGAAGATACTTCTCAATTAGTTGAAAACGGGATCTTTGCTAAAACCCGTAACCCGATGTATGTAGGATTTGCTCTCTTGCTTGTGAGCTGGGGCTGTTTTTTGAGTACGTTTGCTATGCCCCCATGTGTCATTCTTTTTATGGTGTATATGCAGTATTTCCAAATTATCCCTGAGGAGAAAATTCTTACAGTTAAATTTGGAGATGCTTACCTCGAGTATATGAAAAAGGCTAAACGCTGGGTTTAGCCTAGTCACTATTCTTAAAAAAATGGAATCAAATAAGTAATCAGCGCTTACTCACTATCACCAAAGTATTCTGCACGCTTGCTTTGATATTTCTCTTGTTTTTCATTCATTTTAATTAACTTTTTTAGAAGCTCGGGATTATCTTTAACGATTTTTTCAGCGTACAACAACGCTTCTTCTTTATCACGTTTCACCAAAAACTCTATTTCTTCCAAAGTTGGAAAGGGACTTCCGCTTGATAGGGCATTTTGTGTTTCTTGGGCCATTCTATCCAAGACGTAACGAGGGTAACACACACGTTTCTTTATACGGCTAGCGACTTTGGCTTCCAAACGACACTTAACCCTAAACTTGTCTTCGTCAGCAATCGCGTTAAAAGATTCATAAAAATCCAGCTCAGCTCTTTCCATTTCTTTTTTGAAAAATAACAGCGGTGTTCGGGCAAATACACCAATGATTTCAATATTGTCTTTCACCTTTGGATTTACGTCATCTGAACTCAGCACAATATCTTTTGGATCCAGTGCCTCTGACGCCTCAATATCAGCTGTAATTTGTTTCAATTGAGTCGCGTTTGCATTCGCTGATGTTTGTGTATCTGCTTTTTGCGACGGCTTTGATTGTTCATTTTTAGTCATCGCTGCCGCGTTAAAAGCAAAGCAACAAACCAAGACGAGACCAAGAGTTTTCTTGCCGAAAGAAAGGGGGTATTTAACTGCGTGTGTAACATTGTTTTGAGGCATCAAATATCCTTGTTTGAATCTGCTTCAGTTACCGACTAACTTTACGACAATCACGGTAGATTAGTCAAATTAGAAATGTAACCTAAGCAGTAAACATGAAACAAAATGTTTTGCGAGCTATTATTCGTTGGTATAAACCACGTTAGGATGGTCATCTTCGTCATCCCAATCATCGTCGTCATCTTCAACACCAGAATGCTCAGCAATGACGCGCTCATGATAAGAATCCCATTGGAACTCTACTTCTTCTTCAGCAGTAAGTTCTTCTACTGGTAGTGTCTCAATATAATTCATTATATCGCGACATAGTTCATCGACGTTAAGTTTTTGGAAAGCAGAAATTTGGTAGTAATTTTCAACTTCTAATGCACTCGCTATTTGGTCACATAACTCTTTAGCTTCGTCTTCGAGTAACAAATCAATTTTGTTAAATACTAACCAACGTGGTTTTGCGGCTAGTTTTGGTGAATATTGTTCTAGCTCATTAATAATCGCTTTAGCATTATCGACAGGATCTGAACCATCAGCCGGCATGAGATCTACCAAATGTAGTAGCACTCGACAGCGCTCTAGATGTTTTAAAAATTGAATACCCAGACCGGCGCCATCAGCAGCACCTTCAATCAATCCGGGAATATCAGCGATCACGAAGCTTTGTTGAGACTCTAAACGTACTACGCCGAGATTAGGCACTAACGTTGTGAAAGGGTAATCAGCAACCTTGGGTTTAGCCGCGGACACACTGCGGATAAATGTTGATTTACCAGCATTGGGTAAACCCAATAAACCCACATCAGCCAACAGCATAAGCTCTAGTAGTAAATTACGAATTTCACCCGGTGTACCATTGGTTTTTTGACGAGGTGCACGGTTCGTCGAACTCTTGAAACGCGCATTGCCCAAACCATGGAAGCCGCCTTGTGCGACCTTCAAGCGCTGACCGTGCTTCAACAAATCTCCAAGCACTTCTAAGGTGTCTTTATCCGTTGCTCGTGTACCAACGGGTACAGGGATCTCTAAATCTTCGCCACCGCGACCAGTACAGTTTGCACCTTGACCATTTTTACCGCGTTCAGCTCGATGAAAACGTTCGAAGCGATAATCAATAAGGGTATTTAGGTTTTCATCTGCGACCAGATAAACAGAACCACCATCGCCACCATCTCCCCCATCAGGACCACCTTTAGGGATATATTTTTCACGACGGAAGCCGATAGTACCATTACCACCATCACCAGCTTCTACTCTTATTTCTGCTTCATCTACGAATTTCATGTTCTTACTTCATCACTTATATGTCATTTACGCTGTCGAGTATGCGTAGTCATTGATTCTTGTATCATTCGCTTTGCGTTTCACACAGAATCAGAATGATTATATTATACACTGTATTAGCGCATATTGTGCAACTGACCTGTAGTTGCGTTTATTTGGTCAAATAAAACACAGTTTTACCACAGAGCAATAAATATTTTGCGCTAAAAACAAAAAACCTCGCAAAAGCGAGGTTTCTAAATCAGTGTATTACTGCTTACTCTGCAACGATGCTTACGAATTTACGGTTTTTTGGACCTTTAATTTCGAATTGCACTTTGCCATCAGTTAAAGCAAATAATGTGTGGTCTTTGCCGATACCCATATTGCTTCCAGGGTGGAATTTAGTACCACGCTGACGAACAATAATGTTACCCGCTAATACAGATTGGCCGCCGTAACGTTTTACGCCAAGACGTTTACTTTCTGAATCACGACCGTTTTTGGTACTACCACCAGCTTTTTTGTGTGCCATGTGATAATTCTCCTATTATGCGTTAATACCAGTGATTTTCACTTCCGTGAACCACTGACGATGACCTTGCTGCTTACGAGAGTGCTTACGACGACGGAACTTAACGATTTTAATTTTCTCGCCACGTCCGTGCGTAACTACTTCAGCAGTTACTTTACCACCGGCCACATAAGGTGTGCCGATCTTAACATCTTCACCATTGCTCACCATCAAGATGTTATCGAATTCTACTGACTCGCCAGGGGCGACTTCGATCTTCTCTAGACGAACGGTTTGGCCTTCAGCCACACGGTGTTGTTTACCACCACTTTGGAAAACCGCGTACATATTTATCTCCGCTCTGCGTACTTAAACGCTAAATTCAAAAAACAGGGCGCAGATTATACGTAAAATAGGGGGTAGTGACAAGCCCCATTATCAGAAAAAGATCAAAAATGTTCCTAGGCTTGATAAAACCTGATACATTTTCACTTTATTGGTGAATTACACTAATATACCATTGATTTTAGTCTGCTACACAGGTATTTTGCCGTGTCCATTTTGTTCATTGTTATAAAATTCAAGATTTAATAACATTCACCAAACACAAGTTGCTATGAATCCATCAGACACACAAGACATTTTTGACCTCGCTAATACAGACATGCAAGCTGTAAATCAGCTTATTCAAGAGCAAGTTGATAGTGATGTTGCATTAATTCGACAACTTGGGTTTTATATTGTTAACAGTGGCGGTAAGCGTTTACGCCCACTCCTCACGGTCCTTGCAGCGCGTGCTTTAGGTACCACAGGCACCCAGCATCATACATTAGCTGCAATTATTGAATTTATTCACACTGCTACATTGTTGCATGATGACGTCGTAGATGATTCCAAATTACGCCGCGGTCAAGAGACAGCAAACGCATTATTCGGGAATGAAGCTAGCGTCTTGGTTGGTGATTTCTTGTATTCGCGTGCTTTCCAGATGATGGTTGAATTAGATAGCATGGCGGTTATGCGTATCTTATCTGATGCGACGAATCGGATCGCCCAAGGCGAAGTTATGCAGTTGATGAATGTGAACGATCCTGAGACGACGGAAGAAAACTACTTTGCTGTCATTTATAGCAAAACAGCTCGCCTCTTTGAAGCGGCTACCCAGCTCGCTGCAGTGTTAACCCAGCAGTCTCCTGCTATAGAAACCGCTATGCAAGAATACGGTAAACATTTAGGGACAGCTTTCCAGCTTGTTGATGATATTCTTGATTACACGGCAAGTGCAGATGAAATGGGTAAAAACGCTGGAGATGACTTAGCCGAAGGCAAGCCTACCTTGCCTTTGTTGCATGCTATGTGGCACAGCCAACCAGCACAATCTGAGCAAATAAAAGCAGCTATTGTTGCTGGTGATGGCTCTGCTGCATTGGATGACATCTTAGCCATAATGCAAGAAACACAATCCATCGAATACACCAAAACCAAAGCCTTGGCCGAACGAGATATGGCCATAAGCCATTTAGCTGTTTTACCTGAAAGCGAGTATAAACAGGCTCTGATAGGTCTAGCGCACCTTGCTGTCGAACGGGTATCTTAAGCTTTTTCACTGCACAGATAGCTCAGCTTCGCTCGCATATGAAAGGTACATTAATCTCGATGCTCACCCTGTAAAGACACCCTTTAACGATCCCCTTTGCAAAACAGAGGGTATCGCTACATTGCTGTCGCAAATGGTATCTAAAACGGGTTAGTTTAACCCACCTTCTCTCGTCATATTTTCATTTTTTGTCGCATGAACTATGACATTGTCTTCGATCCGAATGCCACCAAAGGGTTTTAATTGTGCAACCACATCCCAATTGACATATTGCGATTGTGGTGTCGCTTTGAGTTTCGCTAGCAAACTATCAATAAAATATAAACCCGGTTCAATGGTATAAACGTGATTAGCTTCTATATCACGGGTGCAACGCAAGAACGGATGCTCTGCTGGTGCAGGGTGTGGTGTACCGCGATCATCATGGACATGCCCCGCGACATCATGTACTTGCAAGCCCAGCATATGACCAATACCATGCGGGAAAAACGTTTTTGTAATCCCTTGCGCAACGATATCTTGGGCCGGTAAATTCACAATGCCGAATTCTTCTAACAAAATAGCGATACCGGTGTGAGCTTGCAGATGCGTCTCGATATAAGACTTTTGTGGCGTCAGTTTACCAGCGAGTTCCACAGTTAACGCATCAACACCTTTAATCATATCGGCAAACACACCTGTGGATGTGGTATAAGTGCGGGTAATGTCTGAAGCATACCCATTTACACTCGCCCCTGCATCAATCAAAAACGATAATGATTCAGTTGGCGCTTGTGTCTCAAGTACGGTGTAGTGCAATATCGAGCTGTGTTCATTTAATGCGATGATGTTGTTGTATGGCACCTGATTGTCGCCTTGCCGTGCTGCGGCCAAATAATCCAGGTTAATATCAAATTCACTTTTACCTGCTAAAAAAGCTAATTCAGCCGCTTTATGCGCACCAATTGCAATGCGATTTGCTGCACGCATACAGGTCAACTCATACTCCGTTTTGTAGGCGCGATGATAGTGCATGTAATGCAACGCTCGGTCAGGGTTTACATGTTCAAAACCCAACGCTTTAGCGACCTCGATGTACTCGCCAATATAGGCATAGCGAGCTTTGTCAAAAGGTAAGTGCTTTTCAACTGCATTGGCTTGGGTCAACAAGATAATATCAAATTCAGCCGTCCAAAAATCTTGTGGTGCCGGCGGGACTTTATGCCAAAAATCATCTGGACGATAAAAAATCAGTTTAGGTTTGTTCACCCCGTCAATCACTAACCAACAATTTGGGTTATCTGTTACTGGACACCACGCTTTGAATTGGGGATTTACGTGAAATGGGTAATGATTATCGTCTAGGAACATCCGCTTACTCTGACCTGAGTGAATAACCAAACCATCCAAATTTTCTCGGGCCAATGCCTCTCGAGCCAAATGCTGCATGTGTTGGATATGTGCGGGATATAATTCAGCTGCCATGTGCGTGAAATCTGTCATTTAGGGGTCCTTATTATTATCTTTTGGCTAGTTTACCACCCAGCTCCTGTGTTGTCAGTGTATCCTGACTGATCATCATTTGCGACAAATCTGCAAAAGACGAAGGTACAATCTTCCCCTCATTAGTAAGGTGCTTGGCGTAGATGCGTTCATACGCAATGACCGCCTTCACATACGCTCGTGTTTCTTTAAATGGTATAGACTCGATCCATTGTATGGCAGCAACGGGTTCTTGAGGTAACCAGTTTATCACCCTGCGCCAACCTGCATTGTAAGCAGCGGTTCGTAAGACTTGATTGGTACTCACTTTAGTACTCAAGTAATCTAAATATTGTGCGCCAAGTGCTATATTGGCAGTAGGATCGGTTAGTTCAGCCCGAGCAACATCACGTTGCGCTATGTACGACGCAGTGCTCGGCAAAATCTGCATTACCCCATAGGCATTTGCCGTTGAACGTGCGTCAGGCGCAAAGGCACTCTCTCGACGAGCCACGGCTAGCAACCAACTAGGTGCCTGATTATACTGTTCTGCTGCACTAAAAAATGCATCTTTATACACGACTGGAAAACGGACTTGCGTCTCGCTAAGTGCCCCAAACTCTGCCATTGCGAATACAGCTCTATCATACCAACCACGCTGCGCAGCAAGTACACCTGCACTTTTACCGACAGGGTTAGGTAAATTTGTCAAAAACTCATGCCATTTACTTCGAGCCCACTGCAATTGCCCCACCGCAAGTAACTCAAAGGCGGTTTGAAAAGCTTTATCATTTTCGATGATATGGAAATGCTCTTGGGGTATGACAATACTCTGATGATTCAGTTGAATCGGTAAACCCAACTCATCACTGGCCAGAAACCCATAGTAACTGCGAGTGTTTGCTAATGAGTTGAACAGCGTTTTGGCTTGCTCATTTTGACCGGTTAGATGCAGCGATTTGGCAAACCAAAAACGCGTTCGACTATCGTTTTGCCACTTTTGGGGTAAGGCACTGACAAAATTCAATAATTCTGTCCAATTTTTTTGCTGGATCCAATAACTCACTGTCCAGTCTCTAAGATCGTCTCGCATATCCAGTTTTGCAGCGGCTTCTAACCAGTGTTTAGCTCGTTTATCCTGTAATAGTGCCAAACGAATGGCCAGTGTTTTGTACAAATAAAAACGTTGGGCTGACTTCAGTTGCGCTTTATTAGTAACCAGATGAATATGCCTCGTCGCCGCATCAACATCATGCCAAATTAAGCGCTCTAGACCAAACATCACGATGGCTTGTTGATTAAATGTATCTGCTTTTTGCCAATCAGCGATTCGGGCAATATATGCTGGAGAATTGGCAACCTGACCCCATAAACGTCCCAAGTATTGTGCCTCTTTACTAAGTAAGGTCGTCAAATAAGCAATGAACTTCGGGTGCCCTTGTTTCGCGACTAACTTTATACGCGCCAGTATTCGCTCTTGAGTAAGCCCTCCATAACTGCGCCAGCGAGAAAATACAGGGTCACATATTCCAAGCTGTGAAGCAGGTTTTTGCCACAGTGAATTAATCAGTGAGTCATAGCGCATCAATTTGGATTTGTTACGACTAAACCCACGCAAATAACGACAATGCAAGGAGGCATTTAACCAATCCGAGGGTGTTTTTTGATACCACTGTGCAAATTTTCGAGGATTACGCGTCGATAAATAGGCAAGATAACGAAATTGAATAGTCTTTATAAATGGATCCTGACTATAATCATTGAGATATTGCTCAACAACCGTAGCAGGTAAACTACGCATAAATTTTTGGATATAGGCGCGATGTAAATACGGCAATAATGGGTAATCTTCGAGCTCAGCTTGTGCTTTCCAGTAGGCTTTGCGGTCACCTGATTGGATATCTTGGTACGTTTT
This sequence comes from Opacimonas viscosa, assembly GCF_024199005.1. GTDB lineage: Bacteria > Pseudomonadota > Gammaproteobacteria > Enterobacterales > Alteromonadaceae > Opacimonas > Opacimonas viscosa. The sequence goes on from NZ_JANATA010000006.1 coordinate 18,684, forward strand.
TTTATAAAGGGCTTGTTGCGGAGTTAATGCTGCGCTGGCAGATGAGTTTGACGATTGAGACACCGCAAACGCAGGACCCACAATAAGCATACTTATCCATGTGCTGATGAGAAGCTTACTGAATATTGTGCTTGCTCTGTGCAATGTTCTTAATAAATAAAGCAATAGTAAACCCTATTAAACTATAAATAAAAGCTATATACATTTAAGCATAGAAATCATTTGCACTTATTGACAATATGATTTTCAATGGATTCACTGATACGACCAGTTATTATAAAAAATTTCACTCTACATATAACGATTTGGCACTGCCAAAGGAGACAATCATGATGTACGAAGGTACCAATATCAGCGTTAATTTGGACGCTGATGGCATTGCAGAGCTGTGTTTTTCTGCTAGCGGTTCAGTTAATAAATTCGACCGTGAAACATTAGAGCAATTTGATGCTGCAACGCAAGCGATTTCTGCCAATGGTGCAGTAAAAGGTGTTTTAGTCTACTCTGACAAACCCGCATTTATAGTCGGCGCTGACATTACTGAATTTACAGACATGTTCGCTATGCCAGAAGCAGAAGTGTTAGCTTGGGTAAAAGCTTCTACCGATATTTTTGACCGCTTTGAAGATTTACATGTGCCAACCATTGCTGCAGTAACTGGCTTTGCCCTAGGTGGTGGTTGTGAAATGGCACTCGCTTGTGACTTACGTATTGCTGATACCACAGCCCGCTTGGGTCTTCCTGAAGTAAAACTTGGCATCATGCCAGGTTTCGGCGGTACGGTGCGTTTACCTAGAATTGTTGGTGCAGACAACGCATTAACATGGATGACAACAGGTGTTGACCGCAAAGCGGAAAAAGCCTTGCATGAGGGTGCGGTAGATGCGGTTGTGGCTCCAGAGCACTTAATCACGTCAGCCAAAACCATGTTACTTTCAGCCATTACCGGTAAATTAGATTGGCAAAAGCGTAGAGCCGCTAAACTAGCTCCGCTAAACCTAGGGCAAAATGAAGCTATTATGGGCTTCAACACGGCTAAGGGGATGGTATTTGCCAAAGCTGGTAAGCATTACCCAGCACCACATATGATGGTAAATACGGTTGAAGCAGCTTCGGGTTTAGGCCGCTCAGAAGCAATGGCTCTAGAAAATAAAGGCTTTGTACAATTAACCAAAACTGATGCCGCGAAAGCGCAAATTGGTATTTTCCTCGCTGACCAAATGGTCAAGGCGAAAGGGAAAAAACAAGCCAAAAGTGCGACCAAGGATGTGAGCCAAAATGCCGTCCTTGGCGCTGGTATTATGGGTGGTGGCATTGCGTATCAAGGCGCGGTCAAAGGTATTCCTACCATCATGAAAGATATCGCAGCTGCGGCCCTTGATTTAGGTTTATCGACAGCGGCAGGTATTCTCGAGAGTGGTATGAAGCGCGGTCGTGTAAATGCTAAAAAGATGGCCAGTACACTAAATAACATTACGCCTACTTTAGACTATTCCGCTATCCAACATGCAGATTTGGTCATTGAAGCCGTTGTTGAAAATCCAAAAGTCAAAGGGATTGTACTAGCGGAGACTGAGCAACATGTTGCAGACGATGCCATTATTACATCGAATACATCGACCATTTCCATTGATTTACTCGCAGACTCATTACAAAAACCTGAACGTTTTTGTGGTATGCATTTTTTTAACCCTGTACACAAAATGCCACTAGTGGAAATTATTCGCGGAGCAAAAACCACCGAAGAGACGATTGCAGCGGTCGTGGCAACTACCCTACGTATGGGTAAAACACCTATCGTGGTAAATGACTGCCCAGGTTTCTTTGTCAACCGTGTGTTGTTCCCTTATTTTGCAGGTTTCAGTAAGCTTGTCTTGGACGGCGCAGATTTTGTCACCGTTGATAAAATTATGGAAAAAGAATTTGGCTGGCCTATGGGACCTGCTTTTCTGCTAGATGTTGTCGGTATTGATACCGCTGATCATGCTGCTGGTGTGATGGCAGATGGATTCCCTGAGCGTATGCAAAAAGTGACCAATGATCCTGTCACATTAATGTACCAAGCAAATCGCCTAGGTCAGAAAAATGGTGTTGGGTTCTATGACCACGGCAAAGATAAGCGGGGACGTCCAAGTAAAACACCAGCACCTGTCGCTATCGACATGATTGCTCAACACGCCGCCACAAAGACAGAATTTAGCCACGAAGAAGTGATTGCGCGTCTTATGATCCCTATGGCCAATGAATCGATTCGCTGCTTAGAAGAGGGCATCATTGCATCACCAGCTGAAGCCGATATGGCATTGTTGTTTGGTACTGGATTCCCGCCGTTTAGAGGTGGAATATTCCGTTACATTGATACGATGGGGCTGGCAAACTTCGTAGAACTCGCGGATAAATATGCGCATTTAGGTGCTATTTACCAAGTTACAGACGGTGTCCGAGAAATGGCAGCCGCTGGCAAATCTTATTTCACCGCATAACGGCCAAGGAGAATTATTATGCAAGAAGTTGTTGTAATCGATTGTGTACGTACCCCAATGGGTCGTTCAAAAGGCGGTGTTTTTAGAAATGTCCGTGCGGAAAATTTATCAGCCCACTTAATGAGTGCGCTTTTAGCTCGCAACCCAAAAATTGACCCCAGTGAGATCGAAGATATTATTTGGGGTTGTGTGCAACAAACTAAAGAACAAGGATTTAACGTTGCACGTAATGCGCAACTGCTCACTGACATCCCGCGTTCTGTAGCTGCAAATACCGTGAATCGACTCTGTGGTTCTTCTATGCAAGCATTGCATGACGCTGCTCGCGGGATCATGACCGGTATGGGTGACGTGTATATGATTGGTGGTGTTGAGCATATGGGACATGTCCCAATGAACTACAATATTGACTTAAATCCCAGTCTAGCGAAAACGACAGCGTCGGCATCAGGCAGTATGGGGTTAACTGCTGAGCTTCTGGGTAAACAAAATGGCATTACCCGAGAAATGCAAGATGCGTTTGGTGCTCGTTCACATATCCGCGCACACGCTGCTCATTTAGCCGGTCGTTGGGATAATGAAATTGTCCCCATTGAAGGCCATGATGCTAACGGTATGCTAACACTTGTTGAGTCTGATGAAGTTATTCGCCCAGAAACCACACCCGAGACATTGGGAACACTGCGTCCAGTATTCGATCCTGTAAATGGCACGGTCACGGCAGGTACGTCTTCGGCTATCTCTGACGGTGCATCTGCGATGTTACTCATGTCTGCTAAACGGGCCAAGGAATTAGGGCTTACACCAAGAGCAAAAATAAAAGCGATGGCGGTTTCAGGTTGTGATGCAGCTATTATGGGCTTTGGGCCAGTACCAGCGACCAAAAAAGCGCTCGCACGTGCAGGCATGACTATGGCTGATATAGATATTGCTGAATTTAATGAAGCATTTGCTGCACAAGCACTATCATGCATAAAACAACTTGGTTGGTTGGACAATTATGATGAGAAAGTCAATCAAAATGGTGGAGCTATCTCCCTTGGGCACCCATTGGGTTGTTCAGGCTCACGTATTTCGACAACGTTGATTAATGTCATGGAGCAACAAAACCATAACGTAGGATTAGCCACCATGTGTATCGGTTACGGCCAAGGGATTGCGACCATATTTGAAAAGATGTAAATGTCTTTTATGTAGATAAAAATAGGAGCGTATGCTCCTATTTTTTTATTTTTAACTTACGGGCAATATATTCGACAATAGCACTTTCACCATTGTGGAATTAATTTATGATTAACTTAACTTTTTATTCCAAGGCATCATTGCCATAACACGTGCTAAACCACAAAAACCAGATGCACCCGCAAATGTTAAGCCCGCCCCAAAAAATGCTGGGATAATAAGGAAGTTTGGATCAATAAAGTAGGTGGCTGCAGAACCTAAGAAAACAGCACTACCGATCGTTAGTTGTACTTGACGATCCAATGGCAACACTTTTCTGTGTCCTATTTTGACTGGAAAACCTGCTTGCTCCCATGCCGTTATACCACCTTCAACGTTATAAATTGTTAATGTACTATCTTCGTCGATTAGTTTGGTACAGGCTGAAGAGCCTCTGCCTCCCCTCAAGCAATATATGATGATTTTCTTATCTGTTTTGGGCAGATCATTTGCCGTAATTTTGCCCAAAGGCAGCAATGTCGCACCCTCAATATGTTTACTAGAAAACTCTCCAGGCTCTCTCACATCGATTAACTGAGCTTCACCTTGAGCAACTAGAGCATGTGCTTCTGCTGGAGAAATATTAGTAAATTTCATATTACATTCCTTTTATATTAGTAAAATCTTATTCTTTACAGTAAATAAGGTGGAGAACAGATAACAAAGCATTGATCTCAACACTAGCCAGTTTGTAATACACCATCTGCCCGTCTTTTACTGCTGTCACCACATCAGCTTGACGTAATTTCGCCAAATGTTGGGATAACGCTGACTGTGAAAGACCACAAACCTTCTCTAAGTCAGTAACGCTAAGTTGTTTTTCTGTTAATGAACACAATATTTGCAGGCGATATTTATTTGCTAGTAATTTGAGTAAAGCTTCAGCAGCCTCTGCATTTTCTGCCATTTTACGTTTTTGAAATTCAGAAAAAATGGTATCACCCAACAGCTATATATATTAGATTTATCTAATATATATAGCTATGTGCGATTTGTCAATGTGGTATATCTACACAAAAACACTCGCCACAATAAAATAACCCCCGAAAGTGATAACAAACCTTCGGGGGTCAATTAATTTAGCACTATAACTAGACGTAAAAGTGACTAATTAAGCTCTTTAGGTTTAGCAAACCATTCTTTACCTTTAAGCATCGCTTTCCAATAAATAGGCGGCAATAACTTTTCTTTTAGCAACCAAGCTAGTTTCGAAGGTTTAGTGCTATTGATCAACCAAGCAGGAAATGTCGGTAACAGTTTTCCACCATAACCAAATTCAGCTAAAACTATTTTTCCTTTTTCTACCGTTAAAGGACATGAACCATAACCATCATAAATCGCTCTGGTTTTAGACATCCCTAAATCATGTAGCACATTGGTTGCTACTACTGGGGCTTGCATTCGTGCAGCGGCCGCGGTTTTTGCATTAGGGGCATTCATGACGTCACCCAAACTATAAATATCAGGATATACCTTGTGTTGTAATGTTGATTGATCAACGTCTACCCAACCATTAGCGTCAACCAGAGGACTACATTTAATGAAGTCTGGGGCTGATTGACTAGGTACAACATGTAGCATATCAAATTCGACTTCAAGCAAATCCGTTGTGTCACTTGCGCTTAAATCTTGGAAGTAAGCCTTTTTGTTGGGTCCATCAACTTTTACTAAATTATGTGAAAAATTAAGGTTTGCATTATATTTTTCAACATATTCCATCAATGGTGCAACATAATCTTTGACCCCAAATAAAACGGGACCCGCATTGTAAAATTGCACATCAATTTTATCTAGAACAGCACTTTTTAGCCAATGATCACATGATAAATACATGGCTTTCTGTGGTGCACCAGCACATTTTATCGGCATGGGTGGTTGTGAAAATACCGCTTTACCCGAGCTAAATTTTTCCACGAGTTCCCATGTATAAGGTGCCAAATCAAATCTATAATTTGAAGTCACCCCATTTTTACCCAGCGTTTCTTTTAAGCCGCTGATTTTATCCCAATCCAATTTAAGACCAGGACACACAATTAGCTTTGTATATTCAATGATACTGCAACCGTCTAGAAGCACTTTTTTATGATCGGGTTCAAACGCAGCTACAGCATTTTTGATCCAAGTCACACCTTTAGGGATAAGCGAGGACATTGTTTTCACCGTTTCCTCAGGCTTAAATACTCCAGCACCTACCAATGTCCATCCCGGTTGATAATAGTGGACATCGGCAGGGTCTATAATTGCAATTGACAAGCTAGCTTGTCGTTCAAGTAAGCTTGATGCAACAGAGATCCCCGCAGCACCACCACCAACAACAACGACATCAAATTTTTGGTCGGTTGTATCCGTTGGTGTATTACCCCCATTCAAAATTCTTCTTGCGACACCTGACATGTCATAGCCTGCATTTTTGGTAATCTGTAGAATATCGTTTACAGGTATTTCTGTAGCCTGGGCTAAAGCCCATAAGGTGGTAGATCTTGTTCCCGTACGACAGTATGCAAATATTGGTGACTCTACTTCAGCTAAAATTTGTTTAAATGCAAGAGCATCTTCATCCGTGATCTTCCCACTCACAACAGGTTGATAAACAGCCTTGATACCTAGTGCTTCAGCGGCTTCTTTGATTTCAGTAAAATTCACTTGATCGGCACCTTCTCCATCGGGACGGTGACAAACTATTGTGTTAAATCCTTTTTTATGAATTTCTGCTAAATCAGAAACTGTGATCTGGGGACAAACAGATACATTTTGGGTTAATACTTTATAATCCATGATATACCTCACAATGCATTAATTGGAATTTTGATGTATTGCAAACCGTTTTTGGATTTAACACCAAAATCACCCAATCTTAAGTTAGTTTGTAACGATGGAAATAACAGCTTCGGTACCGATAATGTCGCATCTCTCGCTTCTCTTTTAGCCACATACTCCGCGTATTCTGTGTCTGGTTGGATCTGCACATTAGATATCTTCTGCTCACCTATCGTAATCTTTACCAAAGGTTCTTCGCCAGGCTTTGGATAGTCATGACATAAATACACTGTGGTATTGTCAGGTAAAGAATAGAATCGTTGTATGGTTTTATATAGATCTGATGCAGAGCCTCCTGGAAAATCACATCTTGCAGTACCCAGATGCGGCGCGAACATCGTGTCTCCCACAAAAATAATATCTTCTTGGGCACAGTAGTAACTCGCACAGGCAGGAGTATGACCTGGTGTTAACCATGTCGTTAAAGTAATATTACCAACTTGAATTTCATCTCCTTCGTCTAGCAAACGATCAAATTGCTCTCCTGTAATGGGCGTATCTTCACTCGCATCAAAGAGTGGGACCCAGATCTTTAATACATCTTTAATCCCAATACCTATCGCGGTTTGACCACCAATATGTTCCTGCAAATAGCCTGAGGCAGTGATATGGTCGGCATGGATGTGTGATTCTAAAATCCACTCATTTACCAAGCCGTTTTCTTTTATGTAAGCTATTACTTTGTCAGCATTATCTGTTTTTACCATGCCAGAGAAATGGTCATAATCTAAAACGGAGTCAATAACAGCACATTTTTTGGTGTCTTCATCAATGACGATATGGGTAAACGTAGCGGTTACCTCGTCGTGAAAAGTCTTTATTTTCATTGCTACTCCTTATATCAATTCTTTAATTAAAATGAATGCGGCGATTATCAAGGTAAATACGCCAAAACCTTTTTGTAATTTTGTTCCGTCAACATTCGATGCTATTTTTGCGGCGATTGTCATGCCAAGAGTCGTGCAGACGATGAGTTTAAGAACAAACAACCAGTCAACTTGAAAACCGGCTTGTAAATCACCGGTAAAACCAATTAACGATTTTAAAGAAATAATTAGGAGAGAAGCTGCTACTGCTTTTTTCATTTCCATGCCCATAAAAATCACTAGTGCTGGAATAATCAAAAATCCGCCTCCTGCACCAAGGACACCGGTTGCAACACCTACCACTGCGCCTTCAAGCATAATCAGTAATGGGCGTTGTCCCTTATTTGCATGGCTCATTTTATTATTGTCTCTCGTCAGCATCATAAATGCTGATAGCAACATCAACATGGAGAAACTCACCATAATCAGTGCATTTCGCGTCAACTCAAAAGGGGTTGTGAATAACACTTCAGGAATAGCAGGCATCAAGTATGCGCGCGTTAAGTACACGGCGATTATCGATGGGATAGCAAAAATGATAGCGGCTTTGAAATCAATCAAACCTTTACGAAAGTAAGAATAGGCACCGTAGGTAGCTGTCAAGCCCACGATCAACAACGAATATGCGGTCGCTTCAGTTGCTTCTTGACCAAATAAATAAACGAGAATAGGGACCGTTAGTATGGAACCACCACCACCGATAGCTCCCAGTACAACTCCCATCAATACAGCCGCAATATATCCAAACACTTCCAAAACTTCACCACGATTTAGATCAAAAAGATATAATATATACCCTAAAGTACTAAGTCAATTTGTGTGTTATAATTTTGTAAACTTAAAGAGCCTTTGCTTATGCCAAATTTAAATCAGTCACTACGGCTTGTACCTCATTTGAATGAAAGCCTGCTAATTCGTGTGTAAAAACAGCTACTTTACTGTTTTTAAAATGCTGTAATAATTCATCATTGATCTTATCTGCAGTACTTTTATCAACTCCATTGAATGGTTCGTCTAAAATAACAAACTTGGGTTGTCTCAAGAACAGTCGAGCAAGACAAATTCGACGCGCTTGTCCTCCAGAGAGACTCTCTCCAGTTTCACCAAGCCATGTATCCAAACCTTGAGGTAATTGTGCTACCCAATCAGCTAATCCAACTTTCTTTAACGCTAAGGTTAACTCAGCATCAGTGACTCTAGGCAGACCAATAGTGAGGTTGTAACGAATTGAATCGGAGAAAATAGTATTTTCTTGTCGCAAATAAAATAAATCAGCTGTATTGAATAGCTTGGTATTTTGTAACGATTCACCATTTAGGAAATATTGCACCTGATTTTCTGACAACTCTGTTTGAGATACTAAACCGGCTAATATATTTGCGCATGTCGACTTGCCAGATCCTGAGCGTCCAACAAATGATGTTATATTTTTATTCAATGAGATGACTAAGCCCTGTTTACTGGCGGGTATAAAAGGATGAGCATTTATGTGTATTGATAATTGTTCAACGGCAGGACTTGTAGCAGGTAAATCAACCGAATGTTGTGTCGTTTGTGAAAATTCATGTTGTAGCTTAACGGCTGAGTATTTGGTCTTCCCCCACTCTTTAAATTGACCTGGCAAGGCTTGTACAACCTCAATCAAACCGACTGTCAGAAAAATAAATAATACTGCAACAGGTTCAGAAATAACCATCTCGTTCACGTTATGTAACGTAAATAAAATCACACTGACCAAACCTAATTGCAAAAATAGATCCAAACAAAATTGAACGCGACTAGAGGATTTTCGAAATTTAGTTTCCAAACGATTTAATCCGCTTAACTTTTTTTGTAGCGGAGTAGCATGCATAGTTTGTAAACCCATACAATGTAACTCAAAACTCCCTTCTAAATGCTCAATACTTTTCTTGCGTAACGTATTTTGCAGTACGGCTATATCAAAGGCATGTTTCGCCGTGAAAAATACAGTACCAAACACTCCCAATAAGCAGGCAATGATAAGCAATACCAAGAGTAAAAAAGTAATATCACGCCATATAAAATAGCTGAATATCGTGACAACGATACTGAGCAATAAAATAGCTAATGGGGTGATGGTATATCTTAACAAGATGCTGTCTAAAGCATCTAAATCGGCGGTTAAACGGCTTAACCATTCTTTGCTATCTGTGTGTTGACTCGCACTGTAATTCAGCCTGAGCAAACGCCCAAACAACTCCCCTCGAAATACCGCGACTAATTTTAAAATCGTATTATGATTATATAACCTTTCAACATATCGGCTTACGGTTCTATTTAACGCAAAAAAGCGGATACCTGAACCAGGCATATACATATCAAATAAAACAACTATACCCAAACTCAAACTGATGCCGACCAAACCTGTAGCCGTAATAAACCAACCAGATAAAAGTAACAATGCAACGCCAGAAATAGCGGTAATAAAGGTTAATAAAATACCTAGCTGAATTCTCTTTTGTTCAGCTGCAAAAATGATCTTAAACCAATATTTCATGAACGACTCTCATATCTTAGAGAAGCAAAATCAATCACTTGCTGGGCAATTTGTATCAGTGCATGATCATGAGTCGCAACAATGACAATAGAGGATTGTGCTAAAGCCTGGATGACATCAATCACGGTATTACGGCTTTCCCTATCTAATTTTGCCGTTGGTTCATCTAAGATAATAATTGGACTTGGCTGCAACAATATTCGACTTAAAGCAATTCTCTGTAATTGCCCACCAGACAAACCTAAACCTAGATCTCCTATATTGGTATCTAAACCTCGTTTACTCTCCTTCAGCTCTTTTTGTAAACCGACACGATCCAACGCTTGCCAAATATCATCTACTTCAGCTAACGGAGCCAACGCTGTAATATTGTCTAAAATCGTCCCGTTTTTAAACCAAGGGCGTTGCGGTAAATACGAGATATTACTTTGCGGTAGTATTTTTATTTGACCTTTAATGGGTGGTAAATAACCCACTAATGTATTCAATAACATGGTCTTGCCGATACCTGAAGGACCGCTTACTGCGATAATTTGCCCTCCCTTGGCACGTAAATTTATATTTTGCGCTAACACTGCTTCCCCAACTATCCCTATCGACAAATCTCTTAGGTAGAGTTGTGGACCAGGAGAGTGAATTGAGATAGGAAAAGGGCGCTCAACAGCTGTAGTGGTTTGGGTTATGTGATGTAATTGTCCTAACTGGGGTAATAGATTATCGGCAGCTCCCAGTGCACTTGCCTTATCGTGATAATACTGGGATAAAATTCGTAAGGGTTGAAAAAACTCAGGTGCCAATAACAACATAAACAACCCACTAAATAATGATATCTCCTGAGCAGGCCCCCAGGTTATTGCTCCGTACAAGGAAAAGCCGATGTACATAGCTAAACTCGCTATTGCAATACTTGTAAAAAACTCCAGTACGGTCGATGATAAGAATGCTATTTTCAGCGTTCTCATTATGACGACTCTATATTGTTCACTCTTTGTCTTTATTTCATCCTCTAGCTGAGTGGTTGCCCCAAGTAATTTAACCACTTGTAAATGCTGAATACGATTCAAAAAATGTCCAGATAACCGCTGCCTCAAAAGCATATGTCTCGCGTTGACAGTTTCTGCTCCCATACCTATAAGAATCATAAATAGTGGAATAAGCGGGGCAGAAATCAGAAGTAACAATGCACACAACCAATTCAACCACAGCACGACAAAAAATATCAGCAATGGAGCTATCACCGACAACATTTGTTGTGGCCAATACCGAGAAAAATACCCTTCCATATTATGCACATCATCAATCAACTGAGTGGCAGATGCGGCAGGAGAAATTTGCCTTTGACAAGGTGATATTTTATTCCAGTGTGCCAGTAATACTTGCCTTATCTCATAACAAATTTCAGCACTAGCTAATTCAGAAAAATGAGTTTGTAACTTCGTCACTATGACTTTTAGCACAATAGTCATCACTAAAATAATGATCAAAGATAAGGTTGCACTGATTTTTTTTTCATCAACAACTACCTCATGGACAAGCCATGAAACCACTCCCCATTGGACACATAGAAGAAACGTGCTTAACGCACCACAAAGCACCGCTAATCGCAACTGTGCTTGGTGGCTATTGAGACAGGTTTTAAGAAAATCTTGACCAGTATTAACATCTTTGAAACTAGCTAAACTTAGCTTTTCCTGAGGCATAGTTTAATGATACCCACCTTCTTTGACCTTGCCTCTAAACACCCAATATGTCCAGCTGGTGTAAGTCAACACAATGGGAATAACAAATAAAAAACCAAGTAGTAAGAATAACTGTGAGTTGTATGCTGATGCCGCATCGTAGATAGTAAATTTAGGCGGCACAATGTAAGGCCATTTACTGGCTAATAAGCCTAAATAACTAAATAAGAAAATACCCATGGAAGCCACAAAAGGTAATCCTTCATTGCGTTTTTTTACATGCCTATAAACAAGATAGGCACAATACAACACCAATACTGGCAATGCCCAAATGAATGAAATATCGTTAAACCAGCGGCTAAACACATATTCATCAATAAACGGAGTGTAAATACACACCACAGTAAACACCCCAATTAATCCGAATAGTAACTTTGGCGTAATCTTATAGGCAAAATCTTGGACTTCTCCTTCGGTTTTCAAGATCAACCATGTACTACCTAATAACGCATATCCAATCACTAAACCGAAACCTGTCAAAACAGTAAATGGTGTTAACCAATCTAGAGCACCACCTGAATAAGCAAATCCTTCTGTCTCAAAACCTTGAATGTATGCTCCGACTACTGCTCCTTGGGCGAATGAAGCAACGATAGAGCCAACAGAAAAAGACCAGCTCCATAAGTATTTTGAGGTTTTGGCTTTAAAACGAAATTCAAAGGCAATTCCTCTAAAAATAAGCCCTGCCAACAACAAAAACACGCCAATGTATAATGCGGGTAAAAATACGGCATACACTAAAGGGAAGGCTGCTAGCAAACCAGCCCCTCCTAACACTAACCAGGTTTCATTACCGTCCCAAATCGGCGCAACAGAATTCATCATGGTATCTCTTGCTTGTTCATTTGGAGCGAAAGGAAATAAAATCCCCTGCCCTAAATCGAATCCATCCATTAAGACATACATCATCAAGCCAAAACCAATTATGCCAGCCCAAATTATGGTTAAATCAAATACATTTTCCATTTTATAAATCCTCGTCAATACCAATATGAGCAGCAGAAAGTGGACGACTTGGTCTTTCGACCGTAGTCAATTCATGAGGAATATCGGTATGCTCAATTCCTCCTTTAAACACCTGTAATAAATAATATATGCCAGCGCTAAATACCATTGCGTAAACTAATACATAACCAATGAGTGAAAATAGTGCCATACCTCCAGTGAGTGACGGAGTCAAACCTTCAGCATGTGTCATCTGACCATAAATAAGCCATGGTGCTCGACCTGACTCGGTAACGACCCAACCTGCTAAGACGGCTAAAAATGGAGAAATACTCATTAGTCGCAGGCCGTTTAAGAACGTTGTCGAAGTGTAAATTTTTCCATTGCGTCGCAACACCAGCCCCCACAATGCAAATAGAATCATTAATAACCCTAAACCAACCATCACTCTAAATGACCAAAAGACAATAAAAACTGGCGGTCTTTCTGCAACAGGAACATCTTTTAAGCCAGGCACAACACCATCAGGGTCATGGGTCAGTATATAACTCGCTAATTTGGGAATTTTTATCTCAAAATGATTTTTCTCGGCGCTTTCGTCTGGTATTGCAAATAACAGTAAAGGTACACCAGGTTGTGTCTCCCAGTTACCCTCCATTGCTGCGACTTTCATTGGCTGATATTTTAATGTATTTAAACCGTGAAAATCGCCAATAACGGCTTGTAACGGCGCTAAAACAAGCAAGAACCATAACGCGATGGATAATGCTTTTTTGTTAGCTTCGACCTCTCTTTTTTGTATTAAAAACCATGCACTTACACCTGCCACCACTAGGGAGGCGGTTAAAAATGATGCAAGTGCCATGTGGACAAAACGATAGCCAAAAGAAGGAGTAATCAGTGAATCAGTCCACGATACAACATGATATATCCCATCAATATTGATAAGTCCATCAGGGGTTTGCATTAATGAATTTGCCGCTAAGATCCAAAATGAGGAAATAAAGGTGCCTGTTGCGACCATCAACGCAGCGAAGAGGTGAACACCCTGTGGTACTTTATCACGGCCAAATAACAATACTCCTAAAAAGCCGGCTTCCAAAAAGAAAGCTGTGACCACTTCATAACTAAGTACAGGCCCAAGGAAGTTCGCAGTAGCATAGGAGAAATTACTCCAGTTAGTCCCAAACTGGAAAGACATGACTATGCCAGAAACTACCCCAATACCAAATACCACCGCAAAAACTTGGATCCAAAACTTAGAAAGTTTGTGCCATATAGGATTACCTGTTTTATATGCTAAGGTTTCAAACCCTGCGATAGTGCTAGCTAACCCTATTGTAAATACTGGAAAAATGGCGTGGAAACACACCACAAAGGCAAACTGTATTCGAGATAGAATAAGAGGATCAAGTTCCATGTGGACTCCGATTAAATTAAGACTTAATAAAACTATTGCGATTTTCGTGCCAACCCTAACAGTCTTATTTTAACTGGGAAATATCAACTCATCTTGACAACCTTTGTCAAATTAGACAATATTATCGACAAATATGACAAAAATTTAATTATGAATTTAACTATTATCAAAACGATGATTGATGAAATTGACAAACCTGCGATTTTCATCGATCTGAATTATGTCATTCTTGCTGTTAATACCCTGTACATGGAAACATACGATACACCAGTGGAGCTGGGTAAAAGTACTTGTTTTGGGATCTCACATCGGCATCATGCACCTTGTGATATGCACGGTGAAGAATGCCCTATGCAAGTATGCAAACAAACTAAATTACCCCATACTGTGATCCATAATCATCATACGAGCCAGGGCAAAACGTACTGCAAAATCAATATGAAGACGATCCAAGACGATGATGGGATGACTATTGGTTTCTTGGAAATATTAGACCGTATCGACTATGCTTCAGCCGAACCAACCAAGCAAAAGATGTTAGGGCGTTCGCCTGCTTTTCTATCTTTACTTCAAGAAATTAATACGGTGGCAGAATCAGAAATTAGTGTGTTATTACAAGGTGAAACAGGTACCGGTAAAGAACTGACCGCAAGAGCAATTCATGACTCCAGTGCTAGGAATGTTGGACCATACATTATTATTGAATGTACAGGGATGAACGAAAACTTATTTGAATCAGAATTATTTGGGCATGTGAAAGGAGCGTTTACAGGGGCTCAAACAGACAAAAAAGGTCTGATTGAACTCGCCCATGGTGGCACCGTATTTTTTGATGAAATCGCAGATGTTTCATTAGGGATGCAAGTAAAACTCTTACGTCTACTTGAGTCTAAAACATTTAGAAGAGTTGGCGGGATCAAAGAAATCTATTCTGACTTTAGGATCATCTGTGCATCCCACAAAAATCTCCTTGAACTTGTTGCACGAGGTGAATTTAGAAAAGATTTATATTATCGTCTATGTGGCTATCCAATATTATTACCATCGTTACAGGAAAGAAGAGAAGATATATCATTATTGGCGGAGTCGCTGCTTGATGAAACAGAGCTAAACCATAAACAATTTTCTCCAAAAGCCTTGTCTAAACTCTCTACTTTGCCATATTGGGGAAATATTCGAGAACTAAAAAATATCATCTATCGTGCAGCACTCAAGGCACCTGGTAAATTGATCGAGTCACACCATATTGTTCAATCCCACCTAGGACATCCTCTCGAAAAACAAAACGAAAATGAAAAAATCCATACCCTAGAAGAACAAGAAGGCCTTTATCTTAGTAAACTTTACACACAAGATACGTCCATCTCGACTTTGGCTAAACAGTTAGGAGTAAGTGAACGAACGTTATATCGAAAATTACAAAAACATGGATTAAAGCAGTAACTTCACTATGTCTGTGATTGTCTTATCAACACTTTATGTTGGTACGTGTTAATCTAAGAAAAAACATTAGAGAAACAACGTGAAAACCGCTGCTATTTTTGTTGATGTACAAAACATTTATTACACTTCACGCGATACTTTTGGTCGTCCGTTTAACTATCGCTATTTTTACCAAAGTATTGCCCAAGAATTTACTATTCAAGCCGCCTTTGCTTACGCTATAGATAAGGGGGATAGCCAGCAGCAAAAATTTCAAAGTGCACTAAAACACATCGGTTTTGACGTCAAACTCAAACCGTTTATCCAACGCCAAGACGGTTCAGCCAAAGGTGATTGGGATGTGGGTATTACGATAGATATCATGGAACAAGCTAAAGGTGTTGATCACATTATCTTGCTCTCTGGGGATGGGGATTTTGCGATACTGTTGGACCACATTAAACGCCAGCATTCTTGCTCTACAGCTGTCTATGGGGTACTAAATCTGACCGCTAATACTTTGATCCAAGCAAGTGACACATTTATTGATATTGACCAACGTTGGTTGTTATAAGGTGCCAGTGTGACTTATTTAATAGGCACATTTAAGTGACTTTGCTCCCCTGATGCCATTGCGCCTGCAAAGCAAACTGAGCATCTAGTGCGATAAAATTAGCCTGATTGCCTTGTTGTATTGCATTAAATTTAGGTGCTTGCAACCAATCAAGAGGGGTCTGTGAGGCCATTTTTACACTTTCAAATAACGCAACACCGACGCTTTTATGCATATACAACATAGCTTCATGCATAGTTAAGCAAGAACCCGCTAAGGCACCATCGGGGGTGGTTAAGCGATTTCCTTGACGAGTAATTTCTGTTGTGAAATAGGGTAGAACAGCTTCGGTAGAACCTGCATGTGCCATAGCATCCGTCACTAAAACAAGTTTATCTGCCCCTTTGGTTTTATAGGCTAACTTTAAACCATAAGAACTCACATGGTGACCATCCGCAATAATCCCCGCAAATGTATCTAACTCGCCCAAAGCGGCACCTAGTACACCTGGGTCTCGCCCCTGTAAACCTGACATTGCATTGTATAGATGTGTGAAACCAGTTGCTCCTGCAGATAAGGCCGCTAAGGTTTGATCCACATTCGCATTAGAGTGACCAATCGAAACAACCACGCCTTGCCTGACTAGATCTTGGATAACATCCACAGATACCGTTTCTGGGGCCAGTGTTAACATGACTTTCCCCAAATCCTTTCGTGTCACACAATATAACTCAGCATCACTTGGCGCTCTGATATGTTCAGCTAAATGGATCCCTTTTTTGGCTGGACTTAACCATGGACCTTCAAAATGTACACCGAGAATACCTTGTACCGGTCCTCCTTCTAACAATCCTGATGAAGCTTCAGCTAAAACCGATGAAACCACATCGGCCATGTTTTCCATGGCGGCTTGATGATGGGTGATCAACGTGGGTAATAAAGCGCCTGTACCGTATTTAGCGTGAACTTCCACGACTTTTTTAAGGTCTGAAGGCGTGGTATTTTCCGCAAATAATATTCCACCGCCCCCGTTTACTTGGAGATCGACATAATTAGGTATCAAAAATTCACAGCAAATATCCGCTGTCGCCTGCACACTCGCCAGTTCATGGTCATGTATTTGTCTGACAGCTGAAATAGCTTGGGCATTAAGTGATACCAGAACGTGTTTTTGCCAATCAGAGGTTTGCGGCAAAAATGCCTGCTTCGCAAAAATATTCATATCTCATCCAGCGCTCTTAGTGTCTGCTCCAAATAAACAATGGCACCACGTTCCGGCATGATTTTCTGATGCACTAAAATCTTTTTCGCTGCTTGTTTTAAATACGGAATATAATGGGTCATGACGCTGCCATAATAGAAAACCGGCTGAGAAAAATCATCACTCACACGTTGGATTAATTTATCTAAATAACGAGCACCCTGTTGGATAATAGTTAATGCCGCTTTATCATCGGCATAGGCACAACGAAACACAATCGGGCTAAACTGACCAAACTCTTTTGGGCCTAATTTATGAAAACTCTCAATAATACTCGCGATATCTGAATGCCCTAAGTGTAATACGACTTCATCACTTAACAAGGATGTATCAACCACACTGTCCAATGCTTGTAAGGTATGCCTCAGGGCTTGTAGGCCGAGCCAACTACCCGATGCATCGTCTCCTAGACAAAAGCCATATCCACCATATTGCACTAAGCCACTATTATATAATTTCGCCCCACATGAACCCGTGCCAACAACAACTAGCCCACAGTCTGCACCACCATTGGCAGCTAATGCTGATATATGTACGTCTGTCGTCACCGCAAAGTGCGCAAAAGGATGCTCCCAATCCACCATAAGTTGTTGGGCAGAAGTCACTCCCATCCCGGCTAACCCTGCGCCTACATAGACAGAGGAGAGTGCTGAAGTGGATAAACCAACCGATGCGAGACAGAGTTTAACGGCGGATAAAATAGATTCTTGGGCTTGTTGGGCATCCACAAACGCGTTGGCTGGCCCCGATTGGGCTTCTGCTAATACCTGTTTATCACGATTAAATAGTTTGGCATTACAACAAGTGCCTCCCCCATCAATCCCAATAAAAATTGCATCAGTTGTCATAATCTACTCATTTAAGCAACGGCATAAGACAAGACTAAACCGATGTGAGTTGTCTTTCAAGTTATCTACTGCAGTGCTAGTGTGAATAGGGATGATTTGTATGGATAATTAATGCTATATTAAACCAAACGTTTTTTGGTTTGATTAGTAAAGGATGACTATGACCCACTCAGTTCGTAATATGCTGCAGAGCACTTTCATTTTTGCTGGTATTTTTGTTGCGATTATTGTGTCAATTTTTGGGGGTACGGTTAGTGTTGCACAAGCTCAAATCGTCATAGATGACTCAGAGTTAGGCCAAGCTAAACAAAAGTTACAAAGGGCCGTCGAAGCGACTAAGCAAAAGAATGCTGAATCGTCGAGTACCTCTCAAAAGACGCAAGCCAATTCCCCATCCCAAACACCCAACCAGAACAATCAAAGCCATCGTTTATTTAAGTTCTGGTCTGCTAATGCACCCGCTACTACGTTTACTTATAAAGCACCCAGCCCCGCTTTTGTGGATTATTTTTATTCCAGTGTCATGACCAGTCCGCCTTTGTTACCGCAACAAAACAGCACTACATCATTACATTGTGACTCGTTACGTTCTGGCTCAACTGCCCGATACAGCACCTCGGCCTCGGCAGATTATGCACGTCCGTACTGGGAAGATAGAGTGTTGGGTAATGCACAATTATTTGCTATCCCAGCTGAACAAGGTACGGTTACGGCGATTGATTTTGCCACGTTAAGCAGTCAAGGGCAGACCCAATTAGGATTTCGTTATTACGCGAATAGTTTGGACTATGACACGCCTGTAGAGCCTCTGAAAATAGCAGATGTTTTTGCGATAACAGGGACTCTGAGCAAAGCTCGAATGGCAGGAGCGAGTACCAACAGCTTGCTCGGGGATCAGCATGTCTTGGCACTTTTTGAACAGACTCTAACACGCACCAAGAAAACCTCATCCAGTGTGGTTAGTCACCCCATTACAACGTATTTCGCAGATATTGCCGAGCGAGATTATTTGACTAGTTTATTAAAAGAACGTTGGTTATTAGCTAAAAACCCACAGAATGTGCTTCGAGGATTTACCAGCGCTGCACCTTATACACCGAGTAATGAGAGCTGGTTAGCACTAAATTCC
Organism: Opacimonas viscosa; assembly: GCF_024199005.1. Lineage (GTDB taxonomy): Bacteria > Pseudomonadota > Gammaproteobacteria > Enterobacterales > Alteromonadaceae > Opacimonas > Opacimonas viscosa. The sequence continues at coordinate 37,906 of NZ_JANATA010000006.1, forward strand.
CAAACGCTGCACACAGTTCCTTATCGTTTGCCGTTAGTCATCAATGATGAAGTGACTAACCCAAGTGAACAACAAAACCGTCTGACTCCATTAGTCATGGTAGAGTGGTTTAAACGCTTGGTCACGCATGATCGAGTGGCACAAACCGCCTTTCCAAGATTAACTGATAGCGATATACAAGGCGTTTTTTATGGGCAAAAAGCCTTTAAACCTATACATCATGGCGGACATACTGGAGGCTTGCAAAGTAATACGGGGAATATCGTACATGCTGCGCTTGCCGAAGCAATCCAAGGCGCGCCGGTCAATCGCCCAAAAACGGTTTTAGATAACAATACTCGTGGTGCTTGGCGCATTTGGCAAACGACGGATTGGCAAGCTGATTTACAAACGCAGTCTAGTCGAGCAGTGGTGCTGACCCATATTTGTTTACCCAACTATCAAGGTGGACGTGAGTTTACGGTTTTTGCCGAAGCAAAATATCAGCACTCAGATGATTTATACAGTACGACTGTTAACAATATAAAAGTGCAAAATGCGACACCAGAAATGACCCAACAGCGCCTCCAAAATCATGCAGCAATAAAACTTAAACAAATTTTAACGGAAGTTTTTGGGCAACTTTTACAAGTTGAACCATAATTATGTTGGTTGAACATATTTTTATTTAACAAGGATTGTGTATGTCAAAAAATCTTCCCCTAACCGTTAAAGTCGCCTTAGGTGCAACCTTTGTTCTTTTGGGTGTCAATTTATTCTTGGTAGATCCCATTGTAAAATGGGTAGCTGAAGCTGAAATGGGGAAAATGCACGGTGCGGAGGTGAATATTGGCTCTGTGAGTCATTCTATTTTTCCATTATCAGTCCAAATAAATGATATAGAAGTAACCGATGCCCGCCGTCCAAAACTCAACCAAGTGCAAGTACAAAGTATTTCTGCTGATGTTGCGTTCATACCATTACTATCTAGCAAAGTCATTGTTGATGAATTAGTCATCGTTGGGATGGAATTTAACCAAGCAAGAGCCGTCGAAGGTACTGTTTTTCGTCCACCTGGCCCCAGTTTTTCAGAATTATTAGCGACTTTACCTAATCAAAATGATATTCCCTCGAAAGATGAGTTATTAGCACGTTCGAGTTTACAGACCCCGCTAGCCGTTGCGGCAGCCCAAACTACCAAAGAAAAATATGTTGACCCTTTACAAGAAAAATATGCGGCTTTGCCTGACAAAGAAAAATTAGCCGCCTACAAAAAAACGTTTAATGAGCTAAAGAACACTGACTACAAAAATCCTGCAGCCCTACTCAAAGCTAAAGAGCAGTGGGATAACGTCAAAGCACAAATTAAACAGGATAAAGCGCTCATTTCTGAATTTCGCACTTTAGCTTCTGCGGCAAACAAAGCGGTAAAAGAAAATATTGTGGCCTTAAAATCTGCTCCACAAGCTGATTATCAAGCCTTGCAAAAGGTCATGGCAGGCGACCCTGAAGCATTATCACAAATCACATACATGCTGTTTGGGGACAAAGCTGAACAATTAAATCAAACCATCTTACTCGCACTAGATACTGTTTTACCGATGCTTGCACCAAAAGCAGATGAACCAGCAGTCAGCATCGACCCAAATGCTGAATATGCCAACATCCTAATTCGCGAAGCAAGGATTTTATTGAGTTTGAATGACACTAGCATCAGAAGCGATTGGCAAAACATTACAGACCAACATATCATCACCAAAACACCTACTACATATACGATTAATAGTATCGGCACTGACGTAATTGATGTCCAAGGTGAGTTTAGTATTTTACCGACGGGGATCTCTGCTCAACAAGCATGGCAGATTATGGATATTGCTTTAGATAATGTTCCAGCAGTAGATAGTGAACGCATCAAGGCGGTCATTAATTCTGCAAACATGATGACTCGAGGTAGCCTAAACATTACCAACAACATTCTCAGTGGTCAGTCCGATATTGATTTAAGTGCGTTAGCCTTGACCGCAACAGGTACCGACAAGTATTCAAATATCATTGCGCAAACGCTCAATCAACTAGATGCGCTCAACTTAGCGACAGATTTTTCGGGTTCTGTGGCTGAGCCTGGGTTTTCTTTATCTTCAGATCTTGATAACAAACTCAGTAAAGCACTTATTTCTGGTTTGCTCAACGACCAAGAAGGAGAACTTGCTGAGATCCGTCAATCCCTCAAAGCAAAAGCTGCACAGAGCCTGAATGTAAACCAAGAATACCTGGGAAATATCACCAAATTGATGCAACTTGCGGATGGAGACCTCAGTAATTTAGAGTCCCTTTTACAAGGACAATTAGGTGATTCTGATGACTTGAAAAATAAACTAATGAACAAGTTAAAAGGGAAACTTTTTGGTGACTAGGTTTTAGCGCTAAAAACTATTACAATACCTGTAATTAATTATATCTGTTGCGGGTTTCATGTGAAAAAAAGTCAATTCATTGTGTTGATATTAGTCGTCTTATTTGGCGCACTACAATATCGCCTATGGTTTGGCAAACACAGCATCCCAGATTATTGGCAGCTCAAAGCCGAAGTACAACAGCGTGTTGAACAAAACGCAAAGCTTATCCAGCGCAATAGTCTTCTCGAAGCAGATATCAATGACCTAAAAATTGGCATTGATGCAGTTGAAGAAAGAGCTCGTAATGAACTTGGGCTGATCAAAGAAGGTGAAACCTTCTTCCGTATTGTGCCCAAAGAGCAGGATTAAATGGCTACCCAATCGACATCAGCTCCTTTTATCGCAATTATCCCGGCCGCAGGAATTGGGTCTCGGATGCAAGCAAAACAAGCCAAACAATATTTAAAAATCGGTGCTCAGACCATCCTAGAGCGTACTTTAACGATTTTTTGTGAACATCCAGAAATCCATGCCGTGTATGTTGCATTACACCCTAACGATCCATCTTTTGACACGTTAAAGATTGCTGCTCACCCGAAAATACAACGAGTTGCCGGCGGCGCAGAAAGAGTGAACTCTGTCTTACACTGCTTAGAGAATATTGCAGCAGCTGATGCAGTGGTATTAGTTCATGACGCTGCTCGCCCTTGTCTGCAAACACCAGACGTTGACCGACTTTTAGCATACTATCGCGAGCATGAATCCCCAGCTATTCTTGCCAAACCAGCGAGTGACACGATTAAAGTGAGCCAGGCACAACAGCCCAGGGTTGCATCGACACTAGACCGAAGAACGATCTGGCAAGCACAAACACCTCAAATTGCAGCATTAACTGCACTCAAACAGAGTATTACTGAAGGTCTGGCACAGGACCTAATGTTAACCGATGAGGCATCTGCACTTGAAGCCGCTGGGTACCCTGTAGCTCTGATTGAAGGCCCTAGCTACAATATCAAAATCACCCATCCAGAAGATTTAGCACTTGCTGAATTTTATTTAACTCAACAAGGATTAATGACCCAATGACCCCGCTCCCACTGAGAATTGGCCATGGCTATGACGTGCATAAATTTGGTGGCACTGACCCATTAATTTTAGCTGGAGAAAATGTCCCTTACGAGACGGGTTTATTAGCCCACTCAGATGGGGATGTCGTATTGCATGCTTTATGTGATGCGCTCTTAGGCGCTGTCGCATTAGGGGATATTGGACGTCACTTCCCTGATACCGATCCTGCTTTTGCCGGCGCTGATTCCGGTCGCTTGTTACAACATGTTTATCAATTAGTCACGGACAAAGGCTATATCTTGGGTAATGCTGATATTACGATTATCGCCCAAGCCCCCAAAATGGCACCACATATTGCGCGTATGCAATCAAATATAGCAGCCCTACTAAATTGCTCCGCTGAGCAGGTAAATGTCAAAGCAACAACCACTGAGAAGCTCGGTTTTACCGGACGCAAAGAAGGTATTGCCACACACGCGGTAGTGACCGTTATACATCAAGGATAAGTTATTTTGTCAATCTCACCAGCTAGCCTGACTTCGCCCTTACCTTTTCCGCTAATGGACTGGGCATATTGGTATGGTAAACCCGTCAGCACAGCTAAATTTAAACAAGTACTAAGTGATTTCAAAGTTGTTGAAGATATCGGATTTAGCCCGTCAGGTGAAGGCGAGCATATTTTTTTACTTATTGAGAAAACCCAGTTAAATACCGCTTATGTTGCAGAGCAGCTCGCGGCATTTACAGGTTTACCATTACGTAATATTTCTTACGCAGGACGCAAAGATAAATTTTCGATCTCCACCCAATGGTTCGGAGTGCACTGTCCTGGCAAGAAATCCTTTGCATGGGATGAGTTCGACCTAAAAGGTGTCGTTATTAAAAGTGTTAGTCGCCATGATAAAAAGTTAAAAACAGGTGCCCTAAAACGCAATGCGTTTACGATTGTATTGCGTGATGTCTCTGATATCTCAGCCGTACAACAACGACTGGATAACATTGCAACCGGTGGCGTACCCAACTATTTTGGGAGTCAGCGTTTCGGTGAAGTCCGTTATTTAGATGAAGCCGGACAACAGTGTACCAAGTTTGGCGGCAACCTCACTCTCGCTGAAAACCTCTATAACGGTAAAGGTATTAAAAACCGCAACAAACGTTCCGTGGCTATATCGGCCCTCCGTTCTTGGCTATTCAACACTTACATATCGGAAAAAATCCGCCAAGAGACCTTTGCTACAGTGACCTCAGGCGATGTCTGTATCCTCAGTGGTTCAAATAGCTTTTTTACTGCCGATAAAGCAGATGCATCCATTCAACAACGTCTTGTAGATAGAGATATTGTATTGTCTGCCCCCATGTGGGGAGCAGGAGAGTTGGCAGCCAATGACGACGCAGCAGTATTTGAACAAACACTAGCTGCACATTATCCAGAAATTACGAACTGTCTGGTAGATTTAGGGCTAAAACAGGAGCGGCGTGCCATTCATCTATGGCCAGAAAATTTAGTTCACCGCGTTATCGATACACAACACATCGAAGTCTCTTTTGGGTTACCCAAAGGGTGTTTTGCGACATCTATTTTGCGTGAGGTTGTGCAATTTACCACTAACGATGCGACTGACCATTGTGCTGTAAACCAATTACCAGAGTGAATTAAACGATGATTGCTTCTATTGCCAAAGCATTGCCTTTGTTACAAGAATTACAACGTCTTGGGATCAACGACACTCAAGTACTCGATGTGATGAGTCAGATCCCCAGAGAACTTTTTTTACCCCCGACGTTGACCCACAAAGCATGGGAAAACAACGCGCTCCCTATCGGACAGGGGCAAACCTTGTCTCAACCCTACACGGTTGCTCGGATGACAGAGTTATTGTTGGCACACTTACCGGTACCTGCAAGCAGTGCAACCGTTTTAGAAATCGGGACGGGTTCGGGATATCAAACCGCTGTATTGGCGCACCTTTTTGGACAAATTTGTTCGGTTGAACGGATTAATAGCCTGAAATTCCAAGCCAAACGTCGTCTGAACCATTTGGATTGTCATAATGTGAAACTGCGTTATGGTGATGGCTGGGAAGGTTGGGCGAGTAAAGGACCTTATCATGCGATTATCGTGACTGCAGCGCCAACTTCAGTCCCCCAAGCACTACTAGAGCAACTCAGCGAAGGAGGCTGTTTGTTGATCCCAGTCGGGAATGAACAGCAATCTTTAACCTTATACCAAAAACACAATGACACGATTCAACAAACTGTGATCGAGGAGGCCAACTTCGTGCCTTTAATCCCCGGAGAGCTCCAGTGAAATTATTTACCACACTTTATGACGTTTGCCTTAACTGGGCCAAACACCCCCAAGCTGAAAAATACCTCGGTGCTTTGAGTTTTACCGAATCAATGATATTTCCCATCCCACCCGATGTTATGTTAGCACCAATGTCTCTGGCAAAACCCCATAAAGCTTGGCGCTACGCTTTAATTACGACTGTAGCCTCGGTGTTAGGTGGCATGGCTGGGTATTTTCTTGGCCTGTTCGCTTTTGATTCGCTTATCGCTCCCCTTATCGAAACACTGGGCTATCAAGACAAACTAGCTAATGCTGTAGCATGGTTCAGCGAATATGGTGTTTGGATTGTTTTTATTGCAGGGTTTTCTCCCATCCCCTACAAGGTATTTACTATCACTGCAGGCATGCTAAGCATGGCATTTTTACCATTTTTAATCGCTTCATTTATTGGCCGTGGCAGTCGATTTTTTCTCGTCGCAGGTTTGATGTACTGGGGAGGTGAAAAAATGGAAAGCAAACTACGTGAGTATGTTGAAATACTTGGGTGGGCAGTTATTGGACTCGCAATCTTGGCTTATTTGTGGGTGAGTTATACATAAATCAGGAATATTCGTCATATGACCCCATTTTCTTCACGTTATCTCCTAACCGTATGTCTACTAAGTACAACGATACTTGTCAGTGCTTGTGCACAACGCTCTGTCCCAGCTCCAGTAATCAAAATTAATACCCAAGTTGCAGAAACTGACCGCTGGGCTGGCACCCGAACTCATACCGTGCAACAGGGAGAGACACTGTATGGGATTGCTTGGCTCTACGGTAAAGACTATCAAGAGCTAGCCAGTATAAATGGACTTGCTGAGCCATATCAAATCAATAGCGGGGAAACACTTAATTTAATTGGAAATAGCAATAATATTGCCGGTTCTTCAGCCGATACAAGTATATCAGATGATGTTCTCCCTAAAACTAAATCGGATAAACGTATTGTAAATAATACCAAAGAGGCGTATCGTATACCCCAGGTTAAGGATAAACCTATACCTAAAAATAATAACCTTCCAACACGAGTCAGCCGTTGGTTGTGGCCAGCCGAAGGTACTTTGATTGGCAAGTTTTCGAATAAAGAAGCAGGGCTCAAGGGCATTGAGATAAGTAATACTATTGGGACTCCGATTGTATCAACCGCAAAAGGTAAAGTTGTTTATACTGGTGATGCACTGAGAGGTTACGGAAACTTAGTTATTATAAAACATACGGATAATTTTTTAAGCGCGTATGCACACAATACTAAAATAATAGTCAAAGAAAGACAGATAGTACAGGCAGGCGAGAAAATCGCTGAAATGGGTCGTTCGGGTACTACGGAAGCAAAATTGCGATTTGAGATCCGCTACAAAGGTAAATCTCTGGATCCGCTGAAGTATTTGCCTCGACAGAAATAATAATAAGGTTTTAGGGATGCATTCAGTTTAATCCGATTTACAGGAGATGCTGTTATGGGTCAGAAAAATAACACAGAAGTCGATCTTATCTCTGTGGAAGATGTTGTTAATGACATTGCTCCAGAAAGAACGCTTGGCAAAAACACAATTAGTTCACCACATTTAACTGAAGTTAAAGCTGAAGACACCTTAGTCGATGACATTGATTCCGATGCATTTGATGATGTTGATATCACTGATGATGTCCAAAAGAACTTAGATGCTACTCAACTATATCTTGGTGAAATTGGTTTCTCCCCTCTGCTCAGTGCCGAAGAAGAAGTCCTTTATGCACGTCAAGCCCTAAAAGGTGACGAAAAAGCTCGCGAACGTATGATTGTGAGTAACCTACGCCTAGTGGTAAAAATTTCCCGTCGTTATAACAACCGCGGCTTAGCATTATTAGATCTTATCGAAGAAGGTAACCTAGGTCTTATTCGCGCTGTTGAAAAATTCGATCCTGAACGTGGTTTCCGTTTCTCTACCTATGCGACTTGGTGGATCAGACAGACCATTGAGCGCGCGATTATGAACCAAACGCGGACGATCCGCTTGCCCATTCATGTCGTTAAAGAATTAAATACTTATTTACGGACTGCTCGTCAACTTGCTCAAGAGCTTGATCACGAGCCCACCGCCGAAGACATAGCTAAAGAATTAGACATGCCGGTTGAAGACGTTGCCAAAGTGTTAAAGCTGAATGAACGCATCAGCTCCGTAGACTCCCCTGTTACTGGAGATACTGAAAATAAAGGTATGCTCGAAATCTTGGCGGATGAAAATAACACAGGGCCGGAAGATGAGGTACAAGATACCGATTTGAAAAAGTCGATTGTGCGCTGGTTAGAAGATTTAAACCCAAAACAGCGGGAAGTATTGGCTAGACGCTTTGGCTTATTGGGGCATGAGCCTTCTACCCTTGAAGATGTCGGGAGTGAAATTGGCCTGACTCGTGAAAGAGTTCGTCAAATCCAAGTCGAAGCTTTACGCCGCCTAAAAGATGTCCTAGGTCATCAAGGTCTTAACTTGGAAGCCATTTTTGATAAGCGCGAGCCTTAAACATGATTTTTACTTTATACTACCCCGCGACGTCACTGCCGTTCCGATCACGGGGTTTTTTCACTGAGTTTTGATACATCCCAGATATACTTTCGCAGGGTTGCTACCAACCAGCCCAAGCTAAGCTAAATTAATCGTGCTTACTGCCACCTAAACAATTTGGAGAAGCAGGTACTGTTGACTCACCTTGCCACTTCTCTGGAGCGTAGGTATGTAAAGCAAGCGCATGAATGTCATTTGCCAACTCATCAGCCAACACCTCGTTTACCAACCGATGACAAGGTAGTAAGCGCTTACCTGAAAACTGTTCTGCTACAATCGTGACTTTAAAATGACTTTCTGAACCAGCCGGAACATTGTGCATGTGACTTTCATTTACGACTTGTAAATGACTGGGTGAAAATGCATTAAGCAACTTTTCTGTGATGCGATTTTGAATTTCCATAAATCTAATTATTTTCCTGTAGTAAGCGGATAAACCCACCGAAACGTTAAGTTAATTCTATCACCAATAGGCTTTTTTGTCTTATTGATACCATGTTGCCAAAACTGTTGAGTATCACCTTGCATAACTAATAAACTGCCATGCTCTAAGACAACCTCGACTTTTTCTTGCGTCTTTTTATGTTTAAAAATAAACTTTCTGGGCTCACCTAAAGTGACCGAAGCAATCGTCGGTTGTGGGCCTAATTCTGGTTCATCATCACTGTGCATGCCCATACTATCTTGACCATCTCGATACCAATTCGCCAGTACACTGTTAAACTTTACCCCGGTCGTTGTTTCACAAAGATGTCGAATTTCTGTGACAGGTGCCTGCCAGGGTAAAGGGGTCATTAATAATTGGGAATACGTGTATTGTGCCTCAGGATCGCCTATCCACGATTGTAAACGCGGTATCTTCACATCTCGGCCGTAAATTTTGATATAATCCTGGGACCAGGTAAGTGCTTTCTGACAATCTTGTAAATACCGTTCAGCATCAGTAAGTGTTAACCAATTCGGATAATAGCGCACATCACCATCTGTCATTGCCAGTTGCAAAAACAGTGGTTGGTGTGGGTCATCGTCAAAAAAATCGGCTTGCATAAGGGCTCTACTGTTGATTAATACACATTTTATACACGCTTTTGGCGAACACAGTTTATATCGTTTTCCATTAGAACAGCAAATGCCTAATTTACAGGCTTGGGATGCCGTAGATGAATATTTACTGGCACACCTTTACGAGCATGCTATTGAGCGCTTACCCAACCAACATATTGTGCTTGCTAATGACGACTTTGGTGCGTTGTCCTGCGCTTTACATGAGTATTCTCCCACTCATATTAGTGACTCTTGGGTCGCACAGGCCGGGTGTCGCCACAATCTGCAAAAGAATGCGCTCGATAGCGACGCAGTGACGTTTATTGACAGTTTATCGGTACCAGACCAACCGATTGATATTTTGGTAATAAAAATTCCAAAAAACTTGAGTTATCTCGCGTATCAACTGGCACAATTAAAGCCTCTATTGCACGCTGATACGCTAGTATTAGCTGGTGCCAAAGTGCCACAGATGACTCAAAATGTGCAGAAGATATTTAGTCAGTATATTGGTGAAAACAAAACATCATTGGCGAAAAAGAAATCGCGTTTATTATTTAGTCAGGTAGCTCCAGACCTTGTCGGACGAGCTCCTCAGAATACGGCATGGGATGTCAAGAACCCGAGTTTACACATCAGTAACCTACCTAATGTGTTCTCTCGTTTAAATTTAGATATTGGTGCTCGGTTTATGCTTAACAATTTACCTTTCGTCGATGATGGCCATGTGATTGATTTGGGCTGTGGTAACGGCGTGTTAGGTTGTGCGGTATTAGCTAAAGCCCCTCAAGCCAAAGTGACATTTGTTGATGAGTCATATATGGCTGTTGCATCAGCTAAAGCGAATGTCACAGCAAACTTTCCAGAGCTGGTAGACCAATGTACCTTTTGGGTAAATAACTGTTTGGCAAATTATACCCTGCCACCTGCAGATTTAATTTTGTGTAACCCTCCTTTCCACCAACAACAAGCCATCACTGATCACATTGCCAAACAGATGTTTAAAGACAGTCATTTTGCTCTCCGCCATGGTGGTGAACTCAGAATAATAGGGAATCGTCACCTACCTTATGGCGAGCTATTGAAAAAACGTTTTGGTGGTTTTAAAGTAGTCGACACGAACAAGAAATTTTCGATCTTATCGACCATCAAACATTAATTGTGCTGATTATTTCTAACACACATAACTTCTGAATTTCCGAACAAGAGGTTGCTAACATGCAAACAATCTATTCTTTGAGTCTGGTACTACTTATTTCACTCACCTTGGTCCTGACGAGTACGACGAGTTATGCCAAAACACGCACCATCCCAGACGGTTCCCAAATTCAACCTGATAATTTATTTCCACGTGTCAAACTGACCACCACGATGGGCGATATCATCGTTGAATTAGATCGTAGAAAAGCCCCCATTACCGTGAATAACTTTTTGCGCTATGTCGATAAACGCAGCTTTGAAGATACTATTTTTCATCGTGTCATTGCAGGTTTTGTTGTTCAAGGGGGTGGATATACTGCGGATTTCAGTGTGAAACCGAGTATGGGTAAGATTTTTAATGAATCCGGTAATGGCCTAAAGAATGAGATGTATACCATTGCTATGGCACGCAACACCGAACCGCATACCGCTACCCGCCAGTTTTACTTTAATCTACGAGATAACGAATCATTAGATCCCGGTAAAAACTGGGGCTACACAGTATTTGGTAGCATAGCAGAAGGATATGAAGTGGTTGACGCTATTAGTGAAGTAGAAACAGAGTACTCGCTAGAGTTTGGCCAACCTGATGTCCCCAAAGAGCCTGTTGTCTTGTTAAAAGCAGAAATATTACCTGAGCCTCTTGTTAAACCCTGAGCCTCGTGTTTAAAAGAATATCGAGGTAGCGCTCGCAACCTCAAGTATTTTCAGCTAGCTAAACGTTTTTTGGTAAATATGTAGAAGCTCCCCGGCGTCGTGTTCTGGATACTGATAGCTAAACCCGAGCTTTTCTAATACGCGTATTGATACCGTATTGGTGGGTAGTACTTTGGCAAATAAATATTGGTATTGCTGTTCGTGACACCATTGTACAACACTTTGACAAGCCTCTGTTGCGTAGCCTTTCCCCCTAAAATCTGGTAATAGTGCGTAGCCCAAATCGGGGAGATCATATGCATTGCGCTGCATTAAACCACATACACCAATAGATTGTTGGCTATGTACTTCAATCACTTTCAACAAACCTACACCATACTGGGTATACATCGCTAAATGGGCATTTTCAATATAATCAGCCGCAGTTGTGGGATCTGTCACACCACGATCACCAATTTGCTTCAACCACTCAGGATCTGTCGTTAACCGATACATAAAATCAGCATCTGCGACAGTCAGGCGAGTTAATGCTAGGCGTTCAGTAGATAATTTCACTAAAGACATGTTGTTACCTTATTATCGCTTATCGTTACTGTTTGATAGGTTCGGATTAACTTCATTAACAAATCTACTGAGTCATTAAGCATCTGTAAAACCAAAGGCCAGTGTAGATTGGATATCTGATGCTGCCAAAGCCAACATGAGTAAGCGATCCACTCCTAACGCGACACCTGCACAATCAGGTAAACCACTATGTAAAGCCGCAACTAAACGCTCGTCATGAGGCATTTGCGGTAACCCTTGCTTTTGTCGTGTGGCGTTATCCCCTTGCCAGCGCTGTTGTAACTGTTCAGGATCCGTTAATTCATAATACCCGTTGGCAAGTTCTAAACCTTTGAAATACACTTCAAAGCGATGAGCTTTATGTTGTTCAGATGCTTTTAATTTTGCCAAAGCCGATTGACTCGCGGGGAAATCATAAATAAAACAAGGTGTAGACTTGCCAACCTTTGACTCAATTTGCTCACTGAACAATAATTGTAAGACATGGTCTCGCGACTCAGCCAATAAATCATATGTACACTCACTTGTATAACAAGCAACGAGTTCTTGGTGTGTAGCTGTCCAAATATCTATCTGACAATACTGTAAAAACGCTTCGTCATAAGCCAAGTATTCGACCGCTGTAACGCCTAGCGTTGCTTCCAGTAATGCTGCAACTTCATGCATTAATGTTCGGTCATCAAACCCTATGCGATACCATTCAAGCATCGTAAACTCTGGGTTGTGCTGTGGGCTTTGTGGTTCATGGCGAAACGCTTTACCTAGATAATAAATATCGCCAGAACCAGATGCCAACATCCGCTTCATACCATACTCAGGAGAGGTTTGTAGGTAATAAATAGCGTCTCCATCACAGGGGGCAGAATAAGCAAAACTAATTTTGAAGTTGTCTAAAAAAGGATCCGTTACGGGTGCTTGTGAGAGTATGGGGACATCGACTTCACATACGTTACGAGACATAAAAAAAGCTCGGATATTATGTAATATCTGAGCTTTTTTTTGTAAATTCGCAGGTGTTATCTGCATTTGCCACATTGGCAAAGTCTTACTTTTGTGCACGTGACGCGTATTCACCGCTACGAGTATCTACTTTCACAACTTCGCCACGTTGGACGAATAATGGTACTCGTACTACGGCACCGGTACTAAGTGTAGCGGGTTTACCGCCAGTACCCGCTGTATCGCCTTTCAAACCTGGGTCTGTTTCCACAATTTCTAACTCGACAAAATTAGGTGGCGTGACTGCAATTGGGCTACCGTTGAACAATGTAATCGTACAGACATCATTCTCTACTAACCATTTGACGCTATCACCAACAGCCTTAGCATCTGCCGCAACCTGTTCAAACGTTTCATTATTCATGAAATGGTAAAATTCGCCATCGTTGTATAAATACGATAGTTCAGTATCTAATACATCTGCACCTTCAACTGAATCACCTGATTTAAACGTTTTTTCTAATACTTTATTCGAGATCAGCTTACGGATTTTTACTCGGTTAAACGCTTGGCCTTTGCCAGGCTTTACATATTCGTTTTCTAAAATGTTGCATGGTTCGCCATCGATCATGACCTTTAGTCCAGCTTTAAATTCATTTGTGCTAAAATTCGCCATACATCCTCATATTCATTTAGTAATGGTTTATTGGTGCATAATATACACAAAAATCTGCTCTCTGTAGAGCCTAACTGGCAAAAAGAATTAGCAAATAGCTTTACTGATCCTGAAGATTTGTTGTCTTATTTAGAGTTACCGCTTGCAAAATACACACAGCACAGCAAAGCGCGCCGTTTATTTCCTATGCGCGTGCCGTATTTTTTCGCATCCTTAATGGCTAAAGGACAAGCTGACGACCCGTTATTAAAACAAGTACTGCCTCTCGCAGATGAATTTTTGGAGGTAGATGGATTTGTCACAGACCCGCTAGAAGAACTAGATAATGCCAAAGATGGTATCGTTCACAAATACCACAACCGTTTATTGTTAATCGTCAAAGGCGGGTGTGCAGTGAATTGTCGCTACTGTTTTAGACGACACTTTCCGTATGGTGAGCATCAGAATAACAAAACCCAATGGCGCGAACATTTTGCCTATATTCATGCGCATACCGAACTAGATGAAATCATCTTATCGGGTGGTGACCCACTGATGAGTAATGATGACCATATTGCTTGGCTGATTGAACAAATCGAGGCCATCGCTCACATTAAGCGTTTGCGTATCCACACTCGCCTCCCTGTTGTGTTACCTAACCGTGTTACAGAGCGCTTGGCGCAACTCTTGGCACATTCTCGATTGCAGAGTATTGTGGTGTTGCATATCAACCACCCTAACGAGATTTCCCCAGAGTTGACCACCAAAGTACATGCGTTAAAACAACACAATGTCACTGTGTTAAATCAAGCTGTACTGCTCAAAGGGGTTAATGCAAATGCTCAAACTCAAATGGCGTTGAATGAAGCGTTGTTCAGCGCTGGTATCATGCCGTATTACTTACATATGTTTGACAGGGTCAAAGGAGCGCATCATTTTGCGGTCAACGACAATGAAGCGATTGGAATTATGCAAGAAGTGATTAAGCAACAATCAGGCTACATGATCCCCAAATTAGTTCGAGAGATCGGCGGTGAACCGAGTAAAACACCGATTGATTTGAGTATCTAAGCGGTATCTAATGCAATTATGACTTACGCGTAGGTATCAATATATGTGCCTTTTGGGGCGGCAAAGGTAGGGGTATTGGTATCTGGGAGAATTTGACCTGCACTTTGGATTAATTGAACCGAAGCTTGGCCTTGTTGTTGCACCATATCATTACTCATTTTCGCCGTCAGTACTTGTTGTTCTTGACTTAAATTGGCGGTTTGGTTCGCTATACCAGCTGCGACAAGACTCGATTCAATATTCATAAAGACGCCGTTTGTAATGATAAACAAATATGGATATCGGTTTAACGGCTGATTCATGATAAACTTTACCAATATTCCATCGTTTTATGTAAAAAAAGCACATGCAAGCCATCATTGACAAACTTCAAGAAAATTTACAAATCATTTATCGCAAAGCCGTAGACGCAGATGCCAAACTCGATGCATTTCAAAAAGAAGGGAAAGGTAAATTTCACACTATTTTTGCTGAGTCTAGCCCATTTAATGCCCGTGCCAAACGTTTTGAGCCTTACGTTGCTGAAGTATGTGAAAATATGGATGCGTTTGTCGCTTTAGATTTAAGCCAAACCGAGCAAGCGGAAATAGAACAACGATTGAGTATCATTGTGGCACAAATCGAACAGCTTTTATCAACGCTTGTACAGTTCAAAGAAAGTCTAAAAGCATAAGTTTTTGGGGCTACGTGAGGGATGTAAAAGTAACATAAACCTTAGCCCATTAGCACCCTCTAGGGTATTGATAGGATAAACTACAACTTAGCGAGTGGCGTCGCATTAACCCGTTGTATGACCTTTGCGACCATAGCTTTGTACGTAGCACTATCCACCTGACCAAATGCTGCGGTGAATTCATCGCGTCTCAGGCCTTCTGGTAACGCAGAGGTGTCTGGCATAAATACACTTTCATCTGCAGCTAGTGACAGTAATAATTGTGCATCTGCAGCGATATCTTGTTCTGCGAGTTGGATTGCAAAATGCACACCTGCTTTGTCGGCAGCTAAGTCGACAAAACTATATCCAGAACCGGTTTGGACACGATCCATTAATTCTTTGAACTCACCGATAGCTACAGACGTCCCTTGATCAGATAAGATTTTTATAGCCGCACTAAAAATAAAATGTTGCGCTAAATCAGGACGATTTTGCAGAGTAACCACAGTGCCTTTGGGCAATACCCGTTCTTGGGCCACTTTATCTATTCCTATAAAACTCCCAAAACGGCGATCTCCGGCATAAATCGCCAGAGCCAAAATAGCGGCTTCATTTTCTAAATGTGCCGTATCTGGTTTACTTTGAATCTGTGCCTCCAGCATCAATTCCCGCAAATATTCCGCTAATGAAATCGTCGGGGCATAAGCAATACTTTGTTCATAGGCCAAAAAATACAAATAATATGTCACTCTAGCGAGTAACTCTTCATCTTGATCAAGACTTAAATTACCTTTGGCTTTTTTGAGTGCGACCATAAAATCTTTTAACGGATGGATGAGGACTTGTGCTTGGCCTGGCAAAAATGCGACTTTTACCACCTGCTCTCGAGCTAACGTGGCTATTTCACTGCGGGTATATTGATTGACACCCCAACTCACAATGTCTAAAACAGCATTGCCAGGCAATGGGACTTTACCTAAAGTGAGTGTGTCTATAAATACCTTATCAGCATCTTTTAACACCAATAAAACATTGGCATAGCGGGTTATCCCGAAAATGTTTATCGGGTAGCTAAAAGCGAGACGTCCTTGGCCAGATGACAGTGTAACTTTAGCGGAAAAGCCAGGCATTGCTCTTTGCAAAAAGCCCAATAGACTAGCGAATTGAGGTTTAGTAACGACTAAAGAGTGTTGGAGATTATTTTGCGCAAATACGCGTTTTACGTCATTTAATAACGGATTCACCGTATCGGCATAATCCAAGTATTCCGCTTTTGTTGGTGGTACTGACGGGGCGGCATCCAAAAACAACACGAACGCCACAACCAGTAAAACAATGGTGGTGGTGAGAAGTTTATAAAAAGAACGAAAGGAAAATACCGATCCCTTAACCATGCTTTTCCCTACGTTGATACTGCATCATTATACGTCAGCCAAGTTTCCTTTGTTCTCTAACCACTCTTTGCGGTCGCCTGAGCGTTTTTTCGCTAACAACATATCCATAATCTCTAACATGCTCTCAGCATCATCTACGGTGAGTTGTACTAAACGACGAGTATTCGGGTCCATCGTAGTTTCGCGTAACTGTAAGGGATTCATTTCACCTAAACCTTTGAAACGTTGGACGTTCACCTTGCCGCGTTTTTTCTCGGCTTCGATACGGTCTAAAATACCTTGTTTTTCACTTTCATCAAGTGCGTAGAAAACTTCTTTGCCAACATCAATTCGGAACAACGGAGGCATAGCTACAAAAACATGTCCTTTTTCTAACAATGTCCTGAAGTGCTTTACAAACAAGGCACACAACAAAGTCGCAATATGCAGTCCATCGGAGTCAGCATCTGCTAAAATACAAATTTTGCCATAGCGCAAACCTGATAAATCATCGCTATCTGGATCAATTCCTAGGGCAACTGATATATCGTGAATTTCTTGGGAAGCCAGCACCTGGGATGAGTCTACTTCCCAAGAGTTTAAGATCTTGCCACGCAGAGGCATAATAGCTTGGATTTCTCGATCACGAGCCTGTTTAGCAGAACCACCGGCGGAATCACCTTCCACCAAAAACAGTTCCGAACGAGTATTATCCTGCGAAGAACAGTCTGTTAGTTTGCCCGGTAATGCAGGGCCAGAAGTGACTTTTTTACGGGCAACTTTCTTGGTTTGACGCAGTCGTTTCTGAGCGTTGTTGATACACATTTCTGCGAGTAGTTCTGCAATGTCAGTGTGCTGGTTCAACCATAAACTAAAAGCGTCTTTAACCACACCTGAGACGAATGCTGATGCTTGACGGGAAGATAAGCGTTCTTTAGTTTGTCCGGCAAACTGAGGATCCTGCATCTTGGTCGATAGGATGTAGCAGCAGCGGTCCCAAATGTCATCTGGAGTCAGTTTTACACCACGAGGAAGTAGGTTTCTAAACTCACAAAATTCACGCATAGACTCCAACAGTCCTTGTCGTAAACCATTCACGTGGGTACCGCCTTGCGCAGTGGGGATCAAGTTTACATAACTCTCAGTTACCATATCGCCACCTTCTGGTAGCCATATGACCGCCCAATCTGCAGCTTCAGTGCTCGTCGTAAACTTACCGACAAAAGGTTCATCATGTGGAATTTTTTCCGCATCTGCGACAGACTGCATCAAATAATCACGTAAACCATCTTCGTAATGCCATTCAGTGGTTTCTTTGGCTTGTTTATTATCAAAACGGATGCGCAAACCGGGACATAAAACGGCTTTTGCGCGTAAGACATGGTGCAACTGGCGCACCGAAAACTTTTCCGAATCGAAGTAGGAACCATCTGGCCAGAAACGGACACTAGTCCCCGTGTTCCGTTGTCCACAAGTATCAATAACAGCTAAATCTTCAATTTTATCGCCATTGGCAAATACCACTTGATAGACTTTGGCATCGCGGCGAATCTTTACTTCGACACGAGTAGATAGTGCATTTACGACGGAAATACCTACTCCGTGCAAACCACCAGAGAACTCATAATTTTTATTTGAAAATTTACCACCGGCATGCAGTTTAGTCATAATTAATTCCACACCAGAAATACCTTCTTCTGGGTGAATATCTACCGGCATACCACGTCCATCATCGACGACTTCTAGGGAGTTATCTTCATGCAGTACCACTTTTATCGAACTCGCATGCCCGGCCAGGGCCTCATCCACCGAGTTATCGATGACTTCTTGGCTAAGGTGATTGGGACGTGTCGTGTCTGTATACATCCCTGGACGACGTTTGACGGGATCCAACCCGTTCAATACTTCTATGGCATCTGCGGTATATTGATTCGACATAATGGTATTCTTATTTTTAGTAATGTCTTGATATTACCAAGTGTGTGGCCTTTGAGCAATTAAGGATGGTATTTATGCCATAAAAAATCGTAGCATACGCGGTAAATACTCAGGAAATTCTGAGTAAGCATGATCACTTCCCTCACTAAGCAAAACATCGCTGTTTTGGTATAACTTTTCGGCTAAGCGATAATCCAATACTTCATCTGCAGTGCCCAAATAAACTTGCGCCAAATCAGGATGCACAATATGCCGTAATACCACATCAGCCAAGGGACTAATATCTTCACGTTTAAGTTCAAAGACATCCCCTGTATAAGGGTTAGTATGCTGCCCGAGGTAATCTGGGAAAAGTCGATGAGGCGCAACGGCTGGATTAATCAAAACCGCTTTGATTTGATATTGCTCAGCAAACAACCCTGCCAAAAAGCCTCCCATGGAGCTCCCGATAATACCAATAGGTGATTGGGGCAACGCGTTAAGCGCTGCCTCAGCCTCACGAATGGCCAACGCTGGCACACCGGAAAGCTGGGGAGTATGCACCGTGATATCAGGATGATGTTGCGCTATATATTGGCGTGTCTGCTGTGCTTTTAAGGAATCAGGCGAACTCAGAAAACCATGTAAATACAATAAGTGATGCTGGTTCATTTATCACACCTTCTGCGGTTATGTTGGATTAGTTTGCAAAAGCGTCTGAACGCACAACTTCGATGATTTCTGTGGTTGATACCGATGGTGTACGAGTAAAATAGGTCACTTCACATAACTCGGAAAAATGATCGAACTTGCCAGCCCAATCATCCCCCATAACCAACACATCAGCTTGGTAATTTGCGATATATTCACCCTTTAACTCTAGTGATTCTTCGACAAACACTTCATCAACACAGGCTAACGCAGCCACAATCGTCATGCGATCTTGCTCAGAATAAACAGGGTTTCTGCCTTTTTTGGCAAAATTGAGAGCATCAGATGAAACGCCAACAATTAAATAATCACCCAAACTTTTAGCGCGTTGTAAGATTTTGACGTGACCTGCATGGAACACGTCAAACGTCCCAAAAGTAATAATTTTTTTCACTTTGTATTCCTAGTATTTTACTTCCCGAATAAACAATACTATACAATTTTATATTAATCCTACTCAATAACATTAAAATCCTACGGTTTCTTTTTTTGTTTAAAAATTTATCTACACAGTGTTAAAATTAATTGTCCTTTACTCACACTTGGCATTCTATGAAACTCCCTATTAGCGTATTTATCATTACTTTAAATGAAGAAGCCCACTTAGAAAAAACATTAAAAAGTGTCCAAGACTGTGCTGAAATTATTGTGGTTGATTCAGGGAGTACCGATAAGACATGTTCTATTGCCCAGAAATACGGAGCTCAGGTTATCCATCATGAGTGGTTAGGCTATGCTAGACAGAAGCAGCTAGCACTCTCATATTGCTCACAAGAGTGGGCCCTAAACCTTGATGGTGACGAAGAACTCACCCCTGAATGCTTATCAAGTATCAAAAAAGTTATTGTTGATGACAAATACGCTTGTGTTAGATTCAAGCGAAATGATATTTTTATTGGAAAACCACTTTCTAAATGGAGCAAAAAACCTAACAATCTGCGTTTTTACAAAAGCAAAAACGCATACTTTGATGAGTCACGTTATGTCCATGAAAGTGCCTCAGTAAAAGGCAAAGAGCTATACATAGACGATGCCTTTAACCACTATGGTTATGCTACAATTAATTCCCTAAATCAAAAAAACAATACTTACTCGACTTTGAAAGCCAAGGAAAAATTTACCAAAGGTAAGTCTTTTTCCACTACTAAACTGGTCCTAGCTTTTCCTTTGTTTTTTTGTAAAGAATATTTTCTACAACGTAAATTCATGTCCGGGAAACGAGGATTTTTATTGGCTGTTATTAAGGCATACTATGCGTTTTCTAAAGAAGCAAAGCTTTATGAATGTTACGAAAATTCAAAACTACAGAATAAATAACTGTTTACTTTATCAGAGTATTTTCTTGCCAATGCAAGCAGAAAGTTAGCCATTCAGCCAAGAACACATTTACCATAAATTTTTCGTTTCTTTGGTGCATGTGCAAATTTGGATATTCATAACTGGCCTTGATCTGACCAATGTTTTGGCAACTCAGAACTTCCGCACTGCGCGCATCATGATACATGCGGATCGTCATTATGGGTTTTAAATAGCCTGGTAACTGTTCCGATAACTGTTGCATCGTTAACGTAGTGGTATATCGTGCAGATTCGGTAATCTGGAGCTGGTAACTCAATAATTCACCGACACAAAAATCATAGGACAGATCGACTTCATCCACTTCAGGCAAGAGCCTAATAAGCTTCCCATAATTATGCTCACAGATCCCAAGTAAACTGGCGAGATGCGGTACATATTTTTTCTTTCGTGGTGTCGTCATGTGGATGTTATGTCCATTCTTTAAGGATTGTTTGCTCGTGCAAGAAAAAATGTTGAAGGATAATTATAGCTGCTGCATTGTCGATCACGCCAGTTTCTAACCATTCTTTTGCTTCTAATCTAGGTACACGCAACACCTTGATGTCCTCGGCTTCATTCTCTACCCCGTGTATACCATGGGCCACAGTACTATCGGTTTGCGCTAAAAATAATTCCAAACGCTCTGTAGTACCTCCCGGACTAGACAAATAACTACATACCTTCGTTAGGTGCGTCAGCTCAATCCCGGCTTCTTCTTGTGCTTCTTTATGGCAGACAGCTTCAGCATCGAGTCCAGGGTCAATCATCCCAGCGATAACCTCAATTAACCACGGGGACTCTGTAGTCGCCATAGCACCTAGTCTAAATTGCTGAATTAACACAAATTCATCCGTTACTGGATCATAGGGTAACAGCGCAACTGCATGACCTCTTTCAAACATTTCTCGCGTGATTTCAGGACTCCATCCGCCACTAAATAATTTATGTTTCAATGTGTATTGCACCATTTTAAAAAAACCATTGTATAAAGATTGTTTACTCACGATGGCAACATCTTGATGGCTAAAGGTTTCGCGTTTACTCATGATTTTTCTCTAATTGGTGAACATTAGGTAGGTCTAAAACAACGTAATGAATTGCAATATGACTAATTCATTTAGTCCAATATGCTATATTACATTCTGTTACACATAAGGGCATAATGTAACGTCAATATGATTTAATTATGTCACAGAGTTTCATACACTTCACACTAACATTATTTTTATACGAATTTATAGGCAGCAATATGAAAAAAACACTACTCAGTGTACTCATTAGTATAGGATTTACAGGCTCGCTTCACGCTGAAGATTTATCTGATATCTATGCACAAGCGCTGGCAAAAGACCCGGTTGTCAATCGCGCTAAAGCACTCAGAGATACGGCCTTCACTGGTATCAAATTATCGCGTTCTAGCCATTTACCAAAAGTTTCCGGCTCTATCAGCTATGGTATTTCGGACAGTGAGTCGCCTACCGGCACAGATAGTGTAAGTGTTTCTGATACCGATAGTTTAGGCTATCGCATTGGCCTAAGTATGTCGTTGTATGACCATGCCAACTGGGTGGGTTTGGACCGCGCAGAAAAAGTTGCACAACAATCTGAAGCTGCCTATTCAGCGACATTACAAAACCTGATTGTGCGAGTCACTACGGCGTATTTAAATATTCTTCGCGAACAAGACAATGTTGAATTTGTCCAAGCAGAAAAACGTGCTATCGAACGTCAGCTAGAACAAACTAAACAGCGTTTTGAAGTAGGTTTAACTGCCATTACCGATGTCCATGAAGCACAAGCCAACTTTGACACAACGGTTGCTCAAGAAATCCGTGCGCAAAATGCTTTGGAACTGCGTAAAGAACAACTACGTGAAATTACGGGTAAGTATTACAACCAAGTCAATGTGTTAAATACTACATCATTTTCACCCACCGCACCTGCGCCTAACTCAGTTGATGAGTGGCTCAAACTAGCAGAACAAAGCAACCTAGATCTGCAAGCAGCACGCTTCGCAGTGGATATTGCCAAACAAGATATTAATGGCGCCGATGCTCGTCATTTACCGACACTAGATTTATCTGGTTCGGTATCAGGTTCAGACCTGACGACCAACAATGTCGATTTGGCTAGAACCAATTCGTCGAGTTTGGGTATTACGTTAAATGTTCCCATTTTTTCTGGTTTTGCTACGACTGCAGGAAGCGAGCAAGCGCGTTCTCGTTTTGTTGCTGAAAGTGAAACTTTAGAACAGACTTACCGTTCGACGGTACTACAAGTACGCAATGGTTTTAACAATATCAAAGCAAACATTTCTACCATTCGAGCTTTCGAACAAGCTGTGGTCTCCGCTGAATCAGCACTTCGAGCAACTGAAGCAGGCTTTGATGTGGGTACGCGTACGATTGTAGATGTCCTAAACAGCACGCGTAATTTATTCAACGCACGCAAAAACTTGTCAAATGCACGCTATGACTTTATTACCGCAGTTGTGAATTTGAAACGCGCTGCAGGCACATTAACCGTAGCTGACTTAGATGCCATTAACCAAGGTTTGATTCCACCGGCAGTTTAGTTTTTAGTGACTAAGCAAAATACATAATAATAAAAAAAGGCATAACATTTTCCGTTATGCCTTTTTTTTGCCTTACTGACTGGAGCAATCACTTAGCTAACCCCTTTATCACATACAGCATGAGAGATTAGACGCGATTAACTTAGTCTGATTCAAGCAACTTCTAGCTTCTTTTCCCAAAACTCTGCAGAGCCTACTTGGGGATCTAGTTCGTAAGAGGAAAACCCGGTTTTACGATATAACTTTTGAGCAATGCTGTTGCCTTGCAAAACTTCCAGAGTCACTTTACAAGCCCCTCTGTCTCGTGCGACTGCGTCAACTTTAGCTAATAGATATGAGCCAATCCCTTGACCACGATAATCCGGATGCACGACCATATCATGGATATTAACTAATGGTGCGCAGGCAAAAGTCGAAAACCCTTCAAAACAGTTGACTAAGCCTACTGGTGTACTATTAGAAAAAGCAATGATAGAAAATGCATAAGGACGGATTGCCAATTCTCCGATCAAGCACTGTTTGGCCTTTGCTGATAAAGGTTTTCCGCCTCCCATAGGATCACGAGAATATACATCCATTAATGTCAAAATAGCTTCCGAATGCGTCTTTTCATTGTAATTTGCAATAATATAATCCATATAAATACTTTTTGTGATTTGTGCAAAACACCGAACAACGACAAACTTATAGATTAAATGTTGCTTTCATCATTTCGATTCTATCCAGGTCAATCTCAGAGGACCATTGACGGGAATCTAGTTCGCGCTGTGCCAGTCTAATTTCGTTATTTTTGAGTAATGCTTCTATGTAATTTAGTATAACCATAGTACTACCTTCTTCTTTTTTCATTACACTTTTGTATAGTTTTACTGCTTCACCATGATTACCTTGCAAAGTATATATTTGTGCTAAAGTATCTACAACAGCAATATTACTTGGTTGTAAAGTATAGGCCTGCTTGGCAAAATCTATTGATTCGTCAATTAACCCCTGCTCCTTCAACAAATACGCTAAGTTATTTAAGACAATTAGGTTATCGGGAACGTCCTCTAATAATTCACGATATAAACGCTCTGCTGTAGCTGGCTGCTGATAAAAATAACGCTCAGCTAATAGCACTTTGACCATTTTATCTTCGGGTTCTAAGCGATGATGGGCTTCGAGCAGTGCGAGTCCCTTTGCTGTTTTATCCAAACGATTCAATATTTCAATATACAACAACAAATGCTTCACGATGGGACGTGCAGCATATGCAGCTGCTATGGCTTTTTCTGCCGCCAAATACTCACCTTCTGTACCCAATAGTTTCGCTTCAACAGCTAGTGCAAAAGGTTGTTTACGGAATGCTTCTGGTACTTTATCAAACGTATTACGGGCTTCTAGTATACGACTACTCAACAGCAAAAACTTCGCTTTTAGTACCTGTATTTGTGCCCGTTGTAATTGTTCTGGATACTGTTCCAGAAAGGCTAAACCTGCCACATAATCTTGTTGTTCGTCATACATTAATAATGCAGTTGCCATGGCAAAGCCATTGTTGGGTTCTTCTACCAACCAGCGTTTGCTATGTTCCATTAACGCTTCAGACCTCTGTAAAGAGGCTAATGTTTGTGCTTTTAACAACCAGTAGTTAGGGGCAGTTTCAATATCACGGGTTTGCTCTAGTACTGCAAGTGCTGCAGTAAAGTTTTGTTCCGCAATATACATTTCAACCAACACCATCGCTAACTCAGGTGTTTTGGTTGCTGTATAAGCACGCTGAGCATGGTTCAGTAAATCATTGGCGTCACTATGGCGTTTACGCAATGCATAATTCATTTTCAGTAGTGTCACATTATCGCCAAACTGTGTTAATAACGCTTCAGACTCTGCGATAGCCTGGGTGTAGTCTTTTTGCGTAATCGCTAGATTTACTCGACTGATCAAGGCTCTAGGTTCATTCGGAGAACGTTTAATGGCTTCTGCGAAGGCACTTTTGGCGGCAGTAAAGTCTCGTTTGTAAAGGGCAAGCTCACCTTTTAATAACCAAGGTTCATAACTAGCAGGAAGTTCTTTTTGCCATTTTTCCGCTAATGCATATGCCTTTTCTTTGTCTTGCAATCGCACATAACTAGATGCTAACACTCGATAACCAATCGCTTTATCAGTCATATTATCTAGAGCAGATTCGATATCCAATAAACCGCTAATATCTTGTAAAGAAAGCTTTAACGCACCCAAACGTGCCTGCTGGTCTCCTGCAACATCTGCGTGATAATGCGCGTTATCTGTAATCAGTTCTCGTGCAGCTTCACTGAAACCATCATTGAGTAACGCAAAACCGGTGCGATGCAATAAGTTTTGATATGAATGACTTTCAGGAGCAATTCGCACCAAGATGGCTTTTGCCTCTTTTGCCTTGCCTAATTCTAAATAGCTCGCAGCCAAAATATTTAAGGCTGAATGCCCTTCTGGCAGTAAATCCGCAATGGAGCCCAAATGTTCTACAACGGTGGCAAAGCGTCCTAAGTTAAATGCATTAAAACTAGCAACTAATCTAGCTCTGGTTGAATCAAAACCAAGACTGATAGATTTTTCTGATGCTAATAAAGCTGCATCTAAATCATTATTTAAGGTATGGGCGATACTGTTGAGTAAATGTAAGCGTGGGTTATTTGGTGCGATCTGAAGTAACTTAGCCAACATGGGTAATGCTTGTTCATGTTGCTCTAACTCGACATACATTTGCGCCAATAAAAATTGGGCTTCCAAATCGTCTTTAGCAATATCAGAATAAGCTTGTAACGTTTCTACCGCTAATCTCTGTTGCTTATTTGACATATAAATTTTGGCTAAAAAATTCAGCAAATCACGATTCTGTGGATATGACTGCCGCGCTTTTTCTAAAATACCTATAGCACTATTAATTGATTGTTTTTTAACCACTTCGGCCATGGCAAGTACTAACTCAACGTACACAGAATCCGCTTCCACTGCGATTAATTCATCGAGTAAGGAAATCGCTTCATCCGTTTGTTTTAGTTCTACTAATGACTGAACTCGATAATAGCCTACTTGCACTTTTTCCTTGTTTGCTAGATCTGTCCAACTTGGATCCAAATTTTGTAGACCGACGAGTGTATTGTTGCGTTGATAAACTTGTGACAACAAAGGAATAATCTCGGCGACTGAATATCCGAGTTCTTTCGCGCGCTCTAATTCTTTTTCAGCAAAGGCGTATTGGGCATTGGCAAAATAGGCTTTACCTAATAAAAAACGGGCTTGTGCGAGCTTTGGTGATTGTTGTAAAACGGTTTTTAGCTCCACGATTGCTGCGTCATAATTGCTTTGGCCAAGTGCCGACTGTGCAGCTTCGACCCCTTCTTCTGGGGTTTTTGTACCACACCCAGAGAGCAGTAATAAAGAACCAATAATGGGTAATAAGCGGTAAGATATGAGTGAGTTTCTGCGCATCGAGTGATTCCTTTTACAGCAGCAAAATCCATTTTTCGCGGTGTTTATTTATGTGAAACTATCCAAAAGTATAGGCTAAAGCGAACCAATTGAACCTACTTTGTCCGCTTTTGGATCAAAAAAAACAGGATTAAATTATTCTTAATTAGATTATCGACTGAATTAAGCTTATAATTAAAACTTACGCATAACGCGATTTGATTTTACCGCACGCTTAGATTCGTGCAACGCTCTATACCAATCAGGACTCTGCATGACCGACACCGTCGATTTGACATTTAAAGACCTCAATCTACCCTCTGAAATATTACAAGCTTTAGACAAAGTAGGATACGAAAAACCATCACCCATCCAAGCGGAAAGTATTCCTCTTATTCTAGAAGGTCATGATTTACTAGGACAAGCCCAAACGGGTACCGGTAAAACTGCAGCGTTCGCTTTACCTATGCTAGCCAACATTGATGTTGAAGAAAGTTACCCACAATTACTCGTCCTTGCACCGACTCGTGAATTAGCGATCCAAGTCGCAGAAGCCTTCCAAGTTTACGCAAGCTTCTCCAAGAAAATCCGAGTTTTACCGATTTATGGTGGTCAATCATATGACAACCAAATACGCCAACTAAAACGCGGTGTACAAGTGGTAGTTGGAACACCTGGTCGAGTGATAGACCACATAAAACGTAAAACGTTGAAATTAGACCGTTTGCGCTTTTTAGTGCTTGATGAAGCTGATGAAATGTTGCGTATGGGTTTCATTGACGATGTTGAGCATATTCTTTCGCATGCACCTGCAGAACGTCAAACCGCATTGTTCTCAGCGACTATGCCAGGTCCGATCAAAAAGATCACACAGAACTATTTGAAAGATCCAAAACATGTAAAAATTGCCTCTAAGGTATCTACTGCGACGACTATCCGTCAACGTTATTGCCAAGTTGCAGGTCATCACAAACTTGAGGCCCTCACACGTATCATGGAAGTCGAAAACTTCGATGGTGTGATTATCTTTGTACGCACCAAGACAGCGACCATTGAATTAGCTGAAAAGCTTTCTGCTCGTGGTTTTGATGTCGAACCATTAAATGGTGACATTCCACAGAATGCTCGTGAGAGGACTGTAGAACGTTTGAAGCGTGGCAGTATTGATATTTTAGTGGCGACCGATGTTGTTGCGCGTGGTCTAGATGTTGAACGTGTTAGTCACGTTATTAACTTTGATATCCCGTATGACACCGAGTCTTATGTGCACAGAATCGGTCGTACCGGTCGTGCTGGACGCCAAGGTGATGCGATCTTATTTATTTCTCATCGTGAAAAGCGTTTATTATTCCAAATCGAGAAAACCACTAAACAGACCATTGAGAAAATGGACATCCCAAGTATTTCTCAACTAAATGAATCGCGTTTAGTCCGTTTCAAAGAGTCTGTTGTAGAAGCGCTTAATGATGATTCTCTAGAGCAATTGTTACCGATTATCGAAACAATCCAAACGGAAACTGAAGCATCTCCTGAAGCATTAATGGCTGCGTTAGCTAAAATGGCCCAAGGTGATGAGCCACTGATCCTAAAAGAAGGCGATCGTCCTGACTTGAATGCCATGCCTGAACGCCGCGAACGCAGTGATCGTGGTGGTCGTGAACGCGGTGGTAGAGAACGTGGCGGCCGTGATGGTCGTGAGCGCAAACCGCGCGAGCGCACATCTGCACCTGAAGCCGGTATGCAACGTTTCCGTATCGATGTTGGTCATGCTCACAAAGTGAAGCCTGGTAACATCGTAGGCGCAATCGCCAATGAAGCAGATATCAGTTCAAAAAATATTGGTGCGATTGAGATTTACGATAACTATGCTACTGTCGATTTACCAAAAGGCTTACCAGCAGAAACGCGAGAGAAACTCCAAGGTACTCGTGTTGCAGGACAACGTTTAGCGATTCGTGAATGGTCTGATAAGCCACCAGCACGTCGTGATGGTCCTTTCAAAGGAGAGCGTGGTGATAAACGTAGTCCGAAAAAGGAACACCGTGGCGGTGGCAACGGTAAACGCAAGCCTAAACAAGACTAAAAGGAGTTAGGGTGAAATATTTTCCAGTTTTTCTCAAAGCTGAGAATTTATCTGTTTTAGTTGTTGGCGCTGGTGAAGTCGGTGCCCGTAAATTAGAACTCGTCCTAAAAACACCTGCCCAAGTGACCATTGTGTCACCTTGGGCTTGTGATACTGTTCACAGCCTAGTGAAACAGCATGATTTAACGTTGCATGAGCGGAAATTTGAAGACTCAGATATCTTTTCTCACAACCTGATATTTGTCGCTACCGATGACCCAGCGGTCAATACGCATATCCATCAGCTAGCAACTGCACACAACATTCTTGTTAATGTCGTTGACAACACCCCCTTATGTGAATTTATTACTCCTTCGATTGTTGACCGCTCTCCGGTCATCATTGCTATGGCTAGTGGTGGTGTGGCACCCGTTTTGTTACGTTATTTACGCCAAAAACTAGAAAGTGTCATTCCAGTTAAAACGAAATTACTTGGTGAATTTAGTCAAAAGTTTCGTGATAATGTCAAAGATAAGTTGGATAATGTCACCCAGCGCCGTTATTTTTGGGAATCTTTTTTTGATGGCAATATCGCAGAAGACGTATTGCAAGGTAATGAAGAAAAGGCAGAGACTGCTTTTTTAGCCTCATTAGATGCATTTGCTGCAGACCAAAAACAAGAGGGTGAAGTCTACCTTGTCGGGGCAGGTCCTGGTGATCCAGATTTATTGACATTCCGCGCCCTGCGTCTCATGCAAAAAGCAGATGTTGTCGTGTTTGATCGCTTAGTATCTCCAGAAATTGTTGAATTAGTCCGTCGCGATGCTGAAAAAATCTATGTCGGTAAAGCGAAATCAAAACATACCATTCCTCAGAACGAAATCAATCAGTTGCTGGTCGATCAAGCCAAAGCTGGGAATCGCGTAGTGCGTTTAAAAGGTGGGGATCCTTTCATCTTTGGTCGTGGCGGTGAAGAGCTAGAAACCTTGGTCGAACAAAATGTTTCATTTCAAGTCGTTCCTGCAGTTACGGCAGCATCAGGTGCTGCATCATATGCTGGCATTCCTTTAACCCACCGTGATCACGCCCAATCAGTCGTATTTGCGACCGGTCATCTCCGTGATGACACGATAGATTTAAATTGGCCTGCTTTAGTTAACCAACAACAAACGGTTGTTTTTTATATGGGTATGACCGGATTGAGCATTATTTCTCGTGAATTAATAGCACATGGTATGCCTGCAGATATGCCAGTTGCCGTGGTGGCATCTGCGACCCTGCCACACCAAAAGGTCGTGATTGGTGACCTGACTACGATTGAAGCTAATGTACTTGCTGCAGAGATCAAGCCTCCCGCACTTATTATTGTAGGCACAGTAGTTAATTTGCATAAGCAATTGAACTGGTTTAAAGCAGACGACTATACTATTTAACTTTAGGACTTCCTCGACATTCTGTATAAGATTAAGTTAACGCTAAAAATGTCGATATAAGGGTAAGTCTTAATAAAAGTTAGTGGCATGCATACCTCCTCACTCAGCAGATTTTTATTCATTATTTTGCTCTTGTTGCCCCTTATGGGGTTTGCACAGGAAGCATCATCTGCAAGTAGTGAAAATACTCCTGAATCCACACAAACTGACTCGACTAGCTCGAATACTCCCTCAACCACAGAGAATAGTGAACCTTTTGATAGTGTCGCTTTTCGTAAATCTATTTTATCCTTTCAAGCTGGTGTGTTTCGTGAGGACGTAGTCCGGCAAATAAAAGAACATATATTACCTGTACAAGTAGGTGAATATGCACTGCAGTCTATCATGGGAAAATCCTTACTTGGCGTCAACCAAGGCCAAGTGACCTTTATTGCCCCGGCACAAGGAAACAGTCGGCTTTTTACCCTATATCAACGCTTAGCTCGTATCTTTAACGAACATGGTTTTACAACGTCTGTCGTGCTGGTCCCGCTTGGACTCACAATGCCGCAAGCCCTTACCGATGCGGCTAAAGAATGGGAAACGCCTCTTGCCGCTATTCATCAAGCGAAAAATTCAGATGCCCCGATCAAACTCATCGTAAGTCAGGGACAAATCGCAGCTACGTTACTGACTCTTTATAAAGAAGGGAAAGTACAAGCACCCAATGCTTTGATCATGCACGATGTTTTCTTTAGTGCCTATGAAGATAATCAGACTATTCCTGATTTAATTCGTCAACAACCTATGCCGATTCTGGATTTCACTAGCCATTCAGATTCGGTTTGGAGTAAGCAAACAAAACGTGCACGCCAATTTGCTGGAAAAATTCGACAAAATGGTACGTATCGTCAACGCCGGATCCTCGGCCAAAATATGTCGCCAAAACAAGCGCATTATATCCACAAAGAAATCCGAGGTTGGATCCGTTCGTTGGGTTGGATTTAAATAAATATTCTGCGTCACTCGATAAATCCAAATGTACGACTATACTTACACGGTTATTCAACTAAAGGTTACATCATGCAGGTTACAGCTAACTTCGATAAGTTTATTGATGTCAAAGCGAATCAGCTTTGTTTTTATGTCCAAGCTTTTTGGCATAAAGATGTTGCGCATCAAGAACTCCAATATTTTTTTTGGGATACTTTAGAAGAATGGAATCAAATAAAGCCAGCACCAAACACGCCTTATTCACGCAAAGAACAAGTATTTTGGCATTTCATCCAACAAGTCCATTTTTGGCCCGAACATGAATTGCGCAGTAATGTGTTTTTGTTGGATGAATTGCGTAACTGTATCCATTACTTACTCAAGGAAGGGCTGTGTCCGTTCGATTGTATAGGCGTTAGACCAAACTAAGCGCAAGTGGGTTTATTAATAACGTATTTATCGTTATCATCAATACTTCTTAACCCACTCGGTGCTTACTCTTGCATACATCCATACTAGATAATCTGCGTACTTATCGTGACAAACGCTTGGTCGCAATATTTTGTTTGGGTATGGCCAGCGGTTTTCCTTGGGTATTGATTGGCTCTTCAATGAGTGCTTGGTTAAAAGAAGAAGGCCTAAGCCGAGGTTCGATTGGCCTATTTGGTGCCATCTTCGCTGCATACTCTATTAACTTTTTATGGTCTCCTTTGTTAGACCGAATTAAGTTGGGCTCACTAGGGCAGCGCCGGGGTTGGATCCTGCTTACCCAACTATGTATTGTTGCAGGGACTTGTGCCATGGGGTTTGTCAAAATGCCAGAGCAACTATTTTGGGTTGCGGTGATCGGTCTTGGCATTGCTATCGCTTCAGCGACCCAAGACATTGCGATTGATGCATTTCGCGTAGATAGCATCCAAGCACACGAAAAATCGGCTTTATCAGGAGCCTCTGCTATGGCCACTGCAGGTTGGTGGACAGGCTATGGTGGTTTAGGTGCCATCCCTTTCTTTTTGATCGGTCAAGCCGGTCTCAGTTGGCCGGATATCTACTTTATTATGGCTGCTATTATGGCGCTTCTTGCAACAACGGTATTTTGGATAGATGAGCCTGTTACCCACCGTGAGGCTTACCAAGATGCAGCTAAAGCACGTTATCTGGGACATCTAAATCACAGCCCTACTTTAGCTACACACATCGGAGCTTGGTTAGCGGTGACGCTTTTTGAGCCATTTAAAGAGTTTTTTCAACGCAATGGTGTCCGCCTAGCACTTTCTATTTTGTTATTCATTTTTCTCTTTAAAATTGGTGAGGCCTTTTTGGGTCGTATGTCGATCGTTTTTTACAAGGAAATTGGATTTTCTAACAGTGACATAGGCACCTACTCAAAATTACTCAATTGGTGGGTAACCATCATCTTTGCTGTGATTGGTGGGATGGTGAATATGCGCTATGGCATATACCGAGGACTCATGATTGGTGGAATAGCAATGGCTGCCAGTAATGTAATGTTTTCTGCAATGGCGCTAGTAGGACCTAATAAAGCGTTGTTTGCTGCCACTGTGTTTGTCGATGGTTTTACGGCCGCGTGGAGCTCTGTGGCTTTAGTGGCCTTTATCTCTTTGTTATGTAACCAAGCCTTTAGTGCTGCCCAATATGCTTTAATGGCATCTTTAGGTGTCTTTGGCCGCACTTTATTGGCTTCATCGAGCGGTTTTATTGTAGACGGTTTAGATGGAAACTGGGCTCTGTTCTTTGTGCTAACAGCAATCATGGTGATCCCCAGCTTACTTTTCCTCTATACGATAAAAGCCGACATTATGCGATTAGAAGGGCGAACTTGACGGCAAGTCAGCCCAGCTTAGTAAGGTATGAACTCTAAATCATCACCCGGGATACGGGGGAACTTTCCGTCTCGCCAATCTTGTCGTGCTTGTGCTAGACGCTCCTTGTTATATGCGACAAAATTCCACTCTAAAATAGGTTGTTTTGCGAAGGGTTCTCCACCGAGTATAATAAACCGGGCATTACTTATTACCTTGATGGTTTCATCACTGCTATCCAACATAACAAAATCATGTTGCCCAAAGGTTTGGCCTGCTATTTCTATTTCTCCAGCGATTATATATACCCCGGTTTCCATGTGAGCATGTGGTACCGGCACTTTAGAGTCTGCTTTGGCTACAGTGTCTACATAAAAAATAGGTGAATGAGTTTTCACCGGTGCTGACATACCATAAGCATCGCCCACAATCAGCCTTTGTATAACGCCTTCGTGATTACGGTGTGGCAAGTTTGCTTTTTTTACATGAGTAAACGCTGGCTCTATTTCTACTTTGTCCGGTGGCAACGCTATCCAGCACTGTAAACCATCGATCTTATGTTCTGATTGACGGACTTCCAAAGACTCACGCTCAGAATGCACAATCCCTTTGCCAGCCGTCATCCAATTTGCGTCGCCAGGAAATATTTCACAGTAATTCCCCAATGAATCACGATGAGCAATTGCCCCTTCAAACAAATATGTTAATGTCGAGAGACCGATATGTGGATGTGGACGGACATTAATCCCCTCTCCTGCAGGAAAGTTACCAGGCCCCATATGATCGAAAAATACAAAAGGACCTACCATTTTTTGTTTAGGGTTAGGCAAGATTCGCTTCACTACTAAACCACCAATGTCATGCCCTTTTGCAAAGAGTAAATGCGCCATACTTGATTCCTTCATGTCATTATTGAATTGTTTATTTGTATAACAAATGTATCTCACTTCATTCTATGCTAAAAAACATGAACTACCAGCCCAAAATTCCGCATTAATCATTCGTATTATTCGAACTAAATACCATTCTAAAAAATCGAACCTTAGCGTGCATTTTTATCAGTTTTATTTCGAAGAAAAGTCTCTATAGTAAGTTACATAAACCAGTAGCAATACTTTTTTAATGGCATTTAGCAGTATTTGCCAGAACATAATTGAATAAAAAGGAAAAACTTATGAGCGCATTTTTAATTGTTAACGCTTCATTACAAGGTGACAATGGTAACTCTTCTAATCTGACACGTATATTTACAGAACACCTTACGAGTCAAGATACGACTGTGCATCGTCAATTGACTCCTGAAACGATGCCACATCTCACTAGTGCTGAACTGGGTGCTTGGATGACACGTCCAGAAGAACGCTCACCAGAACAATTGGCGCTAGCTGATTTATCCGATACTTTAATCGCTGAAGTACAACATGCGGATACAATCGTCGTCGGAATGCCAATGTATAATTTTGGCGCACCTTCACATTTTAAGGCTTGGGTTGATCACATCGCTAGAGCCGGTGTCACGTTCCAATACACAGAAAATGGTCCTGAGGGTTTACTAACCGGTAAGCGCGTTGTGGTATTAGTTGCGTCTGGTGGTATGTATAAAGGCACCGATAAAGATACGTTAACACCTTATTTAACGACATTCTTTAACTTTCTAGGTATTCAGCAAGTTGATTTTATCTATGCAGAGGGGTTAGCAATGGGTGATGCAGAAACACCTATGAACAAGGCAAAAGCAGAGATTGAAACGTTAGTGAGTTCATTGTAATTTTCAGTGAATACCTAGTTGTACTTTGTACCAGAGAAGCCAGTATGTCCTGCTTCTCTGGTGGCAAAACTTAACAACAAAACTCCGAGAAATGAGTTTCAGTGCAGTCACGGGGTAGTTTTCTATACCGCAAACGGATAAGCAATCGGTGGATGACACTCATATCCTTCAATAGAAAAGTCATCACGTGTTACCCATGTCTCAACATCTTCAAGTGATTTTATGTCAGGGTTAATATGCAGTTTTGGCGCAGGAAACGGTGTGCGTTTTAACTGCACGTCTCGCATCAAATCGAGCTGATCTTCATAAATATGTGCATTGACAATTTTGTGGTATGCCTTGCCTGGTTTATGCCCAGTGATCTGTGCCATTAGTGCTAACAATGTAAACACTTGGACTTGATTGAAATTTATGCCAAGTGGGATATCTGCACTGCGTTGGATACTATTCAAATACAATTTACCACCTAGCAGTGAAAAGTGATGCGTATGCATACAAGGACGTAAACACCCCATATCGAACTCACCTGGGTTATAAAAAGTCAAGATTTCACCACGATCATCGACACCGTTACTTAGGTCATCAACAATTTTGCGCAACTGATCGAGTGTAGAGCCATCTGGTTTTTGCCAACGACGGCCTTGGACACCATAAACGCGCCCCATATCATCTTCACCCTTGCGATGAGGATTGTTAAGCCAAGCATTATTTTCGTTCGCATTAGCATTCCAGGTATTACAACCTATCGCACGAAAATCAGCGGCATTATCGTAGCCACGCAAGTACCCTAATAATTCTGCGATAGCCGCTTTAAAGTAACTTTTACGCGTCGTTACTAAAGGAAATTCATTGGCTTCGACGTTATACTCTAAATCCGCATTGATTAACGTCAGGCAACGCTTTCCAGTACGCTCGTTGTTGACCCATTCACCCTCATCTATGATACGTTGGCAAAGATCTTCGTACTGACTAAAATTTTGGGTTGTTACGGACATCACATCACTCCATTTATTATTATTTTACGTGTGTTCTTTGGGCGCGATAAATTAAATAAGCTCCCAACATCACCATCGGTAGACTGAGGTACTGCCCCTGGGAAAGTCCCGTTGCATATAACCCCAGATGCGCATCGGGTTCGCGAAAGAATTCAACAATAAAACGAAACACACCGTAGCACAACAGAAACATACCACCTACAGCGCCGGCTCCTCTAGGTTTTTTCGAGTACCACCAAACAACTGTAAATAAAACTACGCCTTCTAAAGCAAACTGGTATAACTGTGAAGGGTGGCGAGCAACATTTCCTGCGGCTGGGAAAATAATCCCCCAAGGTACATCTGTTGTACGGCCCCATAATTCTGCATTCAAAAAGTTACCAATCCGTCCCGCACCTAGACCAATAGGTACCAAGGGGGCGACAAAATCACCAACTACCAAAAACGTACTTTGTTTCTTTTTAGCAAATAAGAAGATCGCAGTGATAACACCTAACAAGCCACCATGGAAAGACATACCTCCTTCCCAAATTTTGAATAAATACAAAGGGTCACTTAAAAAATAAGAGAACTGATAAAATAAGACATACCCAACACGACCGCCTAAAATGACGCCCATGAACCCCCAAAATAATAAATCACTTAGGTCATCTTCATTCCAGCCTGTTAGCTGTAAACGCGATTTAGCCAAATAATAAGCCGCTACAAAACCGACTAAATACATTAAGCCATACCAGCGAACGGCTAAGGGACCAATATTGACTAGTATGGGATCGATCCCACTAAAAACCCAATGGGTTGATGCAACAAGTGTTTCTTCCATTTATTCTGACAGCCCTATTAACATTCTTATACTGACAATAACGAGTAATACCGCAAACACTTTTTTTAGTTTTGCCGTATCCAGATTTTGCCCAAATTTAGCCCCATATGGTGCGGTAAAGACCGATGTCGCAACAATGCCAATCGCGGCAGGTAAATACACGTAGCCTAGCGAATAGGCAGGTAAGTCAGGTAATGACCAACCGGTATAAACATAATTGGCGGTACCAAATAGCGCAATAACCAAACCACTAAACGCAGCACACCCAATGGCTTTGCGGATATCCACGTTGAACAAAACTAGCAGCGGTACCAAAATAGCGCCTCCACCAATCCCCATCAAAGCGGAAATGAAGCCAGTAATGAGTCCAGCCACCACTAAAATAAAAGCGTTGTAAGTGAACTCTGTTGCTTTCTTTTTACCGAATATCATTTGCAAGGCAACTAAAATGACCAAGCCCGCAAAAATGCCTTTGAGTAAACGACCATCCAGCACACTGGCAGTTTGTGCCCCTAAAGTCGCTCCCAGGGCAATACCCACCCCACAAAAAAGGATGATATCTCGTTGTAAGTTGCCCAGTTTAAAATGCGCCCTTGAAGATGACAACCCAGTCAGAATAATCGTTGAAAGCGATGTCGCAATTGCGATAGTAATAGCACTAAATGGGGAGATTCCGAGTACATCACTCAACAAATAAGTGAGTACAGGCACAGCAACCAAACCACCACCGATACCTAGCATACCTGCCAAGACACCAATGACAGCC
The DNA here is from genome assembly GCF_024199005.1 of Opacimonas viscosa. Classification (GTDB taxonomy): domain Bacteria; phylum Pseudomonadota; class Gammaproteobacteria; order Enterobacterales; family Alteromonadaceae; genus Opacimonas; species Opacimonas viscosa. Next base: position 75,000 of record NZ_JANATA010000006.1, read on the forward strand.
CCTAGGGCTAAGCAGATAAAAAAGATAAACCATTCAGGTGCTAAACTACCTGCACTTAAAAATTCTGGCAAAATATTATGCTCCAGCTCGGACAAGACCACCAAGCTGATGTTCTTCTAAATACATATCAATACGCGTCTTAATTTGCTGAGCATCAGGCATATTGATCACTTCACTCAACAAATGCTGAGCTGAGTATAATTGGATACTGCGTAACACCCAGTTAATTTTACGGATGTTATACGCACTCATACTAAGTTTTGTGTAGCCCATCGCCATTAATAAAATAGCGCCAGCAGGATCACCCGCCATTTCACCACATACGGTGATTGGGGTATGCATTAACTTAGCCTTGTCGACTATCTCTTGTAATACCGCTAACACTGCTGGATGAAAACTATTATACAAGGTCGAAACTTTGGGGTTGTTGCGGTCTACTGCCAATAAATACTGAGTTAAATCATTCGTACCTACAGAAAAGAAATCGACCTCGGCTGCCAAATGCGGGATCTGATGTGCAGCGGCTGGCACTTCAATCATAATGCCTATTTTGGGCATCATTAATGTTGAACGGTTGGCCAAAGACTCGTCTTTCACCTCAAAGAAGGCTTGTTGCAACAATCGTTTCGCTTCTTTTACCTCACTGACTGTGGTGATCATAGGCAGTAAAATATGTAAATTGGTCAAATCCTCACTCGCTCGGATCATCGCTCTGGCTTGGACTAAGAATATTTCTGGCTGATCTAACGTCATCCGAATCCCACGCCACCCCAAAAACGGGTTATCTTCGACTATCGGAAAATATGGCAACGGTTTATCACCACCTACATCAAGCGTCCGCATCGTAATTTCTTTATCGGGATGGGCTTGTAGGATTTCTCGGTACAACGTGAACTGCTCTTGCTCAGAAGGGAAACCTTCGCGCAACATAAACGGAATTTCAGTTCTAAACAGACCAACCCCCGTTACGTTAGGTTTGTCTTGTAAGTCAATATCGACAGATAAGCCTGCATTGATCATGAGTTCAACAGTGTGTTGATCTGTCGTGATGGTAGGTAGGTCAGCTTGTGCTTCCATTTTACCAAACAACTCAGCCTCTTCGGCAATCAATGCCTGGAACTCAGCTTCTTTGACTGCACCAGGTGATACGGTAATCGTCCCTGCATAACCATCAATGAATAACAATTTATCCTGTAAAATGGCAGGTAATATCGAGTTTACCCCCATGATAGCAGGTAACCCCATTGCACGGGCTAAAATGGCTGCGTGCGAATTTTGTGACCCACGAATTGCGATCACCCCTTGGAGGTATTCAGTCGGCATTTCTGCAAGCATTGGCGCAGAAATTTCTTCAGCCACCAAAATAAAGGGATAAGCAGGCAGTGCTACATCTGGTTTTTCTGTTTTAACAATGTTAGCTAAAATACGATTCGATAAATCGATAATATCGACCGCACGTTCTTGCATGTACGGATCTTCCATTGCTCTAAAACGACCCGCGTAGTCATTGATCACGATTTTCAGCGCGGTAGGCGCATCCCAGCCATCTTTGATTTGTGCTTCGACTTCGCGACCTAAACTATTGGCATCTAATAACTGATCATATAAGACAAAAATACCTTTGACGTCATCGGGTAAACTATCATCTAACCCTGAGGAAAGCTTATTTACTTCAGTCCGAGTCGCGCTCACCGCATCACGATAAAGCTGTATGGAGGTGCGAATATCCGTCGATTTACGATTAACAATTTGGTCTAAGGTAATATTTTGTTGGTAGACAAACCCTACGCCCAAAGCCAAACCGGTTGAACCTGCCACACCGACAATTTCTTGAGTCCCTGATGGCAGTGCGTTGCTTTCCGATTGCATCAACTCACCCAGCATATCCGCATTCGCAATTTCTAACGCAATCTGAGTGGCTAAGGTCACCAAAAATGCCTCCTCATCCTCAGAGAAGCGGCGTCGCTCTTTATGCTGCATCGTGAGTACACCCAGTACTTTTCTTTGGTAAATAATGGGGGTACCTAAAAAGGCATTGTAGTTTTCTTCTTGGACTTCAGAAAAGTGTTTAAAGCGAGGGTGTTCGTGCGCATTTTCTATATTCAGCGGTTCCTCACGCTGACCGACTAAACCGATCAAGCCTTCAGAGAAGCCAATTTTGACCTGACCGATAGCTGCACTAGCTAAACCATCGGTGGCTCTTAGAACAAAGTGTTGGTGTTGATAATCGGCCAAATACAAGGAACAAGAGTCTACCTGCATGGCTTCTTTAACCAAAAATACCAAACGCTGAATGGCCGGGTCTAGACCTGGGATCCGGTTTAGTTCTTGGACGATCCTTTTCAACGTTGTCAGCATGTTCACTTTAGTTTACCCCTGATGTCGTTTCTTGCGCCTCGGACGATAACGTTTTTGACCCGTATTCTGTTTTGTCATGGCGTTCAACAAGGGGAGTAGTTCTTTTAACGCACGACGATACACTTCACGTTTGAAGTTCACTACGTTGCGAATAGGATACCAGTAACTCACCCAACGCCAGCCATCAAACTCAGGATGAGACGATTGTAAAACATCAACTTCTGACTCAGGGCATTTGAGTTTTAACAAAAACCATTTCTGTTTTTGGCCAATACATACAGGCTCAGGTCCAGGACGGATAAACCGCTTGGGTAATTTATAGCGAATCCAATTGCGTGTCACGCCTAAAAGTTCCACATCTTTGGGTTGTAAGCCCACTTCTTCGTGCAATTCTCGATACATTGCCTGCTCTGGGTTTTCTCCATCATCAATTCCCCCTTGTGGGAACTGCCAAGAATGTTGGCCATAACGTTTGGCCCACATGACTTGTCCTTGTCTGTTGCAGATAATAATACCGACATTGGCACGGAATCCTTCCGTATCTATCACTGGAATACCAATTCGGTGTAATTTTTAATATAATCCCATTCTTCCATAAACGCGATTCTTTGCATAGCAGAAAGTGATTAAAATATATTTATGCGTCCTCCTCATTCACCACCTCAGCATGCAACTGATTTAATCCAACGGGCAGAAGCCATTGCGGGGTTAACGCTAGGCGATCTAGGCGCTATGGCTAATATTGTCGTGCCTGAAAACTTTAAACGTCACAAAGGCTTCACCGGTCAATTACTCGAATTATGGTTAGGCGCAAGTGCTGGCTCAAAACCCCAGCAAGATTTTCCAGAATTAGGCATTGAGCTGAAAACAATACCGATCGATAGTTCAGGAAAAGTCCTAGAAACGACTTATGTATGTTTTGCTCATACCCAAATTAAATTGGGTACAACATGGGAAAACAGCTCAGTACGCAACAAACTCAGCCAAGTACTATTTATTCCTGTGTTGGGTGATAGAGCCATTCCGCCTGTAGACCGTATGATAGGTATGCCGGTTTTATGGCAACCCAATGAGCAAGAAAATGCCGTGTTAAAACAAGATTGGGAAGAGCTAACTGAGCGTATCAGTCTTGGGCAAATAGATACTATTACGGCAACCATGGGCCAGGCCTTACACATTAGACCTAAAGCGGCTGATGGTTCTGCATTAACCGACGCTATTGGGAGCGAGGGCGAGACTATTCAGACCCGCCCTCGAGGGTTTTATTTACGCAAAACGTTTACCCAAAACATTATCAGGTAACATCTACGCCTTACCAATAGGTATCGGCACCCAGAGCCACTTTACGAGTCATCTCCATGACATGGAGCAGCGCCGCGATCTTATCCTGCGTCCACTTTTGTAAATCATGTTTATCGTCAAGATCTGTTTGTGCTAACACCTCTTCTAGCAAGACTAATGCATTAAGCTCTTCTAATCCTAATGCCAGATCGATCCATGGGGCACGGAAGCCTTCGCGGTCTTCATCAAACAAGCCTGCCAACATATAACCATTGCGTAAAACCTGACGTAACACTGGTTCTGCTGATAAGTATTGCGTCACCGATAAACGTTTACCTGGTAACGCCTGTAAAACGGTTTGCCAGCCTTGAGAAAGCCACCCGTGAGCATGTTCTAAGACCCTAGCGTCATAGGCTTTAGCTACCCCTTGCCAAGGTTTTGTAAACATTAATGCTGCGGTTTTTAGCTGTATTTGTGTGGACTCAGTCGAAAAAATAAGTTCTGTCGGAGCCTGCATATTCAGCATGCCTTCTTTACGACCTTGCAAATACCCCATCAAGGCCTGTTCTCGCGTCAAACGTTTATTAAATGGTCCTTTACGAGAACGCAAATAGCGAATGGCTTGGATCTCATTTTGCCAATCCCATTTTTGCGCAAAACTGATAAGTGCTTTATGTAATTGTAATAATTCTGCACACTGCAATACCGGTAAATACAAAGAAAATGCCTGTAACAACAAGCGTATAGCTCTAACCATTTCTGTCAGCGCAGCCAATTTAAACGTTTCCATGTACACTGATTGATGATATTGCCAATGGGCTAAAGCGGATTGGGTAGCGGCTAAGAATGCTTCTTCTGTAGAGCTGTGACGCTGTAATGGTAGAATATAAGGTAATGGTTTGGTTTTTATATTTTTACCGTTGGCCAGAGCATAACCAAATGCCGCTTTGGTCAAATCATTAACTCGCACGTCACAGTGCTCTGCAAGCTCAAGAGCAAGTGCAAATAAAGCTGCAGGATGGCCTTTTTTCAATTCCAATTCAATTTCATTGATCGGCCGTTGTTCTTTATCTGTCGCTACATCGCCAATATCAAAAACGACTTCAAACACATTGCCTTGTTGGTCATCTAAAACATACGTAGTACGATGAAAATGCGTAGTGAATAGCGCCTTTAAACTATCTTGGATGTCTGACAAAACGAAATCACTAGGCCAAATATCATCTGGGAATAAACGAATATCAACATTCGCTGTGGCGATATCTACATTGTATTCTGGGCGTTGATGTAGGCCCCCTATCACCTGACCTTTTTGCTTTAAGGTCTGCTCGTGCTGGTCATTGGAAGAACGTACACGCAAGCCCATTTTATGCAGACGTAAAAGCTGTTCAGGAGTATCAAAATATTGATTTTTGAGGGTTGCTTGGCGCAATTCATAATTGCCCTCAAAGCGTGGCAAAATGAATTGTTGAAAAGCCGTAATTGGGTTGTGTTGTGCGATGAGTTTTAACTCAACTTCCCAAGTGTCTAATTCACTTGGGGTGAGAGAAGCATCCATCGGTGGAGTGTTGTGTGGCAAAGTTGCCTCCGTGAAACCGCACTGGGATGACGATTAATCGTCATCCACCAACATCATTAGTGACGTGTTGCCTCCTGATGCTGTTGTATCAATGCTAATAGTTTTTTCAGTTACTAGTCTTTGGATAAGATTATCATTATATTCAGCGGTTATCACGGGTAAAATCGCACCCTCTCGCTTTGCCAGCATCGCGGTGATGTAAGCGCTTCTGTCAGTATGACTGTCAACAACCACACCGGCTAACTTTTCATCCATCAACAAAGCATTAACGTGATGTAACCTTGCAACTTGTAATACATTCCCATCGGTACCGGTTGTTATCAGTTTCGCCTTAAACTCTAACGCTTCGGCATAAAAGACATCAGAAACAACCGAGATAACAATGTTACCCGTGGCTAATGCAGTGACCAGCGACAAAGCCCAATATTCAAAGCTGACATCTTTATCACCAAAGCACAACAACACGCCGCGTGGTTCGTATTGCAAACTATTTTGCTCACCGGTTGGCCCAGGTAAAACGATCGGCTTACTTAAACGTTTTTCAATTTGTATCAACTGATCCCGGCATACTGCAAGGGTCTGATTCAAATCATCGGCAAACTGATTCACGCTATCGACCGTGGCGATTTTAGCCAGTAATTGACGTACTATAGAAATCCGATCGTTCAAACTGGTTAACCGCCAGCTTTGTTCTACTGATGTTGCTCCTGCCATCATGCTCTGGGCTTCTGTGATGGCGTTTCCGGTGGAATTAAGTGCCTTATCAGGCTCTACCAACGAAACGTTTTGCGTCGGTTTAGGGGTCGCTTTTTCTTTCAGTAAACGCGGTAAATAATTAGGTCCACCGGCTTTTGGTCCTGTCCCAGATAAACCTCTGCCCCCGAAGGGCTGTACGCCTACTACTGCACCAATCATGTTGCGGTTAATATAAATATTACCGGCGCGTGATAACTCAGCTAACTCAGCCGCACGCGCTTCGATGCGCGTATGGATCCCCATCGTCAAACCAAAACCCGTCGCATTGACTTGGTCAATGACGTTATAAATGTCTTTGCCTGAAAAACGGATCACATGAACACACGGACCAAACACTTCTTTTTTGAGCACAGATATATCATCAATTTCATATAAACGCGGTGCAAAAAAGTAGCCGTTTAATGCGTCAGGTAAGGGTAATTCATAATGGCAAGTCGCTTGACCCCCTGCGATTTTTTGTTGCATGTATTGCGCATGTTCTGTGAGTGCTTGCAATGCTTTTGCATCAATCACTGGGCCGACGTCCGTAGCTAAATCAGCTGGATCGCCAATGTGTAATTCTGCCATTGCACCTTTGATCATGGTGATGACCTGATCCGCAATCTCTTCTTGAACAAACAATACTCGTAGGGCAGAACAGCGCTGCCCAGCGCTTTGCATGCCAGATGTAATGACATCATCAACGACTTGTTCAGGTAACGCTGTAGAGTCTACGATCATACAGTTTTGTCCGCCTGTCTCAGCAATCAGTGGTACTTGTTCAGTCCCACGTTGTGCGAGCATCTGGGAAATTAACGTCCCGGTTTGGGTAGAACCTGTAAACATAACCGCTTGAATGCGCTCATCAGGTAACAAAACATCACCAACATCTTTACCAGGTGCAATGATCAACTCACAAGCATCTTCTGGTAAACCGACCGAGCGCATCAAATCAAGAGCAAATAAAGCCATTAAGCTGGTTTGTTCAGCCGGCTTAGCAACTACGGTATTCCCCGTCACTAAAGCTGCGACCACCTGACCCAAGAAAATCGCTAATGGGAAGTTCCAAGGACTGATACACAAAACAACGCCTCGCGCAGTCAATCTATCATCTTGAGTGATTTGTTCAGCTTGGTCCGCATAATAACGGCAGAAATCGACTGCTTCACGAATTTCATCAATCGCATCTTGAGTGATTTTGCCTGCTTCTTTTATACATAGTCCAATCAACTCTTCCGTGTGACGCTCTAATGAATCCGCTATTCGACGTAAACAATCAGCACGTTCTTGTACCGATGTTTTTGACCAGGTAGTAAATCCTTGTGCAACTTTGTCTAGGCTGTGCAACATTTCGTCTGGCGAAGCGTAATCAACACCACCGACTAACTCGCCTAGCTTTGCAGGGTTATAAACGGGTTGACTAAAACTAGCTACAGTAAGCTTTTCTATGCGTTGTTGAAACCAGCGTTGCAAACCTATAGATAACTGAGACGTTTTATTGCGATCACTTAAATCGAATCCGGCCGAGTTATCTCGCGACTCTCCGAAAATACCTTTCGGCAACGGAATATGGGTATTTTCTTTGTGAATTAAGCGCTGTGTTCTTTCAACAGGATCAGTTAATAATGACTCTACAGGTAAGTTAGGGTTTACTATGGCATTTACAAACGAGGAGTTAGCCCCATTTTCTAACAAGCGACGTACTAGATATGCTAATAAGTCTTCATGCTCACCAACAGGCGCATAAACACGGCATTGAATTTTTTCGTTACTGACTACCTGATCATACAAAGAGTCCCCCATGCCATGTAGGCACTGGAATTCAAAGTTATCATGCGCACCTTCTGCTAACTCAATAATAATCGATGCAGTGTAGGCATTGTGCGTCGCAAATTGTGGGAAAATCGTATCCCGGTAAGCAAGTAGCTTATTGGCACAGGCATGATAAGAAACATCGGTAGATGACTTACGAGTGAAAACCGGATAGTCCTCTAAACCCATTTGTTGAGAATGTTTTATTTCACTATCCCAGTAAGCGCCTTTTACCAGACGGACCATCAACTTACGGCCGACTTTTAGTGTTAAATCATGGAGCCAATCAATCACGTGAATTGCACGTTTTTGATATGCTTGTACAGCTAAGCCAAAACCAGACCAATCACCTAAATCAGGATCACTAAAAACAGCCTCAATGATATCTAAAGACAAATCTAAACGTTCTGACTCTTCAGCATCGACGGTTAAGCCTATGTCATATTCTTTAGCTAATAAGCACAACGCTTTCAACTTTGGCGGAATTTCTGCTAGTACTCTTGCGGTATGAGTAAACTCGTAGCGTGGGTGGATTGCTGATAACTTGACCGAAATCCCAGGACTTTTAATGGGACCTTTACCTTGCGCGGCCCGGCCAATGACATGAATTGCTGCAGCATAAGAGTCATAGTAACGCTGAGCATCTGCTGTTGTGCGAGCCCCTTCTCCGAGCATATCGTAAGAGTATACGTAACCCTTAGCTTCTTTATCTTGAGCGCGCTTCACCGCAGCTTCAATCGTTTCACCCATGACAAATTGTTTGCCCATCACCTTCATGGCAATGTTCATCGAACGACGAATAACAGGCTCACCCAAACGACCTAATGTTTTCTTTAATACACCAAACTGTGCTTGTTTTTTCTCGTCGCTGTATTCAACCATATTACCGGTGACCAACAAGCCCCATGCAGATGCATTGACAAACAGGGAATCAGAATTTCCTAAGTGAGGCGTCCATTCGCCTTGGGATAACTTATCTCGAATCAAAATATCTTGAGTGTGTTTATCTGGTACCCGCAATAACGCTTCTGCTAGGCACATCAACACAATGCCTTCTGCGGTAGATAATGAAAACTCATTCAATAAGGCATCAATGCCACCGTGTCCCTCTTGTTCTTTGCGGATCTGCAACACCATGGTCCGAGCTCGTTCCCAAGCACGACTCCTTGCCGTCATATTAATTTCAGCTTGAGGCAGAATGTGATTTACTGCTTCTACTTCATTGATCCGGTAAAAATCTCGGATGTTTTTTCTCAATGGACAAGTAGGTAACGCAGGCTGAGTCGTAAGCATAATAAATCCCGATAAAAGAAACGCTAACACAATATTTAATAAATTTGTCTTTGGGCTAGGTGTATAAACCCGCCTCGTGACTTTCGGTAATTTAACCTTAAATTTACATGGATGCTAGTCAGCGAAATAAGATTTATTTTGGGAGATTCGGATAAAAAAAACTAATTCGAGGATAATGTAAATTGATACGCTAGGTAGAGCTATAAAACCGAGGAACTCTTAAAGATAAGCGAGTTAGCAACTCATAATTGATTGTCTCAAGGGCTTGAGCAACTTGCTCTACACGTTGCTGAGTACCCCAAACTTCTAGCATATCACCGACTGTTACTTCTTCAGTAATAGCGGACACATCAACGGTTATCATATCCATGGAAATCCTTCCTACTACCGGTAAGGCAATGTCTGCGAACATTACGTACATGCGATTTGCAGCAAAACGAGGGATCCCATCTGCGTAACCGATTGCGACAGTAGCGATCGCGGTTGTGGTGGGAGCTTGCCAAATTTGTCCATACCCCACACCTTCTCCCGCGGCAATCGTTCTGATTGCTAGTACTTGCGCTTTGACTGTCATCACTGGGGTAAGTGCTGCAGTGTATACAGGGTGGAGTAAGGAATCGGGGGTGCCCCCATAAAGTGATATTCCCAAGCGTACAAAAGACTCTGACGGTAAATCGATGTCAGCAAATATTTGTTCAATCAATAAACCCGGGGAGTTGCTGTAGCTTGTGCGCATAGCAGTAAGTACTTGCACCCGAGCAAAAGATATTAACTGTTGGCGAGTAAAGTCTGGGTCATTATCCGCTTTGGCAAAATGGGTCGCTAAAACACAATGGTCAGAAAGATTGCTTTGCAGATCTGCATTTTGTCTGTGCCAAAAATCCAAAAACTCATCTTCACTTAGCCCTAAACGATGCATCCCAGTATCTAATTTAAACCAAATTTGATTTGGGGTAGCAATATCCTCTGGTTCGAGCCAGGCTAGGTGTTGCGGAGTATGTAGCATTAACCAGCAGTTGTTCGCTCGTGCAACAGCAATTTCAGAGCGGTCCATCGGTCCCTCTAGTAATAAAATTGGCTCTTTTATGCCATTTTCACGAAGGGTCAACGCTTCATCTAAGAAAGCGACGGCAAAAACGGTTGCTTTGTTTTGCAACGCTCTAGCCACTTCCACCATACCATGGCCATAAGCATCTGCTTTAATGACAGCAATGACATCAGCCGCACCAGCATGGGTTTTAGCTAATGCATAATTTGCACGTAGAGCGTCTAAGTCAATCAAAGCATGGGTTTTTCTAGCCATGGGGGGGAGCGTATCCTTGTTTGTGTTGCTAACTCGTCAAAGCATGCGCATTTATACCATATTTTTATAAATTCGTTTATGCTTTCAACACAACCAGCCGCATTAAGAACCAAATTATGAGCGCAAATAATCTGACAGCAGTCGATTTACACAGTATTTTATCCGAGTCACGCAACCGTGACACCATGGACATTGACCAAATAGCAACGCTAGATATATTGCGTAAAATCAATGCCGCCGACCACGTTGTACCTCAGGCAATCGCACAGGTGTTACCAGACATCGAAAAAGTTGTCGAAGTGATTGTTCAACAACTACAACAAGGTGGCCGTTTAATCTATATCGGAGCAGGAACGTCCGGGCGCTTAGGCGTGTTAGATGCGGTGGAGTGCCGCCCTACATTTAGTGTATCGGATAATTTAGTCCAAGGCGTTATAGCAGGTGGTGAACCGGCACTAATTTCTGCGGTCGAAGGCGCTGAAGATGATCCTGAGTTAGCACTGAACGACCTAACAAGTTTGCAGTTGAGCCACAAAGATGTTTTGATTGGCATAGCCGCATCAGGTCGAACGCCTTACGTAACAGGCGCAATCAAATACGCACAGAGTTTGGGCTGCCCTGCTTTTGCCCTATCTTGTAACCCCAAAGGTAGTATTAATCAACTTGCAGATCATGCGATTGCTATCGCTGTAGGTCCCGAAGTATTAACTGGCTCGACGAGAATGAAAGCAGGCACTGCACAGAAACTGGTGTTAAATATGATCAGTACCACGGTGATGATCAAACTAGGTAAAACCTACGAAAACTTAATGGTCGATGTGCATGCCAGTAATAAAAAACTGGTGGCCCGTGCAGAGAGAATTGTTATGGATGCCACGGCATGTTCGAACGCTGAGGCAAAGCAAGCACTTACTCGTGCTGAACAATCAGCTAAGTTAGCTATTTTACTCATTAAAACTGAGTTAACTGTGCCTGAGGCAAAAGCTTTATTGGCACAGCATCATGGATTTTTAAGGGCAGCTTTGGAAGCGGTAGGGCTATAAAACGAGTCAGCGAATAATGGTGCTCCATTGCTCAAGAAAGTGACTGCTACAAAGTCAGAACACGCTTTATACGCCCCAAATAATAGATTGCGTTACAAACTCTATACCTTCATGCGCTTTTTCACATTCACAAAGTGCAGGTAAGCTGGAACAATCACTAAAACAGCTAAGACGAGTAGCAACCACTGGTAAGTTTGCTCAAAGACGGTGAGGTCAGATATTTGATAAGCAAGGTCATTATTGACTTCTTTAGCAGAGGCTATCGCTCCCACAGCGGCTTCTTTGGCTGTTGCAAACCCCGCACTAAATGCACTTTCCCACCCTAAAGAGGATAACGATGAATACGCTTTAAATCCAATCGCAGAAGAGCCAAAAGCAACCACACCAATAGCGACAGCACCTAAACTCAATAAACCAAAACCTACTGCTCCCACCGTAAAAATACCGAAAGAAAATACGCCGACACTGATTGGAGCTACAGCCAACATACCCCACGCAAAAATCAATCCATAAGCTTTTGCACCACCGGCAATCCAGGCGACAGCTGGTGCATCGCCTGATTCGGGTGTACCAAATTGAAAATGGATAAGTGGGTAGCCGAGTAAGGTCAATTTACTCTTATATTCTTTATTTTTAGCGTCTGGTTGGTCAATTTCTCGGGTAAACGCTTCTGGTTGAAAAATTCGTTCATGGGCACGTAATGCACGTGTTTGTTCTAATGCGGCTTTTGTTAAACAGATATAACTAATGATTAATAGAATCACGATAGTATGCGCTAAAAAGGTATACAACGTTTCAGCTCCAGGAGAAGTGAGAGCAAGGTGCTTTAAACCAAACATACTGAGAATCCAAACCACGGTAAAACCGATAAATAAGCTAAATACTTTAATCGTCAGGCGACGTTCATTCTCTGTTCGGCTTTGATAAAGGCTTGCACGCAAACCAAAACCCGAGCTAATTAACCCCGATAACGCAGCCAATAAACTCACAAACACACTAAATTTAAAAAACGAAGCTATTTTTGCTGCGCTTGTGGTAACTGAAGCTGCCATCACAGGTTTACTAATATCACCCAAGACACTCACCACTGCGACGGTAAAAGCTGTGCCTGGAGCACTTTTTTCCAAGGTTGTTTCGACAAAACTCAGCATGGTTTCTTTGAGCTGTTTACGTCCTCTAGATAGGCGCTGCTTAGCTGCATCAATACTCAAATCGAGTTCTTCAGCTACTCGTTCTACTGAGTGTTGTTGGCGGTAAAATAAAATCAAAGGCTCTCGATAGGCTAAATCGACAGAGCTTAATGTCTCCCATAATAAAGTACGTTCTTGAACGTTTATTGCATTTATTTCCTCACTGGGGAACGCTGAATCACTCAGTTCTTGATGTGCAATATCTTCCGCATTTAGCGTAGGTTGACGTTTTGCTTTGCGTACATGATGGCTGATTTTAAAGCGTAAGATCCCGCATAACCATGCTTTTAATTTTACTGGTTCTTTCAATGTATCTAGCTTTTGCCACGCCTCAATAAAGACCTCTTGGGCCAAATCCTCACTTTGTTTAATATCACCTAGCGCGGCATAAGCAATAGAACAAAGCAGATTTTGGTAACGCGTTACAATTTCACAAAACGCAGCGCGATCATTGCCAAGAGATAGCATTACTAATGACACATCATCGGATATTTTTAATGGTTGAGATACATTGAGCATATTTTTTCTTTCTAAAAAAGGTCTGGTACCTATTAAGTACCCTCGCCCACAAAAACGTGACAAAAAAAATTATTTTTTCTAAATAAACCTTTAGTGCGGCTTTTGCGTCTTACATTTTAACTATTTGTTCGGTCTCTTTATGTCACCTTTTCATTATTTGAAGCACTTATAGTTAACATAACTATTTTCTCGTTTATCCACCATAACTACAAGGAAACCCGATTGAAACTTTTATTTACCCGATTAGCCTTACCGCTCACTATTTTATGCTGTGTTTCTGCGCATACTGAAGCTGCGCCTTCTTATGATTTTGCACAACTTACCTATCAAAATACAGAATATTCTGATATTCCTGGATTTTCTTTGCGCGGTTTTGCTGCGCGCTTAAGTACAACAATCACACCTAATATGTTTGTTGAGGCTAATTACAGTAATAGCCAAGATCAGCATGACGGTATCACGTTCAAAAACCCAAAATGGAAAATATCTTTGGGTTATATCCAACGACTCAGTGCACAAACTGCTTTGGATTATCAAGTCGGCTTAGGTAACCTAGAAATTGATTTACGTAATCAGTTTATTCGCCAAAAAGAAGATGCCAATATCATCTCCTATGAAGTTAATATTCGACATATGCTTAAAAAAGAATGGGAAATATATGGTGGACTAGAGTTGCAAAATTGGGATATTGGTTCCAATCAAAAAGCGTATCATCTTGGCGCCTTATATGATGCGCCAATTATTAAAGTGGGTATGGAATACACCAAGTATTCTGACTCTGAGATAATCGGCCTTGCCTTGCGATATGATTTTTAAAACATGTAAGAGAAGATAATTTTAACAGAATATTTTCGCATTTAAGTCCGTTGCCCAGTACACTCTATCTCAGTTAAGAAAATGATGTAACCAATAGCGGACTTTTCAATGTGCTATAAAACTAATGGATCCTTTATATTTTTAACGAAGTCTATATTCGTTTTTTTAACTTGTTTATTAGTTATTGGCTGTCAACATACCAAAGTAACTCACGCAAACAGCGATGCTCCAAATATCATCGCTCACTCATCAACTCGCAATACTTCTCCTACTCCCGTTGCTTTACTTGTTAAAACCCCAATAACAGACAATACAGATGCTCTCAATACACCCTTTGTAGAAACTCATATAGGAGCAGCGCAACTTCCCAAATACTTACCTTTACTCAAAAACAAAAGAGTCGGTCTCATCGTCAATCAAACTTCAGTGCTCCCGCCCAACCATGCAGGCGTTCGTTTGCACTTGGTCGATGCTTTGCTAGAAAAAGGTATCCATGTTCAAAAAGTGTTTGCGCCGGAACATGGTTTTAGAGGCAACAAAGGTGCGGGTGAAAAAATCACGGATAATATAGATACCGCAACAGGTCTACCTATCTTGTCGCTGTATGGGAAAACCAAAAAACCGCCCCCAAAAATGCTAGAAGATATTGATATATTGGTGTTTGATATTCAAGATGTTGGCGTGCGTTTCTATACCTACATATCGACCATGCATTATGCTATGGAAGCGGCAGCCGAAAATAATATTCCCTTTATGGTTCTTGATCGCCCTAATCCTAATGGTCGCTTTATTGCAGGTCCTGTCTTAGAAAGAGAAGTGCAATCATTTGTTGGTATGCATCCCATCCCAGTACAACACGGTCTAACGGTTGGTGAGTTAGCACTTATGATCAAAGGCGAGCAATGGATAGCGCAGGCAGAAGCGCTTCAGTTAAAGGTCATTCCTATGCAGCAATATCACAAAGATATGGCCTATTCTCTGCCAGTTGCACCCAGCCCCAATCTACCTAATGATAATGCGATTCGCATGTATGCCTCTCTGTGTTTGTTAGAGCCGACAACGGTGAGTATTGGTCGAGGAACCGACTATCCATTTCAAATGTTAGGGCATCCAGGGCTTTCTGATTACCTCCCTGAACTCGCTAAACAAGATAAATTAGACAATATTACTCCTATTTCTTTGCCTGAATCTGCGCCCTCCCCCAAATGGCAAGATATCGACATTCCAGCACTCACATTGACGCAAACTAAGATGGGCAACACATTGGAAGGTTTTAACCTCACTTGGGTTTATCAGATTTATCACGCGATGACGGCACAAGAAAAGGCGTTTATCACCTCTGAAAGCTTTTTTGACAAACTAGCTGGCACTAAACGTCTTCGAGAACAGCTTGAAGCAGGCGTTCCTTTGGCAGAGATAGAGCAGAGCTGGGAAGCCGATTTGCAAACTTATAAAAAAATAATAAATCCTTATTTGTTATACCCGGCAGCATCTGATTAACCTCTTAACCAAGTGCTTTACATAGCTAAACTTTTTAAAACTGACATAAAGAGGCTAATTTTAAAGTCCCTTTGCTGTAAAACACGACTTTTAACCAGTTTTAAATCTAATGTG
This sequence comes from Opacimonas viscosa, assembly GCF_024199005.1. Lineage (GTDB taxonomy): Bacteria > Pseudomonadota > Gammaproteobacteria > Enterobacterales > Alteromonadaceae > Opacimonas > Opacimonas viscosa. Next base: position 90,543 of record NZ_JANATA010000006.1, read on the forward strand.
TTTTAGTATCTTTACTATGTATCATTTGCTAAATAAGAGACTTGTTTAGAACAAAACCTTGCTTTACATTTTACTGAAAAGCAAAGCAGGTCTATACTTACTAAAAATATACAGGAATAAATGCTATGAAAGTCAGCACAAAGTTTGCCAGGCGTTATGAACCCTGAATCCAACTTATGAATGAGCTATGGATATTGTACCGGTAGTTCACCATACACTTTTTTACCAAGCAAGAGATGTTCAGCAAATACGGATAATGTCGGACTAAATAAACTCTCGGGCGTTACGCGATAGTCATAAAGTGCAAACACTGCAACAACATTTTCATTTTCTGCTCGCTGCATGACGGCATATGGTGCTCGCAATCCCAACAAAATTAACTTATCTCGTACTGATTGGTCTTTAATGACTCGGTCCAATAAAGCATGTTGTTCGGCAATCGTCGTTCTTGCCTGTCCCGCTTGGCGCAGAGCTTGCCAGTCTTCCATCCCCCCCATTTCGACCACAGATTGCGCTGGGGATAATTCGCCCCAAAGTACAGCATCATATGTATTTAGCTGTAATTTATCTGGCGACCACGCTTGTCGTATTGCCGTTGTTAGACAGGTTAACTTGACGTCTTCTCTCACCTTGAGTAAAGCGTTAAGTAATCCTTGGCAACGCAATTCATCCGGCATAACCAAAAGCAGTTTAGGCGCCTTTATCGTTTTCAATTTTTTATGTAACTGAGTCGCTATCGGTTTAATCGTGGTTATGCTGTGTTGGGCAAGATTAAAAGCAGTAGTGACAGCAGTATTTTTGTCATAGGTCATTTGCGAACGCATGTTGAGATGCTGGTGTAATCGATGCTTAGCCTCTTTAATTCGAGTAAACGATGTTCTGATATGCACCTTGTCAGCCGGAGTTAAGGCTTCTTCAATCTGATCTAAAAATGTCTTAAATTCAGCGACATCAGACGGTGTTCTTATTGTGTAAGGCATCAATGCAATATCACTTCCGGCGCGCCATGTTTCAAGAACTGCAATATCAGCACTAAAAAACTGTGTAATACCAGCCATATCGAGAGCATCAGTCACAACTAACCCTGTAAAACCAAGATCTTCACGCAGTACTTCTGTCAAAATAGTTTTCGACAATGTCGCCGGACGTACCACTTGTTTGAGGCCACTCTTAGCATTGACTGTGAGGGTGGAATTATCCAAAGCTGGATATTGAATATGCGCAGTCATCACCATAGGTAAGAGCGGTAGAGGATAAGTTAGGGCATGCATTTGGTTTTGACTATGACCATTATTTGGGTTCTGGTTCTGGTTTTTGTTTTGACTATGACTTTCAGCAATAATATGCACAAACGGGTATATATCGGTTTGCATAATAAGATTTTTATTATGCGTTACGACAGGTAAACCCGCATGACTATCAACATGCGTATCACCGTGCCCAGGGAAATGTTTTAGTGCTGGAACCACTCCCGTAGCAAGTAAACCCTGCGTCATAGCCAAACCTAACTCTGCGACGTGCTGTGGATTATCCCCAAACGAACGAACATTGATAACCGGATTATCTGGGTTACTGTTCACGTCTATCGTAGGCGCAAAATTCAAATTAACCCCAACTTCACGCAGTGCGTTACCTGTATGTATCGCAACCTGTCTCGCCAAAGTCAGACGCTGGCCTTCAGGCACAGCCCCCATAGCCATAGCACCACCAAAAGCGGGTAAGTACTCACTAGGTAAACGTGCAACTCGCCCCCCTTCCTGGTCGGTTGCGATAAATAAAAGTTCTGGTTGAGTACTTTGCAAAGACGTCGTTAACGTTTTGAGTTGCTGTTCATTCTGAATATTTTCAGCGAATAAAATCACTCCCCCGATATGCTGCTCAGCTAACAATTTGGCTAGCTCGTCTGGTAGCCCTGTCACTGGGGTACGACATTTTTCAGCAGATGTTCCATCTGTACAAAAATAACGAAGATCTAACATCAACTTTTGCCCTAGCATGTAACGCATACTCGGTGCCTGTTCAGCTAGTACCAAACTGTTCCACAACAATACTGTAATCAAAATGAGGATCTGACGCATGCAAGGTTCTCTTGGGAAGACGCAACGAATGTGCTATAAAACTAACACTTCACGCAGTGAATGAAAAGATACGCCGATACGCCTAGCCAGATTTATGCACACGGTACTAACACCATTTGCATTGCACTATGCTTGGTAAAGATGTGCCATCTAACATTAGACGATTCCCTGATTTTGCTGGCCGTGATAAACTGCAATTGCGCTGAAAAATTATAATAAGAGAAGCTCCTATGGATTGGCTATCAATCATCCCCCCATTATTAGCACTTGTGATTGTCTTTTGGAAAAAAGAAGTCATTAGCGCCTTATTTATCGCTTTGCTAAGTTCAGAGTTCCTGCTTATTCTCAAGAGCAACACAAGTCATTTGTTGACTACACCTATCGCTGCGATTGAGCGGATTGTCGGAGTTGCTGGCAGTGGTTCAAACACACGCATTCTAATTTTCTCTCTGCTAGTGGGAGCTTTGTTAGCCTTGATCAGAGATTCTGGTGGCGTCGCAGCTACGGTGAATATGTTGTTGCAAAAAGGCGTTGCTAAAAATAAACGACAAGTTGGTGCGGTCACTATGTTCACTGGTACTGCAGTATTTATCGAATCCAATTTAAGCATCCTTACCTCAGGCATATTAGCCCGAGGACTCTTTGACAAATTTAATATGTCACGGGCCAGATTGGCCTATATTATTGATAGCACTTGCGCACCAGTGTGTATTTTAATCTTACTCAATGGCTGGGGGGCGTATGTTTTAGGGTTAATTAGCGCTTACGAATTAACTGAATCTCCTGTTAGTGTGTTATGGGGTAGTGCCTTATTAAACTTCTATGCCATTTTCACTCTGCTTATTGTTGCTTATACGATTTTCACCGATAAATTACATGGACCTATGAAACACGAAGAGGCCATTCGAGAGACTATTAGTTCAGAATTGAAAACTGTTACAGCAACCAAAGCTCGATTTATGCTCGTGCCGTTAGCCACCATGATTATCTCGATGTTTGGCTTTATGTGGTGGACTGGCGATGGTGTATTGACCCAAGGCAGTGGCAGTAAATCTGTATTATATGCCACTTTACTGGCGTGTTTTGTAGTGTATGTTTTGTTGGTGAAACACCGTCAAATGAGTCATCAAACTACCATTTCTAACGCTTTTAAAGGGATGGGAGAATTGTTACCGTTAGTGACTATTGTCTTGTTATCTATTGCTCTCGGTGCCAGTCTAAAACTCCTCGGAACAGGTGTTTTTGTAGCTAATTTGGTGGGTGCTTTTTTACCCATTTTCTTGATTGTGCCTATGTTATTTATTGCCGGTGGCATCATGTCTTTTACCACGGGGACCAGTTGGGGAACGTTTGCCATATTAATCCCGATTGGCATACCACTCGCTCAAACATTGGGTATTCCACCTAGTCTAGTCTTGGCCGCTATTTTAGGTGGTGGTGTATTTGGTGATCATTGTTCACCAATTTCTGATACCACAGCCGTTGCATCATTAGCTGCCGGTTGTGATCTTTTAACGCATGTTAAAACCCAGTTACCTTATGCCTTAGTAGCTGGTGGTTTGAGTGTCGTCGCTTTCACAGTTGCCGGTCTTGCCATGACCTAATAATCAGAGATTGAGGAAACACACTTCTTTGTGATAACGCTCTTCCTCCTATAAAGTCTTTGGTGTAATCTTAGTAGGTATATAATTTTTGGAGTTCCTCTCTTGCGTGCATTAATCATTTCTTTGCTGTGTGTTTTTTCATTCTCCAGTGTTGCCCAAGGCCATCGTGCCATTGCCGCACCTGATACGTTTAGCTCTGATGTGGGTATGGCCGTATTACAAAAAGGTGGGAACGCGATTGATGCGGCCATCGCAGTACAATTTGCCCTTGCGGTCACCCTGCCTGAAGCTGGCAATATTGGCGGTGGTGGTTTTATGGTCATTCATACCGACCGCGGCAATGACTTCATCGACTATCGCGAAACTGCACCCGCAGCCGCTTCCCGTGATATGTATTTAGACAAAGATGGTAATGTTGAACGTTTAAAAAGTTTATTTGGTATCTACGCTTCTGGTACCCCAGGTACCGTTGCTGGCATGTGGGAAGCACATAAAAAATACGGCACCCTGCCGTGGGCTGAATTAGTGCAACCTGCGATAGATCTCGCGGAAAATGGTTTTATCGTGCCGGAAAAACTAGGCAAAAAAATCAGCAGTTATATCGAGCGCATGAGCAAGCGCGACGTAGATATTAACTTTGTCGATTATTTTGGACACGCTAAATCAGGTGAACTGTTCAAACAACCCGAATTAGCAGAAACGTTGAAGCGCATTCGTGACAATGGTACGGACGGATTTTACAAAGGAAAAACGGCGCAAATTATCGCTGATTTTATGACCCAAAAAGGCGGTTTACTCACCGCGAAGGATTTAGCTGACTACACGGCAAAACTCAGAGAACCGGTCACAACACAATGGCGCAACTACACACTAGTCAGCGCTGCGCCTCCAAGTTCAGGTGGAGTAGCAATCTCTCAATGGTTAAATATGTACGACTTATTAGCTCCTCGCACCAAAGCAGCTGATGGCTCATTGACCCCAATGCATCCGCACAACTCGACTGAGTATGTGCATTTATTAGCGGAGATCGGCAAACGTGTCTTTGCTGATCGCTCTGAATACCTAGGTGACCCAGATTTTTATAAGGTGCCAGTCGCAGCGCTAACTAACCCTGAATATATTGCAAAACGTGCCAGTGGTGTAAAACGTAAAAGTATTTCAACGACTGAAAAAATTCGTCCTGGCTTGACCGAAAGCGAGCAAACCACACATTTTTCTATTCTTGATCAATACGGGAACGCTGTCTCTAATACAACAACCATTAACTTAAGTTTTGGTTCAGGTGTCGTTGTCGAAGGTGCCGGCTTCTTATTAAATAATGAAATGGATGACTTCAGTGTAAAAGCAGGTGTCCCTAACTTCTTTGGTGCTGTAGGCGGAGTCGCCAACGAAATCCAGCCTTTCAAACGTATGCTTTCCTCCATGAGCCCAACCATTGTATTAGAAGATGGAGACGTTAGATTAGTGACTGGAGCGCCGGGTGGGACGACCATCATAACCTCGGTTTACCAGTCTATTTTAAACACACTTGAGTTTAATATGTCCGCACAAGATGCCGTCGATGCGCCCCGCTTTCATCACCAGTTATTGCCCAAAGATGAAATCCGTCATCACAAAGGATTGCAGCAAAGTGTTATTGATGAGCTCAATGATATGGGTTACAAGGTAAAAGAGCGTAGGTTTGGTGACTTGCATTTAATCCATGTAAAAGAGGAAGGTGTTGAGGCGGCTTCGGAAAGTCATGGTAGAGGTAAAGCACAAGTATCTGCTGTGGCTCCTAAATAAATGCCTTAAAATTTAAGATGAGTAAATGGGTAAAGTAATTTTACCCATTATTATAACTCGATATTGAACGGGTTTACTCTCCCCCTTTTCTAACCCCTTTCTTAATAACTCACAATGTATTTCAGTGCAGTCCACTACAAAATAGTGAACTGAAAGAGTCGTCCCACCCTCGGTAAACTGAACTATGAAATAAATTAACTCTTTCTAATGCAACATCTTAGTCGGTTGCAAATAACTGTCCAATATCTGCAAATGCTTTAAATTCCAATGCATTGCCAAAAGGATCTAACAAAAAGAGCGTATGTTGCTCTCCCGCCTGTCCTGCAAAGCGTGTATAGGGCGCTAAAATAAACTCAACATTTGCGGCTTGTAACTTAGCACTCAACACCTGCCAATCCGTTACACTGAGTACCACACCAAAATGTGGCACCGGTACAGCATGATTATCTACACTATTGTATTTCGGCGCACTTGGCATAGCCTCGACTTTGTGTGTTACCAGCTGATGACCAAAGAAGTTCCAATCTATCCATTGGGCATCTGTTCTACCTGTCGTACAACCCAATAAATCGCCATAAAATGCTTGGGCTTTGGCCAGGCAAGTAACAGGAATTGCTAAATGAAAAGGCGCTAACATCGTTTATCCAACCTCAAATCTGTTATTTTATTCTGATGAACCTAAATTTTTTGCAAAAAAAAGCAGTGTCTTCACCATAATGGTTAATGACACTGCTGGCAATTATCTTTTTTACTTATACGTCGTATGGATCTCGTAACACAATCGTTTCGTTACGATCAGGACCCGTTGAAACGATATCAATTGGCACACCACACAACTCTTCCAGACGCTTAATATAGTTAATCGCTGCTTGTGGTAACGCGTTGAAATCAGTGACACCGTAAGTATTTTCTGACCAACCAGGCATTTCTTCGTAAACAGGTTTAATCAAATCATAACCATCTGCTGCCATAGGAGGGACATCAGCAACATTGCCATCTGCATCGGCATAACCAACACAAATCGCTAATGTTTCAAGACCGTCTAGTACGTCCAGTTTAGTCAGACATAAACCAGTAATTGAATTGATTTGTACCGCGCGTTTCATAACCACTGCATCAAACCAGCCCGTTCTGCGTTTACGCCCCGTAGTCGCTCCAAATTCATGACCTTTGACACCCAAATGATTACCGACTTCACAGTCTAGTTCAGTCGGGAAAGGACCAGAACCTACACGTGTTGTGTAAGCTTTCACAATACCTAGGACATAATCAAGTTTTAAAGGTCCAAAACCAGCACCGGTTGCGACCCCACCTACCGTAGTATTAGAGCTTGTTACATACGGATAGGTACCATGGTCGATATCAAGCAAAGTACCTTGAGCACCTTCAAACATAATTTCTGTACCGGCTTTATCGGCTTTATCCAATAAATCAGTCACATCAACAATCATTGGCTTAAGAATTTTTGCTACTTCCATAGCTTCAGCGTAGACCGTATCAAAATCGACCGGATCGACTTTATAATATTCCGTTAGCATGAAGTTATGATATTCGAGAATTTCTTTGAGCTTAGTGGCAAAATCTTCCGCGTTGAACAAATCACCCACACGTAAACCGCGACGAGATACTTTATCTTCGTACGCAGGACCAATACCACGACCGGTAGTACCGATGGCTTTGTTACCGCGGGCTAATTCACGCGCTTGGTCTAATGCAATGTGGTAAGGAAGGATCAAAGGACACGCTTCAGAAATCACCAAACGCTCTTTTACTGGTATGCCGCGTTCTTCTAGCATCGACATTTCTTTAAGTAATGCTTCAGGGCTTAGCACAACACCGTTACCGATCACACAAGTAACATTATCTCTAAGTACACCTGATGGAATAAGGTGAAGAACTGTTTTTTCACCGTCTATCACTAAAGTGTGACCTGCGTTATGTCCGCCTTGATAACGGACGACATATGTTGCCTTTTCAGTTAATAAGTCAACAATTTTACCTTTACCCTCGTCACCCCATTGGGTACCGAGCACTACTACGTTCTTTGCCATAATTCACAAGCGCTAAAAAATTAAGCACGAATTCTAACAATAATTGCATATTAATTCACGCTCAATTAGTACGATTTTAGAATTATTTAGCAATAAGTCTAATAAAGTAAACTATATACTTTGCGACGATAGCTCGACTTTAATGCGTCACCATCTGGTAGTGCATTGATCATATCGAGTAAAAGTTTTTTGGCTTCACCAAAATCTAGCTGCTCACTGACTACACTAAATAATAATGCTAGGGCATCTTCAGTCTGATGAGCAGCGTGCAGTTGCACAGCTAAATCGACTTTAATCTGTTTATTTTCAGGCTCTTCTGCTAGTTGTGCTTGTAATGCTTTGATTTCTGGTGACTCTGCTGCCTGGAGCGCCAGTTCAATTTTTCCCTGTAACACTTGGTAGCGATTGTCCTGATCCGCTAGTCCAATAGAACTTAACAAGGCTTTGGCCGCATCAATCTGTCCTAAATCAATCTGACAATCAGCCAGCATGTATTGACAGTCAAGGTTATTTGGCGCTAAAGCATATGCTTGCTGAGCACTGGTAAACGCACCTTGAATATCCCCTGCATTCAGTTGCTCCTGAGCGGCAATCAATAATTCATCTTCTGGGCGCGGTAAGTGCTTTACCAAAAATTCTTCAACTTGTGCTGCATCCAGTACACTGGCAAAACCATCCACCGGCTGTGCATCTTTAATCAGCATAACTGTCGGTACACTTTGGATACCAAATTGCTGTGCAATTTGCTGCTGTTCATTGCAGTTTACCTGAGCATACGTTAGATGTTGGGCATAAGGCTGTACAGCTGTACTGAGAATTTGTGTGGTTTGGGCACATGCTTGATTTTCAGGCACAAAGAACTGGAGTAACAACCATTTAGATTTACTGTCTTCAAGAATAATTTGTTGGAAGTTATCCATCGTAATAGCAACAGGACTTAACACAGGTCTTTCCTTCTCGTCTGTCTGCAACATCAGATGGAATTGCCATCTTAGCGCTACATAATTATTGGGTATTTTCATTATTATGGGGGACATCCACAATAAATCAATCTAGAAAAGAATCTCCCCTTCATATAGCACTACACTTTACGCATAAATCACCTTAGTAAAGTACCTTATTAATACGTTTTAGATTATGATACCAATACTGTTAATTTGGAGGTCTGTATGGCTCAAACACCTGTAACGTTTGGCTCATTTAGAGAGTTTTACCCTTACTATTTAAAAGAACATCGCAATAAAACCTGTCGTTTGCTGCATTTTATTGGTTCATCATTAGTGCTTGGTATTATTTTCTATGTCGTAACGGGTGGACCAGCAGTCTATCTTTGGTTGGTTCCTCTGATTGGCTATGGTTTTGCTTGGTTAGGTCACTTTCTTTTCGAAAAGAATCGCCCTGCTACTTTTAAACACCCTTTTTATAGTTTCTTAGGTGATTGGGTGATGTATAAGGACATTTTGCTAGGTCGTTTGAGTATTTTTTAATTGCGATTTAGAGCAAAATTGTTGTGTCACTAAAATTGGTCATTGAAAAATATATCGTTGAAAAATACTATGCAGCTACCTTTAGTTTTTACAGAGCCTTTATTATTGGTCGGGGATGCGCCACTTTCTTCCACGGAAAAGACGTTTATCCAAGATTGGTGCGGACCGATAGTCTGTGCGGATGGTGGCTTACAACATGCACCTGATCGTGAAAACGTCTGGGGCATTGGTGATGGTGACAGTCATATTGGAGAGTTGACAGGAAATCCTAACTTTTTACATGTTAGTGAACAACATTCCAATGATCTAGAAAAATGCCTTACTCGGATCCAAGCACCTAAAGTTATCGGAATAGGTTTTTTAGGGGGGCGATGGGACCACAGCTTGGCAAATCTTTCACTGCTGCTCAATTACCCGAATTTAGTGTTGACTGATGCTAGACAAAGTGTGGTTGGTTGCCACAACACTTACCAAGGTCGCCATACTCCAGCTGAAATTCTCGGGATCATCCCAGCGACGCCTTGTATATTTGCAACAAGCCAAGGTTTGCAATATCCACTCGATGGCTTGACCCTAGCGATGGGTGAACGTATCAGTTCCTCCAATGCCTGTCTCACAGAAGATGTCAGGATCACAGGTACTGGCCAATTCTGGTTTATCTCGGATAGTTTGTTAAATACGAATACAGTATTTACTTATTAGCTAAATACTAAGCCTGAGCAGAACGATTTCGCCCCATGCTTTTAGCATGATATAGATTCTTATCCGCTTGAAGTAAGAGTTCTTTGTGATTGTCTCCTTGTTGCGGGACTATAGTCGCAACCCCAATACTCACCGTTAACCAACTATTGCTGGTCGGGTATTCGTGTTTTAAACACAAAGACTCTATACCCTTACGGATTTTTTCGGCAACTTTAATCGTCGAATCCAAATCAGAATCCAGCAGAATAATGACAAATTCTTCACCGCCATAACGTGCTACAAAATCCATTGGACGGACCAAAGAGTCGGAGATTTTCTTAGCGACCGTCTGCAGGCATTTATCACCTTGAAGATGCCCAAAAATATCGTTGTACTGTTTAAAATAGTCGATATCTAAAATCGCAATGGATAATGGCCTTTGTTTACGCTGGGCAAAGCGCCAAGATTTCTCAAACTCAACTTCAAAATGACGACGGTTAGGAATCGCGGTTAAACCATCGAGCATCGCCAAATCAGCCAGTAATTGAGTTTTATGACGTAGTTCGAGTTGGTTACTGACTCGGGCTTTGACCAAACTCATACAAAATGGCTTACGCACATAATCTACAGCGCCTAAAGTAAGCCCTGTAAGCTCATCGTCGTCATCATCACGAGCCGTTACGAAGATCACTGGGATGTCACGAGTTGCGTCATGATTTTTAAGCAGCTTACACACTTCGTAACCATCTACATCCGGTAAGCCAACGTCCAACAAAATTAGATCTGGTTGGAAATTTTGTGCATTATTAAATGCTTCCAAACCATTTTTTGCGACCGTAATATCATAATCATCTGACAAACCCTCGGCTAAAATTTGTACATTAGATGGTTCATCATCGACAACTAAAATATTGGAACGCTGCTGCATCGCTCTTCTCAATCCTAAATAATCCATAAACTTAATCTAGCCTATGCTTGTGTTTTGTCTAGTGATTACCTTAGTTTAGACCATGCCTACAGATATAAGAGACTTTTCAGCAAGCTTGCCAGGTCTTTTTCTTACAAAGCCGCCGACATCATCCTCAAATTGCTTACCACAAAAGGTTAATCCTTCGATAAAATCGAAATTTGACGCAGCCACCTCACAGCAAGCACGGCTAACGACTGTATCTGCTGCATTGCACTAGGGTAATTAGAGAAATTTAAGTCGCCTAAAGAGGTAAATTTCAAACAAAACCATCCCAAAAAGAATACCGCTAAACCAATAAAAAGCGTTGTTATTGTCAACACCCGGCATCCCACCAATATTGATCCCAAACAAACCAGTCAAGAAACCTAGTGGTAAAAAAATACCCGCAATAATGGAGAGCAGGTAAGTATTTCTGTTCATGACTTCGCTGTTGATGTGGGCAATTCGTTGGTTAATCACGTCAATTTGAGCGATATAAAAGTCGATAGTGTCTACGATACGCTGTAATGTATCTAACTGAGTAGCAAGGTAGACGTCAAAAGCATCAAATGCTGTAAGCTTATTTTTCACTAACGCAGAAAGTGCATAAAGTTGTGGCTTCAAAAAGCGATTTAAACGGAGTAATTTTCTGTGTTGGGTATTGATTTCAGAAATTTGTTCTGGGGTAAATATTTCTCCATCTTGATCCTCAATAAAGTGTTCAATGGGCTCAATAACAGAGTCTATTTTGGCATGTAATTGTGCTAACAGTGTCACGACTAACATTTCCATACTGTCGGGTCCTTGCCCTTTGTGAAAATCATTAGCAATGGATTCAATCGCCCTAGAACGTTGCTGATTACACGTTATCACTCGCTGCGGTGTATACAGTAACCTAATGGTCAACATATCATCAGGGTCTTTACCTTTATTGAGATTAACCCCTCTAAGAATCAAGAAAAAACTATTTTCATCAATTTGTTGAAACCTGGGTCTGGTATCCGAAGCTAACAATGATTCTCTAATCGAATCATCAATACCTTCATCAATTAACCACTGCTCAAACTCCGTTGATGAACGATCACAGTGGATCCAATACCCAGAAGCCGCAAGTTGTTCACTTGAACTCATTTGATAAGGGGTATCACAGTGAGTTAATTGCCAACTTTGCAAAACAAAACTATGCATGTTGCCTCCTGTTCCTTGTTATGACGATTCACCGTCTGTTCGGTTCACAATATTTAACGTGCCATCTAGATGAAGATCACGCTGCGGGAAAGCGACTACGACATTTTGTTCATTGAACTCTTTATCCAGTGCAAAGCGAATGTTGCTCGCGACTAACCTAAGCCCACCTTCTACCTGAGAATTTATCCAGAAATAGACTTCAAATAAAAGTGAATTGTCTCCAAAATCTTGAAAAAACACCTGTGGCTCTTTGCCGGTTTCAGATAATGTTTCTGCTTGTTGATTGGTGACTGCAAGCATGATTTCTCTCACTTTTTGACAATCGCTACCATAAGCGACACCCACCGAAACAGTACCACGAATGAGTTTATCTCTTAGAGTCCAGTTGATAACCGTGTTTTCCAACAGCTTACTATTTGGGATCAGCATGTGTACGCCGTCAACTCGACGTACACGGGTTGAACGGGTATTGATCTCTTCGACAATCCCCTTGACCCCTTCCACTTCTAAAAAGTCACCAATACGGATGGGTTTTTCTCCCATTAAAATCCAACCACTAATAAAATTATTGATCACATTTTGGGCGCCAAAACCAAAACCGATAGCAATCGCACCAGACAAAAATGCAAAAGCTGTAATGGGTACATTTAACATGGACAATGTAGTAATAAATATCACCGCCAAAGCGACGATGTACAGCAAACGCTGCACCAAATGGACAATATTGGGATCTTGGTTTTTTTGGCGGAGCCTATTCCCTAATTTGGCGATAAAAAAATGTACCATCCACACACTGACGATTAGCCATAAAGGGACCGCTAAAACCTCTAATACCGTGACGACGCGTTCATTAAACGTAAATAAAGGATAGCTAAGCCAATACTTCATGAGTTCCAACATTATTTCACCGCCTATTAAATTTAGTTATGTGATGCGACAAACGCATTGCCCGCATCGATATAAAAATGCTCATTTAAAGCTTGTCGCCCAAGTAACATCAAGTAAGTCATATCTGACCTATCGGTTAATGTGATTTCAATATTCCACTGATGAGCCCCCAATACAGCTAACGTTTTAATGACATAGCGCTGTTCGCTGATCCCGTTGGATGATTTCACCTTCCTAACGTCATGCAATAAAGCGGTACAGCGCACAACTTTCTCCACATTATGGATTTCAGGATGAATATCGAAAGATACCGCTGGTTTCGTGTCCACCAATACACGCTGAATATTATCCACGTGCAACGAGGATGTTTGTGCGCCGGTATCGACCCTAACGGTTAATTGCTTAATGCCTAACTCAGGCAGTTCAATGCTTTCTAAGTGGCCGATAATCATTCGGTCTGTCATAACAACCCCTCATTTTCTTCAGTATTATTTACCAGTTGTTCTTCCGTAATTTCAATATGCTCTGCGATTTTTTCATCATCTTCTTTAAAGTACGCTATGTGATACATCGCTTCACCTTCTTGCACCAGTGGAATATTTTGTTTGCCAATAATGACTCCGCTTTTAATCGCTAAAACCTCACCCAGAATTTCACCATATGGACTGCCAATATCCGCCAGCACATCGCCTTTTTTCACTTGATCGCCCAATGCAAAATAATGGGTGACAATGCCGCTACTCGTAGCACGTACCCAGCCACTATTGTTCGCAATGAATGGCTTAATATCTTTTTTGCTGGCTCTTCGTTTAGGCATCATTTTTAAGTGTCTAAGAACATTCACAATGCCCTTGATACCTGCTCGTATGGAGAATTCATCAAAGCGTAAAGCTTCACCGGCTTCATATAGCAAAACCTTGGTATCACTCGCCACTGCTGCATCTCGCAGCGAGCCTTCAATAATGTCAGAATTCAAAATAACAGGGACACCAAATGCTTTTGCTAGCGCTAAGGTTTCCTCGTCTTCCAACTCTGCTCTTATCTGCGGTAAATTGGAACGATGTATCGCTCCTGTGTGCAAATCAATCCCATAATCACAATGACTCACAATTTCTTTTAGAAAAATGTTAGCCACACGTGCCGCCAAGGACCCTTTTGCCGAACCTGGGAAGCTTCGGTTTAAATCTCGACGGTCAGGCATATAGCGGCTTTGATTCACTACGCCATAAACATTGACCATGGGCACCGCAATTAATGTTCCGGCAGAAATTTTAAACCCTTTGAGATTGATCAACCGTCGAATAATTTCAATCCCATTGAGCTCATCACCATGCACTGCAGCACTCACAAATATAGTAGGGCCACTTTTTTTCCCACGAATAATATATACGGGTAAGTGGACGTCTGCATCTGTATAAAGCTTCGCAACGGGCAGATCAATTTTTTTGGTCTGCCCTGGTAATATAATATGCTCACCTATCTTTAACTCACTCATAGATACATCTCGTGGAAATTAACCACGGCCTCGTGTTTTATTAGCATTAAATTTTGCATTTTTTTCAATAAATTCTATCACTTTTTTAGCAACATCTAACCCAGTAGCCGTTTCAATACCTTCTAAACCAGGTGAAGAGTTAACTTCCATGACCATCGGTCCGTTGTGTGAACGCAACAAGTCTACTCCACAGAAGTTTAAGCCCATTGCCTTAGCAGCATTAACCGCTGTGGCACGCTCTTCTTTAGTCAACTTCACAATTTCCGCACTACCGCCGCGATGTAGATTCGATCTGAATTCACCTTCTTCACCTTGACGTTTCATGGCGGCGACGACACTGCCCCCAACGACTAAACAACGAATGTCAGCACCACCGGCTTCTTTTATATATTCTTGCACCAAAATATTCGCTTTTAAGCCCATAAAAGCTTCAATGATGCTCTCAGCTGCTTTTGCTGTATCCGCCAATACCACGCCAATCCCTTGTGTACCCTCTAAGAGTTTAATTACCAACGGAGCACCACCCACATTTTTGATTAAATCTTTGATATTGTCAGGTTTGCAGGCAAAACCTGTACGTGGCAAACCAATGCCTTTACGTGAAAGTAGTTGTAGTGAACGTAATTTATCACGTGAACGACTAATCGCGACTGACTCATTAATGTTAAACGTTCCCATCATTTCAAACTGTCGTGCTACTGCCGTACCATAGAAAGTCACCGATGCACCAATGCGGGGAATAATGGCATCGTACTGCGGAAGTTCTTCACCGTGGAAACGCACTGCTGGGCGACTGCTGGTAATATCCATATAGCAATGTAAGGTGTCAATAATATCAACTTCATGTCCGCGTTCGATACACGCTTCTTTTAAGCGGCGAGTTGAGTAAAGGTTTTCGTTTCTCGATAAAATGGCAATTTTCACTTTTTAGCTCCAATGAATAGCTATGAATTTATGGAGCGAAATGTAGTTGAAAAACTTTGAAAAAAAAATCAAAATAAAAAATACGGTATGATAAAAATATTTAATTAAAATTATGGGGTTTTAAAGGAGTTTTATATGAAAATTGAGCTACTAACAACATTTCTAGAAGTCAGCCAAACCTTGCATGTAAGAGTCGCAGCTGAAAACCTCTATCTCACACAAGCGGCCATTAGTAGCCGCATTAAACAACTAGAGGAAGAGTTAGGGGTACAATTATTTGATCGCACACAAAAACGCTTAAAACTGACTGCGGAAGGGCACCGTCTGATTAAGCATGCGAATGAAATGATCATTATGTGGCAAAAACTCAAACAAGACGTGGGCGTATCACAGACCAATGCCTACCAGCTTTTTGTCGGCTCCATGATGTCAATTTGGGATATCGTTTTACAAGACTGGCTACAAAAAATTCATCGTAATCTCGATGATGTTCACTTGTATACTCATACCTACTCGCCACTCGAGTTAAGAAAACAAGTGATCAGTCGAGTGATCGACATCGCCTTTCTATTTGAGCCACCCTTTATTGAAGATATCATTAGTGAAAAAGTCGCAATCGTCCCACTGCAACTCGTATCAACAGAAAAAGGGATATCCACGACCGAGATCAAAAATATGATCATGGTGGATTATGGCGAATCGGTGAATAGCCAAATACTGCGTGACTTTAGCGATAATACCCAAATGCGACACAATATGAGTCAGCCACGTATTGCACTTAATTTTATATTGGAAGCCTCAGGTTGTGCCTATCTCCCTAAGCAGATGTGTTTTGAACCTATCAGAAAAGGCACTCTTCACCCTGTTGAGGATGCACCTGAATATAAACGCGATATTTATGCAATATATTTAGCTAAAAGTAACAAGGCCGACCTCATTCAGGATGCCTTAATGTTATTTCCTTATGTGCGACACTAATTAAATCATTCATATAAATTACACACTTTGATAAAAATAATTTATCAAGTCCCAAGTTCATCTTCAAAAATTCTGGCTAAACAAGATATAAATGTCGCATAAAAGGGGTGTTTTTAAAATTTTTCATCAATGAGGATTATCTGACTTTCACTACGCATTTTCTTCACTAAACTGATATACTACGCCGCTCGTTTTTCCGTGTGTGGTCAGCGTGTTTAGTTAGTGTATTTATATCAAAGGAAGTTATATGTCAGAGTATGTAGTTGGTCAGAGATGGTTGAGTTCACAGCAACCAGAATTAGGTTTAGGTATGATTGCCTCGGCTGATAATCGTCAGGTCACGATTTACTTTCCTTTGACTGAAGAAGACAAGCTTTACTCGGCACAAAATAACCCTTTGATCCGTTTGGTTTTAAACCCTGATGAAGAAGCAAAAGATGTCGAAGGACGTGTTTTTACGGTATTAGATGCAATAGAAAATCAAGGGGTGGTACTTTACTCGGTGCAGTACCAAGGTACATCAGAGGCGACGACTTTACCGGAAACTCAACTATCGTTTCACACCCAAGTAAACCAGCCTGAACAACGCCTATTTTCGTTGCAACTTGATAAGCCCTCATGGTTTGATGCCCGAGCGTCTGTAATGGAGCAAAAACACAATCACTTTACTTCTGACCGCCTAGGTCTGTGCGGTGCCCGAGTGAGTTTATTAGACTATCAAATTAACATTGCGCAACAAGTGGGTAATCGCATTGCCCCCAGAGTGTTATTAGCTGATGAAGTGGGCTTAGGGAAAACGATCGAAGCGGCAATGATCCTACAAAAACAAGTATTAGCCGGTCATGCTCAACGGATCCTGATTTTAGTTCCCGAATCTCTGATTCATCAATGGCTAGTCGAGTTATTACGGCGTGTGAATATGGTTTTCTCAGTTTTTGATGAAGAGCGGTTCGCTGCACTAAAAGAACAAGATATTAATCCTTTTGACTCAGAGCAATTTATCCTCTGTAGTGTCGAGAGTATGCTGGCAAGCAATGAGGCACAAACCGCACTGTTAGCCAGTCAATTTGACGTGTTAGTGGTTGATGAAGCCCATCATTTACACTGGTCTGAAACTGAAGTGTCTGCTGATTATGCACTAGTAGAGTCTTTAGCAAAAATTATCCCTGGCGTTATTTTATTAACGGCAACACCTGACCAACTGGGTCACGAAAGTCATTTCGCACGTTTGCGCCTTTTAGATCCTGCTCGTTTTACAGACTTTGTGACTTATCAAAGCGAACAAACTCAATACCATGCGTTGGCGGAGTTAACGGAAATGATTCTCCAAGATATGGAGCAACACGTTGCGGGTAAGGACGTATTATCTACCGCCACCAATGCACTTATCAAACAACAATACCCAGACATTGTATTTACGAATAGTCCAGAGTGTGACGCAATGGCGTTGATTTATGAACTCATTGATCATCATGGCACCGGACGGATGTTCTATCGCAACACCAGACAGGCTGTGGCACATGACTCTCAGCGTGAAGTCCATACATATCCACTAGCCACGCCAAAAACCTATGAAATCTATACGCAAACCATGTTAGAGACGGCTGAAGAAGCTTGCTTCATGCATGAATTACCTGATTTTCTAGATACTTGGACTACCATTGATCCTCGTTGTGAATGGTTATTGGCACATATTGCCGAGCACACTGATAAAACGTTGTTAATCTGTCGCTCTGCGCGAACGGTTCTCCAGCTTGCTGAATATATTAAAGAACAAACCGGTCTGCATATCCCCGTTTTTCATGAACAAATGAGTTTGGTCGAACGGGATCGTGCTGCGCACTTTTTTGCCGACCCAGAAGAAGGCGCTAACTTACTATTATGTAGTGAAATTGGCTCAGAAGGTCGTAACTTCCAATTTTGCCGTCACTTAATTTTATTTGATTTGCCGATGCAACCTGATCTATTGGAGCAACGGATTGGTCGTCTGGATAGAATTGGACAAACACAAACCATTCAAATTCATGTCCCTTATTTAAGTGGCAGTGCCCCCCATACCTTACTTGATTTTTATCACGAAGGACTCAATGCACTCAGTTATACTTGTGCGGTTGGCAGTAAAGTGTTTGCTCAGTTCGCGACTGAGATTAACGATAACTTGCTAGCAGGTTCAGGGACAAACGAGGCTTTATTAGGGCAAATTGGTGCATTAACGGCACAATTCAACGAAGAACGTCAATCTGGTCGTGATAAATTATTGGAAATCAGTTCAAGTGGCAAAGGGTTGGTTGAAGACTTAGTTGAAGATCTCAGTAATCCAGTCTTTGAGCGTGAACTAGAAGACTTTACACATTTATTGTTTGAAGCCATGGGGATCCACCAAGAAATCAATGACGCACATAGTTTCATCATCAAACCCACTGAGGACCTAGCACATGCTATTCATGGGCTCCCAGATGATGGTTTGACGGTAACTTATCGCCGTGACATCGCGACAGCACGAGAAGAGTTGACATATTTAAGCTGGGATCACCCTTTGATTATAGAGTTAATTCATACGATTGAGGATGAATCAACCGGCAAAGCGAGTGTTGCGTTCATGGCTGACAAAAGTATTCCTGTCGGTGCCTTTTATTTAGAAACATTATACAAAGTGCAAGCAGACCACCATGGTATGGATAATAATCCATTCTTAGCTGCCACCCCTATTCGCCTCTTGGTGAATTTCAAAGGCGAACTACTCAGCGCTGATGACTTACCAGAGATGAGTAAAGTCAGCCCTAAGATTGCTCGTAAATTACTCCCGGCTTTACAAGGGCATATCGAGAAAGCATTGGCTAAAAGTGCTGAATTTGCTCAAAAACGTGCTGATGTGGTGATTGCTGACAGCCAATATCTCGTTTCTGAAAAACTGGGGAATGAAGTGACCCGTTTACAAAGACTGCAAGCTATCAATCCAAGTATTAGCGATGTCGAAGTGACGACTTTACAGACCCAGCTAGACCAGACCATGCAAGCAGTGAGTCAAGCCCAACTGCATTTGGATTCGATTCGTTTAATTGTGAATAACCCATAACGATTGGTTACGCCTATCTCAAGGATTCTTTAACACATGGCTATTTTGAATTACCAACCACCGATGACGCCTTATCTCGATTTTTTGTATCAGGATGAGCACGTGATTGTAGTGAACAAGCCTGCGGGGATCCTTTCGGTGCGAGGTCGAGCTGCCAATCACCAAGATAGCATTCAAAAACGAATCAACGATGTTTTTCCGGAAGCGCGGATCGTGCATCGTTTGGATATGGCAACTTCAGGCATTTTAGTGCTGGCGATGCATAAATCAGCTAACCAACACCTCTCCAATCAATTTGCCGAACGCAAAACTCAAAAACGGTATTTCGCTAGAGTCTTGGGGCTGGTCAAAGATGATGAGGGAGAGTGTAATGAACCTTTGATTGTAGATTGGCCTAATCGTCCAAAACAAAAGGTGTGTTATGAGACAGGTAAAAGGGCTCTAACTCGATATACGGTTTTACAACGGGATGATTATTCAACACTTGTGGAGTTGAAGCCAGTGACCGGACGTTCCCACCAGCTTCGCGTCCATATGCTATCTCTGGGCCATCCTATCTTGGGTGACCGTTTGTATTCTGAAGAACACACACGACAACACGTCAATCGTTTACATTTGCATGCTGCTGAGTTGGGTTTTTATCATCCAGCAACCGAACAGTGGATGTCTTTTACCCAAGCCCACCCTTTTTCTAGCGAGCCAAATCGACCTTAATAAGACTTCCGTTAGGTGCATCAGTCAACACATAAACGGCATTACCTGACACTATAACGTCTCTAATTCGCGCATTTAACTCTTCTAAGAGTTTGGTTTCTTTGATGACACGCCCGTTTTCATCCAAATCGATATAATTCAAATAGCGAAACTTCAACGACCCCACCAACAAATCATCCCCATAAAATGCCATACCACTAGGCGCAATAGAAGGATCCCAATAATGTAATGGTTGTTCCATACCAGCTTGTGCGGTTTTATCGGTAATGATACTTCCATTGTAATTAACGCCATAAGTAATCGTTGGCCAGCCGTAATTAGCCCCTTTGGTCAAAGGATTGATTTCATCACCGCCTTTAGGACCATGCTCATGTGTCCATACTCGGTTTGTTTCAGGGTGTACGGTCATTCCTTGGACATTTCTGTGACCTATAGAAAAGACTTCTGGCACTTGGCTATCTAAAAAAGGATTCTCAGGGTGAGCCTGACCCTGCGTAGTAACTCGTACGACTTTACCAAAATGAGAAGTGAGATCTTGGGTGCGCGCTTTAAATGAACCACGATCACCTAAGGATACGAATAAGCTGTTACTATCCGTCAACGCTAAACGACACCCAAAATGAAAACCCGTTGGGACTTTGGGTAACGCCTCAAACACCTTGGTAGGATTAACAAATTGCGTCCCAACTAACTGACCTTTAAATACAGTTGACCCGGTATTTACACCTGTTTCGTCAGCCGTCACCAAACACACATAAAAAGTATTGTTTTGTGCAAAGTTTGGATCAAGTGCAATCCCTAAAGCACCACCTTGTCTTTGTGCGGTAACGGCAGGAACATTAGCTAGTCGTGTTTTTTGCCCATTGGTATCGACCAATGTGATGAAGCCTGGTCGCTCAGTCACTAAAAAACGGCCATCAGGTAAAGCAGCTACCCCCCATGGATGCGCTAGCCCATCAGTAATCACGGTGGTGCTACTCACAGACTGTGCATGCGCCAATGCAGACGTCATTAACACACTGATGGTTAATGCACTATACACCGAGAATACACGTGAAAAGTGTCGTAATAATAAAGACATAACATGCTACCTTAACTGTACTTAATAAGTATTAATACTCAGACTTGGCTAAAAAAGACCTATCTCAAAACATACCATGACTTACAGTTTTACCACGGTAAAGTCGACAGTAATACTACCCGATTCACCAAAGTTCAGTGTCAATGGAAAGGTTTTACCTGCATCTAATGTGTCATTTAACCCCATCAACATAATATGCTTGCCACCAGGCTGCAAAGCAATATCAGTCCCGACTGGCAATGCGATACCGTCCATAATTTGTTCCATTTTCATGGTTTCGCCATCCATCACCATATCGTGCAACTGCACCTCATTGACTAAGCTTACCGGGGCACTCACTGACTCAAGTGTCACAGCCTGCTCACCCTGATTAGTCAAAGAAACGTAAGCTGCACCTGTACTTGCTTGTGAAAAGGCCGCTCGAATAATCGGCTGGGTAATTGTCACAACTATTCCTGATGCATTTGTAAAACTTACCGTTTCTAAAGAGTGAGGCAATGTAATAGCAGATTTATCCTCATTGTGCGACTGTGAATGTGAGTTAGGATGATCTGATGATTGTGTGGTCGAGTGAGAAACAGAATCGTGTTTTGTATGTTCTGGGGCTTTTGAGCATCCAGCCAATAAAGCTACTGCAATGATACTTATTGGAATAAGACTTGTAGAACGGCGCATATTTTTTTCCTTTAATAAATATGCGCTTAGTTTTACTTAATTCGGTCAGCATCCGCAAGTAATTTTGGAAAAAACTCCATCGGTAAGTATTCGCTGAGATTACCAAATTTATCAGCCAGATCAGCATAAGAATTAGCTGTCACATTGATATGTCCCATCTTGCGTTTTTCACGCACCGTTTTACCATACCAGTGAAAGTGTACACCTGAAATACTTAGGAAGTTTTTCGAAAAGGTGTTACAGCCTATTATGTTGATCATCGCCGCGGCAGGGCCGTGTTCTGTTGAGCCTAGAGGCAGAGCACAAACCGCTCTTAAGTGATTTTCAAATTGGCAGGTATCGGCACCATGCATACTCCAATGACCAGAGTTATGCACACGAGGTGCCAGTTCATTGACCAACAAAACTCCGTCATGTTCAAACAACTCAACAGCCAAAACACCCACATACTCAAGTTTTTCAGCTAAGCGAGTAAAAATATCCAAAGCTTGAGCTTGTAATGCTTCACTGAGCAGTGGTGCCGGTGCAATCGAAGTATGTAACTGCCCCTCATGGTGAGTATTTTGAGCTAATGGATACACAACAATTTCACCGCTTTCGTTACGTGCTCCTAGCAATGAGAGTTCACGCGTAAACGGACACATTTTTTCGGCCACGATCGGCACTTTATGCAAGTCAAGCTTAGTAAAAATGTTTTTGAGTTCCGGTAAATCGGCAGCGGTACTTGAACGCCATTGGCCATAACCATCATATCCATCGCGAGAAGACTTAAAGATAATCTTTTCGCCGAGACGTTCACAGATCCCATCTAGTTGGGCAATGTCAGTGATGATTTCATGCTCACAATTCGCAATATTTAATGATTCTAATAAATGCTTTTCTCGGACTCGATCCGCACCTACTAAAATAGACTGCAGATTGGGAGAGAGTTTACCTGATTCTTCCGCAACTAATAAAAGTTCTTCAGGTACGTGTTCAAACTCGACAGTTAATACGTCTGCATCATTTATAGCTTGCTCTAAACTTTGTGGAAGCACTGTTTTTTCTACAGGATGTACCACTGTCTTATTTGCGACATCGACTGCTAATACATTTAGATTTAAAGGAGCCCCTGCCAAATACATCATTTGAGCCAGCTGACCTGCACCATAAACTAATACATTCATATGTTATAACTCGAGTTGACCGTTAGCTAAGACGGTTTCAGTCTGTTTTTCTCTAAAAGCAATAATCGCATCTCGCACTGCAGGCTCTTGTAGCGCTACTATCTGAGCAGCTAATAAACCGGCATTGGCGGCACCCGCCTCTCCGATTGCCAAAGTACCAACAGCAACGCCTTTGGGCATTTGTACGATTGATAACAAGGAATCAATGCCGTTGAGTTGACTGGAACGAACCGGACAGCCCAAAACCGGAATATGCGTGTGCGCAGCAATCATGCCTGGTAAATGTGCGGCACCACCTGCGCCAGCGATAATAACAGAATATCCTTCGGTTTCCGCCGTTTTGGAGAATTCGGTTAACAGTTCAGGTGTTCTATGTGCAGAAACAACCTGCGCTTTGTACTCAACACCAAAACTTTCAAGCATTTCTGCTGCTTTTTGCATGGTAGGCCAATCCGAAGTTGAACCCATAACGATAGCGACTTTTGCCATGATAAATCTCGATAACGAAGCCGATAAAGGGTCATGTCTTAATTGGCTTCTGCAATGTGAAAACCCGATAGTCTAACAATAATTTATAAATTAGCCAATTATCCAGATAGGTTATTTTTACAAAAACACCTAAACATGGTCAAATTATGTACCGATAAGTATTTACATTTTGAATTTAGTATATACTATTAAGTCATGAACTCGATTACATTCAGACTTTTACAAGTCTTTAAACAAGTTGTAGAGAGCGGATCCATTACGGGTGCATCAGCTAAGCTTTCATTATCTCAGCCGACCGTTTCTTTACAGTTAAAAAAGCTCAGCGAAATTTATGACATGACCTTGCTGGAAACGCATCATGGCACCATAAATTTGACCGCTGCGGGTAAAGCTGTTTACCAAAGCGCTATCGCTATATTGCAAACGCAAAGTGAACTTGACGCGCATATTATGGCATTAAAAGGCCAATCCAAAGGCTCATTCAAACTCGCTGTGGTCACTACCGCTAAATACCTTATTCCTAAAATATTAAAACCATTTTGCTTGGAACACCCAGGTATTAACATCCAAGTAAAAGTCGGTAATTCACAACAACTTTTGGATAGAGTCAAACAACAGCAAGACGATATGTATATTTTGTCTGATGTTCCTGATTTTTCTGATATTGATGTTCATGCTTTTATGCAGAACAAACTACACGTTGTTGCGCCTACTGACTTTACAGGCCCGAACCATTGTCACCTATCAGCATTACAAGAACACAAGTTCCTAGTACGAGAGCAAGGTTCCAGTACGCACAAAGCACTACAAAACTACTGCATTCAAAACAATATTAGTTTATCTAATATTATGTTAATTGAGAGTAATTAAGCCATACAAGCAGCTGTTGCCGAAGGTATAGGTCTAGCTGTTTTATCAGAGCATACAGTGAATCAAGGTACTACAAACTCGGTTAAAGAACTAAACGTCATCGATTTCCCACTAGTGGATCAATGGCATGCCGTTTCGTTAGTGAACCGGCCGAAAAGTGAAGTGAGTGATGCATTTCGTGAGCATCTCTTGTCTTATGGTGCTGTAGCAAACCAATAAGTTCATATACAACAAAGACTTAGCTAAATATACTAGGTTTGAGCTATGGTAGGTTTGAGCTAGATTATCTAACTCAAACCTTTTTTATAGCAGGATGAATGCTAGTTAATCCTCACCTATTTCTGTGATTCAGCAAATAACGTATCTATCGTAAGATTCGTTAATAACTCAACCCCTAATTGCATACCGTCATCACTTACTACAAACTCAGGCGTGTGATGTGCTGGTGCATCTTCTGGTGCAACATCGACAGGTTTGCCACCGATCCATAAATACACACCAGGCACTTCTTTTTGGAAAAATGAGAAATCTTCAGCACCTGTAACCGGTTTGGAATGGATCAGGTTTTCTTTGCCTGCAGTACGTTCAAGAGTCGGTAAAACTTGCTGCATGAGTGCAGGATCATTAAACGTAACAGGGTAGCTATAATCAAGCGGTAAAGTTAACTCGGCAGTTGCGCGCATACTTTGTGCTATCGCAGAGACTTTTCTAGGAAGGGCTTCATAGATATGTTCACGAGCTTCATCGTTCAAGGTTCGTATCGTTCCGACTAACTCAACTTCATTGGGGATAATGTTAGAACGATTTCCGCCATTAATTGCACCAACCGTAATAACTGCTGCATCATCTACCAAACGCAATTCACGACTCACAATAGTTTGCATACTCATAATCATTTGCGCTGCGGTCGTCACTGGATCCACACTCAACCAAGGGTAGGCGCCATGTGCTTGCTTACCTTTGATCACAATCTTAAACGGATCAACAGCCGCCATGATGCCACCTTCACGCCATCTTACTTGACCCACATCGGTGGCTGCACTGATATGCAAGCCAAATATCGCATCGACATCAGGGTTTTTCAACACACCTTCTTTCACCATGATTTCAGCTCCACCCACTTCACCCTCTGGGCTGCCCTCTTCTGCAGGCTGAAAGATAAATTTAACTTGGCCAACTAATTCATCTTGCATATCCGTCAACAACTTAGCCGCCCCCATCAGCATCGCCATATGCGTATCATGCCCACAAGCATGCATAACGGGCACATCTTTACCGTTAAACTCTCCACGCACAGTAGACTTATAAGGTAAATCGTTATCTTCCAAAACCGGCAAAGCATCCATATCGGCACGCAAGGCCACTACTGGACCTGGTTTACCGGTATCTAATAAACCGACAACACCGGTTTTAGCGATACCAGTTTGCACTTGTAACCCCAAACCTTTGAGGTAATTCTCAATGTATGCTGCAGTTTTGAATTCGCGATTGGATAATTCTGGGTTGGCATGAAAATGATGACGCCAAGCAATGACATCGGCCTCAATCGCTTCGGCTTTGACTGTTGTGGCGCTTGTATCTGGTTTAGCCCAAGCACTACCCGTACAGGATGCTACCAGGACGGTTGCCAAACAAGATTTTTTTATAATTGTAGTGATGTGAGACAGTTTCATTGTTCGTTCCTAAAATTAGATCAAAAAAGGCGAGTAACATTACATTACTCGCCTTTGGGTATTATTTCAAAGAATTAGCTTTTTTTACGCTTCATGGCTTCAAAGAACTCATCATTGGTCTTCGTCATTGATAGGCGACTGATCAAGAATTCCATCGCATCAATTTCTGTCATCTCATGAACAATCTTCCGTAGGATCCACATTTTCTGTAGTTCGTCTTTAGCGGTTAATAATTCTTCGCGACGTGTGCCTGAACGGTTAAAGTCAATCGCTGGGAATACACGTTTTTCTGCAATCTTACGATTTAGGTGTAATTCCATGTTACCGGTACCTTTAAATTCTTCATAGATAACTTCATCCATTTTAGAACCTGTATCGATAAGTGCAGTTGCAATAATCGTTAAACTACCACCCTCTTCAACATTTCGTGCCGCACCAAAGAAACGTTTTGGTTTGTGCAATGCATTGGCGTCGACACCACCGGTTAATACTTTACCCGAGGATGGAATAACGGTGTTATAAGCACGCGCTAGACGTGTTATCGAATCCAGCAAAATCACCACATCTTTTTTGTGCTCGACAAGACGTTTCGCTTTTTCAATAACCATCTCAGCAACTTGTACATGGCGTGACGCTGGCTCATCAAACGTAGAGGCAATCACCTCACCTTGGACCAAGCGTTGCATCTCTGTTACTTCTTCTGGACGTTCATCAATCAACAAAACCATTAATTGGCAATCAGGATGATTCGCCGCAATCGACTGAGCAATATTCTGTAATAATAGAGTTTTACCGGCTTTTGGCGGTGCTACAATAAGACCACGTTGACCTTTACCAATCGGTGAAGCCAAATCTAAGACACGTGCGGTAATATCTTCAGTACTACCATTACCTCGTTCCATGCGACATCTCTCGTTCGCATGTAACGGTGTTAAGTTTTCAAATAAGATTTTATTACGTGAATTTTCCGGCTTATCAAAATTAACTTCGCGGATTTTTAGTAAGGCAAAATAGCGCTCCGAATCTTTTGGTGGACGAATTTTACCTGAAATACTGTCCCCAGTTCGCAAGTTAAAGCGTCTAATTTGGCTAGGAGAAACATAGATATCATCCGGACCAGCTAAATAGGATGAGTCACCTGAACGTAAAAAGCCAAAACCATCTTGAAGAATTTCGAGGACACCATCGCCAAAAATGTCTTCACCGCTTTTTGCGTGTTTTTTTAGTATCGCAAAAATAATGTCCTGTTTACGAGCGCGAGCCATGTTTTCTAGGCCCATCTCTTCAGATAATGCAACAAGTTCGCTAATAGGTTTGTTCTTGAGTTCCGTTAAATTCATATAATTGGATCTTTATGCTCTATGCTTCCAAATGGAATATGAGCTAGTTTAGTTAAGGAAAGTAGCACAGTACAGGCGTAAGAGGATGTGACTGTGAGTGCTTATGATAATAAGCGATTATGTAAAAGTAGCACGTAATGTTAAGAAGGTAAAGAAATGTACAACATAAAATAAACAAATAGAGGATAAGTAAGTTTATCCTCTACCCAAAATACTAATTATAAGTTTTCTGCTAAGAACTCTTCTAATTGGACTTTTGATAAGGCACCAACTTTAGTTGCTGCAACACTGCCGTCTTTGAATAATAAAAGTGTTGGGATACCACGAATACCAAACTTAGGTGGCGTCTCGCTATTCTCATCAACATTTAATTTACCAATTGTGACTTTACCGTCGTAACTTTCAGCAATTTCAGATAAGATAGGTGCAATCATTTTACATGGTCCGCACCATTCGGCCCAAAAATCAACTAAAACAGGACCTTCAGCATTAATAACATCAGCCTCGAATTTATCATCAGATAACGTGATAATCTTGTCGCTCATTCTTTTCTCCAAATGGGTATATCTAAATTTTTGTATACCATAGTGTTATAAGAAACTGTCATTAATGCAAGCATTGAATCATTATATATCATGCAAAAAACACATTTAACAGAAACTAAATTTAGCGATTTACCCATCCATCCACAGATTTTAACTGCGTTGGATGCTGCAAATTTCGCACATTGTACACCTATCCAGGCTTTGAGTCTGCCCCCTTTATTAGAAGGTTTAGATATTGCCGGTCAAGCCCAAACAGGAACGGGTAAAACCATTGCTTTTTTAGTCGCTACTTTTCATTACTTGCTAAAGCATAAAAATGATCAGTCTGGTCCAAAAGCATTAATTATGGCACCGACGCGTGAACTCGCTGTACAAATCCACAACGATGCAAAATTACTCAGTGAACACACCGGTATTACACTTGGTTTAATCTATGGGGGCGAGGGTTATGAAAATCAACGCAAACAATTAGATGATGGTGTCGATATTATTATTGGTACAACTGGCCGAATCATTGATTTTTACAAACAAAATGCTTTTTCTTTGAATAACTTGCAAGTGGCAGTACTAGATGAAGCAGACCGGATGTTTGATCTTGGTTTTATCAAAGATATCCGATTTATGTTCAATCGTATGCCACCGGCAACCGAGCGGTTAAGCATGTTATTTTCTGCGACGCTTAGCTATCGGGTCCAAGAACTGGCCTACGAGCACATGAATAACCCCACCCATGTCCAAGTAGAGCCAGAAAGAAAAACAGCGACTCGCGTGAAAGAAGAGTTGTTCTACCCCTCTGATACTGACAAGATTCGTTTGCTGTTAACTTTGTTCGAAGATGAGTGGCCGGAAAAAGCCGTTGTTTTTGCCAATACCAAATACGATTGTGAAACGGTCACCGGTTGGTTAGAAGCTGACGGACATCGCGTTGGACTGCTCAGCGGCGATGTGCCTCAGAACAAGCGTTTATCCATTTTGACCAATTTCTCCAAAGGCAACCTTGATGTATTGGTCGCTACCGATGTAGCTGCTCGCGGATTGCATATTGACAAAGTATCTCATGTATTCAATTATGATTTACCTGATGATGCCGAAGACTATGTACATCGTATTGGGCGTACCGGTCGTGCAGGTGAAAGTGGACACGCAATTAGTTTTGCCTGTGAAAAATATGCATTGAATTTACCGGCTATCGAAACGTATATTGAACATTCGATCCCAGTGAGTGACTATGATCCAGACGCTTTATTGGATGATATAAAGAAACCCGTATTTAAAAGGAAGGTACCTAGCCATGGAAAAGGCAGACCTAAGCACAACAATAATAAAGGCCGTCCCCAACACAATAGAGGACGCTAACACCGCTAAAAGTGAGGATACACTTATGCGCCCAGATGAATTAACGACATTACAGCCCAAAGGTGAATATTTTGCCGCCGTGGATTTAGGCTCAAATAGTTTTCATCTCGTTGTCGTTCACGTGCAAAATGGCAATGTACAAATCATTTCTAAAGTGAAACAAAAAGTCCGTCTCGCCAGTGGTCTAGATGATGACATGGTGCTCAGTACAGAGGCTATGGAGCGCGGCTGGCGTTGTTTAGCATCGTTTGCAGATCGCCTAAAAAACATTCCTTCTGCAAACATCAAAGTCGTTGCAACAGCGACTTTGCGCTTGGCGGTTAATGCCCATGATTTTATTCTCAAAGCCGAAGATACCTTACAACATAAAATTAAAATCATTTCCGGAGAAGAAGAAGCAAAGGAAATTTATCGAGGTGTAGCGTTTACCTCAACCACAGTAGGTAATAGTTTAGTTATCGATATTGGCGGCGCCAGTACAGAAGTCGTCTTGGGGCGTGACATCCTGCCCATTCATTTATACAGTTTTAATATGGGCTGTGTCACATTTATGGACCGCTATTTCGCAGATGGTAAACTAAACACAGAGAATTTCTCTGCAGCAATCGCTGCGGCAAAAGCGATTATCGAACCTAATGCTAATGCTTTTTTATGCTTTGACTGGCAAATGTGTTTAGGCGCTTCTGGGACCCCCCAAGCCATCACCGACATTTTAATCTCGCAGGGTAACCGTGATGCAATCAAACTGAGCTATATGAAAGATTTGCTCCAGCTGTGCATTGATGCCAAGCATATTGATAGTTTAAATATTGTGGGTTTAGCAGAATCTAGACGTGTCATTTTCCCAAGTGGATTAGCTATCTTAATTGCACTGTTTGAAGTCCTAAATATTAAAGAAATGAATATCGCTGGCGGCGCATTGCGCGAAGGGCTTATTTATGGGATGTTGGACAATCAACCGCTGGATAATCGTCGCCAACAAACTATTACGGGCTGTATTAAACGTTTTCATATCCAAAGTGACCAAGCACGTAGTGTCACCCAAACGGCCTTGAGCCTATATGCTCAGATGTGCCAGTATAACGATATCTGTTCTTTGGACGCTCGTACGTTGTTGTATACCGCTAGTATGTTGCACGAAATCGGCTTGCATATTGAATATAAAAATTACCATTTACACGGTGCATATATACTAGAACACACTGCGCTAGAAGGGTTCACTAAACTACAACGTCAGTGTGTGGCAGAGCTTGTTAAATATCACAGACAAGCACTTCCTGCTGAACTGTTCCAAGATTATCCCAGTGAAACACAACCTACCCTAGCGGCTTTGTTGAGAGTATTGCGCCTAGCCGTAATTATTCATAATAAACGCAACGGGCATGAAAGTTTAGCTGAGTTAGAGAAAATCAAACTGGATATTGCTGATACAGAGTGGACCTTAACCTTTCCAGAGGGCTGGGGTAAAGAGAACAAACTAGTAGAAGTGGAGCTAGCCAATGAAAGTTGGTTACAGTACAAAATCGGTAATAAACTGTTGGTAAAAGAAACGGCATAACCCACATCTACGGTCTACAGGCTGGCTCTTAGTGAAATAATTTTTTGTAAAAATAGTCTGCTGGACTGAGGGTAAACCTAGCTAGTTTTCAATAAAGTATGTTAACATGCGCACCGCTTAATAAAGCACTATGCACCCGTAGCTCAGCTGGATAGAGCGCGCCCCTCCGGAGGGCGAGGCCAGAGGTTCGAATCCTCTCGGGTGCGCCATAAACAATCAAAACCAGCCTTGTGCTGGTTTTGTTCTTTATAGCGTAAGGAAATAACTATAATTCAGCAAATTAATGATATGGAAAACTTACTTAAATTAAAATAGTTATTTATTATGATTTATAAAAGTAAATATTATTATTGCGCAAATCCCACAATACGCTGTATCAAAACCCTATCCTTATTAAGCCTACTCTATTTGGTAAAACCTGACTGACATTACTCATTGAAATTGACACACTTATTACATAGCCCAGCGAATAAAATGCTCCACTAGAAATTTTCTTTTTTCTGTGTAGATAATAAGTTTTTATTATATTTAACATTTCAAAGTGTAATCCCCCCGAAAAAAGAGAGCAGTTTTAACTAGAAAATTCCGCTACACTAT
>NZ_JANATA010000070.1 GCF_024199005.1 Opacimonas viscosa
GCTATCGCGCTTTCTCATAACATGTTTGATAGCACACTGATGTTAGGTATTTGCGATAAGATCGTGCCTGGACTGCTAATGGGCGCACTTACATTTGGTCACCTGCCAACTGTTTTTGTTCCAGCGGGTCCAATGCCATCTGGCTTACCGAATAAAGAAAAAGCGCGCGTTCGCCAAGAATTCGCTGAAGGTAAAGTAGGGCGTGACGCACTGCTTGAAGCTGAATCTCAATCTTATCACTCAGCAGGTACCTGTACCTTCTACGGCACAGCAAATTCAAACCAGCTAGTGGTTGAAATGATGGGCTTGCACCTTCCGGG
>NZ_JANATA010000071.1 GCF_024199005.1 Opacimonas viscosa
TGATTATCAAACATAGATTATGGTGTTGCTAGACGGGGTTTACCGGACGGATACTAAGGTTCGACAAACTTGTCAGGAACAAGCAAATACTTTGCAAAGTGCGATAAAATGATCATGTTTTGTTTAACAAACACCCATTATGTTGATTATTTATGCATTTAAAATTCTTTTTCAAAAAAGCGTTGACACCAAGGCCTTCACTCCTTAAAATGCGCTCCATCAATTCGAGGCACACTTCAAATTGATTGCAAACTACGGTTTGCCCTAGGTTAGATACATAGTATCTGATAGAGACCTAAAAGTTTCTGTCCCCTTCG
>NZ_JANATA010000072.1 GCF_024199005.1 Opacimonas viscosa
TCAGAAGCGATAAAGTCTTCAATTAAAGTCCCCATTGCCTCATCACTGAGTCGCGTTGTTGTGCAGGCAGACAACAGTAATATGCTGAAAGCCACTAACAGCGATTTTTTCATACCCCCTCCGGTAGTCTTAGCTGACGTTATAAGGTTTTAGGCGCTTATTTACGGTAAAGGTTCCGCTCTATTGCCCACCATGGTAATTTAGCCCCTCGTCAGCCAGTCTATCTTAAAGCAGAGTTAACCGTTGGATACCAAAGAATTTATTCAAATCCGCCGTTTCATATTGAAACTGGGAAAAATGCTGCACAAATA
>NZ_JANATA010000073.1 GCF_024199005.1 Opacimonas viscosa
GTGTCTTTACGAGGCCTCGAGGCCGAAAATGTATATATGGACTTCGGCGTTCAAGGGTGTGAAGACATCGTCTGGCTTAACGAGATCACGGTGCAAGGCGTGGTTTCCATTGGCGGCACTTTTTACAACGACATTGAAGTCATAGGAAATCAGGATGATGAAACGGATATTCAACGAGGCCGAATTGGGGCGATGTATATAGGTTGTGAGCTTAACGCGACTGAACCGGCCAACGCCACCTCGATACAGGCAAAACTCGCGATTAAAAAATGCGATGTCGGCAGGCTAAACATAAATAATACTGCCAT
>NZ_JANATA010000074.1 GCF_024199005.1 Opacimonas viscosa
TGCCGGTATTCTTTGCCTTTCCGGTATCGCTCATGCTGATGTTTTTCTACTTCAACATGATTTGTGTATTAACGTCGTTTGCCATGATCGAGTTGTATCACGAGGGTGGTATTACGCTAGTGGATTATATTCGTGCGCTGTTACAGCAACTTACGGTTGTAGAAGTGGCGGTAAGTATGACGAAAGCCATGGTGGGCGGATGCTTGATCGGTCTGGCGAGTTTGTATTTTGGCTACCATGTCGAAGACCGGTTTACCGATGTATCCCGCGCGATTTCTAACTCCAACACGTTTCAGTTGTTTGCCTTT
>NZ_JANATA010000075.1 GCF_024199005.1 Opacimonas viscosa
ATAAAGTGAGCTGAAAACTTTTTTTCACCAAAGTCCCTCCTAAATTTTAACACCCCAAGCAGGGGCAATAACACGTAGGCTATAATACGGAACGAAGTGACGGGATGTATTGGCTTGTAATACGGTTTAAAAATATGAATTATTGGTTATCGTCACTCTTATTTTGTTTAAACTTATTTATAGAGCCGTAGACAACACCAAGTCCAGCTCCTACGGATAGACCTATACCAACGTCATCAAAAATAAACTGCCCAAAAATAAGACCAATCCCGGCTCCCATTGCTATAGCCAATCCCATATTATT
>NZ_JANATA010000076.1 GCF_024199005.1 Opacimonas viscosa
CATATGTGTTTGGCTGAACTGGCGCAGAGCTGCCAGCAAATTGGGTTCACTCTCTACGTTTTCCAATTGCTCAGCCAGCAAAGTACACAGCGAGGCGGCGTCGGCATGGATATGCCACTGCTGCTCGAGAATCTCTGCCAGTACCTTGGGTTGAGTCGCAATCAGTTCACCGACGAAAGGGCTCAATGCCAGAATCTGTTTGATATCGTCCTGGTAGTCTGAAAACAGTGGAAATTGTTCGCTGGCGGCGAGGATACTTTGCCAGCGGCGCTCGACATTTTCCTGAATAA
>NZ_JANATA010000077.1 GCF_024199005.1 Opacimonas viscosa
GCAGGCAAGCCTGCGGGGAAGCCTGTGTCCCGCCACACGCCAGCACGCCCCGGATCGCGCCCGGGACCACGCCCCGGTGGCAAGAAACCCCGCGGGTGATCCCATTCCGCCGGAGTTCCCCCTAGAAAGACGTGGCTGCATCGCCTAAGTTTTGGCAATACAAGCAACTTCGGGGGGTTGGACATGCAGAAGCTGGCCTTTGTGGCCCTGTTGATCCTGATGCTGGGTCTCAGCACTGGCTGGATTGTCGGGGCCTGAACAGATGGCAAAACGTTACGGCGGCAAGTT
>NZ_JANATA010000078.1 GCF_024199005.1 Opacimonas viscosa
ACCCAGACAGTTAACCAAAGCGGTGTTTGCCGAGCGTGGTTTGCATCAAATTCCAAAATTTGGTCCGCTACCCGTTTCTGTCCCTGGCGCTGTAGATGGCTGGTTTGCACTACACGAAAAATTTGGCAAGCTGCCCATGTCTGCGCTGCTTACGCCGTCTATCAAATATGCCCGTGAGGGGTTTCCTGTTTCAGAAGTCATTGCCTATTACTGGCAGATGAATAAAGAGCGAATTGGTCACTATGACGGCTTCGCAGAGACTTTTCTTATCGACGGGAAAGTA
>NZ_JANATA010000079.1 GCF_024199005.1 Opacimonas viscosa
CTGAACAAAAGCCGTAGCAAAAAAACGGTAGCAATTACACCGTTTATTGCCCGTGCCAGTGGTTGGGTTCGCGCGCCAGAGAGCGGCTTTATTACGCACTCTGCGCAACTTGGTGATCATGTCGAAAAAGGTGATGTGCTGGCTGTGATTGCAGATTCATTCGGCACCTTTCAGGCAAATATCATCAGCCCAGCGGAAGGCGTGGTGATCGGCAAACAAAATATCCCGCTCACGCAGGAAGGCGAAGCGATATATCACATTGCTTACTTTAAGGCCCCGGAT
>NZ_JANATA010000007.1 GCF_024199005.1 Opacimonas viscosa
TAGGGAATAGGGAATAGGGAATAGGGAATAGGGAATAGGGAATAGGGAATAGGGAATAGGGAGTAGGGAGTAGGGAGTAGGGAGTAGGGAGTAGGGAGTAGGGAGTAGGAGTAGGAGTAGGAGTAGGAGTAGGAGTTATGGGCTTACCACATGGAGTTCTATATCATGTTCTTTAATAATACTTTGTAAAGACGCCGGTGGCTGGGCATCTGTAACCAACACATCTATTTGTGCCAGTTCCCCCTGTTTAACCATTGCTCGACGCCCAAACTTAGAGTGGTCTGCGACCAATATAATGGTGTTCGCATTGTCTAAAATGGCTTGAGATACTTTGACTTCTTTGAAATCAAAATCTAACAACGCACCCTCTTCACTAATGCCACTGATCCCAATAATGGCGAAATCCATTTGAAATTGTTTAATAAAATCACTAGTCGCTTCACCAATAATCCCGCCATCAGAATGACGGACTTCACCCCCTGCAATGATTACCGAAAAATCTTCTTTGCCAGCCAGATTAGCCGCCACATGAATATTATTTGTCACTATTTGTAGATGCTTATGGTCTCTTAAGTGCTGAGCAACGACTTCGGTTGTTGTCCCAATATTAATAAACAGAGACGCACCATCGGGGATCATTTGGGCAACTTTTTTGGCGATGGTTTCTTTGGCTGTTTGGTTTTGCGATAAGCGTGAGGAATATTCGGTGTTGACTGTATTTGATTGTAACTCTGCACCACCATGAAAACGCTGTATCAAACCTGCTGCTTCTAGTTGGTTTAAATCCCGACGCACGGTTTGCGGCGTGACTGAAAACTTATCAACAAAGGTATCAATAGAGGTATAGCCTTGTTCTTTTAAGTGTTTAAGCATGGCTTGTAAACGCGGGGCAAGTTTCATTTATGTTCACTTTCTCTTGTTTTATGTCCGTATTGTGCATCAACAAACAAAGTTAGCAAAGTAATAAACACAAAACTTCATCCAAGATATTGATTTATTTACAACCTTTGCATCTTTTCTAGTAGAAGTTACTACCAAAAGCTATTGTTCATAGTAAATTTGTCGTTATAATAAACACAATTAGTTTATTCCGCTTTGGATTGGAGATATCTGTGAAAATTAAACAACTATTAGCGCTAGGTGTAGTCGCTCTAACTGTGTTCTCATTAAATGCTGCACAAGCGACTAATGATGAAATTAAAAATCGTATTAAACCTGTTGGTAATGTACACATTGCTGGTGCAGTAGCCGCGACCGCTGCAGCTGCTGGTCCAAAATCAGGTAAAGATATTTACAATTCTGCTTGTGCCGCATGTCATGCCGCAGGCGTTTTGGGTGCACCAAAAACACAAGATGCAGCGGATTGGAAACCTCGTTTAGACGAGAAAGGTTTTGATACTGTTTGGCAAAATGCGGTCAAAGGTATCAACGCAATGCCTCCGATGGGTACTTGTGGTACGTGTACTGAAGATGACATTAAATCGGCTATCGAATACATGGTAGAAGGTGTGGAATAACATCCACGTGAAAAACTTGTAATGAGTTGAGTTCCAAGGTTTGTAAAACCCTCACAGTGTTGAGGGTTTTTTTATGACAAAAAAATCGCAGGTTAATAATGCGCTCCCTACCAAACTTGTGGGCCCCTTTTTCTTATTTAAAAGGGATAATTAGCTAAATATGTTATCTCTGTCTATAGTTTAGAAAACTCTAACTTTATTCATAGCTTATGACCAGTTCTACAACAGTGACACTCAATGAAGAGGAACTTCGGGAGTTAATTCCAGAACTACAAAATATGACAAGGAAATACAAGGACGCTGAGCGCGCCCAAAAAGCCTTGTTTACGATCTCAGAAACCGCCGCTTCTGTCTCTGATTTAAATGATTTGTATCTCAAAATTCACGATATCATTGATAGTTTTATGATCGCTGAAAATATTTTTGTTTGTGCCTATGATGCGGTGAATGATATCTATGACTATGTTTATTTTATTGATGAGCACAACCAGCTACCGATTCCCCAAGTACCTGGTGATGAATTGCGGAATAGTCTTACTGAACACATTGTTAAACATGCCAAACCACTGCTACTCACTAAAACTCAATTTCCTAGTTACTATGCGGAGCATGAGATAGATTTAATTGGACCACAGCCACATACTTTAATGGCTGTGCCTCTAGAAAGTGACGGTGTTACACAAGGCTGTATTGTGGTCCAAAGTTATACAGAATCAGTCGCATATTCCCAAGCAGATTTGGATGTGTTGAGTTTTGTATCACAGCATATCAATACTGCGGTTGAACGGGTGCAATGGCGCGAGATCACCGAACGCAAAATTATCGAACGCACTCGGCAATATGAAGAGAAAAATAGAGAGCTCCAAGAAGAAATCAAGAACCGCGAAAATATTGAGATCTTACAAACCGCCTTATTTGATATATCTGAGTTGGCAGCTAATCTCACCACTGATATTACAGAGTTTTACCGTAAATTACACCATGCCCTGTCACAGCTGATCAATGCGCCAAACTGTTTGATTATGCTGAAATCTGAAACGATTGAGCCACATTTGCCCCATAGCCATGAGCAACATGACTGTGTTTTTTTTCACCATCCTGAGCCTGAATTAGACCGACCTACAGATTTGATGCTTGCGCTGACCCAATATGTATTCAACACTGGCCAAGTCGAGCTAATTAACTCCCCACAAGCTTTAGATTTAGCTGAAAAAGGCTCCATTGATGTGCTTTTAGCCCAAGATATGATTGACACACCGCAGTCTTGGATTGGTGCTCCTTTGATTGTTGATAAGCAATTGTTAGGCATGATTGCCATCCAATCTTATGGTGTTGAATACAAATATGCACAACGCGATGTTGAAGTGATGCGTTTTGTTTCGCACCATATTGCTATAGCACTGCAACGCCGTCGCTACGCCGATACATTAAAAGAATACAATGTGAGTTTAGAGCAAACAGTGGCACAAAGGACCGCTGAGTTAGAACGGATAAACGCACAACTAGAAGAAGAGATCGATAAATCCAAGAAAGCAGAATTAAAGCTCATGCATGATGCGTTTTATGACAGTCTAACTGGGCTTGCGAATCGCGGTTTCTTTATTCAACGTTTGGAATTGGCCATCGCAAATAAAAAGCGTTTTCCAAAGCATAATTTTGCTGTTGTCTTCATCGATTTAGATCGCTTTAAACTAGTCAACGATACGCTAGGGCATCAAGCTGGAGATGCATTATTAGTCGAAGTGGCTCGACGTTTGGAAATAGTGATACGCAGCCATGACACTCTGGCGCGATTTGGAGGAGATGAATTTGTCATTTTGCTGGATCAATACGCAGATGCTGAGAATTTAGAGTTCATCACTGAGCGTATCTTATCCACGTTAGGAGAGCCTTTAATCTTTGCCGATAAGCCCATCATGCCAGCTGCTAGTCTAGGAATTGCGGTATTAACATCAGAGTATAATCGCGCTGATGAGGCGATTAGAGATGCGGATGCTGCAATGTATACCGCTAAATCGAATGGCCGTGGACAACGCGTCTTTTTTACGGAAGATATGCGTATAGAATTAGTCGAAAGTGTTGAGTTGGAAAAAGAGTTTCGTCAGTCTATGGCTGACAGTAAGTTTGAATGTTTTTTACAGCCTGTAATCAATGTCACCAGTGGTGAAACTCCTTATTACGAGTGTTTTATTCGTTGGTTCCACCCTACACTCGGCAAAATTAAAAGAGGTCAGTTTTGGCGTATTGCTGAACAGAGTAAGCTCACTACTGATATTGATGATTTGTTATTAGAACACGCCTGTAAACATATCCGTCAAAGAGAAAGGCAAAGTAACCCTCCTCTTGTGGCAATTAATTTATCGGTATCTAATTTAACACAAACACAACTCACTGACCGACTGTTGGATCGCATAAAAGCATCAGGTATAAAGCCGAAGCATCTGGCCCTAGAATTTTCTGAATATCATTTTCAAAATCATTCAAATGTCATTTATTCGGCGATTAATAAAATTAAACGTGCAGGTATTTCGGTCATCTTAGATAGTTTTGGTGCGCAATCGGCTTCCATTAATGATTTATTTGCCTACCCATTTGATTTTGTGAAGTTAGATAAACAATACGCCCAAGGATTACCGAGAAACTTACGCCATGCGAAGTTTATTAAAGCCATTCATGGCGTCGCTGAGCAGTTAAAGTGTGGCTTGATTGTCGATGGTGTAGAGACTAGCGAACAACAAGATATTCTGCTGGATATGGGAATTACCCTAATGCAGGGTAATCACATTAGTGAAGCGCAGCATATTTATGAATAGATGTAGAACAACTCAGCTACGTTAGATCGCATAATAGTTCACTAATTTTTGCCAATCAACAGCTTGGTCGCCCAGTACCATAAAGTTTGGGTTTTCTAAAGATTCGCGCTCGTTGTAACTCATCGGTGCGAAGTCTTTATCTACGATACTACCACCTGCCTCAGACACGATACACTGCGAAGCACCAGTATCCCATTCGCCGGTGATACCTAGGCGCATAAAGAAGTCCGCTTTCCCTTCTGCGATGAAACAGGCTTTGAGTGAACAACTACCTGCAGGGAGTGTTTGATAAGTCCTTTCGGTATCTAAACGCTTTAATACATTTTCACGTTTTTGACGACGTGATATCGCAATCACTATAGGCTCTAGGTCAGGGTCTGAGAATTTTTTCACATGAATTTGCTTGCTTTCAATCGCTGACTCTTTGAATGCACCTTGGCCTCCAATCGCATAATAAAGGCTTTCACCGGCAGGCCAGTAGATCACTCCGATTTTCGGCTGATTGTGCTCAATCAGTGCAATATTCACAGCAAAATCACCACTTCTTGCAATAAACTCCTGTGTCCCATCGATTGGGTCAATCAGCCAATACCTTTCCCAGTCAGCGCGATCTGCCAAAGCACAGTGCTCAATCTCTTCTGACATGATAGGAATTTCTGGTGTTTGTTTTTGGAGAATAGCCATAATGATTTCATTGGCTTTGTAATCAGCAGAAGTGACTGGAGATTCATCTGACTTGGCATAAGCCTCGTACTCTCCAGAATCATAGATTTCGAGTACGGCTTCACCTGCTTTTTTAGCAGCTGATTTGGCAACAGAAAGTAAAAATTCATAAGGCATAGGAAAAGACTCTTATTTTATGCTTCTTCTTTGTTTATCGACCAAAAGTAGGGCCGCTAAACTTCTAGCTTCGGTAAAATCATCACGTACTAACAAACTGTCAATATCGTCTAGTGACCATTTAACCACTTCTAATGGCTCTGGTTCATCACCCAATAATGTTTCAGGGTAGAGGTCTCTGGCAATCACCACATGCATATGGGAGGAAAAAAATGTTGGTGCCATAGAGACTTGAGTCAACTCAGTGAGTTCACGAGCACCGTATCCAGCTTCTTCTTTTAGTTCTCGGTTGGCTGCTGCAAAAGGCGTTTCACCCGGATCGATGAGACCTTTGGGGAAACCTAGCTCATATTTGTGTGTACCTGCGCCATATTCTCGTATCAATAAAATGTGATCATCATCAATGAATGGTACAATCATCACCGCACCATGACCTTTTCCAGCCATGCGTTCAAATTTGCGGGTGGCACCATTAGCAAAGGTCAAATCTACCTGTTCAACGCGAAAAAAACGGCTTTGAGCAACTATTTTGCGGTCAGTTATGGTAGGTAAGGGTTTATTTGGATCGATGTCACTCATTGCATCACCCGTTTTCTCAGAGATAATTAATCATATCGTGTTTTGTAAGGAAAATCATGAGCAAATCTATAAATTGGCAAAATGTTGAAACAGTACTTTTGGATATGGACGGTACATTATTAGATTTGCATTTTGATACTTATTTCTGGCTGACGTTAGTTCCAGAAACATTAGCGAAAAAGACAGGTAAGTCAGTAGAGCATTGTCATGCGTTTATGGCTGAAGAATTTGCTAAAGTCTACGGCACAATATCGTGGTACTGTCTCGATTATTGGACTGATTTGCTCGATATTGACATCGTGAATTTGAAGCGTGAGATCGAGTATTTGATCAGTATTCGCCCGGACACACTGCCTTTTCTTGATGCATTAAAAGCCTCTGGACGCAAGGTCGTTTTATTGACTAACGCACACCCTGGTAGTTTGTCGTTAAAGATTGAGCGTACCCAATTGGATAGTCATATTGATACTTTGATTTCCACCCATCAGTATGGGGTCTCAAAAGAATTTCAAAGTCTATGGAGAGCAGTGCAGGCAGATATTGGTTTTACGCCAAAGCACACTCTGTTTGTCGACGATGGGATCCCCATTTTAGCTGCAGCAGAAAAGTTTGGTATTGGTGAGTTGTTATGTGTGAGTAATCCAGACAGTAAAAAACCAGACACAGTCGTAGAAGATTACCCCTTTACTAATGATTTTCGGATGTTACTCGATGATATTATGCGTCATCCATTTTCTGGCTAAGCACCACAGCATTTAAACACAAACAAAGTGATGTATCCTTGCCAAGCTGTGCTGTTTGCATAGAGCTGAGTTAATGATGTTGCCTTGCTTGTTCTCCAGTAATACCTAAGTTACCTTCAATTTCGGCAATTGCAAACTGATTACGGCCATCCCGCTTGGCTGAAAATAGGGCATCATCAGCGGCTTGAAACAAACTCAGGGCGCTGTGACCATGACTCGGATGCATAGTAGCCACACCTAGACTCACGGTTAAATGATTCTCTATATGCGAGTTTTCATGGGGGATCTGAGCATGAGCCAAGATTTCTAGAATCTTCTCCGCTTTTTGTACCGCACCTACTGCATTACAATCAGGCAGTAAAAGGACAAATTCTTCACCACCAATCCGCGCAAATATATCTGTGGGTCTACCTACAGTGACCTCCAGTAATCTGGCTACTGAGATGAGACAATTATCTCCTTCTGAATGACCATAGGTGTCGTTATATTCCTTAAAGAAATCAATATCAATAATCACCATCGACATTTGGTGATGATAACGAATACAACGAGCCCATTCTCTTTGTAATACCTCATTATATTTTCGGCGATTGGCAACTCTTGTTAGTGGGTCAAAGTAAGCCATCGATTCCAGGTATTGTGACTGCTCTTTGAGTCTGATATGTGTTTGGATCCGCGCTTCTAGTTCTTCTAACTCTAAGGGTTTAGTAATGTAGTCCACTGCGCCAGCATTAAACCCTTTGGTTTTATCTACTGTCGCGTCCAGACCAGAAACAAAAATAACAGGTATGTTTTGGGTGTTTTCATCGTTTTTTAGTCGAGTGCAGATTTCAAAACCATCCATTTCCGGCATCACAACATCCAGTAGAATAATATCTGGCTGAGGGAATTGATTCACCAAACATAAAGTTTCTTGTGCGCTAGACGCGAAGGTCACGACAAAGTTATCGGATAAACCATTCAATAAGAAATGCAAGTCCAGTGGGCTGTCGTCAACCACCAGAATGTGATAAGGACGACCGGCTGAACTATCTTTAAAAGAAGCTGGACGAGCTGAGAATATATCCATTGGCACTCAATTTATTTTTTTGATATACCTGAGTATTGACTCAAATAGTGACTTGCGCAAATTTAGGACAATAAAAAAAGCACTAAACATTGATATTTGCAAATATAATTGTAGAGCTAGTCTAATTTGTCAGCGATATGGCAACGTTTAAAATTTAAATGAGATATAACCTGAACTATTCGCTTGGCCAAAAAACTGTGCGACTTGGACCAAATCCTGCGGTGCATCAGCAGGTAGTTTAAACTTACCGGTGACTGCAAGTTGGGCGATATTTGCCCCACTTGCGGTAAACGAAAGCCCCAGTTCATTGGGCTCTGTCACGCGCAGTGTATAACGATTATTGGCACAATCTACGTCAGCTAAAAACTCACCTAATTCGATGAGTCCCGATTGCCCCAGAACACCTGCATTTTGCCATTTGCCAGCGGCGTCTAAATTAGAGCAAGTAAACGTCGGTGCCCCACCAAAAGTCGCAGCACTCACATTAATATTAAAATTTCCTTTGGCCAAAACAGGAATGGGTAGATTAGCCGATGCTAGCATGGTTTCTGCTGGGATTTTTACATCGGTATTCCTAATCACAGTACTTTGTGAGAAGAGGCTGTATTGGATTTGTCCATTGACATAAATACTATCGGCGATCCGTTGATTCCCGATTAATACATCAATCTTGGCAGTGCCAAATAATAAACTTAAAGCTGAGATTTCCCAACGCACGTTCTCTAAAGGTTGCTGATACGCTGTCACAATACCTGCTTGTCCTGACCATAGTGTGCCTGTGACATCATAAAGTTTTACGTGAGGCGGTAAATCAACGCGGTATAAAATATGTTTAGCGGGCACCGTTGCGATGATAAAACCGCACAGCACGATAGAGCCTAATAAAACCAAGAGAAGTGTCTTCTTCATGCTTTGATTAACTCCAAACGTCGTACTTTTACCGTACCCAGTTCACCGGTTTGCGCAATATCAATTTGCATTACGTTTAACCCTGTCTTTTCCAAGCTATCTAACCATTTCATCAACGTACCAAACTCCACCTCATCGATCCATACTTGGACCTGGTCACCATTTGGCTGCAACCTCGTGAGCGCAATTTTGTTATAACTTGCTGTGCTATTAACAGCTTGGACGATAGATCCTTGTAAATTGGCTTGACGTGATTGTGCAGGGGATAATGTCGCCACTTTAGCTTTTTGCTTGGCCACCCAGACGGCTAGTTTTTGTTGTTTATATAATAAGCTTTCTTGCTGGGTGATGGCAGTATTCAAAGGATGCCAAATCCCCCAAATTAATATTGCTAAAACCACCGCGACCGCCCCTATTTTTAATAATATTTGTTCACGTTGTTCTAGGTTGGTAAACCATTCTTGTAATTGTGCCTGCATGATTTGGGCTACCCTTTTATAATCAGTGTACCAACGAGTTGGCCACCTTTATTGTTAATTGCACCTTGCTCAACAGTCAGCCCTGCATCGCGTGCTGCTTTAGAAAATACTTCTAAATCAGCAAATTTATTGGCGACAGCCTGGATCCGAATTTCACTGCGTTTTTGATCAAAGCGCAACGTTTGTGCTTGTAATTGACTCGTCGCAAATGCCGTACTCAAATTCGCTAGCATCGCTATGCCAGATGCCCCTGAGCCAGCATTCTCTCGAGCTTTAATATATTGAGCAATACTTCGTCGTGCATCACGGTATGGACCAATACCAGGGAAATTACGTTGTATGTTTTGTTGGATTTGCGCCTTTAATGCCGTATTTTGTGCTTTCAAAGCAGACAATTCTAAGCTTTTATCAATGACACCAAAAATAAAAGCGATACCCACGACAGCCGCTGCAGTTCGCCAATACACCCAGTTTTTATTGGTTTTTTGCGGAGCTTTAAATTCCCCTTGGCGCAATGTAAATGGCGCGCTTTTTTGGAGTTGATTCAGGCCTTTGGCAAAGACATGCATAGGGAGCTCTAAAGGGGGTTGCTGACTATGCACAGGTTTATGGCAAAGGTTGGCGACATCGGCACTGTATTGTGTCATCGATACGGGGGCATGTTGTTGAGACCAAGTGTATAACCACGGGCCAACCCAATCTTTATGACCACTAACACCGCCCCAATCACCAATTCGGCCAATAATCTCATCCCCAATCGTCATCAGTGCTACTGGGGTACTATCACTATGGTCTGAACTCTCACTCGAGTCAGCTGTTACTGGTTGTGCTATTTCAGCATTGGTAATTTGTGTGCTATGCACGAGTGCCAATGCTTCAGGCACGAGCATGCTGGTATGAAGCTCAGCCGTAGCTAACCAATCTAACCAGATTTGCATTTGCTGTTTGTCAACGATTGCGAGTTTTTGTTCTTGTTTTTTTTGTGGACCAAACGCAATGTGCTGTGAAGTGATATCTCCAGCAATATCATCTTCTAGCATAAAACCGATAGCATTTAGTACCTTTTTACCAGCCCCTGGAGGCAAGCTAACTGTGGTTAAATTTACGGCAGAGTTTGGTACGAGTGCATACACAGGACGATTAGCTGCACGTTCTTGGAGAGTTACTAAATCCGCAGCATTGGCCAATGTACCAGAAGCTAGAATGGTTTCAGCTCGCTCGTCCCAAACCCCCCACAAGATTGGATCGTCTTCAGTAACACCAAGTCTTAAAATTAACTGTTCCACGTGTGTTTAACTCCCAAATCTTCTTTGAATAACATCCGCTTGTTGCCCCTTGGTGACAAACAATAGCGCTGTCATTTTAAATTGTGCATTGTTAAACCGAGCGGTAGTACGCAAGGTAAAATATTCTGTTGTGTTTGTAAACCATGCTTGTTGTTGTGTGGTTAACGTGACGGTATCTAGTATGGGTTCAGCCAAAAAATCTACCACAGCGTCATAACCTTCTTCGGGACGGTTTGAGATAATATTTTGTGCATCGCTAACCGTGAGACCTGTCAACGCACTCAACAATGGTGCATGATCTTCGGTTAAAGTATTAATATTAACCTGTAAGCGTGTGTTTTTGGGTAACAAACATGTTTGTTCCAACAGCTTATCCAACCATTGCAGATTCACGCCCTTGACCAAGCGCAACTCCGAAATATCAGTTAACAAGGTGTTAGCAGCTAGGTAACCGTTTGGTAAGCTACGATAATACTCA
Source organism: Opacimonas viscosa (assembly GCF_024199005.1). Lineage (GTDB taxonomy): Bacteria > Pseudomonadota > Gammaproteobacteria > Enterobacterales > Alteromonadaceae > Opacimonas > Opacimonas viscosa. The sequence continues at coordinate 10,714 of NZ_JANATA010000007.1, forward strand.
TCTTCTGCACCATAAATTCGGGTTTGCATATCGTCATCTAAAAAATCTAATACGGCATCCCTAAATGTCTCTGCACTGTAGGCATCGTCCCCATTGAGGTTTTGTATTAAACGAGTAAATGCTTGGACCATGGGCGGTTCGGTGACCGCAGTGCCTGTGCTAGTTGTGCTCGGTTCAGGTTTGGCTAGTGCATTTAGGTTGAAGCAATTTTGGGCATCTTCGAGCTCGACATCCAACATACCACCAGCAACGGGAAACTGTAGCGGCTCAACCCATGGTTGTGCCAGAGAAACTTTACCGTCATCCAGCTCGTAAATATCTAAAATGGCAGTTTTGGCATATTGTTCAGCCCCGATCCCGTACCAATAAGCTTGGTTGTTGTCTTTGATATTTTGGACTCGTTGGACTTGGAGTTGTAAGCGCGTGCCCATTTCTGTCGCTAAAATACTCACCAACGCCACAATAAATAAAACGATTAGCAATGCTGCGCCGTTTTGCCGAAAGGGGGTAGCAGACGCTGTTGCTGGACGGCGGAACATGCGTTTTGATTTGTTAACTGAGCACCTCATTCATTACCACCTGTTGTGGTTGTATCTCCAGACGAGGCATTAGTTGGGTTTGTTTGGGTGCTACCTGTTGGTGCTACCGGACCAATTTCAGGTATCGCAATATTTAATAAAGCAAATTCCCGACGGATAGTCCCAAAGCTTTCACTAGTGATTTCTACTGCAATACCTTGGGGGAGCTGCTCACCTTCGTACTCGTTATCCCAAGTGACTTCTTGACGTGAGTTCAGCTTGGCATATTCAACATTGAACCCTGTGATGCCCTCAAGTAAGATTCTACTTTTGGGTTCTGTACCCGCCATACTATCCACAAAAATGGTGTGCAGTCGCTCAAGCTGTTGATCTTGGTTTAAGCGATAAGCTACGCTTTGCATATTTGAACGCGGTAAGCGCCACTGAGGATTATGCCAACCAGTGCGTACAAAACCAAAACCATCGTCCAGTGATTCAAACTCACCTAAACCACCCAAAAACACACGGTTATTGTCTTGACCAGCGATCCTGACGGGACGAGCTACTGCTTGGTAAATATCTTGTTCAAACACCATCATAGCGCGTTGGATTTGTTCTAACTCGACTATTGCGTCTTGGGATTCTTCAGACGCACCAATCACGTTGGATAAAATAGCAGTTGATGCTACTGCTATCATTGCAAAGATGGCAATCGAAACGAGGATCTCGATGAGGGTGAAGCCACAAGTACGGCGCATCATAACGCTTTACCTGGCTTACCAAAAAAAGTAGTGACGTCGGTGACAGTGGAGGAAAATGTTGCATCTTCGCTGACTAAAATACGGACCTGCACCATATCTGCCGCTTGGGTTTTTTCTACTTTTTGCTGCCAGTACCAAGTACGAGTACCCATTTCCATTTCGCCTTTGACGTTATTTTTGATAGGCCATGTTTGTTGTAACGCGATACGAGTCAGCTGATTGTTGGCCACTTGGGTGGCATAGGTGATGGAACGGAGTTCTGATACGGAAGATAAATTATCACCCACAGCTTTGAGAATAGCGGTGCCGGTTAACCCAAAAATGAGCAAGGCGACCATGACTTCAATAAGCGTGAGTCCATGCTGGTATTTCATAGATCTAAAGCCTCAGTCCGTTCTAAGGGCAAGTATCCTTTACCTAAAATTTGATATTGGGTAGAGTCAATGTCAGCGAAGGTACTTTCGTAAATAAACGATAACGAAAAGTCGCCAATATCACCGCTGGATAGCAGGAACACCTGAGGCTGGATGGTTTTTTTTGCTTGTTCTTCTGCATCACTGCCGATAGCTAAACCGCCAATCTCTAAACCCCCAATCTCGACATCCGCATTCGCGACAGAAAGCCCTTCATCGAATAGGCTACTGCTGGAGAACGCATCATCAGAAGCCCACGCTAAACCATCGAGTTTGAGCTCCATACGGTAAGTGGGGTCTAATTCATATCGGGCTAAATAATCCACCCCTTCCACAGGTAGCCAGTTATCGTCTTCATCTAGTACAAAAAACTCATAGCTATTCTTTTTCTCGTCAACCCATAGACCGAGTTGTTGTTGATTGAGGACGGCAGAGTCAGATGCCATCGCAAAAATAACGGCAAACCGTTCTGCTTCAGTTTTCAGCTTCTGTGTAGGATCACTAGAGAGCCCATTAATAATCACAAAACTAGCCACAAACCCCATGATGGCTAGCACCACCAAGATTTCAATTAATGTGAAACCACGGGTTTGTCGCAACATCGGTTTAGTTCAAATAGTCGTTGACGTTCCAGTTACCGATATCATCTTCGGTACCTGGCTCCCCATCGGGACCATAAGAGAAAATATCAACACGGCTTAACTCTCCTGGGCTGATTAACTGATAATCATTGCCCCATGCGTCTTGTGGGAGGCGCTTGATAAAACCATCTGCCGGATAGTTACGTGGGATAGGCTCAATTTCTGGCTCAGTCACTAGTGCTTCTAAGCCTTGTTCGGTAGTGGGAAAGGTATTGGTGCGCAGCTTGTAGCGCTCTAAAGCGCTCTCTAAAGACTGGATATCAACAGCCGTTTTTTTCAACTGCGCTTCTTCTTGGTTACCCAAAATTTGTGGTGCCACAAAAGAAGCCATAATACCAATAATAACCAGTACAACCATGACTTCGATCAAGGTAAAACCGGACTGTTGTGGTGGGCGAGAAAAAGTCATATTACGAAACTCCATAGATAAAATTTACATGTTCACCATGCTATTCAGCGCTAAAATAGGCTGCAAAATAGCTAAGACAATAAATAACACAATCCCTGCCATTGATACGATCAGCAAGGGTTCAAACACTTTTAAAGCAATCCCAACCAATGATTCAAATTCACGATCTTGGTTATCCGCAGCACGTCCTAACATTTCTTGTAGGTCACCGCTTTTTTCACCAGAGGCAATCATGTGCATCATCATGGGGGGGAAAATTTTTGTTTTGCTCAATGCCGCACGCAGGCTAGTCCCTTCTTTGACAAGGACACTGGCTTCTTGGACTTCTTTTTTGATGTGGCGATTCAACAGCACATCACTCGCAATACGCATTGCTTCTAACAAAGGTACGGCACTAGAGGTTAAAATGGATAAGGTGCGAGCAAATCGAGCAGTATTCATCCCGCGATTGACTTTACCAATGAGTGGTACAGTTAACAGCCACTTGTGATATTTCAATGCAATATGGGGTAAAGCCAGAAAACGTTTGAGTAACACGATTGCAATGAGCAGGACCAGTCCTAACCATAAGCCATTATTTTGTAAAAAGGCGCTGACATCCATCAATATCTGTGTGATGGTAGGCAAGTCTTGGCCCATGTGGTCGAACTGACCCACAATTTTAGGGACGACCACGGTGAGTAACAGCATAATAATAGCAAATGCAAAGAACATCATGAGGCTAGGGTAAACCATTGCTTGGACGATTTGGCTACGAGTTTTTTCTCGGTTCTCTGTGTAGTCAGCTAAGCGATTCAATACGGTATCTAAATGCCCAGATTTTTCACCAGCTGCCACCATGGCGATAAATAATTCATCAAACACTGATGGGAAATCTCTCAGTGCATCAGCTAAACCATGACCTTCAACTACTTTGGAGCGAACGGCCATCATCATGTTTTTTTGCTGCGGCTTCTCGCTTTGCTCGGCAACGGCCAATAACGCTTCTTCTAAAGGTAAAGCGGACTCAACTAGGGTCGCTAGCTGGCGGGTCAATAAAGCTAACTCAGAAGCGGACAAACGGGTTTGCCGCAACCTACCTAGAAAGGCAAATGCCCCTGATTTATCACTGACAGTGTTTTCTTTAACTTGCTCGACTTCTATCGGGAGTAAGGATTGCTCGCGTAACAGTTGGCGAATTTGGCGTGGATTGTCACCTTCTAGCACACCTTTGCTCGACTTCCCTGATTTATCAATGGCCTGATAAGCAAAAGCTGGCATTAGGCTTCCTCGCGTGTCACACGTAACACTTCTTCTAGAGACGTAACTCCAGACAATACTTTAGCACAACCATCACCTCGAATACTCGGCGCGGAAGTACGAATATATTTCTCTATAGCTTGCTCGCCACGACCACCATGCACGAGTTCACGAATGTGTTCATCGACGTGCAATAATTCATGAATACCTGTCCGGCCACGATAGCCAGTATGATTACACGCAAGACACTCACCAGGAGAATATATCGTTAAGTCTGGGTTTTCAGTTACACCTAAAACAGCACATTCTGAGGCACTTGGGGTATGTGGTTGTTTACAATCAGGACACAAGGTTCTAACTAAACGCTGTGATAATACACCGAGCAGACTAGAAGAGAGTAAAAATGGTTCTATACCCATATCTTCTAAACGGGTGATAGCACCTGCTGCTGTATTAGTGTGCAAGGTCGACATGACTAAGTGACCGGTTAGTGACGCTTGGACTGCGATTTGTGCTGTTTCTAAATCACGAATTTCACCGACCATAACAACATCCGGATCTTGACGTAAAATTGCGCGTAGACCTCGAGCAAAAGTCATATCTACTTTAGTATTTACCTGGGTCTGACCAATGCCAGCCAAATCAAATTCAATTGGATCTTCAACGGTTAGAATGTTGCGATCTTTGGAATTTATCTCAGATAGACCAGCATACAAAGTAGTGGATTTACCCGAGCCGGTGGGACCCGTAACCAAAATAATGCCATGCGGTTTACGTATTAAGCTGGAGAAAATATCTCGGTTGGCTTGGGTCATCCCAAGATCTTCTAGATTGAGACGTACATTGTTTTTGTCTAACAGACGCAAGACGACACGTTCGCCATGAGAAGATGGCATCGTTGAGACTCGAACATCCACTGCACGCCCCGCAATTTTTAGGGTAATACGACCATCTTGGGGAACACGTTTCTCGGCTATGTCGAGTTTCGCCATGACTTTGATTCGTGAAACAAGCATCGTCGACATTTTTCGGTTGGGCTTCAATATTTCACGTAAAACACCATCCACTCGAAAACGCACAACCAGTTGGTTTTCAAACGTTTCAATATGGATATCAGATGCACCCTCTTTGATGGCCTCACCAAGCATGGCGTTGATCAGTTTGATGATAGGTGCATCATCTTCGTTTTCTAGTAGGTCTTCGGTCTCAGTGAGGTCTTCTGCTAGGGCAAACAAGTCACTCTCGTTACCCAAGTCTTCCATTAATTGTTTAGCTTCTGAAGAACCGCGTTGGTAGGCTGCTGTCAAAAGGGTTTCAAATTCTTCTGTCGGGACTTGTTCGAAGACGAAATCTCGACCAATAAATCGGCGCACTTCGGGAATTATCGTCAAATCCGTATCAGCGGTAACAAAGATTTTGGGTACACGAGTTTCATCAGCTTCTACGTGTGCCAAATCGAGTAAAATTTGGTGCCGTTTAGCAAAACTAAAACTTAAGGTCGCCTGTTCCATGAGGTGCTCCTAGTCGTTTTTCTGCTTGTCTTTTTCCATCAAATATTCTTCAAATGATGGTGGTAATTGCAGGGCGTCGGACCATTCTGGAAGTGATGGCGTATTCGTGTAAGGCATCAATGGAATACCGTCGGCTTGACGTTTTAACTGTTCTGCACGGATGTAGTTGTATTTGCGATGAGAAATCGTATTCATCGTCGCCGCATCGCGAATAATCGTCGGGCGTATAAACACCATTAGATTGCGTTTGCGTTTACTCGAAGACGTTGTTTTAAATAAGTTACCTAGGTATGGGATATCGCCTAATATAGGAACTTTTGAGACACTTTCTTGTACTTCTTCGTCGATTAGGCCACCTAAGACGATTGTGCCACCATCATCAACGATCACTCGCGTTTTAATTTCTCGTTTGTTAATGGAAATATCGACTGCGGTTGCACCACTGATACTCGATACTTCCTGTTCAATCAACAACTGGACAGCATCACCTTCATTAATTTGTGGTGTCACTTTGAGTTTGATACCGATTTCTTCACGGTCAACTGATTGGGTTTGCAATGCGTTGGTTGAGTTAGCCGTAATCGCCCCTAAAATTGGCACATCTTGACCGACAACAAAGAATGCTTCTTCGTTATCCATCGTCGTTAAATGCGGTGTCGCTAGTACGTTGGAGTTAGTGTCAGAAGCAACTGCCTGCAAGACTGCCCCCCAACCATTTTCAACTACACCTGCAATCAGTCCGTTCGCTCCGCCGAGTAGGTTTGCAAGCGTCGAAAAATCACCTTCAATGGTATTACTGGATGTGACGACTTCGCCGTTAGCGGTGATATTGGTACTGTTGATTTCGCGATCTTCAGCAAGACGTGCACCGACTGCCAGTCCCCCAATACCTAGACCACCATTGTTGAACTGAGTACCACCACCTGCTTCTGAAATCATTTGCACGCCAAGCGTAGACCCATCGCCTTCAAAGACTTCGACGATAATCGCTTCTACTTGGACTTGGGCACGGCGAATATCAAGTTGGCGTATCACAGCTTCTAGCGAACGCATCATATCGGGTTCAGCAGTGATAACGAGAGAATTTGAATCTTCATGTGAATCAATACTGACTTCTCGATTACTATTTCGCTGGGTTTTAGAGTTGCCCTGTTCTTCTGCTTGGATAGAATCAGACACGCCTTTGAGTACCTTAACTAGGTCTTCAGCTACCGCATAATTTAAGAATATCACTCGGGTGTTACCACTGGTTTCCAGCTCTTGATCCATACGTTGCACGAGGTTTATTAAACGTTGACGAGCTTTAGTATCACCACTGACAATGACCGAGTTTGTGCGGTCATCTGCAACCAAGCGTGGCGCTGACTTGCCAGAAGCATTGGCTTGTTTGCCAGCTGTTTTGTTAATACTTTCAATGATTCTAACCATCTCAGAAGCTGAGGCATATTTGAGTTTAATAATTTCGACTTCTTCATCGCCAGCTCGGTCAACTCGCTCAATAATCTCGGCAAGTCGGTTAATCGTGGCGGCACGCCCAGTGAGCATGATGACATTTGATGCGTCATGGCTGACCACGTTACCACCATTGTTAGTATCGTTTAATTGGCGCAATAACGGTGCTAATTCACGAACAGGAACGTTGTATACGGGAATGACTCGCGTAATCATTTCATCACCAGTGAGCACCTCACCTTCTACAACTGGCAGGTTTGAGCCTTTGGCATCTTTGGAGCGAATGACTTTGAGAATACCATTCGGCATTTCTACGACAGCGAAGTTATATACTTGGAGTACATTTAAGAAAAACTGATAGTACTGGGCTTCATCTAGCAAGTCGTAACTGCGTACACTGATTTTGCCACGCACATTAGGGTCGACAATAATCGTGCGTTTAAGGTTTTTCCCTACAATGGCAATGAACTCATTGATATCCGTATTTTTAAAGTTAGGAGAATACTGCGCAGCATAGCTTGGGGCACTTAAAGCCGCAACGGCAATACAGATTGCGAAGAAGGCACTTAAAAAACCTAAACGGGTGTGACGTAAATCAGTAAATGTCATAAAAAAACCTGTACTACCTTAGGGTAATTCAATTGAAAGTGAGAGGGCTTGATCTTGTCTAAGAAGACTTAAATCGAGTATCTGTGCGTTTTGTAGCGATTGCATCGCTTTGATGGCATCACTCGGATTCGATAAATCAAGACCGTTAATATTTGTAACTACATCACCAGGTTGTAAACCTGCTGCGGTAAAAAATGCTTTGTCTTTGCCTGGAGCGAGTTGGTAGCCGACTAATTGGTTCCCTTCGCGTTTCGGTGAAATCGTTAACAAATCGGCGAATTTACTTGGGTTGGCTCGTAATTCTTTGGCTTTTTGAGCAATTACGGCAGGGGCTAAAGTCGGTGCGATTTGCTGTGTAGCGGTTACCGGTTTTGGCCCATCTTGACGAGTTACTTGACGCTGTTGTGCTGCTTTGTTTGCTTCGGCATAATCAATGCCATCGAGCATTAAGGTCTCTTTGACACCGCGATTACTGATAATGACTCTATCTGAAAATACTTTATGTAACGTCGCTTGAGTACCATCAATTTTGTCCCCTAAACCGTATGTGTTTTGGGTATTATTTCGAGCAATAATGGCGGCACCACCATCTTCTATGGTGCTCGCTACGACACCCGATAGCGTCAAATTCAACTTAGTTTCGGGTACTTTGTCGAGCGGCTTCTCATCGGTTTTCTGGGCCACAGGTGGCTGACCGAAAATATCTAGAGCAATCAGGGCATCGATGTTGTTTTGTGGTCCCGATGACGCTGTGCTAGTCGCTGTCATAGAGGCAAATTTAGCTGGTAATTTAGGGGTGCTGGGTTCGGGCACTACTCGCCAAAAAATATTGGCGCACATATAAAGAATATATATAACAGCTAACAGAATGATAATAGCCCGTAATACACCTTTATTTGTGGGCGTCCACAGCAGGTTTTGGAGGTATTGAGGGTTAAGTGATTCCGTATTCATTATGATCTTTTATTCTTTATATTTTTATTAATAATTTTAACAGTTTAAGCATTGTATGTGAACAGACTGAATCTTAACTGAACTACAATTAAGACTGTACAGTATACAGCCTAAATATTACAATTTTATTCATGAAAAATACTCATTCAGAACAGAACACCCCAAGTGTTCGCTTAGATAAGTGGCTTTGGGCTGCCAGATTGTTTAAAACTCGTGCGATTGCGCGTGATGCTGTGCAATCAGGCAAGATCCAGTATAATGGACAGCGTGCTAAGCCGAGTCGAAATGTAGAAGCAGGTGCTACTTTAAAAGTACCTGCAGGCTTTGATATTAAAGAGTTAGTTATCAATGAAGTATTTGATAAACGCCGCTCTGCTAGCCAAGTTGTAGGGATGTATACCGAAACAGAAGCGAGTATTGCCACACGTGAGCGAAATGCTCAAGCGCGCAAACTAAGTGTGTTTCACAGTCCACGACCAGACAGCAAACCTGACAAAAAACAACGTCGCAAGATTATTAGTTTAAAACATCAATAAACATAGGGTCATCCATGTCCAGTTTCGATACGTTACAGCGTTATATTTTTAATGAAGCCAATGTCCGAGGTGAAGTCGTTCAGTTGAAAGATACCTTTCAGGCTATTTTGGATTCTTATACCTACCCTCCACAGATACAGAGTTTGTTAGGTGAGCTGATGGCTGCGACGAGTTTACTCAATGCCACCTTAAAATTTGAAGGTGAAATTGGTTTGCAAATCCAGTCAGAGGGTGTGGTGAAATATGCGGTAGTCAACGGTACTAACGATTTGAAACTTCGCGGGGTTGCTCGTTGGGATGAAACGGTTGAGTTACCTGATACCTTTGCGGAACTGTTCCACAAGGGGTATTTAGTCATTACCATAACACCCAAAGAAGGTGAGCGCTACCAAGGAATTGTTGGTTTAGATAAGCCGACATTAGGTGAATGTATCGAAACATATTTCTTGCAATCAGAACAATTAGTGACCCAAGTGAAACTCTTTTCTCAATTAAGTGGCGCTGAAGGTGATGCCGCAAACTATGCTGGTGGTACATTACTCCAAGTATTACCCACGTCCGCAGAGGCGACCAATGTGGAAGAGTCTACTGAGTTTACTCATCTGTCGGCTTTGACGGAAACCTTAACAGCCAAAGAGCTATTTTCTTTGGATGCCAAAGATGTCCTGTATCGTTTGTACCACCAAGAAGACGTCGAAGTATTTTCACCTGCGCCCATCGTTTTTCAATGCTCTTGTTCACGTGAAGCAACCAAGGTTGCTTTACAAAATGTAGAGTTACAGACTTTATTGGATATCATCAAAGAAGATGGTGATGTAAAAATGAATTGCCAATTTTGCCACAAAGAATACCGTTTTGATGAAATGGACATTAGAACGTTACGCGCTGGTTTTGACCCAGATAGTACCGGGCAGTCTTCTTAATCAAGCACTTGTGCAAACCATCAGTGGGTTAATCAATCGGTAGCCGAATTTCAGCCTGAAAGCCACCTTCTGGGTGGTTTGAGAAATTTACCTGGCCTTGGTGCATATCAATAATACGTTTGATGATCGCCAAGCCTAGCCCAGATCCTGATGAGCCTCTGGCCGCATCTCCTTGGGCAAATGGTTGCATGAGTTTAGGCAGTTTATCTTGGTCTATGCCAGGACCAAAATCACGGATAGTGCAGACAACTTCTTTGCGTTTTTTGTCGTGTTCAGTTGTGATTTCTAGATGGTCTGAGCCATATCTGAAGGCATTTTCAACTAAGTTATCTAACACGCGTTTGATTGCAACCGCACGCATTAGGCAATCCGGTACATTCTGTAGACGTTGTGCAATAGTGTGGTTGTCATCAAAATGTCGTGCTTGTACAACACTATCCACCAGTAAATTAATATTCGTTAATTCTCGATTTTCTTCAAGATCTTGTTTGGCGTAATCAATGAATTGATCAATGATATCATTCATATCTTCAATATCTTGCACAATCCCTTCTTGGACCCAGGCTTGATCTTCCGGGAGCATTTCTGTTGCTAGGCGAATTCGAGTGAGTGGGGTGCGCAGATCATGTGAGATCCCCGCAGTCATAATATGCCGGTCTTGTTCTAATTGTTTAATACTTTGCGACATTTGGTTGAATGCCTTAGTTACTGACTGCATTTCTATACTGCCAGATGGCTTGATAGGGGCAGGAAATTCACCCTGACCAACCGCTTTAGCCGCGTTTTGTAAGGCGCGCAATGGCTGTGTCATCCGTTTAACAAAGATATAACCACCCGCTACCGACAATACCCCGATCACTAATAAAATAATGGTTAATGGTGAGAAATCGTTTTTACCAATGCCTTCCATCGGGATGACGATCCAAATAGCTGGGTTTTGCGGTGGATTAATCCAAATCCGATAAGGCGTATCAGTGGATAAGCGTACATCCGTTTCACCGCCTAGTTCTGAAGAAATTTGTGACGACATAAAACGATAGTAAGTCGCATCACTTAAGCCAGACTTTATAGCGTTTTCTTGAGAATAAAATACGATACCAGTGCGTTTTGAAAATGCTTGGCGACGCTCATTATCACTGATGAGTTGAGGCGCTTCAAAAAGTGTATTGACTTGGGTCGCAACGAGATTATTGATTTGCTGATAACTTGGCTGGATAAAATAATAAGTCACTGACCAATAAGAGACAACTTGGTTCAATAGTAATAATGCACCGATAAGTAATACGGTTTGACCAAACGCACTCTTCGGTACAATACTCACGCTTAGCTATCCTTTTACGTGTAGGCGAATAGAGAGGATGAGCGCTTTACACATCTGAGCCATCTGGAACAAATACATAACCCAACCCCCAGACAGTCTGAATATAACGTGGGTTAGTTGGATCTTTTTCCAACATGCGACGCAGACGCGAAACTTGTACATCAATGCTGCGTTCTAATGCACCGTAATCTCGACCACGCGCCAAATTCATTAATTTATCTCGAGATAAGGGTTCACGCGGATGACTAACTAATGATTTTAACACCGCAAATTCACCACTGGTCAATACCATAGGCTTGCCGTCATTGGTCATTTCTCGTGTCGCAAGGTTTAACTTATAACTCGCAAACTCCACAATTTGTTCTTCTTGTGAAGGAGCTCCAGGCGCTTCAATCGTTTTTCGACGCAACACAGCTTTAGCACGAGCAAGTAATTCTCTAGGGTTAAAAGGCTTTGGTAAATAGTCATCAGCGCCCATTTCTAGGCCAATGATTCGGTCGACTTCATCCCCTTTGGCCGTGAGCATGATGATTGGAATTTCGTTGTTTTTTTGGCGTAAACGGCGGCAGATAGAAAGCCCATCCTCACCAGGTAACATGAGATCTAAAACGAGTAAGTGAAAGTTTTCACGCTCTAAGAGACGGTCCATTTGTTCGGCATCAGCAGCCGTACGTACTTGATAACCTTGTTCAACTAGGTATCGTTCCAATAAACTACGCAAGCGCATGTCGTCATCAACGACGAGGATTTTTGATGTCTCTTGACCCATTTACTACTCCCTAATATTACTTTTTGACAAGTAAGATTATTATAAAAGTAAAACAAGTTTGAACTATAAGACACACTAGAAATGGATGACAGTTTTTTTGTGTAAGCAAGCGTAGTGATGTTGTTACAAAAGTTGTCGAGTGAGTCTATCTGTATTACGTTTTATAATATTCCATGCTTTTTTATATCGACCATCTTAGGCAAATGCTTATTTGTCCTGCACCCAATCCATTTGTAATGTTGAGCGACGCTTGTTATGCAAGATCTCTTCTAACAAAGGCGTCAATATCAACTCCATTGCCAAACTGATTTTACCACCCGGTACTACCAATGTGTTTACCCGTGACATAAATGAACCATCGATCATTTGTAGTAAATAAGGGTAATCTACCGACTTCATTTCACTGCGAAAACGGACCACGACAAAACTTTCATCTTGGGTCGGTATTTCTCTCGCACTAAAAGGGTTGGATGTATCAACTGTTGGTACGCGTTGAAAATTCACATGGGTTTGTGAGAATTGTGGTGTGATATATTGAAAATAATCATCGAGAGAACGCACAATGCTACTCATCACAGCTTCACGGCTATGCCCTCTATCTGTGGTGTCGCGAACGATTTTTTGGATCCATTCCAAGTTTACAATCGGTACCATGCCCACGAGTAGGTCAACATGCTTAGCAACATCGTGTTCTTCGGTTGTGATCCCACCATGCAATCCTTCATAGAATAAAAGATCTGTATTATCAGGCAAATCTTGCCACGGGGTAAAGGTGCCTGGCATTTGGTTGAATGGTACGGCTTCGTCAAAGGTGTGTAAGTACTCACGAAACTGTCCAGTCCCACTTTGCCCATACTCGGTAAATAAATTTTCTAAAAGTGCGAAGTCATTGGCAATCGGTCCAAAGTAACTAATATGCTTACCTTGTTCTTGAGCTTTACGGATTTCAACTTCCATCTCAGGGCGAGTAAAGCGGTGAAAACTATCACCACCAACGACCGCTGCATTGACATTTAAATTACGAAAAATATGCCTGATTGCATTGGTTGTTGTTGTAGTGCCAGCACCAGATGAACCGGTAATAGCAATGATAGGGTGCTTAGTTGACATATGTATGTCCTATTTACTTTATTATCCTTTGACTAATAGACCACGAAAGACGAAAAAAGTCGATACTTCAAGGAAATATCGACTTTTTATGTACCGCTTTTTTTGTTTAACTTTGTTCGCGTTGTATGGCGCGATAAGCAATATCATTACGATGGAACATACCATCCCAGCTAATATTGCCCGCTAGTTTGTACGCCGCACGCTGGGCTTCGGTTACTGAGTTACCCATAGCCGTAGCACACAGTACACGACCACCCGCGGTAACGATACCTTCTGCTGCCACTGATGTACCTGCGTGGAATACTTTGGCATCAGATGATTCACCTCTGCCTAAACCACTAATCACTAACCCTTTTTTGTAATCACCTGGGTAACCACCTGCAGCAAGGACAATACCAACTGCGGGACGTTCATCAAATTTGATGACAGTATTGGCTAAATCACCTTGAGTGGCCTTTAGGCATAACGCGACCAAGTCTGATTGTAAGCGCATCATGATCGGCTGTGTTTCAGGATCACCAAAACGACAGTTGTATTCAATAACTTTAGGTGTGCCATCCGCCATGATCATCAAACCGGCATAGAGAAATCCAGTGTAGTCATTACCTTCTGCAGCCATACCTTCTACAGTTGGTATAATCACTTCTTGCATAATGCGATCATGGATTGCTTTGGTCACGACCGGGGCTGGAGAATATGCACCCATACCCCCTGTATTTAGACCTGTATCGCCATCCCCTACGCGTTTATGATCTTGGCTTGTGGCAAATGATGCGATATTTTTACCGTCAACCATCACGATGAAACTAGCTTCCTCACCATCTAAGAATTCTTCGATGACAACACGACTACCTGCTTCACCAAAAGCATTTCCAGCAAGCATATCTTTGATTGCATCTTCGGCTTCAGTAAGGCTCATCGCTACTATCACTCCTTTACCTGCAGCCAAACCATCGGCTTTAACGACAATAGGAGCGCCTTTTTCTCTAACATATGCCAATGCGGGTTCTATTTCTGTGAAGTTTTGATATTCCGCAGTAGGAATGTTATGACGTGCTAAAAAATCCTTGGTGAAGGCTTTTGAGCCTTCTAGCTGGGCGGCTGCCTTGGTTGGACCAAAACACGGTAAATTAGCAGCGGTGAAAGCATCAACTACACCATCCACCAAAGGTTGCTCTGGGCCGACAATCGTTAATTCAACAGCATTGTCTTGCGCAAATTTTACTAAACCAGTGATGTCAGAAACAGGTATATCAATGTTTTCTAGCATGCCTTCATTTGCTGTACCAGCGTTACCCGGTGCGACAAACACTTTAGTCACGCCTTTACACTGAGCCGCTTTCCAAGCAAGCGCATGCTCACGCCCACCACTACCAATAACTAATACTTGCATATTCTTTTACCTCTTAATGACGGAAGTGACGCATACCGGTGAAGACCATCGCAATACCTGCTTCATCTGCTGCCGCAATAACTTCTGCATCACGCATAGAGCCACCAGGTTGAATAACAGCTGTAATACCTGCTGCTGCAGCTGCATCAATACCATCACGGAATGGGAAAAATGCATCAGAGGCCATCACACTGCCTACCACTTCTAAGTTCTCATCAGCTGCCTTGATGCCAGCAATTTTAGCAGAATAGACGCGACTCATTTGGCCTGCGCCTACACCGATTGTCATACCATCTTTACAATACACAATGGCGTTTGACTTCACATATTTAGCGACTTTCCAAGTAAACATCAGGTCTTTTAACTCAGCCTCTGTTGGTTGGCGTTTGGTTACAACCTGTAAGTCTTCAGCTTCAACCATCCCAAAATCACGTTCTTGGATCAATAGACCACCATTTACGCGTTTAAAATCGTAGCCATCAGTAAGCTGTCCAGCCCAGTCGCCACATTCTAAAACGCGCACATTTTGTTTGGCACTTAAGACTGTTTTGGCTGCTTCAGAAACCGTCGGTGCAATAATCACTTCAACGAACTGGCGGTCAATAATGGCTTGTGCAGTAGCTGCATCTAGTTCTTGGTTAAAAGCAATGATGCCACCAAATGCTGATGTTGGGTCAGTTTGATATGCGCGCTCGTAGGCCGCTAGGATAGTTTCACCTAAAGCAACACCGCAAGGGTTGGCATGTTTGACAATAACACAAGCTGGTTGATCGAATTCTTTGACACATTCTAAGGCTGCGTCTGTATCGGCAATATTATTAAACGATAACGCTTTACCTTGCAGCTGCTGAGCAGTTGCAACAGAGGCTTCTTGAATATCATTTTCTACGTAAAATGCTGCTGCTTGGTGAGAGTTTTCACCATAGCGTAAATCTTGTTTTTTACTGACTTGGATATTGTAAGTGCGCGGGAATTCGCTGTGCTCATGGTCACAATCATCGTCACACTCAGTTGTATCTAAACGGGCACCGAAATAGTTAGCAATCATACCGTCGTATTCTGCCGTGTGTTCAAAAGCCTTAATCGCAAGGTCAAAACGCGTTGCATGGTCAACTACACCACTGTTTGCTTGCATTTGCTCTAGGACAGTCACGTAATCATCGGCATTGACTACAATCGTCACATCGTTGTGATTCTTGGCAGCTGCACGCACCATGGTGGGGCCACCGATATCGATGTTTTCAATCGCGTCAGGCAAAGTGCAATCTGGGTTAGCTACAGTCGCAGCAAACGGGTAAAGGTTGACTACCACTAAATCAATCGCATCTATGTTATTTTCAGCCATGACCGCATCGTCTTGACCACGGCGTGCAAGGATACCACCATGAATTTTTGGATGTAATGTCTTGACTCGGCCGTCCATAATTTCAGGGTGTCCGGTGTGGTCTGATACTTCGATAACGGGTAAACCTGCCTCGGCAAGTAATTTGGCAGTCCCGCCGGTAGATAAGAGTTCAACATCCATAGCAACTAAGGCTTGGGCAAATTCTAAAATACCGGTTTTGTCTGACACACTTAGTAGTGCGCGACGGATTGGATTTGTAGTCATAGTATGTGGTCTTCTTACTGGAAATTTTGACAAGATAAAAAACAAAAAAGAGCACATAAGTGCTCTTTAGGCTGGGGCAGGCCCCGCTGGGTGTTAGCCCATGCCGTATTGTTTAAGCTTCTTACGAAGTGTACCGCGGTTGATACCCATCATATTAGCGGCTTTAGTCTGATTACCGCGAGTATACGTCATGACTTCTTCGAGTAAAGGTGCTTCAACTTCACTTAACACCATGTCATATAATGACTCAATTTCAGAGTTATCTAACTGCTTAAGGTATTTGTTTACAGCTTGTTTAACCGACTCACGTAATGGCTTTTGTGCTGTTGTTTGCGCAGGAGTTGTGACAATCGTTGTAAAAGGAGATGTTGCGTTTTGATCAAACATAATCAGTACTGCTCTTTTTTATAGTATCAATTAAGCTGCGCTAGAAGGAGACTTCTGCGACAACTGCGAGAAAAACATTGTTAACGCATCTAGCTGCTCAGCAGCGTCATCAATGGCATTAAAATGTGCGCGAAATTGACGTCCTTGATCGTATTTTGCCAAATACCACCCAACATGTTTTCGGGCGATACGAACACCTCCAATTCCCCCATAAAAATTATGGACGTTATCGATGTGCTCTAACATGACTGAACACTGTTCAGTATAGTCAGGTTTAGGCAGAATTTCTCCGGTTTGCAAAAAATGTTGTATTTCGCGGAAGATCCAAGGATTTCCTTGGGCACCACGACCAACCATTATTCCATCTGCTCCGGTGTGTTCTAACACAAATTTAGCTTGCTGCGGTGATGTAATATCACCATTGGCAACGACTGGTATATCCACTGCGTTCTTGATAGCTCGGATTGTGTCGTATTCGGCGTTGCCTTTATACATACATGCACGTGTTCTACCGTGAACCGCCAAGGATTGAATATTGTATTGTTGTGCTAATTTAGCAATCTGCACACCATTACGATTTTCTGGATCCCAACCTGTACGTATTTTCAATGTAACTGGGACCTTAACCGCATCAACCACCGCAGCAAGTATCGCTTCTACTTGATCGGGGTATTGCAGTAAGGCAGACCCTGCCATTTTTTTATTTACTTTTTTTGCAGGACAACCCATGTTGATATCGATGATTTGCGCACCGTTATTTACATTGAATTGAGCTGCCTCAGCCATGAGAGACGGGTCTGAGCCCGCTATTTGTACTGAACGAATTCCATGCTCGCCAGTGTGGTCCATGCGCATTTTAGATTTTTCAGTATGCCAAACCTTTGGGTTACTCGATAACATCTCGGAAACCACAAGTCCGGCACCCATTCTTTTGCACATTTGGCGAAAGGGCCTATCAGTCACCCCCGCCATGGGAGCTAATAGCAAATTATTCTCAAGCGTGTAGTGACCTATGCGCATGAAGTACCTCTAATTTGCAAAACTGATGCTCTGCACTATTGAACAAATAATATCCATATCGTACAAATTTTAAACCCTTATCGCTTAAGGGAGCGCAATATTACGCCTTTTTTGGGAGAGTGAAAAGCTGTTTTTTTAAGCAAATTGCAATTATTTTACTTGACAATAATTAGTGTTTTGTTCCGCTGACCCTTGCCCAGTCACCTTCGGTAACAATCTCATCGATATGAAACTGAGCCGCGTATAAATCTGCAATTTCTTGTGCTTGCTCAACTAGAATGCCTGACAAAACCAGTTTGCCACCTGGGCGACAATAGTCACTAATGACTTGGCTTAGCTCACGGAGCGGCGCGGCTAAGATATTCGCTAGTACGACATCTGCTAGGTATTGGGGATTGTGCTGTGGGAGTGCGACACTGACTTGTTCGCTTACTTGGTTGCGTAGAGCGTTTTCTTCGGTGGCTTGTAAGGCTTGGGGATCAATATCGATACCTAGCATTTCACTGGCACCGAGTTTGACTGCTGCGATCCCTAAAATGCCTGACCCACAGCCAAAATCAAGGACCTTTTTAGCGTGTAAATCAAGGCTGTCTAACCAACGTAAGCACAGTGCTGTGGTCGCATGAGTACCAGTACCAAAGGCGAGGCCTGGGTCGAGCATTACATTGACAGCGGTGGGGTCAGGAATATCTCGCCAAGAAGGACAGATCCATAAACGTTGGCCAAATTGCATTGCGTGGAAATTATCCATCCATTCACGCTCCCAGTCTTTGTCCTCTAGCGGATCTAGGACATAAATGAACTCATCTCCTAAAATTTTTGCTCGACTTAAACGTTGGATGACACGAGTCATGTCCATGGCTGCATCAAATAAACCCACTACTTGAGTATCTGGCCACAGCATGACTTCTCCAGGTTTCGGCTCGTATAACGGGGTGTCTTTAGCATCGACAAATGTGACGGCTTGCGCACCATTGGCACTGAGCATCTCACCTAACGCTTCAGCGTGTTCTGCTACCATGTTTATTTTTAGTTGAATGTAAGCCAAAATTCGGTTCCTGTCCTGCTATTGTGCATTTAAAAATGCGCGAATGTCGTCACTTAAAGCAATTAACGAAGGTTCATGGATATACATCATGTGACCTGCTTCATAATATTTCATAGTGACTCTGTTGGTATCAATGCCATGATGTGACATAGAGTGTTCAGTCGCAAAAAACGGTGTGGCCAGATCATAGTATCCATTGCCCACAAATACACGAAAATCTTTGTTTTCGCGCATCCCTTGAGCGATAAATGGCGTCACATTCATATAACCTTGGCTGCGTGCATTGCGCTCATACAGCCAATTCCATGCACCAAACACCTTGCCGTTAAGAATGTGATAGCGTTCATCGCGATTTACTGCTAAATCGTCACGCATATATTGATTGATTAATGCTGTGTAAGCACCATCAATCGCATAGCCAGAGGGGTCCGCTGCAAAACTATAGCCAACTTTATCAGCATCTTCACCAAGATAGCGACTATCTAAGCGACCCACTCGAAGGTCACGGTCCCGAAGAACCTCTTTCATAAATTGATATTCGTTGATCCGTAAATCACTCTGCTGTAAAAAACGTTCGCTTAAACCCGTAAACCGCTGTAATTGTTTTATCACTGAATTGCGCTCTGTAGGGCTTGCCATACTGCCTTTAAGTAACACAGTGGCATATTCATTGAGAGCAAACTGACGGACTTCTTCAATAAAGGGTGCTAGTTCAGGAAAACGGCTCCGGTCAATCGCCTTGTGATACCAAGCTGTCGCTGCATAGGTCGGTAAAAATGTCACAAACGGCAAATCGTTTCCAGGGTGGAAATCTCCAGTTGCAAAATCGACAATCGAAGAGATAAGCATGACGCCACTCAGATCTAATGAACCCCAGCCCGACTGTAATTCTTTGACCATTGCACCTGCTCGCGTCGTTCCATAGCTTTCTCCAGCGAGATATTTTGGACGATTAAATAAATTATGTTTACGGGTAAAGGCACGGACAAAGTCAGACATGATGACCGCATCTTCTTTGACGCCCCAGAAGTCTTTGCCAGTGTATTTACCAAGTGCCTTTGAATAGCCTGTCCCAGGAGGATCAATGAACACCATATCCGCAATATCTAAGAGAGATTTTGGGTTGTCTGCTAGAACATATGGCGGGGCACCAACACGTTCACCATCACTAGGCAATACAACGCGCTTCGGGCCAAAGATACCCATATGCAGCCAGACACTTGACGAACCAGGCCCGCCGTTAAAGATAAATAGGACAGGGCGTTGATTATTTTTAGTGTTGGTTCTGAAATACGCTGTGCTATAAATATTCGCTTTGGGCTGCCCTTCATCGTCCAATATATGATGATCACCAGCAATAACGTTGTATTGTACTTGCTTGCCGTTGATCTTGGTGCTGTGTTCGGTTTGGCTGATTTGAACTGCTGGTATGGGCTTAGCTACTGTACTCTCTGCTAAGCTAGCAACACTGAGTAAGCAAAGTACTCCGGCAGCCAAAAAAGTTTGTATGTGGGTTAATGAAAAAACCTTGTGAGATCTGGCTGTATACATGATTTATTCCTATTATTATATTGTGATAACAACTGCATAGTCTAATGCTTAACGAAATGTGTCAACTCCAAGTGCTATTAAATCCTAATGTTTTCATTGGCCTAGCAAATAATCATGATAAGTACTATAAATTAAACTTTTGTATAAAGGACATTAGTCTAACTGAGTCTATAATTTTAAGTGTCTCGAATAATTAATTGGCTACTTATATGTCAGATCTATTTAGCTACAATATCCTCGACAACGATGTGGAGCATATATCTGAACTACAAATCCTTATAGTAGATGATGAAAGTAGTGACTTATCTTATTACTCTGCAATTTTAAGTGGGTTATGCACTATTTCATTTGCTACTGATTCTGCGACTGCGATGTCCATGTGTGTCTCAGATAATCCTCCTGACTTGATTCTCTGTGATGTGTTGATGCCCGATCAAACAGGGTTTGAATTTTGCCAAGAACTTAAAAGCCAGCCTTTTACGAAAGATATCCCTGTGATTTTTTTGAGTTCGTTAAATGCATTAGAAGATAAGCTAGAAGGTTTCTCTACAGGGGGGATAGATTATATTGTCAAACCTGTACCCCAAGGTGAAATTGTGCAGCGTATCACCACACACTTAAATATTATTCTCGAGCGTAAAAAATTAGAGTTTTATTCGTATAGAGATGCGGTTACCAAAGTGGCTAACCGGCGTATTTATGAGTATGTGTTTACCAAAGAATGGCAAAACTGTATTCGATATGAAGAAATGTTTAGTTTGATTATGCTAGATATTGATAAATTTAAGTCCTATAACACTTTTTATGGACACGTTGCTGGTGATGAAGTGTTAATGCTAGTTGCTCAGCAGTTAGAACAATTTGGTCGACGAAGTAACGATCTGTTTGCTCGAATAGGGGGGGAAGAGTTTGTTTTGTTACTACCGACTTGTCAATCTGAGGGAGCGAGTCAAATTGCTCAGAGAATGATCGAAGCGGTTAACATGTTGTCCATTCCTCATAGCGAGAGTCCATCCAAGTTTTTAACGATAAGTGCAGGTGTCGCAACGATGTTACCTGAGGCAAATATTGAGCAAGGGTGCTTATTCAACTTCGCTGATAACGCATTATTTAAAGCCAAGCAAAAAGGAGGAAATCAGATATGCGTGTCTGATCATACTCGCATCCCAAAATCATTTATTACGAATGGTCACGTAGCTCGTGAGCGCAGGACTAAACAACAAGGTTCTACACAAAGAGTGGGGCAAAGACGTTGAGTTGATGTGTAGGTAGAGTGCAGATGTAAAGAGATGAATCGTTAAGTGTGAACTACCCCGCGACAGAGCAAGTCTGATCACGGGGTTTTCTCGCAAATTTTTGATAAAAAGTAAAAACCGAAGTGTAATGTCCTTATGTTGCCATCATACTTCGGTTTATTTTACTTTTTTATTGAGCAAAGAGTTTGGTTGGGCTTTGCTTATGCTTTCTTCATCCAAGCTGAGCACCAGCCGTTGGCTGAGACTTGTTTGCCAGGGAATAAGGCACATGGACGCCAGTCACCTTCAGCAGATTGGATATATACACAGTTAGCACAATTTTGACCCTCTACAGCTGAGTCATGTACATATTTCAAAGCTGACGCTTGGGGGCTTGTAGGGTCAACCTTGGCTACTTCAGCGTTAGCGCGCAATGCCACACTACCTAATGTCATACCAATTAATGAACAACCAGATAGCTTTAGAAAATCACGGCGGTTTAACTTACTCATTCGTTTCTCCTTTACCGATTAAAACTCGGTGTCTTCGTTTTTATTTCTCACACAATTTTTGGGTGATTGGTTGGTGGTATTGTAATCTTTATCTTCTTGGGGAAGTTTGATCACAAACAATATAAACGCAATAACTATGACAGATATAATGCCACAGATTACAAGTAACTGGTCAAAATTAGGATCTAAGTTTGTTTCCATTAGTCTATTTTAG
Organism: Opacimonas viscosa; assembly: GCF_024199005.1. Lineage (GTDB taxonomy): Bacteria > Pseudomonadota > Gammaproteobacteria > Enterobacterales > Alteromonadaceae > Opacimonas > Opacimonas viscosa. The sequence goes on from NZ_JANATA010000007.1 coordinate 32,849, forward strand.
CAAGGGCCTCATGAGGCTTTGCATACCCATAACGATGAATTCGAGAACTTTTATGATACGTATCTAAACCCGAAATGCAGGCTGTTTGCAAATGTTCTAGGTCAATATACCCATCTACAGATACCACTGAATTGTCAACATAGACTTCCACTACCTGGCCAATCACTAATTCTGTCTGGTTTAATTCAATCTTTTCAATGTGTTTGACCTCAAGACCTATTCTCAGTCGCGCCTCTGCTACATAAGGAGCTGAGTGAGTTGCAGAGTATGTCGGGGTCAAGCCCACTGCAGTAAACTCAGAATCAGTGTAGCGAGCTGAAGTTTGATGTGCTGCTTCAGTAAACTCACTACCTACTGCTGATAACGTATATATACCGGTATCTTTAATATTTTTTAAGCTATCTCTAGGTACGGTATGAGGACGCATGATCATACCCAACAGTGGTGGGTTGGCGCCAACATGAAAAACGGAACTTATAATCGCTAAGTTTTCTTGTCCCGAGGTACTTTTGGTGCCCAGTAAGTTAGCACTTTTGAAGCCTGAAAGGGAGTTGATGAAGTTTGCTCGGTAACGTTGGTCCATGTTTTGGATATCATCTTCACGGTAGAGCATAAATATTCCTTGTGAGTAGCATGTTCTAAAAGATTACTTGTGTAGGGTAGTCTCTATATATTTCTTGTGTTGGGTGTAACTAACGGTTGGAGTTCATTCATCATCACGTTTAGCAATAATTTCTAGGCCCCAACCGGTATCTTGTATGATCAATTCAATAGGGGCACAGCAAATCTGACAATCGACAATTTGTTGCTGTCCTACATCGTTTTGGATATCAATTTCTAAATCATTGGACACCATGCAGTAAGGACATTCAAATAGACTACTTTCAGTTAAACTCATTGTTGTATAAACCCGTATAAAAAGTAATGATTTATACGTGAATTGGTCAATATGGTTTACTTTAATAAAAATAAAAGTCGGTGTTGTTTATGGCATTTAGAAGAATAAAACATGGTGCGTGTGAACTTTGTGAACGAGAAGTTGCGCTAACCTTCCATCACCTGATCCCCAAAAAAATGCATAGACGGACATATTTTAAAAAACATTTTGAAAAAACAACGCTGAATGAGGGGATCAATATTTGTCGTCAGTGTCATGTGGGAATTCATACATCCCATGATGAAATGCAGCTGGCTAAAAGATTGAATACATTAGAAAAATTAAAGGATGACCCAGTTATAAGATCACATATAGCATGGGTCAAAAAACAAAAAATAGTGACAAAATAACTGTATGTATATACACTATTTATATGAGAAAAAATCTTCCAACATTTTATTATCTAGACCATTTCAATGAGTTTATTGGCTATATAGAGGCACATTGTGCTGCATTGTTACGTCCAGATGATCGTGCTTTCGTGAATCGGTTTTTGGTACAAGATAGAGATACCCAATGCGTGTTAGTGCGAGCCTTAAACCGAAAATCTCCGTTTATCAAAATAGATAGCCTAGAATATGCTGAGATAAATGATGAGCAGACTGCGATTGCAAATTGCATGAATAATAAGTGGTTCATTTCTGTTACTGAAGAGCATTTTACTGCGTGTTTAGCACAACTAACCAAAGTTGACTTACTTAATTTGCTTGCCAAAAACTCGACCTTAAAGTTTACGAAAAGTGCCTCCAAAGGAGCATTGTTGACATTGGTGCAAAACGGCGTTGCATATCGTGAATTTATGGGCTCGGAGTTGGCAAAAAAAATTGTTTATCGGGCCATTGATGATGTTCTGGAGTATCTACTCTTTTTATTTTTTGGGCATTTACATGGGCGTTTAAACCAATTCTCTATGCGTGACTTGGGGATTATGCGTACCCGCAAAAATGTCACTGCTGGGGCCCGTTTCAAGCATTGCTCTGCGGCGAAATCTGCTTATTTTTGGGCAAAATTAAAATATCGAGATAAATATTTAGCCAATATACCAATCTTTGTGCATAACGAGTTCATACCGACGTTCATTCCACCTGCTGATTTACCCGAAGCAGATGGCGCGTTAGCCTTGGACAGTAAAGATGAATTTTGTTGGTCTATTGGTAAACAACTTTTGGCTAAGGTAGAGCCAGAATGGTTAGTGCCATATGGTTTTTCAGTCGAGCAAAAGGAAGCTTTTGCTTGGTCTTATTTAGCTGCTTCTAGACATCCGAAAGCCCAAGAAAAATTACTTCGGCTACGCTATGCAGCTGGTGCAAAAGAAGAGGTAGAAGCAGAATTATTAGCCATTATAAGTGCACCTGAAAACGAACAAATTTTAGTCTTTGCAGAGGATTTTTTAGCCCGTAAATATCACAAGAAAAAAACCAGTACGTTAACGGATTGGTTGCGTACAGCAAAACGTAGTTATGTGTTTGAAGAAGTGCATAAAAATCGTGTGGAACGAGCTGTTGTAGAGTTTTATACAGGCCAAGGCCTCGTCAGTTATAAAACAGAAAACGAGTTGTTTAAAAGTTTATTTGGTTTGGTATTTTGGGATATTCTGTTTGCCAAAAATGCCCCTGCGGGGAACGAGTTTGATACTCGTCCCCATTATATTATCCATAATAATCTCTACCAGGAATGTACCGCACAAGTTGATGGTTTATTAAAAAAGTTAGGGACGTATAAAGCGTTAGCCAAACACGTCGTGCAGCAAGCAACACTCCATTATGGGAAACCTAATGGCATTTTTCGTTGGCACAAAAATATTATTAAACGCCTTGGCTGCTTGCTCCAATATAGTGATATAAAAGCTGTCCAAGGTATATTATTCGCGATGGCTGAAAATTACGCTTTGTATCATGATGGTTTTCCAGACATTATGGTGGTAGAAGATAATGCGTTGCGTTTTGAGGAAATTAAAGCTACCGGTGATGTCTTGCGCAAGAATCAACTCATCACGATGGCCAAATTAAAAGAATGTGGATTTACTGTTGATATCACCCAAGTTCAATGGGGCTTAAATCCTCAGCAACCTTATGTTGTGGTAGATATTGAAACCACTGGTGGGAGAGCAGAACAGCATCGGATTACAGAAATTGGTATCGTGAAAGTCATCAATGGCCAAGAAGTAGATCGTTGGCAAACCTTGTTAAACCCTCAGCGCATGATCCCGAAAAATATCACTCAGTTAACGGGCATTGATAATGCTTTGGTCGCTGATGCTCCGGTATTTGCCGAAATAGCAGATGAATTAGCTCATTTTACGCAGGGGTGTGTTTTTGTAGCGCATAACGTGAATTTTGATTTTTCTTTTATCAAAGCGGAATTTCAACGTTTAGACAGGCATTATTCTCGACCCAAACTCTGTACTGTTCGCGAGATGCGCAAGGCATTCCCTGGTTTAGCTTCGTATTCTCTAGCGAACCTCACGCGACATTTTTCTATTGATATGACACGTCATCACAGAGCGATGTCAGATGCTGTTGCTGCGGCAGCACTATTACATTTGGTCAATGAAAAAAGGGCAGAATACAGTGTCGCGCTAGATAGCGGAACGGTATTATCGGAACTTGACTAGAGGTAAGTTGTCCGTGACATATCTGCGGTTAGAGTTGTATTTCAGGCGGTAGAGATTTTGGTTAGCGACTCGATGTGAGAGACCCCTAATAGAGATAAACTTTTTTATTGTCTTTTGCGTATAAAAAGCCAGTAAAGACGCAGTGTTAGCAGAACTTTTCGACCTGTTAAGTGCTACATATGACGCGTTACCATACAGATAATAAGGTTGCTTGTGTAATGAAAGATTTTCCGAAAACGCCGCAGTCAGAGTCGGCAAAACATTTATCAGTGAGGCAACAAAGCCCTTTGGATGACGAAGATATTTCTCGGATCATCGAAATGGCCTGGGAAGACCGCACCCCTTTCGAGGCAATTGAGGCATTGTTTGGCGTCGCTGAGCCAGATGTCATCAAGCTTATGCGGGCTCATCTACGTCGCAAAACCTTCAATAATTGGCGCGCAAGAGTGTCCGGTAGAAATACTAAACACGATGCATTGCGCTCCAAAGATGTCACACGTGGTTATTGTGCAACTCAATACAAACACGTCCGTAAACGCTAGATATTTTCATAATTGTTAGACCAATCGCTTAAAACTTGTCTATATTTAATATGTTAACTTAAATAGTCTAAATGATTAGTTATTTGTACCGTTATACTGCATACGAAGGGTGAAACAATTTCATTGTCATTTTCGTGTTTATTTAAATGTAATTACTCGGTAAATTTTGCAAAACTAACCATCTAAAAGTTTAGCTAATATCAAATACACAAATAAGGAACGTTGTATGTCTTCATCAGAACAAACCTCTCATTTTCACGTCGAAACCCAATCAAAAGATGCCCAAAATACGGCTATGGTCATGTGGTTAGCCTCTATCTTTTTAGGTGTTTTTGCCGGTCTTATCTTTTCTTTTATGCAAAAAGAACAAGCTTATATTCAGACACAAGCAAAAGAAGCCATTAACTGGGGGATTACGTTGATTGTAGGATTAGTTGTGACTTCCGTACTGTTTGGTAGTGCGATTATGTTTGCTTTAATCTTACTTAACTTATTGTTTGCTGTGATGGGAGCCATTGCTTCATCTACTGGTGCAAACTTCTCTATTCCGCTGTCACTTCGTTTGTGGAAATAACAGCGCAATAATAATGAGCGCATCCGCTTAAGCAGATGCTTTAGCAGTGGATGCGCGATCTAACAAATACAGTAATGATTGATAATCAATACCCGAATGCTCGCTCAATCCTATTTCACAGGTGCGAGAATTACTGTAGCCGTTACTACACGAACTCCCTACTTGTTTTTTCAACGTACTCAATGCTGAGGCATTCAGTTCTGGTTGGGTCATGCCTTTATCCCCAGCAAACCCACAACAGTGGATGCCTTCTGGTTCGATAACATGGGTCGCACAACGTTGAGCTATGGTTTGCAAAGCAGAGCTGAGTCCCATCTTTTGGCTACTACACGTAATATGCAGTGCCACAGTTTCGTTAATTGGTTGAATATCCAGTTTGTCCAAAGCGTGCTGTGCCATAAATTCACACGCTTCAAAAATAGGTAGGGCATGTCCTAATTCCGCCAAGCGCAATTTACATGGGCTTGTATCAAAGATAATCGGAATGCGGCCATTATCGGAGAGGGTTTGTAAGCTAGCTAATAACTCATCCCCTTTGGCTGTAGCGAATTGGCTTAAACCTTTGGAAGAAAATGGCATACCACAACATAAACCTGACACAGACGCTGGGATTGTCACTGTATAACCAGCTTTGTGGAGTACGGTTTGCGTCACTTCATGTAAGCTGCGTTGCTCTTTGCTCAGTGGATCTGGTCCCATAGTCCGTGAAGCACAGCTAGGGAAGTAAATAACCTCAAGAGTATGTTTTTTAGACTCAGCATGGTTCGCCTCTAGCTCAAGTTTTGTCTGTGCGACAAGGGATTGACTAGATGCGGATTTGGAAGTGCCAAGCGGAGCCGCTGGTTGTGGATAACGACTAAACCATAACGGCATTCTTCTACCCGTACTGTGATGGAGTGTACGTCCCAGTGTGTTGGTGCGAGTCGGGCCAATAATCTTACTAATACGACTGGCAAGTCCTAATGCTGTGCCAGCTGTCTTGGTGAGAGGGGCAAATTGTTCACTTGAAAATTTCGCAATGGTTGTGCCAAATTTACCCACATTTTGTCCGCGCAGTTCGCGTATTAAATCACCTGTGTTGATACCAACAGGACACCGTTCTGCGCACAGTCCAGTGGCTGCACACGTATCTATCCCATAATACTGAAAATCGTGTTCAAGCTGTCCAAGTTCTTGACGTTCAGCATCAATTAAATATCCACGGTCCTTTAGTTGTTGGATACGACGCCAAATTGCAATGCGCTGACGGGGGGTAAAAGTCAGATCCTTGGACGGGCAAACGGGCTCACAAAAACCGCACTCAATACATTTATCGACGATGTCATTTGCTTTAGGCAGCGCCTTTAGGTTCTTGATATGTGCGTCCGGATCTTCATTGAGAATGACACCAGGATTTAAAATACCTGTAGGGTCAATAATCTGTTTTAACTCACGCATTACCGAGAACGCTTTTTTACCCCATTCTAGCTCTACAAATGGAGCCATATTTCGCCCTGTGCCATGCTCTGCTTTTAACGAACCTTGGAAATCAACAGCGACTAACTGGGCCACATCGCGCATGAAATCATCATAGCGTTGTACTTGCTCAGGTGTATCAAATGCCTGAGTGAAAACAAAGTGCAGGTTACCGGCCAGCGCATGCCCAAAAATAAGCGCTTCGGTATAATTATATTTAGCAAAAAGTGCTTGTAGGCCTAACACCCCTTGGTCCAATACATCATGAGGAAAAGAAACATCCTCGATGATTACCGTTGTCCCAGTCTCACGGACGGCACCAACTGCTGGAAAAGTCGCTTTACGGATGGCCCATAATTGTGCGCTGAGAACGGCATCTTGAGAAAAATGAATCGCCTCTAAGGGCTGTGCTTGCTGTACTAAACTGGTGAGTTGGGATATGTGGGCGTCAAGAGAGGCTTGGTCACTTGCTGTGGTTTCAATTAACAGTGCGGTAGATGTGGGTGCATTATGACAAAATGTATCGGGTAGTCCCGGCTTGCCTGCTACAGAATTTAGTGCGCGTTGATCGAGTAATTCGACGGCATCTACTGGATATTCTCGTAGTGTTGATGCTAATTGGCAGGCAATCGTGGGATTGGCAAACAGATACAGTCCAGTCGCTTTATATGGATGTTCGACAACCGTATTGTAGGTAATATCAGCAATGAAGCCTAATGTGCCTTCTGAACCTACCATTAAGTGACTTAAAACAGATACTGGATCTGTGTAGTCAGTTAATGCGTTGAGTGAATAACCGGTGGTGTTTTTCAAGCGGTACTTGTGTTGAATTAGTGTCGTCAGCTCGGCATCTGCTTGAACGTTTTGAGCAAGCGCTTCGATAGCATCTAATAAGGGTTTATGAGACGTTCTAAATGCGGCAATACTACTGGCATCACCAGTATTTAATGCAGTGCCATCAGCAAAGATTATCGTCATTTCAGCCATTGTATAAAAAGTATTTTTGGCGACGCCACAACACATTCCTGACGCATTGTTAGCGGCGATACCGCCGATCTTACAAGCGTTAATAGAAGCGGGGTCGGGACCAATTTTTCTTTGGTATGGGGCTAGGTAGCGGTTTGCATCCGCACCAACAACTCCTGGTTGCAAGCGAATTTTTTGTCCATTTTCTAAAATTTCGTGATTACGCCAATGTTCGGTCAGTAAAATGAGTACCGAATCGGTAATTGCTTGGCCAGACAAACTTGTACCAGCCGCACGAAACGTCACTGGTATATTATGTAAAAAACTCAAGGCTAAGACATCTTGCATTTCCCCAATGCTAGCCACTTTTATGACCAAGGCAGGGATCAACTGATAAAAGCTGGCATCAGTGGCATAGGCGCGACGTCGAGATATGTCGGTAATGATGCGTTCATTATCGAGAATATGCGAAAGAGAATTGAGATATTGCGGATGCATAGCCTAGCCTTTGTTGTTACATAACCTATTTTATCATCAAGATACGACAAACAATGTGTTCGATATATAGACGAACGTGCAATGGTTAGTTTCTAAAATTGCTATAATATCGATAGTAATTACTCTATATTTTGTTATTAATCATTTTTGAAGGAAAGTATGCATATGGCAGGTGTCAAAGCTGATGATATATTTTTATTTGTACAAGTTGTTGAAGCTGGTTCTTTTTCAAAAGTGGCCCAGCAACAAGAGATAACGAACTCAGTGGTCAGTAAACGGATATCTCGTTTGGAAGCGGCATTGAATATGCAGCTGATGTATCGTTCTACGCGGAAATTGTCCCTCACTGATGGTGGGCAAATGCTATATCAAAAAGCAAAGTTGGCTAAAACTGCACTCCAAGAGGCCCAAGACGCAGTGACTGGATATAGCGATACTGTGAGCGGTAAAATAAAAATTACGGCACCTGCGGTATCGGCACGATTGGTTTTAAATGAGGCAATTGCAAAATTTTGTAAAGCGCACCCAGAAATACGCATTGAGCTTAATGTCGATGATAAGGTAGTAGATCTAATAGAAGATGGTTTTGATTTGGCGATTCGTACCGGTGTCCTTGAAGACTCGAGCTTAATGGCTCGACGCTTAGTCAATTCTAATTGGGTGATTGTTGGGACTGCAGAGTATATTCGTAAAAATGGTTTGCCACAAAACACAACACAACTCGAATATCACAATTGTTTGTTGTACAAAAATGAAACGAGTGGTCCTGCAGCTTGGCGTTTTAGTAACGACAACGAAGAATATGTGGTGCAAGTGGATGGGTCTTTTTGTTCTGGTGATTTAAATGCTTTAAGACAGGCTGCTAAAGCTGATCTAGGCTTGGCTTATGTGCCATATGCATTGGTCCATGATGATATCGAAAATGGTGACTTTGTCCCGGTATTAGCTGATTATACGGCAAAAAAAGTAGGAATATATGCAGTCTATCCAAGGATGCGTCAACCAGATTTGAAATTGCGTATGTTGATTGAGCATTTACGCGATGCTTATCATGAAAAGTCCTCTTATTTTTACTAAGAAAAAGGCCGTTACAAAATTTGTAACGGCCTTTCATACTAAATATTAGATAGCTAAATCAGCAGTTTCTTAGAAAGAGAACTGTGCAGAAGCTAATAGATAGTTAGAGCTTAAATCAGCTGCTTCGTTTTGAGCGTATTTACCTACTTCAACACCAACTTTTAGTTTAGATGTTACATTAGTGATAACGTTTACACCCATGTGTGAACGGTCTCTGTCACCTAAATCAGTTGTTGATTGACCGTAGAAGAAAGTAGAACGAGTGTCTTCATTCCAGAATGCACGGTATGCTGCTGTGAAAGAAGTACCTTCTTCAACACGTGTTTCATCATTTACCGTGATGATATCTGGAACAGCAACAGTACCTACATAACGACCATACTCACCTTGTGCAACAGATACACGTAGGTCATTTTTGCCGCCCATTTTGATTTTAGCTGCAGCGTTAAAGCCGATTGCAGTTTCATCAATACCAGATTGATCTACTTTACGGATTAATGCACCTACGTTTGCTTGACCCCAGTCACCTTTAAAGTCATAACGAGCAACGATATCAGGCATAGATTGTTTTGCTTCTGATGCATTAACATTAGTAGTCTGAGAAACAACTGTTGCAACACCGTCAACTACACTGACAACGTCTGTAGTTCGAGTCCCAGCAGTACCGAATGTATATGGGTTTTCTAATGCGAAAGAGAAACCGCCGTTGGTATAACGAATCTGAGTTTGACGGATGAACGCTTCACCTACGTGTGCACCACCAAAATCTAGTGTTTCAGCTAATGCATGTAAAGGCATGAACGTTGACCAAGTTTGACCTACTAACCAGTTATCCCACTTGATGAAAGCGTGACGAACACGGAAACCATCAGAGTTAGAAATGATTTCGTTAGAGCTTTGTACTGCAGTATCCGCATCCATTTCGATAACACCAGTAACTTTACCGTGTTGTACTTTGAACTGAAGACGAGATTGGTTAGCATTGAAATCTGTTTGGCTGAAGTCACCTGCTGCTGCAGAACCGATGAAGTAACCGTTACGGTATAAATCACCGCTGACGTGACGCGCATCAACTTTAACAAAACCCGCTAAAGTTACTTTAGTGTCACCATTGTTGACTAATTCTACGGCTGCATTTGCTTGAGTAGCAAGGCCTAATAAAACAGCCGCTGCTGTTGTAGTTAAAATCTTTTTCATGTGTGTTCCTATCTTTTTGTGTTGAGTTACTGTGGACGCACAATAATGATCGAAATCACTATAATAAAGCAATTTTTGGAATAAATAAGTTTCCAAAAATGATGCTATATTGTGTTTATTGCTCGATTTTTGTGCGTTATAAGCGTATTTTTAATGTAATGTTGTTAACAATATTAATAAAATGTTAACTCTGGGTTTGCTTGTTAACAATGTTTGTGGAAGTGATAGGTAATTTATCTAAGATATTGATATATATATAAAATATAGATAATCTTTCAACGTTAACTTTGCTTTTTATGGTGCACTATCACTTCTATAAAATCGGTGAAATGAGCGGTAAATTGTCCGGCAATTCTATTGGTTAACCCCCCCGTATTTTACTATGGGTTTTCACCTAATGCGAAAGTATGAGTAATACTAAAATCGTACTTTAAAAAACTAAATTTTGAGTAGAACTTCAAGGTTTTTCCTGAGTTGAGAAGGAAATGGAAGGAGTTTGTCTGCATGATGAGTAATTTGCTCGACGACGGTGATCATTTCTTGTTGTTTCACTTTATTAAAATGTATTTTTGCTTCAGCGTCAGCAATACAATCAAGAATAATTTTCCCTGTAAGTATCGGTTCTTTGCAGCGTTGCATGAGTGCTTTGCGAATATAAACTTGCCATTCTTGACGATAACTATTGAGTAAACGTTCTGGAAATAAATACAGATCTAGCACGTCTTGATGAAGGTTGACAATATCATTAGGTACGTCCAATACCATGCGATACCAGAGCAATGCTACCGGGTGACAATCCTCTAATTCTAGTATGTTGTTAATTAATTCTTTTTTATTCATCATTTTTTTGCATATTTTTTAAACCATTTTTGAAAAGCTAGCGTAACTACTATGCACTGTTAAAGTGTGTACGCGTTCTTGCTGTTTAGCCCACCTTTTAGGTGGGCTTTTTTATGCCCTTTGCAAATCGATGTAAACGTTCATTTTTACGGAGTTGGACCAAAGACGCTCCAAACCACTTTCTAATATGTGCACTCAGCCCTGAGCCATGTTTATACCCTAACATTAAGGCGATCGTATTTAAGTCATGACTGGTTTTACAAATCAATTCGTAGGCATAATGCATACGTACATTTTGTAAAATGGTATTAAAGTTAACCCCATAAAATGCTAAATCCCGTTGTAATTTTCTTGGATGTTTGCCTAATACTCGTGCAATGTGTGGTAGCGTAGCTGTTTGATTTGCTAAGCCAATACCTACTAATTCTGAAACTTGTTCAATGAGATCTTCTTCTGCTAATGAATCATTAAAAGAAGTAGTAAGCCATTGTGTATTTTTGGGAATTTTTTGTTGAGCGAGTTGGGTTGGAAAGTTAACTTGAGTCACGGCTTTACCAAAACCAACAGGTGTCGCGAAATAGCTTTGCAGTGCTTGAGGTGAAACAAAGTCACATTCGTTTGCTTGAAAATAAATACTCCGTACTGGAATATTGTTCGGTAGGAGTTGCCCTAGACACTGCAGAGCCAAGGTCACAACATATTCTTGGAAGACTGCACTTTGATTTAATACCCCAATACTACTGGTTAAGTTAATGCTTAACTTAAATTCAGAATGCTCAACTGTCATTGATAAACTAGGCACAATGAGGTGGATATGCTTTTCAATAATTACGAGCAGCTCACCTACGTTGGCACAAAGCGCTATTTTATCGACTAAGCTCCCTAACACTGTGAGATCTTGAGCTTGGGCGAGCGCATGCCCGATATCTGCGGCATTTCTGAGTTTGACGGTATATTCAAGTAATTGTCCAAAATCGACTATATCAATCAGATGGTATTTGGTACTGAGCATGGATTCAGAAAAACCTAGCGTAGCAAAAACCGCAGACGGTTCATGTCCGCGTTCGCGCAATAATGTCTGGTAGGAGCGCAAAAAACGATTAGAAATATAATGAGCCACGGTACTCTGTACTTTTTTACTTATTTACCATTACATTAGCGCAAAATGTCAGTTATCCATAATAGATTGTCGTTTTTAAATAATTTACTGTCGTAATAGTGTAAGTATCTGCTGATTTAATGCATACAATTAACGTGTACTTTAGAGGAATAGTGGAGCGCACAAACATGTCACCATCAGCGTTGAAAGAAAAACTATACACGACTATTGATAAACAGCAGTGTATATACGCGACTTATGTAAAACCGGTAAATTGGGGGAATGTCGCACTGGCCTGTGTGTTGACAGTTGTGTATTTAGGTTTATTGGGCAATATGGCATTTGCGCTGGCTGAATTACCTCATTTATCGCTGGGTTGGCATATTATTTTGCTGACAATAACGATTTATTGGGTCTTTACCGTGATGCATGAGGCTTCTCATGAGAATATCTTTGCCGGGACACCGAAGTTAAGCAGGCTAGAAAACCCTCTAGGTTGGTTGGCGTCCGTGCCGTTTATTATCATGCCGTTCTCTTTATTTAAAGTCGTCCACCTGATACATCATGCTCATACTAACGATCCTGAAAAAGATCCTGACCATTTTATGGCTGGCCCTGTCTGGCTGGCCTTTGGTAAAGGATTAATACTGCCACTGAGCTACTTGCACTTTTTTATCAAAGCAAGCGTCAATGGTCAGGTCACGATTTTGGCGGTCTGGCAAACGGTAGCGTATTTTATTGGCTTAGCATTTTTAGGTATGTTTGTCGCTGGGTTGGGTATTTGGGATACCATTTTGTTGTATCTTATTCTGCCTGTTTTTCTAGCCAGTGCTTTGTTGGCTTTTGCGTTGGATTATCTGCCGCATTATCCACACCAGACACAAAGTGCGCCAGAGCATTCAAGGAATTTCAATTTCTTTGGCGCAAAATGGATTTTTATGGGCCAAAATACTCATCAAGTGCACCATGCTTTACCGCGTATTCCATGGTATCGCTATGATGCTCATATAAACGATGTTACAGGTGCTATTACGCAGAGTAGATGCACTAACGCTACCGATAATACAAACCAAACTATGATATCGCACAAGGTGCGTGTGGAGCTTAATGGTACTGTGCATGAAATCAATGTAGCACCAAATGAAACTGTGCTACAAGCAGCCTTAACCCAACAAATCCGCTTGCCACATGCATGTAAAAAAGGGTTATGCGGTCGTTGCAAGATTGCTGTTCAGGGGGCGCATCATATGCAAAATGAACATAGCCCAGGCTTGCTGTCCGTAGAAAAACAATCGGGTGTGTCACTAGCTTGTCAATGTATTCCAGAAGAGGCTTTGCAAATAAAGCCAATAAGCTGAGTGATATAAAATAGGCAAAAAAAAACCAGAGTAAGTACTCTGGTTTTTGATGTAAATATAGGGTTTTAGCCTAAGCTAAACCTAATTTCTTCTCAAGGTAGTGAATGTTTGTACCGCCAGCAAAGAAGTTTTCATCAGCCATGATAGCCTGCTGCAAAGAAACATTGGTCTTGATACCTTCAATCACTAGCTCACTCAAGGCATGCCGCATACGAGCAATCGCCTCGTCACGTGTCTCACCATAGGTAATCAATTTACCGATCATCGAATCATAAAACGGCGGGACAGAATATCCAGAATAGATATGGGATTCCCAACGAATACCTAAACCACCCGGCGCGTGGAACATCGATATTTTGCCTGGGCTGGGTAAGAATGTTTCAGGATCTTCGGCATTGATACGACATTCGATCGCATGGCCTTTGATTTTAATTTGTGATTGGTCTAGTGATAATGGCTGACCAGCAGCAACACGAAGTTGTTCTTTAATCAGATCTACACCAGTAATCATTTCAGAAACAGGGTGCTCAACCTGAATACGGGTATTCATTTCAATGAAATAAAACTCTCCGTTTTCATACAAGAATTCAAACGTACCTGCACCACGGTAACCAATTTCAATACATGCTTTACGGCAACGTTCCCCGATCTTTTCACGCATTTGGTCTGAAACACCTGGAGCTGGCGCCTCTTCAACTACTTTTTGGTGACGACGCTGCATAGAGCAATCACGTTCACCTAGATGGATCGCACCACCTTGACCGTCAGCTAATACTTGGATTTCTACATGGCGAGGATTTTCTAGGAATTTCTCCATGTAAACAACATCATTGTTAAATGCAGCACCGGCTTCCGCTTTGGTGGTTGCAATGGATTCAACTAATTCTGCTTCGCTACGGACCACACGCATACCACGACCGCCGCCACCACCAGATGCTTTAACGATGATTGGATAACCGATGCGTTTAGCGATACTTTTATTGCGCTCCATATCATCTGTCAATGGACCATCAGAACCAGGAACACAAGGTACTCCTGCTTTTTTCATGGCATTGATAGCGGATACCTTGTCACCCATTAGGTTAATGGTTTCGGCTTTTGGACCAATAAATACAAAGCCGCTTTTTTCGACGGCTTCAGCAAAATCAGCACTTTCAGCAAGGAAGCCATAGCCTGGGTGAATCGCAACAGAATTAGTAACTTCGGCGGCTGCGATCAGACGAGGAATATTCAAATAGCTTTCTTGAGCAGATGCTTTACCAATACAAATAGATTCGTCAGCAAGTAAAACGTGCTTTAGGTTTTTATCAGCTGTCGAGTGAACAGCAACTGTTTTAATACCAAGTTCTTTACATGCACGCAAAATCCGTAGGGCAATTTCACCACGGTTTGCAATTAAAACTTTATCTAGCATAAGGTACTACTCCCTTATTCAATGATAAATAGTGGCTGGTCAAATTCAACTGCATCTTGGTTTTCGACTAGGATTGCTTTTACCACGCCGGCTTTGTCAGCTTCGATTTGGTTCATCATTTTCATCGCTTCGATAATACATAAGGTATCACCGACGTTGACTTTAGTCCCTACTTCAGCAAACGCTTTGGCTTCTGGAGATGAGGCGCGGTAGAACGTACCAACCATCGGTGATTTAACCGTGTGGCCTGTCACTACTTCAGCAGCTGGTGCTTCTGCTACTGGTGCCACAGCTGGTGCAGCTGCTGGTGCGGCTACAGGGGCAGGTGCTGCGAAGACTTGTTGTGCAGAAGCTGATGCACCACGGTGAATACGAACTGACTCTTCACCTTCTGTAATTTCTAGTTCAGCTATACCTGATTCTTCAACCAGTTCGATAAGTTTTTTTATTTTTCTAATATCCATGACGTTTTGCCTTATGAAAGAGAGGATAAATATTGATCAGCACTTTGCAGTGCTAATTGATAACCGTAAGTACCACAACCGACAATAACCCCTTGGGCCACGTCAGATAGGTAAGAATGTTGGCGAAATGATTCACGCGCGTGTACGTTTGAAATATGGATTTCTATAAAAGGGATGGCTACGCCTAACAGAGCATCTCGTAAAGCCACGCTAGTATGTGTAAATGCAGCAGGGTTAATGATAATAAAATCAATATCAGCTTGGGCAGCTTGAACAGCATCGATAAGTGCATATTCTGCATTGGTTTGGAGATAGGTAACGTTGTGACCAAGCTCTGCACCGAGTTTGACACAGACCTGCATCACATCATCTAGGGTTTGTGAGCCATAAATTTCAGGTTCGCGTGTGCCCAACAGGTTTAAGTTTGGACCATTTAGAATCAATATGTTCACGAAAACTCCGATAAAATAGATAATAATGTAGTGAAAATCACTATAAAATTACTTTTCCAATAATTCAACTCTCTATTATAGTGAATATTCACTATTTAGCAGTATTTTACTGGTCTTATCAGAAGCTTTCGTTAGTTATACTCTAATTAGCGACTTTTTCGCGGATTTTTACATCAATTTTGACACGATATGGTTCATCACTCAGTGTGTTCATGGCAATATCCACCTCAACACCAAAGTATTGACTGCCACCAGTAATTAGACCTGCCGCTAAAGTATCTAATTGTCGTGGTGAACCGTATTCCAACACTATGCCATCAGATGTTTGTTCTAAAATAGAAAACGTTGGCAAGGTGGCATTAGGATAAAGCTTTAATACTTCCACATGAATATTTGAATCCAGTTGTACTAATAAATCCATTAATGTCGCATTTTTTGGCAGGATGTGTTGGTGTCCAGCCACCAATTTAGGAAATAAATACTGACCAAATGCAAAAATGAGATCGGGGATGGGCGTATCTGTTTTTTCTGATAACAGTGTCACGATGGCTAATACATCCTCGAAAGGGTAATGTCCAACAGAAGTATAGGCGCCGTCAGTCGACAGTTCTGCTTCATCTAATATTTCATCCGCCATCTCAGCAGATATTTCAGTTTCAATCATTTCAACTAAGTTGGTAAAAATAATGCCTAACATGGAAGGTCCTTTTCGGTACATGAACAAATAGATATAAATTATAGATGCTTTTACACTGTATACATCAGTAAACGACAATATTTAGCGTATGTAATAGCTAATGTGGAATCGGTGTTTAACGGAATATCAGATATAAATATACTAAATAGTATTTGAATACTATCGGCCAAAACATGGATGACTAAACTTATAAGAGGAAAAATTTGCCTGGTATGCTGATTATTGCAATACCTTTCTGATTTTTTGTCCCAAGTAAGCCAACGGCACCACTTCTTGAGCGGCTTTTAACTTAATGGCTTCGCGAGGCATACCGAATACAACTGAACTTTCTTCATCTTGGGCAAACGTTTTGCCTCCCGCTTGTTTGATATGCAACAACCCCTTTGCCCCATCTTTGCCCATGCCTGTCAGTATCGCCGCTACTGTATGCTGGCCCATTGTTTTGGCCAAAGAATCAAACATCACATCAACAGAGGGTTTATGTCCAGACACTAAAGGACCATCCTGAAGTTTAATGCACATACCATTTGCTGAGTTTTGGATTGTCATGTGACGATCACCAGGAGCAATATAGGCGGTATTTGCTCTTAGTATTTCATGATTTTGTGCTTCCTTGACGCAAATTTTGCACATTGCGTTGAGGCGCTGTGCAAATGTAGTGGTGAAACCACTTGGCATATGTTGGGTAATCACAATAGGCGGGAACTGCTGTGGTAGGGAAACTAACAAGTCTTTAATGGCTTCAGTGCCGCCAGTACTTGCACCGATACCGATAACATAACGTGAATCTGTACAAGCTGATATCGTCAGTGGATGGGCGAGTTTAGGTAGTTTACGTTGCTTGATTTTAGCATTGGCTGCATTTTTAATTTTTTCAATCAATGTTTCTTTGTATTTGCCTAGACCCACCGCAATGCCACTGGTTGGTTTTTCGACAAAATCCACAGCCCCTAATTCCATTGATTTAAGTGTTTCAGCACTGCCTTTGCTGGTCGATGATGAGATCATAATAACCGCTGTAGGGTGAGCTCGCATTAACTTCTCTAAAAATGCCAAGCCGTTCATCTCTGGCATTTCGATATCCAAAGTAATGACATCAGGCTTGTGCTGATTAACCATATCTCGAGCTTGAAAAGCATTCTTGGCGGTGCCCACGAGGTGTAATCCAGGGGCATCTTTAATGATTTCCGACAGGACCGCTCGGATTAATGCTGAATCATCTATGACTAATACATTGATACTCATGCGGCACCAAAATCACTGAATCCGCCATCTAAGTTACCACTCGTAATCTCTGCACAATAGTCAGCCTCACGCTCTATAATCGTGGCATTTTTAACGATTTTAAGACGGCGCAATTTTACTTCACCAGTTCCGGGTAGAAAGTATATTTTTCTTGGGACATTACCCCCGATATCTTGGGCTATCACAGGAATTCTTTCTAAAGCCATGTACTCTAGAATAAAAGCCTTATTTTTCTCACCTGTGTTGGGAATCTTATCGTTATATAGTGCATTTGAACCGCCAAAAATTTTGGCCTCTAAGTATTGGCGTTTAGCACCAATTTTTAGCATGTCATTGATCAGCAACTCCATGGCATTGACCCCATAAGATGCTGGTGACATGTTTGGGTTGGGAATATCCTGAGCATCCGGCAATAAAAAATGGTTCATACCGTGAACATGATTGACGGGATCGCGTAGACAAACCGCAATACAAGAACCCAGTACCGTCACTAGCATAATGTTTTTGTCGGTCGCCGTAAATTCACCAGGGTTAATTTTGGCCGCATGTAGCCCAAAATATTTGTCATAATAAAATTCGCGGGTGGCGTCAGTTTTACTCATGCGTTTTCCTGTTATTAGCTCGAAATAGAGAATACAAACTATCGTTTTTGATAGATAGTTTGACCTACTGATATTAGTTCCTGGGTTAAGTGGCTATAATTTTCTGAATGTCCTACCACTAATAATCCACCGGTTTTGAGGTGAGTTAACATCTGTCGAATGATTCTCTCTTTTTCTTTGGGTTTAAAATAAATGAGTACATTACGGCAAAAAATAATATCGAACATGCCAGGTAGCTGCCACTCAGCAGAGAATAAATTGATATTCTTAAAGGCAACGATACCTTTTACATCTGGGATTATTTTCGCTTTACCAATTTGTTTCTTTTTGCCTTTGAAAAAGAAGGATTGCTTGATAGTTGACGGTAATTTGTCAACATCCTCTAAATTATAGACTCCTTTTTTAGCAAATCTGAGAACTTCAGAATTTATATCACTGGCTAGGATACGTACCTTTGGGCTGAAACTATTGCGCGCCTTAATTGCAGTGATAGCCAAAGAGTATGGTTCTTCACCTGAGCTACAACCGGCGCTCCAAATATTGATACTGCGATTGTGTTTTTCTAGGTATTGTTCAACCGCAGAAAAATGATGTTGTTCACGAAAAAATGCAGTGAGATTTGTGGTTAATGCATTAACAAAATGAGCCTGTTCTCGTGATGATTGTTTTACTTGTTTTAAGTAATGGCTGAAATCTTGGAGTGACAAGTCACGGAGCCGTTTACTTAAACGGCTATAGACCATGTTTCTTTTTGCCTCTGAAATATTCACGCCAGAAAATTTAAACATTAACTGACGAACTTGGGTAAAGTTTTCGTCAGTAAAAATAAACTCCCGCTCATTTTCTATGATCATGATTTAAAAGTTTTCCCATTCATCATCCGGAGAAGGACGTTTTCTAGTCAACCGTGACAAGGGTTTTGTTGTACTAGTGTGTGGTCTAAACTCAAGTGTTTGGGTATGTGATAAAGCAGTATCAGAATGTTCAGCCAGAGGTAAATCATGCTGTTCAGCTAAACGGAACTCAGCCACACTTAGCGTTAATTGTTCAGCTTGGACTCTCAATGATTCCGAAGAGGCTGCAGCTTCTTCAACTAATGCTGCATTTTGTTGTGTCATTTCATCCATTTGTGTAATGGAATTACTGACTTCATCAATACTGATAGATTGCTCAGAAGACGCAGAAGCGATTTCACCCATAATATCGTTTACACGCTGAATCGATACGACAATTTCTTTCATCGTTTCACCAGATTGATGGACTAGTTGATTGCCATTAGTGACCTTGTCAACGGAATCGGTAATCAGGTGTTTTATATCTTTTGCAGCATCTGCCGAACGCTGTGCCAACGTCCGAACTTCTGATGCTACCACGGCAAAACCTCGACCCTGTTCACCAGCTCGTGCGGCTTCTACTGCTGCATTTAACGCTAAGATATTGGTCTGGAAGGCAATACTATCAATGACGCTAATAATATTCGCAATTTTTTCCGCAGACTCATTTATCGATGACATAGTGTTGACGACTTGCTGAATTAAATCACCACCATTAAAAGCAATCGATGCGGCTTCAGAAGAGAGGTGGTTCGCTTGTTCTGCATTTTGCGCATTGAGTTTTACGGTACCAGTTATTTCATCCATTGTAGAAGCTGTTTGCTCTAGACTGGACGCCTGTTCTTCTGTGCGAGATGAAAGGTCCATATTCCCTTGCGAGATTTCAGAAGATGCCAAGTTAATGGTCTCTGTCGCATGACGAATCGAGGCAATCATTTCGGATAATTTGTCACAGCTATCGTTACAGTATGTTTTCATATCATGAAACACACCGGCATATTCGTTTTCAACACGTTGCGTCAAATCACCTTGGGCAATAGCATTGAGTACTTGATTAACATCAGATAAGCCAGTTTCTGTGACATCAATAAATTCATTGAGACTCGAGGAGATTTTGGCTAAAAACCCTTCTTTGTTGTCCGTATCTATCCGTTGTGAAAAATCTCCTTGCAAGGCAGCACCTACCATGGCTGAAATTTCGTTCTCAGCATTGACCTCTTTCGTGCGATCTAACCATTCTACAACCGCACCGAGTCGCTCACCATTTTCTGATTGGATGGGGTTAATAATGAACCTGAAATAGCGTTTGCCAATTTGAATTTGTGCCTCGTGTGTTCCTTGTAAATTTGCAATCAAAGCCGTTTGGTGGTTTGGATTTTTATGGAAGATATCCATTGAGTTACCGATGATTTTGGCAGCTGAAAAGTGTGGTAAAGCCTCTTGGATATCTTTTTCGCAATCGTTGAGCATACGCTCGATAGAACCATTTAAATAAATGATTTTATCATCGGCATCAGCAATCATGACATTGGTTGTCGTGCAGTTTAAAGATTCGAGAATACGACGTTGTTTGCGTTCTTCTTCAAAGACTGCCGTCATATCATGTAATTCCGTCGAGTAACCCACTAAAGTGTTGCCTACAGTAAAAATAGGACTAATGATCAATCTGAAATCCATTTGACCTAGATGGATATTCGTAATGAGATCGTGCGTCAGGTTAGCGAGATCACTGCCTTGAATATCCGTATTTTTCATAAACATATCAATTTTTTGACCCAGTAAATGCTGCGCTGAAAAATGTGCGATGCTTTGTTTTATTTGATCTTCTGCTTCCTCAAGGACAGAGGTTGTTGCTTTATTGGCATAAATAATTTTGCGTTGGTGGTCACTGAGCATAAAGGCAGTGGAACTATTATCTAGCGCTTGTTTAACCTGGAAGGCTTCATCCGATTTGATTTTATTTTCAGCGAGCAAATCGGTGACTTTATTTAATTGCTTGAATAAACCACCAATCTCATCTTTGCGTCGCGCTTCAGTACTGACAATGAATTCGCCTTTGGCTATTGCAGAGAAGTGTTCCCCTAACTCTCTGATGGAACGCAGCACAGACAAAACTAATATGCTACCTAACAATATACTCAACAAGGCAGTGAGAAGAATTGTCCCTAGCGCATAGGTACGCGAAGTATTGATGTCTTGGATGCGTTGCGTAAATACGTTTGATAATTGTAGGTTAATACTTTCATGAACATCGTAAATACGGTTGATAAGGGTGGTCGCATTATCAAAAAATAACGCGGCAGAATAATCAGTCTTAGTTTTGTCGAGTAATTCGCTATTTACCAAAGAAAACAGTGCTTGTATTTCCTGACTAAACTCATCAGCTTGTTTGCCCAAGGGACTAAAATTAGGGTTGGTTTTTACTGCGGCTTGCATATGAAGACTAAAATCATATGCGGGATACCTAATACCGTTTAACAAGCTACGTAATTCTAATTTCTCAGAGTTACTTACTGTTCCTTTACTCAATATACCGGCGGTTTTTCCTCTGACTTTACCTAGTGCATCCGTCAGGCGAGGTAGATCTTTCATATTCCCTATGATTAAGTGGTAACTGGCTGCTTGGGGGTCATAATAAAGGCCTGAATATTCTAAAACAGAAGATGCTAATTGCGCTGTTTCGGTGATCAGTGCAGAATGATTGGCAAACGCTGTGCGAGCATCAATAGCGTCACTTAGGACATTGGATTTCAAAGTGGACCAGCTACGCTTGATAGTTTTTAGTTCGGCTAAAAGCTCTATTTCATTGGTTCTACGGAAGATTTGTTCGACGTGATCAAAATGCGTATCCACTATTCCACTCGTTTCAAAACGCAGGCCTTCAGCGGTTTTATCACCACCGAAAACGCGTGCGGTAATGCCGCGATGTTCAGCAAGATATTTTTGTATATAAATAATATCTTTAATCTGTTGCATACCAGTAATTTCTTGCTCAGTAACAGTAATTTTACCTTGTGTTGTCTGGTAAAAATAACTGGTTGGGATCGCTACACTAACCAAAGCTAAGATACCAATACTTAGCATTTTGAATGGAAGTTTGATGTTGTTTAAGTGATTTGAAAGGTTCATGTTGTAGCTCCTGCTGCAATTTCCATTTGTGCAAATATGCCGATATCTTTGCTTGTCATGAGTTTGTTAATGTTGACAATAATGACCATATTATCTTGGACTTCTGTGAGACCTCGCAAATAGGCATTATCAAAAGCCACCCCAAAGTCAGGTGCTGGTTGTATATCTGCAAAGTTGATATGGATGACGTCCGATACTTCATCCACTACTATCCCAATAATACGGTTTTCGATATTTAGCATAATGACTATAGTAAATTCGTTGTAACATGCTTGGCCAATACCAAATTTCACTCGGAGATCGATTATGGGGACGATATCTCCGCGTAGATTTATGACACCTTTCACATACTCAGGCGCATTAGCAATAGGTGTCGTGGGTTCATATGAGCAAATTTCTTTGACTTGTAAAATATCCAATGCATAGGTTTCCTTACCTAGCACAAAGGTTAAATATTCTTGATTATTCATCTACTGCCTCATGCTGTAGTTGTTGTTTGGTTCGTTGTAACGTTTGTAAAGCTAGTTGTTCGACATCCAAAATAAACGCAACGCTCCCATCTGCCATTATGGTTGCACCAGACATACAGGGAACTGCTTTATAATTTTTTTCAAGGCTTTTTATGACCACTTGTTGCTGACCGAGTAGGTTGTCAACATGCAGGCAGTAGCGTTTATGACCGACTTCGATGATCATCATGATCGATTCTTCTGGATGTGGTTTATAGGCCTCTGGATGGAGCAGGTCATGGAGCGCAACAATGGGTAAATACTGCTCGCGTATATTGATTAAATAGTCGTCTGTAATTGTTTTCACTTGCTCTTTCGTAGGACGGAATGACTCTACAATATTGTGCATGGGAATGATGTATGTTTGGCCCGCACAAGCAACCTTCATTCCCTCTATAATCGCCATGGTGAGTGGCAGTCTTATCGTAAAAGTGGCACCTTTTCCTGACTCTGAAATAATGTCTAACTTACCGCCGAGTGCCTCGATATTTTTCACCACTACATCCATACCCACGCCACGCCCAGAGATATTAGTGACAGTCGTCGCGGTGGAAAACCCTGGTTGTAAAATTAATGGCCATGTATCTTCGTCGCTGAGATCCATCGACTTAATAAGATTATTGGCGTAAGCCGTTTCTAATATCTTCTGTTTGTGCAATCCCATGCCATCATCTATGACTGAGATATAGATATAGCTGCCTTTTTGTTGTGCGGCTAAAGTGACCGTTGCGGATCTAGGTTTGCCGATTTCTTCTCGTGTTGAAGGGAGCTCTACACCATGATCAATACTGTTGCGAATCAAATGCGTGAGTGGGTCCACCAACTGTTCAATCATACCTTTATCGATTTCTGTTTCTGCACCGGTGATATCTAGATTGACTTCCTTGTTGAGTTCTTTGGCTAGTTCTCTTAAAAGGCGGGGAAAACGATTAAAAATAAAAGACAATGGCATCATGCGCATCGACATAACAGCGTCTTGCATGTCGCGAATATTGGCATTGATCAACTCTAACGCACGATGGATTTGTGTGTGTTCTTTGGGAGTATCACAGTGTACTTGTTGTAACATCACGTCGGCGATAACTAACTCACCCATAATATTTATCAAGTTATCAATTTTATCCGTATTCACTCGAATGGATTGCTGCATCGCTTGTTTATTGGCTGGAGTAGATATATTAGTGGATTCTTCGGTAAGTGTTGCTACATGAACATGTAAATCGTGCGGTTCATTTGAAGGTGAATCTGTGCTTGGCTCGGTGGTTGCAAAGAAACCAAAATCATCGCTGTCGTCGGTGTTAAAAAATCCAAAATCAGTGTCTGCTTGTTCTAGATGTTCGCAGTTATCTAATAAGTGACTGAGTTGTTGTTTACACTCAGATATGACGGAATTATCGAGCGCTTCGTTATTTTCATATGCATCTACAGTAACGGAAAGAACATCAAGCGCAGCTAGTAAAGTATCTATTTTGGCCGAGGTCAGTTCTGCTTTTTCCTTGCGTACCAGGTCTAAAAAGTTCTCCATTAAATGGGTTAAATCTGTCAATGCACTAAAACCAAACATACCGCTGCCACCTTTAATAGAGTGGGCAGCTCGAAAAACACGGTTGATGCTTTCGAGTTCGATATTTTCAGGCTGATACGAAACAAACAACGCTTCCATGTCTTGGATATGCTCTCGTGTTTCAGCAAAAAATACATCGTGGAATTGGCCTAGATCTACAGACATTATTACTCCCTTAATGACAATCTAGCGAACGTTGCTTCCTAATGAAGGTGAGCCTGTGTTAATTAACGGCTGAGTACTTTTTCTGTGACCATGACTAATTTGTCAGGGTCAAAGGGTTTCACCATCCATCCTGTAGCACCGGCTGCGCGTCCTTGCGCTTTCATGGCATCACTTGCCTCGGTGGTTAACATAACAATGGGTTTCTGACGATATTCGGTCATTTTACGCAATGATTTGATCAAAGTTAGGCCATCCATTCGTGGCATATTTTGATCGGTTAAGACAAAGTCAAAATCGTGGATTTGACACAGATCTAGAGCTTCTTGTCCATCTGGTGCAACGGTGACTTTGTACTTTGAACCGCTCAACGTGACTTCCACCATTTGTCGAATGGATGGCGAGTCATCAACTACTAATATATGTTTTTCCATTTTCTTGTTCCGTGTCGTAAGACTTAAAAAAATTCGATTTCACCAGCTTGCATTGATTTGCTAGAAACAGGGTTGTTATTTACATCTCGGCGCTTTTGTAACGTTTCTAAATATTCACGAATATCGGCTATCACAACGTCTAGATCATCTTGTCCAATAGTTTCAATATGCTCTCTGATAAAGCGTAAGGTATCTAAACAAAACTGTAGGTTTTGGGTGTTAATATCACCGAATTGCATGCCCCTGATAGATTCATTCATGAAATTTCGAATATCACCGGCAAGACGGGTTACTTGGGCGTACTCTAAGCTATCTGCATCTACATTGCGTTGGACTAAGGTGCTTTGTTTGAGCATCAATGACTGAATTTCGACGAAACTGTTACCAATCAAATCAATGGCATCTTGTTGGGTCGAGTTGATATTCAGTAAGCTTTTTTCGCACTCTAAAATCATGTTATTGATTTCTGAGGCAAGTAGAGATGACAGATTGGCTTGTTCATCTTTACGCTCTTGGAGCCGTCGTTTATACATGTTCATATAACGGCGCTGCTCACTGACGAGATAGAACGCCGCAGCGATAGAAAAAATGGCCACAACCAGAATCGCTGGTTGTTGATTAAACACGAAAATACTCGATATGGCTCCTAAAGTAACAGCCAAAGAGATGTAGATATAGCGGTACTGCAAATCCATATGCATTCCTTCACATAAAATAAGTGCATGTTATTTAAACACGGAAAAGCCACAACATATCCTGTGTTGTGACTTGACTAATATTTACTTATCGGAAAATATTGCATTTACATGAGTGGCAAATGCATCTGCAGGTAAAAAGCCTGTCACACGGGATTGTGTCAGCTCATAACCTTGTTCGTCGAAGAATAAAATGGTTGGTAGGCCTTTGATTGCAAACTCTTCTTGGAAAGCTAAATTCGTTGGGGTGTTATCAGTCAAATCGATTTGTAGCCAAACGGTATTACTTAACGCTGCGACGACTGCAGGATCTGGGAATGTATATTTTTCAAATTCCTTACAGGCGACACACCAGTCAGCGTATAAATCTACCATGACGGTTTTACCTGAAGCATTTGCGGCTGCAATTTTAGCTGCTAGATCACCAAGGTCTTTGACGACAGTAAAATTAGGATGCTGAGCCGCATGTGGTGCGTTATTTTGAGTGCTGTATCTCATGGCCTGAGTTTGGAACAGGCTGTTGTAGCCATACATAAATGATGCGATTAAACCTAGATAAATAACGGCATTGCGCAAGCCTTTCGCAAAAGAACTCTTAGTTGCTTGATTCAGGGTGCCATAATACGTAAACAGTGCAAAGCCAACACCTGCCCATAATAAATCAGTTAAGGGATCAATAATAATCCTTTCGACAAATGTGATGGCCACGATTAACATCAGGAAACCAAAAGTGGCTTTGACCACATTCATCCAATTGCCTGCTTTGGGTAATAATTTGCCACCGGTCATACCAAATAAAATCAACGGGATGCCCATACCTAAGCTCAAAACATAAAGCGCAGTAAAGCCGAGTAATAAGTCACCGCTTTGGGCGATGAATAGTAAGATAGCAGTGAGTGGCGCTGTCGTACATGGAGAGGCGATAAGTCCAGAAATTACCCCCATCAAAAAGACGCCGAACAGATTTCCCCCTTTTTGTTGGTTGGAAAGGTTATTGAGTTTTTCTTGCCATTTGGATGGTAATTGGATCTCATAAGCTCCGAACATAGCGATTGCTAATAGAACAAAAGCCACAATGAAAAAGGAGAGCAAATAAGGATTTTGTAAAGCCGCTTGGAACTGCACGCCAGCAGAAGCAACAATCAAACCCAACAACGAGTACGTAATAGCCATCCCTTGGACATACACAAAAGACAAAACAAAGGCTTCAGATGTTTTTAATGATGTTTTTTGGCCAAGAACAATGCTCGAGAGTATGGGATACATTGGAAAGACACACGGAGTGAATGCTAAACCAATACCCAAGGCTAAAAATGCGAGTAAAGTTAAAGCTAGTGAGTCAGGGCTTACTAATCTTTCAGCTAGTGTATACTGTTGTGAAACTGGAGCGGAGCGAGTGTTTTGAGAAGTTTCTAGGCGGTCCGATATGTCCAGCAATGAAGCTGGTGGGATAGCGCTATCCGCTAAACCTGACGATGAATTCACCGCCGTTAAGTAAACCACTTTGGTGGTAGGTGGATAACATAAGCCAGCTTCTGCGCAGCCTTGGTAGCGTATTTTTACCACACCATCGTTGATCGATTCGATGATGGGATAGGAGATGGAAACTTGGTTAAAAAATACATCTGAAATCCCAAAAAACTCATCTTCTATTTGGGTTGCGACGGGAAAGTTAGGTTCGCCAATCGTTGCGTTTTTAGTGACCGTTTTGAATTGTTTTTTATAAAGATAATATCCATCCGCAATTTGCCAGCGAAGTTCCAAGCGGTCTCCACGCTGAGAAAAATCAAAAATAAACGCTTCAGACTCCTTGAGAAACTGAGGTTCATCGTTAAATAAACTACCTAAGTTACTACTTTGAGCATGGGTAAGCCCGCTAAATAACGTGACCCATAACAAGGTTAAGGCGCTAATAAAAACCCTACATTTTAGATAAATACTAACCTGGCTAGATGACATAAAATGGATATTCTCTTTGATAATAATATGAAGTCTGTGTTGTAGACCGGTTATAGAATAACTTGCTTTCATTTATGGTTACAAATAATTACTGCAGAAACTCATGGGCAAAATGATACCGTGTGTTTACTTAAATGAACCTTAAAGTCCTTGTAAATGTCGTACATACCCATACTATTACGTTAATAGGAGAAAAAAGTTGGCTAAATTATTTTTATTGTTTGTGATCATGCCTATCGTAGAAATTGCGGTACTAATCAACGTGGGCGAGATTATTGGTGGCTGGAATACAGTAGCGTTGGTGATCTTATCTGCATTAGTAGGGGCACACCTAGTTCGTCGTGAAGGTTTGACGACGATGGCCAAAGCTCAGCAAAAAATGCAAGAAGGGCAAATGCCCGCGGAAGAGTTAGGGGCAGGTTTGCTCTTATTGATTGCCGGGGTGTTATTGGTAACGCCAGGCTTTATTACGGATATATTCGGTTTGTTACTGACATTGCCTTATACTCGAGGAAAGCTCGCTAAATTTGTTATGCAAAACATGCATATGGTGGGAGGCGCCCGTGGTTTTTCTGGTGGCTTTGAGGCCAGAGGTTTTCATTCAGGAACACAACACGATACTCGTAGCCCATTCGGACCAAAAGCGGATGATATTATTGATGGTGAAGTGGTAAATAAAACATCCTCTATAACGTCTGACACTGCTGATAAAACCAATTGATTTTGTTAATTTTTTGTAAGGATAGCTTGCATCCATTACTCGCCTAACTTAGTCTGATGACTCGGTACGAAACTAAATAAAGGGCTTCTTATGGGTTCATTCAAAACGTGTTCATCCGCGAACAAACGTTGTACAGCTTTTGCATTCACAGTTATGTTGAGTTTACTCACTCCATCCATTGTCATTGCTTCTGAATTAAAAGCGTTGGTCGGTGGACGTCTGATTGATGGCTTTGGCCATCAGCCGATTGCCAACTCTGTGATTTTGATTCGTGATAATGTGATTGAAGAAGTGGGTACGGTTAAAACGCTACCTGTGCCATCAGGTTATGAAGTCATATCTACAGAGGGGATGGATGTTTTACCTGGTTTGTGGGAAGCCCATGCGCATTTAATGCTCAACGGACATGCTAATTATGCCCATTGGCATCCTACTTACAAAGACCGTTTGGCGAATGAAATTATGCCAGCCAGTGCGGTCCAACTCCTGTTAGCTGGGATTACCAGTGCACGTGATTTAGGTGCGCCTCTAGAACCATCCTTGCAAGTAAAAAAACAAATTGAGAACAAAGAAATCCCAGGACCACGTTTATACATATCTGGACCATTTATCCAACATGCCCCCTACCCAGGTACCGAAAATTATCGCTGGGGTGTCGCATCTGTTGCACAAGCCAACGAGAAAGTAGATTTATTAGCAGCCGCAGGCGTGGATGTTATTAAACTTATCGATCACGATATTATGCCTTTGGAAGTAGCTCAAGCGGTGGTAGACGCAGCACATCGAAATAATCTCAAGGTCGTTGGGCATTCACATAAGCCCGATGAAATCCGTCGTGGTTTAGCTATTGGTATTGATAATTTTGAGCATACCGGTTTGACTACTGCGCCAGAGTATCCAGATGATATTATCGCGATGCTGAAAGAGCGCACGGCAAAAGGTCGGATTGCCGGTGGTCCTTTATATTGGACGCCTACGGTAGAAGGATTATTCAATTATTCGCAGATGGTCGCTAACCCAGAAAAACTGGATAATACCTGTTGGCATCGTGGTTTAAAACCAGACACTATTGCTGACATTAAAGCCTCCTTAGCCAACCCCGGTCAATTGGCTTACATGCAGCTGACGCCATTACGTCAGCCGACTTTGGAGAAAAAAGTGAAGCAATTAAAGGATGCAGGTGTGGTTCTTTTGACAGGAACTGACAGTGGGATCCCTACTAAATTCCATTGCCAAAGTACCTGGAATGAACTGGCCGTATGGGTTGATGAATTTGGTTTTGACCCGATGTATACCATCCGCGCAGCCACGTATTGGCCAGCCGTTTTAATGGGTGTCTCCGATAAAACAGGTACGGTTTCCAAAGGTAAGTTAGCCGATATTATTGCGGTCCAAGGAGATGTGTTGAAATATATTAATTTACTCCAACGTGTGGATTTCGTTATGAAGGACGGTGTAGTTTACAAACAACATGGGCAAGTCATCGAAAGCGCTCTATAGCTCGCTGCCGCAGCCATTTATAAGACACACGCGAAACCTGCCTCTTTTTGTTCGCGCGGAGTAGCTCTGGCTATTTGTACGATTCACGTCTAAGTGTTCTGGAAACTTTACATCGTCATTTATTATTGTAAAAAATTAAATTTTTTTCACAATTTACCCTTGAGTTCTTTGTGGCTATTCCCATATACAAATCACGACTAAACATCATGGTTTAGCAAACTCATACCCAAGTTGGGTGTAAACCTAATGTGTATAAACAATTGGAGAAATAAAAATGGCAATTCGTCCTTTACACGATCGCGTAATCATTAAACGTGAAGAAATAGAAAGTAAGTCTGCCGGTGGTATCGTTTTGACGGGCTCTGCTGCTGAAAAATCTACCCGTGGTGAAGTTGTTGCTGTAGGTAATGGTCGCGTACTTGATAACGGTGAAGTAAAAGCACTTGACGTTAAAGTAGGTGACAAAGTTATCTTCAACGAAGGATACGGCGTCAAATCTGAAAAAATCGACGGTGAAGAAGTGTTGATTTTAAGTGAAAGTGACATCTTAGCGATCGTTGAATAAGCATAGCGAATTTTTTTAATTGGTCATCGACCGATTGGTTTTAAACATATTTAGAGGAATTAAACATGTCAGCAAAAGAAGTACGTTTTTCTGATGACGCTCGTGGCAAAATGCTCAACGGCGTAAATATTTTAGCAAATGCAGTAAAAGTAACATTAGGTCCTAAAGGTCGTAATGTTGTTTTAGATAAATCATTTGGCGCACCTACGATCACTAAAGACGGTGTATCAGTAGCGAAAGAGATCGAATTAGAAGATAAATTCGAAAATATGGGCGCACAAATGGTCAAAGAAGTTGCGTCAAAAGCCAACGATGAAGCGGGTGACGGAACAACTACTGCGACGGTATTGGCTCAGGCTATCGTCACAGAAGGTTTAAAATCTGTAGCTGCAGGTATCAACCCAATGGACCTTAAGCGTGGTATCGATAAAGCGGTAACTGCTGCGGTTGAAGAGTTAAAAGGTCTATCAACTCCTTGTGCTGATAACAAATCAATAGCTCAAGTAGGTACTATCTCTGCAAACTCTGACTCTGTTGTAGGTGATATTATCGCTGAAGCGATGGATAAAGTTGGCAAAGAAGGCGTTATTACTGTCGAAGAAGGTCAAGCTTTACAGAATGAGCTAGACGTAGTTGAAGGTATGCAGTTCGACCGTGGTTACTTATCTCCTTATTTCATCAACAACCAAGAAAACGGTACTGTTGAATTAGAAGCGCCGTACATCTTATTAGTAGATAAGAAAGTTTCTAACATTCGTGAGTTATTACCGACTTTAGAAGCTGTCGCAAAAACATCAAAACCGTTATTGATTATTGCTGAAGATGTAGAAGGCGAAGCGTTAGCAACATTGGTTGTGAACAACATGCGTGGTATCGTTAAAGTATCGGCTGTTAAAGCACCTGGTTTCGGCGACCGTCGTAAAGCAATGTTACAAGACATCGCGATCTTAACTGGTGGTACAGTGATTTCTGAAGAAATCGGTCTAGAGTTAGAAAAAGTGACTTTAGAAGATTTAGGTACAGCTAAACGCGTTGTAATTAATAAAGACAATACAACTGTTGTTGACGGTGCAGGCGAGCAGGCTGGTATCGAAGCACGTTGTGGTCAAATCCGTGCGCAAATCGAAGAGTCTTCTTCAGATTACGACAAAGAAAAACTCCAAGAACGCCTAGCTAAATTAGCTGGTGGTGTTGCAGTTATCAAAGTTGGCGCAGCGACTGAAGTTGAAATGAAAGAGAAGAAAGCGCGTGTTGAAGATGCATTACATGCAACGCGTGCAGCGGTAGAAGAAGGTGTGGTCCCTGGTGGTGGCGTCGCATTAGTCCGTGTAGCTGCTAAATTAGCAGACTTACAAGGCGACAATGAAGAGCAAACATTAGGTGTTAAATTAGCACTTCGTGCAATGGAAGCGCCAATGCGCCAAATCGCAACTAATGCCGGTGCAGAAGCATCTGTTGTCGTGAACGAAGTGAAGAGTGGTTCTGCTAACTATGGTTACAACGCCGGTAACGATACATTCGGTGATATGTTAGAAATGGGTATCCTAGATCCAACTAAAGTGACTCGTTCTTCTTTACAGTTTGCGTCTTCAATCGCAAGCTTAATGATCACAACAGAAGCCATGGTTGCAGATGCACCAAAAGAAGATGCACCAGCAATGCCTGATATGGGCGGCATGGGTGGTATGGGCGGTATGGGCGGCATGATGTAAGACTACCGCGATACAATAACGCATCGTTATATGTAGAAAAAAACCCGTTAAATTTGTGTTTAACGGGTTTTTTAATGCGCTTTATTTACATGAGCTGGTATTATCATAGAGTAGTGCTTAACCGAGTTCATGAATAGCACGCTGCCCACTTTCATCCGCAATATCATTATACGTACTCCACATATTCCCACCCAAAGATTGCGCAAAAGCTAGAGCTTGCTCAGCATTTTTATGCAGTAAAGAATAGTCGGAGTTATCATCTGGATAGATTGCTGCAATGCCAATACTGATTGTGATATGGGTTGACGAACCATTAGGTTCAAGCCAGACATCTACTTCGGTCAATGAGGCAATGATTTCCTTGGCAATACCCGCACTATAGGATAAGTGGCTATCAGACAGCACAATAGCAAAATAGCCATCATCGATATGGGCGACGATATCCCCAGGCCGATTGCCAATTCTGCGTAATACATTGGCCACTGCGAGAGCGGCAGTCTGTTTAAAATAATTGCCATGGAGCTCTATTAATTCAGCAAAGTGATCAATAGCACAGTGCATCAATGTAAGGGGGTAATCGAAACGTTTACAGTTCATCCACTCTTTGTAAAACTCATCGATGTAGTAGTTGTTGTTGTACAAATTAGTGACAGGATGCAAGGCAGGTAAATTTTCAATTTCTTGTGATTGTCTGTTGAGTTTTGTATGAAGTTTGATGCGTAAAGCTAATTCA
This sequence comes from Opacimonas viscosa, assembly GCF_024199005.1. GTDB lineage: Bacteria > Pseudomonadota > Gammaproteobacteria > Enterobacterales > Alteromonadaceae > Opacimonas > Opacimonas viscosa. Next base: position 65,396 of record NZ_JANATA010000007.1, read on the forward strand.
ACGGGATCTACAGGTTTGTTGATAAAGTCGACACCGCCCAGATTAAATGCACGAGTTTTGATTCGGGTAGAGGTAGAAGACGAGATAAAAATGAGCGGTATATGCTTAGTACTTGGGTTTGTCTTAAGTTTTTGGCTAAGCTGAAATCCGTCAATATCAGGCATAAATATATCTAATAAAATGATATCAGGTTGGGGCATTTGTTGCGCAAAAAAAATCGCTTCGGTTGCAGACAACGAAAAAATCACCTCGAATTCATCCGACAGGTTCGCTAACATTACCTGTAGGTCAAGAGGGTTATCATCGACAAATAACACACGCAGTTTATTGTTGACGAAGTTGGTAGGTGAAAACGGCGCTTGCATTTTTAGTCTTCAGTATGTTTTTTCTACTTTAAGTGTAGAAAAAAATTTTCATAATGCAATTTCTCCATAGATAAAAATCAATAATATTGTAAATGTTTTTACTACTTACTCTTTAGCAATCATGATTTAATGCTAGTGTATCTTACTCAACAAGTTATATAATTGTAGGCTGTATTCCAGGACATAACCCAAAAACGATAAGGGCTTGTTATGACCGCACCGATTAAGACCCAATGGCAGCTAGAAGATGCTGACGCGTTATATGGAATTTCGAAATGGGGCGCAGGCTATTTTGGCCTAAACAAACAAGGTAATGTTTGTGTAACACCGGATCCTACCAAAGATCATCTGCAAATTGATTTTGCAGCAGTGATCGAGGAGATCAAACAAGAAAACATCCAATTCCCAGTAGTGGTCCGTTTCCATGATGTGTTGCGCAATCAAGTCGCCCAGCTTAATGAAACGTTTCAAAAGATCATCGCTGAGGCGAATTATCAGGGGTTGTACCGAGGGGTTTATCCTGTAAAAGTCAATCAGATGCGAGAGGTTGTCGAAGAGATTGTTGAAGCCGGCGCACCTTATCACTACGGCTTGGAAGCGGGTTCAAAAGCTGAGTTGTTGACGGTTATGGCGTATAACACGACTCATGATGCCTTAACTATTTTGAATGGATACAAAGACGAAGAGTTCATGCACTTAGCATTATTAGCGCAGCGTCTTGGCCGCAAAGTCGTTATCGTCATTGAGAAATTTTCTGAATTGCATCTGATTGTTAAAGTAGCTAAAGAAATTGGGATCGATCCCATCATTGGTGTGCGTGCCAAAATGTCTGTTAAAGGGCGCGGTAAATGGGAAGGCTCTGGCGGTGATCGGGCAAAATTTGGTTTAACGATCAGTGAAATTATCAATGCTGCGCGCTTGCTTAAAAGCCAAGATATGGGGCATTGTTTACAGCTTTTACATTTCCATATTGGTAGTCAATTAACCGATATTCGTGCGGTAAAAGAGGCAATAAATGAAGGTGCATTGATTTATGCAGAGATGCATCACCTTGGTTTCCCTTTGCAATATGTGGATATCGGTGGCGGTCTTGGTATTGATTATGATGGGACTAAATCCACCAGTGATTCTTCGCGAAATTATACGCTAGATGAGTATGTTGCGGACGTTGTATATGGTATGCAAGAAGTCTGTGATTTAGAAAAAGTCCCACATCCGACGTTGGTTAGTGAATCTGGTCGTGCCATCACAGCACACCATTCTTGTGTTATTACTGAAATTGTTGGTGAAATTCGTCCTGATAGTGCCGAAGTTTCGGTTGAAGCGGTCTCAGGTGAACATATCCTGGTAACGAATATGCGTGAGTTAGCGCAAAACATGGATACCATGGAAAATACCCAAGAAATCTACAACGATGCTTCCCAATACAAAGAACAAGCCAGTGATGCTTTTAAGTTCCGTGTTGTCGATATTGAAGAGTTGGCGAAAGTCGAAACCTTGTATTGGCAGATCATGAACCGTTTACGTATCCGATTACAAGGTGCGGAATTTGTCCCAGAAGAGCTCCAGACACTTGATTTTGATTTATCGAGTCAGTATCTATGTAATTTTTCGATTTTCCAATCTGCGGCGGATACCTGGGCAATAGATCAAATTCTTCCTGTCATTCCATTAACTAGGCATTTGGAGAAACCAACGGTGAATTGCTCGTTAGTCGATATCACCTGTGACTCTGACGGTAAACTTGACAAGTTTACCGTTGGTCGTGAGATTTCCAATGTGATCCCCATGCATGCTTTGAACCGCGAAGAGGATTATTATCTTGGCCTGTTTCTTACTGGTGCATATCAAGATGTAATGGGCGATATGCACAATTTATTTGGTCGTTTGAACGAAGTGCATATATTTAGTTATGATGATGATCCTGATGATTTTTATATTGAAGAAATCGTTCGAGGCTCTTCTGTTGAAAATGTGTTGTCCATTATGCAATACAACCCATCCTCGATGGCCAAAGATGTCAAACGCTTGATTGATAAAGAAGTGTCCGCAGGGAATATCAAACCAAGGGAAGGTGTTAAATTGACAGATTTTTATGAAAATTGTTTGTCAGGTTATACCTACCTTAAGCGTTAGTTGACCCTGATATCAAAGCTAAGTTTTCCTGTATTTGGGGGTGAGTGTGTCACAATTATGTGTCATAAACTGTTTTGCAGATTATCACTGGCCCTCAGTCAGAGACTTTTTAGCAAGACGTGTGATTGGGTCTCTAGAGCACGTTGGCGATGTCACGTATTCCCGTCAGGTTGCTGAGGGAACATTAGTCGCGGAGTACGTTCCGTCAGAAAATAAATTTCTGGTCAAACTCCTAGAAGAAACCGACATGACTGAATCGCATGGATTGCTTCATTATCGAACCAATATGATTCGCGTGCTGGGTTGTTTAACCCCTTGGAATGAAGTGCGTGATGCATTAGTTTTGGCCGGTGTACCGAGACAGCGTATTCATCATGGTTTGTCTATTGTTGGCGTATGGTCACCTTTTGAAGCTTTATTAAGAGCGATTTGTGGCCAACAAGTTTCAGTAATGGCCGCTGTTACTCAAGTGAACCGCGTTGTTGCATTAGCCTTGCAAACACAAGCTGCCCTGCGATTAGCAGCTAAGCCTACAACTGTCGCGGTAGATGATGAGCCAAATTCAATTTGCCGTGGTATCCCTGCGTTAGATATTTTTGTTAGAACAGACTTCTCTAGTTTAAAAATGCCCGAAAGACGTAAACAAACATTAATCGATAGCATTATGTGGTGGCAGCAAAATATGCCTGAAACTGACTCTGCCTTGGATAGTTTGTTAACAGTGAAAGGTATTGGTCCTTGGACCGTAAACTATGTTCGCTTGCGTGGCTTTGCTGAAACAGACGTCATGTTAGATAATGACCTTATTGTACGACAGCAGTTAGACAAACACGCATTAAATACAAGTGCGGCTAAGCCTTGGCGGAGTTATCTTTGCTTGTTGTTATGGGAATGGTCTACATTAGAAAAACAGCAGAAAAAGGAGGGATAATAAATGACGTATTTACAATATATGCAGACTGAGTTGTCTTGGTTATGTATCAGTGCTAATGCAGACGGGCTCACCGCTGTTGAGTTTTGTTCTGCCCCGACAGATTCAGTTGAAGCTCAACCCAATCAACATACTCAGCAAGCATGTACCGAACTTGCTGCTTATTTTGCTGGGAGTTTACACGAATTTACGGTTCCCTTAGCCGCTCAAGGTACCCATTTCCAACATTCAGTGTGGTCAGCTTTGGGTACTATTCCGTTCGGTCAAACCTGCTCCTATTTGGATATTGCCACCAAGATTAATAATCCTAAAGGCGTCAGAGCAGTGGGTTTAGCCAATGGGAAAAATCCGATTGCGATTATTGTACCTTGTCATCGAGTAATTGGTAAAAATGGCAAATTAACAGGCTATGCCAGTGGTTTAGACAATAAATCATGGTTGTTGGAGCATGAAGCAAAATATGCCTAATATTGAGCTCGCAAAATTGATGTTTTTGGGCATGATCTGGGGAGCCTCATTTATGTTGATGCGTATCTCTGTAGTCGAGTTTGGGGTGTGGGCTATGGTCGAAATCCGTGCCTTATTAGCGACACTCGTCTTGTTACCTTTTGTCATATATAAAAAGCAGATCAAAGATATGCTACGATATTGGCAGCCTATTACAGTGATTGGCTTAACTAATACGGCAATTCCATTTTGTTTGTTTGGATATGGCAGTATACATCTACCAGCTGCGCTGACTTCACTGTTGAACGGAACTGCACCTTTATTTGGTGCTTTGTTAGCGTGGTTGTGGCTGCGTGATAGAATTTCACATCTGGCGAAGTTAGGTTTTTTGTGTGGTTTTGTCGGTGTGTATTTACTGAGTTATGATGCTTTGTCCTTTCAGGGCGTGAGCCTGTTACCTGTCTTTGCCTGTTTAGGTGCTACTTTCTGTTATGGCTGGGCCATTTGTTACATGAAAAAGCATCTGCAAGGGGTGAAACCATTAGCCATTGCCATGGGTTCTCAAGCGGTTTCTGCTTTAGTGCTACTGCCCTTGGTCTTGCTTTACCCTCCGGCAGTGCTACCTTCAATTGAAGCATGGACAGCGGTTCTACTACTCGCTGCAGTATGTACTGGCGTCGCATATATTTTGTATTTCGATTTGATTATGAAGGTCGGTCCTGGCAAGGCCCTCTATGTTGGGTATTTGGTTCCTTTGTTTGGTTTAATTTGGGGAGCAATGCTATTAAATGAAGTTATCACGCCGATAATGATTGTTGGCGGTAGTGTCATTTTATTTGGCATTGCACTGACCTCTGGGTTGATAGGTTCTAAGAAAATCACTTAGATGAGCAACTAACATTTTGTAACGGATTATTGTAAAATCCCGCGTAATTTATATTTAAAGGAATTTCCATGTCACTTTCTGTTGTGATCCTCGCTGCCGGGAAAGGCACTCGCATGAAATCAAGCCTGCCAAAGGTATTGCATCCCATTGCAGGGAAACCTATGGTGCAACGTATCATCGATTCGGTAAAGGCCTTAGGCGCTGAGCAAATTAATCTCATTTATGGGCATGGTGCAGAACTTCTTAAAGAACGTATCGATGAACCGACCTTAAACTGGTGTTTGCAATCTGAGCAGCTTGGTACGGGGCATGCGGTACAACAAGCTGAACCTCACATTCGTGATACCGATGATGTCCTGATTTTGGTGGGCGATGCTCCGTTAATTAAAACCGAAACACTACAGCGTTTGGTCGACGTAAAAGCGAGCGCAGATTTTGCCTTATTAACTGTGCATTTGGATGATCCAACCGGTATGGGACGTATTATCCGAGATGGTGATAATATTTCTGCGATTGTGGAGCATAAAGATGCTTCGCCAGAACAGTTAGCGATCAATGAAATCAACACTGGAATGATGTTGATGAATGGCGCTGATTTAAAACGGTGGTTAGGCGCATTATCCAATGATAATGCCCAAGGTGAATATTATTTAACAGACGTGATCGAGATGGCCGCCAAAGAAGGTAAACGCATTCGCGCGGCACACCCTGTCCAAGCACATGAGGTTGAAGGGGTAAATAACCGCGTCCAGCTTGCTCGTTTAGAGCGGGCTTTTCAGTTAGAACAAGCGGAATTAGCCATGCTGGGCGGAGCGACTTTAGCTGATCCAACACGTTTTGATGTGCGTGGTGAATTGACGGTCGGTAACGATGTCAGTATCGATGTCAATTGTGTCTTCGAAGGTCATGTTGTCTTAGGTGATAATGTGGTCATTGGCCAAAACTGCCTGTTACAAAATTGTACTGTTGCGGCCGGAACGGTCATTGAAGCCAACTCGATTATCCAGGATGCAGAAGTTGACGCAAACTGCCAAGTCGGCCCTTATGCACGTTTACGTCCTGGCGCCAAGATGCACGAAGGCTCCAAAGTCGGTAACTTTGTAGAAATGAAGAAAACGATCCTCGGCCGCGGTGCCAAAGCGAATCACTTGACATATTTAGGTGATGCCATTGTGGGGGCCAATGCCAATATCGGAGCAGGGACGATTACTTGTAATTATGATGGTGTGAATAAGTCCAAAACAGTAATAGGGACGAATGCCTTTGTTGGTTCGAATTCCTCTTTAGTCGCACCAGTATCGATTGGTGATAACGCCACTGTGGGTGCCGGTTCAACGATCAGCAAAGATGTCGAAAATGATAATTTAGCCATAGCACGTGCAAAGCAACGCGAAATTGCAAACTGGCCAAGACCGACTAAGAAGTAATAATTTGTCAGATATTGATTAGGGGCTTATGCCCCTTTTTTTTGTGCCCTGAAAAGTCGGGCACGAGTGATTTAACATATAACGGGAGCTAAAAATATAGCATTTACTTTCACTTCGAAACTAAATAATTGATTAATGGTACTTTTCCTGTAAATTTCTTTACAAAACGAAACTTTTATTTATAATCTTGCGTTTTCAATATTCCGATAAAAAATCCAATAAATCTTTGATGAAAGCGACTAATCCAAAAATTAAGTTGATAAAAGAGACACTCATCACAAACGGTTCAGTGAATGTATTAACACTTGCCAAAGATTTATCCGTGTCTGAAGTTTCGATTCGAAAGTATCTATCTGAATTAGAAAAGCAGCAATTTTGTATTCGGACGCATGGTGGTGCTGTATTAGTTCAGCAAGTATCTCGGGCAAACGACGTATTAGCATTTGATCAGAAAAAAGCTGACATAGCCGCATTGGCGGCCAGTTTAATCCCTGCCGGTGCACGAATTATCCTCGATAGTGGAACCACTACCGCGCAGATGTTACCGTTTTTACAAAAAATCCCGAATCTGGTTGTGATGACGAACTCTTTACCTGTTGCGACGGCACTGACCGAATACAGTAAAAATGCGACAGTACTTATGTGTGGTGGTACATGGGATCCTATGTCGCAGTCATTTCAAGGGCAGATGTCTGAAAAAATGATTGCTTCTTACAATTTTGAGATGGCTTTTGTTGGGGCCTCTGGGATTGATTTAGCCCAAGGGACCACGACATTTCACGAGTTAACCAAACTTTCTCAAGTCATGTCGACCGTGTCTGAACAAACGATTGTACTAGCTGAATCGAACAAGCTGAGTAAAAAAATGCCAAATTTAGAGTTACCTTGGGCAAACATATCGACTTTGGTAACCGATAACCTAATTAATGAAGATGCAGTGCATCAAATCGAGCAAAAGGGTGTTGTGGTCAGAACAACATCACAAAAGGAGAAGTAATATGTGTGGGATCGTTGGTGCGGTTGCAGAACGTAATGTTGTTGAGATCTTGTTGGAAGGCTTGAAGCGTCTTGAATATCGTGGTTACGATTCAGCCGGTGTGGCGTTATTGAGTGCCGATGGTACATATAATCGCGTGCGTCGTACAGGTAAAGTCCAAGCCCTAGCAGATGCTATCACACCCGAAAATGGTGTTGGTTCAACGGGGATTGCACATACACGCTGGGCAACCCATGGCGGTGTAACAGAGAACAACGCTCACCCACATTATTCTACAAATCGTATTTCTGTCGTGCATAACGGCATCATTGAAAACTTTCAAGAATTGCGTGCTGATTTAGTGCACAAAGGTTATGAGATTAGTACAGACACAGATACCGAAACCATCGCACATACGGTGCATTCATTATTGGACGAACATGCTTCATTGTTAAGTGCGGTACAAGCTGCCGTGAAGAAGTTCGAAGGGGCATATGGTACGGTGATTATGGATCAACATGATCCTTCTCGCGTTATTGTCGCTCGTTCAGGTTCACCATTGGTTATTGGTTTGGGTTTAGGTGAAAACTTCATTGCATCTGACCAAATGGCACTATTACCTGTCACTCGTCGTTTTATGTTTTTAGAAGAAGGCGATGTTGCAGAAATTACACGTCGTGAGGTGACCGTTTTTGATAAAAATGGTCAGCCAGTTGAACGCGAGATCATTGAATCTAACGTAGAACATGATGCGGGCGACAAAGGTCAGTACCGTCATTATATGTTAAAAGAAATCCATGAACAGCCTTCTGTGGTTCGTAATGCATTGGCAGGACGTGTGAACGCTGAAGGTATCACTAAAGGCATCTTTGGCGAAAACGCAGATGAGTTGTTGGCCAGCGTCAAGCATGTCCAAATCATTGCGTGTGGTACTAGTTATCACGCCGGTATGACCGCACGTTATTGGTTAGAGCAATATGCTAATGTATCGTGTAATGTGGAGATTGCTTCTGAGTTTAGATATCGCAAGTCGGTTGTCCATCCCAATAGCTTGTTAGTCACGATCTCTCAATCAGGTGAAACTGCGGATACTTTAGCAGCGTTACGCTTGGCACAAGAGTCTGGTTATATGTCGAGTTTGACGATTTGTAACGTAGCAGGATCGTCTTTGGTGCGCGAGTCAGATATGGCGTTTATGACTAAAGCAGGAGCTGAAATTGGAGTTGCTTCGACGAAAGCGTTTACGACTCAGTTAACGGCATTCTTGTTGTTGACTTTGGCGATTGGTGAGCACAATGGTTTATCTGCAGAAGATAAAGAGGATATTTTAGCTGGCTTACAAAGTTTACCGGCAAAATTAGAAGAAACGTTACTACTGACGGATGGTATAGAAGCGTTAGCAGAAGAGTTTGCGGATAAACACCACTCGTTATTCTTGGGTCGTGGTGAGCAATATCCGATTGCGATGGAAGGGGCATTAAAGCTCAAGGAAATTTCATATATTCACGCTGAAGCATATGCATCAGGTGAATTGAAACACGGTCCTTTGGCCTTAATCGATGATGAAATGCCAGTCATCGTAGTGGCACCTAATAATGAGTTGTTAGAGAAGCTGAAGTCTAATGTAGAGGAAGTGCGTGCCCGTGGTGGTATCATGTATGTGTTTGCTGACAAAGATGCTCAGTTCGCCTCTGACGATACGATGCGTGTGATTTCTGTACCACATTGTCACGCGTCTATTGCTCCGATCATATATACAATTCCATTACAGTTATTATCTTATTATGTGGCTTTGATCAAAGGCACAGATGTGGATCAGCCTCGTAACTTAGCAAAATCAGTTACCGTGGAGTAAGTTCCTTTTCAGAGGTTACTAATTTATCCTAAAAATACAGGGTGTTAGTAACCTCAAATTGTACCAAATTTCTTTTTTCCCTACATTGCTACCAACTCTTTAGAAGCCTAGCCAAGTTCACTGCCTGACAGCTATAATGAAAGTACCTTTTACTAGAAAGAGTCATTCCGCATTTTTGAATTTTTTGTATTAGCAGTCGCCCTCAGTATGGATTCATTTGCAGTATCGGTCAGTATAGGGACTAAGCATGCCACCAATAAGCGATATTTAGGTCTATACTTAGGTTTATATTTTGCAATCTTTCATGTATGCATGTTGTTATTGGGTCACGCTACAGGTTCTGGGCTGTACCAATGGATTGCACCATATGCGAGCTTACTTGCCGCCCTTTTATTGATCTTTTTGGGAGGTAAAGCGATTTACGGATCCTATTGTGATGGTCCAGATAAAACGCCCGTCAATATATCCCATAAGCTAATGCTACTAGTTGCTTTTGCTACCAGTATTGATGCTATAGCAGCTGGATTTACACTAAAATTATTTGATATTTCGGTATTTGCCGCGAGTAGCGTCATTGCTATTATTGTGTTTCTGTTCAGTGGATTGGGGACACTGATTGGTGCAAAAAGTGGCACATATTTAGCTGACAAAGCAGAAATATTAGGAGGGATTGTGTTAATGTTGATAGGGTTTAAAATTTTCCTAGTCTAGATTGGAGACGTATATGCGTAAATGGTTAATCGGTATCCCAGTTGTTATTGCTCTCATTGGCACTTTTATTTGGTTGAATACTGACCGTCACTTACGTTATTTACTCCTTAATCCTCCTGCTGACATCAACGTGCTGTTCTGGACTACCCAACAAAGAGACGCAGGATTTCGCTCTTTAGACAGTCTGCCAGTGGTACCCAAAAACATAATTTATACGAGCTCAAACGTTAGTCCTTTACCTGCTGGTTCACCTTTGGCGCTTACAGACGCTGAGCTGGATAGCTTTATGGAGGAACTGCGTGTGGCTGGTGTAATTGTCCTGCACCGAGGTCAAGTTCGTCTAGAACGCTATGGGCTGGGTATGGATAAGGATGATAAATGGACGAGCTTCTCGGTCGCGAAGTCTTTCACCTCAACGTTGGTTGGCGCAGCTATCAAAGACGGTTATATCAAAAGCCTGGATGACAAAGTCACGGATTATATTCCATCCATGCAGGGCAGTGCCTATGATGCGGTAAGTATAGAGCAATTGCTCACAATGACTTCGGGTATTGCTTGGAATGAAGATTATTCTGATATTCATTCTGACGTTTCTAAATTCAATTTTCATACTCCTGAGCCTGGTGTAGATGCAATAGCGAGCTACATGCGCCAATTACCTAGAGCTGTTGAGCCGGGTACACGCTGGTTATACAGTACCGGTGAAACCAATTTAATTGGTTTATTGGTCAGCCAAGCTACGGGTAAATCGTTGGCTTCCTACTTAACTGAAAAAGTCTGGCAAAAGATTGGTACTGAACACAATGCCTCTTGGGTATTAGGGCCGTCTGGTAGTGAAATCGGTGGTTGTTGTGTACAAGCAACCGTACGCGATTATTTGCGCTTTGCCCAGTTTGTTATGCACGGAGCTAAAGTCGATGGTACCTCTATTGTTCCAGACGACTGGTTTGCTAAAGCAACTACCCAACAAGCGGATATCGGGTCAGACAAAAAGGGTTATGGATTTCAATGGTGGACGAATAATGATGGAAGTTTTGAAGCGCGAGGGATTTTTGGTCAAGGGCTATTTATTGATCCTAACAACGACCTAGTAATTGCTCTAAATGCCAATTGGCCCAAAGCCGGTGGCAAGAAATATGCGAAAGGTCGTGAAGCTTTTTACCGTCGGGTGCAAAGCTTAGTGTCACAATAGTCTGCTCAGCTCCTGTTTTCAGATATTAATGAGTATTCCTATTTTGCTGCAGAGTCAATTTTGTAATATGCCAAAAGTAACATGGGATAAGTGTTTTTCGGGGCGTGCAAATAGGAATCATCAAATCCTATAAATAGCGCCGTTCAGCGCCTTCAGCATTATTATCAAAGCGACAGAGTTTTGCAGTGTGTGTGATGTGTCTATCAAGTTCTTCAGTGATCCCAGATAAACCCAAACAGATTAATTGTACTAGCTGAGCTTGTTCGCCGTTCTCTTTGGCGATGGCCTGTTGTTCTGCATCAACAAATACGCACACGACCTGTAGGCTATGTGGGAAATCGCTGTAATCGACCAAGTGCGTGAGCCATGCAAAACCGCCAATGGTGACTTCTGCTTGCTCACAAACCGCTTGCAAAGAACGAGTGATTCCTTGGTCTATTTGTCGTTGCTGTTTTGCGCTTAAATCCATTTTTATGGAGCCTTGATAAGATATTTATTTCTGTTAAGTATTTCTCGTTGGTAGTGAAAGCTTAGCGTCTTTTCTTCTTTTGCTTATTAATTTCTTGTTGTCGCGCTTTATCTCTAGCACTTTGTTCACCACGTTTTTTAGTACGGACTTCTTTGCGATCATGTTTATCAGGTGTCAGCGAACCATCCTTGAAACGTTCTTTGCGTTTGAGCTTATCCGCTGCTTTCTTCTCGGCAATACGCGCCACCTCTGCAAGCTCAGCTTCGATCATAGCGGGCGTTTCTAAGCTCACAGGTCCTAATTTACCTGTTCTAAACTCACCAATCAGCAATTCACAAATTTTATGCAGATTAACGCGACCACCTGTCATAATTGCACCACGAGTTTTAGCGGCTGATTCTAAAAATTCGATCTCAGTATCAGGGATATGATCCAACTTAAATCGTGTTTTCAGATATTCAGGGTAGGCCTTAATCAAATAATCTGCTGCAAAAAAACCGATATCATCATACTCCAACGCTGTATCTTTTACCGCGCCAGAAATCCCTAAACGATAACCAGAATTAGGGTTTAAAAACTTCGGCCATAACACGCCAGGGGTATCTAATAAGACAATCCCACTGCCTAGGTTAATACGTTGTTGATTTTTGGTCACACCAGCTTCATTACCTGTTTTGGCAATCACACGATCAGCCAGAATATTCACAATCGTTGATTTTCCGACATTGGGGATCCCAATGATCATGGCGGTAATGTTTTTAATGGATTTATTTTTGGCTGCACACGTCTGACGAATGAGTTCAATGATGTGCTTGGTATTACCTTTGTCTTCTAGAGACGTCGTATAGGTTTTTATAGAACGGTCTTGCTCTAGGTGTGCTTGCCATTCTGCTGTCAATTCGGGGTCGGCTAAATCCGATTTATTAAAAATCTTTAGACAAGGTTTGTCCCCACGTAGGCGAGCAATTTCAGGATTTTCACTAGAATAAGGAAGACGAGCATCGAGTACCTCGATCAATATATCAACCGTACTAAGAGCTTCTTGCATCTCTTTTAGGGCTTTATGCATATGCCCTGGAAACCAATGAACCGCCATGAACCTTTTCCTACTCGATTAAATGTATGAGCTTAGTTTGCCCGAAATAATAATATGGATGTAGGGTACTACACCTTGCTGGTTTAGTCTGATAAAACTGTCGAGTAACCTCACCATAACAGTACTGTTATACATAGACACCTCACTCATTACGTTTGCATCAACGAGCCAGAAATATAAATATTTCTATGTGAGTGGGTGCTAGCTAACCTAAAGTGCTCTTTATCTAAAGAGCTATGCCAACTCTGACTGCAACGCTAACAAAGGAGCTAAGAATTCCGCAAAATCTTGCCACTCGTTGAGTTTGTTCGGATCTAATGGCTGATAAACCTGAGCCACACTAGGGGTGTGTATAGCACGTTGATGCTTGTAGAAATCAAGCGGTTTAGCAATCTCTTCGACGCCAATAAATGCACACACATTTTGCAGTGTTTTCACCGGTTCAGTGACTAAGGTTTCATAAGTAATCGTCGTTACTGCTTCTGGATATGCCGCAGCAAAATGGCTTATCACCTTTGTATAAGCTGTGTAGTATTGAGCAAAATCGCTCAACGCATTGGAGTAATTGTGACCTGATGCAAAGTGATGTCTATAAGCTGATAAGCCGTTGGCCACAGGGTCACGTCTCAAATCAATAATTTTAGCCTGAGGGAATAGGGCTAAGATGACTGAGATATATTTAAAGTTTTCTGGGTTTTTATCAATAAAATAAGCAGAATTTTTGGTAAATGTTGCAGCACTTTCGAGATACCAATTCGCATATGTTTGCTTTTCTTGTGCGGTCAGGTTCGGTAAGACCTCGTGGAATGCTTTACCGTATTTTTCTGCAATATCTTGGACGATATGCAATATAGTCGTCAGTTCCTTAGTACCATCAATATGTGGGTGAGCCGCTAGCATTTGATCTAATAATGTGGAGCCAGAACGAGGTAAGCCGACGATGAAAACGGGGGTAATGCTTGTCGTTGCGGCGTCAGTTTTGGTAAGTGCAGGCACGGGGGCTTTGCGTAACATATCCAAACTATCCGTTATCGTATTGACGTCATAAGGGTTGAGCTGGCGTTTCAGCGCATTGGCCGCGGTAAAAGAAGCAAAGGCTTTAGCAAATTCACCGTCTTGGTTTTGCGCCATACCCAAGGCATAGAATGCATAGCAACGGTCCATCGCTGTATTGTTTGATTGTGCTAGCGCATCAATGTCACGCTTTTCATCGGCTGAAAATCTAGCTACTTTCAGATTTGCTAAATGCCAATAAGCTTCGCCTTTAACGTGCTCGAATTGTAACGCGAGACGGAAGAAATCTGCAGATTGTGCAATGTTTTGTAGGGTTTGATAACACTGACCCAGAAGAATATAAATACGCGCTTGCAGGGGCTGGTTATCATTATTTGCCGAAAGCATTTGTAATACATTAATTGCTTCTTCTACTCGGTTGGTATGCAACAATTGAGACGCTTGAGTTAATTTAAATAACGGCTCATCACTCCAATACTTAGACAGTGCATCTAGATATTTTTGGGCTTGATAAAAGTTTTGTTGGTTTTGGAGTAACTTGACGACTTCAAATAACCACGCAGGTTGTTCTGCTTTTTGTAGAGCAACTTCCAAAGAACGGATAACAAAACGTGTCATGTTTTGTTTTTGTGCCAACTCAACCCAACCTGATAATGAGCGATGATCAGATGGTGGTTGTGTAAAAGCGCCAGTGATCAATGTATTGGCACTGTCTAAATTTCCATTGCCAAGCTCAAAATAGGCTTGGACGAGTGCCTTTGGCATATCACTGAATTGGCGAAGCTGTCTTTCTACACCGGCTACTTCTTGGGGTAAAAAGAGTGAAGGTTGGTCTTTGGTTAATTTCCACAATTGTTGCCAAGCTGACAAAAAATAACGATTTGTGCGAATAATGGTTTCAAAAGTATCTCTTGCTTCAGGGCCTTTACCTTGTTCCATATATATTAATGCTTGTTCTTGGAGAATAAACACTGAGTTGTAATGTTTTTTGCCGAAATCGACCATTTCTTGAGCAGCTTCAAGGCGCCCCATTTTTCTATTGATCATGCCGGCACATGCATAAGCCATTGTTTCTGGAGCCTCATCAATCCAAATTTTAGTGATGTCCACAGCCTTTTCTAAGGCTTTTTCATTGATTGCTTGGGAAAATTGTTGCAAATAAGAGGTTGTGCTCATGAGTCAATCTCAGGGTTTGTTAGGTATTTGCTAGGCAAAATACCACATTTATTTGGTGTGCAATAGTGAGGGAGGGCAATTCACAGTATGCACTGGGGTGATGTTTTAGGCATATAGTCAAAGAGCATTCACAGTACGGCTATTAGCAAAGAGAATTAATGGACCCGAGTAGCACCGATAAGTGCGAAATCAAAAAAAAATGGACACTTTAACAGTCACTTAACAAAGTTGTAGCAAAGATGTAAAAGGATTATCTATGTTTGCTAGGATATTGTCGTCGCTAATATTTGTTTACGGGTAAGTTGTGGTCTTCTTCACTCAATATTTTAACTTAGTTTATCTGTATGTTACTTTTTTGTAACAAATGATTGATCTTTTATATTTTCAATTTATACTAACAGTGAAAGCGCTTACATTTTCTCAAAATAAATCCGTGAGAATATGTAAGCGCTTACAATCAACATAAATATGAGAAGTTTCTCCAACTGGGGTTGAACATAATGAACAAAAATATGAACAAACTAACTAAACTGGCAAGTGCAATGTCAGTGTTTGTTTTAACAGCCTGTGGCGGTGGTGTTGAAACCAACACCGATACGCAAGCTGTTAATCCAACACAGCCAAATGTGCAGCCAGTCGGTGAACAAAACTCGGACGCTGATTGGCGTCTAGTTTGGAATGACGAGTTCGATGGTACTGCCATTGATGCTGCTAAATGGAATCATGAGGTTAACTGTGATGGTGGCGGTAACCAAGAACGTCAATGTTACACAGATGCCCCAGATAACTCATATGTGAGTGATGGAACATTAAAAATTGTTGCTAAGCTGAATGATGGCGCTGAAGGCAATGATGACGATTTCACATCTGCACGTATGACGACACAGAACAAAGGTGATTTCACTTACGGCCGTGTTGAAATGCGTGCCAAACTTCCTGAAGGGCAAGGTGCATGGCCTGCTTTTTGGATGATGCCTACGGATTCAGTTTATGGCGGTTGGCCAAAATCTGGTGAAATTGACATCATGGAAGCCGTTAACTTAGGCACCGCCCGTGCAGACGGTTCTTTGGAATCTAATATTTACGGTACTATCCATTATGGTGCGGGCCCTGGTTCAGATTTTTCTGGTGCAGCACATGATCCGGGTACTAGCCCAGCTGACTCATTTAATACTTATGCAATAGAGTGGCAGGAAGGTGAAATACGTTGGTATTTCAACAATGTACTCTATGCTACGCAACGTCAATCATCATTACGTACGACAGGTGACGGTACTATTCTTGGTTTGAGCCATCGTGGTTGGTATGCTGAATTATATGATGTGGCAACAGGTCAACTTGGGACTGATTATTCTCCAGCTCCGTTCGACCAAGACTTCTTTATGATCCTCAACGTTGCAGTGGGTGGCCAATGGCCAGAATCTGTCAACGAAGGTGGTGTAGACGCAGCAAAATTTGTTGAAGGTCAAACCTTAGAAGTGGATTATGTTCGTGTTTATCAATGTACTGCTAATCCAGCGACTGGTCGCGGTTGTGAAACTGTCAGTCCAGGTTATGATATTGACGTCGCTGATGGTGGTAAGTTAGTTGAAGGTCGAGCACCTGCGCCTACTTTAGTTGCCGGCGCACCAAACCCAATCACTATTTTTGATGATGCGGTAGATGTGAACTGGGTTGCATGGGATTGCTGTGGTGGTTCGACGCCAGGTTTAGTAGCAGATGATGCTGAACGTGGTGACGTCTACGAGTTTACAGTAGAAAACGGTAATGATGGCACAGTGTTTGGTTTTGTTACACGTTCTGCCTTCTTATCTTCAGATCCAACATCTCCTTCACGTCCTACTCCACACAATGCGTTGGGTATGATTGATGGTGGTTATGTCACATTTGATTTAAAAGTTACCAGTGCCCCAGCCAATCCTGACTCTGTTTGGAAATTTAAAATTGAGGCTGATGAAGCTGCAGGTGGTGCTTGGGAAGCCGATTTAACAACATTTGGTCCAGCACCTGTGGTTGGCGAATGGGCCACTTATCGTGTGCCTTTACAAGATGTTGCTGACAATGGTGTAGATATCTCATTATTAGATATCATTATGGTTTTCCCAGCATGGCAAACTGGTGATGGCGCTGTCTTCCGCTTGGATAATGTCGCTATCGCTCAAGATACTTCTGGTGTTTCTTATCCTGAATTCCCTATTTCGACGAATACTGATTGGGCGTTATGGGATTGCTGTGGTGGCACCACTCCAGCAGTAGTTGCAGATACAGACCGAGGCCAAGTAGCAGAGTTCTCTATCTTAGATAACAACGGTACTGTACTTGGATGGAACTCACGTGTTACTGATGGTGGTACAGGTGTATCTACCAACGTTACAGAAATCGCAGCTAATGGCGTATTATCTTTCGGTATGAAAGTGATGAATGCACCAGAGGCTGGCAACGAAGCATGGTTACTTAAAATTGAATCAGGTGGTAACACTGGTGCAGTTGAAGTTAACTTAAACACTAGTAACGAAGGTGTGAACCCTTCTGCTGAATGGCAAGACTTTACATTTAATATCACAGATTTAGTGGACGCAGGTTCATTGGATCCAAGTGATATTGATGTCATTATGATATTCCCAGCATGGCAAACAGGCGCAGGTGCAATTTATCGTGTATCTGATGTCAAATTCCATGTGCCAGGTGCAAATGCTCCAGTTGAACCATTAGCTACATTGATTGGTGCTGGTGCGGTAAATGAAAACTGGGCACTGTGGGATTGTTGTGGTGGAACAACGCCAGCTTTTGTTGCTGACACTGAAAAAGGTCAGGTAGCTGAGTTCTCTATCTTAGATAATAACGGTACCGTTTTAGGTGTTAATTCTCGTACAACTGATGGTGGTACTGGTGTAACTGTAGATGCAACAAGCCTACTTACATCTGGCGTACTTCGTTTTGACATGAAAGTGGTCAACGCACCTGCAGCGGGTAATGAAGCTTGGTTACTTAAAATTGAGTCTGGTGGCAACACTGGTGCAGTTGAAGTTAACTTAAATACTAGTAACGAAGGCGTCAACCCTTCTGCTGAATGGCAAACATTCACATTCGATCTGATTGATCTCGTGGATGCAGGTTCATTAGACCCTAGTGATATCGACGTAGTGATGATATTCCCAGCGTGGCAAACAGGTGCCGACGCAGTATATCGTGTGACTAATTTAGAAATCATTGATGGTTCTGCAGCTGGTACTCCATCAACGCCAAACAATGGCGGTGAAACTGGTGGCGAAACCGGTGGTGAGACTGGCGGCGAAACTGGCGGCGAAACCGGTGGTGAAACTGGCGGTGAAACTCCTGCTGGCGTAGTTATGACAGGTGTCTTTGGTGGTGTCACATTCGATGCGGCAACGTCAACATTCAGCTGGCCTTCAGGCACGGAAACATGGGGTGGTGTGTCTAATGAGAACGCCGACTTATATCCGTTTAGTTTCCCTTATGGTGGTACCATTACATTTACGGGTGCGTTACCTGCGTCTGCAGATGATGTGAATGTGAGATTCAAGTTTGAGCGTCTACCATTTAATGATTCAGATGCGACTGCAACCGAACCTTCATTCTACACAGAATATACGACGGTAACCGGTACTGAAGAGCAGACCTATACCATTACTTTTGATGCACAAGGTGAAAACACATTTAGTTCATTCTTAATGTATTTTGAAAACCAAGATGCCAACGTGATCGTGAAAGATATCGAAGTAGTTGCCAATGAGCCTACAGGTATTCAAATGACAGGTGTCTTTGGTGGTGCAACTCTAGCCGATGGCGTATATACCTTCCCTACTGGAGCTGAAGTATGGGGTGGTTTTGCGAATGAGAACACCAACGTTTATCCATTTACTTTCCCAGTCGGTGGTACGGTAACGTTTATGGCTTCAGTTCCAGAAGGTGGCGCAGATACTAACCTAAGATTCCGTTTCGAACGTCGTGCACATCCGCATACGGATCCAGCGTTTGATTTAGAGTTGGTTACCGTATCAGGTAGCACACCAACTGAGTATACCGTTGCGATTCCGGCACAAGATGCGGAAAATACTTACGAGTCTTTCTTGATGTACATTGCAGAAAGAGATCAAGGTGTGATTGTGACGGATATCGTAGTTACTCCAACGAGTACAACGGCTGATATGTCGGGTGTATTTGGCGGTCTAGTGAAAGATGGTAATAACTTTACTTTCCCAGGGTCTGCTGAAACTTGGGCCGGTGTTGCGAACTTAAATACAGCGCTGTATCCAATGGACTTAAATCGTGGTGGTCATATTACATTTACTGCTGCTTTAGTTGGTGATGCTGTTGATACAGGCGTATTCTTCCGCTTTGAAAATCAACCTAATCCGAACAACTCAGTTGTATTTGAGACCGAAACGGTAACAGTATCTGGTACCGAAGAAGTGGTTTACCGTGTCGCAATTCCTGCACAAACAGGTGATGTAACATTTAGCTCATTCTTGTTATACCTGACTGAGCGTGATGCTACAGTGATGGTTAAAGACATCAAAGTGTCCGTATACGATACGCAAGCAATGATGGTGCCGTTTGGTGGTGCAACACTAGCAGGCGCGACTTATGCGTGGCCTACAGGTGCTGAAGCTTGGGCGGGTTTCTCAAACGATAATGCAAGCCTTTATCCGATGAGCTTCCCGAATGGCGGTACGATCACGTTCGATGCAGCATTACCTGCTGGTGGTACTGATACGAATGTTCGCTTCCGTTTCGAGCGCTTACCGTTCCCAGATGTAGAGCCATCATTTAATACTGATGCAGTTACTGTGAGTGGTGAAAGCTTGGCTCAGTACACGATTACATTTGGTGCACAAGACGCAGAAAATACCTATAGCTCATTCTTGATGTATCTTAACGAACAAGACCAAGGTGTCATTGTTAAGAATATCGTTGTGACAGCTACGGCTGCAGAATAATCGGCATAGCATAGAGAGTATAAAAATGAAAACTACAATGTTTCAAAAAACCAAAATAGCAGCAACTATGTCTTTATTGATGGGTTCTGCGGCTATAGCTATGCCAGCTGTAGCGCAAGAAGACGCGGGTGCCAAAGTCGACGAAGATGTAGAAGTCATCGCCGTCCGCGGTATTCGTGGCAGCTTGATTAGTTCAAGCGCTTTAAAACGAGACTCTAGCGGTGTTGTTGATGCAATTACCGCAGAAGAAATGGGTAAATTCCCAGACACAAACTTAGCTGAATCATTGCAACGTATTACCGGTGTATCTGTATCGCGTGCAAATGGTGAAGGTAGTCAAATCACAGTGCGTGGTTTTGGCCCAGAGTTTAATTTGGTAACCTTAAATGGTCGCCAAATGTCGGGTACGGGATTTACTCGTTCATTCAATTTTGAAAATTTATCATCAGAAGGCGTAAGCGCACTAGAAGTCTACAAGACAGCTCGTGCTGACGTCCCAACGGGTGGTTTAGGTGCGACAGTCAATATTGTCACGACCAAACCACTGCAAAGCCCAGGCCAGAAGTTCTCTTTCATGACAAAAGGGATCTATGATTCGTCAAATGAGACGGGTGATGATGTGACACCAGAAGTTGCTGGCGTCTACAGCAATACCTTCCATGATGATCGCATTGGTTTTTCTGCTAACTTTTCATATCAACGTCGAGATTTCCAACGCCAGGCGGCTAATGTCCGTTCTTGGCAGTTAAATCCAACTCTTTCAGACAGTGCTGTTGTAACAGATGGCCGTTTGATGGATGTTGATGGTAATGTTATTCCACAGTTTTTGATTCCAAATGATGATGGTGTTTTAGAAGAAACCACTGCAGCCTTTTTCCCTCAGGAAATTAGCTTTGCTCGCGATGATATTCAACGAGAAAGACTAAATAGTAATGTGACGTTGCAATTTGCTGCTACCGATGCATTAACGTTTACGTTGGATCACACTACATCTAAAGCAACTACAGGTAATAACTCATTATCTTGGGGTATTTGGAATGGCTCGTTCGGTGGCAACGCTAACTCTTATGAGTTAGATGCTGACGGTACAGCTATCTATTATAACTCTTCAGGCGACGATGGTTCGTATACTGCATTCCGTGAAACGGGTGAAGTTGATTCATCGGCTACTGGTCTGAATATTACTTATGATTATTCCGATACTTTGAACTTCGAGTTTGATATACACAGCTCAAAAACCTCGACAGATAACGGTTTGGACGCTGGTCTAGGTTCACAAGGTCGCGTTATCTTGGGTTCTGCTGCGTTAGATTCGAAAGAATATTTCTTCCGTGATGGCGAGATCCCAGGGTTCTTAATTAACTGGAACAATGGTTCTACCGTTCTAGATCCGAGTGAAATTGGTTCTAACTTCTCAATATTTACTCGTACTCCTGGTCAATCAGAAGTGAATCAGTACCAATTTAAAGGTGAGTGGTTACCCGACATTGGCTATGGCTTGATGGGAGTTAAATTTGGGGCGGCATTCACCGAACAGTCTCTACAAGGTTCAGGTGGTTCGAATAATGCGAATGCGCCAGGTTTTAACAATGGTACATTTGCAGAAATCTTCCCTGATAGTATGTTTGAACAAGTTAACTTATCTGGTTTCTTAGATGAGTTCGCAACCGGTTCAATGGGGCTGTCACCAGGTTACGCTTATGCTTTTGATTTTGATGAAGCCGTAACTCGTCAAATGGCCTTCTTAACTGAAGAAGTCGTTGGCAGTGATGCCTATGAAATTGGTACATTCGACGGCTTTGCGACAAACCGTATTACAGAAGAGACTACGAGCTTGTATGTTTCTACAGCATGGGAGTTTGAAATCTCTGACTACATCGTGGATGCAAACTTCGGTTTGCGCTATGAGCGTACTGAAGTGGTTAGTCCTGCAAAGAGTCGTGTGCCTGAATACGTCTATTGGGCTGGTGGTTCTGAGTGGGTCACAAAGTTTGTCGGTGACGGTGTCTTTGTTGAGGTCGACTTTACTGGTGATTATGACTTAGTGTTGCCGATGCTTGACCTAAAAGTTGATTTGTCAGATGACTTAGTCGGCCGTATGTCAGTTGGCACGACTATAACGCGCCCTGGTTTAGGAGATATGTTAGGTAATTTAAACCTAACGCCATCTCCTAAAATCAATTCACGTACTGGTAGCCGTGGTAACCCGAATCTACAACCCTTTAAATCTAATAATTTAGATATTTCTTTAGAGTACTACTATGACGAAGGTAGTTATGCTGCTGTCGGTTTATTCTGGAAAGAAGTTGATGATTGGATTGAAAACTCGCAGGTCACGACCACCATCCCAGGACTATATGATGTTTATTTAGGTCCTCGTTACAACGCCGCAGTCGCTGCAGTGACTGGTCGTGGTGAGCAAGCTACCGATGCTGCAGTTTATCAAGAGCTAGTAGCTGCCGGTGTTGGAATCGGAGAAAATAACCGTATTCTTCCTGACCCTGCTACTGATCCTTTGATTGATTGGACGATAAATTCGCCTGAGAACGTGGGTTCACGTAGTGTTAATGGTGCGGAATTTGCTGTTCAGCACTTATTCGGTGAATCTGGTTTTGGTTTAGGTGTCAACGGAACCGTTGTTGATGGTGATGTAGAATATGACAACTATATTCTTGCTGCTCAGGCAATCTTACCTGGCCTAAGTAACTCTGCTAACTTCCAAACTTTCTATGAGAAAGATGGTTTGTCAGTGAAGTTGACTGCTGCATGGCGTGATGAGTATATCGCAGGGCAAGGTCAGCCAGATACCAGCGATGCGCCTCCACAGTATGTAGAAGAATTCTTACAATGGGATCTAAGCGTGAATTATGACGTTTCAGAAAACATTACGGTATTCTTTGAAGGTGTTAACTTAACGAATGAAACAGAGCGTAGCTTTGGACGTTTTGAACGTCAATTCTTGAGTGCGGCTCAATACGCACCTCGTTATACCTTAGGTTTCCGTATTAAATCACTGTAAATTCAGTTAGAGTAAAAACCGTCTTAACTTAGGTTAAGGCGGTTTTTTTATACCTATAATTTAGTAAAGGAAATTCCATGTCAGAAAATAAATATCCAATTAAAGGCGCCTGCCAATGTGGATCCGTATCTTATACCTTGTTGGCAGAACCCGACATGGTTGTTGCTTGTCACTGTAAGGCCTGTCAGAAGCTTTCTACCAGTGCGTTCAGTCTGACCGCAATGGTTGATGCGGCAAATATCGTGTTTGCAGGGGAAATGCATGATTGGAGTCGTGTCGCAGATAGTGGCAACATAAGCGCTGCCAAGTTTTGTCCAAAATGTGGTAATCGCCTATATCATTTCAACCCAAATACACCAGATAAGATAAAATTAAAGCCGACTACACTGGAAGATACTAGTATTTTAAACCCAGCTGCTCACATCTGGGTGAGTGAAAAGCAAGATTGGTTTGTTATTCCTGAAGGGACTAAGACGTTTGCTAAACAACCTTAGCAAGTTTTTAGTATAGAAGAAGGATAAAAAATAGGGAGGTAGCCACACCCATATAGTGTGACTACCGGTGCCAATAAATTACTTGGCTAGGGACATGTTATAGCGGAGGTCGCCTCTGGCTGAACAAAACCGATAGCAGAAAATGAGACTGTCATTTGCCCTGCTGAGATAATGTTTAAGCCTTCGTTTAATGCGGCGTAAGAAATCCCTTTATCGCTCCAACATTTAGCATCAATGCTTAGTGTATTCCATGTGTTTTTGGACATTTTAGTAAGTTGTTCACGGATATTTATAACCGACTTACAACCGTCTACTGTGCCACAATTTAGCCCCACTAAGACATCTGCTGTAGGGGCTTCTTTGACATTAACTAGCATTGATAATTGACTGTTTTGAGCCATTGATGCGTTAAAGTCTTGGGCTTGTCCATTACCTTTAAAGCGTATGCCTGCCCAAGATCCTCCAAGCGTTTTAATTTGGAAAGCATCTTCTTGGACCACGCGATCTTCGGTTCGATATTGCACATCACCTATGGCCATGGAGTTGGCATTCACTGCGACGGTATTAAACGCAGATACAAGTGTTAAAGCCCATGGTGCTTGGGTAGAGCGCTCGAAGAACACTAATGGTTTGTCTTGCTTTTTAGAAGCAATCACTTCTGAAAGATCGTCACCCAGTGTATCAGTATCCTGATAAGTCAGCCCAAACCCATATGGGAATAGAGGGTCATAATCGTCATCCCCTTTGTTGACGATTTGGTTGGGGTCCTTAGGCCATGAGAACGATAATTTCCCATGGAAATCATATTGCACAGCCTCATTCGCATCACGTAGGATCACATCTGCAACACCAGCGCCTTCAGAGCCGGGTAACCAAATGGCTACAAAGGCATCACTGGCATTGAGTTCTGGATTCACCCACAACGGACGTCCTGTAATAAACAATGCGACTACTGGAATACCTTGATCCTTGAAGGAATTTAATAAGGCTAAATCTTTCTTATTTCCTGGTGAATATTCCAAAGTAGCAATATCACCAACACCTTCAGCATAGGGTTCTTCGCCAAATACGACCACCGCAACATCAGGTTTTTCAGAAAATGAACCATCCACGCTCAGTGTCGCAGTGCCACCAGCCGCAGTTACCTGAGAGGCAATGCCATCCCATACTGATGAGCCACCAGGGAAATCCGAATTCACATTGTTGGTACCTTGCCAGGTAATTGTCCAACCTCCAGATTGTTTACCAATGTTGTCTGCACCATCTCCGGCAACCAAAATGTTTTGGGTAGGTGAAAGCGGTAATAGATTATTTTGGTTTTTTAAGAGTACTAACGACTTACGCACTGCTTCACGAGCCACTGCTCGGTGTTCTGCGGCACCAAGTAGTTCCGTTTTACCTGAGAGTGAACGTTCGGCAGGACTGGGTTTTTCAAAAAGACCAGCGCGGACTTTTACTCGCAAGATACGTGTAACGGCATCATCAACACGGCTCATCGGAATAACCCCGTCTTGAATTTGTTGTACGGTATTTTTGAATAAAGGTTTCCAAGACTGAGTCGGTGCCATAAACATATCTAAACCAGCATTAATAGACTGTGGGCAACTTTCGTTACTACAACCAGCGACTTGCCCATGGCCATTCCAATCGCCTACGACAAAGCCGTCAAAACCCATTGTATCTTTTAAGACATCTGTTAATAGATACTTGTTGCCGTGGATTTTTTGGCCATTCCAGCGGTTAAATGATGCCATCACTACTTGAGAGCCAGCACTCAGACCACCCACATAACCTTGGGAATGGATGTTAAATAAAGTTTCATCATCGACGATTGTGTTGCCTTGGTCTATCCCGTCTGTTGTGCCACCATCACCCACAAAATGTTTTACATTACTGATGACTTTGCCATCCCCCATAAAACTTTCGCCTTGGCCCTGTAAGCCTTTGACAATGGCTGCTGAGTAATCGCGAACAATGTCAGGGTGTTCTGAATAACCCTCGTAAGTGCGTCCCCAGCGATCGTTGCGTACAGTGGCAACCGTAGGTGCAAAAATCCAATCAATCCCCGTTACCAACACTTCAGTGGCGGTAACCTCGGCGATGCGTTCAATTAGGTCAGGGTCATTAGCTGCCCCAAGTCCAATGTTATGTGGGAATAAAGTAGCACCGATAACATTGTTATGACCGTGGACGGCGTCCGTGCCCCACATGGTTGGAATCGTCGACCCATCCAAAGAGTCATCAATACTGGCCTGATACATTTGTTCAGCTAAATCAATCCAATCAGCTGCTGTGGATTGTTTGTTGCCATTGGGGTATGAGCCCCCACCGTTGAGGTAAGAACCAAAGCCGTATTGGCGCATTTCTGCAACCGTCACATCACGAATTTCTGGCTGGATCATCTGCGCTACTTTTTGTTCTAAAGTCATTCCCTGAAGGATCTCAGCAACTTTTGCTTCCACAGCAGGGTCCGATTTCACAACAATATCCAGTTTTGGCCAAACTGGGTGAACGTTTTGCTCACTTTGTGCTTGTGACGTGACTATGTCAGTTTTATCAATTTCAGCAGTACCACAAGCACTTAAAGCGATTGCGACTAAAGAGCTGAGTAATAAACGATTGAATTTCATAATTTATTAACCCTGATTAAGCTTGTTTGATTTTGTGACCAACCAAGCCGTAATACACAATATAGATGTAACATACAGCTGGAAGTAAGAAAGAAAGTTGTACCCCAATGGCGTCGGCTAACGCACCTTGTGCTAGTGGTAAGATAGCACCACCAACAATGGCTAGGCATAACAAACCGGAACCATTTGCTGTGTGTTTACCTAGGCCAGTCACCGCTAAACTAAAGATGGTCGGGAACATAATCGAATTACATAAGCCAACTAATAAAATAGCCCACATGGCGACGTGCCCTGAAGTCATAACAGATACCACGATAAGCACTACCGCCATCACTGAGTTAAATGCGAGTACTTTGCCTGCTGCGATATGTTGCATCACATAGGCACCAATGAAACGTCCTACCATTGCACCACCCCAGTAATACGCAATTAATTTAGCTGCATCTTTTTCTTCAATAATGCCACCTGAGATAGACTCAAGGCTAAAATAACTGACCAAAAAACTACCAATAGCGACTTCTGCACCGACATACACGAAAATCCCAACTGCGCCTAAGATAAGGTGTGGGTACTGTTTTAAAGCCGCAAAACCGCTTACCTCAGAGTTATCCTCTGCACTGTGGATTTTCGGTAATTTTAAATAAGCAAAAATACCCGCCAAAATCAGTAAGCTTGCCGCTAACATTAGGTATGGGGCTTTTACTGCAGTCGCATCACCAATCTCAGGTTCGCCACCACTAAAAAGTAAAAACGCACCAAAGAAAGGTGCGATAGTTGTACCAAAAGAGTTAAAAGCTTGCGTTAAGGTCAAACGAGATGAAGCAGTTTCTGGGGCACCTAAAGCGCTAACGTAAGGGTTTGCTGAAACTTGTAAAATCGTAATACCAGCAGCCAAAACAAACAAGGCTCCTAAGAAAAGGCCATATACAGCAGTAGCTGCTGCAGGGTAGAATAGTACACAACCTACACAGGCAATCACGAGTCCTAATACAATTCCTTTTTGGTAACCGATTTTTGAAACCAGTCTTCCTGCCGGCAGAGAAACTAAGAAATACGCACCAAAGAAGCAAAATTGGATCAACATTGCTTTAGTGTAGCTAAGCTCGAAAGCACCCTTTAAATAAGGGATCAGGATGTCATTGAGACATGTAATGAACCCCCACATAAAGAATAACGATGTTAACGCAACTAAAGCGAAACGGTATGAACTTTGTGGGGCTTGCCCGTGGTTTTCTGTTGTTGTTGGATTAAAAGCCACAATTAATACTCCTGAATACTTGATTTTTTGAATTATAAACATTAAATTAACATAATGAAAGCGCTTTCATAAATAATTCACATGCTCACAATAGTAAAGACCAATAATTGAGCGGTGGTTCTTGTAAGAATGTAAATAAAAAGTTGACGAACGAATCATGTCAGAAATTAAATTGCCCGAAGGCTCTAAAATGCGTAACCCCGACTTTATTTTCGGTGTGGCTACCTCTTCTTTTCAGATAGAAGGTGATCGTGAAAATCGTTTGGATACAATTTGGGATACCTTCTGTGCAGGTCCAAATATTTCTGATGGAAGCAACGGGGATGTGGCATGTGACCATATCAATCGTTGGCAAGATGATTTGCAACTAATTTTTGATATGGGTGTAGATGCTTACCGTTTTTCTATTGCTTGGTCACGCGTGTTACACCAAGATGGGACAATCAACGAAAGTGGGTTGCGTTTTTATACTGATTTAATTGCACGTTTACGTGCGGCAAACAAAAAGATATTTGTTACTTTATATCATTGGGACCTTCCTCAGTATTTGGAAGACCAAGGAGGATGGTTAAACCGTTCTACAGCTTATGCCTTTGCCGAATATGTAGATACAATTTCTCTGCGATTAGGTGACAGTGTGGATGCTTACACCACGTTGAATGAACCATTTTGTGCCGGTCACTTGAGCTATGAAGCCGGGATCCATGCCCCTGGTAAAACAGGACGAAAAAACGGTCTTCAAGCGTCTCATCACTTATTACTCGCACATGGTTTGGCTCTGCAAGTGCTGCGTAAAAATGTCCCAAATGCGCAACATGGTATTGTCTTAAATATCCACCCAGGTTATCCAAATTCTGATAAACACGAAGATATCGTGGCGACACAAATAGCCACAGAATATTTATTTTACTGGTATATAGATCCAGTCTTAAAAGGCAAATACCCAGAGGTAATGACACACATCGCAGCCGAAGATCGTCCCGATATTGCACCTGATGACATGGCTATTATATCTGCGCCAATTGACTTTATGGGCATGAATTATTATACCCGAAATGTTTATCGTGCAGATGGCAATGGTTGGTATGAGCACGTACCTCCTGCTCCCGAAGGCTTGACAGAAATGGGGTGGGAAATAGTGCCAGATGCCTTTGCAGAAATGCTAATTAATCTGCACAATGACTATGACTTACCAGATTTGTACATTACTGAAAATGGTGCAGCCATGCCGGATGAATTGATTGATGGGAAAGTTGCCGACCAAAACCGCATTGACTACTTCCAATCTCATCTTCTCGCTGTTGATAAGGCACTTGCTGCCGGAGTTAATATAAAAGGTTATTTTGCCTGGAGTTTATTGGATAACTTTGAATGGGCCTTAGGTTATAGTAAGCGCTTTGGACTAGTTTATATCGATTATGAGACTCAAGAGCGAGTCTTAAAAGATAGCGCGATAGCGTATCAAAATATGTTAAAATCGCGCTAAGATATAATCACTCTGGGAAAATATTGACATGGCTACTATCTATGAAGTTGCAGAACTAGCCAAGGTTTCACTTGCTACCGTATCACGGGTCATTAACGGTAATGTAAAGGTAAGCCCTAAGACCTTAGATAAAGTAAAAGCGGCTATGGATGAATTGGG
This sequence comes from Opacimonas viscosa, assembly GCF_024199005.1. Classification (GTDB taxonomy): domain Bacteria; phylum Pseudomonadota; class Gammaproteobacteria; order Enterobacterales; family Alteromonadaceae; genus Opacimonas; species Opacimonas viscosa. The sequence continues at coordinate 94,084 of NZ_JANATA010000007.1, forward strand.
TTATCGGCCAAATTCTATCGCGCAGTCTTTGGCCTCAAATCGGACAAATCGAGTGGGGGTGCTAGTCTCAGAATTGAGCGGTCCATTCTTCTCTAATATGTTATCGATAGTCGAACAAGAACTTCGAGCTGCAGGGAAACATGCAATTATAGCAGCTGGACACAGTGACGAAAAAAGTGAGAAAGCAGGCATAGAGTTTCTTTTGAGTTGTCGTTGTGACGCGCTTATTTTGCATGTTGATTGTGTTTCAGATGAATATCTTTTAGAACTCCATAGACAAGATATTCCATTTTCGATTATTAACCATCGCATTGAAGCGTTATCTGACCGTTGTTTTACGGTGGATAATGAAATGGGTGGGTATTTAGCTGCTAAAGCCGTTTTAGCTGCCGGACATCGCAAAATTGCTTACATTTCAGGTCCTAGTTTTAAAGAAGATGCCCAATTACGCCTTGCAGGACACAAGCGTGCATTGGCTGAATACAATATAGAGTTTAACGAAGCCCTGCATTGCACTGGAAATTACCAAGAAGAAGGTGGTAAAGAAGCATTACATACTATTTATCAGCAAAATTCTGATTTTACTGCGGTCGTTTGTGCGAATGATGAGATGGCTGTGGGAGCGATGTTTAGTGCTCGGGAGCTTGGTTTTTCTTTGCCAGAGACGTTGAGTATAGCTGGCTTTGATGATTTGATTTTTGCTCGATATACCTATCCAACATTAGCTACCGTCCACAATCCCATATCAGATATGGGAAGTATGGCTGCAAAATGGATCCTGCGCGAAGTTTACAATAACAGTTCCTCAGAGGAACTTATCAATGTGTTCCGACCGGAATTCGTCACTCGCCGCTCACTTAATTTACTATCATAATAAGAGAACCTTTATGCAAACCATATCACCTACAGTCATTTTATATGCGTTTATAGTTGCTCTTGGTGGGTTTGTGTTTGGCTTCGATGCCTCTGTTATCTCAGGTACCGTGGGTTTTATCACTGAGCAGTTTGCTCTAACAACGTGGCAACAAGGTTTTGTGGTGAGCGCGCCCTCCTTAGGTGCTTTATTCGCCATGTTCTTTGCCGGTGCGTTGAGTGATAAATATGGTCGCAAAAATATACTCATTGCCGTTTCTGTACTGTATTTAGTCTCAGCTATAGCCTCGGCACTAGCCGTGAATTTTACGATGTTAGCGGGTGCTCGCTTACTTGGTGGCCTAGCCTTTTGTTCGTTGATGATCGCTCCTTTGTATATTGCAGAGATCAGTGCACCGGAACATCGCGGCAAATTAGTTTCGATTAATCAATTTAATATTGTGATTGGCCTTTCCGCTTCATATTTTACCAATTATTGGTTACTGTCCTTGAGTCAGACGCCTGATTCATGGTTACTCAATATTGCTCACGCCGAAGACGTCTGGCGTTGGATGTTAGGCTTAGAAATAATTCCGGCATTGTTATGGTGTGTTTTGTTGTGGAAAGTTGTTGAAACGCCGCGATGGTTAATGACTCAAAAACGCCAAGATGCGGCTGAAGACTCAGCCAAAACATTAGGCATAAGTGACGTATCGGCTTTTTTAAGCGAGGTGAGCGCTTCATTGCATGAAAAAAGTTTATCTATCAAAGAGCAACTTGGTTTAGTGATTAGCCCAAAATTACGCCTACCTTTACTGATTGGTTTAGTTATCGGTGTAGTACAGCAGTTGACGGGAATCAATGTGATTTTTTTCTACGCCCCAACAATCTTTGAGCAAAGTGGGATTGGTACCGATGCCGCCTTTGTTCAAGCCATCTGGGTGGGTTTAACAAATGTTATTTTTACAATTGTTGCGATTTGGGCAATCGATAAGTTTGGTCGTAAACCATTATTAATATTTGGCTTAAGTGGGATAATTATTAGTATGAGCCTGTGTGCATATGGTTTCCAAGATCCAGAAGCGTTAAACCCTACTTTAATTCTGTTTGCTATTTTGATGTTTGTTGCCTGTTTCGCTTTGTCATTGGGGCCAGTCATGTGGGTGTTGTTTTCAGAGATCTTTCCCAATCATATTCGGGGGATTGCGATATCAGTTGTCACCGTATTTAACAGTTTATGTAGTTTTTTGGTCCAGTTTATTTTTCCATGGGAGTTGGCAAATCTAGGTCCGGCATTAACGTTCTTAAGTTATGCAGTTGTCGCTGCGCTCGGTTTAGTATTTGTTTTGCGCTACTTACCAGAAACCAAAGGGAAATCTTTAGAAACGCTTTCTCAAGAGTTAAGCCGTCACTAGTTAACCCTAGACACAGTTACGTTATGGTTAAATAAAAAGTTTCAGCAGGGTATATTACTCCATTTATTTGTAAAGCCATCTGATGCTTCCCTGGATAATATTTTCTCGTTGTCACTGGTTTAAAGCTATGCTTTTTATGCAATGTCAGCGTTTGCTGTGGCTTGATGACACAGGTTTTCCATTTACACACTCGTGGTGCTAGTTGACCATTCGCTTTTTGCTGATACACCACATAATCGAGTAGGATGTTTTGTTGCTTGGGTAAAGGATTATGCACTGTCACATTCATTTCTATTGAATCACCCATGAGCACATTCTTAGTACTCAATGTAAGCGTCAATGCAAAGTCTCCAGGTGTATAGCCCCAAAGAGCCAAAGTGTCACGATTCCCTTGTTTTATGAGTGTGCGGCAAGCATGTTTTAATAACTTGGTACGTTGTTTATTTGTGGGTTGTTGCCATTTTTCTGTGAGTGCATTGATTATATCTGGATGTTGTTTAGCAATGTCATTTAAATGATTAGCTACCGACAAACGCACGTAATTAGAAGGATCATTTTTTAATTTCTCAAGCAGTGGCAATGTATGCGCCGGGTCATCCAAAAAAGACTGTAATCGAATACCCCAGGGTAAAAGAGGCCTGGATCCTTCAGAGACCAGACGACGTACATGTTGACAAGGGTCTTTACACCAAGAATCTAAGATAGTTAACGTTTGTTTGGGTTCTGCTTTGAGTAGATGGCGCACCCCAAACTCAGCAGAAAAACGCTTCGTCATAGCATGTAAACACTCCATCGCAAAAGGCACATTATGCTGACCTTGCTGACCAATGAAGTCGGCAGCGGGCATGATCAGCCAACTGCCAATACCCGTTGTGTTGGAGGTCACTAAATTGTTGGTCCAGCCTGCAGTATTTGGATCTGCAGTGGTTTCCTCTGAAATGGGTTGTAAGCTGTTTACTAAAGCAGAGCCCGCTTTGGTAAAATCTTTTGGCAGAGTGGCTATCAGTGCATCAACAATTTGCTGTGACCGCGCTTTCATAGCCAAATCATCCAAGTTATGTGTGGCCAAATTGATAAACTTTTGGGTGGGGAAATCACTCAGATTTTGCTCAATCACCCTGCCCATATGGGTAATACTGGTATGGGAAAATTTGTCTTTGAAGTTTTCGGGCATATTTTTATGCTCCCATGTCAAGTTACAAAAGCCATTTACATGCAACAAAGCTCGCCATCGAAATAATGAGTACCCATATTGTCGCTAACCGAGTCAAGCTCAAGCCTATCGCTACAATAGCACCTAAAATGAAGGGATTGGTTGGGGATGCATGCAACTCGCCTTCGGGGAAAAAAACAATGGGGATGGTTAACGCTGTCAAAACAGCAGGTGCTGAAAACTTTAAAAAACGTTTTGTAGTATCGTTAATCCGAATTGGAATACTGCGAGCAAGGAAAATATAACGCACTGAGAATGTGACAAGCGCCATGGCTATAATGGTACACCAAATCATCATAGCAACGCCTCGCTAGTGCGATTACGTTGACGCTTTTCATTGTGCGTATCCAAGATAAATCCAACTACCATACCGGTTGCAGTTGATATAAGTAATGCTTGATTAATATCGTAATAAGTCAGGATAAACATCATCGTGGCGCTAGTGAAAACGCATGCAACGACAGGATGTGTTTTGATATAAGGAACCACCAATGCGATGAACGTTGCAGCGATTGCGAATTCCAAACCTAAGGTGGTGAGATCTCCAGCTTGTGAGCCTAAAATAATGCCGATACACGTCGCAAGATTCCACAGAGCATAAAATGTAAATCCACTGACTAGCGCATAATGTCGGTCAAAAGTCCCCGTTTTTTGCGTATGCGCTACAGAAAGTGCATACATTTCATCCGTGAGTAAAAAACCCAAAGATAAACGCCATTTGGTTGGGAGCTGCAAGATATGTTGACGCATATCTGCTGAGTACAAAAGGTGGCGAGCGCTGATGACAAAAGAAGATGTTAACATGGCTGAGAAACTCGCCCCAGCACCAAATAGACCTAAAGCGGAAAGTTGTACCGCACCCGCAAAAACGAGTAAAGACATGGCTTGTGCTTGCCAAATATCTAAGCCCATTTGTAGTCCTAGAGACCCACACAGCATCCCCCAGGGAGTTACCGCTAGACACAAAGGCAAGGTATCTAAAAATGCTTGTCGTTGTATATGTTTAGTCATTTGTATGTTTTTTATCCGATAAAGAGAGGATTTGATATCAGTTTGATAAGCATACCATTAACTCTAGCAGCAAAAACAAAAATTCGTGTTTCAGATCCACATCTAAGGTATAATTGCCAAATACAAAAAATTACTTAAACAAAATGACTGCTTACCTTTGTGAACAGTCATTTTTATTTATTTGAAATCACTCTTTTCTCGGGAAAATTCATGAAAACACTTTCTGATATTGGTTTAGTTGGCTTAGCTGTAATGGGAGAAAACCTAATTCTGAACATGGCTTCTAAAGGTTTTACAGTTACTGCATTTAATCGTTCTTATGAAAAAGTCGAAAAGTTTTTAGCTGGCCGTGCTGCGGGTAAGACAATCCGTGGAGCGAAAGATATTCCTGAGCTAGTCGCATCACTCGCAAAACCACGTAAAGTCATGTTAATGGTAAAAGCTGGCCAACCAGTAGACGATTTCATTGAACAGTTAATCCCTCATTTAGAAGAGGGAGATATCATTATTGACGGTGGTAATACGCATTACCCAGATTCTAATCGTCGCACTGCTTATCTCAAAGGAAAAGGCCTACACTACATCGGTACTGGAGTATCTGGTGGTGAAGAAGGCGCATTAACAGGGCCATCGATCATGCCTGGTGGTGCACCTGAAGCGTGGGAGCATGTACAAGAGATTTTTCAAAACATCTCAGCAAAAGTGACTGATTCAAATACTGGTGAGACCGTACCTTGTTGTGATTGGGTGGGTGAAGATGGCGCCGGTCATTTCGTGAAAATGGTTCACAACGGTATCGAATACGGTGATATGCAATTGATCTGTGAGGCCTATCACATCATGCACGATGTGGTTGGTTTGAACTCAGACGAGATCGCCGATGTATTCGAGCAGTGGAGCAAGACAGAATTAGATTCTTACCTAGTCGATATTACGATTGATATTTGTCGTTACAAGGATACCGATGGTACACCATTAGTAGAGAAAATTCTTGATACAGCGGGACAAAAAGGCACAGGTAAGTGGACTGGCGTGACTGCGCTAGAACTTGGTATTCCTTTGACGTTGATTGCAGAGTCTGTGTTCTCTCGTTGTATCTCTGCACAAAAAGATGCCCGTGTTGCCGCTTCTAGTATTTTGAGTGGACCAGAGAAAGTAGCTTTTACTGGTGATAAAACGGTCTTTTTAGAAAGTTTACGTCAAGCGTTGTTGATGGCAAAAATGATCTCTTATGCCCAAGGTTACGACCTGATGCAAGAAGCGGCCAAAGAATTCGGCTGGCATCTAAACTATGGTGGTATTGCTATGATGTGGCGTGGTGGTTGTATCATTCGTTCGGCATTCTTAGATAATATTAAAGCAGCTTATGACAATAATCCTGAATTAAATAATCTGTTACTAGACCCATATTTCAGTAAAACAGTGCAAGATGCACAGGGTGGCCTGCGACAAGTTATTGGCCAAGCTGTAACTGTTGGTATTCCAGTGCCTTGTTTATCTGCAGCGTTAAACTATTTTGATTCATTCAGAACAGCCCGCTTACCCGCTAACTTGTTACAAGCACAGCGTGACTACTTTGGCGCGCATACTTATGAGCGTTTAGACGGTCCTCGTGGTGAATTCCATCATACTAACTGGACTGGTCGAGGTGGTGATACTGCATCTACGACTTACGATGTCTAAATAGTCCATTGATTAACAGTAAAAACCTCGATTGAAGTTAATTCTTTCGAGGTTTTTTTATATCTGATGACAAATAAACATAAGCAGACAGTTGCGAGTCAAAACTTTTGTGATAGTATAACGTTTATCTTGATATGTGATATTATCACATGAAAACCAACATTCACTGCAACATACTATGATGGACATTATGTTTACAACACAAAAGAAAAATAAAATAGCGTTAGCACTTACTTGTGCACTTTCGACATCGGCTTTTTGTAGCGATGCCGCAGAATGGCAAGGAAAAGTATTAGACAATAATGGGCAACCGGTGGTCAATGCCGAAGTCTCTTTAGATGGTTTTGCAAAAAATGTATTTACCGACGCCAATGGTGTGTTCAACTTAGCCATAACGGACGAGGCATTATTCACACGTTTTTCTGCAGATGATATCGCCACGGTAGAGCTCCATGTCAACGCACCAGGCTTTGTTCATCAAACTTTATTCTTAGCGCACGATGAAACAGCCCAACAAACCGTGACATTGTTACCAAGTAGTATAGAAATTATTGATGTACACGCATCTCCTTTTCACGCATCGGTGATCGAGTCCGCGTTACCCGTTTCTGTCATTGCCAATGAATCATTGCGTGATGCCCAGCAATCCACCTTGGGTGATACCTTAAATAAACAAGTGGGCGTGCATACAAATTTCTATGGCGGGGTGGCCAGTAGTCCAATTATTCGTGGTCTTGATGGCCCGCGTGTTTTGGTTTCGCAAAATGGGTTGGATGCTGGTGATGCGTCTAGAGTAGGTCCTGACCATGTTGTCGCGACAGAAGTTGCCACAGCACAACAAATTGAGATTTTACGTGGCCCGGCAACACTATTCTTTGGCAGTGGTGCCATAGGTGGTGTGGTCAACATTGTTGACCAACGTGTGCCGACTGAATTAGTCAAAAGTGCCCAAGTCCATGCGTCCACGGCTTCTGTAAATGATGAGCAAACACTTTCCTTCGTTGGTCAAACGTTTGTCAATGATTGGGCTTTTTATGCCGATGCTTTTTGGCGTGATAGCGATGATTACGATATTCCTGGAATGGCCGAGTTATATGATGATGAGCATGATGAGGAAGAGCACGATGATGGTCATGAAGAACACGATGAGCATGAGGGCGAGGCAGGAACAGTAGTGAACTCTGCTTCTGAAAGTTCTGGTTTCACTTTAGGTTCTAGTTATATACATGATAACGGTTTTGTTGGTTTTTCAGTTGGTCGTTTAGAGCGTGAGTACGGTATCCCTGGTCACTCTCATGGCGCTGAAGAAGAGCATGAGGGTGAAGAACATGAAGAGCATGAAGAACATGCAGATGAAAATGTGTTTGCCAAAATGGAACAAACACGAGTGCAAGTATTAAGTGAATACCAATTTACCAAAGGGATCTTAGAAGCCGTTCAGGCCAAAGCTGCGATAACTAATTATGAGCATGCTGAAATTGAAGAAGATATGGTTGGGACTAAATTTACCAACGATACTGTAGAAGCCCGTATTGAGTTGATCCATCGTCCGATGGCAGGCTGGAAAGGTGGATTAAGCCTGCATTACAAAAATACAGAGTTCGCAGCAGTAGGTGAAGAAGCCTTCACGCCACCTGCAGAAACAGAGACTTTAGCGCTTGCGTTGTTAGAAGAGAAGCATGTTGGTGATGTACTTTGGCAACTTGGCGCACGTATCGAAGATGTCTCGATTGATTCTGAATTATTAACCTCTGCTCAAAGCGTATCGTTGAACTATCAGCCGGTAAGTATTTCAGCAGGCTTTGTCTGGGATTTTGTGGAAGGCTACAACTTAGGTGCATCTCTTTCTTTTGCACAGCGTGCACTATCGGCTACCGAAATATTTGCATATGGGCCGCATATTGCGACACAGACCTTTGAAGTAGGCTCATATTATGTTGCAGAAGAACATGAAGAGCATGAAGGTGAAGAGCATGCAGAGACTCACCTAGAGTTTGCTTTGGCGGATGCGAAACCTCAGTTAGAAACCTCTCGTAATATTGATTTAACCTTACGTAAGTTTTCAGGTGATCTTGGTTTTGTGGTGAATCTATTTTACAACCAAATCGATAATTATGCGGCAGCTACTGATACTGGATTTATTTTTGGTGAAGACGAGCATCATGAAGAGCACGAGGGTGAAGAACATGATGAGCATGATCATGGTGCGGAAGGTTTACCGATTTATTTATTCACTCAACAAGATGCAGAACTGTATGGTATAGAAACTGAAGTGCATTGGCAGCTCAATGACGACTGGAAAGTATCAGTTCAGGGTGATTTGTTAAGAGCGAAATACACAGATGGTTCTTATATCCCAAGAACATCTCCTGCACGTTTTGGGACTGATGTGAGTTATATCGCTGATAAGTGGGATGCGGCACTATCAGTCCAGCGTGTTTTCTCGCAAGAAAAGATCGCTGCCACAGAAACAGAGACAGCAGGCTATACAATGGTTGATGCAAAATTCTCTTATCAATTAGATATGGGTAACATGGATTGGACGGTGTATGTGCAGGGTAAGAATTTGTTGGATGAAGAAGCTAGAGTTCACACATCCGTACTAAAAAATCTTACACCACTACCAGGTCGGAACGTTAAACTCGGTATTCGCGGTAGTTTTTAATTAGAGTGATATGACATAAAAAAGCCTAACATTGTTGGATGTTAGGCTTTTTTTGTGGGGCTATCTAAATGTTTTTATTTGTTAGTTGTTATACGTCTACTGATAACTAATAGTAAAGCAATCAAGCCAAACCATGACATAGAGCCACCAGAACCACCAGATGAGCCTCCATTGCTGGGAGGCGTACTGGGTGTCGCAACTACATTGACACGTACTGTGGCAGTAGCGGTATTATCCATATCAGAAATCGTATACGTTAAAGTCTCTGTACCACTGAACCCTGCTGCTGGTGTATATGATAAGAAATTACCATTAATAGTGACACTACCACTCCCTGAGGTACTCACATCCGTAATAATTAAGTCAGCGGTATCGATATCACTATCATTGCCTAGCACGGTAATATTATTATTTGATGAATCCTGATTTACATTGGCTGTATCGTTGACTGCCGTAGGCGGATCATTTACCAATGTTACGGTGACTACTGCTGGGAATGGGTCACTCACTGTTGTTCCAGAAGTAAATACAATATCTACCACCAGAGTACCGTTGAAATTGTCCGCAGGTGTTATCGTGTTGCCGGCAACCGTGTAGTTAGTACCTGGTTGGATGACGAAACTGTCCACATCAAGGCTTGTTGTAAACTGCTCAGCAGAAATTGTGATAGATGTGTCCTCAACACCGCTAATATCGCCCTGTCCAGTTACTAAAAGCTGTACTGGTGCGGCTTCAACTGTTACTACAGCCTCTGCGCTGCTCGTTAATGTACCGTCTGTTATGGTATATGAAACGGTTTCAGTGCCAATAAAACCAAGAGCAGGAGTATATTCAATCCCTGGGCTGATAATATTGACTGAACCACCACCATCGCTGGTCGCTGCAGTAATCGTCAAGGTATCAGCATCGACATCTATGTCGTTTTCTAGGACGGTTAATAACGAATCTGTAGAGTCCACAATAACGGTAAAAGTATCATCATTGGCTACTGGCGCATCGTTTACATTAGTTACCGAAACGTTGGCAGCAAAATCCGGTGCAATTTCGCCATTACCACTAATCTGTACGTTGACGTCTAATGTACCAGTAAAATCAGTTGCAGGAGTAATTGTATTGCCAGTAAACGTATAGTTCGAGCCAGCTAATACGGTAAGGGTAGTTGCAGCTAGATTCGTAGTAAAGTCGCTTAAATTTAATGTCAGAGGAGTTTCTTCAGCCGTAGCAAGTAAACTTTGGCCCGTCACTGTTAGTGTTTCACCTTCGATTTGGCTCGAGAACACACCAGTATGAGTTGCATAAAATACATTATCTGAACAACGTACTTGCATAATATTAAAACGCTGCTGTGTCTCAGATGCTGGCAGGTTAACTTGGGCTGAACCTGTATTCGGTAAACCGCTTGCTAGTGTCCGATCAAAGTTAATTCCGCTGTTAGTCGATAATACCACATCCACGCTGTTACAATTGATTGGAGCAAGGTTGGTTTGTGCAACATCCCAACTCACCGTAATTGGGTTCTGGGTAAAACTATCATTGGCTTGGGGGCTGAGTAAGGTGAATGCAGCCCCAGTATCAACTACCGTTACTTGCATACTATCTTGACCAACACCGCCTTGGCCATCACGTGCGATCAACACAAAATTCAACTCACGATTTGTTGCCGGTAAGGTTTCTCCGGTGAATGTAAATCCGGAGCTTAAATTACCTGTTCGAGTAAAGTTCAGGCTAGGGAAATAACGTTCAGGAGTAGAGCGCGGAGCATAAGCTCTAAATAATGGGCCAGTACCGTTATCTGTTTCTGCTTCTGCTCGGCTCTGTGCACCAACATTGCGTCTATCAGCTTGTTCCCAACTATAAGTCAACGCATCGCCATCGGTATCAGTAGCACTGCCTGTTAATCGAAAATATGTCTGCGCAGGAATAGTATAATCAGCACCTGCTTCAACTACTGGGAAGTTATTTGTATTGGCCGTTGCGGTTCCACAGTTCGCAATCGTGAAGAAACCATCTTCAATCTCGGTAATTCGCTCATTGATTTCTTTGAGTGAGTGATGGTGGTAGTTGTCATGAACTTGGTTCGTTACATTTACTTCACCACAAAGACCTGCATAACTCATGATGGTAGTTCCGGCACCTGGCTCAAATGCAGCCGTGTCCTCTCGATTACTTTCGCATGAGGAGACTGCGCCGTCAAAGGTATGGTTAGCACCAAATTGGTGGCCTAATTCATGGGCGACAAAATCTATCCAAAATGCATCACCGGTAGCTTGGTTACTTCCAGTAACACCATCTGCTTTGAATCCAGGTGAGCACAACGCACCTAATACAGCTAAACCTCCACCATCGGCGTTTACGATATGCCCTATGTCGTAGCCATTTACACCAAATTCAGCGTCCAAGACATTTTGATTTAAACTACCGTCATCAGAGTCATTCGCAAAAGGATCTGACGACGCATCCAAAAAGATGACATTATCGTTATTTTCAACCAATTGAAAATCAACGCCAAGCTCTACAGTGAATACTTCATTAAGTCGGTTAACCATACTGACGATTTCAGCCATGACTGACGATTTTTTTTCTGCATCACTGAGATTTGCAGTAGTATCATAATGTTGTTCAGAGTACTCAGCTGCGGCAGACATGGCCAAACGATAGGTGTATTTCACATCATTATTTCTTGCTGCCCGCACAAATCGTTTCTTTTCTTTAGTACCCAAAATACCGTCCATACCATGACTTAAATCACGCACTTTGGGGGCATGTTTGGTAAATGCAGCTCGGGCTTTCGCTAATTCAGTAGGAGTCACCGTATATGATTTATAAAGATTGGCTTGGGCTGGGTCAATATATACTTTGTGCATACCCGTTGCACTTGGATGACTAAACATCGCTCTAAAACCATTCGGACTCAGATCAAAGCGACCGGTAAGGTGCGGATTTTGTACATTGGTACCAATAAAAGATTGGATTTGTGGATAACGTGACGCTAAACCTGGTGGTAATACTTTGGAAGGACGTAGATTAAAGGTTTCCAAAGTGCCATTTGGAGTGACCACTGTGACTTGTTTTTGTTGTTGAATTTGTTGTTTAACCGTCGTGACATCCACAGCAAATAATGTTTCGTTTTGTAATTCTGGCGCACTGATTGGTTCAGCTAATTGCCATTGTTGTGTTGGGGTTATATTTGCGGGACTGGCATGCGCTTGCACAGTATTAGCAAGTGCCAGAATTAATGTTGTACTTAATAAAGTCCGTTGAAAGACTTTTTGGTAAGGATTTGACGTATTTTTCATTGTTATTATTATCACTCTTTTGGGTTGTGTCAGACGATTGCTTACAAACGATTTGTTAAAGCATTTTGATAGCCTTTTATAGCAGGAATCAGGCTACAAATACAAGTAACGGCTAAAATCCCGAGTAAAATCACACTTGTGGATAATGTAAACAGGTTAAGTGTTAAATATAGACCTAATGTACTTGCGAGCCAACTTTGAAGGAAAAAAAGCACACCAGTGACACTGAATATACTGATCAGTATTGCCGTTATGACGATACCTAAAGCTTCTATTTGTAAGAGTAAAAAAATAGTTTTGGGCGCAGCGCCAATCGTCCTTAAAATAGCAATTTCTCGTGTTCTTTCACGCATCGATGCTAATAACATAGTGGCTAAACCGATACACGATGCAACTACAATCAACCATGCGATACCAAGCAGCAACTTTTCGATAAAGCTAACTAATTGCCATAATTCATTTAAAACAATCCCAGGTAATATTGCAGACAGTGGGATATCTTTATTTTGATTAATTTTTTGTTGTAAAGATAATACTGCAATTGGGTTGGTCAAACCCACATGAATCGCTGATATGGGTTCTGTCGCTGAGATTTCATCCAGTGGATGTTGGGGATCCGGTGCTAGCGAAGTGAATCGATGTTCAGCTGAGTTATGGTGACCTGTATGATTGTGCGCATGTTTATCTCCATGTTTGTGCGGAGTCTCATGTTGATGAGCTGGCCGGTGGTCTGCATCAGCGTGCCTAGTTGTGGCTTTACGCATGGCGCTTTGGGTGAGTGCTATTTTCGGTGTAAAACCTGATTGTTGTGTGTGTTTTTCTGTCCCATGTGCAGCTGCCAGTCCTTGCAGTGGAATATGGACCGTTTCATCAACTGGTGTACCGGTGGCGGCTAGGATACCCACAACTTTCAACGGAAAATCTGTATGTTGTTTAAAACTAACGGAACCAAGTCCATGCGCTAAAATAATGCCGTCTAGCAAGGTATAACCTAATTTTTTAGCCACGGTTGCGCCCAATACTGCTTCATTACTAGCCGCAAAAGAACGCCCTTGGATGATTTGGAGTGGTTGATTCAAACCATATTGAAAATGTTGAAAAAAATCATTGGTGGTTCCCAGTACGCTAAAACCACGATGGGTATCACCAAGGCTGACCGGAATGGTCCATTCCACATGCTTATTTTGCGAGAGTAAAGAGCGAGTATTGTACGCCATACTCGACCCAATACTACCTTTGTGATAAACAGAAAATAACAGTAGGTTCAAAGCACCTGTCCGTGGCCCTACAATCAAATCTACACCAGATACAGTTCGCGTAAAGCTCGCTTTTGCTTGGTGGCGAATATGCTCAACAGTGAGTAATAAACTAATACTTATCGTCAGCGCAAATATAGTCAGCAAAACCGATGAGCGTCGATTTTTCAGACTTTCTACAGCCACTTTTATGAGCATTACTGGACTCCTTTTATTGACGTATTTGGCCACTCATTCAGTCCTGTATCTGCAGTTGATACTGCAGCCGTCGAGATATCATCGATATCGGCTAGATCGACCACTCGGTCAAACCCTTTAGTGAGTCTCATATCATGGCTGACAAATAACAAAGTACAGCAGGTCATGCGTTGTAATGTAAATAACGTTTCCATAAAACTCGTTTTAGCGGCTTCGTCTAGAGCAGACGTCGGTTCATCTACAATTAATAATTTGGGGCGATTAATTAAGGCTCGTAAAATAGCGACACGTTGCTGTTGTCCAACACTCAAAGCGTTCGCTTTTTGTTGTTGTATCTCTGGTGATAAACGCAGTGCCTGTAATAATTCATCGAGATAGGCTGTGTGCTGGGTTGGCGGATCTTGATGTGTAAAATGTTGGGCTAATTTGATATTGTCATAAACGGATAAGTAGTCGATTAAATTGAATTGTTGCAATACGACACCGATGTTGGCTGCGCGAAATCGATCTCTAGCACTTGCAGATAATGTGCTAATAGATTCTCCTAATACGTGAATTTGTCCACTTTGTGGCAGCAGCATACCGGTACATAATTGTAATAACGTACTCTTGCCACTACCTGAAGGTCCTCTGAGAAAGACCGTTGTTCCTGGTGCAATGACAAAAGAAGGGATCTGTAAAATGGGTTTGTCTGGCGCATAAGCAAAATGACAATTTTGAATGTTTATTGCTGCTAGTTTATCCATATCTAGGGATCCCAATATTTGCAAAAGTTGCTTGAGTAAGGTGTTGTAAATCAGTAGGTGCTAGACCTATTTCTAAGCCTCTTTTACCAGCACTCACGTAGATTTTAGCTAAGGAAGCGGCACTGTTATCTAAAACGGTTTGCAACGATACTTTTTGTCCTAGCGGACTGACTCCGCCTAAAATATAGCCTGTTTTTTTCGTCACTAACATCGGTTCCGCCATTTCAGCTTTTTTTACTCCACAATGTTTGGCTAAAGCTTTAAGTGAAACTTGGTGGTCTACAGGTATGATAGCTACTACTAACTGCGCATCACAGTTTAGTATCAGTGTCTTGAAAACCTGCTCTGGTGGAAGTTGTAATTTTTCTGCAGCTTCTAACCCATACGCAGGGGCATTAGGAGTGTGTTTATAACTCAACACTTCATGTGGTATTTTTGCTTTTTTTAAGATGTTTAATGCAGGAGTCATTAATTATACAACCTGTGTACTTATTTTCATAAGACAATAAAGCCAGACATAGGTATGGCTTTCGGTTAAAGATAACGCATACTATCTGATTTAGGTGTCAGCACTAAAAGGCTCACCACTCTCCTGTATTAGGCATACTTGCCCAAGGTTCTGCAGGCGCAAGATGCTCACCTTCTTGGAGTAATTCAATGGAGATCCCATCTGGAGAACGAACAAATGCCATGTGCCCATCTCGAGGTGGACGATTAATAGTTACACCACCATCCATAAGTTTTTGACAAGTTGCATAGATGTCATCTACACGGTACGCCAAATGTCCAAAGTTTCTGCCACCAGTATATGTTTCTGGATCCCAGTTATAGGTCAGTTCAACACAAGGTGCGTTGGTTGTTTTTGCTTGCTCTGCATCATCAGGTGCAGCCAAGAAAACAAGCGTAAAACGACCTTTTTCATGGTCGAAGCGATTCACTTCTACCAAGCCAAGCAAATCACAATAAAACGCCAGGGAAGCATCAAGATCTTTTACTCTAACCATCGTATGTAAGTAGCGCATGTCGTTAATCCTTTTTTATTATCAATGAGTTGTAATCAACATTGTTAACTATGGTAAAGGGCTAAGCTATATTGCGCAAGGTACAAAGGTTTTCTTTATCGTACTTCAGTAAACCTCACTAAATATTTCGAGACTATGCAACGTTTTGTATTTGTGTTCGATTTATTCGTTGAGATAACGCGGGACAAATGTCCCATTTTGTTGTGCGTGTCTATATTGTTCCAGGCTAGGATTTTTCGTGAGTAACTCTGTATTTTTTTGCTTTTCCGTCTGATATTTTATCAGCATTGTTTGGCTCAATTGTGCATACTCATTAGCAATAGGGTGGAGATTATCTCGGCTTTTACCCCGAATTTTTTCCCAAGTCCTAAAGCCACCAATCCCTAATACACCTAATATGATGGGCATGAAAAGTTCTGTGTTCATATTGGGCAATTGATAATATTGCATGACGGTTTGGATTTGTTCGGCTGTCGCTGTTTTCAGCGCTGCAGCTCCCATTATGTTTTCTAAATCTACAGTGCGCATGATTAGCCAGCTACCAATAGGTTGGACCAGTGCCTCATAAGCCAGCCCCAATGCCCCTATCCAAATAATAGCTGGGCGTGCGCCAGCAACAAATATACTCACATGAGATGCTTGTTGGAGGTTGATTTGGAGTTGCATATGCTGCTCTTTTAGTTCCGCTAACAAGCTTTGTAGTTTAATCCGCATCTGTGCAGTCTCTACTTCTCCTCTTTCTTCATCGGAGGTAAATATTTGGTCCACTTGCTCGCCAATATTGGTAATCAGGTCATTCATAGATGGTAAATTAGCTAGCCACTTCATATGGGTTTCCTTGAGTTAATCTAAAGGCGTTAGCTCTGCGTTGCCAGCCACGTTGAAAGACTTGTTGAGTGTGATCATGTGCAATAATTCGTTGATAAAAGTGGATTCTTTCGTCACATATTGCATCGACGAGTAAGATCCCTATGTTGTGATAACACCTATGTGCAGCTCTTGCGGTAGTGGGCCCACAAATACCATCAGCTTCAATACTAACGAGGTTACTGGCGTTCAAAACATGTTGTAGGATTTTTATTGCCCGTTTGGCCCCATGATTGACAGCCATATCAAAAATGACAGGTTGTAGAGCATCAGGTAGCAAAGCAATTTGTGGTTTATTAAAGAAGATTTCTTTGTAAATATGCGCGGCATTTTCTTCAGTTAGTTCACTGACATGTTGTGGGAAATTTTCGTCAGTGTTAGAACCACTTTGATGTTCTTGCGCCAGATAAGCGTCGAGTGTACTTTGGGTTACCCCATATTGGGTGGCACCTCCTTTGTCGTGTGGATGGTTACTCCAACCACCTTCAAAGGCTAAGGTTTTTTCTAAAATTTGCGTAAATACCATTTGTACTCCACATCCTTATGTGAGTACAACATGTCCCACATTCTACTTAAAGTATGGTAGTGGGACGATAGAGTGCAAATTTACTTATCTAGCACTTTAGGATTACTCGGCTTTAGCATCAATACTGACGATTTCAGCACTTTCTTCCTCTAATAAATTCTCCGCAGAAGTACCTCGGAAAATTTTCTGTACGCTATCTTTTTGTTTGGCAATTAAGATACTTAACTCTTCAGCTACGTTATCGTCTAAAGTGATACCTTTTGCTTCTATATACATTGCTAGATTATCAGCAATACTGAGCATTTTATCATACTGATCGGCTTCTTTTTTATCGGTAGTCACGAGTTTATCGACCCCTTTATGTTGCACGACATATTGTGTAATAACAGCCATATTTGACTCCTGTTTAGCATGTACTTCTAAGTATACGTTATGCACTGTATAAATCAACAGTAAATATTTACAAAACCTTACTGATAATATACTGTATAAAAAAACAGTATTTGGAGGCGTTATGCTACAAGTAATTCCCTTGGCTGCGCAGGCCGGTATCGCGGGCTTTGAGTCTCCAGCAGCGGAGTACAAACAATTAGGATTGGATTTAGATGATCTGTTAATTGAGCATCCATCTGCCACATTTATCGGACAGGCCAAAGGTGACTCAATGACAGGGTATGGTATTTATGACAACGATTTATTGATCGTTGATCGGGCTGCGCAAAAATCGACTTTAGATATCATTGTGGCAAATTTAAATGGTGTTTTTGTGTGCAAATTGTTTGACCGCAAAGCTATGGTGCTTTTATCCGCAGCAGAGTTTCACGATCCTTATGCGTTGGGTCAAGGAGATGTGTTCGATGAAGAAGGTATAGTGGTACGTTCGATTCGCATGCACCGCACTTCACGTAAAGTGAACCAGCATTTAGCGGACGTTGGCTAATGTATGCATTAGTTGATGCCAATAGTTTTTATGCATCTGCTGAAAAGGTGTTCGACCCCAGTATTCGACGTAAGCCAGTGGTGGTGCTTACCAATAACGACGGCTGTATTTGTGCAATGTGCAAATTGGCAAAAAAAACAGGTGTAAAGAAGTTCGGCCCCTACCATGAAGTCAAGGATCAACTTGCTAAGTTTGGTTGTGTGATCCGTTCGTCAAATTATGAATTGTATGATGATCTCTCAAGCAAAATGATGGATGTGATTAGTACCTTTGCCCCCGAACAGCATGTTTATTCTATTGACGAATGTTTCTTGTATTTTGCACAACAAAAACCAGAAGGTAGTTGGGAAGACCATGGCCGAAAAATCCGGACATCAGTATGGCAACAACTTCGATTACCCGTTGGTGTCGGCATAGGCCCGACGCCAACCCTGGCTAAAGTAGCTAGTTATGCAGGGAAAAAAATTGCAGGGTTTCAGCGTAATATTGCGGTGTTAGATACTCCGGTGAAGATTGAACAGACATTAAAACAAATGCACCCTGAAGATGTCTGGGGCATTGGTCGTCGCATTAATAAACGCTTACAAATGATGGGGATCCATAACGCTTGGCAACTTGCTTGCGCCAGTCCTAAGGCGATGCGTAAACAGTTCTCGGTCGAGATAGAGCGTACAGTGAGAGAATTGAATGGTGAACCTTGTTTGCATTGGGATGCGGTGCGCGATGCCAAACAACAAATATTCTCGACTCGAGCATTTGGTGAAAAGGTTACTGATATGGTGAGTTTAAGACAATCCTTATGCTTGCATGCAGAAAAAGTCGGGGCCAAAGCTCGAGCACAGGGTAGTGCGATTAAAGCCCTGCATATTTTTGCGCAGTCGAATCCTTTTGCTAAAGATCATTACTACAAAAAGTCAATTTTGCATCGTTTCCCTGTCCCCACAGCAGACACCACACAGTTAGTTGCCGCAGTCACTCAAGCCTTACCTAACATCTACCAGTTAGGCGTCATTTTTCATAAATCAGGGGTAGGTGCAATTGAGTTGGTACAAAATGAATTTGTTCAAGAAGACTTTTTTGCAGCGGTACCTGATAAACCTAATTTAATGACATGTATGGATAGCATTAATCGTCGATATGGTTCCCAGACACTTGGTTTAGCAGCTAAAGGTATTACTCCTAAGTGGTCTATGCGACGTCAATATCTCTCTCCCCAGTTCACAACGAACTGGGCGCATATACCTAAAATACAGTGTTAGTACACTTATCAGTACGAACACTGTTTGAGTAAAGTTTTTTCCTTTATGCGCCAAAGTCGATAACTTGTTGTATAAATGTGTACTTATAAAAGACTCCAAAATTAAAGGCGAAAACACAGGCATATGGTTACTTATCAACCCAGAGCGTTTATCTTCGATCTTGATGGCACACTCGTGGAGTCAGATCTGAACTTTGCGGAGATTCGTGACGCAATTGGTTGTCCCGAAGAACAAGATATATTGACTTATATCGATGATTTAGAACATGAATCTCAGCGCTATCATGCGGAACAAGTCGTATTAGAGCATGAAATCCAAGATGCTTATTGTGCGAAGTGGATAGAGGGAGCACAACGCTTTGTTATGGAGTTGTATCAACAAGAAGTCCCAATGGCCATCGTTACTAGAAACTGTCGAGCTGCGACGAGTGTTAAAGTGAATAACAACAATATTCCTATCAAAACCATCGTAACTCGCGAAGATGCTCCTGCTAAACCTGATCCCACTGCACTACTTATGATTGCACAGGAGTGGGGCATGACACCTGCGGATATCGCGTATGTAGGCGACTACATTTATGATATCCAAGCTGCCAATAATGCCGGTATGCAGGCTTGGTCTTACCGCTTTGACGCTCAGGATTATCCTACTAATAACGTCGATAAATATTTTGAGTGTTTTATTCAACTCCACCAAGAATTTGTACCTGAGTGATATCCGTATCACCTTGGATCACCTTGTAAATACCATCTTGAATAAGTGTGCGCATGCCATCTTTTGTAGCTTGAGCTGCTAGTTCATTTACCGCTGCTTGTTTATAGACCAAACCCCGCAAAGGTAAAGTCATACTTAACAACTCGTGAACCCCTGTGCGCCCTTTGTAGCCGGTATGTCCACATTGCTCACAACCTTCAGCACGATGCAGTATCAATTCATCTGGGAGCTCAAGTTCATGAATATGCTCTACTCCATACTGCCGTGTAATAAATGCTTTATCTTTATCCGAGGCGGGGTAGGGGGTTTTACAGTGTGAACATAAGGTACGAATCAAACGTTGCGCTAAGATCCCCACACAGGCATCAGAAAAGTTCACAGGTTCTAAACCTAAATCGAGTAAGCGAGTGATAGTTTCTGGTGCAGAATTAGTATGCAGTGTAGAAAGGACAAGATGGCCGGTCAACGAAGCTTCTATGCCTGCGTGGGCTGTTTCTTTGTCACGCATTTCCCCGATTAAAATGATATCGGGATCTGCGCGCAAAAAAGCCCGTAACGCATTGGCAAAAGTAAAATCAATTTTGGGGTTCACTTGTACTTGTT
Organism: Opacimonas viscosa; assembly: GCF_024199005.1. Taxonomy (GTDB): domain Bacteria; phylum Pseudomonadota; class Gammaproteobacteria; order Enterobacterales; family Alteromonadaceae; genus Opacimonas; species Opacimonas viscosa. Next base: position 114,350 of record NZ_JANATA010000007.1, read on the forward strand.
GTAAACCTGGTTGGGTAATTTCTACAGGATCTTCTGCGGTCCATATTTTTTTGTCAGGTGTATTGAGATAGCCTAATATGGCATGTAATGTTGTTGTTTTGCCAGAACCTGTAGGTCCTACTACCAACAGGATACCATGTGGTTTTTTGATCATCTCTTTGAGAGTCGCCATATTTCGAGGATGTAAATTCATCTTTTCAATAGGCATTGCACCACCTGTGGCCAATATCCGCATAACGACACCTTCACCAGCAACAGTGGGAATCGTTGCGACACGAACTTCTACTAATTGGCCGGACATTTTAAAAGCGAGTTTACCGTCTTGTGGAATACGCTTCTCAGCAATATTTAGGTTTGCCATAATTTTAATCCGTGCAATGACGGCATTATGATGTGAGGCTGGGACCTGGTTGATATCTCGACACACGCCATCGACACGCATTCGGACTCGAGTGGGGCCTGATTTTTCCGGGTCAATGTGAATATCAGATGCATCGACTCGTTTCGCATCATGGAGAATACGGCTCACTAATCTAACAATGGCGGGCGCATCGTCAGACATTTCATCGGTACTATCATCAAAGTCGTCAACATTCGTACCTATTTCATCTAAGATGTCATCCATTTCGCCGGGAGTAGAACCACCAGAATTTTCACCTAAATACTGCAAGATATGCTGAGGTAAACCCAAGGCAATTTCATAATCAACAAGCCCCAGTGCATGTTCTACTTCCATGATCAAGGATGCATTGTTAGGTTCAGCCATAAGGATAATGGGATTGTCATTGACATCACAGATAATAGCCACAAGATTTCTTTTTAGATAAGACAAGTTCAGTTTATGGTCATTATTGAAGATATGATACACATCGGGTAAATAACTAATATTCGGCACTTGATAATACATAGATAAAGCATGCCCAATATCATGTTCGGCGATACGAAACTCACTCACCAACTTTTGGGTAATCGCTTTGGGATCTTTTTGAATATATTTGTCATTTAATAGTTGTTGCATTTGCATTTCACTGATGAGGTTTCTATGCAATAAAGCATCATATGGACGTTGGGTGCCGCCTAATTCATAACGAAACTGCTGTCCTAAAATATCAGAAAGAGCAAGGGCAGTAATTTTATCTGCTTCAGAAAAACTATCATTCTGCACGTTGATTAACTGCAGCACACCGAGTAAGACATTGGCTTGGATAATAGGGATACATAAAATATTACGCGTTTTGAATTGATTCTGTTTGTCGAATTTATCGGCAAAACGTAGACGAGGATGTATTTGGCTCAGGGCAGTATGGTCATAAGGATCAGAAATGGATAAAGGGGTTTGGGACAATGCCACATAACCAGCAATCGAAGCGGGTGAAATAGGAACCGTAATGGAGACTTTGTGTTGTCCTGATTTAAACTTAGCAACCAAATCTTGTTGTTGCCTGCGACGTTGAAAAATACTGACGCGCTCAACATTAAATAAAGCAAGGATAGCGGTTTCAACATGATCAAAAGCATCGAACAAAGTAGGATACTTTTCTAATGTTGTTTTAATTTCACTTAGAGCAACTGAATCGTGGTATGTAGACATAGATAGCTATAAAAAGATGTTGATATATATAAAGTTAGTCTAAATAGCTAAAACTGCCTAATAAGCATGGGTAATTCAAGCAAAAGGGACTAAAGGGTTGCAAACATACACCAAACATGTATAATTCGCGCCCACTTACCTAATAAGGTAGGTCGCAGGTCGTCGTTTTGATAGGTATATTATTTTAGCAAAGCGGCTCGCAACACGGTAAAACGTAGATTGCAAGGCCAGCATATGAACAGGACCTCAATTAGAGGTCATCGGTTTACGCGCATTCTTTCTTCCCAAATAAAATAGGGACGGAAGGGTGATTTTTTTTGTTCTTTCGATTGGAGCTTAATCGATGCCAAATCAAAGAATTCGCATTCGTTTGAAAGCGTTCGACCATAAGTTGATTGATCAATCAACTGCAGAGATCGTTGAAACTGCGAAACGTACAGGCGCACAGGTATCTGGACCTATTCCATTACCAACGCGCAAAGAGCGCTATACAATTCTTACATCTCCGCACGTCAACAAAGACGCGCGAGATCAATATGAAATTCGTACACATAAGCGTCTAGTAGATATCATTGAGCCAACTGATAAAACAGTTGATGCGCTAATGAGATTGGACTTGGCTGCCGGTGTTGATGTTCAAATCAGCCTAGGCTAACAAGAGAGGGTTATAACAATGGCGATTGGTCTTGTCGGTCGTAAAGTAGGTATGACACGTATCTTCACTGAAGATGGTGTATCTATTCCTGTGACCGTTATCGAAGCGACCCCAAACCGCGTTACTCAGTTACGTACTGAAGAGAACGACGGTTATCGTGCACTACAAGTAACTGCTGGCTCTAAAAAAGCCAACCGCGTCAACAAAGCTGAAGCAGGTCATTTTGCTAAAGCTGGCGTAGAAGCAGGTAGTGGCTTGTGGGAATTCCGCCTTGACGGAAGTGAAGGTGAAGGTATTGAAGTGGGCAGTAACATTACTGTTGAAATCTTCAATGACACTAAGAAAGTTGATGTAGTTGGTACCTCTAAAGGTAAAGGTTTCCAGGGCGCTATCAAACGTTGGAACTTTAGTTCACAGCGTATGACGCACGGTAACTCACTATCTCACAGAGCGCCTGGTTCAATTGGTCAAAACCAATCACCAGGTAAAGTATTTAAAGGTAAGAAAATGGCTGGCCAATTAGGCAACAAACAGATCACGACTTTATCTTTAGAACTTGTTCGTGTAGATGCTGAAAACAACCTTTTACTTATTAAAGGTGCTGTCCCTGGCGCAACTGGTGGTGACGTAATCATTCGTCCTGCAGTTAAAGCGTAACGTCTGAGGAGTAAACTGATGGAATTATCATTGAAAGACGCTAAAGGCGCTCTTGAAGTATCAGATGCGACTTTCGGACGTGAATTCAACGAAGCACTTGTACACCAAGTAGTAGTTGCATTCGGCGCCGGCGCTCGTCAAGGTACTAAAGCACAAAAAACTCGTTCTGAAGTTCGCGGTGGTGGTAAGAAACCATGGCGTCAAAAAGGTACAGGCCGTGCTCGTGCTGGTACTATCCGCAGCCCAATTTGGGTTGGTGGTGGTCGTGCATTCGCTGCTAAACCTCGTAACTTCGAACAAAAAGTTAACAAGAAGATGTACCGCGGCGCAATCCGTAGCATCTTATCTGAATTAGTTCGTCAAGAACGTTTAATCGTAGTTGAGAAGTTTGCTGTTGAAGCACCAAAAACTAAAGAACTATTAAACAAATTAAACGGCTTAGAACTTAACGATGTATTGATTGTTACACCAGAAGTTGATGAGAACTTGTTCTTAGCTTCACGTAACTTATACAAAGTTGATGTTCGTGACGTACAAGGTATTGATCCTGTTAGCCTTATCGCATTTGAAAAAGTGTTAATCACTGCAGATGCTATTAAGCAACTTGAGGAGGCTCTAGCATGAACGAAGAACGTTTATTAAAAGTGCTTTTAGCACCTCACGTTTCAGAAAAGTCTACTATGGCTGCTGAAAACAACAATACTGTAGTATTCAAGGTATTGAAAGACGCGAACAAAGCAGAAATTAAAGCTGCTGTTGAAAAACTTTTCGAAGTTGAAGTAAACAACGTTCGCACTGTGAACTGTAAGGGTAAAACCAAGCGTCACGGTCAATCTTTCGGTAAACGCAGTGACTGGAAAAAAGCATATGTTGTGCTTAAAGAAGGTCAAGACATCGACTTCGTCGGTGCAGGCGAATAATAAAGGGGATTAGAAATGCCATTATTAAAAGCTAAGCCAACTTCTGCCGGTCGTCGTCACGTTGTACAGGTTGTAAATCCTGATTTGCACAAAGGCGCGCCTTACGCACCTCTTCTAGAGAAGAACAGCAAGTCTGGTGGACGTAACAACAACGGTCGTATTACTGTTCGTCATATTGGTGGTGGTCATAAGCAACACTATCGTGTTATTGACTTCAAACGTAATAAAGACGGTATTCCAGCGAAAGTCGAGCGTTTAGAATATGATCCAAACCGTTCTGCAAATATCGCACTAGTGTTATATGCAGATGGTGAGCGTCGCTACATTCTTGCCCCTAAAGGCATGAAAGCAGGTGATGCAATTCAATCTGGTGCTGATGCTCCTATTAAATCAGGCAATACATTACCAATGCGTAATATTCCTGTAGGTTCAACAGTACATGCCATCGAAATGAAGCCTGGTAAAGGTGCACAAATTGCACGTTCTGCTGGTGCTTATGCGCAAATGTTAGCGCGTGATGGAGCATATGTAACATTACGTCTTCGCTCTGGTGAAGTTCGTAAAGTATTAGCTGATTGCCGTGCAACTATCGGTGAAATTGGTAATGCAGAACACATGCTTCGTTCATTGGGTAAAGCGGGTGCATCTCGCTGGCGCGGTGTGCGTCCAACTGTTCGTGGTGTTGCCATGAACCCAGTTGATCACCCACACGGTGGTGGTGAAGGTCGTACCTCTGGTGGCCGTCATCCAGTAAGCCCTTGGGGTGTTCCTACTAAAGGTAAGAAGACCCGAAGTAATAAGCGTACCGATAAACTTATCGTACGTCGTCGAAATAAATAACAGCGAGGATTCACCATGCCACGTTCTCTCAAGAAGGGTCCTTTCATTGACCTACACTTGCTGAAGAAGGTAGAAGCTGCAGTGGAAAAAGGCGAAAAGAAACCAATTAAGACTTGGTCTCGTCGTTCTATGATTATCCCAGATATGATTGGGTTAACCATTGCAGTCCATAACGGTCGCCAGCATGTACCTGTGTTCGTCACTGACGAAATGGTCGGCCACAAGTTGGGCGAATTTGCGCCAACGCGTACTTATCGCGGCCATGTCGCTGATAAGAAAGCCAAACGATAATAGGAGATAAAAATGGAAGCTTTAGCTAAACACCGTTTTGCTCGTACATCGGCTCAAAAGGCACGCTTGGTAGCAGATCAAATTCGCGGTTTACACGTAGAAAAAGCGTTAGAAGTTTTAACTTACAGCAATAAAAAAGCTGCTGTTTTAGTTAAAAAAGTACTTGAGTCGGCAATTGCCAACGCAGAGCACAATGATGGCGCAGACATCGACGAGTTAACAGTTGCGAAAATCTTCGTTGACGAAGGTCCAACTATGAAGCGTATCAGTCCACGTGCCAAAGGCCGTGCCGATCGTATCTTTAAGCGTAGCAGTCACATCACTGTGGTTGTGGCGGATAACTAGGAGTAGATTATGGGACAGAAGGTTCATCCTAACGGTATACGCCTGGGTATCAGCAAGCCATGGACATCAACTTGGTACGCTAATACAGCAGAGTATGCTGATAACTTATTTAATGATCATCAAGTACGTCAGTATTTGACGAAAGAATTAAAGAATGCATCACTTTCTAAAATCGTGATTGAACGCCCTGCAAAGAGCATCAAAGTAACGATTCATACTGCACGTCCTGGTGTCGTGATCGGTAAGAAAGGTGAAGATGTAGAGAAGCTTCGCAATTACGTTTCTAAGCTAGCCGGTGTGCCAGCTCAGATCAACATTGCTGAAGTACGTAAACCCGAGCTAGATGCTCAGCTTGTTGCTGATAGTATTTCTAGCCAGCTTGAACGCCGTGTTATGTTCCGTCGTGCTATGAAGCGCGCAGTTCAAAACGCCATGCGTATTGGCGCACTGGGTATCAAAGTAGAAGTAAGCGGCCGTTTAGGTGGTGCTGAGATTGCACGTTCTGAATGGTATCGTGAAGGTCGTGTACCACTACACACTTTCCGTGCTGATATTGATTATGCAACATCAGAAGCTAACACTACTTACGGTATCATTGGCGTTAAAGTATGGATCTTCAAAGGTGAAGTATTAGGTGGATTACCACTTACTCAAGAGCAGCCTGCTGCCGCACCGAAGAAGAAAGGCCGCAACGCTAAGCGAGAGGGCTAATCATGTTACAACCAAAGCGTACGAAATTTCGTAAGATGCATAAAGGGCGTAACCGTGGTCTTGCTATTGCTGGTAGCAAAGTAAGCTTCGGTACATTCGGTCTTAAATCTGTAGGCCGCGGTCGCATGACTGCTCGTCAAATTGAAGCAGCTCGTCGTGCTATGACTCGTCACGTTAAACGTCAGGGTAAAATTTGGATTCGAGTTTTCCCTGATAAACCAATTACTGAGAAGCCTCTTGAAGTGCGTCAAGGTAAAGGTAAAGGTAACGTTGAGTACTGGGTATGCCAAATTCAACCGGGTCGCGTGTTATATGAAATGGAAGGTGTTCCAGAAGAATTAGCACGTGAAGCGTTTGCATTGGCTGCGGCAAAACTGCCATTTAAAACAACCTTTGTAACTCGAACGGTGATGTAATGAAAGCGACTGAACTTAAAGATAAAAGCGTTGAAGAATTGAATGCTGAGTTATTAAACTTACTTCGCGAACAATTCAACTTACGTATGCAATATTCTACTGGTCAGCTTGAAAAAACTGATTCATTAAGAAAAGTGCGTCGTAACATCGCGCGTGTTAAAACCATTCTGAACCAAAAGGCTGATGCGTAATGACTGAACAAACTATTCGTACAGTACAAGGTCGTGTGGTAAGCAACAAAATGGATAAAACTATTACTGTTGCAGTAGAGCGTAAAGTGAAACACCCAATTTATGGTAAATTCATCAAACGTACTACTAAGCTACACGCTCATGATGAAGCTAACGTATGTAACGAAGGTGACGTAGTGACTATTCGCGAATGTCGTCCTCTTTCTAAGTCTAAGACTTGGATGTTAGTTGACGTAATTACTAAAGCTTAATAGCTTTTAGTTTATTGCATTATAAAAACCGTTGTGAGTAATCACAGCGGTTTTTTTGTTTATGGTGTACAAGAATCAAACATCGTCTAAACAATATTTCAAATAAAGAGTAATGATTTCAATTGTTTAATAATAAAATGATATTTATTTGAAAAACTTCGTTGACCTTCATCAAGAAGGATGTAGAATGCGCACCTCGCTTGAGACGACCCACTCAACACCATCGGTGTACAGTGCAGATATGACAAGCGATAGAGACAATTTAGCGGTAAATGATTTATTTCAAAAAACTGCAAAAA
>NZ_JANATA010000080.1 GCF_024199005.1 Opacimonas viscosa
TTAACAACCTTGCAAAACGCACTGGCAATACTGTCACGCATAGTTAGATTGTTGGGTGTCGTGACAGCTACAGTATGACCACGGCTTACCGCTTCATGGATGAGTCTCAAAGTGGAGTCGGATTCGCAGTTGATACGCTCCCACGGATACATTAAAAAACAAATTTTCATATGAGAATCTCTCTAATGGCTCAGTTGATGGGGCTAGTCAGCTTTTATGTAAGACTTAAGTGCTTTAATGCTAGGAAATGTGGAATATCCCTCATTGAGCAGCTCTTCA
>NZ_JANATA010000081.1 GCF_024199005.1 Opacimonas viscosa
TTGTTGAGGTGTGATCAGCGCCGCGCGATCCACCGCCGGGTCGAAAATGACAACAGGCGAACTCGCTGGCATTAATACCGTGTGGTACTGACCCGCTGTTACATGGTTCCAGTCCTGAGGACTACCGCTTACTTTGCCCGGAAACGTCACAGCTTTTCCGCTGTCATTTACCGTATAGACATATTCCAGCTTTCCGGGCTGTTGCCAGGCGTCATCCTCAGGCAACGATGCTTCAAACACGCCCTGTCCGGCCGTTGTCATCGGGATAGTCAGGTAGTC
>NZ_JANATA010000082.1 GCF_024199005.1 Opacimonas viscosa
GCCATGAAGCTCTCCATCTGTACCGATGTGATGGCGGACCTCAGCTTTACCGAGATGCTCGACAAGTGCGTGGCGCTCGGGGTGGAAGGTATCGAGATGACCGGTGGTGGCTGGTCGCCGGCGCCGCATTTTCGTGCCGACGAACTGCTCGCCGATAGAAGCCTGCTGGCCTCACGCCTGAAGGAGATCGACGCCCGGGGACTGAAGATCGCCGCCTTGAACTGTTCCGGCAATCCGCTCGACCCGGGGGAACTCGGCGAGCGCCACCGAGGTGAGATC
>NZ_JANATA010000083.1 GCF_024199005.1 Opacimonas viscosa
TTTTTCTACTGACACTTTATCTCCCAAAACACTGCTGGCTGCCTCTAAACAGTTAGTGTCTGCAAAAACAGCTCCAAATTTCACATTCGTGGTAACCTCCCGAATTCAAAGGTACGTACCTATAAATGACTGAATATGTGAACTAAGAGAAAGTGGGAATAGCAGGAAAAGAATACAACCTAAGTGTAATAATGACCTAGCAGATTAAATCAAGAAAACCGTAGAGTTGAATACGACTGGCAAAATGCAATTCACGCTACAGCGAGTCTAATTGGGGAT
>NZ_JANATA010000084.1 GCF_024199005.1 Opacimonas viscosa
TGCCACTTCACACCTCGCGCATAGCCAATCAAACCCGCGACAATAGCCGCCAGTAAAATAGCAACAACCACAAGTGTGCCGCCGAGTTCGGTAAATAGCGCGCCGCCTAAAAATACGCTCTATAGCGTGATCAGCGGCAGTACGGCCAAAGCAAAAGGCATGTCAGAATGGCTACTTCGCATGATTAAGTGCCTGTGATAAATCGTTGATCAGTGTGTCTGCTGACTCCAGACCAACAGACAAACGGATAAGACCTTGTGGCAGTCCGGCGTGCTTCA
>NZ_JANATA010000085.1 GCF_024199005.1 Opacimonas viscosa
CAGTAAGTGCCATCGTTTTCTTATCAGTCACTATAGCTGCGCCATTAACTTCACAGAGGCGCCCTTCGCCTACGCGTACAAAACCAAACGCAAATTGAAGCGCTTGTGTATCTTCGTTATCCAGTTTTTTAACATGGCTATAGAAACGACTGTACTCAACGTCAATCGTTTCTGCAGCTACCGGTGAGATGCCAAAACCGACAAGTAGGGATGAAGCTAAAAATAAGGCAGCGCGTTTCATTCGGATAAAAACTCCTCGTTAAATCGAATCATTGTTT
>NZ_JANATA010000086.1 GCF_024199005.1 Opacimonas viscosa
AGTGAACTTGAAGCGATTGAACATATCTTTGAAGAACTTGATGGAAACGAAGGGCTGCTTGTGGCAAGTAAGATTGCTGACCGTGTAGGAATCACTCGTTCAGTGATCGTAAACGCACTTCGTAAATTAGAAAGTGCAGGCGTTATTGAATCTCGTTCTCTTGGAATGAAGGGAACATACATTAAAGTATTAAACAACAAATTTTTAATTGAACTTGAAAATTTAAAATCTCACTAATCAAAAAACCCTTTTCGGCCGAAATAAACGCTGAAAAGGGT
>NZ_JANATA010000087.1 GCF_024199005.1 Opacimonas viscosa
TTTTGGCTGGAAACCCGATCCAGACGTTTTGTCCGACAGTATAATTTATAAACTCTAGTTACTTTTTTAGGTTATGTTTAGCCAATAAAAAACCAAACGTTCCCCTTCGTCTTTAATAAAACTGAGTGAGCTTATGGCAGAGAAGCCCAATAAATCCGCTGAATCACCAACCCGTTCTAGTAGAGCGGTACCGACGTCGCGTTTATCGCGCATAGGCCGCTTGGGCTCATTGGCAGGTAGAATTGCAGGTAACGTAGTATCACAAGGTGCAGGACAAC
>NZ_JANATA010000088.1 GCF_024199005.1 Opacimonas viscosa
CCGGCCAGTCAACTAATGGAAAGGGCGAATGAATTGGCTAAGCCGATTTACTACCAGTCTTACATGCAGTGGCTATACTTAAACAGTGAGCAGAATAGCGATGCACTCAGAAAGTTAAAAGCGCAACTTCAGGGTCACCCTGAGCATTGGCGTAATCATCTGTATCTGACGCGCTTTACCGACGAATATTCTCAGCAAAAACAGCGATTAGCACTGCAGAACTGGCTCAGCCAACTCAGTGAAACTCAGGCAAAACAATACGAGGCCCACTACTTTT
>NZ_JANATA010000089.1 GCF_024199005.1 Opacimonas viscosa
GAAGAGCCAAGAAACCGAATTGATTCGTTTGTCACTTAGCGATCCGCTGACTAACATCCCAAACCGACGGGCGTTTGAAATGGAAATGGAAAAGGTAATAGCAATGTCAAAACGGTATGAATGGCCGTTGACGGTGATAATCTTGGATGTCGATAGTTTCAAACTTTACAATGACAATTATGGTCACCCTAAAGGGGATGAATGCCTGAAAGCCGTCGCTATTGGGCTTAATGAAGTTATTACCCGTAATACTGATTTTTGTGCTCGATACGGTGGT
>NZ_JANATA010000008.1 GCF_024199005.1 Opacimonas viscosa
ACCATGCGCCCGAGTGAATCGTAGGTAAAATCATAGCGATGTCCCATGGCATCGGATTGCTCAATCAGCTCACCATAATGGTTATATTTATATCGCCAGGTACCTTTATCAGGGTCAGTAGTGTTGATTTTACGCCCCCAACTGTCATAGGTGTTAGCAATGACTTGACGGTTAAAGCTATTACTTGTTCGAGTAAGATTTCCCATGACATCGTAAGTAAAAAAGACTTCATTACCCAGATTATCTTTGGTCGAACGTAATTGCCCAAAGGGATCGCGCTGCTCAGTGTGGACTTGACCTAAAGCATTAGTGGTGATGATTGCACCATTACTTCGCGATACCGTTTCTACTTGACCCTCTGGACGCGTCACGCTAGTGGGTCTGCCTAGCACATCATAGGCGGTAGTGGTCGTTGCAGTAAAATCATTCGGTTGCGATACACTTGCTAAACGACCTTGATTATCATAGGTTTTCTTGACCACAATATCCTGATACTCATCGTTAACTTCGCGTTTGCGCGTCACGCTTGCCACCTCACGCCCCCATGCGTCATAATACACGGTCACCGGGGCTTGACCAGGCTGGGTACGTTGCTCATAAAAATGCGCAGCGTAGCTGCTGGTATACCCCATACTGGTGCGCTGTATCACCCCATTGGGCAATGTCGTAGCAACTTGGCGCCCAAATCCATCTATGTGCACACGGGTGCTGACGCCATTTTCTGTCGTGGTGGTGACCTGATATATTATCCCTAGGTGCTCACCGTGTGAGGCATCATAGTCTAGGGTCGTCCTCTCGCCTAGACTGTTAATGCTCGCACTGATGACACGTCCATCGTCGCTGTATTCGGTGTGCGCGCAGCGAGCACCATGTGACTGACTGGATGCATCGAGCACTTGCGTTTGGCTAATATCGTCTGTCGTACACTGGGCGGTTTGTTGTCCATATGCATCATAGGCATAGAGCGTTTTTAAATGATGACCAACGTAGCGCGGGTCTTGCGCGTGATAATTCCCCGTAACGCTATCGCCATAGACGGTACTACTTTGCAGTAAGCCATTGGCTTGATAGGTAAACACACTTTGGCGCTTATTCGTGCCTGCCACATTGCTTGAATGGGTGACTTGTGTTTTGGTCAACCGCCCCAAACGCTGCATGTTTTCATCAGAGCCATAGGTGTTGGTGGTTTCAGTGCGTATATAGGGGGTATACCATGAGGAGCGTCGGTCATATTGCTCGGTTTTAGAGTAAGTCAGATTGCCATAGTCATCGTACTCATAGGTGGTATGGATTGCCCCAACCTCATGCACCGCTTGCGCATCATCATCCACGTGAATAATGCTATCGGTGGAGCTCGCAATATAGGGAAATAGACTGCCCGTTGCCGTCGTTTTCACGGCCAAGGTATTGGTGGATGTCGATAACACTTTATCGTTGAGTGTTTGCGTCGTCGCTAAGGGCATGCCAATCAATGCATACCGCTGGCCACTTGCGTCTTGGTGATATGACGTGGTGGTGACAACGCCCGTTTGCCTATCTTGGGTTTGTAACTCACCAAAGCCCAATACACCGCGTCCTGCAATATGCAATAACGCATCGCGGTAGTGATAGCGCACGCTCAACCGCTCTTTGGTGTAGCTGTCGATATCCACATTACTATCAGTATGCACTTGGTAGACTAAGTTTGGACCCCGTCCGGGCGCAATCACCTGCTCAGGCAAGCTATGTCGAGGCTGGGTCAGGGTATAGACCGCCGGGTCAGATTGCGCGCGATAGTCAATCTCGGTGCTGACCCCAAAGCCATTGGTGATGGTGTGAATGGTATCGACTGCCGGATGCTGTTGCCCCCAGTATACCGACCAGGTGCCGCGCTGGTAGGTCAATACATCGATGTGATTATCGCGGTTGAGCAAGCCTAAATGGATCCGAGCGTTCGCTGACACATGCCTTGTACCTGTGCGTGAAAAGCTCACTCGGTCACTGACACCGTCGATGGGTGAGGACATGTAGATATCCAGTTGCGTTTCTCGCGAAGCGTGCAAGATATCGGTGCGCCCATCGCCGTTGATATCAACAAAGTGCGTGCGGTGGCTCAGCGCATTACTGGCACTTAGCCCCGTCGACTGGCCTTGACGAAAATAGGTGCCAGTTGAGATGCGATAAAACCATGTCCCATTGAGGGTATACATAATATCCGATAGGCCATCGCCATTGATATCCACCGGACGCATCTGTTCGGTACTGGCTGTGCCAAGGGTGCCGGTGGCCCTCAGGCGAGGTGTGGCCATATCCCCTGAGGAGACAAACATCTCTTGGGTGGTGTAGCGCTGAGACACCCAGCGCCCACCCCGACGCATGCACTCAAACTTCCCACCATTATCCAAACCAGCATCCAAACCAGCATCCAAACCAGGCTCAGCGGCCGCAAAGGCATCAAACTCAGTGCGCATAGCGGATATTGCAGGCTCAGCCAATGGCCGGGGCATGCTGCGCGGATTAAAGATGGGCCCTGAAAACACACAATAATATTCCCGTTTTTGTAGCTCAAACACAAAATCCGTGCGCCCATCGCCGTTCACATCAAAGGCGGCGGTGGTGTCTTTTGCCTCATCAAACAGACGCAAGTTCACCACATCGTCGGCAGCAAATGCATGCAAGGTGATGCGCTGCCAGCGCCCTTGTCCGGCAGGATTGATAAGCGCTCTGACATGGCCACTTTGTTGATAGACCAAATCGCTGCGCCCATCGCCATTGACATCGGCGCTGATAACCCCGCGCTGATAGTCAGTGAATGGAATGTGCATTTGGGTGTTTACTTGTACCGGACGGCTGTGCGTGTCAAGGTACACGTACATCACTGTGCTGCCATGAAACACCAGCAAGTCCATGACCCCATCCACATTGCCATCAAACGCCATGGCATAGGAGCGCTCTTTACTGCCCGCCCCAACATGACTTAAGTGAATATCGCCAAAATGAGTGATTCTGGCTCGCCACGCACCGTCTTTTTCATACACCACATCATCCACCCCATCGCCATTGATATCAAAGAGGCGATGCTCAGCATAGCGGTGATGACTGAGCCAGCGCTCTGCTGACGCAAAGGGTTGATAATAGGGAGTATCAGGTACGCCGTGCCAAGCAAACTGAGTCGCCGGTTTGCAGCGCAAACTCAGCTGTTGACCGGAACGAGGGGCGCATTCGACGATGCTCGTTAATGTGGTTTTGGCCTGCAAATGCGCAGCCACATCGTAATTAAGGGTATACTTGCGATACGTATGGCCATCTTGCAACACCGTGATATCCGTTAAGCGCTGGTCATTGCGCACAGGCATACCAAAATAATAGCCGGAAAAGCCAGTGCCGGTGTGCTCGTACTCAAACCGCACATCGATATACGGCGCATCACCTTGGATGTGGCCACCGTATTGAATATGGGATAACAGGGCTGCACCGCTCATGGCAGAGCTATGATAGTGAAACTCAATATAATTACCTGCCACATCCTCAATGGCTTTTAACATCCACGCCTTGGCCACATGAGATTGCTCAGGGTGTAAGACCAACGCATCCTCACCTCGATAGGGATAAGGTGCATGACTGACATCGCCATAATAATGCGTTTCACCGGACTTGGTTTGCACACTAAAATAACGCGGGTGACCGTCATGGTTATCATCAAAGGACGTTATCACGGCAAAATTATCAATATCGGTATGATACGTTGTGCCATCGTGACCTTTTTGCCCCGAGCTCACAACTAAGCGCTGACCATCAAGACAAAAGTGGTCGCGTGTATCAAAATAAATTGGTGTGATGGTGCTATCCATGATGGGCGTGGATGGGCAACGCGTGATGGCTGAGCTGGCCGATAACTGCCAACCGACGCCCAGCAAGCCCTCGCGCGTGTTATGTGAATGATATTGCAAAGCGATCTGAGGTGCTACGTCGCCGCGGGCTTTGGGTACGGTGATGGGCACCGTATACGTCGCTGCGCCACTTTCGGCTACGCGAAACTCGCCCGCTAGGGTGCCGACATACTCTGTGCTGGCATGAGCATGGTACAAGGTACTGCAAACCAACAAAACACATAACACACTTCGAATGAGATACACCATCATCTATCCCTTACTGCCAGTCGATATCAAGGGATTGTGTGCAATACCCCGCATCAAAACGCACCCGATAGCGCGATACACCTTCGCTGTAAGTGACGGTGCCGACAGCAAAACGCGCATTATCCGGTGTGATGGCCACCAATGTCATGGAAACGGCAATATCAGATGCAGAAGACGTTTCAAGCGCAACATGCGCTTCATGAGATAGCGTCAATTGCACTAACTGCTGCCCCACATAAGGGCAATCTGGGGTGCTTGCGCCTTCTAAGGTGGCTATGTGAAACAATGCATCTGGTGTATTGGTATGAAGAGAAGGTAAATCATTGGCGCTCTGCGCCATAGCTGGTGACACCGCAGATGGCAGAAGTATGAGTAACAACGCTCCGATAGAAATAATAATGGGCATTACAACAGGCGTGATAACGCAAGCAAAACAACGTTTCATAGGCAATCAAGACGGCTAAACATGATGTATCATCACGCTAAAAAAAAGATAACCCCTTGTCAATATTTACATTTTATTTACTTTTTAATTGCACTTATTTTACAAGTGAAAAATGATAGGAATATAGCGCCGTAATACGCATTGAAGCGCAAATTCAAAATGGATAAAAAACAAAAAAGCAAAATGTAAGTTAGTGAATAGATTGATTAAAAATTGTACAAATTGTAGCTTTTGGTAATTTCTTGAAAGAGGAAATGCACTAATGATGGCTGAACGAAATTAGGTTACTTTTGATAGACGAGGTTTACCGGACGTGTATGGTTTATCTTCGCTATCGTTCTTTACAAAATTCTCATGATCACACCGTTTTTCCCGATAGGTTTGGTATACAACAAAAATTTATCCATTATAATTTATGACTGACAAATACAGTCAGTTAACTAGGTCACAGTTTTTAATTTATATGCGTCAAATTGAAATATTTGAAATTCCCAGCCCATGTATTGGGGTATGTACTTCTGGACCTAAGGGGTTTTGTGAAGGCTGTTTTCGTTCTCGTGAAGAACGTTTGCACTGGCTGTCTATCGATGACAATACCCGTAAGCAAATCAATGATGCATGTATGCGCCGGAAAACAGCCTACTTAAAACGTCAGCAGGCCAAAATCAAAGTCGTTGAAGAAGATACACAACAAGACCTATTTTAATTTTAGGTTGTTCCTTATGTATCCTAGTGCATCTGATGTAACCCTTTGAGATGAGATAAGTCCCTATTTTCGGCATAATATTATTGGCCTGCTATACTGTTGACTAAAACATTTAGCAAACTATAGAAGTACTGTTTACTTATGCCATTTAGTCAATATGCGGCCTATGCCCAAGACACTTATACTCTCCCAGAAATCAGTCTTCGTTTACGTGAGTTGCTCGACTCGCCAACTACGGATGTGCAAGATATTGCCCGTTTGATTAGTATAGATCCAGCACTAACGAGTAAAGTACTTCGCTTAGCGAATAGTGCATTATTTCGTTTTCCTGCACAGATAGACAATATTGCTAGGGCGATTAATGTGGTAGGTGGTGAGGCTATTTATAACTTAGTGATTGCGGAAACCGCACAGAAAGCTGTTTTTACGTACCATAATGATTTGATTAATACCAAACAGCATTGGTACAAGTCAGTCGTCACAGGAGTACTCGCAAAGCGTCTAGCAAAAGAGCACGTTAGAGGGACAGAACGTTTTTTTGTGTTGGGAATTTTGTATCATCTCAGTGAAATGATCATAGCACAGCACTCTCCCGATGCTTACCAGTCATATCTGAATGATGCCGAGTGTGTTGAACCCTGGCAAAAACAGAGTATTTATTTTGGTTTTGACTTTGCTTTGTGTAGCGGGGGAGTACTTCAGCATTGGCAACTGCCTCTACAACTTTATGCACCGCTCATGGATGCTCATGACAGCTCCCAAGATCATAAGCCGCTAGAAGAGCGCTTACTGTGTCAGGCACAAGCTATAGAGTGGATCTTTAATAGTTGTACAGACCCTGAACAATGTTTTCACAAAGCTAGTTCTTTGACTGAATTATCGTTAGAATATAAGGAATTAGCTGCTTTCTATGCATTAGCAGAACAAGAAGCCCTAACGATACAATCCCTATTTTAACTGTCTTACAAAAAGGACCTTTTATGCGTTTTCTTCCTGTGGTAACCCTTGCGTTATTAGGAGCCACCATTACACCTGTATTTGCCACTTCAGAAGCTGCACCTAAACCTTATTCAATGGATGGTGAGTTCGGTTTTATTTTGACCACAGGTAACACTGATACAACATCTATCACTGCTGGCTTAAAAGGCACTCAGGAGCTTACTGAATGGAGTAATGAGTATACGTTGGAAGGGTTATACAAGCAGGATGAAGTCGCAGGCTCGAAAGAAACTACTGCACAAAAACTCTTTTTATCCGGGCAGGGTAATTATAAGTTAACGAATCCAGATCAACGTCTGTTTGCGTTCTCTTCGTATGAGGATGACCGCTTTTCTAGTTTCCAGTATCAAGCGACTGTGGCCTTGGGGTATAACCAACAAGTACTGCAAGATGAAAAACAAACGTTTAATTATTCCGTCGGTCCTGGTTATAGCTTTGCCAAAGATCAAGCGGGTGCTGACTTAAATAGTGTTATCGTCCGTGCGGCTTTGGATTATAGTTATGTGTTGTCAGATAATGCGCGGATCACACAAACGCTTTCGACAGAATATGGTGAAGATAACACTAAATCACGTTCTAAAACCTCAGTGATTGCTAAGTTAAACAACGGTATTTCAATGAAAGTTTCGTTAAAGTTGGATCATAACTCCAGCGTAGAAGGTGACGCCGATAATCTCGATACTGAAACATCTGTCACATTGGTCTATAGTTTTTTCTAAGCTTGAACTTCCCCTAGGCACAAAAAAAGGAGAATGAAAATTCTCCTTTTTTTGTGCGTTCGCGCTTTGAGAAAGCGTGAGTGCTTAGTGCAAGATCCGAGTTTTAATCGTTCCGGCGATACCTTTCAATTGGGTAAAGGCATCTTCTGCACGGTCAGTTTCTACTTCTAGTACTACGTAACCGATATTTTCGTTGGTTTGTAAGTACTGCGCAGCAATATTAATATTCTGCTCTGCAAATGCTTGGTTAATTTGTGTTAGTACACCCGGTGCATTTTTATGAATGTGCAATAAACGGGAATGCTTAGCATGTCCAGGAAGGGAAACTTCTGGAAAGTTAACCGCAGATAAAGTAGAACCATTATCTGAGTACTTAGCCATTTTTCCAGCAACTTCAATACCGATATTCTCTTGTGCTTCTTGGGTACTGCCGCCAACGTGAGGGGTTAATATGACATTATCAAAGCGACGTAATGGAGATTCGAACTCCTCTTGGTTTGATTTTGGTTCAACCGGGAATACGTCAACTGCAGCGCCGTTGAGTTTCCCTGATTCCAAGGCGGCTTCTAGTGCAGGAATATCAATCACTGTGCCACGCGCGGCATTAATTAAAATAGCACCGTCTTTCATTTGAGCGATTTCTTCTGCACCCATCATATTTTGGGTATCGGCAGTTTCAGGCACATGCAAACTAACAACATCAGATGTGTTCAATAATTGCTTAAGTGTCTTGATTTGGATGGCATTACCCAGCACAAGTTTATCTTCAATATCGAAAAACTGTACACGCATACCCAAATGTTCAGCCAAGATACTTAACTGTGTACCGATGTGACCATAACCAATAATACCTAGTGTTTTACCACGGGCTTCATAAGAACCAACCGCAGATTTCTCCCATTCGCCACGATGTGCTTTAGCATTTTTAGCAGGGACACCACGGAGTAATAAGATCAGCATACCCAGAACTAACTCGGCAACCGAACGCGTATTAGAGAATGGTGCATTAAATACTGGAATACCACGAAGCTGTGTTGCTGTTAGGTCGACCTGATTGGTACCAATACAGAAACAACCTACTGCAATGAGTTTTGGCGCATTAGCGACAACGTTTTCAGTAATCTGAGTACGAGAGCGAAGGCCAATGAAATGAACATCTTTTACTTTTTCAATCAGTTCGTCTTCTGGCAAGGACGTTTTTAAATATTCAATATTGAAGTAACCGTTATTTTCTAGTGTTTCAACGGCGCTTTGATGAACACCTTCAAGTAATAAAATTTTGATTTTATCTTTTGGGAGAGAAACCTTGCTCATGTGGATATGTTACCTATTTGTAAAATTAAGGACATCTAGACGTCTAAATGAGTAATTTAGCAAAAATCCGTTTTTGTGAATAGTCTTTTTTAGTCTTAGTTAAAACAAACATTACGGTTTTGGGTAACGTTTGTCATGTGTATAAATGTTGGCCTATGAAATGGTAGTTACACCATTATTATCTCCAACTAAAACAATGTCAGCACCACGTTCGGCAAATAGTCCGTTAGTGACGACACCAACTATGTTGTTAATTTGCTGTTCCAGTTCACGAGGATTCAATATGGTCAAGTTGTGTACATCGATAATCACATTACCATTATCGGTAACGACACCTTCGCGATAAACCGGATCGCCACCTAGTTTGACCAACTCTCTGGCCACATAGGAACGAGCCATTGGAATCACTTCCACAGGTAAAGGGAAGTTACCAAGTACACCAACTTGTTTCGTATCATCAATAATACACACAAATTTCTGGGCCACGGCCGCGACAATTTTTTCTCGAGTAAGTGCAGCACCGCCACCTTTTATCATGTGTTTGTGTTCGGTGATTTCGTCTGCACCATCGATATAAATATCAAAGCTGCCGACAGAATTTAGGTCAAATACTTCTATACCAAGTGCTTTTAAACGTTCGGTTGATGCGTCTGAGCTAGATACCGCACCTTCGATCAGGTGTTTTTTTTCTGCTAGCGCCTCGATAAAGTAATTGACTGTAGAACCGGTCCCGACACCGACAATTGCATCTGCTTCTACATATTTCAAGGCAGCTCTGGCTGCAGCGCGTTTTTTGTCATCTTGTGTCATGGTGTGTTCACTCATAGTTGATTCATTATTATGCTAATTGTAGCGTAAATTTACTTGCGAGAAATAACCTTTCTATCAGTCACAATATAATCCATTGGTATATCCCATTCAGCAGGGGTGAGCTGTGTTACTTCTTGTGCATCGTGGGCCACTCCAACCAGTAGGGGACGATCTTTATTTTGGTAAATATTGGCCAAAGTCCGATCGTAAAATCCCCCGCCCATGCCCATGCGATTAGCCTGTTGATCAAAGCCAACCACAGGAACTAACATCACGTCTATGTGGGCCATTGTCACTTGCTTATTCTTTTCTAGAAGGGGCTCTGCAATACCAAATTTATTGACTTGCATGTGGCTGTCGGCAAAGTACTCGTGAAAGACCAAGTGCCCAGAGTGTTTGGGATCTAAAATCGGTAAGACAATCGCTTTGTTTTGTTGCCATGCTAGAAGGTGAATGAGGTGCGTTGAGATCTCACCATCAAAGCATAAGTATGAGCTAATGGTTTGCGCCGAAGACCATTGCGGCAAAGCACTAATACGTTCTTGTAGTGCGATTGCCGCGTTAGTTTGTGCATCCTCACTCAGAGCGCGTCGAACTTGTCTGAGGTGCTGGCGCAGTCCTTTAGTTGGCATATGTATCGATAAAGAGTTGGGTTAAAGCAGCGTGATCTACCTGGGTAGCCACGTTAATTTGTGGCGCATCTAGCCACAGTGGACTCATGGTTGAACCTTCTGGGGCAAGCGAAGTTTGTCCTCGGTCTAGGGTATCTACGCCAACTCTAGCGTGACCTCTGGTAAATTTAAATAGCTCAGGTTGGATCAAATAAGCCAGTGGAAATGCATCGTGGAAATAGCAGACTCTCTGAGGTAAGCCTTGTGAATAAAAATCCATATAAAACTGTGACGAATCTCTAACAAAGCCTCCTAAAACTGGGTTTTTCTCAGCTAAAATGTCAACAAAGTCAGGGGCAAAAGGAATGTCATAAGTGACATCTAAACCAAACATGGTGAGTTCCCAATCAGCACCAAAAACAATCGCAGCTGCATGGGCATCATTCCAAATGTTTGCTTCTGCTAATGGCGTCACGTTACCTTTGACAAATGCAGCCCCGCCCATGATGTAGACTTGCTTGACGAGTTTGGGTAATTCCGGCTCCAAGCGCAGAGCAAGTGCTAAATTACCAAGCGGTCCAACGGCAACCAACGTTACTTCGCCCGGCTGTGCTTTGACGGTATCAACAATAAATTGGGCCGAAGAACGTGGATCGAGTTGGCGTTTTGGTGGGGCGACAGGAATATCCCCAAATCCGTTATCTCCATGGACAAAATGTGCATAGGTAGACTCTGGACCTACCCATGGTAAACCAACACCTTGGGTAACAGGCACATCCACTTCGGCCAAATCACACAAACGCAAAGCGTTTTGGGCAGACATTGTCACCGGGACATTACCATAGACCGTGGTTAGCCCAAGGACTTCTATAGCTGGAGATTGGAAGGCAAAAAATATTGCCATTGCATCGTCAATACCTGGGTCGGTATCTAAAATAATTTTATGTGGTTGTGACATAGCGAGTTATCCTTGTTCAGCTAAAAATGCGCTTACTTGTTCCGCCGTAGGGATGGATTGGGCCGCACCGGGCTGAGTAACCGCTAGTGCTGATGCGGCGCAAGCATAGCGCAAGGCACTTTCTGCTTGATTATGCGCTTGGTAATGCGCCAAAAAGAAACCGATAAAGGTGTCCCCTGCAGCAGTAGTATCTACCGCATCAACAACAAAAGCAGGGACTTCTACCGTGGCATCTGCGGTAAACCATTTAGCTCCCTTTTTACCTTGGGTAATGATGACAGCGCCATGTGCAAAATGCGTTCTGAAGAACGCTTCTATATCATCCATATGCGTTTTTTCTGATAATTCGGCCGCTTCGACCTCATTGACAATAATGACATCAATTTCGGTAAACTTTAATGATTTGATATCTTCAGTCATAGGAGCTGGGTTAAATGCCACTTTAAGCCCTTTTGCTTTGGCCTGTCGTAACACTTCAGCTGTACCAGAGGTTTCGTTTTGCAGTAACACCCAATCAGTCGCTTCGGAATCAGCTAAGGCTTTTTGAATATCCTGTTCCGCAATTTCGCGATTGGCTCCACCGAAGAGGAAGATCGCGTTTTCACCGCTCGGTGTTACTTGGATAATAGCATGCCCTGAAGGCGTGTCTGTACAGCGAATAAAACGACCATTGATCCCATTTTTGATCATGGCTTGTTTAAATTGCACATCGTGTTCGTTGATACAACCAACATGTAACACATCAGCGCCGGCATTTGCCAAAGCGATTGACTGGTTAGCACCTTTCCCCCCCAGTAAAATTTGATATGAGGTAGAGTCTAATGTTTCACCGGGTTGGACAAAGTGTGGGACTTGGTAAACGTGGTCGATATTTATCGAACCAAAATTGATAACTGCCATAAGGAACGGTGCCTTTTTTTGTTATTGATTTTATATGTTTGAATTATAAAAGAAATGCGCGGCAGTGTCAGGTGAAGATGGAGAATATTTGCAGGAGATTTGTCACCCAAGATGCCGCGGATCATAATTCGCCCAGAACGCCGAAATGTTCAGGGCGGAAGTATCATCACTACCGTAGGCTTCTCAATACGGGTTGAGCTTGCACAAAAGCAGTGGAGTCAACTTCCTAGGTTTAAAGCATCGGCCAGGGACATGTATGAACACGCCAACACCTCAGGAGACAAAAATAGGATAACAAAACCGTTTCACAAGTCCACATAATTAATTTTATTTTTCCCAGAGAAAATACAGCATTTTGGCTGAAAATTTGCTAGTCTAAAACTATAAAGTACTGCAGAGAATCCCTTATGAGTCAACAATTTCAAACACTTACAGACCTTTTAGCAAAGCACGATATTTTGATTGATGGGGCTGAATTACATGGTCTGATATGTGGTATGTTGAGTGGTGGAATGCCCGTTGATAACCGCGAATGGTTTGCGGTGCTTGCTGACATTTCAAACAATGGCGTTGATTACCCCCAAGAAGTACTAAATGCGGTCGATGATTTGTTCAGCACGACGGTAAAAGAATACGCAGAAAACGATTTTGCTTTAAATATGCTGATTCCAGAGATGGATGCGCCAATCAATGAACAAGGTCAGGGACTGATTCATTGGGTCCAAGGTTTTATGACAGGTATCGGCCTTCGCCAAACATCTTTTGCAGACTGTTCTGAAGAAGTGCAAGAAGGTATCCAAGATTTTGCAGAAATCATGCGTATGGATGCACCGATGGATGATGATGAAGAAACGGAATCTCAGTTAACAGAAGTCATTGAATACGTTCGCATAACCGCAATGCTCTGTTTCAACGAATTCCAACCTGCCCAAGCTGCAACCAAGATTCATGTAGAAGAAACAACGGGTTCAGCAACTGTCGATAGCGATAAACCCACACTGCATTAATAGCACTTCTTTGAGGCCTTATGACATCATTTATTGCTCCTAGTTTATCTAATACAGTCTTCGCAGAAAGACGGGCTCGTTTAGCTGAGTTTATGAGCACGAATAGTGCTTGTTTAGTCCTTGGAGGACAGTTAAAAACACGCTCAAATGACACCGAATATGTCTTTAGGCAAGACAGTGATTTTATGTATCTGACCGGTTTTTTAGAGCCTGATGCAGCGTTACTTTTACTGAAAACTGACGCTGGTTTGGACAGTATTTTGTTTTGTCTCCCCAAAGATCCCCTAGCAGAAATTTGGCATGGAAGAAGGTTAGGTACGGCAGCCGCTCCACAGACTTTAGGCATAGATAGCGCTTGTTCCATTGAGAATTTACATGTCTTGTTAGCTGAGCATCTCTCAGGTTTATCTGAGGTTTATTACCTATTTACCCAAGATGCCGCCCAAACTATCGTACAAGACGCTATTACACAAGTGCGCAAAACACCGAAACAAAGTTTTTTGGCACCGCAAACTATCAAAGATATCAGTGAGAGTTTGCATCAACTGCGTTTGGTCAAAACTGCTGAAGAATTAGAGATTATGCGTTTGGTTGGAGAAATCTCTGCTCACGCACATAAAATGGCAATGCGAGCATGCCGACCAGGCCTGAATGAAGGGCAACTAGAAGCGGTGTTGCATTATCATTTTGCAGTGGCAGGCGCGCGTAATCAAGCTTATACATCGATAGTAGGTGGGGGGGATAACGCTTGTATCCTACATTACACCGAAAACAATCAGATCTTGCAGGATAATTCCTTGGTCTTGATTGATGCCGGTGGTGAGTTGGCTGGATATGCGGCAGATATTACTCGAACTTTTCCGGTTAATGGTCGTTTTTCAAAACCTCATGCGCAGTTATATCAAATTGTCCTCGATGCCCAACAAGCCGCACTAGCACAATGCCGTGCTGGTAATACCTTATCTGAAATTATGCAGGCCAGTTTGGTAGTTTTGGTAACAGGCCTCTGCGAGTTAGGTATTCTGACTGGCAGCGTCCAAGATAATATCGAGCAGAATACATATCGCGACTATTTTATGCATGGTATAGGGCATTATTTGGGATTGGATGTACACGATGTTGGTGCTTACAAGGATACTTATGGCGATCTTCCTCTGGCAGAAAATACCGTCATAACCATTGAACCTGGTTTGTATATCTCTCCTGGCAGTCCTTGCCCAGAAAGATATCATGGTATTGGGATCCGTATCGAAGATAATGTAGTAATTAAATCAGATTCATGTGAGATTTTAACCAGCGGTGTGCCCAAAACCATTGCTGAGATTGAGGCGCTCATGCAAGAGCCTTATCACCATCAGTTATAAATTCCTTAAGGTGAAATGATGCATAACCAGTCTGTTGATATTGTGATAAATGGTGGCTCTACGTTAGGCCTGTTAACCGCACTGGCAATTTTAGAACACACTGCGTTATCTGTGGCGGTGATAGAGCAGAATCAGATCACTCATGAGACAGCTGACCCGCGTTATGTTGCCTTGGCGCAAAACTCGGTTAGATACTTAGCAGAACTCGGTATTGATCCGCATTTATTAGGACCAGGCATTGAGCAAATCCATGTCTCCGATCAAGGACATATTGGGCAATGCCGTTTAACTGCCAAGGAAGTGTCTGTCGCTGAATTAGGTGTCGTTGTGAATTTATCAGCACTGACACAATGCATTACAGATAAATTATATGAGAAGTATGTCGATAGTGGGCGCTTACTTATTTATTCTGGTTATGTGTTGCAATCAGTGGAAAGTATCGCCTTAGCCCCTTTGCAATTGCTGGTAGCGCCGCACACAGAAGCTCATATTGGGCCTGAGGTGAATCCTCAAGCCACTCCGTTTGAAGATGAGACACCTAGCGTATTTACGCTCAGTTCCGAGCTTTTATTTTTTGCAGACGGAGAGCGCAGTCCACTGAAAACTGAGCTCGGTTTTACCAAGTCGATAGTCGATTTTGGGCAATACGGAGTGGTCGCAAATGTGGCCGTTGATCGTGTCGCTTATTCTCGTTACCACCATCCATTAACGGCCTTTGAACGCTTTACCAAACATGGTCCACTGGCGTTGTTACCGATCCATACACCAGCAGGTCAGCCTGCTTACCAGCAATGGTATTCCATGGTATGGTGTATTGCCGAAGACCAAAAAGATGGATTTGCAGCAATAGATTTAGCCGCCTTACAAGAGGTCTTTGGTGACCGTGCAGGACGTTTTTGTGCCAGTACCAAACCCTATGTGTTTCCCTTAAAGCTAACCCAACACCAAGGCGTCGTGCAGCGTTGTATCTGCCTAGGGAATGCAGCTCAAGCGTTACATCCTATTGCAGGGCAAGGATTTAACCTTGGTGTTAGAGATATCAAAGACGCAGTTTTTATTCTGCAAAGTCAGATTGGGGCAGAGCAGTCCGTCGCTCACATAGCGGCTCAATTTAGTGCACAATTCACCGAGTATCGTCGCCTTGATAGAGCACAAACAGTGACTGCAACATCCGCTTTGGTAAGTATCTTTTCAAATGATATACCTGGTGTTAATACACTGCGAAATTTTGGTTTGTTGACCTTGCACAAATATCCCTTTCTGAAATCATTGTTTACCCAACAAGCAATGGGCGAAAAATAATCGAGATTTCATACTTCTGATTGGGCATATCCGGTCGATATAATTAGGAAATGTACTGAAATTAAATGCCAGGCAGTGTTTTTGCGAACGCATTCTTCCTGCAAACCTTACGTTTCCAGCTATACTTAATTATAGCTATGCAGTGGCATTAAAATTAGCTTAGCCACTACGATTATTCAAGGACGATAAATCATGTATGAAGCCCATTATGGACTGAACGCGAAACCTTTCCAACTAACACCCGATCCAGAGTTTTTCTTTGCTAGTACGTTGCACAAACGGGCGATGTCGTACTTGGAATATGGTTTATCACAAGCTGAAGGTTTTATTGTTATTACAGGCGGGATAGGCACGGGGAAAACGACTATCGCAAATAGCTTATTAGCAAATTTGCAAGGTGATATCGTCGCGGCACAAATTGTCACCCCAAAACTGTCACCAGATGATGTGGTCAAAATGGTGGCTACCAAATTTGGTGTCGATGTCACAGACAAATCTAAAACTCAAGTGTTGGACGCACTAGAACAATACTTATATGCGCTAGCGAAAGACAATAAACGCGCGTTATTACTCGTCGATGAAGCGCAAAACTTACCTTTGGAAACCATTGAAGAATTGCGGATGCTGTCGAATTTTCAACAAGCGGGTAAACCTTTATTGCAGAGTTTTTTGTTAGGTCAAGAAGAACTACAACCGATCCTACGTGCACCCAACATGGAACAATTTCGGCAACGCATCGTTGCGTCTTGTCATTTGGCGCCTTTGAATGCAGAGGAGACCAATGAGTATATTAAGTATCGGATGATAAGTGCGGGGTGGAAAGAGCAACAGCAAGATAATAATTCTACGAATATAGCAAAACATGATTTATTTAGTGCCGACGCACTCCAAGAAATTTATTTATTTACGAAGGGGATCCCAAGAAAGATAAATACCTTTATGGATCGTGTGCTGTTATTTGGTTTTTTAGAAGATATGCATACATTCACCGCTGATGATATCCAAAAAGTCATTGCGGAAGTGTCTGCAGAGATGTTTACTCCCGAAGAAAATGAACAAGCTCTTTATAATCTGCAGCAGGGCGTCCAGGCCTTTAACGCACAACACGCTAACAGTCCAGCTTCGGTACCTGTCCAAGTATCCGATGTAGAGACACATCAAGGTCTGGTCATGAAAGCTGCTGTGCAAGAAGACGCGAATGTTCATCATACCCAAGTCCACAAGCATGCCACTATCCCAACGAAGACACTGCGTACAGAAGAGTTATTAGCAGCTGAAAATATAGATATCTCTGCATTAAAAGACTCTTTGTTAAGTGAGACGAAGCGCAGAGAGTTAGCAGAATATGATATTGAATATTACAAGACGATGTTGGATGAATTAGTCTTTGCCCTAGATGATGCGATTGCGAATAAGCTAAAACTTACCCAATATATTGATAAATTACTCAAACGCAAATACCAAACTTACGTCAAAGACAAAGAATCGTAGCCTCTAACTCAAGCAGACATAAATTAAGATACAAAAAATCGCTGTTTAACTAACTAAGCAGCGATTTTTTCGTGTTGATATTATTATTTTAACTGCGGTTGATAAGAAAGCCCGACCGAAACACGTTTATCTTTAAGTTTATCACCTTGGGTAGCAAATCCAGGGACAAAACCATCTCGATTGATATTTGCTAACTCAGCATTTGCAGACCAATCACGGCCAAACGTTCGCTCAAATCTGAGCGCCACCTTATCAGTGTTACCCGATAAATTGTTATCATCTTGATCAATTCTCTTTGTTTCAGAATCTGTCCAAGTCAAAGATAAGGATGAACGGGCTCCCACTTTATAAGTGATTGAAGCATTTTTACTAGCTGTCTCTGTAGTGATGAAGTTCGCTTGGTTTTCATCTTCGTTCAAACTTGCACTAAAACTCAAGGATAACTTACGTTTTTGATAGCCAACACTCACGACATTATTCTTACGTAAGATAATACTGTCTTCTAGAGAAATATTGGGTTGTAAAAAATTGACGAAGTTTTCTCCAGCACCTAAATTATAATCGAGTGTGTCAGGCAGAAAGCAATCTCCCACACTAGTAGCCCCAGTAGGGCAAACAAACGCTGCCAATGAACTCCCTTCGTTGAGTAAGCGAGAGGTCGAGGTGACCGTCTCACTGCGCGTTGCACTAGCTCGCCAATGTTTTGTGTTGTAACTCAGATTACCACTAGCTGAACGACCATAAAATCGTTTTGCAGCATTAAGGGTGAGTTGTGTACGAGAGGAAAATGCCCAATTTATACTGCCCGCAACAAAATTATCCTCTTCTTCTGCTTGGCCGTTTAAACCATCTGTGGTGCCTTTGTTGTAGGTCAGTGCGATAATTCTATTGGCACTTGGAGAATAATTCACACCCAATCCAATTGAACTAAAGTCTCTAAGCTGAGAGAAAGCTTGTGTCGTTCCTGTAACTTCATTTTTTTCAGTTTGGGCCGTTGTGGTTAAACCAAAGTCATTAAAGACTCTAAAATTAGTCGTCAGCTGTGCATACTGTGTTGATAAATCATTTGCAGAAAACTGTTCAGAATCTTGATGGTTGAGCACCAAAGACCACGTCATTGCTTTAGTATCGTCACCCTGTCTAAGCTGCACAGAAAAACCCGAGGTGGAAGATTCATTGTCATTCAGTTCGGTTGCTAAAGCAGATATATCAAACTGGCTATGAAAAGCCTGCAAGTTACCATTGATATAATCATTGTTTTGGATATTGCTATTGAGGCTTATCTGCTGGCTGGTGTTTTTACGCAGGGGGGTATCACGAAACAAGAAATCTTCGATAGCAAATTGATTTGGATTAAAACTCTGATGACTTTGTGAACGAGCCACGGTCAGATAAAGCAGACGATCGACAATGAAAAATTCACCATTTACTCGATAGCTAGTAAAGCTGTCTTCTTGGGTATCTTCATCTACATTTGATTCTTGTTGCGTATGCGCTGCTGTTGCACTAAGAGTGAACTTGCGGGCGCTATATTCAGCGGTAAATGATGGTGTTACTACAAGCGTGTTGATATCTCTTTGTGCATCTGATGCAAATGTATATTTTTGCTGTACTAAACTGGTATCAAGTGCAGGAGCAAAAGATAACTCACCGGCACTTAACATTGCACTTGTCCCTAATGCGTTAGCGACTAATATGACTAAAAGCGGTTTACGCATTTTGCCTACTCCATTAATTAGTTTTCTTCCGAACCGTAATAATAGCCGTAATACCCTGAGTCATCAGAACTCTGGTAGGTGGATTTGTTAACTACAAATCCAACAGCCATTTCTGGATCTAAACGGTCGACCGCTTTGCGTATATCCGTCAATTTAGCCCGGCCTTCTTCTACTACTACCACAGCCTGTCCGGCAAATCCTGCAAGAATCGCAGATTCATTGATACCCAACATAGGTGGAGTATCAATGATAACGACACGGTCAGAATAGCGAGAAGAAAACTCCTCAATGGTATCTTCCATTTTTTTACTGGCTAGTAATTCGGTGGAAAGGTGGTGAGAACGACCCGCTGGAATAATTTTTAATTTATCGATATTCGTCGGGTAGATCACTTCCGCTAAATTTTCTTTTTCACCAATAAGGTATTCCATCAAACCTGAATTGGTTTTCTCGCCTAGGGTACGCATGACATTTGGCTTCAACACATCCGCATCCACTAACAAAACAGTTTTGTCTTTTTCAGCGGCGATTGACATCGCTAAATTTACTGCGGTAAATGTTTTACCTTCAGAAGGGCGCGCACTAGTAACCATAATAATATTGGCACGATTGATCGTCGAAGATAAAAAGCCAAAAGCATTTTTCAATAACTTGCGCTTGATCTCTCGATATTCTTCATTGATGCGAGAACGCGTACTGGTAAGTGAGACAAAGCCTTTTCGTTCAAGACCTGCCACATCAATATTAATCATTTTATCGAGGTTAATCACCTCTTCTGGTGCATCAGGTGCACTGATTACTGCCGAGTTAGCACCGGCAATAACATTTTTTTGCTGTTTAGCAGATGCTTTTTCAATTGAATTGGCCTGCATGGCAGGTGCTTTTGCCTCTTTTGCATCGACATTGTCCATGCTAGCTTGCTCGGATTGTTTGGATTTCTCCAACTCTGCTGCTTTCTGCCTAGCTAGTGCTTTTTCTATTGTATTATTCATAAATGCCTCAAGCTAAGGGGTTAATATTTAAAATTTCTAGGCCGACTAATCCTATAAACATCAGTAGAATAGCCCCCGAAGATAAAGAAAATACGATAATTTTGAATCGATTCTTTTTGGTAATATTATCAATATCAATGTGTGTCACTGACCCAAGGATAGGATATGTGGTCATGGTGGTTAATTGATGTGCACGCACCAAGACTGGTGAAAACTGAGATACTAAAAATGCTAATCCAGTACCGGCACCAAAACCTAGAATAAGAACTGCAGTATAGAAAATCAGACGTTTTGGACCACTGGGTTTTTGTGGAACGAGAGGTGGCTCAATAATTCTAAATTGAAGGTCTTCAGACGAAACATCCGCGCGTCTAGATAATTCTGCAGATTCACGGCGATTAAGTAATTCTTCATACTTTTGCTGCATGATCCCGTAGTCACGGTTTAATGCAGTCGATTCAGCTTCAACTTGCGGGACTAAATCAATCTTACTACGCAAAGCGGTTATTTTTGCTTGAGTATCTTTTGCTCTGACCTCTAATGATGCCATCAAACTCTCTAAACGCGAGATTTCCAGGCGAATTTCTTGGGTGAGTAAGTTCATTGAAGATGAATCAGATGATGGTGAATTTACCATGGCATCGATTTCACGCTGTCTTGACGCTTTCAAATTTTCCAACAAGGTATTGGTTTCAATGACATCTGGGTGAATTTCTGTAAAGCGTAATAGCAATTCATCCAAGCGTGTCTCAAGATTTTCAATCCGTGAATCAAAACGAGTTTGGATAGTGATGTTATCAGTACTGCCATCACTACTAGGTTGCAATTGTCCTTTTAGTGAATTCACTTGCTGTTCTGTTTCACGGATCTGCAGTTGGTTGCTCTCAAGTTGCTGATTTAACGTTTTCAAGTTGTCATAAAAGCTACCTTGCTGCGGTAAAATATCCGCATATTGACGTTTAAAATCGGCTAAGCGTTGTTCAGACTCCAATAAGCGACTTTCATATTCAGCGATTTGCTCATCGAGGAAGCGATTTGCAGTATCGGTATCACGTCGGTTATTTCCCAAGGAGCCCTCGACAAATAAATCTAATGTTTCTTGTACAACCGTTTGCGCCATTTCTGCATTAGGATGCGCATATGCGATAGTATAAATATTATCTCTACCCGTTGATTTGAGCTCAATGTCATTACTGAGTTCATTAATCAAACGCGTGTAAGCAGCATCATCGGTTGCCGTTATGTCCAAATCAGCTTGGCGTGCAATCTCTTCTACATTGGAACGACTTAACAGCGTTTTTGCCATTGTTTCAATTTCTGTTTGCGGATTAGTTTGGAGTGCTAAACCCCGTAATAGAGGTTGTAACAAAGAGCGTGTGTCTACATACACCTTCGCTTCAGATTCATAAACGTTAGGCATGCTAGCGACGTAGAAAAATCCAATGGGACAAAAAATCCACGTACAAATAATCACGAAGCGTTTTTTGATCCAGATACCTCGAAGGTAATCTAGAGCTATATTGATGGTTTGTTGCAAATCCTGCATACCAAAAAGTCCATTTTATTGTATTGATGTTTATCATATGGTTAAACATCGAAAGAGTGGTATTGAAATACACGGGTAACATCGTGTTAGCCTGTGTGAATGATTATCTGTTCTGTCGGTCTAAAACCAAGCTTCTGGGATAATGACAATATCACCTGGTAACATATCAATATTTTTACTGATATCCCCATCCTTGATCAACTTTTCAATATTCAGTGCGTATGACTTTTGCTCACCGTTAATTGTTCTTACTAATACCGCATTATCACCATTGGCAAATTCCGTTAAACCACCTACCGAAATCATTAAATCAAGTAATGTTAGATGCTGTGTGTAATTAATGGCACTGGGGTTAGTTGCTTCCCCAATCACTCGTACTTGTTCTGATAAAGGACCAGAAAAATTATTCACACTCACTGTCACTCGAGGACTGTTGATGTAACGTGATAATTCAGCTTCTATTTCTCGGGCTAGGCTGGTGGGTGTTTTCCCCGCGACTACTATATCTTCAACCAATGAGGTAGTTACTTTGCCGTCAGGACGCACAATAAAGTTCCCGGAAATTTCCGGGTTACGCCAAACAAAGATAGATAAATTATCACCTGGACCGATGAGGTACTGATAATTATCAACGTTAGTGGTAAGTGACTCGCGTACCTGAGCGGTAGGGAGGGTTTGCGTTGCACAGCCTGTTAAAAATACTGATACAACAGCGGTTGCAGCAATCCATAAGCGCTTGAGTTCCATGTGTTAATCCTTTATTCACTTTTTATAAAACTTGTCGATAAACCTTGTATCGGACATAAAACGATTGTCTGTAGCAGTTATTTTGCAAGGGGTAATTTTGCTTTGTACTCATATTTATCTAGCCAGTTAAATCAACATCTCGCTAGCAATTAAAGTACATAAAGTGCTATGACATACATTAAACATAGCATAATATAAAAACTGCAGGATGCAAATATCAAATTTATTGATCAAGGAAGAACAATGGCTAAGACCAAAAATGGAAAAAATAAACGTTTAAGTACTCTCATTTTTGCTGAGAGTATATTAATTGCGTACGTCTGTTACGCTGCGTTTTTTATGGTCAAATTGGCTGATGTATTTGCACCTAGTTTCGCTGCACAGCATATCTTTCCTTTAATCATTTTCACCTTGTTTATCGTCCTCAGTCAGCTCGCAGTGGGATTGTATGAGCCTAAGCTAAGAGAAACCTTTAGGGGGATTATTCGCCGAATATTCGTAGCCCAAGGCTTGGCTTTTTTTGCTATGGCAGTATTTACAGAACTGTTTTTAACCCATGTTTTAATCCATTCTTATTATCTTGTTGTCTGTATTTTGATGACGATTTTGAGTTGCTCATTGTTTCGTTTTTTTGTTATTCGTTTTGGCGCACTGGGACTAGCACAAACCCGTATTGTTATTTTAGGAGCTGGAGAAAGAGCGTCTGTTATTGAAAACCGGATGCGTAGAGCGTCTGATAGAAAAGGTTTTGAGCTAATAGGTTTTATTCCTATCCCTGGAGACAATATAGAGTTAGGGGTCAAGAAAGAACCGATTTTGCATGTGAATATTGATGATTCATTTAAAGAGTTTATTGCGGAAAACGATATTGATGAAATCGTCATTGCAGCAGATCAGCGCAGGGGAACTCTACCTATAGAAGTATTATTTGATTGTCGTTTACAAGGCACGCAAATTACCGATTTACTGGATTTCATGGAACGAGAAACCGGGCAAATACTGGTGAATTTGATGTATCCGAGTTGGCTTATTTATTCTGGTGGGTTTAATTCACAAAATTACGTCAGACAAATTAGTGATTACACATTAAATTTCTGCTTGGCTAGCTTGGTCTTATTTTTTGTCTGGCCATTTATGCTTTTGACCGCTTTAGCTATTTATTTAGACGATGGCCGTAAAACGGGGGCATCCATTTTCTACAAGCAAATTCGCGTTGGCAAAGATGGCGAGAACTTTGGCATTTATAAATTTCGAAGCATGGGGGTTGATGCCGAAAAAAATGGCGCACAGTGGGCGTCTAAAAACGATGCGAGGGTCACGCGTATTGGGGGCTTTATACGCAAATATCGTTTAGATGAATTACCCCAATTATACAACGTGTTTCGCGGCGATATGTCTTTTGTAGGGCCTCGACCAGAGCGTCCAGAATTCGTAGAACAACTCAATAAAGAAGTCCCATTTTACAATCAACGGCACAATGTAAAACCTGGTCTAGCTGGTTGGGCTCAGCTGAATTATCCATATGGGGCGAGCGTTAAAGATGCGATGGAAAAATTAAAATTCGATTTATATTACGTAAAACACCAAAGTTTTTTGTTAGATATATTGGTGTTGATCAGAACAGTGGAAGTGGTGCTATTTGGTAAAGGGCAATAAATTTACCAAAATCAAAACTTAGGTCTATACTTTTAAAGACGATATAGGGACTATCTTGTTTGCCTTTTGGATATTAGCAAAACAAAGGCGATAAACTCGGATACGACTGACCTAAAACAGTACTATGGACTTATCACACTAACGGAGACGACCCGTGCAATGGAATGCAATGACGGTAGACGTGGAAGATTACTTTCACGTTTCTGCTTTTGAAAAATCAATATCCCCAGCTGATTGGCATACAATCTCTCCGCGTGTCGGTGATAATACTCACCGATTGATAGATCTATTCAATGAAAAAAATATCAAGGCGACCTTTTTTACCTTGGGTTGGGTTGCAGAACATTGCCCTGATGTCATTAAGCGAATTGTTGATGAGGGACATGAGTTAGCCAGCCATGGAACCAATCATCGACGAGCAACAACGATGACTCGTGATGAGTTTTATCGCGATGTTGCTGAAAGCAAAGATCGTTTAGAACAGCTATCAGGTTCAGCTATTCTAGGTTATCGAGCACCTAGTTTTTCTATTAATGAATCCAATGAATGGGTGTATGACACGCTACGAGAATTAGGTTTCGTTTATTCTTCTAGCACATACCCGATTGAGCATGACCTATATGGCGTACCGCATTGGCCTCGTTTCGCGCATTTGCATAAATCTGGCATGTTAGAAATTCCTATCCCTACCTTACGAGTGAACGAAAAGAACAAAGGGATTGGTGGTGGAGGGTATTTCCGTTTGTTCCCGTATTGGTTATCAAAACGTCGTATCTCAAAATTTATTACTCAAGAGAAACAGCCCTATAGTTTTTATTTTCATCCATGGGAGATAGATCCTGACCAACCGCGTGTCAAAGGAGCCCCGCTAAAATCGCAGTTTAGGCATTATATTAACTTGTCTCGGATGCAACCAAAGCTAGAACAATTAATTGATGACTTTGCTTGGACCAGCATGGCACAAGCTTATGGGATCAAAGGGAATAACCAGATAGTTACGCGAGAGGCAGTGGCGTGACAACTATGTCTAATGCAAACCTCAATACGAGTAATCCGAAGTTAAACACAGCAGAATTAGCTGCGCCAGATGGTTCACTTTTATCAAGTCAACCGCAACCTGTGTCACATAGTCGCTCGACTTGGTTTATGTTGATAATTGCCGTGTGTGGGTGGGCGGTATTTTGTTATGTTGGGTTGCGTTCAGCGATAGAGATCTGGGCCATTTCTGAAATTTTTCAGCATTGTTTTTTTGTTATTCCTGGTGCGTTTTATTTGATCTATCAAGAGCGTACCAAATTGGCACACATTGCTTTATCTCCTACATGGTGGGCGCTACCTTTTCTTTGTGGCCAAATCGCAGTGTATGTTTTGGGGTTGGCAGGTGACATCCAAGTGTTAATGCACATAGCGACGTTCAGCATGCTTCCGACTTTATTGTGGGCTGTGTTGGGGAATCGAGCAGCGTATCATCTTATTTTTCCTTTGTGTTTTATGCTATTTGCCATTCCCATCGGCGAGGAAATGATCCCCTTCTTACAAGAGGTAACAGCTGATATTTCGGTGTATTTTTTACAGCTTACCGGCGTGCCTTTATATCGTTCTGGCCTGTTTATTGAAATCCCAGAAGGACGTTTTTTAGTAGCTGAAGCATGTTCGGGTATTAGCTTTTTTATTGCCTCTGTCGTGATCGGCAATCTTTATGCGTATATGAATTTACGCAGTCCCAAGCGCCGTATTTTGTTTGTCTTATTAGCCGTCGTCTACCCTATTTTAGCCAACGCGGTAAGGGTCTACGGTATTATTTTAACAGGGCATTTGACGGATATGGAGCATGCAGTAGGTGCGGATCATCTCATCTACGGTTGGTTCTTCTTTTCACTCGTTATTATCAGTTTAATTCTTATCGGGGAAGTGTTTAGACGTGGCGATAAACCGACTAATCAGCTTGACTCCAGGGTACCAAACATGGCACCGCCACTTTTTGTTTCGACAGTGAATAAACGCCCATTTTACAGCGTGTTAGGATTATTATTAGCCGGTGGCCTGTGGGGCTTATCGGTGTTGGATAAAACGCCCGATCCGAAAGCTGTGTTCACAGTGAATTTTGCAAACAGTGATGTTCTGCACCGTTCTTTGACACCGACAGTTTGGCAACCACAGTTCGCTGATTCTGCGAGTCAAGAGCTCGTATCATTGCAACGTCGAGGTGTGGCTTACGAGGTATTCCAAGTTTCGTATGATGGCGCCCAAGGAGAATTAGTTGGGTTTCACAACAAGCTATTCAGTCAAGCGCGCTGGACCCTAGAATCAGTATTTTCTCCGGGGCTTGATTGGCCCGTCAAAGCCCAACAAATTACGTCGGTTAACTCTGAGAAACGCTTCGTGTACTTTGCATATTGGTTTGCAGGCGAATTTTACACGAGTAAAACTCGAGTCAAATTAGCGCAAACGTTTGCCAATTTGCTCAATCAATCTGGAGCGATGCGAATGGTGGCCGTGAGTTTCACTGCCACAACAAATACTGAGCAAATTGAGCAATACGAAGAAATTGTCGCCGCAGTATTTGCTGAATTTAGCAGTGGTGTTGCTTATATTGCACTGACCAAGCATGAAGTATTAGAGCAGAGAAGACCATGAGAATATTGTATGTTTGCCAACGCGTTCCATATCCGCCTAATAAAGGTGAGAAATTACGTTCTTTTCACCAAATTGAATATTTGCTAGAGCAAGGGCATAGCATAGATGTATTCATGCCAGAGCACAGCGGTAAAGATAAAGCGCACATAGAGCAACTGCGTAGCCAAGGGGTAAACCAAACTTTTTCCGGTGAACTCGGTCAACCATATCTTAGTTTTGCAAAAGCACTTTGTAGTGGTCGTTCGTTGAGTGAGGCGAAGTTTTATCGAACAGAACTACAAAATCTTTTTGATAATGTCCTTGAACAAAACGAATATGACGCATTGGTATTATGTGCATCAAGTTTAGCGCGTTATGTTTTCGCTTCAGTTCACTATGAACGCTTACAAAAAACGACGCTGTTGTTTATGGATTTCATGGATGTAGATTCAGATAAGTGGCGTCAATATGCCGCACAGTCTGCATGGCCGATGCGTTGGGTTTACCACAGGGAAGCAGAGAAAGTTGCTTGCTTAGAACAAGTGGTTGTTGAGAAATTTACGCAGTGTTTTTTGATTTCGGATAAAGAGGTGCAATTGCTACAGGACACATTGTCTAAAGTGAATGCTACACCACAGTCTCAAGCGGTACATTCAGAGCAAAAGATTCATACTTTAGGCAATGGGATTGATACTAAAATATTTACACCAAAACCAGATATCAACGCAGATTGTCAGCATTTTTTGTTTGTGGGTGTTATGGACTATAAACCCAATGTCGATGCAATGTTGTGGTTTTGTGAGTACATCTGGCCGAGTATTTTACAACACAATCCCCAAGCAGAATTAACGATTGCTGGGATGTCGCCTACGAG
The DNA here is from genome assembly GCF_024199005.1 of Opacimonas viscosa. Lineage (GTDB taxonomy): Bacteria > Pseudomonadota > Gammaproteobacteria > Enterobacterales > Alteromonadaceae > Opacimonas > Opacimonas viscosa. The sequence goes on from NZ_JANATA010000008.1 coordinate 26,894, forward strand.
TAAGATTTTAGAACTAGGCAAACAACGCAGTATTCATGTGACCGGGTTAGTCGATGATATTGTGCCTTATTTTCACCGCGCAGATGTGTTTGTTGCACCATTTCAAATTGCCCGTGGCGTCCAAAACAAAATTCTACAGGCAATGGCTTGTGGCTTGCCAGTGATCACCAGTGAGTTAGGTTTGGAGGGGATCACTGCGGCAGAAGGCACCGAGCTTATTGTGGCTAATTCGGCCACAGAATATAAACAAGCATTAAGTCAATTAGCTCAACCTGATGTGCGTGCAGCAATAGGCAAATCCGCGAGTGCAAGAATCCATGCAGAGTATTCTTGGGCGGGCAAGCTCAGTTTACTTGAAGCACTGTTACAGCAGACAGATACAGTAACAGCGACATGCATAAGAGCAGAACAGGATAAGGAGTGTGCATGAAATCTGTCATGCAATGGTTGATTGCTTTACTTATTTTTCCTTACTTTGCGTTGTACAAGATACTAAGCCTAATCACGACAGATAAAGATAGTTTATGGCAATCGTTTACTCAGTTTTTGAGTTTGTTCCCAGGTAAGTTAGGTAGTTATTTACGTGTGCGTTTTATGTATTGGACTGCTACTGAATGCCACAAAGAGACTTTTATTGGTTTTGGTGCATTATTCTCGCATTGTGATACGAGTATCGATGATGGGGTTTATATCGGGCCGCAATGCAATATCGGGAAATGCAGTATCGGAAAAAACACCTTGCTAGGCAGTGGTGTACATATCCTAAGTGGTAAAAAGCAGCATGAATTTTCAGATCCAGGTACACCAATCAAAGAGCAAGGCGGTGTCTTTGAGAAAATCAGTATAGGCGAGAATTGTTGGATCGGGAATGGTGCTATTGTCATGGCAAGTGTAGGGGATAATTCTGTGATTGCTGCGGGCAGTGTTGTAGTTAACGAGTTGCCGGCAGGGGTGATTGTGGGTGGGAATCCAGGAAAGGTAATTAAGCAGGTGGGTTTATGAAATCATTAATGATGAAGTTTATTCATGGGATGGTGTTTGCAGTAGGGGCATTGTTTATATTTGGTGGATTAGCTTTTGTTGGTTTGAAAGTCTTAGGGGGAGCAAACTTTGATTATTATGTTTATAAAGTAAAAGAAAAAGTAGGTTTAGCTAAAGAAGTAGAACCATTTGAAGAGCCCAAAATTGTATTAAAAGATTTTACTAAAGCCTCTAGGGTGGAAGTATCATCTAATGATGAGTTTAGATATGTGAGTAATACTGAGGAGTTTTGGGAAGCATTAAACGAAGCAAATCAAAAGGGTAATTTTATTATTTATCTTATCGATGGAGTATATAAGATTAATAAAACGATTAATATTGATGCAGAAAATATCACTCTTATGTCTCTAAGTGGAAACCCTTACCAGACAGTCATTAAAGGAACTGGGATGCGAGGTGGTATGGGAAACCTCATTAGGGTGAATAATTCACACTTTAAAATTGATGGTGTTACTTTACAAGATGCATCCTATCACTTGGTGCAAGTAGCTGGTGAGTTGGATGTAGATTTTACAGTATTTAAAAATATAATTTTTCAAGACTCATATCAACAGATGCTCAAGGTTTCTTACGATATAAATAATAGACCACAGATATCTGGCGATTACGGTATTGTTGAAAACTGCATATTTTTGTATACAGATGGAATTGCTCCAAATTACTACACAGGTGGTGTAGATGCATTAGGAGCTAAGAGTTGGCAAGTATCTAATTCAATATTCAGAGATATAGCTAGTCCAAAACAAAATATTTCTCAATATGCGGTACATTTTTGGATGAATAGTGCCGATAACATTATAACAAATAACATCTACATCAATAACGATCGTGCAATTGGAATGGGGTTAGGTGTTGAAAAAAGTAATATGGAATATGCCAATAAAAATGGTGAAATTAGTCATAATATCATTTTCCATTCCGATCTTTCTGACCCCTTTGCTGATACTGGAATAGCGGTTGAAAAAAGCATTGGTACAAAGATATATTCTAATTATATATTCTTATCTCATTCGTATCCAAGAGCGATTGAATATAGATTTGAAGAAACAAAGGAAGTGCAGATTAGTAATAATTATACTAATAGAAATGTATCATCAAGAGATCAGGGCGAAGCACTTCTTCGGAATAATGATTCCATTTCTCTAGAAAAAATGACTGTGATCTTAACAGAAAGATTACAACAGTTATCTGTTAAAAATTTATACGCAAAAACTATATAATTACACGGAAAATGGACTTATGGGTGTAGAAGGACTTGGCAAATTAATAATGTTTGTAGCTATTATTTGGCTACTGCTGCATTACAAAAATAATGAGAAAGATCAATGATATCTGATCTGATTACTCTCATTCTTGTTGCTTTTTTTGTAATATATGGAATGACTCGACCACATATCGCTATGTGTGGTCTGATCTGGATAAACACTTATAAACCTCAAGAATCATCTTATGCCTTTATGAGTGGGCAACCAATATCTTTTTTATTCACTTTATTTTTTTTAATAATATGCTTATTAAATCTAAAAAAGGTAAGAATTCCACGTTCTAAAACTTATCATTTTCTATCTATTGGGTTTATGGCATGGCTTACTATTTCCCATTTTGACGCTCACTTTCCAACTTTTGCAGCGTTAAAATATAATAACGTTATCAAATCAATGATATTTTGCTATCTAATTCCTTTCGTAATTATATCTAGAAAACATTTAGAGCAATTCTTATGGATATCCGTTATATCATTAGCTACGTTCGCCTTTTTTGGTGGTGTTAAGTCACTATTAGGAGGTGGAGGTTATGGTATGAACCTTATTGGAATATTCTCTACGATGTGGTCTGAAGGAAGTATTCTTACAAACCAGATGCTCAGCATTATACCAGTATTGATTTTTTTAGGATTTAATTCACAGATAGCTGAAAAGATAAAATATTTTAAATGGTTAGCTTTGGGTTACTCTTTGTGCTGTGTCCTTATTCTGATTGGGACGCAGGCAAGGTCTGGATTAGTCTGTTTAGTTCTATTGTTACTATTTGCAGTTTGGTATTCGAAACAAAAATCTAAAATTATAGCAGTTGCCGTTATTATACCTTTTATAATACTTCCATTAGCACCTCAAGAATGGTTTGATAGGATGAGTACTATACAAAGTAGTGATTCTGTTGCAACAGAAGATTCGGCAATGGGAAGAGTAGTTGTTTGGCGATGGGCGGTAGATTATTTTAGACAGAACCCATTGACTGGTGGAGGGTTCCTTTCTTATAGAGCAAACGCAGGAAAATTAGCTGATTATTCAAGAGAAAATGAAGTCGTTATAAGCACACCTTACCCTAAGGCATATCATAATATTTTATTTGAGGTTACTGGTGCGTCTGGTTTTGTTGGACTGGTATTTTACTTGGGTATCTTAAGTTATATTTTCTTCACATCTAGAAGATTACTACAAGTTCATACTGAAGATAAATATATTCAAATGTTTAGTCGTGCAACAATTATTTCAATGTTGGTCTACTGCGCGGGTGGAATGTTTGTAAATTATGCTTTTTATCCTTGGATATACTATTTATTCGCAGCAACAGTCATCTTAAAACAAGAAGTAGAAAATAACAAAAGGAATTGAAATGAATAAGGTTTTATTTATAGCTTATTTATACCCACCAATTGCAAATTCTGGAACTCAAAGAAGTGTTAAATTCAGTAAATACCTTGGTAGATTTGGTTGGAAACCATATGTTCTAACAGGAACAAATCCCATGGGAAACAATGTAGATAAAAAACTCTTAGATGAAGTATCAATGGTGAAAGATATATTTCGTGTACCTATGACATCAGAAATTACAATATCTAACTGGACAAAATATTTACCTGATTCACTAGCTGGTTTTATAACCGATAAATTAGTTTGGAGGCTAAGAGAAAAAAATAAATTTCCAGATATATATAGAGATTGGATCGAAGCAGCTACAGAAAAAGGGATTCAGATAGTTACAAAAAACAAGTTAGATTTAATATATGCCTCTGGAGTTCCATGGTCATCCTTTGTTGTTGCAAAAAAAATATCAAGTAAAACTGGAGTGCCCTTTATTATAGATTATAGAGACCTCTGGACCGAAGATTATGCGCAATTCGGAAATAAGATTGTTAGTAATAAAGAGTTAAATTTAGAATTAGAATTACTCAATTCTGCAAATCATGTAATAACAGTTACAAATTCAATAGGAAAAGTCTTATCTGAAAAAATTAATAATAATTCTGAAAAAATTACAGTAATAACAAACGGTTTTGATGATGATGAATTTACAATCGAAACCGAGACAAAGGAAAATGGAAAATTCAGCTTTGGATATATTGGTGTTTGGAAAGAAAATTATAATCCAGAACAGTTAATTATGTCGATTAATAAATTATCTGATGCACAAGCAATTCAAGTGGAGTTCATTGGAGCAGGCTTTGATATAGAAAAAGTATCAAAAATTACTAAAAAAAATACAACTATAGAATGTTTGGGATACATACCACATTCGAAAGCAGTGAAGTTAATGAAAGAATTAGATTGCCTGTTTGTAACGACTCCTGATAGTGATTATTCCCAACTATGTTTACCAGGAAAAATATTTGAATACTTAGGTAGTGGCACACCTGTGTTGGCATATATAGACGCTGATTCTGAATTATGGAAGTTTCTAGAAAAGACAGGCGGGGCTTTGCTTGTTGATAAGAAAGAACCAGAAAAACTAGATCATATTATTCGTAAAATAGCAGAAACGAGGATAATAGATTGCCCAGCCATAAATAAAAATGAATTGTGGAAATATGAAAGAAAAAACCTGACCAAAAATCTTGCAATCACATTTAATAAGGTCTTGGAGTCCTCAAACGTTAAAGTAAATGCTTGATGAATGATAAGAAAATACTTTTACAAACAATGCAACAAATAATGAGTAATAATTTTGTTGTGAAGGCTTTGGGTATTCTTAGTTTGGTAATCATAGCTAGGCTATTAAGCCCAGAAGATTTTGGCATAATAGCTATTGCCTCATCTATAACATTCCTTGCTGATGTTCTTAGTGAGTCTGGTACACAAAGATACATAAACCATAAAAAAAAAATAAAGTGGAGTGACATTCATACAGCATACACAATTAATATAATTACCAAATGTATAGTTATAATTGGGGTTATTACAATATGTATGGTGATTTATAGTATTACAAATAATGAATTATTAATTGTTATCTCATTATGCTCTTTAATAATAATTTTAAACTCAATAAATAATCCTGTTTTAATTTTACTAAAGCGAGAGTTAAGGTATGAATGTATAATAAAATGTGAATTGATAACCAAGGTTTTTTCAGTGTTATGTTCAATTATTCTTGTTTTTTTTATTGGGAATTTTTGGGCGCTAGTTTTATCAATAATACTCACTTCAATTTTTCAATTAGTTATTTCGTATTTATGGTTTCCAAACCGGTTTGGTTTAGGGTTGAGTAATTATAAATTTCAAATCACATTTGTAAAGTTGTCATATGCGCAATCAGTAGTAGGTTATCTGAGGTCAGAAATTGATATAATAATTTCTTCATTTTTCTTTAGTGCTACTGAAATAGGACATTATTCAAAAAATAAGGAGCTTGCTACTATACCAGGTAGAGATTTTATTAGGCCAGTGACAGAGCCTGTTTTAAGGTATTTTGTAAATAATAGTATTGAAAAAGAAACTCCCCTTTTAGATATATTAAAGATAATGATGACTTTCTCTGTTCCCCTATCTTCTTTATTTTTTTTATATCATAATGAAATTGTGGTTTTTATACTTGGTGATAATTGGTCTGAATACTCATATTTGTTTTCATATTTTATGATTTTTGTTTTTCAATTTTCAATATATTCAATAATTGAAGAATACCTTATCGCAAACGATAAAATAAAAAGGCTTGTCATTTTTGAATGGTGGCAGTTTTTTATTCTGTTTTCAGGGTTGCTACTAATAGGCCAGTTTGAAGATATAAGCTTTTATGCTTTATTTAGATCTTTTTTTAGTGTTTTTTCTTTATTATTTATATTACGTCTGGTTACCATTGTCTTAGATGTGCCATTCGGTACGTTATTGATGGATTTTATGGTTTTGATTTCTTTTGCTTTGCTATCTTCATTGTTAGTGTTTTTTTGTGATTTTTATTTTTTGATTGAAATTGTAATTTTCTTAATGGTTTATTTTTCTTGCTTATTTTTAATGGATTATAAAAAAGGATTTTTTTAATGAATGTTTTAGTTATGGGTGAAGATTCATCTATTAAAGGTCGTCCTTTGAATACGCTATCTATCTTACTAAAGAAATTAGATTGTAAAGTTTATAATATTTTTGATGAGGATACATCAAACTTTAGTTTTTACTTTAATATACTTAAGAAAGTCAATATTGTAATTTTTCTTGATTATGATGGTCCACAAGAATACAGAGTAAGAAATTATGCTATTGCAAAACTCTTGAATAAGAAAATTGTAAGATGGTGGGTTGGTAGTGATGTTTTATTTTGTCTAGAAGACAAGTTCATGGCAAGAAATGCTTATGATCTTGCAAAATTTTCTGATTTTCAATTAGCTGTTTCACACCATTTGGTAAAAGAACTTGAATCACTACATATTAAGTCACAATACGTACCATCAGTACTAGATCCTCTTAATCATAACTACTCTAAAGAATATGATCTCTCATTGAATTTATCGGTTTTAGTATACTTACCGAGCTCGAGGAAAGTTTTTTTTAAATATGATCTAATTCATGAAGTTATTAAAACGAATCCTGGTTTTCATTTCCATATTGTTGCTGATGAAACCCATTCATTATCTTCATTTTCAAATGTTACTTCGTATGGTTATGTTGAAGATATGAGTATTGTTTGGAATAAATGTAATATACTTTTACGTCAAACCAAACATGATGGTCTACCTAGAATGGCCTTAACTGCACTTCAACTAAACAAGCATGTTATTTATTCTTGGGAGTTACCTGGTTGCATTTTGGCAAATACCACTGAAACTATTTCTTCTGCATTACAACAAATCAAGCAAAGCAGCAAAAAAAATTACTGTTCTGAAACTGCCTTGGATAAAATCTTAAGTCCATGTCCGCATATGTTTTTCAAGAGTCATATTATTAATGCTAAATATAATTTCTCATTATCTAAGTATTTTTGGGCTATTTTATTTGTTTTAAAATATACATTAATACTCAAGTTTAGGAAAAACTATTGAATACATCTAATGCAATTTCTTGGCAAGTCTACGGTGGGGTCTTTATTGCTTTGATTCGTTTTCTTTCTAGCATGGTACTTGCTAGATATTTATCACCTGATGATTTTGGACTTTACGGATTAGCTATATTATTTTTTACATTTATATCTACCCTTGGCTCTGTAGGCTTTAGTAGTGCCTTAGTTCGAAAAAGTCATTGTTCGGATGTTGATTATCAAACTTGTTTCTGGCTTACTGCAGCAAGCCGTTTTGTTATGTTTTCTTTAACGTTTATATTTTTATATCCAATTTCTGTTTTTTTCAATGAACCTGTTTTAATTTCAATATTAGCTATTATTAGTTTTAATTTCCTGATTAGTTTGTTCGAAGTTATTCCAAATTTAATTCTTGTTAAAAATCTGAATTACAAGGTTATTAATATTATTCAAGTTTTTGCAACACTGCTGGAGACAATGCTTATATTGACTTTGGTAATAATTTTTGATTATACGTATTGGGCTCTTGTTTTTGGAATGCTATTCAATGCATGTATAGTTTCTTCAGTTATGTTATTTAAAACAAAGTGGAAACCTTCCTTTCAATTTTCTAAAGATTCCTATCTTGAACAAGCTAATTTTGGTTGGAATACTTTGGGATTTTCTATCATGAATTACCTTACTGGAAATCTTGATTATTTAATTGTAAGTAAAACTTTAGGTACCTATTTCTTGGGTATTTATGAATTTGCTTACAGAATCCCTTTTCTGATTCATCAGCGTTTAGTACAGCCAATAGGTTTAGTTATTTACCCTTCAATGTCAAAGCTTAAAGGTGATAGGGTAGCTATTTTCGATCTCTATTCTGATACGATCTATTTTTTATCATTAATCGTTTTTCCTGTATTAGGTGGTATGCTTGCAGTAGCTGATATTATGGTGATTGTTGTATGGGGGGAAAAGTGGGTTGAGGTAATTCCTCCTCTGCAAATACTGGCTTTATGTACTATTTTACGTGTTTGGCCTCAATCAGTCGGTGCAATATTTATGATTGATAATCGTCCTGATATTCCATTTAAGATTTCTATTGTTACTATGTTGTTTACTTTGTTTTTTGTGTCCTTATTTTCTTTTTTTTGGGGAATAGTTGGTGTGGCTTGGGGAATGGTTTTTTCTTTGATTCCGAGTTATTTTTCTGTTTACCTGGGCCTGAAACGTTTAGATAAGTCTTTTATGGATATATTTAGAAAACAATATCCGATTATTATAGTTAGTATTATCATGGTATCAGTTGTTTTCCTTGTGAAAAATATGTTGTTAGTTAATTTTTCACAAGGCATTTCTTTATTACTTTCAATAATGACTGGATTTATAGTGTATCCATTAGTATTTATTTTATTTTTTAGAAGTAGTTTTATATATATACTTGAAAAAATAGATTTAAAATATAATAATTATAGAATAAAATTTTTAATTAAAAAGATGTCTTAGTTTTAGTTGTTTCATTGTTAACATGTATATCAACACCCAATCCAGGTCTTTTATGTAGATACCAATCACATTGGTCATCAAACATTTCTGGAACAGCTTTTGCTATCATTGCTAATGCTGAAGCTCTAAACCAAGTTGACCAAGTGTCAGACTCACCTAATTTAAAAGGATAAAACTTACAACTACTATATAAATGAATTGAATTATATTGACTACGACTTTTTAGCTTAAATAATAATGTTTTTATTCCGCCTTTTAATCCTTTGTAGTCATTGTTTTGGATAAGTGAATAAATCCATTTTGCACTTGGTCTGACCCTCCAACCATAGCCACCATCTTTATTAATAGCAAATCCTATGCGTTCAGCTATATTTTTTAATTCTTGTTTATGAATTTCGCTTTTATTGGTATCTATTAGGTAAGCTCTAACCAGAATGTCGATTGCATCCATATCCTCACAGGCTCCACCACCGCCACCATAGACAAAAAGTTTATCATCCCATGCTAGTTTTTTAGTTACCTCGGCAGCTTGTTTCAAATATGGTATTTTTCGATTTATAGCATCATATATTACAAATATATGATATCCACCGGCCATGCGTTCAAGAGGATCAGTGTTTGAACCCCAGAAGCCGTCACTTGTACTCTGCTGTTCATCATGCCACCTAAAATAATCATCTAAACCATTTGTAATAAAAGGGCATTCAGGTTTATGTACTTGCCATTCTAGTAAAAAAATACCTAAAAACATATCTAGATTACTAACAAGCCAAGGGTTATTCCAATCTAATTCATTGAGCCATTCATACACAATACCCTTTTTACATAGCTCGTAAGCAAAATTTACAGGTGGTAAATTTTCGCACCCCAAGGCATACAATGCACTTCTACCAAAATAAGCTGTTTGTAAATATAAATATTGTTGGTTGTGTTGCCTACTGTTCGGAAAATCCTCATCATCAAATTCTTCATTATTGAAGCAGCCTGACTCATTATCTAACCTTGTTAATAGTGCTTGTTTTATATGTTCACTTTTTTGTAGTTCAAAATCCATTAACTCTGCAGTTAATACTGCAAAACATGTCCCGTAGAATGAACCAGGTTGTCCTTCCTGTAAAGGAAATGGGAATGCATTTACTTCACATTTTTTAACTTCAATACGATTAATATATGAAATGATCGATGATTTAATTTTTTCGAAATTAACTTTACTTTTCATTAGACAGCTTCCTTGAACACTCCGAACCATGGACAATAAAATAGTGCGTTTCTTTTTAGAACAGTACTTTGTAAGTCATTATCCCTCGCAATTTTCGCCATTTTTGAAAATGTCAGTGCTAATTGGGATGTATATTTGTGTGGATAACTAAGTAGTGGATATATGCCTTGAGTTGTAATTTCTTTTGAAGTGAAAGACTCTCGTTGTAATCTGATATTTTCGTGATTTTTCAATTGATTTTGGATTTTATTAACATATTCAGTTTTGTCTATAGTTGATTCACTACAGTCACTTTCTCTGAGTCGAGCATAAAGTGGTTCAGCTAAGTTCTCACATTTTATTTTAGGGACTAATCTGCTCCAAAGCTCATAATCTTGAACATATCTAAAGTTTTCATTATACCCCCCCTCATCAATTAATTCTGACCTTTTCATCATTATTGCACCATGTATGAATGGGTTATAATCAATAAGTGCTGATTTACACTCAGCGTCAGTTTTGGGGTAATGAAATATCTCATTAAAGATACCGTTCGGGTTTGAAATAAACATAGATGAACCCACAAGGGAAAGTTCTTTATCTTCCTCAAAAGCAGCTAATTGCTTCTCGAAACGATTATATATTGAAATATCATCTGCATCCTGACGAGCGATATAATCCCCTTTTGCAATTTTCAATGCGTTATTCAAAGATCTTGTGAGTCCCTGATTATTTTGGTCTATTACAATTAAACGAGGATCTGAGATAGCGGAGATTTTTGATAATGTATCATCAGTACTTCCATCATTGATAATAATCAGTTCAAAGTCTTTAAATGACTGAGCTAATATACTAAAGATAGCATTTTGAATGTGCTTAGATCCATTATATACGCCCATGATTACAGAAATCATTGGTTTTTTCATTGCGTTATTTCCTTGTATGTAATCGCTAGTTTGTCCATTGAGTGTGACCAACAAAAAGGCTTCGCTAAATCTAGGCACTTTTCCCTTTGCTCATTCCATATTTCTTCATCTTCGAGCAATATCATCAATTTTTCTGATATCTCAGTTGCGGATTCTGCAGGGGCATGTAACAGTTTTTTTTGTGTGATCTCTATCAATACATCTGCATTTGAAGTTACTACAGGTGTTCCAACGGCCATACTTTGGATTAATGGAAACCCAAAACCTTCTTCTCTTGAAACAAATAATAAAGCTACTGATCTCTGAAATAAATTTACTAATGTAATTTCCGATACCCAAGTATGAATTTCCACATAATCCTCGATAGATAATTTTTTAATTGTTTTTTTTATAATCGAGTTATTATTTCCAGTAAATCCTGCAATAACAAGTTTATGTTTTTTTCGGGTGGATTGTGGTAACTTCGCATAGGCTGCTATGGCGTTTTCAGGGTTTTTTTGATAACTATCACCACCTAACATTAAGACGTTTTGTCTCGTATCTTTGTTCTTATGTTCGGAACACGGAACATAATTAAATGGAACACCATGATATACAAAATCCATTTTTTTTGAAGAAAATGTAAATTCTTGACTGATTGACTTCATCGCCGCTTTGGAAATGGTCATAATTTTTTTTGCTTTGCGTAGGCCATAACTATAAACCAACCAAACATATAACCTTTTTTTTAGGAAATAGAGTTTTGTTTTAAAATTGGCATTATCAGGGATGTGATGAATTCTAGTTAAAAATTTCCATTCCATTGCATCATGTAGAGTAACTAATTGTTTAACATTTGAATTTATCAATACTCTATTGGTTGGCATATGAAGTAGTTCAATAGGATTTTTTTTCAGCCACCTAGTTACTATTGATAACTCCCATGATGTTTCATCTTCTGCTTTCAAATCAATAATTGTTACATTTGTTAAATTGCTAACATTTTCTATTCTACTTTTATAATCAGCTTCCTTTTCATTATGTTCGAAATCTGAGTTTACTAGAATATAAAAGTGGTCATCTGGCATGTGTATAGGTAAGTGACTGCACACCATATATACATAAACAGGCATACCTCTCTGTTTTCGCATAAGAAATCGTCCATCTATAGCATAATTAGCCATTCACTATATCCTTATAAATATTTGAATATCTCTGATTCATTTTATTTGCTATGAAAAACTTATTAAAATCATCCATAGCATTAGAGCTTAACTGACATTTTATTCTTGTATTATCGTAAAGAGATCTGATAGCTTTTTTGAGTGAATCTGTGTTATTCGATGGAATGACAATTCCATTTTTATTATGTGTAATGATCTCAGGGTTACCGCCAACGTCTGTTACGATTGATGGTAACCCTAATGACATGGCTTCAAGAAGTGTCATGGAAGTACCTTCACTAAATGAAGTTAACAAAAATACATCAAATAATTTAAAGTAGTATTTTGGATTAGGTTGGTAACCTGTCATTACTACTTTTTCTCGTATATTCAGTTGGTCAATTAAAGATTCTAGTTGTTGTTTATTTTCTCCATCGCCTACCAGAATCAAGGTGCAAGATAACCCTTCGGAATTTAGTTCTGCAATTGAGCGAATCATCATTTCATGGTTTTTTATCGGATCAAATCTTGCAATCGTACCTAAGATAAAATCGTTTGAATTTAAGTCTAATTTTTCTTTTAAAGAATCTAATTTTTCAGTTTCTGTATTATGGAATTTTAATTTTTCTATACCGTTATATATGACTTCTATTTTTTCTTTCGACAAGTTCTCGTATGTGATTAATGCTTCTTTTGTAGCATGAGAAATCGCTGTGATTTTTGCTGTTACTAAGCTTAGCAATGGATTGATTATTTTACGTTTAAATGAAATAGAGTCAGGATAAAAACGACCATGTTCTGTAAAAATTACCTTGGTTTTTAACCCAATACAGGCTAACACGCCATAACTCCAAGGCGTATATTGGTGACAGTGAAGAATATCTATTTCCTCATTCATTATATACTGCCGAATTTGCTGAAGCAGTTGAATATCAAATCCAGGCTTTCTTGTTAGACTTTGAATGTTAATTTCTTCGTCAATTAGTTTTTTTGCAAATGGGCCTAATGGCGATTCAATACATAATACTTGGTGATTAAATTGATCTTTAGTTCCTAATATTAAGTTCAATATTACTTGTTCAGTACCACCGATCCGCATGTCATAGGTAACGTGGCATATTTTGATTTTTTTATCTGACATAATTCACCCACCACATTTGGAACATCAACATGCTCCACAAAACTTGGCTATGATCTGCTTTCTCGGTTTGGTGTTCATGCCACCATTGGGCAATCACCTCAGCATCAAAATAGTCCCTTAAACCATGTTCATAATCGAATAAATACCGTTTAGCAATATCATGGATGTGCTCACGGAACCATGTTGCCAAAGGCACACTGAAGCCCATTTTTTTGCGGTATAGGACATCATTGGGTAAAAGGGGTTTAAATGCCTCTTTTAAGATGTGTTTCTTTTCCCCATCTTTAAATTTCATCTCTGGAGGCAATTGCGCTGCGAACTCAATCACTTCCTTGTCCAGTATAGGAGCGCGTACTTCTAGCGAGTTAGCCATACTCATCCGATCTACTTTTACCAAGATCCCACCTGGTAGATACGTTTTTAGGTCGGTATATAAAATTTTGTCCAAATGGTCTGTACCGTCAGCTTTATCATAAGCATCTAGTGTGATTTGCGCAGGATGATACTCACCTAATCTATCTTGAAATTCCGTATTTGCTAGATGGGCCCATTGTTCGTCTGTGATCTGTGAGTTGGTGATGTAAAAACCCATAGCAGGATCAGTACTTAAACTGGTGAGTAACGAGTTCCCTTTCTTGAAAAAGGTGTGATTGCCTTTGGCACACAGATTCGCTAATTTGGGAAATAAAGATTCCCGTAAACCCTTTGGAAATTTTTGGCGCAATTTGTTTTCTAATGCATCCACGGTGTATTTTTCATATCCAGCAAATACCTCATCGCCACCGTCACCAGCAATCGCAACAGTCACCGCTTGGCGAGCTAATTCACTGACATAGAATGTCGGAACGAGTGAGGGATCAGCAAAGGGCTCATCAAAATACCGAACAATATCCTCAAGCGTTTCAGCTACGTTTTGATGCACCGTAAATTCATGATGTTCTGTGTGGTATTGTTCCGCAACCATCTGTGCAAATTCGGTCTCGTTAAATTTCGGGTCATCAAATCCAATCGTACAGGTTTTGACGGGTTTCTCTGATTGTTGTGCCATCATGGCAACTACGCCACCAGAATCTACACCACCACTTAAAAACGCACCGAGATCAACATCAGCCAGCATTCTTAGTTTTGTTTTTTCTTTGAGTAATGTTTGCAAACGCTCCGTATTCACATCTAGGCTAGACTCTGTCTTGTTGGCAAAGGAGACATCCCAATACTGTCTAATTGTCTTTTTACCCTGATGGATTTGCATCACATGCCCAGGGGCTAATTTATGCATGTGAGTGAAGATGGTTTTGGGATCAGGTACGTATTGATAAGCAAAAAAGTCATATACGGCATCATCTCGCACAGAACGATCTATGTCGGGTAGCGTTAAAATAGCTTTGATTTCTGAGGCAAAGATAAACTGCCCATCCTTCTCGTAGTAATACAGCGGTTTTTTGCCTATACGATCCCGGGCTAGCCATAGTGTTTCCGTGCGCATATCCCATAAAGCAAAAGCAAACATTCCATGCAGCTTTGCTAGGCAGTCAATGCCTTCTTTTTGGTATAACGCGAGAATGACTTCAGTGTCGGTATGTGATTGGAATGGATAACCGTCCGCGACTAATTCTTCACGTAAGGCTTGGAAATTATAGATTTCTCCGTTAAATACAATCACACACTGTTTATCTGCAGAGTACATCGGTTGGACGCCCGCTGAAGATAGATCAATGATACTAAGACGGCGATGGACCAGACCTACGGTGTTATCGAGATAGGTCGCAAAGGCATCTGGACCGCGATGCGCAATCGCTTCACCCATTTCCTGTAATAATTCAGGTGTAGGGTGTTGCATTCCTTGTGTGAGAAAACCTGCTATTCCGCACATGACATAAAATCCTTTTTGTCTAAGCCATTATATTTCAGTAGTTCAATCTAGGGGGAATAAAATATCTTCCCTAGAACGTTTTAATGACAAATCGCTGTGTCATTGTTCCAAACCTGTACATCAGCTATAAACTGATATAGCCACGTACACTGCTACCCACCGCCGTGGAAACGGGAAGGGGTAATTTACGCCAAATTTGTTCGACCAAGCGCCTGGCTGGTGACGTTCCTTTTATGTCAGTATTCACTTCGGCATGACCTAATTCAAACCAATCAAGAGCAAACGCTTCAGCCCCCCATTGTTTTTTAAATCGGTAGGTTCCTTCATTTAACGTGGAACGCCCAAAATCAAACACGCTACATCCACTGTCTGCCGCATACCCAATTAACGTAGCGTATAGCAGCATATTCGGCGCTAATTTGTTGTACTGGGCGATAGTCGATGCCCAAGGAATAGAACACATAGTGGGGTGACACAAAATAATACCTGCACCAATAGCTTTGCCTGCATGGTAAACCACGCCCATACACACTTTTTCTTGATAATTGAGCATGATTTGTTTGAACCAACATTTTTTATGGGTCGGTGAACCTAGGTCACGCATATTGCGACTGAACACCGCATAAAAGTCATCAAGTAAACTGATGTCTTGTGCCAGCTTAATCGTACATCCATTTTTAGTTGATTTGTTGATTTGACTGCGTAGCTTTGATTTATAACTCGCCATTTGTTCAGTGCTAGATGCAGCGAGTTGCATTTTCATAGATACTTTTTTACCTGTCAGTTCTGCCGTTTCTGTTTGGGTAAAGGGCGTTTCACGTAACCCACTGCGATAGTCGATACAGCTTATTCCCTTGGCATGGGCATAATTTTGGATATGCAAAATTAACGCTTTTTCAATGGCGTGACTGTCAGACAAGATATGTCCCATATCGCAATAAGGGAGCGAGCAAATACTCTTGGGTAAAAGCGGAGGAGCTATCACCGCAGCGGGCAAAATGCCAACGATACCATGTTCATCTTCGGCATAGAAGAAAATGGCACCCTGTTCGTACACATTTGAGACAGCCACAAGCCATGCGCTGTAATGATAAGCGCTCCCAAGAGTGTGATGACTCACATATTCATCCCACTTCGCAAGCAGTGACGTATCTTGTAACGTCGCTTGTTTTATTATCATTGCACTATCTCCGATGCTGACACCTTTGGTTCGGGTGTGTGAAAGTCTTTCATAGCTAGCTTTTCAGATTCCGGAATCACTTTCCTCATCTCTAATAGATGCGTGGCTTCCGTAATCGTCGCAAATTTTACATTAGCGATAGTTTGTAAATACTGGACACTTTCTTTGATCGCATTAGTCATCGATGCAAATGCATTCTGATGCTCATAAAAGCCCGTTGCTCCGTCTAGTAAACTTGAACTGTGAAGGTACATATGGATGACTTTTGCGTCATTTTGCAAACTCGCCTGCATTAGGTTTTGCATATCAGTCACACTGGACAACTCTGGGCTTAAATACGTTTTGCGCAACAGTTTTGTGTGCCATAAAAAAGCAACACTACGGCATTTCTCTAACCAAGAGTGCTCTGCTAGGGCGCTGAGTTTACGCATGTATTTAAAGTCACCATGGTTAAAACCCACTGTGACTGGAAGTTCTAAAATACTTCTTTGCTGTCCAGGAATATTCGGATCTTGTAAGTCGGGCCAATAAGGACCAAGCGGTGCGTCTAAACACGAAAAATGTTCATTTTTATACAAAGGATAGACACTGGAATCAACTAAAAAGCCACGGTCTTTAAGAAGACCTAAAACAGCGTCATTGATCCCCCAACGTCCCGTTCGAAACGATGTCATAGTGAGCCCTAAACTAGACTGTACTTTATCGATTAGGCGGTCTAATTTTGCTGCGACCTGGGGCGTCGGTAAATTTACAACATGCGACTCAAATTCCGTCGTCTCGCCAAAGTAAGGCGGGTTGCACCATGGGTGTAAGTGCCCACCAACCTCACAGCGATTATGGGCTACCGCTTGTTTAAAGTACTTTACTGCTCGGGCATCGTCGAGCACCGGGTAATCTACAAAATACGTCGGTCTGATGCCTAAATTATCACAGAATTTTTGCAAAGGAGGGATGTACTTGACGTTTTCTACAGCAAAGCTGTGCTCAGGAAAAGGATCATCCCAATGCCACTCTTCTTCAGTATCTATGCTTAAAACAAATAGGACTTCAGGCTTCGACATATGCACCCTCAGCTTGATCCGTCAAACGTTGGAAGAGGGCTTCGTATTCATCAGCCATGCGCTTACCTGAATAATGTTGATTCACATAGGCAATCGCATTATCCCCCAGCATTTTCGCATAGTCAGGCTCAAACAACGCTTTCTCCCAATACTGGAGTAACAAGACTTCATCATGCAAGGGGGCGAGTAGGCCTGTTTGTTCATGAGTAATCAGTTGATCAATGCCTGGTATATCAAATGCCACGACAGGGGTACCCATCGCACAAGCTTCCATTAAGCAACGAGGGATCCCTTCTAAAGTCGATGTCATGACGAATAGGTCAAAACTCTTTAATAATGCGAGACGGTCATCACGAAAGCCTAAAAAGTGTATGTCAGCATGACAAGCTAGTTTTTTGGCTTTTTCTTCTAATGCTGGACGCGCATCGCCATCACCTAAAAATACGAGTTCTACGTCTAGATGCTTAGCGTGCAACTTGGTAAATGTACGTAAAATCGCATGGATGTTTTTACGTGAAATCATCTGGCCAATAAAACCAATACGTTTTTTCGGCGTACCAGACAGAATAGCTGAATCATCTCTGACTTCTTCAACTTCAGAAAGATCTACACCGTTTTGAATATACTCTAGCTGTGGTTCTTTGACCCCAAATTTTCTCACATCATCACATAATGCAGGAGATAAAGGCACCACTTTGGTGGCAAACTTCATCGCTTGACAACCTAACCAAATAAACGTTCTTAATTTAAAATCTGCGGCATTTTCAAAACCATGTGGTGTGACAACAACCGGAATTCCGGCCTTGCGGGCGGCCCAGACACCTAAAATATCGGATTTATAACCATGAGTATGAATGACATGAATGTTTCTTTGTTGAATGAGTTCGACAAGCTTATCAATGACCGATAAATCAAACCTTCCTGACATCGGTATTTCATGGGCAATTTTATCTTGTGCTGCAAATTCACGAACTAGTTTTAGATCTTGTGAATCAGTCTCTAATGTGACAGCTAACTCGCTATTAATATGTGCAGGAAGATAACGCGTTAACGCTAGGATCCAACGTTCCGCACCATAAAAACCGGTCGGGCAGATAAATTGTAAAATATTTAATGATTTATTCATGAATGAGACTCCGTTCTCAAACGACTAAAAAGCCCTTTTAGCGTACCAATCATCCGCGCTGGAAAATAGACACCATAAAAACACACAATATCCCAAAATGAGACATCTTTGGGGACTAAGCGATACAATCGAATACAGTATAGCCCAAAGGGGATACTGGCAATTACTGCAATACCCATACCCAATATTGGTACATTTAAGATCCCAACCATCACACTTACAAATAAACCCAGAGTGATGGCAAAAGGCATAATAAAACTTGGCCATTCACGCATAGGTATCGTTCTTCCAGCGATGGATGCAATATTTGATTGTCCTCGCCAGATTTCTTTTTTGAACATTGGGCCAAGCGCTTTATCTTCACCGAGGTGGATATAGGTGCTTTGACCTGTATAAAATAACTTACCGTGTTGTGCCAAAGCCTGAGTGAAAAAATAATCTTCGCAGGTTTCTAAGTGCTCCGGAAAACCTTGCACAAGTTCGACATTCTTTTTTGCTACAAATAAGTTTCTGCCCGGCAAAAATTGGACTTCAGTATTGGTCTCTGCATTTGCTAAGGCCGTCCTAATGAGTTCTAATTTAGGACTATCAGTCACTGCACGCTGTTCTGCGCTAACTAGAATACGATCCGCCATCTGTAATTCGCTATACATGGCCACCAACCAATTGGAGGCCAGGGCAATATCGGCATCTAAAAACGCAATATACTCCGCGTTAGTTGCGGCGACACCTAAGTTGCGCTGAGCAGAGATGGTGACGTCATCTGGCGCAAGATGCACTTGGAGAGGGTAAGATTTCGCGGCAGAATAAACGTCATTCGATAATACTGAGTTTTTAGTCACGATATGGATTTCTACAGCAAAGCCGTTGGTATCTAAACCAGCAATAGACTCGATTGTCTCAACTAACATTTGTTCGCGTCCCTTATGCGGGATCACAAAAGCAATACTGACTGGTGCTTCAATATTGGCTTGGGTTAGGGATGCTGAGGGTAACACTGAGCTTTCCATGCTAGGGTATCCATTTGGCAGCTACATGGCTGCGTTTTTTTAAATTAGCTATTTCTTGTTTTATCGACCATTGAGAAGATTTGTTCAATGCTAAATCAGCCCAATTTTTAGTACATAACTCTGATGTGGTCGATGGGTCATTATCTACCGCTAAATGCGTTGAATATGCTTCTATCCCCCCATAATTTTGCATAATTAATGCTTGGATACGGCTGTAATGTAACTCATCACTATTTTGTAAAGCTGAAAATATTTGGTTCTCAAGTGTTTGTGCTTTGGCTCGATAAGCGGATGCGTTGGGGGTATCGAGGGCAGCGAGATAGGCTAAAATATCGACTTTACGTATATCTTGACCTGACCAAGTTTGATTCGGGTATTCGAGGATCTCGGGTCGGTTTAAGTAAGGCTGCTCATTGTGTAACATCCAATCCCCGTAATGCATTAATGTTTGTATCAAAAATGCTTGGTAGTCAGGTGCTAGTCCTTCTCGCTCAAGTAAACGATGACAACGGCCAAGCGCCTGCAGCATCACTGTGTAAAACCAGCGACGTTCTACATCGTCTAAATCTCTTTGTACTAGGTTATCTTCGGGACCTAAAGTATGAGAAATAATATAAAATGCATGCCTTAAATAGCTCTCTTTCTGAGTGAGAATAAACATGTCTAGTACCGCATTAACATAGTTTGCAGTACCTCTATCGAGTGGATATTGTTCCGTCCGAATGTTTTTGAAGCCTAACTGCTGGCTGTTGCGCCAAGCCAACATCCAGCCCAATAACGTACCATCGCCTTCATAAAAATGCGTCACCCACTCATACAAAGAAAACACACTATCTTTAGATTTTTGACATCCCGTCAACAGGTAATGCAACGTTAACCCTTGGGTATAACAATGCTGTCCACCCGGTCCACCGCCGCCTGCATGGTCTTCATAGGCATTCGCTTTATGGTGTTTAGAGTATGTCCGGTGTGAAGCTGTAGACGCCGGTAAATAGTGGTCTGTATGCCAAAATAAGCCACCACAATATTCAGGTTTATCCAAGCAAGTATGATAAATATCAATGTGGTTGATGTGGGTCGCTAACTCATCCGCTAAGGCAAAATATTCAGCTTTGCCGGTGGTTAGCCATTGAGTTAAAAAGCCTTGTAGTGGGTCATATTGGTTGTTGTAAAAACTAATAAAGATATCGTCACCTTGATATCCTGCGGTTTCATGGTCAGCATATACCTCACCAAAGTGCCGTATTCCGAAAATATCAGCTTGTTCTCGTTTGGCAAAAAAACCTTGAGTCGGATCTAACCCTTTAGCGAGTAGTTTTTGCCAGCGCGAAGAGACCAGTGCTGGAGCAAATCTATCTAAAACACCCGTCTGTGCAACATACTCAGGTAGCAGTGTTATGGTAACTGGTTTAAGTACTGGTGCATGGGTTGTTAAAGACTGCTTTTGGGTCCACTTTTCACCCGGTTGTAATTCGTTATAAACACCCAATGCTGTATCAATCATGCTAAAGCACACTGTGTCGTTTTGGATACGCAAGGCAGAAGGGAAGGTTTCCCAAAAGTGTGTTTGAGTCAAAAACTCACAATGCATTGCACGACTAATTTTAACCGTTGGGTTACTACGTTTCTCTGCACTAAGCGCATAATTTTCTAACACACACTCAGCTTCGGTGGCGACGTTATTGGTCAAGTCTAAATGCGTTTTGGCCGTAAAATTATCACCACCACTGCTCAGTTGTCGCAAAGTAAAGTCTGTTGTAGAAAAGAACTCTGCAACGGGGGTTTTACGCACGGCAATCGCTAATGGTGGATTTTGATTGCCTGAGGAAGCAGGTAAGGTATTTGTGTTACTAGAGCCTGTTTGGTTAGAGATAGTTGTGCAGGAGTAAGTCGTATCCCATTTTTTGACAATGACACTATGGGCATCACCTAAGTCCCATTGACCATTTGGATGATGTGCGGCATTAGGGTTGTGCAGGGTATGTTCAATAACGAGCGTATCACTCGCAAACAAGACCTTAATGCAGATTTGATAATGAATAGGAGCTGGTAGTGCTGGTAAGGAAAAATAGCGTGAAATATTCACAACTGCACAATATGGCGCTAAATGCCCCATTTGCTCTTGTACCGTAATCTTGGCAAGTTCTCTGCTTTCTTGAGCTTGATGAATAGGCAAAGCATTCATTTCAGTCCCAAGAGTCTCGACATTTAAAGCAAACTCAACACTTCCCAGTGCTGTGCTTATAGACCACGGTGAAATCATAATCCTTTGCGTATTGCTGTTGATTTGAAACGTATCTTGAGCCACTTGGGTCAGCATCTTGGTATGATTAGAGCGCTCTAACTGTTCACTTAAATGAATAGTGTGAGTGGCGTCTGGTGCACAATCGATTTCAGCGCCTACCAGTAACCATTTAATTGAGTTATCAGACCAAAATGCACTCGGTTTCGTCCATGTATTGTAGGTCATACCTTGTGTATCAACCAATGCATACTGAGATTGCGTAAACATCACTCCTTTGGGGCATGGGATCCCTTGTTGGATATGGTGTTTTACGCTAGTAGAATTAGTATTTTTTATTGAGAATACATCCTGTATTACCCGCATTTGTCTTCCCTAGTCAATCAATGTTTTTACTTTGTGGATCGTTTTAAATAGTTGTGTTTTTAAGTGTTTATGACTCAGTACAGTATGGTGTAGCGCATAAGATTCATCACTCAAAGACGCTTTGTAACTAGCATCCCCACTCATGAAATCATACGTCGTTTTACCGCGTTTGGCATAATATTGCATAGCTAACACATGGATGACTAAACCGACTTTATATTTATTATTCGTGTCAGAGTAATTAATACCAGACAAATAAAAATATACAGAATCAGTACTTAAAAAGTTATAAAGATAGCCTAATACTTGTGTCCCAGCGGTAAACGCGAGTATTTCAATTTGTTCAGCAGGTGCGTTACGAATATAGGCTGTGTGAAAATCAACAAATGCAGGATTGGCAAAGCCACTCCCATACTGAGAATCTTGCCATCGTGCTTGGTGATATACCCCAACTTCAGGTAAGGCCGTAAGGGCGTGCTTGCCTTGGTAACTATGACAACTAATATCGCCATAAGTCTCACTGATGTAACGCAAAGCACGCTTGATTTGTGACCGTTTGTTACTAGAAAACTGGGTCAGTAAATGGGTTAAATCAGAATCAGCAATACACAACGATTTTCGATAACCCAAGCTACTTTCAACATCGGCAATATCACTGCTTGCAGTTTGCCAATGTGGTAAATCATAAGCGCTGCTACGGATGGTAAATTGGTCCACCTGTAAGGTATTAAAACAGTATTCCGGAAGCGCTTTACGACACTGTTCTGCGTATTCAGGAAGTGCCAGTAAATCGTTAAATTCAATCCAAGGCTGGTCAAATTTATCTTGTCCTGTTTGCAGGACAAACGCTTGCGTAAACCGCAACCCCATTAGGTCTTCTTGTTTACAGACCAGCACCGTCATACCTACGAGATGTATGTCGGCATAGAAATAACATACAACAGGGATGACTGCGGTGTGTTTTTCTTGAATGTCGCAGTGCATGATTTGCTGTAACCATGTTTTAATCCAAGGCCATTCTAAAAACGGCGCTAGATGAGTTTGTGATAAACAAAGTATTTGCCACTGCTGTTGTATATCTGCGATGGTGTCCTTCGTCAGCAAATCATGTTCAATACGCACAGACATATTTAGCCTTCAGCTGCTATTTTAAGCTCAGTAAACCGTTGTACGAGTTCATTGTCTTGCACCGTTATGCCTTTTAACACCTGCTGAGCAAGATTTTTTTGGTTATTAGCCAGGAGAGACTCTGCATAATTTAAGACAACGGGGACATTGAACTTGTTTTGTGTGTAAGCGATTTGTAAGAACGAAACCGCACTGGCGGTATCCCCTTGACGGAGTTTTATCATCCCATAAGTATCGAGTACTGAAACATTGTCAGGGGCAATATCTAAAGCCTGTTGCCCATATGTTTCCGCTGAATCCCATTGTTCTTGAAGATATAAACTATACGCTAAATTGTTTAACACAAATAAGTTATTGGGTAGTTCGGTATTGGCTTCTCTAAGTATTGCCTCGGCTTTCGCCGCATCGACTTTCAGATAGTATGAACCTAGCATCAACTTGCCTTTAATATCCATCGGTTGCTGAGCTAAGTGAGCGTTTAAAAAGCTGGTGGCTTCTTCGAAGTCTTTTTGGCGAAAATAGGTATTTGCAATAAGATGAGCAAGGTCCGCATCATTTTGTATTTGATAAGCTTTATGCAAACTCACCAGGGCCGCATCATATTCCTCCAGTCCAAAGTACGCTTTACCCGCCAAGGCCTGAACTTTTGCATCATCTAAGATCGTTTGTGGTAACAATGCTAGTACATTTTTAGCTTGAATATGCCGGTTTAATTGCAGCAGGATATTCGCTTGCATTACGCGAAAAGCATGTAAACGGGGATGCTTATTGATGGCACGCTCCACCAGCTCCAAACTATTCAGCCAATCTTGACTCAGTTCTAAAATGCCCAATTCCGCAACAAAAGGTTCTACTGCCATGGGTTCATTTTGTCGCCATTTTTCATAGATGCGTCGAGCGGCAAGGAAATCTTTTTTAGCAATTTTGGCTGTCGCTGCTAAGGAAAAATACAAGCGAGGCGTTGATGGACCAGTAACGTAATTGTTTAAAATGTCATCGAGCGACTCAAAGTCCTCTAGTGTGTACAGTGCCGTTGCATACATTAACCGATATTCGATGATAGATGGATTTTTTTCAAATGCCGATGCAAACATAGGAAGGTACCTGTCTATGGTTTTATCAGCAATGGTCGCGTTTAGTAAGGGGCGTAAACCACGAACGTTATATGGATTAATATCCACCAAACGCTGTGCATAATCAGTCGCTTTGGCAAACTCATAAGCCGTGTAATAATAATCAGCCAAGAACTCTAAAGCGGTTACATTGTTTGGATTCTCATTCAATAATGCAGAAAAATTAGCCAATGTTTGTGGGTGTTGGTCAAGTGCTAGATGCGACAGACCCTGCATCGTTAAACTAAATTCGATATCATTACTTTGTAGGCTTTTCGCCAAAGATAACGCGTCTACGAATTTTTGATTTTTGTAATAGGCAAGGACTAGTAATCGTTGGTTTTGGATTTGCTCTGGACGAGATAAATTGTCTTGAGCAATACTTTTTTCTAATGCTTCAATCAACGTTGGTTCATTTAACGCTAATGCTAGTAACTGTCTTTTTTCAGCAACATCTTGAACCGAGTTTTCTGGTATTTTACGCAACAGTTTTTGGGCTTTTTCATATTGACCAGCGTTAATCAAATGGTAGGTGGAAGCCGTGATAATACTTGGGTTGATATCATCTAATGTCGTCGCTGATAACAATGCTTCACCTGATTCAGCGTAGCCTAATTTTGTGGCTACTAACAAGCGAGCATAGCCTATGGGATGATCGACAGGGTACTCTAGACGGATCCCATCCAAGTGACGCTTTGCTTGTTCATATTGTTCTAATTGGATCGCACTAAATGCAGCCAGAGAGAAACTTGCAATGTTATATAAACCAAACTCTATCGCTTTTTCAGAATGAATTTTTGCGTTAGTAAAATCTTTTTCTGAATATGCAATAGCGGCTTTCATTTGGTGTAAATACCCATTATTGGGTATATCAGTAATGAGCTCATCGGTCAGTGTTTTGGCTTTTTCGAACTGTTGATTTTGTACTAAAGCACCGGTATAGAATAATTTAAAACGATTATTTTCTGGAGCAAACTCTAATAAAGAACCCAAAGTACTGACCGTTTTATCAAGTTCACCGAGCGTTGTATAAAGTTGTCCTTTGAGCAAAATCGCTTCTACAAAATCTGGTTTTTGACGAATGATGTCATCCAATACCGCTATAATATTTTGGGTGCCGGATTGGTTCTGTTCTATTGTTTCACTAGACTCTACATTTCTGTAGGCTTCGCCTAATTGGGTATAGATATTATCAGTGGTCAGTTCGTTTGCGAGTGTCAGTTGAGCTTGGGCGCTTTGGGTATCATTTAAACTGTAATATGCAATACCCGCATACACGTAAACACTGGTCAAAGCTAATGTATCTAACTTTGCGGCATGCTCTGCAGCTATGGTTTTTGCAGTCTCAATGACATCGGTATATTCTGCGGAGAGATATTGAGCACTAAGCAGTTCTATTGCTGTGGTTTCAACCTGATAACCTTGGCGAAAGAGGCGCTCGAGTTCTTTGGTTTGGCTAACATAATCACCGGTATTTTTATACTGTTGGGCAAGAAGATAACGCAGTTCCGATGATGTTGGATCCTCTACGATGCCATTTTTTAATAAGACAATCGACGTGCGCGCGTCCTGCAGACCTGCTTGATTCACTTGTTGAATGATTTCATCAGTACTTAATGAACGACTACATCCGGTAATGCTAACTAAAATAGCCAGTGCGATGGTGGTTTTTTTCATAAAATATCTACTCCTTTAGATATGTTTTTGTCGGCATCTTTGTCCTAATCATTAAATTATAGACAAAAAAAAGCCTGCCGTAGCAGACTTTTAATATTAATTACATTGAGGTCACAATAAGCGGTTAAATATTACTTTTTCGCTTTTCTTCTCAAACCAGCAAGTGCTAGTAGACCGGCACCAAAGATAGCGATGCTTGAAGGCTCAGGTACGTTTACAACGAAAGTTCCATCTAGCGTAGTTTGACGTACCGCATTCGTGCCGATTGCTAATAATTGGTCAGTAGTAGGAGTAGGTGGATTTACATTAGTATCTAGAGTGATAGTTGGTTTGCCACCGTTAGATACTAAATCCTCTACATCAACAAAGTTACCATTGGTGTCTTGTGTGAATAAGAAGTTATCAGCAGCTTGGTCAATTTCAAACGTAATTTCTAAGTTAGCACCAACAAAAGACGAGCCAACGATATCACCGGCAAGAGCGACGAAGTTATTTGCTGAGTTTAAAACGTCAACAAAATTTACAGTAAAATCACCACCTGTGTACTGTGGGCCACTTGCAGTGATAATCCCATCGAAAAAGTAATCTACTGTAAGTAACCAAGAGTTATTGAAGCCTTCACCATTCACTGAAGCGATGGGGCTTAAGTTATCGATATCTAATTGACCAGGTAGAGGCATTGCTAAGCTCACTGTGGTTGAGCCGTCTAAAGCTAAACCAGAGGTTGGGATACCTAGCGCAAGGAAGTCTGCGGTTTTGTTAGTATCGTAGAAAGTAGTACCAACACCAATAGGACCAGAAGAAATATCATAAACAGATGTGGCAAGTAATTGGCTGAAGCCAAACTCTGTGAAAATATCAGTTTTGGTATCTGCATCAGCAGCAGCGCCTGTAACAGTTGCGCCGCTTGGTAGGATGAACGTGTCATCGTAGGTGTTTGTGCCTAAATCGATATACATGTCAGTTGCTGTAGCGAAAGAAGAAGCTGCGATAGTGGTAGCAGCGAAGATAGATAGAGCGAGTTTATTCGTTTTCATACTAAGTAATCCGTGTGTTGTTAGTAAAGTCACAATAGGTATTGCATCTGTTGTGCCAGTTTTGTAAAACATTGATATATATGGTTTTTCTGTTAATTGGGGCGGAGTGGTATATAGGGAGTGTAAAAAAATTGGACACTAATTTATTTAGCAAACAAAAAAAAGCCTGCCGTAGCAGACTTTTAATATTAATTACATTGAGGTCACAATAAGCGGTTAAATATTACTTTTTCGCTTTTCTTCTCAAACCAGCAAGTGCTAGTAGACCGGCACCAAAGATAGCGATGCTTGAAGGCTCAGGTACGTTTACAACGAAAGTTCCATCTAGCGTAGTTTGACGTACCGCATTCGTGCCGATTGCTAATAATTGGTCAGTAGTAGGAGTAGGTGGATTTACATTAGTATCTAGAGTGATAGTTGGTTTGCCACCGTTAGATACTAAATCCTCTACATCAACAAAGTTACCATTGGTGTCTTGTGTGAATAAGAAGTTATCAGCAGCTTGGTCAATTTCAAACGTAATTTCTAAGTTAGCACCAACAAAAGACGAGCCAACGATATCACCGGCAAGAGCGACGAAGTTATTTGCTGAGTTTAAAACGTCAACAAAATTTACAGTAAAATCACCACCTGTGTACTGTGGGCCACTTGCAGTGATAATCCCATCGAAAAAGTAATCTACTGTAAGTAACCAAGAGTTATTGAAGCCTTCACCATTCACTGAAGCGATGGGGCTTAAGTTATCGATATCTAATTGACCAGGTAGAGGCATTGCTAAGCTCACTGTGGTTGAGCCGTCTAAAGCTAAACCAGAGGTTGGGATACCTAGCGCAAGGAAGTCTGCGGTTTTGTTAGTATCGTAGAAAGTAGTACCAACACCAATAGGACCAGAAGAAATATCATAAACAGATGTGGCAAGTAATTGGCTGAAGCCAAACTCTGTGAAAATATCAGTTTTGGTATCTGCATCAGCAGCAGCGCCTGTAACAGTTGCGCCGCTTGGTAGGATGAACGTGTCATCGTAGGTGTTTGTGCCTAAATCGATATACATGTCAGTTGCTGTAGCGAAAGAAGAAGCTGCGATAGTGGTAGCAGCGAAGATAGATAGAGCGAGTTTATTCGTTTTCATACTAAGTAATCCGTGTGTTGTTAGTAAAGTCACAATAGGTGTTGCATCTGTTGTGCCATTTTTGTAAAGTATTGATATATATGGTTTTTCTGTTAATTGGGGCGGAGTGCTATATGGGGAGTGTAAAAAAATTGGACAATGAAAATGTTCAGTCACTAGGATGTGGAAATATCAGCGGAAGCGATACAAAAAAGCCTGCCGTAGCAGACTTTATTTGCGTTCAGGTCATTGTGTTGTCATGCGGGTAATACAATCTTCTTAGCAATCTGATATTTTAGACGTTGGATCAGTCCTTTGTTACCAAATGGGCACCAAGTTTGTACGGCTTTATTCTTATAAGCATCAAAATGTAAACCGCGCGGAGCGCTAATCACCTTACCTCGACCTAATACGATTTTTAGCACGGTTGATTCTGCCAAGCCTGCGCACATTTTTACGGCAACAGCTAGGGATGGGCCTTTTTGTGCAACAAAGTCTGCTTTTTCAGGGAGAACCAAATAATCTCGTTGGAGTAATGATGGCGATAACCCCACTAGAAACTTAATCAACTTTTCATTTTCTGTGGCACAGGACGAGAAATTAAAGTATTCATCAAATGTCATTTGCCCAGGCATAAACGTCAGTAATGCTGCGCCCATACCTAATGGTGCAGCTGTTACGATAGGGATCCCTTTGTCGGTACATTTTTGAAAGACCAACTCTCGTGCCTCGATGGCAAAAAAATCCAAGCTATCAACATAGATATCGACATCGTCCAAAAACGCCTCTACGTTATGGGCAAATACCCCTTCATCGAAATTTTTAACGCTCGCTTTAGGATTGATATCTTGCACTTGCTCTGCCATTACCGCTGCTTTTGGTTTATCGACTGTAGACATAAATGCACCGGCTTGACGATTAAAATTATGGACATCGAAAGTGTCAAAATCAGCAATATGAAAGTCTTGGAAACCCAATCTTGATAGAGTAATAAGGTGTTCACCGCCAACTCCTCCCATACCTGCTATAGCGATGCGTTTACTGCGAATAAGCTGTTGTTCATCTTCTGTAATCCAGCCAATATTTCTAGAAAATGCTTTTTTGTATTTAAATGTCTGACTCATAATGTTCTTTGTATTGGGTGATAGATGCTCGTACTGGTGATGAATCTAGCTCATGATTAGTCCAGATCATGAATAATCGTTTTTAACAAGTGTTTAAAACCAGGAGACAAGTTTTTCATGAATAACTCCTGGTTAATGTAATAAGGGGCGCGCTGCCCGTGATAATCTACCACGGGACCAATTTGTTCAAACTTAATACCTAAAAACGACATACTGCGAGCGAGTCTAGGTTCCATCATGACGTAAGAATGTTCTATACCATTTTTTAATGCCGCGGCAGCTGCAGCAAGATATAAACCCACTGCAATAAAAGGAAAGCAGCGCAGTTCGGTTTCAGAATAACTTTCTTGGTTGATTACACCGGTGGCGGCACCACCAAAATTATCTGCACGTCGACGCCTAAAGTCACTGGGTACGGCCAAGCGTGATATTTCACAAATTTTCTCTCTGGCCAAAAATTTCGGATGCAACGTTGCATGCGTAATACTGTCAATGCAATATTTTTCAATTGGCAGGAGTTGCCCTTCTGTTTGCGGTGCAACCACTCGTACCGTCCCGGCAAAAGTGTTGGATGCTTTATGCTGTAATAAGGCATGAAATGAATATGCATCAAATGCATCTCGTTCCATTTGATCTTCATTACAAGGCTCGAAACCAAGCTCTGCACAGTAAACTTGGTGGCGAATACTGTATACCGTGTTTTTTAGCTCGAGATTTTGGGCCAATACAGGTTTAAAGTATTCATCAAAATGTCGAGACATTTTATTGGCTTCACGCAACCGCAAGGCACCTTCCCAAAACTTTTTCAGTTTCAATAATAGAGGATGTTGGTAGATCGCAGGTAAGGAGTTTTCCACTATTGCTACACTTTTATTAGACGTAATTAATAAAAGTGTAGCAACGATATTCAGTTTTGCTTATTTTTGTCAGAAAAATCTTACAAGAGATTGTTTCTTCGTTTTATATGCTGAGGTAAGGGAGATCCTCACCTGTGTTATCGCTCAGGCATAAACCAAGTATAGTAAGTTAATGCTAGGTATTCATAAATAGCTCGTTGGCTACTACGCAAGGCATACAAAGCCGGAGGGTTTACAACGAAAGATAGCTGCTTTCTACTTAAATACTCAACCGGGAAGAAAACATAATCCGCTTCAGGCGCAATACTTTCTAAAAACAGTTCAATTCTCGGTATGTGCGTCGCTGAAGAGATAATCAAAGTCCGCTTTTGGTTTAAGTGCTCTACCACCGCGGAAATTTCAGTGAATGTGTTATGTCCATGTGGTACAGCAATCAACGCTTCCTCAGCGACCCCTTTATCTAAAAAAAACACTTTACTAAACTCACTGTACGAGACCTGCTTGTCACTCAAGAAATGACCACCCGTAATGAGGATAGGGACCTGTAACTTTTCGTGTAAAAACAAAGCCGTTGTATTTCGTTTGTAGCTCGCATTCGGCCAACGAGTATGATCAGGAAGTGTACTGCGCGATTCGTAATAACCTGCTAGTACAAAGATTTGTTCGATATCCGCTAAATCAGGAGAATTGATATTATAAGGCTGATGCTGATGTTCGATTGGCGCCAGTAACCATGAGCTAAACCAATATTGGGAGCACAACAATAGCCAACTGAATCCGACAATAGCGCAAATACGACCAAGTTTTTTTTGTTGAAAAAAATAGCAAATCCACGCAACAACGATAGCGCAAAAAAAATGATTTAATGGTGATGTAAGATAGAGCAACTAAACGTCCCTTTTTATTCAATGCTTTCTTTTTATTCAATGCTTTATGGTTCTCTGCCGAGCAAAATGACTAAAGTTAGCTACACTTATTTTAGATCTATTAAAAATATACCCATAAACCTTAGTGTAAAAACATCAAAAGACAAAGTTTATTGTCGATATTAATGATATCTATTGTTTAGTGAGAACTCACACTATCACATCAAGGAAGAACTATGTTCACGAAAAAATATGCATTGCAGCTCACCTTACTAGGAGGGCTGATTGTAACACTTAGTTCAGCGGTATTGGCAGACCAAGTCGATTCCCATTTGGACAATCTCAGTGAGAAAAATTTTTTAGAGGTTAGTTCAGGTCAAACTATCCCAGTGTCTTCCTTGAGTAGTACGATTCAAAAAGTCAAACAAAGTGTGGTCGGTATTGGTATTTTTACGCCTTTGCAATCTCGCTCTGCAGAACTTCGTGGTACGGGGTTTGTGTTTGGCGATGGCCAATATGTAGCAACGAATTATCATGTTGTTGCACAGACCCTTGATCCTACTATTGTCCAATACTATACGGCACTCGCTGGTTCGGGCAAAAACCCGAGTGTGGTGAAAGCTGAGATTGTGGGAATTTCTCCACAGCACGATCTGGCGATCCTGAAATTAGACAAAAAACTAACACCCATTTCTTTAGCCAGTGATGATTTTATTCTAGAAGGGACGGATATTGCCTTTACGGGCTTTCCAATAGGCGCTGTTATTGGTTTATATCCAGCAACACATAAAGGTATGGTAGCGGCCATAACACCAGATGTGTTGCCAGTATGCAACAGTACATCATTGACTCATCAAAAGTTCGGCCGGTTGGATAATCCGATGATGATCTATCAATTAGATGCGATTGCTTACCCAGGTAATAGCGGCAGTCCTGTTTATGATCAATATACCGGTTCGATTGTCGGCATTATTAACAAGGTCTTTGTGACAGCCGGCAAAGAGTCGGCGATTACGACGCCATCAGGGATCAGTTATGCCATTCCCGTGAAGTATTTAAGAGCGCTTGCCAAGAAACATGGGATACAGGTTTAACAGGCTGAATTATGTCAGTAATTTTTACACAAACAAATATCGACGCAATTAAAATGTACTTCTTTCAATGACTTATGACTTGGCGTGACTTTTGCAGCCTAAATGATATAGAAGAACTAAAGCAAACAAATAGATAAATATGTTTATGCACAGCGACTTATCAATCACTGTGCATAAACAACGATTTTGATATCAACTCAATTTGAATAATTTACACGGAGTTTGTAAATGAAAGAAAATAATCACTTATCACACAACATTGATGAGCAAAGTAATACGCCAGACACGAGTGCTCAAACTAGACGTAATTTCCTCGTCAAAAGCTCCAAAGGCGTAGGTGCTGGCTTATTAATGGCAGCATTACCGACTAAATCCGTATGGGCAACAGGTATTGGGAATTCAATGGCTGCTTCTGGGCACGGTTCTGATTTGGGCGGTGCTGTTTCTTTGCGGATCAGAGGGAGAAACTATTTATTAAACAATGTGGCGAGCTTTGATTTAGATCAGACATTTGAAAATGTCTTTGGGATTCGAGCATTTCGAGGTGCGAATAATACGTATGGAGCAGATGTCACTTTGCGTATGGTATTGAGTGGCGTTGATGCGAATAATGTAACGGATAACCAATTGAGAGGACCTGGTAACTTAAATAGAAATATGGCCAGAGTTTATTTAAATGCGATTTACCACAACGGTATTCAAATAGTGTATCCAATTCTTGATCTCAGCAATTTACCGCCTTTTGATACGGCAGTTAACTTTGCTAATTATTTAGCAAATTCAGCCGTTACAGATAAAACTGGAACTGCTACTGCATTAACTAGTTTGGTTCAAGACCCAAATTCTGATATTGTCTAATGCTTAGCTAAACAAAAGGACTTATCATGCCGATAAAGGATTATCTGCAAGAAGGGGTGTTTTTACATCCCTTTTCTGATCAAAGCGGTTGTACACTTTTTAATGATCGCTCAACACAAATGCTGACTCTGTTCTTCTCAGAATCGGAGTTATTAAACATTCTGACACAGTTTTACTGTGACCCGACAAAACTTCCTGATGACCGTCGCAGTATTTGTTTTGCCTTGTTAAGACAGGATTTTATTCATCCCACCAAGGTAGCTGCATGAAAACATTTGATTTGTTGCTGCCACCCTTTAATTTTCGTATCTCTACGGACATTCCATTAGTGATCGAGAATTTACAGGTGATTTATCAGCAACAACTTTTTGCTGCAAACACTTTGCCCTTTATTGATTACCACCTTAGTGTTGTTTTTACAAATGGCCTACGCAAATGGGTAAAACCACAAGCCCGTTTTTTTTGTGACCAGCACGAGCCGTTCAAACCGCTTAACGAATCACAAGCGTTCGCCATGTTAGAGTGGGGCATGAATTGGGCAATTGCTAGTTATGAAATGCGGCATGTCATTATTCACTCTGGTGTTTTAGCCAAACATAATCAAGCCGTTTTATTTCCAGCACCACCAGGTTCAGGGAAAAGTACCATGACGGCACATTTGGCGTTTAACGGGTGGCAGTTGTTTTCAGATGAGATGGCGTTAATTAAACCGGGAACAAATATTGTTACCCCTTTTGCGCGTCCAATTTGTTTGAAAAATCAATCTATCACGCTAGCTAGAAAGTGGTTTCCAGAGGCCTCTTTCTCCTCGATTGCGAAAGATACGCACAAAGGGGATGTCATCCATATTGCACCGCCAGTGAGTGAGTCGACGCTGTTTACAGATGCGCCGATTTCGGCGATTGTCTTTCCTACTTATTCAGCAGGTAGTGATATCGATATTGTCGCCTTGGATCAAGCACAAGCTATGCATCACCTAGCCGATAATGCTTTTAACTTTAGCGTGTTAGGGAACGAAGGCTTTGCGACCTTATGCCATGTTGTGGAACAAGCACAATGTTTACAAATTCACTACAGTGATGTCAATGATGTCCAAGCGTTTCTCGAACAGGACATTTTAGCGCATGAATAAACCCGTTTTAGCGAGTGAACTGATTGAGTTATTTTTAGATCCTCAAGTAGGCCTAGGCTTTACAGAGTCTAAATGGTCACATGTAATCACCGTTCTCAGACATGAAAAGTTACTGGCCAGATTTGGCTTCATAGCCAAAGAAGCTGGTGTATTGAGAGGTTATCCTGAATGTATCCAACGCCATTACCTCAGTGCAATGGCGTTAGCAGAAAGACACCGCAAACAAGTGTTTAGTGAAGTACAAGAACTACAGAAAATATGCACTGCTAAAGCTAAAACGTGGTTATTGTTAAAAGGGGCTGCTTACACGATTACCAACAGTAAAGCTGGCTTAGGGCGAGTGTATAACGATATTGATGTGCTGGTGGATAAAATCCATTTAGCGCAGACCGAGCAATACATGCAACTATCTGGGTGGTTACCACAAGCGCAATCAAGTTATGACGAAACGTATTACCGAGCATGGACTCACGAGATCCCTCCTTTGGTGCATGGGCATCGCGGTACAGTAGTCGACCTTCATCATAATATTGTCCCCCCAGTCTCAGGTAGAGCACCTGATATGTCTGCTTTGTATCAGCATATAGAGATGACCGCAGAAGCCGTACCGACATTGAGTAAACCTGCATTAGCCCTGCATAGTGCAATTCACCTATTCTTTAACGAAGAATGTCAATATGGTTTTAGAGATATCACCGATATTGTCCTCTTGTTTGAAGAGTTTAATGAAGCACAATGGTCTACTTTTATAGCTTTGGCGACTGAAACTGATTTTATTATTGAGGCTGAACTAGCCGTACATTTTGCGCATAAGTTGTTCCAAGTACAACCGCCGAAAACAATTCTAGAACGCTTCAAATCAGAACCATCGGCAATACAAAAATTTCGATATTGGCTTTTTGCCGCAGCGGTATTACCCAAACATCCATTCCTAGTGCAGTCTTTTACCGACACGAAGTTGTGGTGCATTATGTTGCGTGGACACTACCTAAAAATGCCGATAAAAACGTTGTGTTACCACCTCATAATGAAAACATATCGCGGTTGTGTTGAGAGTATTGCAGGAAAGCATTTTTTTACCCCACAAGATGTGGCTACCCAAAGAGTGCAACCACATCCTAATGGCCCCATTGAAAAGGATTATTAAATAATGAAAGTATTAGTGACAGGTGCCGCTGGCTTTATTGGAGCGCATGTTACCCGGGCTTTGCTCGAGCGTGGTGACTCGGTAGTTGGAGTGGATAATATTAATGATTATTATGATCCTAAGTTGAAATATGATCGCTTGGGATGGATTGATGGTCATCCAAATACTCATTTATTCCGATTTTTTAAATTGGATGTAGCTGACCAGCAAGGGATGTCAGAATTATTCGCCAATGAACAATTTGATAAAGTCATTCATCTTGCAGCACAAGCTGGTGTCCGTTATTCCATAGAAAATCCACATGCCTATATCAGTGCCAATGTCGTGGGTTTTATGAATATTCTTGAGGGGTGTCGCCATAATGCGGTAGCACATTTAGTGTATGCTTCTTCAAGTTCGGTCTATGGGGCCAATGAAGCGATGCCGTTTTCAGTTGAACACAATGTTGATCACCCCATTTCGTTGTATGCCGCAACTAAAAAAGCCAATGAAGCCATGGCGCATACTTATAGTCATTTATACAATTTACCGACGACAGGGCTACGGTTTTTTACTGTGTATGGTCCTTGGGGACGCCCAGATATGGCCCCAATTAAGTTCACCAAAGCAATCATGGCAGAAGAGACCATTCAGGTTTACAACTATGGTAATCATCGTCGTGATTTTACTTATATCGATGATATTGTCGCTGGTGTTGTACATACACTGGATCACACTGCAACAGCCAATACACAATGGCAAGCTCAAGCCCCTGACCCTGCAAGTAGTAAAGCACCTTGGCGTGTATATAATATAGGTGCACAAACCCCAGTACACTTGTTAACGTTTATTGAAACGTTGGAAAAAGCATTGGGTAAAGTCGCGAACAAAGAGTTATTGCCCATGCAACCAGGTGATGTGCAAGATACTTATGCCGATGTGGAGGCCTTGGTTAACGATGTGGGTTATCGGCCTAAAGTAGGGATTGAAAAAGGCGTAGAAGCTTTTGTGAAATGGTATAAAGAATACCATTCCCAGCACTTATCTTTGGTGCAATAAACCCGAGTGTATCGAGTGTTTATTTAATGCTGAAACAACGCTGCGGATTGTCGTAGTTTAGGTGGGAGAAATCGATTAACGGTTTCTCTACCCAGATTAAATAACTGCGTTTTCTCTTCTGGGGTAAATCCGAAATTAACGGCAGATAAGGATTTTGTATTTACTACAATAGTGCGATTCCAATAAGCCTGATGGACATATTCTCTGGATACTGCATCCATAAAAGTTTGGATAAGCATGGATACAAAGGTAGGGAGTTTTATCCATTTCTTCATAATGGGAGTTTTATCCTCAGAGCTCCCTTGTAGACGAAAACAAATCGAAGGGGTAGCATCTCCTTGCCAATCTCTAAATAATGCATCTTCAGATAAAATCGCGCCGTCTACTAAGATATGGTTTTCAAACTCTTTGAATGTGAAAACTAAAGGTATGGACATTGAGTAACGCACAGCTTGTGAGACTTTGATATCAGGTGTATTAGTCTTATTAAAGATGACTGGTTGACTATTCGCAACGTCAGTCGCGACAATATGTAAATCATACGCTAAATCAGCAAAAGTTTGTCCCTGGAGTTGTTTATCCATCCACTGCTCAAATACATCTCCAGAACCTAAGCCCCCTTGTGTCATTAAGCGCCATAGTGAGTTTTCTCGAAACATATTAAAGTTTGTTTCTTTGGCCAGCGTAAACATTTCTCCAATCGTTTTGCCTGAAGCAAACATAGACGCGACGACAGCACCACCAGAAACCCCAACCAAGGTTTTAAAATCAATTCCTTGGTCATGTAAAGCTTGAATGATACCAATGTGAGTTGAAAGACGTGTACCACCACCAGAAAAAATCGGGACAATTTGTTGTGGGGCCATTGAGTTATTAAGATGTTCGGATGCTAACATGGTTTGCTTTTAGTTATTGCTATTTTACTTTAGCATAGTAGATAAGATCTTAATTTGCCTATAAAAATCATGATTATCTGTTAGAGTCTAGTTATTGGTGATGGCTGTTGCAGCCTGACAGATTAATGATGAGTGCCACTATTAAGCAAAAAACGCTAGCTCAAGGTCCTCAGTCAGAATGAAACATTGAGTATTTGAGATAGCGTTTTGTAAATATGCCAGTGGCAATTTGTAATATGTGGATTAATGAGCTGCTAGACTTGCTTTCATCTCACGACGTCGTGCATGTAAGAGAGGCTCTGTATAGCCGCTAGGCTGGACGGAGCCCAAGACAATTAAATCACGAGCCGCTTGATAGCCAATGGACTGATTCAGGTTAGGCGTCATCGGAATATACTCTGCATCTGCTGCATTTTGCTCATCTACCAACGCAGCCATGCGAGCTAATGTTTCATCTATTTGCTCTAGAGAGACTAAACCATGCTCTAACCAGTTAGCGATATGTTGAGCAGAAATACGTAAAGTCGCTCGGTCTTCCATTAACCCAACATTATGAATGTCTGGGACTTTAGAACAACCCACTCCCTGGTGCACCCAGCGCACAACATAACCTAAAATCCCTTGAATATTGTTGTCTAACTCAGCTTGAATTTCCCTAGCTGATAAGACTCGTCCTGCTTCTAATAATGGAATATCTAGAATCGTATCGGTACCATCAAATTCTTCTTGTACCATTGTTTGTTGTAACCCAAATACATCGATTTGGTGATAATGCAACGCGTGTAAGGTTGCTGCAGTCGGAGAAGGTACCCATGCTGTGTTTGCACCGGCTTTAGGGTGACCAATTTTGGCCTCCATCATATTTGCCATTTGGTCTGGAATAGGCCACATACCTTTGCCTATTTGTGCTTTACCTGATAGCCCGGCACTCAAACCCGTGATGACATTGGATTTTTCATAAGCATGGATCCAAGGACGCGTTTTCAGTTCTGCTTTTGGAGCAAAAGCGGCGAGTTTCATCGAGGTATGGATTTCATCTCCAGTGCGATCCAAGAAGCCTGTATTGATGAACACTAAACGGTGCTGTGCCTCTGCAATACATGCTTTAAGATTGAGAGATGTACGACGTTCTTCATCCATTAAACCCATTTTTAAGGTATGGCGCTCGAGAGATAAAGCATCTTCAATCGCATTAAATAAATCATTACAGAAACGCACTTCTTCCGGGCCATGCATTTTGGGTTTAACGATATAAATACTGCCCGCTTTGGAATTGCTAAAAGGACTGTTACGGCGAAGATCATGGATCCCAATTAACGTGGTGATCATGCCATCCATAATCCCTTCAGGAATCGGCTCACCATTAAATAAAATTGCATCATTGGTCATTAAGTGACCAACGTTTCTGACAAACATGAGGCTACGTCCAGAGAGCGTCAGTGCTTGTCCGTTAACACCGGTATAAACACGATCTGCATGCATCTTGCGCGTGATCGTCTGATCCCCTTTTTGTACGGAAGTCGATAAACTACCTTGCATGAGACCTAACCAGTTTTGATAAACCAAGGTCTTATCTTCAGCATCGACAGCTGCGACTGAATCTTCACAGTCCATAATAGTACTGAGTGCTGACTCCATAAAAATATCTTTGATACCCGCGGGGTCCGCATCGGCAATTGGATGATTTTCAGCAAATTGGATTTCGACATGTAAGCCGTTATTTACCAAGACGATACATGAGGGGGCTTCGGGATTGCCTTGATAACCTAAAAACTGACCTATGTTGGCGAGTTCTGTTTGGGTACCATCAATGAGCGTAATCAATAATTGGCCAGTGCTGATATCATAGCGTGTGGCATTGACATGGGAGCCGTTCGCTAAAGGGGCTATATCATTTAAATACTCACGGGCTTGGCGAATGACTTTTTGGCCTCTAAGCGGGTTATACCTTGCAGTTTTTTCAGCCCCATCTTCATCATCAATCACATCTGTACCGTATAGCGCGTCATATAAACTACCCCATCGGGCATTGACAGCGTTAAGTGCATATCTGGCATTATTGATAGGTACTACAAGTTGTGGACCGGCCATGGTGGCTAATTCGGGATCAACATTTGCAGTGGTAATAGAGACATCACCTGGCACCGGGACAAGGTAACCAATCTCTTGTAAAAAGGCTTTGTACTGAGCGAATGAGGCGTCAGGTTGTGTGGTATGAAACGTATCAATTTGCGCTTGTAAAGCGGAACGTTTTTCCAATAACGCATTATTTTTAGGGACAAATTCTGTCAATACCTGCTCGAAAGAATGCCAAAACTCTGCAAAATCTACACCTGTATTGGGTAATGCTTGCTGTTCAATAAATTGGTCTAGCGTTGATGCGATATCTAATGCGCCGCGACGGATGTAGGTTGTCATTGGAAGTTCCTTATATTGCTTTATGTAAAGAGTATAAGTGAATTTGCATATATTGATTAGATTATAATAACTATGTTTGTTATTTATTTTATGAATGTATAATCACTCACTCATTTGCGTGGCAACATCTGTGATGAGTTTGCGCAACCATATGTGCCCAGCATCGTGATGTAAGAGTGCACTCCAAGCCATTTTTAAGGCAATCGGAGGAATATCAAATGGCGGAGCTGTAATAGCAATATCCGGATCATCAGCATAAATACGAGCTGCTCTACTAGGGAGTGTCGCAATCAAGTTCTGTGTTTTAGCCAGCTGTAAAGCAGCATGGTAATGGCGTGTAAATACGCGAATGTCCCGTTTCTTCCCAAGCTTAGTAAGCTCAGCATCTACCCAGCCTAATTTTTGAACTTCATTAGGATCAATCCCTACACCCACACCAAAACCGGTTTTACTCACCCAAATATGCTGCGAGTTTAGGTAAGACTGTAAGTTAAAATCATTGATGATAGGGTTTTTGGCTGCCATGACACAAGAAAATTGATCATACCAAATTACCTTTTGGTGAAATGATAATGGCAGGTCATCAAAGCGGTTAATTGCCATATCAACGCGACCTTGTTCCACATCGTGGAAGGTTACATCAGATGGCGTAATGAGATCTAAAGTAATGTTAGGCGCTTCAGTATGCAAGCGTTCGATAAGCCCCATTAATAGTGTGGACTCAGCATAGTCACTCGTCATAATCCGAAATGTACGGTGTGAAGTGGTCGGCTCAAATTCTACTTCGGGCTGAATAGACGTTTCTAATTTGCTTAATACATCGCGGATGATCGGCTGTAATTCTAAAGCGCGTTTGGTCGGTGTCATACCATCGCTGGTTCTGACCAACAGCGGGTCATTGAATAAATCACGTAGTCGCTTTAGACCATTACTCATTGCCGGTTGCGTGATACTTAACTGGATCGCAGCTTTGGTTACACTGCCTTCACGTAACAAGACATCCAAGTATACAAGTAAGTTAAGATCCACTTTAGCAATGTTCATGAACGGTCCTAAAAAATGATTTTGATTATTATAATTTAAACCAATACTTATTCGATACGCTATTGGTAGTAATGATATTGATTTATGCGTTCTCTACTGAGATATAAATGTGTCGCTTGAGGAAACCCAAACAAAAAAGCCCAATCAGCATGTGCAGATTGGGCTTTTAAATCAATTAGTGTTTAGTCAAATTGATTCATAGTGTTGTCTTCACCAGATGCTTTAAGTGCTTGGTCACCTGAGAAGTACTCTTTATGCGTATCACCTAAATCAGAACCTGCCATTGCTTGGTGTTTAACACACGCTAAACCTTGACGTAATTCTTGACGTTGAACACCTTTAACATACGCCAGCATACCTTGGTCGCCGAAGTAACCTTTGGCTAAGTTATCAGTCGATAACGCCGCTGTGTGGTATGTAGGTAAAGTGATTAAGTGGTGGAAGATACCTGCTTCACGAGCCGCATCTGCTTGGAAAGTACGAACTTTCTCATCAGCAACAGCCGCTAATTCAGTCTCATCATACTCAACAGACATTAGGTTAGCACGGTCATATGCAGAAACGTCTTTACCTTCTTCTACCCATAAATCAAAGATTTGCTGACGGAAGTTTAAGGTCCAGTTGAAAGATGGTGAGTTGTTATACACTAACTTCGCATTCGGTACTGTTTCACGGATTGCATTGACCATCTCAGCGATTTGACCTACGTGTGGTTTTTCAGTTTCAATCCATAGTAAGTCCGCACCGTTTTGTAGTGACGTTACACAATCTAGGACTACACGGTCAAAACCAGTGTTGTCTTTAAACTTGTATAAGCCGTTTGGTAAACGTACTGGCTTAACAATTTCGTTGTTTAACTTCATGACGGTATCGCCATTTTTTAACGCGTTCAGATCTTCTACTGGAGACGTTTCCAAGAATGCATTGTACTGTTCAGCTAAATCACCTTCTGTGTTAGATACTGGGATTTTTTGTGTCAAACCAGCGCCTAAAGAATCAGTACGAGCTACGATAACACCATCATCTACACCTAACTCAAGGAATGCATAACGAACAGCGTTAATTTTTGCTAAGAAATCTTCATGTGGCACGGTAACTTTACCGTCTTGGTGACCACATTGTTTTGCATCAGAAACCTGGTTTTCGATTTGGATACAACAAGCACCTGCTTCGATCATGCGTTTTGCGAGTAAGTACGTTGCTTCTTCGTTACCAAAACCAGCATCAATATCAGCAATGATTGGTACGATATGCGTTTCAAAGTTATCGATTTCAGCTTGAATAGCAGCGACATCGCCACCGTTTGCTTTTGCATCGTCAAGTTTGTTGAACAAGTTGCCTAATTCACGTGCATCCGCTTGACGTAGGAAAGTGTAAAGCTCTTCGATAAGTGCTGGAACAGATGTTTTTTCATGCATAGATTGGTCTGGTAAAGGACCAAACTCAGAACGTAATGCAGCAACCATCCAACCTGAAAGGTATAAATAAGATTTATCTGTAGTGCCTTGGTGCTTTTTCACTGCAAGCATTTTTTGTTGGCCTACGAAACCGTGCCAGCAACCTAAAGACTGTGTATACTGAGCAGAGTCAGCATCATAGTCTGCCATATCTTTACGCATAATACCTGCGGTATACTTAGCGATGTCTAAACCTGTCTTAAAACGGTTTTGTGTTTTCATGCGTGCCGCATACTCTGGGCTGATTGCATTCCATGTACCGTTTTGGGCAATTAAATCAGCAAATGCTGCTTGGTCTTGTTGATATTGAGACATACTCTTTATCCTTTCGTAGGGTGGGTAATAAATAACAAAAACATATTAGGTTTTCGTCAACACAACTTCATCCTAGAGCCTATTTCTTGATAAATAAAATCAATACAAAAGATTATCAGCATTCATTACGTGAATGATGGTTTGGCATGGTTTGATTTATGTGTTCTAGAGTGTATTCTTAATGCGTTATTTCTTGGGTGAATACTTGGGGTTGATTGTATTTATGGGATTTATTTAAAACTAAGGTATTATTGGCCAAGCTTGTCCTTGCGACTTTTTCACTTTTCGCTGTCTTTTTTCGGTATAATCTTGTGGTAAGTGTTTTCGGGATCCACTATCGATACAATTTTGATACATGATTTTTGTTAAAACCCGCTGTATTCTCTGACAGCTACAATCTATAACAACTACAATCTCTACCAACCAAAATGGCATATTTATGATGAAAAAAATACTGTGTATAGCCACCTTATCTTTCACTCTATTGGGTTGTA
Source organism: Opacimonas viscosa (assembly GCF_024199005.1). Classification (GTDB taxonomy): domain Bacteria; phylum Pseudomonadota; class Gammaproteobacteria; order Enterobacterales; family Alteromonadaceae; genus Opacimonas; species Opacimonas viscosa. Next base: position 69,718 of record NZ_JANATA010000008.1, read on the forward strand.
AAACGACCTTAGATCTAGATACTGATTCAGTAAAGCCGAGTGCTGCACCCGCACCTGTGACTGAACTTGTTAGTACTCCCCCATTAAATATTATTATGGTGGTCGCTGATGGTATGGGTCCAGCTTATACCTCTGGTTTTCGTTATTACAATGATGATCCCACTACACCAGAAGTGGAAACGAATTGGTTTGAACGCCATCATGTCGGTAATTCATCGACTTACCCCGCCAGTGTTTCAGGCTTAGTCACTGATTCTGCTGCCAGTGCGACTGCATTAGCATCTGGTGTGAAAAGTTATAACGGTGCGATTGGTGTAGATATCAATAAACAACCTGTTACTACGGTGTTACACACAGCAAAGTTAAAAGGGATGAGAACTGGTCTAGCGGTGACCTCACAGATTGTTCATGCTACGCCAGCGGCGTATGTGGCACATAATGAAAACCGTCGTAATTATGATGCAATAGCCGATAGTTACTTTGACGATCGTGTAGACGGACAGTTTAAAGTAGATGTGATGTTAGGTGGTGGCACCAAGTACTTTAAGCGGGAAGGGCGCGATTTAACGGCTGAGTTTGTCGGAGCCGGATACGTGTATGTCGATGATTACGCAGAATTAGCTGATGTGCCACAGGGGAGTAAACTCCTAGGTTTAATGGCACCTGTTGGTCTCCCTTGGGCCTTGGATGATCCCCAAGCGCAACGCCTGCAAGTATTAACAGAACAAGCCGTACGTCACTTAGAAAATCCAGAAGGTTTTTTCTTGTTAGTAGAAGCAAGCCAAGTTGATTGGGCCGGTCATGGTCGAGATATTAATGGTGCCATGGCGGAAATGTCAGACTTGCATGAGACTTTGTTATGGATTGAAGAATATCAAAAAACACATCCCAATACACTTGTGGTGGTGACTGCTGATCACAGCACAGGCGGCCTAACGCTTGCTGCAAATGGCGAATATCGCTGGTCTCCAGAAGATTTACATCAGATAAATATGTCAGTACCCAAAATGATCGAAACCATGTTAGCTGAACAGATGAATGGCACCGAAAGGGTCAATTTTATCAGCGAGCAGTTAGGCTTTGCATTAACTGCAGATCAAGAAGAAACATTAGTACTGTTGGATATGACACAACAACCAAGACCCTTAGAAGATGTCATCAAGCGCATGATCGATACCCATACCAATACGGGCTGGACAACACATGGGCATACCGCTATTGATGTGCAAATTTTTGCGCATGGTCCACACCAAGACATGTTTGCCGGATACTTGGATAACACTGAGATTGCGAAACGTATTTTTGCTATCTTAGAAAAGTAGTAAATAAACAGATAAACAGATGCATGGTTTTATATGCAGCATTTATTTGGGTAAGTGAAGTCGGTGTACTTAGGTAATGAAGGAGGAATGATATTCCTCCTTTTTTATTTGTTGGCTGCGAAAAGTGGATATCAGGTAGAGCGTCTGTTAACCACGCATAAATGTTTCAATATCTTCTCCGGTCATTTTTTTCATCTGATTAAACAAATAAAAAATAGCACCCATCAATAAAATCATACTAGGGATAACAATAACTGGATAACTAAGTGCCGTCATACGGCCTAGTTCTTCTGTGTATGCAGTTGTGCCAGGTTCTGAGACTAAGATCCATTTTGCCAAGGCATAATTTAACGCAGAAGACAAAAAGAAAGAACTTGCGACAATATAGTTACTAACGTCTATTTTCTTTTCAAAAGCTGCTGCCGCATTATTTTTGTCTAGTGAAGTATTTAGAGCATCCCAGTTAATGATTTTGTCATTTAATACTAATATTTTGATTAATGGTTTTTTCATATAGCGGGTAACTAATACCGCTATACCAATTAACCCTGGGATCGCAGCCTCTTTGATAGCGATATATTCCGCTGGTAATTTTAATAAGCTAAATGTACCTGTGAGTAACACACTCACGATGCCCAGAATAGAAAACATGTTCCACTTTTTGCTTTGTAATAACTCATAACTCCCATAGCCAACAGGGAATGCTAACGCCACAGCAATACTCCACAACGGGCCCAAATATTCAGGTTTGCTGGCATAACTCATAATGACCACAGGAATAATGATATTAAATGCCATATTAGCGAAAAAGTTTTCTTTTGGTTCTGATGCTTGCTCACTTGAGGGAGGGGGATTGGTTGTCATGTGCACTCTCTGGAAAATTGTTAGGCTTAGCTAAAGTCAATATTTAGGGTTAGCCTAATATGATGTGAGGTAAAAATCGAGACATATCTTGGGTTATCTCACTGCTGTCTTCGCGTACTGAAATGCCAGCAGGTAAATCGTCTACCAACCAAGAACCAATCAAAGTATGTTTATCAGCAAACTTTGGTAATGGTGTATATGCTTGGTAAATATATCCCTCTGCGCCATATGGACCAGAGGATTCGGTGAGAATACCCGTTTCATCAAAGATACTGATGTTTGCTCCTTCTCGAGAAAAAATAGGTTTTTTGACCCATTTTCCATGAGTGGTTTGGTGGTGTTCATCGGCAAAGTATGCAGGTAATAAATTAGGGTGTTCAGGGAACAAACGCCATAACATGGGTAATAAGGCTTTATTTGAAACAATAGACTTCCACATCGGCTCTAACCAGTTCACTTGTGCTTCTGGTACAAAGCGACCAAACTCTTCAGCAAACATAAACTCCCAAGGGTAGAGTTTGAAGCACTGTGCAATGACACGATCTAGTTTATCGGTAAAAAAGCCTTCAGGTGAAATCCCGATATCCTCGATAAATGAAAAATGCTGAGTCAACTCTGCAGCCTCGGCGCAATCTTGAAGATACTGGACTGTTCCTCGATCTTCTGCTGTATCTTTGCAACATGCAAAGTGAATATTGTGCCATTGCTCAGTGGTTTTAAGATTACGAAAACGATGCACCAGCTTTTCTTGTAATGAATTAAACTGATCACTGTTTCTCGGTAGCGCTCCTGATTGAATATTATCTTCCAACCACAACCATTGCCAAAAGCCTGTTTCATATAAGCTAGTGGGTGTATCACCATTATTTTCTAGTAATTTAGCCGGGCTGGTTCCATCATACGCAAAGTCCATACGTGAATATAAAGATGGCTCACTAGACTCCCAACTGTCTAGAATGGGCTGCCAAAATGACTCTGGGATACAAAATTTTTCTAACCATTGAGCATCGCGTGCTACGACGTCTACCACTGCCAAACACATTTGGTGTAACTCTTGGGTAGGAGTCTCAAGCTCATCTTCAATTTGCTTTAATGTGAATTGATAATAGGCGTTTTCTTGCCAATAAGGCTCACCATACATGGTATGAAAATGAAATCCATATTCTTGGGCAAGTGTTCGCCAGTGGGATCTTTCAGCAATGTTTTGCCGTAACATCTGTTAAGACCTATCCGCCGAAACTTCTGGTACTGGTACGTGCTACTGATTGACCAAAACCACCTCTAGACAAGGTCTTACTTGCTGTAGGTTTTGGTTTAAAACTACTTTGATACACCTTGGTACTGCGTTTATGCAACCCACCATATGATCTGCCATCAGCAGTGAACCATTGATTGCGCAAATTAGAGCGTCGCGAATAAGACGTAAATAAAGGTTGAGAGTAATAACGTTTTTTCTTCTTCTTTTTAAAATCGATATCTATATCATTGTCTAAAAAGCGGCTAAGCATAAAACCAGCCATGAAAGGCATAAAAAAAGAGCCATTACGGTTTTCAATATATTGGCAATTACTATCACCAAATTCATATTCGCAGTCATTTTCATTACTGAAACGTGGAGCCACTCTTTCCGCTTCCTCTACTGCTTCTTGGTAAGCAAAGGTACATTCAGTCATGTAATTAGGGTTGTCACTGGCACATTCATCAATGCTACGGTAGAGATTGGCTTCCATAGGATCTTCACCACAGCCACTGAGCAATACCGAAGCGATACCTACCGCGACGGGTTTAACAGCAAACCATTTGCGCAACTGAGGCAGATGAATGGTTGCACTTCTTTTGCTGCGGTGTGCTGTGTTCGGTTCTGGGGAAGACTGGTCGTATTGATTCATAACGTCCTCCTTAATATGTCATGCAAGCCGCATTTAATAAACCAACACCCACTGAAACTGAAGCTAAAATAACGCCTGCAGAAAGTTCGGCTTTTTCTAAACGCTCAGCAATTTTGGGCATAAAAGTAAAGCGTAAGATAGCAAAGGCTAATAATTGTGCTATCAATGCAATAACACTCCAGACCACATAATCAGTGAATGTGTCAGAGTTACTGATAGCACCTGAAATAGCGATACAAAAACCAATAATAGCCCCACCGAAAGCAACGGCAGCCGCTGTGTTTTGTTGGTCTTTAATTAAAGACCATTCGTTGTGCGGAGTAACCAAGGCATATAAAAATTTGAAAGCCAAAAGGAAGAGCAGTGCACTACCAAAATACACACCGAAATTAGCGAGGCCAGAAAGTGAAGTGGCAATAGTTTCCATTAGAGTTTTTCCCATTCAATCGTATTAATCCGTGAGCATGCGATATAAAACAAACGATCCCCTGCAGATACGGCATCGTCAAAATCAGGATTGACGATAATATGTTGTTTGTCGTTTGCTTTAGCATAGCCAATGAAAATAGCATTGTGGACTTTTTTCAATCCTAAAAAGACATTTTCTATAGCTAATTCAGAAATCTCTTGAGGCACAATTGTCGAATATTGCTCTTGGCCAGCTTCGACACTCAACAAATCATGATGTAACAGACTTGAGCCTGGGTCAAATGCCGATTTGGCGAGCATTTCAACTGCCACGCTCGGGGTGCACTCGACATTTGGGCAATGTTGTTGGAGCAACTCGACCAAGCTTTCATCATTAAAATACGCAACTATGTGCGCATCTTTATTGTTCTTTGAGCAATACAAAGCCGTTGTCATCGTCATATCGTCTTCTGGATTATCGATGAGAATAGTTTTTGCTTCGGTAATATTCGCTTTGTCCATATCGGTATCACGATTGAATGAAGCAACTTTAACAAACTCAATAATACCAGGTAGGGGATTAGTAATATCCGCTCTCACGCATAACACTATCTCATTTTTTTCCAAACTTTGTTCGCGCTCTGCGATGAGTAGTTGCAACAGTTGCATGGTTCTTTCACCATTCCAACCAATCACTAAAATATGGTTAGTTTCCATAATGTCTTTTAATCCTTTGATATTTTTTTGCCATTGATTACTCGCAAATGCCGCGATGCGACCAATGACGAGGGCAAAAATACTTAACCCAACAGGGATAATGAATAGACTGACCACCAACTTACCCATAGCGGTGGTGGGTGAATAATCACCATAACCTACGGTAGAGCTGGTCACTGCCAAATAATATAAAAAATCGACAGGGTCAGTCAGTGGCGTTTCTTTGGCTAAATACAATAACCACCAAGCGACACTAGCGTAGAGCAAGGTGCCTGCAGCGATCGTAACTGCATTTGCTTGGTTGAAATACTGCATTACAACACGTTTGACTTTGTTCCAAACGGTCATTGCTTCCCTTTGAAGAAGATAAAATTTATAAAATATTAACGAGAATCAAAAGAAATTACCACTGCTGAAAATGTAAGCATTTGTCAATAAATTAGGACTGAAGTAGTGCGGACTAAAATCAACGTGCTTGATATGCACTGTCCTTGTATATAGCAAATCCATGATTCATCCTGAATCAAATTAGCTGATGGGTTGATGATATAAGGTCACCATTAGGACAAAAAAAAGCCCATAAAACTATGGGCTAAAGGTTTTCTTGGAGAACACACATGAATGTATTGATTTAAATATAGTTAAGTCTTAGTACTTGCCATGATATGCAAATATACCCATGTATGGTTTTTCATACCTATTGGGGAGTTGTGCTGAAGCTTGTCGCACAGATGTGGCTGATATATGATTGCGCGGTCTTAAATTACTAACGTTTTATCGGCGCATTATATGAAAACTTCAGATTTTGGTTTTTCTTTACCAGAGCATCTTATTGCGAAATACCCTACTGCAGAGCGCACCGCTTCGCGCTTACTTCGCTTGGATGGTCAAACAGGACAAACCTCACACCATCAATTCCCCGATATGTTAGATTTTGTCAATGCAGGTGATTTACTCATCTTTAACAATACTCGGGTTATTCCTGCGCGTCTACTGGGGCAAAAAGCCTCTGGCGGTAAAGTGGAAGTCTTGGTCGAGAGAATGCTCGATGAACACCGGATTTTGGCTCATGTGAGAGCTAATAAATCGCCTAAACCCGGAAACGTGTTAATCCTTGAAGGCGCCATTGAGGCAACGATGATCGCTCGCCATGACGCTTTATTTGAACTGGAATTTGCCGGCAGTGAATCGGTGTTAAGTTTACTTGAAGCACATGGACATATGCCATTGCCTCCTTACATAGACCGTCCCGATGAAGACTCCGATAAAGAACGCTACCAAACTGTCTATAATGAAAAGCCCGGTGCAGTTGCAGCTCCGACTGCCGGATTGCATTTTGATGAAACGTTATTAAATAAGCTTAAAGAAAAAGGTGTGCAAACCGCTTTTGTGACCTTGCATGTTGGGGCCGGTACATTCCAACCCGTCAAAGTAGATAATGTTGAAGAACATATCATGCACTCCGAATATGCTGAAGTACCTGAAACGGTCGTGGAGCAAATAAAAGCGACGAAATCTGCGGGTAATCGAGTAATAGCAGTCGGTACTACTTCGATGCGTTCAGTTGAATCTGCCGCAAAAAAAGGCGACCTGACAGGTGAATTAATTGTTCCTTTTTACGAGGATACACAGATATTTATCTATCCTGGTTTCGAGTTTAAAATTTTTGATGCGATGTTCACCAATTTCCATTTACCAGAGTCTACTTTGATGATGTTAATTAGTGCTTTTGCTGGTAAAGACAATGTCATGTCAGCATATGCTGATGCGATTGCCAACGAGTACCGTTTCTTTAGTTATGGTGACTCTATGTTTATTGAAAAGCGTTAAGATATTTATTGTGTTTTTTGTTATACTGCGCCCCAGAAAAATTGTGTCATAGAGAAGATTGTGGAATTTAAATTACTTGCTACTCAAGGTAAAGCACGTCGTGGACAACTCGTATTCCCTCGCGGAATCGTTGAAACACCTGCATTCATGCCAGTCGGGACCTACGGAACCGTAAAGGGAATGACCCCAGAAGAACTGAAGGATACCGGGGCCCATATTTGTTTGGGCAATACCTTTCACCTCATGTTACGTCCTGGCACAGGGATTATTCAGCAACATGGTGATTTACACGATTTCATGCACTGGGATAAGCCAATTTTAACTGATTCAGGTGGTTTCCAGGTATTTAGTTTAGGTGCAATGCGCAAGATTGATGAGCATGGGGTGACCTTTCGCTCACCGATTAACGGTGAAAAAATCCTATTAACCCCAGAAAAATCAATAGAAGTTCAACGTGAACTTGGCTCCGATATTGTCATGATTTTTGATGAGTGCACACCATATCCAGCCACTGAACAAGAAGCGCGTGTTTCCATGGAGTTATCATTACGTTGGGCTCAGCGCAGTAAAGATGAACATGGCGATAGTCAATCCGCTTTATTTGGTATCGTCCAAGGTGGAATGTATCCAGCGCTGCGTGAAGTCTCTTTAAAAGGCCTAACCGATATTGGTTTTGACGGCTACGCAATTGGGGGCTTATCAGTCGGCGAGCCGAAAGAGGACATGATTAATGTTTTGGATCATATTGCTTATCAATGCCCAGAAGACAAGCCTCGCTACTTGATGGGAGTGGGTAAGCCGGAAGACATTGTGGAAGCGGTAAGACGTGGTATTGATATGTTTGATTGTGTAATGCCCACCCGCAATGCGCGCAATGGTCACTTATTTGTCACCGAGGGCGTCATTAAAATCCGTAATGCTAAACACAAAACAGATACTGGGCCATTAGATGAAAAATGTGACTGTTACACTTGTAAAAATTATTCTCGGTCATACTTACACCATTTAGACAAGTGTAATGAGATATTAGGTGCACGTTTGAACACGATTCACAATCTGCGTTATTACCAGCGTGTGATGCAAGGATTGAGAAGTGCTATCGAAGCAGGTACTTTAGATGATTTTGTGGCAGAATTTTATGCCCAAAAAGGAATGCCGGTACCGGCATTAGCCGAATAATTTAAAATAAGAATTTACATAAATATAGGAACTATTATGAGTTTATTTATCGCAAACGCACACGCTCAAACAGCCGGTGGTACTGGCGCAGCAAGCGGCTTTGAAATGTTAATTATGTTAGCCGTTTTTGGTTTAATTTTTTATTTCTTGTTATACCGCCCTCAGGCAAAGCGTGTAAAAGAGCATAAAAACCTAGTTTCATCGCTTGCCAAAGGTGACGAAGTGTTAACTCAAGGTGGTTTAGTTGGCAAAATCACGAAGGTTTCTGATGATAAAGATTTCATCGAGATCGGTTTAAATGATAACCAAAACGTTGTTGTGCAGAAAGCTGCGGTAACAACCATCCTACCTAAAGGGACGATGAAGTCTCTATAAGTATGATTAAGGCAGACTGCGGTTTGCCTTTATTTTTTATGCCTCTTGTTTAAGGACATGTTGTGTTAAACAAAACTTCCCTTTGGAAATTGTTGTTGGTATTAGTTGTGGTGGGTGCGAGTGCTCTCTATGCTTTACCTAACATATATGGTGAAGATCACGCCATCCAAATTTCTGCAGGCCGGAATGCTCAAGTGACCGAGCAAATGATCACGTCTATCGAAGCGCAACTAAAAGCGAACGATATCGCCATTAAACGCACTGAATTTACTGATGGTAAAATTCTGGTGCGCGTACCCGACTCTGATACACAGTTAGTTGCACGTGAGTTATTGCAAAAGCAATTGGGTGACGAATACTTTGTGGCGATGAACTTAGCACCTGACACACCCAAATGGTTAGCTGATCTTGGCGGTGCTCCGATGAAGCTAGGTTTAGATTTACGTGGTGGTGTCCATTTCTTGATGGAAGTGGATATGAATTCAGCCATTGGTAAAGCCCAAGAAGATTTAGTCGGTGATTTTAAATCAGCTTTGCGTGAAGAAAAATTACGTTATCGCTCGGTTAAACAAGCTGGGGCAGGTGTTAATATCCAGTTCCGTGATCAAGCTACACTAGACTCAGCACGTTTTTTCTTGCGTAACCGCAACCCAGATTTGGTGTTTACGGAGCGTGATGGTTTGGTCATCGTGGCAACGTTTAGTGAAAACCGTTTAAAGCAAATTCGTGACTACGCAGTAAAACAAAACATCACTATTATACGCAATCGTGTTAATCAGTTAGGTGTCGCTGAACCATTAGTACAAAAACAAGGTGCAGAACGTATTGTCGTCCAATTACCTGGTATTCAAGATACGGCAAAAGCCAAAGAGATTTTGAATGCGACAGCGACGTTAGAGTTTCGTATGGTAGACCAAGACAATGATGTTCGCGATGCGGTAAATGGACGTATTCCGGCGAGTTCTATCTTGGTAAAAGACCGTTCAGGTCAACCTCAATTGTTGAAAAAACGTGTCATGTTAACGGGTAATCACATTGTTGACGCGAACAGTGGTGCGGATGAATACGGGATCCCTCAGGTCAATATCTCTTTAGACTCCAAAGGTGGCAGCAAAATGTCACAAGGGACCAAAGACAATATTGGTAACCCCATGGCAACTGTGTTCATTGAATATAAATCAACCGGTGAACGCGATGCTAACGGCAAACTAATTTTTGAGAAAAAAGAAGAAGTCATTAGTATTGCTACTATTCAAGCTCGCTTGGGTAGTAACTTTCGTATTACGGGTTTAGATTCTCCCAAAGAAGCACGGGATCTGTCTTTGCTACTTAGAGCAGGTGCATTGATCGCGCCAATTACTATCGTCGAAGAAAGAACGGTTGGTCCCAGCTTAGGGGCTGAGAATATTGAATTAGGCATGCAAGCTATCCAAGGCGGTCTGCTGTTAGTGCTGGTCTTCATGCTTATTTATTACAAAGCATTTGGGATAGTGGCCAACGTCGCTTTGATTGCGAACCTAGTGATGATTGTCGGTATTATGTCGATGATTCCTGGGGCTACACTAACCTTACCAGGTATGGCCGGGATCGTATTAACTGTTGGTATGGCAGTCGATGCAAACGTCTTGATATACGAACGCATAAGAGAAGAGTTACGTGATGGACGTTCACCACAACAAGCCATACATCATGGTTATGATAGTGCTTTCTCAACAATTTTAGATGCTAATATTACAACATTTATTGCTGGTCTGATTTTATTCGCAATCGGTACCGGACCGATCAAAGGGTTCTCGATTACTCTGATGATTGGTATTGCGACATCTATGTTCACTGCAATTGTTTTGACACGAGTGATCGTGAATTTAGTTTGGGGCGGTCGTCGCCTTGAAAAGCTTTGGATATAGGGAGTAGTTCATGCAATTATTGAAATTAAACAGCACCATTAAATTCATGAAGCTACGCATCCCAGCGTTGGTTTTCTCTACCTTACTTATTTTGGGGTCGCTAGGGTCATTAGCCGTAAACCAATTAAATTGGGGCCTAGACTTCACTGGTGGTACGTTAATCGAAGTAGGTTATCCAGAAGCCGCCAAGCTAGACCAAATTCGTCAACAATTAGACCGTTCTGGTTTTGGTGACGCGGTTGTGCAAAACTTTGGTTCTAGCCAAGATGTATTGATTCGTCTTGCGCCACGCGATGGCGTTAAAGCGGTCGAGATCGGTGATCAAGTCATGGCGTCCTTACGCGAAGCAGGCCAAGAAGTTGATATGCGTCGGATTGAGTTTGTGGGTCCTAATGTAGGTGAAGAACTCACAGAACAAGGTGGGTTAGCCATGCTAACAGCCCTAATCTGTATCTTGATCTATGTCGCAATGCGTTTTGAATGGCGCTTTGCACTAGGTTCAGTATCAGCATTAGCACATGACGTGATCATTACTTTGGGTTTGTTTTCCATTTTGCAACTAGAGTTTGATTTGACTATTTTGGCAGCGGTTCTTGCGGTCATTGGGTATTCATTAAATGATACGATTGTTGTATCTGACCGTATCCGAGAAAACTTCCGTAAAATACGTAAATCAGAACCAGAAGAAATCATTAATATTTCTTTAACACAAACACTTAACCGAACCATCATTACCTCAGTGACAACCATTTTGGTGTTATTGGCATTGTTCTATCAGGGTGGGGCATTGATTCACGGTTTTGCAACGGCGCTATTATTCGGCGTATTCATCGGTACTTATTCTTCGATTTATATTTCGAGTTCAGTCGCGTTGTTATTAGGTATTTCAAAAGAAGATTTAATACCTGAAGTTGTTGAGAAAGAAGGTGAAGATTTAGAGCCGATGCTCTAACTATTGAGGGGGGAGCGGATAACTTTTATCCCTCAACCCTGGTTCCGAAAGCTTTTTCTAATATGCTCAATCTAGTATGACTGTATAAATAAAGTCAAAAAAACCGACGATACTCACAAGTATACGTCGGTTTTTTTTGGTCTTTCTTATTTTAGATGTTTCACTAAATGCTGTACGACTCTTGGGTTACCTGCGACGATTTGACCTTTATCAATCGGGTCATTACCACCAGAAAAATCGGTAACTAAACCACCTGATTCGCGAACGATTAATTCACCCGCAGCCATATCCCATGGTTTTAAACCTGATTCCCAATAACCATCAAATTTACCAGCAGCAACATACGCTAAATCTAGTGCTGCAGAACCGGTACGACGAACATCGCCACAAGAATGGAAAATCGGAGTGAAACTCTCCATATATTGATTAAACGATGACTTATCTTTGAAAGGAAAAGCGGTACACAAGATAGTATCGCTAACATCTTTTTTGTTATTGACGCGAATACGGAAGCCGTTTAGCTGGGCCCCTTGACCTTTTGACGCAGTAAATAAATCACCACGAATCGGATCGAAAATAACTGCTTGGTCTAAACGACCTTTGTAAAGAAGTGCAATAGAAACACAAAAATGGGGGATACCTTTGATAAAGTTCGTAGTGCCGTCAAGTGGATCAATAATCCATTTGAACGTTTCATCACCTTTGATAATGCCACTTTCTTCACCCATAAAGCTATGGTCTGGGTAAGATTGTTGAATTTTCTCAATGATGGCTTGTTCTGCATCCTGGTCAACCTTGGTCACATAATCTTGTGAGCCCTTAACGGAGATGGTTAGGTCTGAACGGTTTTCAAAACCACGTGTTATTACACTGCCCGCGCTTCTTGCTGCACGGATCGCTATGTTTAGCATTGGATGCATGAATTTCTCACTACGTAAATTGTCAAAGAACATCGAAAATAAATCGTTTATTTTCTAAATCGAAAGTTTATAACCATATGATTATAGCAAAAAAGTAGACCAAGGGGAATTTTAGTAAATATTAAACTTTTTCGCCAAAATCAATGATAGGAAACTGGTCTAGAGATGCATGTTTATGACTTAAAACAGTCCTCCCTAGTGATTTAAAACACGCCCTTATGGTAGAATACAGCAATTGTGAATTGGATGATGACTACCATGCTAGAAAATATTAAAGTCGTTCTTGTTAACACCTCTCATACAGGAAATATTGGTTCCGCAGCTCGGGCTATGAAAACTATGGGCTTGAGCCAATTAGTGTTAGTTGATCCCGTTTCTGCACCTGATGGTAAATCCAGTGCTTTGGCCGCTGGTGCCGGAGATGTTTTAGCGAATGCACAAACCGTTGGCACTTTAGCTGAAGCCGTGGCCGATTGTGCATTGGTAGTGGGAACTTCAGCACGCTCAAGAACGTTACCATGGCCGATGCTCGAACCCAGAGAGTGTGGGCTAAAAATGGTTCAAGAAGGACAGCATGGTCCTGTTGCACTTGTTTTTGGTCGTGAAAACAATGGTCTGTCTAATGATGAGCTGCAGCAATGTCATTATCACGTTTGTATTCCCGCAAATCCAGAATACAGTTCCTTGAATTTAGCAGCTGCAGTACAGACGCTATGCTACGAAGTGCGAATGGGCTATTTAGGGCAGGAGAGCTATCCTGAACCAGAAAATGAATACCCACTGAGTGCCGATCTTGAGCGTTTTTATGTTCACTTGGAAAACACGTTATCAGATGCTGATTTTATACAAAAGAATCATCCTGGTGTGGTCATGACCAAATTACGACGTTTAGTTAACCGAGCTCGACCAGAAGCTCAAGAATTAAATATTCTGCGTGGTATTTTATCCTCGGTTGATAAACTCACCAAAAAGGACTAGCAAAAGCCATGTTTCGTCATATTCGTGAAGATATAAAAAGTGTTTATCACCGTGATCCTGCCGCCCGTAATACGCTAGAAATATTGACTAATTATCCAGGCTTACATGCAATATGGTTACATCGCATTAGCCATAAATTATGGGGTTGGCGATTAAAATGGATTGCTCGTACTCTATCTACGTTTGGCCGGTTTATTACCGGTGTCGAAATTCACCCTGGCGCCACCTTAGGCCGTCGTTTCTTTATTGATCATGGCATGGGGATTGTGATCGGTGAAACCGCACAAATCGGCGATGATGTCACCTTGTATCACGGTGTCACTCTAGGCGGAACATCCTGGAAAGCGGGTAAACGTCACCCTACATTGGAAGATAATGTTGTGATTGGTGCTGGTGCTAAGGTGCTTGGCCCCATTACGATAAAGAAGGGAGCTAAGGTAGGAAGTAACTCTGTGGTGGTGAAAGATGCGCCAGAAAATTCGACGGTGATAGGCATTCCAGGTCGGATCATTTTAGCTAAAAGCGCGGAATCAAAGGAACAAAACACCGATGGTAAACGAGCCAAAATTGCCCAGAAATACGGTTTCGATGCGTATGCTGTATCAGACGATAATCCAGACCCAGTAGCTTCAGCAATGGGCATGTTGTTAGAACACGTGCATCTGATGGACAACAAAGTACAAGAAATGTGCACTGCTATTCAGGAAATGGGTGGTGAGGTGTGTAGTGAAAGTGTGCCAAAAATGAATTTAGATGATTTTGAGGCAACGGGTATGAGCCAAGCAAAAGCTGAAGATCACGACAAATTTGACCCTATTATCTAAGGTGTGGCATGTACCTTTTACAAACCGTTAACAATACTTGACTAATTTAGTCGGATATATACTTGACTAAAATAGTCGGGATTATATAATTGACTTGTGTTTGTTCTGGGTAAGTTTATGAAATTAACATCTAAAGGTCGTTACGCTGTTACTGCTATGCTGGACGTTGCTCTACATTCAGAGAACGGCCCTGTCCCATTGGCTGATATTTCAGAGCGCCAAGAGATTTCTTTATCTTATTTAGAACAATTATTTGCAAAATTACGTAAACAGCAGCTCGTGACAAGTATTAGAGGCCCTGGTGGCGGATACCGCTTAGGTAGGTCAGCTGATAATATCGCCATTGGCGAAGTCATCGCAGCGGTAAATGAATCCATTGATGCGACAAAATGTAATGGCAAGGCCGACTGTCACGGCGGCGAAAAGTGTTTAACCCATAATTTGTGGCAAGATTTGTCTGACAGAATTAGTAAATTTTTAGATAGCATTACATTAGGTGAGTTAGTTGCCAAGCAACATAATAGAAACCATGTAGATGCTGTCAATGATAACCTTAACCAAAAAATCAACGTTAGTTTTCAGTTGTAACCGGAGCGCAGAATGAGCGATTTACAATTACCGATTTATCTAGATTATTCCTCGACTACACCAGTTGATCCACGTGTAGCGAAGAAGATGACCGAATGCCTCGAAATGGAAGGTAATTTTGGTAATCCAGCTTCCCGCTCACACCGTTTTGGTTGGGTCGCAGAAGAAGCAGTTGATATTGCACGTAACCAAGTTGCAGATTTAGTTAATGCAGATCCTCGTGAGATTGTATTTACTTCTGGTGCTACAGAATCAAATAACCTAGCTATCAAAGGCGCGGCTACTTTTTACCAAAAACGCGGTAAACATGTAATTACATTAAAAACAGAGCATAAAGCCGTTTTGGATACGTGTCGTCAACTAGAGCGTGAAGGTTTCGAAGTGACATATTTGGAGCCTGAAGCATCAGGTTTAGTGGACTTAGGTAAGTTAGAAGCAGCCATGCGTGAAGATACGGTTTTAGTTTCCATCATGCACGTAAATAATGAAATTGGCGTGATACAAGATATCGCAGCAATCGGTGAATTATGCCGCAGTAAAAAAATCTTATTCCACGTCGATGCGGCACAGTCGACAGGTAAAGTTGAGATTGATTTAAAAACACTAAAAGTGGATCTGATGTCTTTTTCTGCTCACAAAACATACGGGCCTAAAGGCATTGGCGCATTATACGTTTGTCGTAAACCTCGTGTACGTATCGAAGCGCAAATTCACGGCGGTGGCCATGAACGCGGCATGCGTTCAGGTACATTAGCCACGCACCAAATCGTAGGTATGGGTGAAGCATTTGCCCTAGCGAAACAAGAGCTCGCTGCAGAAAATGAGCGAATTTTGAAATTGCGCACGCGTTTATGGGATGGCATAAAAGATATGGAAGCCGTCTACCTAAATGGTGATCTTGAGCATCGTGTACCACACAATCTAAACGTATCCTTTGCTTATGTCGAAGGTGAATCTTTGATCATGGCCTTGAAAGATATGGCCGTATCTTCTGGTTCGGCATGTACTTCAGCATCTCTTGAGCCGTCATATGTACTGCGAGCTTTAGGCTTAAATGATGAATTAGCACATAGTTCCATTCGCTTTAGTTTTGGTCGTTTTACGACAGAAGAAGAAATTGACCATGTCATTGGCGTGATTAACAACGCGATTGGCAAGTTACGTGAAATGTCACCTCTTTGGGACATGTACAAAGAAGGGATTGATTTGTCTACTGTTGAGTGGGCACATCACTAAAATGAGTGAGCCAGCCTTTATGGTTTGGCTCAATATCAGTCACTACGATTGCTAGTGACGATAGGTAAATGATAAAATTATTAATACTAGCTAGTCTAAAACAGCTAGTTTGCATGAGAAGGGTAAGATCATGGCTTATAGCGAAAAAGTAATCGACCATTATGAGAATCCACGTAATGTTGGTGGTTTTGATAAAAATGACCCTAGTGTTGCCACTGGCATGGTAGGTGCTCCGGCATGTGGCGATGTTATGAAGTTACAATTAAAAGTAGGTGAGAACGGTATTATCGAAGATGCAAAGTTCAAAACTTACGGTTGTGGTTCTGCCATTGCTTCTAGTTCACTTGTCACTGAGTGGGTTAAGGGTAAGACATTAGATGAAGCAACAGAAATCAAAAATACTGATATTGCTGAAGAACTAGCATTACCACCAGTGAAGATTCACTGCTCAATCTTAGCTGAAGATGCAATTAAAGCAGCAGTAAAAGATTACAAAAGCAAAAACTAAGTAATATAAGTAGGAGAGACCCCGTGGCAATTACGGTAACTGATGCAGCAGCAAAAAGAGCAAGTGACTTTCTGACGAACAGAGGGCATGGCTTGGGCTTGCGTTTAGGCGTAAAAACTACAGGCTGTTCTGGACTTGCTTATGTTCTTGAGTTTGTCGATGAACTCAATGAAGACGATACTGTGTTTGAACACAATGATGTAAAAATCATTATAGATGGTAAAAGTCTTGTGTATTTAGACGGCACAGAGTTAGATTTTGCCAAAGAAGGCCTCAACGAAGGTTTTCAATTTATCAACCCAAACGCAAATGGCGAGTGTGGTTGTGGCGAAAGCTTTAACGTATAGTTTTTGCAATCGCCTACATTAGCAGTTCAAAATTTTGAGCTGCTTTTTATTTTGAGCCTATTCTTAAAGCTTATTATATCTAATATATAAAGAGTTGTTGTTGATGAATTTTTTTACTTTGTTTGATTTACCAGAAACACTGGATGTAGATAAGGCGAAGTTGAGTGCTACTTATCAAATACTGCAACAACTGACCCATCCAGACAAATTTAGCACCGGTAGTGACCAAGAAAAACGTATTGCGTTACAAAAAAACTCTCAAGTTAACGACGGTTACAGTGTGCTTAAAAACCCTCTTGCTCGAGCGCAGCATTTATTGAGTCTACGTGGGGTTGATGTGAAAGATGAACAGCACACCATGCAAGACACAGCATTCTTGATGCAGCAAATGGAGTGGCGTGAAGCACTAGAAGATGCACAAAATGATGAAGATGCACTTTGGCAGTTTCATACGGATGTAACCCAAACGATTAAATCTGAGTATAGCCACTTATCAGAACTTTTTAATGAAGAGGCTGACGTAACTATCCTTGCTAATGCACTACGTAAACTCACATTTATGTATAAATTCCAAGAACAAGTGCAACAGCACTTGGACAAATTTGAAGACTAATTATTATGGCATTATTGCAAATTGCAGAACCAGGACAAGCGGCCGCTCCTCATCAACGTAAGCTAGCGGTTGGGATAGATTTAGGAACGACCAATTCATTAGTCGCAACGGTCCGCAGTGGTGTAAGCGAGACCTTAGCAGATAGCGACGGCGAACACTTACTGCCTTCTGTCGTTCACTATGCACAAGATACTACGGTGGTTGGCCTGGCTGCAGAACAAGTCGCGGCCCAAAAGCCAAAAGATACGATTGTCTCAGTAAAACGTTTTTTAGGGCGTTCTTTAGCAGATATTCAAGCAACCTGGCCAAACCTTCCTTATGCATTTGTTGCTGACGAAGACCAGCCCAACAATATTCAACTCGCTGTGGCCGGTAAGATTAAAACTCCGGTAGAAGTATCGTCTGAGATTTTACAAGTATTGAAACAACGTGCAGAAGAGACTTTAGGTGATGAATTAACCGGTGCTGTGATTACCGTTCCTGCTTATTTTGATGATGCGCAACGTCAAAGTACCAAAGATGCCGCGCAACTGGCCGGCTTAAATGTTTTACGTTTACTAAACGAGCCTACCGCTGCGGCTATAGCCTATGGTTTGGATTCTGGCCAAGAAGGTTTAATTGCTGTCTATGATTTAGGCGGTGGTACGTTTGATATTTCGATTTTACGTTTACACAAGGGTGTTTTTGAAGTACTTGCCACGGGTGGAAATTCGGCGTTAGGTGGAGATGATTTTGATCATGCTATTGTTGATTTATGGTCACAACGCTGGGGTCTTACTGATGCGGCAAACAAAACCTACTATCGTGAACTGGTCACTCTAGCGAAAGCGACTAAACAAACATTATCCGCTGTGGCTAATGTCCACCAAGAGTGTGTGTTAGGCGATATTACCTACGATGCTTCTTTGAGCATAACTGAGTTTAATGCTGCAGTGCAGCCTTTGGTCCAAAAAACCATTAAAGCGTGTCGGCGCAGTTTGAAAGATGCTGAGGTGAGTGCTGATGAAATACTTGCCGTCGTCATGGTGGGGGGCTCAACTCGAGTGCCATTGGTCCGTGAGCAGGTTAGTGAGTTTTTCGGTCGACCAGCGTTAACTGCGATAGACCCAGATAAAGTGGTAGCGATAGGCGCAGCGACCCAAGCGGATATTTTAGCCGGTAATAAACCTGATGCAGATATGCTGTTGTTGGATGTACTACCTTTGTCCTTGGGTTTAGAAACTATGGGTGGTTTAGTCGAAAAAGTGATTGGCCGCAATACGACCATTCCAGTTGCCAAAGCTCAAGAATTTACGACCTTCAAAGATGGTCAGACTGCTATGATGGTACATGTACTTCAAGGTGAAAGAGAATTAGTCGAAGATTGTCGTTCCTTAGCCAAGTTCACTTTGACAGGTATCCCACCAATGGCCGCTGGTGCTGCTCACATAAGGGTAACGTTCCAAGTCGATGCCGATGGTTTATTAAGTGTGACAGCTATGGAAAAATCATCAGGTGTACAAGCAGAAATTCAAGTGAAACCATCGTTTGGTCTGGCTGAAGAACAAATTTCATCTATGCTAAAAGCATCTATGACAAACGCGAAAGACGATATGCAACAACGGATGTTAAAAGAACAGCAAGTTGAAGCTGCTCGAGTCTTAGAAGCGTTAAATTCTGCACTCCAAGATAGTGGTGATAAGTTGCTAAGTCCTGCTGAATTAACGGCATTGCGAGACACTATGCAGACACTAGAAAAGGCAGCACAGGGCACAGACACCCAAGCCATTAAAGATGCCATTAAGCTAGTCGACAATGCTTCTCAAGACTTTGCGACTAGAAGAATGGATTTCTCAATACAACAAGCCTTAGCGGGTAAAACCGTTGATACGATTTAATAGAGAAGATTATGACACAAATTATATTTTTACCTCATGAAGAACTATGTCCTGATGGTGCGGTTTTGGAAGCTCAGCCAGGTGAGTCGGTATTAAATGTTGCACTAAAAAATGGTATTGGTATTGAGCATGCTTGTGAAAAAGTATGTGCGTGCACCACTTGTCATGTCATTGTTCGAGAAGGGTTTGATTCCTTAGACGAAGGTGATGAGTTAGAAGAAGATTTACTCGATAAAGCATGGGGACTTGAAGCCGAGTCACGTTTGAGTTGCCAAGCGATTGTTAAGGATGAAGATTTAGTTATTGAGATCCCTAAATATACCTTGAATCACGCGGCAGAAGACCATTAATTCTAAGGTGCATTAAGCGTTACATCTTCATCAGATGAATGGTGTAAAAAAATTAGTGTTTTATGTGGGTTTTGTTATAATCTGCGCAAATTCGATACGTCATACGACAAAATATTTACTTGGAGCCCAAAATGGCCTTACAAAGAACTTTTTCAATCATTAAACCTGATGCAGTTGCAAAAAACGTTATCGGTGCTATTTACAACCGCTTTGAGTCTGCGGGTCTGCGTATTGTTGCATCTAAAATGGTTCACCTTAGCCGTGAACAAGCTGAAGGTTTCTACGCTGAACACAGCGAGCGTCCTTTCTTTGGTGCTTTGGTTGATTTTATGACTTCTGGGCCAGTGATGGTTCAAGTGCTTGAAGGTGAAAACGCTGTTTTAGCAAACCGTGAAATCATGGGTGCAACTAACCCAGCAGAAGCTGCAGCGGGTACTTTACGTGCTGACTATGCGGCTTCGATTGATGAAAATGCGGTACACGGTTCTGATGCTCCAGAATCAGCGGCGCGTGAAATTGCATATTTCTTCTCTGAAGAAGAAGTTTGCCCACGTACTCGCTAAGCAAACAATCATTGTTTTTTGAAAGGGGAGCATTAGCTCCCTTTTTTGCCTTTTATTTTAGCTTTAAGTTTTTATAAGTGAGATAGTCAATGACTGCTGTTGCTGTTGAGAAAAAAACAAATCTGCTGGATTTAAACCGTCAAGGGATGCGTGATTTTCTTTCATCTATTGGCGAAAAACCTTTCCGTGCAGATCAAATTATGCAATGGATTTATCACCATGGTGTCAGCAATATTGATGACATGACAAACATCAACAAAGTACTTAAAGCTAAGTTAAAAGAACACGCAGAAATCGTAGCTCCGGAGATCGCTTACCAACAAAATGCCAGTGATGGCACCATTAAATTCGCGTTAAAATTAGCCGGCGGTCAAGAAGTCGAATCGGTCTGGATCCCTGAAACCGACCGCGCAACTTTGTGTGTGTCTTCTCAGGTTGGCTGTGCGCTAGAATGTACTTTCTGCTCAACCGCGCAACAAGGTTTCAATCGCAATCTTTCTGTGAGTGAAATCATCGGTCAGGTATGGCGTGTTGCGACAACTATTGGTTTATCAAAAGATACGAAGCAACGTCCGATCACTAATGTAGTAATGATGGGAATGGGCGAACCTTTATTGAACCTGAAAAATGTCGTGCCAGCAATGGAACTGATGATGGATGACTACGGTTTTGGTTTATCAAAACGTCGCGTGACACTGTCAACATCCGGTGTAGTACCTGCGCTTGATATGCTGGGCGAACAAATTGATGTGGCGTTAGCGATTTCGTTACATGCGCCAAATGATGAACTGCGCAATGAAATCGTTCCCGTAAACAAAAAATACAACATTGAAACTTTTCTGGCTGGGGTACGTCGTTATTTAGATGTTTCTAAAGCCAATCAGGGTAAAGTGACTGTAGAATATGTGATGTTGTCACACATCAATGACAGTACCGACCAAGCACATGAATTGGCAAAAGTGCTGAAAGGGACGCCATGTAAAATTAACCTGATTCCATTTAACCCTTACCCGGGTTCACCTTACTTATGTTCGAGTAATTCTCGCATCGACCGTTTTGCAAAAGTACTGATGGCAGCTGGTTATACAGTGATGGTGCGCAAAACACGTGGCGATGATATCGATGCTGCTTGTGGACAGTTAGTAGGTGATGTGGTTGATAGAACAAAACGCTTATTAAAAAAGCGCGAGAAAGGCGAACCAATTTCTGTCAAAACAGACAAACAATAACGTATAATCATTTCAAGGATAGATATAAATGTGGAACGATATGCTGAACTGGGCTAAAACATGTTGTTGCATACTGCTGATAACACTAGCAGGATGCTCGAGTACCCTAGAAGAACAAGCCGTCAATGTCACTGACCCTCTGGCTGCAGCAAAAACGCGTATCTCATTAGGTTTGTCCTATCTAGAAGCCGAAAACTACAAACAAGCTAAATTTAATTTAGACAAAGCTCTCAGTTTTGCTCCTCGTTATGCTAACGTCCATTACGGTTTGGCATACTATTTCCAACAAGTTGATGAGATTGAAAAGGCGCGGGATAGTTACCAAACAGCTGTCGGTTTAGCGCCCAAAGATCCAGAAATTGCGAATGCTTTCGGTTCGTTTTTGTGTACCCAGGGAGAGTATGCTGAGGCGACAACGCGATTTATGCAAGCCATTGATAATCAGAGTTATTTAGCTACGGCGGAAACCTACGAGAACCTTGCGTTATGTGCAACATCCCAAGGAGATTCGAGTGCTGCGATTGGGTATTTACAAAAAGCATTAAATCATCAACCGAATCGTGCCAAAAGTCATTTTTTGTTGGCCGAATTGTATTTTGCTGACAAGCAATACAACCAAGCTTTGAAGTCATTAGGCCAGTTTGAACGGGTATCTGGTATTACAGCCGATTCTGTTTATATGACGTATCAAATTGCTGCAGCACAAAACAATACGAAATCGATGCAAGCATGGGCTAAGATGCTGCAAACGCGTTTCCCGCATCACCCACATGCCAAAGCGACTCAACATGTACTTGTGCAAACTGACATGGCAGAGTCGGCGTCCAGTGCGCACAATGGACTAGATGCTGAAACCAAGCCCGTTAGAAAATTAACTCCGAATTTTACTGAATATAAGCGACATATTTTGGCCAAAGGTGAGACCTTGTTTCGTCTGTCAGTGAAGTACCGAGTTACGGTACAGGATCTTATCGATTGGAATGAGTTATCCGATATTAATCGATTAAAAGTCGGGCAGTCGTTAATTGTTGGGCCACAGGATTAATTTAAGGAAAATTGCATGAGCGATTATGAACAGACCGAGGCTGTACCTATCAGTCCAGGTTTTTTGTTACAAGAAGCACGCAAGAAATTAAATTTAACGGTTTCGGAGATAGCCATCCGTTTATTATTGAAAGAAGCCGTGGTCATAGGATTAGAGAATGATGATTACGGAGCGACGTTGTCTCCCACATTCATCAAAGGATACTTGCGGTCATATGCTAAATTAGTTGAGCTGGATCCAGAAGATATTATTGCTGCTTATAATGATATTTCAGGGATAGATATCCAGCAAAAATCACGTATGCAAAGCTTTTCTCGTAAAATTTCACGTGATACTTATGATTCTAGATGGATGTATGTTACCTATGGCATCATTTCTGTAGTGATTATTTTAATTGGCTTATATGCTTGGCAGAATTCAGGAAATAGTCTGGTAGAAGTCACTGCCAACACGAATAGCAGCATAGTGTCCACGAATGAACAAGAGCAAACCTCAACTGGCGTGACTCAGAGTGCCCCTGTGTTACCAACCAACCAAGCTGAAACGGCAGAGCAGGCCGAACAAGAACCGTTTACCCGCATTGAGCAAAGACCAAATGTAGCAACGTCTGCTAATGTATCAATAGGCCCAGAAAACACCGCTCGCCAGGCTACGACGGTGAACAATGATAGTATCCCAGAATTTGTCGAGGTGGAAAATGACCGGAATATTACGACGGTATTAGCGGCTTTAGAAAATGCAGATCCAGATGTATCAAGCTCGGAAGTTTTAGCCTCCGCTACTGACAATCCAACCAACTTAACCGGTAACGATACCCTTAATGACGCCCAACAAAATACGCTGTTGAATATCGTTCGTGAGAATGTCCAGAGCACGATTGAGAACGATGTGTTGTCCGATACGGTTGAACTGGTGTTTACGTTTGAACAAGATTGTTGGATAAAAATTACTGATGCAACGGGTGAGGACATTGCTTATGGCGTTAAAAAAGCAGGTCGAGTTATGCCTGTTTCTGGTCAAGCCCCATTTTCCGTTATTCTGGGAGCGCCCAAAGGCGTTGCCATCACGTTTGCGGGAAGTGATGTTGATATCAGTGCATTCCCAACAAATGCTACGGCACGTTTTACTTTACCATTACAGGAAACTTTGTAGTTATGTTTGCTGAATCTCCAATAACCAGACGAAAATCTTTACGTATCAACGTTGGGTCTGTGCCCATCGGTGATGGTGCACCTATTGCGGTGCAGTCCATGACGAATACACCCACTACGGATGTTGCTGCAACTGTTGACCAAATCAATCGTATTGTCGGAGTCGGAGGAGAAATCGTCCGAGTGTCTGTCCCAACGATGGATGCAGCAGAGGCATTTAAAGAAATCCGCAAACAAGTTTCGGTACCACTGGTGGCTGATATTCACTTTGATTATCGTATTGCCTTAAAAGTAGCGGAATACGGTGTGGATTGCTTGCGTATTAATCCAGGTAATATCGGTAACATGGAACGGGTACGTTCAGTTGTTGATTGTGCTAAAGACAAAAATATTCCGATCCGCATCGGGGTGAATGGTGGGTCGTTGGAAAAAGATCTGCAAGAAAAATACGGAGAGCCAACACCTGCAGCACTGGTTGAATCAGCTATGCGCCATGTTGATATTTTAGATAAGTTGAACTTTGATCAGTTTAAAGTTTCCGTCAAAGCCTCTGATGTGTTTTTAGCTGTTGGTGCTTATAGAGAGTTAGCCAAACAAATCGTACAACCGCTTCATTTAGGTATAACAGAAGCAGGTGGAATGCGTTCTGGCTCGGTGAAAAGTGCAGTAGGGTTAGGGATGCTTTTGGCTGAAGGGATTGGTGATACGTTACGGGTATCTTTAGCTGCAGATCCCGTCGAGGAGATTAAGGTGGGTTTTGATATTCTTAAATCACTCAGGATCCGCTCTCGAGGCATTAATTTTATTGCCTGTCCAAGTTGTTCTCGTCAGGAATTCGATGTGATATCGACCGTTAATGCCTTAGAGCAACGCGTCGAGGATATTTTGACACCCATGGATGTTTCGATTATTGGCTGTGTCGTAAATGGACCAGGCGAAGCTGAAGTCTCTGATTTAGGTTTAACTGGCGCCCGAAATATGAGTGGTTTTTATCTTGATGGGGAACGCCAAAGAGAACGTATTGCCAATGACAATTTAGTCGATGTATTGGAGCAAAAAATCCGTGCTAAAGCCGCTATGTTAGACCCAGCCCAGCGCATAGCCGTCACGTCAGTAGACAAATAAAAAAGCGTCAATGGTAGGTTCTCGGGTTATTCTGTCGTAAATTACTAAAGAATCCGACTGAAAACTATACCTATATCAATAAAGCCCCTATAATATGGGGCTTTATTATTTACAGGAAGTGGCATATTCGTCCTTCCTTACGACCATATCTTAAATTTTACAGGGTATAATAACGTGGCAAAAACACTGCAAGCTATCCGCGGCATGAATGATTGTTTACCAGCTCAGACTGGTATTTGGCAATATGTAGAGCAGATCCTTCGGGAGACTGTTGCACAATACGGATATCAAGAAATCCGTATGCCAATTGTGGAAAGCACAGAGCTTTTTAAGCGCTCTATTGGTGAAGTGACAGATATTGTTGAAAAAGAAATGTATACCTTTGATGACCGCAATGGTGACTCATTGACTTTGCGTCCAGAAGGTACAGCAAGTGCTGTTCGCGCAGGAAACCAGCACGGTTTGATTTATAATCAACAGCAGCGATTGTGGTATCTCGGTCCAATGTTTCGTCATGAGCGTCCACAAAAAGGACGTTATCGCCAGTTTCACCAATTTGGTGTAGAAACTTATGGCTTGGCGGGACCTGACATCGATGTTGAGGTCATTGCGCTTTCAGCTCGGTTATGGCAAGCCTTTGGTATCTCTGAGCAGGTACGTTTAGAAATTAACTCACTAGGCTCTAACGCAGCGCGTTTGGCTTACAAAGAAATTTTAGTGGCTTACTTGGAAGCACATAAAGACGCATTAGATGAAGATAGCCAACGTCGTATGTATAGCAATCCATTACGTGTGTTGGATAGTAAAAACCCTGACGTACAAAAAATCGTCAGTTCAGCACCTAAATTACAAGATCATTTAGATCCTGAATCAGCAGCACATTTTGCTTTGCTCAAAGAACGTTTAGATGCATTGGGTATTGCCTATACAGTTAATCCTAACTTAGTACGTGGTTTAGATTACTACAACGCGACAGTTTTTGAGTGGGTGACAGATGCCTTGGGTGCACAGGGTACGGTATGTGCTGGTGGCCGTTATGATGGTTTGGTCGAACAGTTAGGTGGAAAATCATCTCCAGCGGTAGGCTTTGCCATGGGCATGGAGCGTTTGATTTTACTTTTAACGGAACTTGGTTTAACGGATGCTGTCCGAGCACCTGTAGATATCTATGTTACTGCATTAGGTGACGAAACAGCTGCTTATGCACAAAAAGTTGCAGAATTTTGCCGTGATAACACACAACTGCGTATCCAAATGCACTGTGGTGGTGGTAATATGAAAAAACAAATGAAACGAGCGGATGCCTCAGGTGCAAAAGTGGCCTTATTACTCGGCGCAACTGAAATGACTGAAGCAACAGTCACGATAAAGTACATGCAAGGTGAAGTTGAGCAAAGTCGTTGTGAGCTCAGCGCGTTACCAGCGCAATTACAAGATTATTTTAACTAAGCGAACAGGTACACTTTCGTTTAGGTATTTTTGGTTTAAGAAAAGCTGTATACAGCAATAAAGGAAACAACATGGAACAATTCGAAACAGAAGAACAACAAGTCGAAGCCATCAAACGTTTTTGGAAAGAAAATGGTGTAGCCATTGTTATCGGTGCTGTGCTCGGCCTAGGTGGTTTGTGGGGCTGGCGCTATTATGATGAGTCACAAATAACCGCTAAAGAAAGTGCTTCAGAGGCGTACCAAGAAATGCTAGTGGGTTTGTCTCCAGATAGTACAGTAGCTGATTTAGAACCTTTCATCCAAGCAAATCCGGGTAAAACATATACGACATTAGCCAGTTTAATTGCAGCACAAACGGCTGCTAACCAAGATGATTTAGCTAAAGCAGCAGAACTATTGGCTGCGGCCGTTGCCAATGAATCTGACCTCGCATTAAAAGATCTAGTCAATATCCGTTTAGCGCGTGCTTATTACGGTTTAGGCGAAAATCAACAAGCGTTAGCGACACTTGCTAACATGACAACAGAAGCTTTTGTTTCTGCTAAAGAGGCGTTACGTGGTGATATTTTAGTTGCCCAACAAGACTTTGCTGGTGCGACTGCTGCGTACCAGGCTTCACTCGATGCGAAAGATGACGCGAACGTTAAAATGCGTCTTGATGATGTTGCTCTTCAAGCCGCCAACGCAGGATAAACTATGTCTTATTTCGCTATTCGTAATATCGTTACAGCAACAGGCCTCGCCTTATTATTATCTGGATGTAGTTCGCTTTCTTCGGTCGGCACAGCAGTGGGTAATTTATTTGTAGATGAAGAAGAGTTAGAGATTCGTGTGTTAGCCCCGATTGAATCAAAAGTTGCGGTTAACGTGGCTTGGCAAACACAAGTAGGTTCTGGTACTGGAGAGTTTTTCTCAGGTTTACAACCGGCATTTGCAGATAACAAAATTTTTGTTGCAGATCGCCAGGGCAAAGTGGTTGCTTTAGATCCTTCTGGAAAGGAGTTATGGTCTACCCGTCTTGGTGGCAGTGCAGGTTGGTTTAGTTCTGGTACCTCAGCAAAACTATCTGGTGGCTTAAATGTCGGTGCTGGCAAAGTTTTTGTAGGTACGGAAGATGGTCGTTTAGTGGGGTTAAATACTGAAACAGGCGCTGTTGAGTTTGATACTACCGTGGTGGGTGAAATTCTAGCACGCCCGATGATTGATTCTGGTATGGTATTTGTTAATACCACAGCAGGACGCTTATTTGCACTTGATATAGCAACTGGTGATGAAGTGTGGATGCATGAGTCAGATGTGCCAGCACTTTCTTTACGCGGTATTTCGACCCCTACAGTAACTAATGGTGGGGTATTAGTTGGTACGGGTACTGGCAAACTCCAAGTAAATATCATGGAGACTGGACTGATTGCTTGGGAAGCAACGGTAACGACGCCATCTGGTGCAACTGAACTAGAACGCATTATTGATGTCGATTCCCAACCTATTCTCTACAACGGTATTGTGTATGTAGTCTCTTTTAACGGTTCATTAGCAGCGGTTGAACTGCGTAGTGGACGAGTGGTTTGGCAACGTGAGTATGCCAGTTATCGCGACTTGGCCTTAGTGGGTACAAAATTAATAGTGACCACAAACAATGGTAATGTCTTTGGTTTGGATAGTCGTAATGGTGTTGAGCTATGGTCACAGTCAAGCTTGAAAGGTCGAGCATTAACGGCACCTTCGGCCTATAAAGGGAATGTGATTGTGGGTGACAAATATGGTGCAGTACATGTTATTGATATTAACGAAGGTGGATTACTTGGCCGTGCGTTATTAAACGATAGCGAAGATGCCAAGTTTAATGCACCTGCAGTAGTGGCTGGTGAGCAAATCATTATGCAAAATGTCCAAGGTAAAGTTTACGCATTAACGCTACAATAAACAGGCGTTATAAACGTCTACTTGGCACAATATATTCGCCTGTAATTTTCACTTAACCAGCTTAGGCTGGTTTTGTATTTAGTAAGTCTTCATATTTTAAAGGAAACACCATGTTACCTGTCATCGCCTTAGTTGGCCGTCCCAATGTCGGTAAATCCACGTTATTTAACCGTTTAACCAATACGCGGGATGCGTTGGTCGCTGACTTTCCAGGATTGACGAGAGACCGTAAATACGGTCAAGCCAATGTCGATGGTCGCCAGTTTATCGTGATTGATACTGGTGGTATCACTGGTGATGAGGAAGGCATTGATGCCGCCATGGCAGAACAATCTTTGTTGGCAATAGATGAAGCTGATGTAGTGTATTTTCTAGTGGATGCACGAGCGGGCTTAACTGCAGCGGATCAGGGGATTGCAGATTATCTGCGCAAGCAAGAAAAAACAGTATATGTCGTCGCGAATAAAGTCGATGGTATTGATGGTGATAGTGAGTCTGCCGAATTTTTTGCGATGGGTATGGGCGATGTCCAACAAATTGCAGCTGCACATGGTCGAGGTGTCGCGCAATTACTCGACTTATCTTTGGATCCGTTACTTCCGCACTTCCCCGATATGGCCGCGATTGAAGATGAGCGCAACGATGACGATGAAAACGCCCAAGCACAATTAGAGCGCCTCCAAAGCTTGCCGATTAAACTAGCGATTGTCGGTAAGCCTAACGTGGGTAAATCTACCTTAACCAATCGTATTTTAGGCGAAGATCGCGTGGTGGTTTATGACCAACCTGGCACCACTCGCGATAGTATTTTTATTCCCATGATGCGCGATGAAAGAGAGTATGTGCTGATTGATACGGCAGGGGTACGGAAGCGTCGTAAAATCAATGAAGCAGTAGAAAAGTTCTCGATAGTCAAAACATTACAAGCGATTGAAGAATCCAATGTTGTGTTGCTGGTGATTGATGCTCGTGAGGGCATCACAGATCAAGATTTAAGTCTGTTAGGGTTTATCCTGAACTCAGGGCGTTCTTTAGTCCTTGCCGTGAATAAATGGGACGGTTTGGACCAATATATTAAAGACGAGGTGAAGCGTGAATTAGACCGGCGCTTAGGATTTGTTGATTTTGCCCGTTTACACTTTATTTCAGCGTTACATGGTACAGGTGTTGGCCATTTGTTTGAATCTGTCCAAGAAGCCTATGCATCAGCAACTAAACGAATAAATACTGCTATGCTCACTAATATCATGGAAATGGCCCAAGACGATCATAATCCGCCAATGATGCGTGGGCGAAGAATCAAAATGAAATATGCACATGCCGGTGGGTATAATCCTCCAGTGATTGTTATCCATGGCAATCAAGTGTCTGATCTGCCTGATTCTTATAAACGTTATCTGATGAACTATTTCCGTAAATCATTACAGACCATGGGGACTCCGATTAAAATCGAGTTTAGAGAAGGTGCGAATCCGTTTGAAGGTAAACGCAATAAGTTAACGTTGTCCCAAGAACGTAAACGTAAACGCCTCCTGGCATTTCACAAGAAAAAATAAGAAACCTCTCGTATCACTTGTTCGGTAAACATTGCAATGTGACTGATAATTGCTTATAAATTAAACATAGGTACTTATTTAGTTATATTGCGGTGGCACTCCCATGAACTCATCAAGTCAGTTACTTTGTTGTATAGGTCTATTCTTTCTACTGATACCAAATACTTTCGCACAAACCGCAGTATTGGAGAATCAGTCGCGCTCAGTGAAATCCGTCAATGTCGCAGATGTGAAACTTAAAACAACATCGCCTAAAAAGTTAAAAAAACGTTTACTCGAAGAGGAAGAGTTGCCTGAGATCCAAGATAACTTAGAAACTATAGGGATAGTTTCAGGTGTACCCATGTCATATTACCGAAGACAAATCGAGATTGCGGAATTAGATTTTTATGATTTGTACAATTCGTTAGCGGATGAAAGTAAGTACT
The DNA here is from genome assembly GCF_024199005.1 of Opacimonas viscosa. Classification (GTDB taxonomy): domain Bacteria; phylum Pseudomonadota; class Gammaproteobacteria; order Enterobacterales; family Alteromonadaceae; genus Opacimonas; species Opacimonas viscosa. Next base: position 99,873 of record NZ_JANATA010000008.1, read on the forward strand.
TGATGTATTGCCGAAGAGAAGCGAAGGTGGGTTCTAAAATTAAGCGCATGGCCTGCTATCCACAATATTTTCTTGAGGTCTACTCACAAATGTCTCAGGACGCTTTTGCGAGTACTCCCACAGATAAGTTAGCAATGGGTATTGTCTACAATCCACCGAGCTTAGATGATATTGAATTTCTCACACAAAGAGATAAGAAAAAAGCCTTAAAATATGTGGAAGATTTAGTCAAAGAACATCCTGCCTTATTAGCAAAACTGCTCAAGATGAATAATGCTATTGAGGTTTACGAGGAACAAAAAGCCAAAAGATAAATGAGATGCGACCCTCATAATTTGACCTATTCAGTTTTACTATTGCTTAGTGAATAGTTATTTATTGACCAAAATATTTGGTTTAGTCTATAAACCTTGGGCTATGATGATATCAATAATAAGGGCTAAGTGAACTTCAGTTATTTGTGAATATCATCTTTTCTAAATGATAAATACCGTTCTGAAAGCCTACCCTATACCACACTCTACATAACTAAAATAAAGGTATATCATGACACATGCTGTTTACCCACATTTATTAGCACCACTAGACCTTGGTTTTACCACGTTAAAAAATCGTACTTTGATGGGGTCAATGCATGTCGGTTTAGAAGAAGAAAAAGGCGGTTTTGTAAAATTAGCGGCATTTTACGCCGCACGCGCAAAGGGTGGCGCAGGCTTAATAGTTACTGGTGGTATTAGTCCAAATATTGCTGGTTGGGTGGCACCATTCGCTGGGCGAATGAGTGCACGTCGACATGCCAAAAAGCACCAAGTCATTACAGATGCTGTGCACGCTGAAGGTGGCAAAATATGCATGCAGATTCTTCACTCCGGTCGTTATGGTTATCACCCTTTTAATGTTTCTGCTTCCGCAGTTAAATCTCCCATTACGCCATTTTCACCAAAGGCACTTTCTAGTCGGGGCGTTCACAAAACGATTAAAGATTATGTCAATAGTGCGCATTATGCCCAACAAGCTGGTTATGACGGTGTAGAAGTCATGGGATCTGAAGGTTACCTGATTAACCAATTCTTCTGTGAACGGACCAATTTTCGGGATGATGAATGGGGTGGTAGTCTAGAGAATCGAGCACGCCTAGCGATAGAGGTCGTATCGCAAATTCGTGCCAAAGTCGGCGTAAACTTCATTATTATTTATCGTCTTTCCATGCTGGATTTAGTGGAGGGAGGTGCACCTTGGGAAGAAGTCGTGTATTTGGCAAAAGCGATTGAAAAAGCCGGTGCAACGTTAATCAATACAGGCATTGGTTGGCATGAATCGCGTGTACCAACTATAGCGACTTCTGTGCCGCGTGCTGCGTTTACTTGGATCACGAAACGCATGAAGTCTGAGGTTAGCATCCCGTTGATCACCACGAATCGAATTAACACACCAGAAGTGGGGGAGTCAGTACTTGCTAACGGCGATGCTGATATGGTTTCTATGGCTCGACCATTTTTAGCGGATCCTGATTTTGTCAACAAAGCTGAGCGTAACCAAGCAGATCAGATCAATACTTGTATTGCTTGTAATCAAGCTTGCTTAGACCATGCTTTTGAGCAAAAGCGCGCGAGTTGCTTGGTCAATCCTCAAGCGTGTTATGAAACAGAACTGATTTTTAAAACCGTTAGCACTCCCAAAAAATTAGCGGTGGTTGGTGCTGGCCCAGCAGGTTTAGCCTTTGCTTGTTATGCTGCTGAACGCGGTCATGATGTTCATTTATTTGATAAAGCAAGCGAGATAGGTGGGCAGTTTAATTACGCGAAACAGGTGCCAGGTAAAGAAGAATTTTATGAGACTTTGCGTTACTTTGCTAAACGACTAGAGGTCACTGGGGTGACGGTTCATCTAGAGAGTGAGGTAGATAGTCAGTTTTTTGCCGAACGAGATTTTGCGGAAGTGATATTGGCGACAGGGATTAAGCCACGTGCGTTATCAATCCCAGGGGCAGACCATGCCAAGGTGATGAGTTACTTGGACGTGCTACGCGATCATAAACCGGTGGGACAAAAAGTAGCAGTGATTGGCGCCGGTGGCATTGGTTTTGATGTATCTGAATTTTTAGTAGAACAAGAAAATTTAACCACTAACAAGGACAAATGGTTAGCACATTGGGGTATTGATCCTGAGTTTACAGCCCCAGGGGCATTAACGACCCCAGTGCGTCACGCTGCTGTTCGAGAAGTGTATTTATTGCAACGGAAATCATCTAAGGTAGGAAAGGGGTTGGGTAAAACCACAGGATGGATCCATCGGACATCGCTTGTGAACCACAATGTACAAATGATACCAGGTGTTCAATATGACAAAATTGATGACGCAGGGTTGCATATCACCGTTAATGATGAAGCAAAGTGTTTAGACGTTGACAATATCATTGTCTGTGCAGGGCAAGAGCCATTTCGCAGTTTATATGATGAATTGACTCAGCAGGGGTTAACGACTCACTTGATCGGTGGTGCAGACGTTGCGGCTGAACTAGATGCTAAACGTGCCATCCGCCAAGGAGCCGAGTTAGCTGCAAAAATATAAATAATGTTCCGTATAGGCTCAGGTAAGTGCTGTATAAACCCTAACTCTGGTTAATCGATTAGCTGGCAATTTCGTGCACATATTGGCTCACCAAGTTCGATGATGACATTTCCGCTTAGAGCACTTTACTACGTATCTCACCATCATGTAATTTGGTGGTGAGCACATCGCCAGTGGTGACATCTTGTGCACGTGTAACCACTTCTTCATCTTTAAAGCTAATACTGTAACCACGGCTTAACGTCGCTAGAGGGCTGACAGAATTCAACATGCCACTGAGTTGTCCTAAGTGCTGTTCTTTGCGCTGAATTTGCTGTTTGTTGCCTTGGTGTAAACGCTGCGCTAGGTTTTCTAAGTGTTGGGCTTTGAAGTTAATTAAGTTCGTTGGTGTCTGTTGAGCTAAACGGTTATGCAACTGATTGGCGGCTTGTTTATGACGGTTTAATAAGTGTTGCATGGCATTGTTTAATTGTATGCTGAGACGGTCAACACTTTGGGCTTGTTGCTCTAATTTATGTTTGGGGTGGTTTTGTTGTAGTTTGCCGGATTTTATTTCAAGTAGGTGTTGTGCTCGCTGGATTTTCTGGATGATAGCGTCGTGTAAACGAGCTTCCATATGTACGATTTGATTCAGTACTTCCAACATATCTTTACTGACGAGTTCAGCTGCTTGTGATGGTGTCGCAGCACGTGCGTCAGCCACAAAATCCGCAATAGTCACATCTACTTCATGGCCAACGGCACTGACTATAGGAAGTTGTGAACTAAAGATAGCGCGGGCTACTTTTTCTTCATTAAAGCACCATAAATCTTCCAATGAACCACCACCTCGACCGACAATAAGCACATCGACTTCACGACGCTGGTTGGCAATAAAAATACTGGAAACGATTTGATCTGTCGCCGCAGTGCCCTGTACTTGAGTCGGATAAATAATGACTTCTATACTGGGATTACGAGTTTCAAGTACCGTTAAAATATCATGCAAAGCGGCTCCAGTAGAGGATGTGATAACGCCTACTTTTTTGATATTAGTTGGTAATGCTTGCTTGGTTTGCGTGGCAAATAATCCTTCGCCAGCAAGCTTGTTTTTTAAAGCATCAAATTGTTGCTTTAACAAGCCTTCACCATCTGCTTCCATATGTTCTACGATGATTTGGTAATCACCGCGCGGTTCATAAAGGCTTATTTTTGCACGTAATAGGATTTTATCGCCATTTTTGGGGCGGACACCAACACGAGAATTGGCACCGCGGAACATGGCGGCCTTGACTTGCGCTTGATTGTCTTTGAGGGTGAAGTACCAATGGCCAGATGCTGCAGCCACAAAATTGGAAATTTCTGCCGTTAACCAAATTTGCCCAATTTGATTTTCTAAGGCATTTTTAGCCATGCGGTTTAATGCACTAACAGTTAAAATTTCACGGGACTGTGACTGGTTAGCATACATAGAAAATAACCCTTTTAGACATGATTGAAAATGTTGTCATGGAAAATGCAATTTATAGTTTACCTACACCATAAAAGCCCCTATAATTGTACCGCAATTAACACCCTTTCACTAAAGGTTATTTGCATGCTAAGAATTGCTCAAGAAGCACTCACTTTTGATGATGTTCTCATCGTTCCTGGACACTCACAAGTCCTACCTCACACTGCCAACTTGCAAACGCGTTTAACGCGCAAAGTGAATTTAAATATTCCTTTGATTTCTGCTGCTATGGACACAGTTTCAGAAGCTCGTTTGGCAATTGCATTAGCCCAGGAAGGCGGCATTGGCTTTATTCACAAAAACATGTCTGCGGAACAACAGGCCGCGCACGTTAGACAAGTGAAAAAATATGAATCAGGAGTGGTCTCTGACCCGGTTACCGTTGCTGCAGAAGCAACCATTGGCGAAGTAAACGAACTTAGTCAACGCCTAGGGTATTCTGGATTTCCTGTCACGGACAAAGATAACAACTTAATTGGGATTGTGACGGGCCGAGATTTGCGTTTTGAAACACATCTTGATGCGTCTATTGCTACTGTGATGACGCCCAAAGAACGTCTGGTTACGGTGAAGTCTGGTGAGTCATCTGAGCGCGTTTTAGAATTAATGCATGAACACCGTATTGAAAAAATCCTAGTAGTGGATGATGCGTTTAAACTACACGGTCTAATCACAGTAAAAGATTTCCAAAAAGCAGAAAATAAGCCCAATGCATGTAAAGACGAGTTAGGTCGTTTACGTGTAGGTGCAGCTGTTTCTGTTGGCCCAGGTACAGATGAAAGAATTCAAGGCTTGGTAGAAGCAGGTGTTGATGTGTTACTTATAGACACTTCCCATGGGCACTCCCAAGGCGTGATTGACCGCGTTAAAAAAGTGCGTGCCGATTATCCTGATGTACAACTGATTGCGGGTAATGTAGCAACCGGTGCAGGTGCTCGAGCATTAGCAGAAGCGGGGGTCGATGCTGTAAAAGTAGGGATAGGTCCAGGTTCTATTTGTACTACTCGGATTGTCACTGGTTGTGGTGTGCCTCAAATCACTGCGATTTCAGATGCAGTTGATGCCGTTGCCGATATGGATATTCCGGTCATTGCGGATGGTGGTATTCGTTTCTCTGGTGATATTGTCAAAGCCTTAGTAGCCGGTGCCAGCTGTGTGATGGTTGGCTCTATGTTAGCTGGAACAGAAGAAGCGCCAGGTGAAGTAGAACTGTATCAAGGTCGCTATTACAAATCTTATCGCGGGATGGGTTCTTTAGGTGCAATGAATCAAAGCAATGGTTCATCTGACCGTTATTTCCAAGATAGTAAAAACGCTGAAAAATTAGTCCCTGAGGGGATTGAAGGTAGAGTGGCTTACAAAGGACCTATTACCAATATAATTCATCAACAAATGGGCGGTTTACGTTCAGCGATGGGTTTAACCGGCAGTGCGACTATTCATGAACTCAACACTAAACCAGAGTTTGTTAAAGTAACAGCTGCAGGTATGGGTGAGTCACATGTACATGATGTTAGCATCACCAAAGAAGCGCCTAACTACCGTTTAGGTTAAGTAACCCACATTTTTTAACAGGCTGGAATTTTCTCCAGCCTGTTTTGTTTTTATAAAGAGACAATGACATGACTGCGAATATTCATTCACAAAAAATTCTTATCCTAGACTTTGGTTCTCAATATACCCAATTAATCGCGCGTCGCGTACGAGAAATCGGTGTTTATTGTGAGCTTTGGGCGTGGGATGTTACAGAAGAACAGATCAAAGGGTTTGCGCCTGATGGGATTATCTTATCTGGTGGTCCAGAGTCAGTCACTGAAGCTGGTTCACCGCGAGCTCCTGAGTATGTATTTAACGCAGGTGTTCCAGTCTTAGGTATCTGTTATGGTATGCAAACTATGGCAGCTCAACTAGGTGGTGCAGTGCAAGGTTCAGATGTTCGTGAATTTGGTTATGCACAAGTAGAAAGTGTGGCAGCAAATGCACTCTTTGCCAAGATCGAAGATCATATCGCTCCATCTGGTAATGCGTTATTGGACGTGTGGATGAGCCATGGTGATAAAGTCTCTGCTATACCTGAAGGTTTTACCAAAGTAGCACAGACTGATAGCTGTCCGTTTGCTGCGATGGCCAACGAAGATAAAAAGTTTTACGGTGTACAATTCCACCCAGAAGTGACGCATACTCGCCAAGGTGAACGTTTACTCGCGAACTTTGTATTGAATATTTGTGGTCTAGAAAAGTTATGGACACCAGATGCGATTATTGAAGATGCGGTCGCACGGATCAAAGAAAAGGTCGGAGATGATGAAGTTATCCTTGGCCTTTCTGGTGGCGTAGACTCGTCTGTTGTAGCGATGTTATTACACCGTGCTATCGGTTCAAAGCTGACATGTGTATTCGTTGATAATGGTTTGTTGCGTCTTAACGAAGGCCAGCAAGTCATGGATATGTTTGGCGATCACTTTGGGTTGAATATCATTAAAGTAGAGGCAGAAGAACGCTTCCTAAATGCTTTAGCCGATGAAAGTGACCCAGAAGCTAAACGCAAAATCATTGGTCATGAGTTTGTTCGAGTCTTTGACGAAGAGGCTAGCAAGTTAGTCAATGCTAAGTGGTTAGCTCAAGGCACAATTTACCCTGATGTTATTGAATCTGCTGGTTCGGCGACGGGTAAGGCTCACGTGATTAAATCTCACCATAACGTGGGTGGTTTACCTGAAGACATGGAAATGGGCCTAGTGGAGCCGTTACGTGAATTATTTAAAGATGAAGTACGTAAAATTGGTCTAGAACTAGGTTTGCCATATGACATGTTGTACCGTCATCCTTTCCCAGGTCCTGGTCTAGGTGTACGAGTGTTAGGTGAAATCAAGAAAGAATATTGTGATTTGTTGCGTCGGGCTGATGCCATTTTCATTGAAGAACTGCATGCAGCTGATCTGTATCATAAAGTGAGTCAAGCATTTACCGTATTCTTGCCTGTGCGCTCCGTAGGGGTAATGGGTGATGCGCGTAAATATGACTGGGTTGTTTCTTTACGTGCAGTGGAGACGATTGACTTTATGACAGCGCATTGGGCGCATTTACCATATGATTTCTTGGGGAAAGTGTCTAATCGTATTATTAATGAGATTGATGGGATTTCACGAGTGGTTTACGATGTCAGTGGCAAGCCTCCTGCGACGATTGAGTGGGAGTAAGTCCTATCTTGTGAGCATTGGCAAGGAAGCAAAAAGCGATAGTGGAAATGATACGCATTGACAACATTAATCATCCTAAGAAGAAAGTCTTGTTTCTTGGTTATGACCAAACACAGACAACCATCATTGATGCACTCATAGCCAATGAATGTGCGGTCGATCATACTCAGGATATCATTGACACTATCTCAGGCTATGACTATGTAATCAGTTATGGATATGCCCATATCCTTAAACAAAGGACACTCGATAGTTTTGGGTGTCCTGTATTTAATTTACACATATCTTATTTGCCATATAATCGTGGTGCTCATCCAAATTTTTGGTCGTTTTATGACAATACTCCTAGTGGTGTCACGATACATTTAATCGATAGTGGGATTGACACTGGCCCTATTGTGCAACAACGATACGTAAATTTTAAAGCGTCTGATGACACTTTTGTGAAGACACATGCCGTGTTAGAACAAAACATGGAGGATTTGTTTCTTGAATTCCTCCCATCGATGCTCAACGACACATGGACAGCTAAAAAACAAAGGGGTAAAGGAACGATCCACTTTGTGAAGGATTTACCACATAATTTTTCTGGATGGAACGCAAAGATATTTGACGAACTTGAAAGATTAGATCTCGAAGGATTGAAGTATGACACCAAATAGTATTGTGATTAACGCAAGGGAAATTTCTCGTGAAAAACCTCCATACATAATTGCGGAGGTGTCAGCTAATCACAACGGCTCGATAATACGAGCTAAAGAAACCATTCTAGCAGCCCGAAACGCTGGGGTTGACGCAGTTAAAATCCAAACGTATACACCCGATACCATGACCATTGATGTCCAGAAGTCGGATTTTCTGATAGAGGATGGACTATGGAAGGGACGGTCTTTGTATGATCTGTATAGCGAAGCATATACGCCTTTTGAGTGGCATAAAGAACTTTTCGCTTATGCAAATGAGATTGGAGTAACACTGTTTTCTTCACCGTTTGATGAAACTGCTGTGGACTTGCTTGATAGCTTAGATGTACCAGCTTTTAAAATAGCCTCATTCGAAGTGGTCGACTTACCTCTTATTAAGTATATAGCGAAAAAGGGTAAGCCGATACTAATGTCAACGGGCATGGCTTCGTCTGATGAAATTGGTGAAGCACTAGAGGCAGCCAAATCTGTCGGAAATAACAATATCTTGTTGTTTCATTGTATCAGTAGTTATCCAGCGCCTTTGTCTGAAGCAAACTTAAACATGATTCCGCTTCTACAGAAGGAATTTAAAATTCAAGTTGGCCTCTCTGATCATACCGTGGGTAATCTAGCCAGTGTACTGGCGACTTCAATTGGCGCGACTGCCATAGAAAAACACTTCACGATAGACCGATCTGATGGTGGCGTAGATAGTAGCTTTTCGCTTGAACCCAATGAAATGAAAGCACTAGTCAATGCAACAAAAGAGGCATTCCAAGCGCTAGGGCCTCAATCATTTAGTCGTGCAACAGCTGAAGATGGTAATAAAGTTTTTCGTCGCTCATTGTATTTTGTTGAAGATGTCAACGAAGGAGATGTCATCACTAAAGAAAGCGTGAGAAGAATTCGTCCTGGGTTTGGTCTAGCTGCGAAATATTATGATCATGTCATTGGCTCGACATGTCTCATGCCCGCCAAAAGAGGTGATAGAGTAACTGTTCAGCACTTCAACAAAGGAGGCACTAAGTGAATTTGTTAGTTGTCTTATCACATTTAATGTCAAAAAATTGTGTATTAGGTGAGGAGTCTGCTGCGCGAGCTGATATGGCAATCAAGCTATTTTCGAGTAATGAATTTGATAAATTAGTCACACTAGGTTGGGACTATCGTGGTGATTGTGCTACACCCATTGCTGAAGTCGTTAGCGATTACATCGTACACAATTCAGATATTCCCAAAGCGTCAATCATAGTTATCAGGGAGTCACGTGATACAGTGGGTGATGCGCTATTCTGTTTTGATTCCCTGCACAAAGAGAAACTAAAAAAAGTGACGGTGATTACATCAGATTACCATGTAGAAAGGGCGAGTACTATTTTCACTCATGTCTTTAGTAAAGCTGTTTCAATCGAAGTCTATGGAGTGCCTACAAAAGCAAACTTCGATTCAGAAATTTTGTTCCATGAGCAACAATCACTAGAAGCTTTCCATCAAACATTCAAAGGCGTTGATTTTTCATCTCGAAGTGAGATGTTTAAAGTACTTAGCGAAAAACACCCTTTCTATAATGGTCAAATCCATCCTAAAATTTCTTGTCCATGAGTTAATGTCCCTTCAATTAGATAACGTTAAGCCGTCACTCTAGAAAGTTACCCTAAGCACCAACCCATAAACCAATTCATGGTGCAGATTCACCATAAAAAACTTACACAGTCGTCCAAACTACCTACTTTGCTCAAAAAATGAATGCGCTTACATTTTACTGTTATTTGTTCTATTATGTTGTTTGTTAACATTTTTTTAATAAGTGGTATGTATGTTTTTGAATAGAAAACAATCTCAGTTAGTCGGTATAAGAATAACAATAATCGATGACGCAATGGGCAAGAGAATGAGTACAAAATTTTTAAAATCATTTTTTCAAATGCTTTTATGTGTATTAGCGATAGTGAGTATTGCTGCATGTGGTGGCGCTGGTTCCTCATCACCTGCGACACCCACTCCGACGACGCCAACAACACCTGCACCAGTAACTCCTGTTCTTTCCGATTTTATGTTTATGTCGAGTACAAATTCTGGTGTTTCTGAAACTATCAGAGCGGAGATCAACGATTCCACTATTTTTATCAGAACTCCAAAAGTCATGGATGTGAGTAATCTAGTGGCTACATTCGTGTTCAGCGGGGCGAGTGTTTTGGTCGGGGATGTAGAGCAAGTATCTGGCGTGACGGTAAACGACTTTACTCAACCTGTAACATACACTGTGCGCAATGCAGCAGGAACGGGTAAAAACTACACGATTGAATTAATGCAATTTACCGGTTTACCTGTGATCAATCTGACAACAGATAACGGCAATGATATTACCAACCGCGATGATTACACGACAGGAACCGTCGAAGTTTTTGGCAACGGTGTTGTTAGTGATTTAGACAATATGGAAATGGAAATAAGAGGCCGAGGAAACTCTACATGGGGTATGCCCAAAAAGCCCTATCAAATGAAATTAGCTGCAAAGCGCGAATTTTTGGATATGGAAAATGATAAAAAATGGTTATTTTTGGCTGAATATGCAGATAAAACCATGCTGCGCAACAAAATAGCATATGAATTAGGTTATCTAAGCGCGCTTGATTGGACGACTGATTCAGAATTTGCTGAAGTGTTTTTAAACCGAAATTATATCGGGACTTATCATATTACCCAGAAGGTTGAAGAGGGTGGAGACCGAGTCGATATTGGTGATGATGGTTTTTTATTAGAGATAGACCAGCTAGACCGGCTCGATCCTGATGATGTATATTTTGAGACAGATACCTTTTTAATCAATATCAAAGAGCCTAGCTTGGCACAAGGAGATAGTCAGTATCTGTATATCTCTCGTTTAGTTCACGAGTTTGAGCAGGCGCTATATGGCAATCAATTTGCTGATCCGGTAAACGGTTATCAAAAATATATTGACCTAGATAGTTTCATTGATTGGTATTTAATTAGTGAAATAACCAAAAATGTAGACTCTCGATCATTTTCTAGTATTTACTTTCATGTTATTCCTGGGGAAAAAATTAAAATGGGACCCTTATGGGACTTTGATTTGTCCTTTGGTAATGTCGATTATGCAGATCCTGAGTTTCCAGAAGGATTTTGGATAAAGCAAAACCCTTGGTATGAACGTTTGTTTCAAGATCCTAATTTTGTGCGTCAGGTCCAAGAACGCTTTGCTTACTATGATGAAAATCGAGATTTCTTGTTAGCAAAAGTCGATGAATATGCAGATAAATTGCGTTATGCCCAAGCTGAAAATGATGCTAGATGGCAAACTATTGGCATCTATGTCTGGCCAAATCCAGTCGTGCTGGATACTTATGAAGCTGAAGTCGACAGGTTAAAATCTTGGTTTAATACGCGTATGGATTGGCTGGATAACGCACTTAATCAACTATAAAAAATAGACCGAAATAGCCTGATTTTTCATACAAAACGTCGATTATTGGGCTTATAGTTCGAGTTTTTTGAGAATTTATAGGCTTTTTTCTGTTTTGTCACATATAAGTAGGTAGAATAAATTAAACCACCTAAATTCGGCCAACATGAACTCAAATCCAACACAAGAACAACTCTGGTTTTTACCTTTGGGAGGAACCGGAGAAATCGGCATGAACATGAACCTTTATGGGCATGCTGGTGAATGGTTGATGGTGGATTGTGGCCTGACATTCAACGCTCCGATTAATCCTGAATTTGATAATGATGAACGGGTGACCCGTCACCCCTTAGTGAGTGCTGATCCGACTTTTATTGAAGACAGAAAAGATGCATTACAGGGGATTATCATTACTCATGCACATGAAGATCATGTCGGCGCAATCCCTCACCTTTGGCAACGCTTTAAAAAACCTATTTATACAACGGCTTTTACTGCAGAAGTCCTAAAACGTAAACTCTCTGAAACTGATTTTGCTGAGGAAGTCCCGATTGTCATTGTTGATCACAAGGCACGTTTTTGGATTGGTGCTTTTGAATGTGAATGGTTGGGTATCACACATTCAATTCCTGAGCCCTATGGTTTGGTGTTGCGCACCTCTGCTGGCAGTGTGTTCCACACCGGTGATTGGAAGATTGATCAACAGCCGGTGGTGCACTCAGTGATGAATGTCGACCATTTTAAACAGCTTGGTAATTTAGATATTACCGCGATGGTATGTGATTCAACAAATGCGTTGAAATCAGGATTTAGCATTTCTGAAAGCCAGTGCGATATAGGTTTGTATCACTACATAAATAGTGCACCGAAACGTGTTATCGTGACGTGTTTTGGTTCTAATATAGCGCGTTTAATTACACTGGCTAGAGTCGCAGCACGTACAGGGCGCTATATGGCGTTATACGGTCACTCTTTAAAAAATATGTTGGCCGTTGCGCGTCGGACTGGATACTGGCCAGATGAATGTCAGGTTATTGATCATAGACATACTGGGTATCTTCCTAAACACGAAGTCCTTGCTGTTGCGACTGGTTCTCAAGGGGAGCCTAAAGCTGCTCTTGCACGCATGGCCAAACAAAACCATCCACAAGTCGAATTGGATGCTGGCGATAGGGTCATTTTTAGTACGATTGTTATACCAGGTAACGAAGAAGCGGTGGCGAATTTAATCCTGCGTTTGGAGGCGATGCATGTAGAAGTCATCCAAGCACAAGACAGTGCTTTACCTATTCATGCGTCAGGCCATCCTAATGAGGAAGAGTTAAAGCTGATGTATCATTGGGTACAGCCCAAAATAGCTATCCCTACCCACGGTGAACCAGCACATTTAGCTCGACATGCACAGATTGCCAAAGAGATGAAAATTCACTCTCAGTTACTTGGCAGAAATGGCGACCTTTATCAAATAGCACCACAAACAATGGTTAAACGCGGGTTTGTAGCTGCTAAGCGCATTGCGATTAAACGACCTCGCTCATAAGAAACGTAGTTGTACACCTAAGCCGATGCGCTGTTGATGACGATTATAGTCAATCATCGAATCGCCATAGCCGTTGAAATATTGCAACATCAAGTTGTAACGCTGGGCAAATGGGTAAGATAAGTTTAATTCAATACTACCGCGATTATCAGACATATCTAAGTTGTTTCTCAAGCGACTAAACAACTTAAAATCTTGGCCTAGACGCACTGCAAAACCGAGCTCTATACGACCAATATTATCTAATATATCGGGATTATCATCACCAAAAGGATCGTTGTCATCGAGCTTTTTATCTTCTGGTAAGCGATACCAAGTCCTGAGGTAATAAGCTGCGTTTTGACTGCTAAAAAAAGTAGTCAAAGTCAACCGATTCCAACTGCGAGAGAAGATCCCTGTTTGTCCATTTGACTGGTGGTTAATACCAAGAGCTATCGAATTAAAGCGCATATCAAGTGCACTGAGATTCGTTTGCCACTGATAAAAAACTTCAGGCTCATAGTTAGTCTCACGAAAGGGTTTAGATAATTCATCGTTGTAGACTTGCCAAAAAGACACCAAAGTAAATCCAAAAAACAATCCACTATCTTTTTTCTGGGTGACCCAAATTGGCATTTTTAAGCTAATTTGGTATTTGGCTTCGAAGTTATCAATTTCTTGATTATTGGCGGTTGGTAAAGAGATATCATTGGGGTTGGTCACATAGCTCAGCGGTAAAAGATAATTTTGTCGATATTGTGAAATGGCAAAGGGGTTATCTAGTAAACGCTGTTCGATGATCTCTCTTTCATCAAAGATAGACGGTGCTTTGGGATTGTCTAAAATATCCTCATAGGTGTCGACTAATGACTTTGTAATGCCAGAAAGGGGTTTTTCTTGGGCAAAAACTGGGGGGCACACTATAAAAAGAGTACAGAATAAAACGCACTTTAGAGAAAAAAATTGACATACACTAACCACTTTTCCATGTGAATAATTTTAGCATAGCAGAGTTAATTTATTGAGAAGCATGAATTTGAGCTAGCTATAAAAAAACTAGCTCAAGTTTATATCGTTAAGCGCAGCTTGAGGTGCTATGCCTACAACCATTACAACGATGTTAAGAAATCCACTAAATTATCAATCGACAACATACTCTTTTCACCTGTACGGCGATTTTTGTACTCTACTTCGTTGTTATCCAGATTGCGTTCCCCGATGACGATTGCGTGAGGAACACCCACTAACTCCATATCGTTGAACATGACACCCGGACGTTCTTTACGATCATCAAATAACACTTCAACACCCTGTGCTAGTAAATCGTCATAAAGTTGTTCTGCGACTTCTTTGATGCGATGAGACTTGTGCATATTCATTGGAATAATAGCGACTTTAAATGGTGCAATAGCATCAGGCCATTTTATTCCATACTTGTCATGGTTTTGCTCAATGGTAGCAGCCATGATTCGCGATACACCGATGCCATAACAACCCATAGTCAAGGTTTCGTGTTTACCTGTTTCAGATAACACACCACAGTTCATTGCTTTGGAGTACTTGTCACCTAATTGGAAGATGTGACCAACTTCGATACCACGTTTGATTTCTAATGTGCCTTGACCATCTGGTGACTTATCGCCAGCTTCAACGTTGCGTAAATCAAACTCTGTAAATTCACTAACATCTCTTGACCAATTCACCCCAGTAAGGTGTACATCATTTTCATTTGCCCCACAGACAAAATTAGGAATAGTCGCGGCAGAACGATCAGCTATCACCGGAATGGCCAATCCTACCGGTCCGATAGAGCCGAAATTACAACCTAATTGTGCCTCTACTACAGTTTCATCCGCCATAGCAAACGGAGTACCAACTAGAGGATGTTTTTCAGCTTTAATTTCATTCAAAGTATGGTCGCCACGCAGTACTAATGCGACCAATGGTGTGTTGCCATCTTCATCGGTAACACCATAGACGATCAATGTTTTGACCGTTTTCTCTACGGGGATATTGAGGAAGGTGGATACATCACTAATCGTTCTCTGTTCAGGAGTCGCGACTTTCGTTAATTCGGCTTCTGCTTCTGCAGGCTGTGTAATCGCTAAAGCTTCAGCCATTTCGACGTTAGCGGCATAATCTGAAGCATTGGAAAATGCGATATCATCTTCACCAGAATCCGCTAATACATGAAACTCATGTGAGGCCGAACCACCGATCGAACCAGTATCTGCGATAACCGGCCTGAAATCTAGCCCAATGCGCTCGAAGATTCGACAATACGCTGCGTACATTTTGTCGTAAGTCGTTTGTAAACATTCTTGGCTCAAATGAAAAGAGTAGGCATCTTTCATGGTAAATTCACGACCACGCATAATGCCAAAACGTGGGCGTACTTCATCACGGAACTTAGTTTGAATTTGGTATACGTTCAAAGGCAGCTGCTTGTAGCTAGATACTTCGTTACGGACCAATGCAGTGACGACTTCTTCATGGGTCGGACCCAACACAAAATCACGGTGATGACGGTCTTTGATCCGTAAAAGTTCAGGGCCATATTCTTCCCAACGTCCTGATTCTTCCCATAAATCTGCAGGTTGTACAACTGGCATGAGAATTTCAATCGCACCAGCTCGGTTCATCTCTTCACGGACAATGTTGGCGACTTTATTTAATACGCGTAGACCTGTAGGTAAATAATTATACAGACCAGATGCCACTTTGCGGATCATGCCGGAGCGCAACATCAGTTGATGCGAAATGACTTCTGCATCAGCAGGTGTTTCTTTTTGGGTAGATAATAAATATTGAGAAGTACGCATATTGTTAGGTGAACCTTATCTTATAAAGGATGTTTATTTGCGACGTATTTTAGCATAAGTCGCACGATGAAAAAGCAGAAAATAGTCTATAGAAAAGACCTAGTCAGTAATCTCTATGACTTCTGCCACATTATCTCTTACTTGAAAATGCACGTCTTTATCATACAGGGCAATATGATAGGTTTTGTTGGGATGATTAGCGGTAAAACCGGCTTCAGAATGAAAGGCTGGACGTGGATCTTGACTGAGTACCGTTTGGATTATGCCCAGCAGATCTGGATACATTGACTGACACGCTTTGATGTGTGTTTGAGCTGCTACAGAGAAGTGTACTTGCAAAATTTCAGCAGGTGCTTCAGACGCAAATTCACTGCTTGCTTGGGGGCAAATATCGGCGTACGGGATGTATGGCTTAATATCCAGAATGGGTGAACGATGGAGCATATCCACCCCATAAACGGTTAATGTTGTTTGCTGACGTTGTCTGACTAGCTCACCACGTTTTACTAATGTCATCCCAATATTGTTAGGGCGAAAAGAGCTGCGAGTTGCAAAGACACCTAACTTAGTATTTCCGCCCAAACGAGGGGGGCGAACCAGAGGACTAAAACGTTCAGTCGCGGCAGCATTGGCATGAAATAGGAAATAAATCCACAAATGGCTATGCGCTTCAATCCCACGAAAGGCATTCATATCATCATAGGGAGTATTAAAGACGATTTTTCCTGGGATTTGGCTCAGTGCTATGCCTTGGCGAGGGATCCCAAATTTTTCAGTAAAAGGCGTTTGGATATGACCAATCGGTTCAATCTGATAGGTCATAAGCTTGTTGTAAATGGTTTTCGAAAAACGCTATTCCCAAAGCATTCGCACGAGCGATATTCGTTTCAGGAATATTGTGCTCACTAGCCATATTGTCTAATACCTGAGATAAACTTGCTTCTCGTAATATGTGTAAAATGGGGAAGGGGGCGCGATTCGTATAATGACTCGGCGCATCCACGGGTTCCCCATCAAATAAATATTCAGGGTGAAAAGACGCAATTTGGTACACACCTGTTAATTTTTTATCTTCTAAATAGACATTTGCAGCATCTAGCAAATCCAGATATTCATAAAAAGAAAGGCGTTTGGTATCAATGATACATAAGGTCGTTTCGATTTCTGAATGAGCGTCTAGAATATCGATTTCATTGATGAAGCGAGCAAGTACCTCTGCCGGTTTGGTCGAGGCTATTGTGGAATAGCGTATGGCATCTTGTTGAAAAGGTTTTTGCGCAAATGGACAAAAATTTTCACCAATCACAATTTCTGCCAACCAATGTTTTACAGCAATCTCAGCTTTGCTTTGCATAATATTCTCGTGTGTTGTGCAGTGAAAAACTAACATCTAAGATTTTCACTGCGCCAATCGATATCAGTATGGGGAATTACAGCCCGCTGTATTTAACGTAAGCTTCTAGTGTATTTTCAATCAAACTAGCGACTGTCATTGGGCCAACACCTCCTGGAACAGGCGTAATCCAGCCCGCTTTTTCTGATGCTTTAGCAAATTCGACATCACCCACTAAAGAACCATCTTCTAAACGGTTGATACCTACATCAATGACAATGGCCTTGTCTTTAATCCATTCACCTGGGATGAAGTTTGGTTTACCTACAGCAACCACTAAGAGGTCTGCACGTTGTACATGTGCTTTTAAATCTTGAGTGAATTTGTGACAGGTGGTAACCGTACAGCCTGCTAGGAGTAATTCCAGCCCCATTGGTCGTCCCACAATATTTGAAGCACCGACAATCACTGCATCCAAGCCTTTAATGTTGCGCTTGGTGGATTCAATCATAGTCATAATGCCTTTGGGTGTACAAGGACGTAAGGCAGGAATACGTTGAGCTAAACGGCCTATGTTGTAAGGATGAAAACCGTCGACGTCTTTGTGCGGATGAATGCGCTCCAAGATGAGTTCTGCATTTAAACCTGCCGGGAGAGGAAGTTGTACCAAGATCCCATCGATTTCAGGATCTTCATTGAGTGTATCAATTAAGGTCAAAAGCTCGTCTTGTTCAGTGGTTGCCGGTAGGTCATAGCTTTTTGATACAAACCCGACTTCATCACAAGCTTTACGTTTATTATTGACATATACCTGAGACGCTGGGTCCATACCAACTAACACAACAGCCAGACCGGGTGGGCGTTTGTTCGCTGCCGTTGCTTGTGTGACATAAGTGGCGACATCCTGTCGTACAAGTTTTGAAATGACTTTACCGTCGATGAGATGCGCTTGCATGGAGAGATAACCCTTGTATAGTACTGATACCTATATTGTTTCACATAGAAGCAAATTTGCCAAAGTATGAACGATGTTTATTTGAAATAAATCCCTTAGCTGTTTAATATCTGTTCAGGAATAAGGTTATTTTGTGAAATAAGTGAATTTACGTCAAAAAGCGATTGACCAAATGCGTTCTACTCGGTAATATTCGCGCTCCTTGTCGGTGAGTGGCGCAGCTTGGTAGCGCACTTGGTTTGGGTCCAAGGGGTCGTAGGTTCAAATCCTATCTCACCGACCATTATTCCCAGTTCTATTGTACTCAACAATAATTTCGATATGCCCACTGCGAGGGCGTAGCTCAGCTGGATAGAGCATCCGCCTTCTAAGCGGACGGTCGCAGGTTCGAATCCTGCCGTCCTCGCCATTCGAGACATCCTCGTTAAAACTATCTTTATGACTTCAGCACATGTTTAATTTAAGCAGGGTGAGAACCGTAGGTTTGACTATTTTGCATGGAGCAAAATAGCATTGCGCGAAGGCGCACTGCGTAGCAGCGAGGGCAGGAGCCCGAGATAATCCTGCCGTCCTCGCCATTCGAGACATCCTCGTTAAAACTATCTTTATGACTT
>NZ_JANATA010000090.1 GCF_024199005.1 Opacimonas viscosa
GTCGGGCAAGGTAGTGCATCCATAGTTACGCGTAACGGTAGGGCGGTGATTATTGATACTGGAGCCAGTTTTAGTGAGAGGGGCAGTTACGCAGAGTCGGTTTTACTGCCGTTTATTCAACAGCATGGTTTAACCGTTGACTTGTTAATTATAAGTCATGGCGATAATGACCATGCCGGCGGGCTCGAAGTTCTCAAGCGCACTTACCCTGAACTGACGATGCTATCGCCCGACAGCGGATGTGAAAGTGGAATGCAATGGATGTGGCAGGGGCTGC
>NZ_JANATA010000091.1 GCF_024199005.1 Opacimonas viscosa
TGTAACATATCTAAATATTGATAATTGATTTAATTCATTATCTCCTTGCAGAGCTGCGAATTTAGATTTTTCGAAGCCTACGAAATCACTGAATATGCACTTAAAACAATAAAAACGACCATACTCTGTAGAATAAGAGTCGAAGAGTCCGTTGAAATTGGTGTTGATTAATTCAATTTCATCAATCAAACCTTCTTTTAATTCAAACTTGGCTTTAAATTCAGAGTTTTCAATCAACATATATTCAGCGTTTAGCTTGTTAAGTACAAACTTTCCA
>NZ_JANATA010000092.1 GCF_024199005.1 Opacimonas viscosa
TGAGTATCAAAGGACAAATTGACTATCACCTATACTCGCGCATTGGGTGTTTTGTACACATAGCCTAATAACTGTTTTGTCTCATCAAGTTGGTAAATTTCAGGTTCCACAAAACCAAAAATGCGATGTTTTTTTTGAAAATCTTCTACGGTACTTGGCAACAGATTGATTGCTTGCCCAGTCAAGGTAAAACTGACCAGCTCCATCAGTTCTTCTACTGAACTATTTGGGTATTCGCGCTTAACCTCTATCCTTACCACGGCCACTTCTTGCCCTG
>NZ_JANATA010000093.1 GCF_024199005.1 Opacimonas viscosa
TATTTACTTCAGATAAGCCAACAGCCCAGCAATCAACTGCGTCAAATTGGCGGAACCCTTGTGATAATAGGCGCACTACTGCTGTTTTATTTCAGTTGAGTTAGCGCCCAGATCTAGGCATTAAGAGACGTGAAACGGTGTGAAAACGGACCTCATCAAACACTCTCACACGCTTTACCATAATACAAAGTACGAAAAGGAGCGCGACTTTACCGTTGACTGAAAAGTGTGCTCTTAAACCTGTATTCAACATTCAGAGGTATATTTTCAGCCCTTT
>NZ_JANATA010000094.1 GCF_024199005.1 Opacimonas viscosa
TGGATGGAAACGAAATCACCAAAGAAGACATTCAACTGCCCAGTTGTACACCTAGCATGACCTATGTCGATGAAAACTTCGAAGGTACGCTTGACGAGGAAGTGAAGAAGTTTGAGCGTGATTTGCTCAAGAAGCTTTATCCGTCGTATCCAAGTACCCGTCAACTGGCGAAAAAGCTGGGGTTAAGTCATACGGCTATTGCCAACAAACTCCGTGAATATGGCATAAATAAAGCTACTGTAAAGTTATAGTTACATTGCTGAGATGTCGACAAAGC
>NZ_JANATA010000095.1 GCF_024199005.1 Opacimonas viscosa
GTGCCCCTTTGAATAGATGTGACAGCCTGGCAAATTTTGATTAAAGCAGTATTTTGGAACGAGTTATGAGCGCTAACGGTATTAATTCTATCAGCGAGTTTTTGTTACATGCAGGCACTGAATATCAGGTTTTTGATTTAGGTCGTCGCCTTGAACCCACCGATAGTCAAACCTTTCTAGAAATAGAAAACGGCAGTGCTTACGCGCCCTACCCTCGTCAGCAGCATGCGTGGTTCGGCATCGTCTTTTGGAATAAAAATGCCTCCACGCAACACT
>NZ_JANATA010000096.1 GCF_024199005.1 Opacimonas viscosa
GCCAAAATCTTTAGCCTTTGCGAACCGTCGAAACACATGCGCCACATTGAGAAGTTGGCTAAAGCGGTTCACTCTAAAGAAGGCAAGATGGAAACTATCAAGGCCATGATTGCCGCCATTTTAGAAGAGGATGGTGTTACGCCACCTACTTCAGGCCTAAGCCGCCACCGCGTCGATGACTGGATTAAAGAATGTCACCTAATTAAACAATTCGACAAAATTCGCCCTGAGTTTTCTAAGCTTGAACAAGCTGACATGGCGCTAACCACAACAGAG
>NZ_JANATA010000097.1 GCF_024199005.1 Opacimonas viscosa
TATGAAGGTGAAATCAGTGAACAAGAATTCTTTGACCACGGCATCTTACTGGTTGCCATGATCAAGTGTGGTGTTGAAGTTGCGTTCGACGTAATGGTTGAAGCCGGTATTTTACCTGGGTCTGCGTACTATGAATCACTGCATGAAACACCGCTTATTTCTAACACAATCGCACGTAAGCGTTTGTATGAAATGAACGTGGTTATTTCAGACACAGCAGAATACGGAAACTATTTGTTTGCTAACGCAGCAATTCCAATTTTGCGTGAGAAATTT
>NZ_JANATA010000098.1 GCF_024199005.1 Opacimonas viscosa
GACATTAAAAAAATTGAAAATGATGCTTCATCACTCATGGTGGCATGTGGATTGGCATTGAGGAGTTTTGATTAATGGCAAAAATAAACCTACTCCCTTGGCGTGATGCGTTAAGAGAGAAACGAAAAAAAGAATTTATTGCCTATTGTGTTGGGGCTGCATTAGTTGGGGTTTTAGCTGTTGCTTTGGCTTGGTTCTTTTACAGTCAAAAACTGGAAGATCAGGAACAGGCCAATCAGTTGGTGGTGAGTACCAATCAAAACTTAGATGTCCAAT
>NZ_JANATA010000099.1 GCF_024199005.1 Opacimonas viscosa
CACACAGCCTCCAAAAACCACACAAATGTGATATATATTTTACAAAAACACACTTTTTTACACTTATAGCATGTATTTAATGTTGACGATTATGGCACAACAGGTCTACACTGCAAGTCTAGATATTAGCGAAGATGAAAATAGTCGTTACAGTAACTTCGGTGGTTAATACAGCAAAGTACCTGTTTTTAATAAAGTGCAGTTGTATAACACACCATGTACACGATATTCATTTTCACAACTATCGCTTCAATAATTAAAGGAGAAAGGTATGAG
>NZ_JANATA010000009.1 GCF_024199005.1 Opacimonas viscosa
AAGCTTTACAGCCGAAGCCCCGTGATCAGACTTGCTCTGTCGCGGGGTAGTTCACATGTGTTTTTAGCTCTATTTAGTCATCTTGTTATAATGCATTTACGATGACTGCATATCTCAATAATATTTGTTGTCCCGTCTCAGCAATCGTAAATTGTACTCGGTATTCAATCAGTTCGCCGTTGGTCAATGTTGAGCTAATTAAGATATTTAGCGCCTCACCGTCAGTAATCATTTGGCCATCTTGGATATTTACTATGGGTCGATAAAGTAGAGTGCTATCTGAGGTTTGGACGCGTAAGTTACTGATGGTATAGTCTCTGCCAAAGGCAAGTAAATCCAAGTTATCAATAATAGTTAATACTTCTCCTTGGCTCACCAATATCGTGTCCACAACCGTTAAAAATGATTCTTGCCCAATAGTTAACTGATTGACTTGTGTTGGTGCGATAGGATTCGCTCGTAACAAAGTCAGATTATCGGTCACGTCGAACGTATATTGGTCTTGTGCACTAAATTCACCATCAGACACAGAGAGTATAGCTGTATATTGCCCTGGTAGAACTGGCGTAAAGGTTAACTCAGCACTTTGGCTATCTTGCCCTACAAATTCAGTTGAACCTGGGACTAATATGGACCAACTAAAACTTAATATATCGTCGTTAACATCACTACTTAACGAACCATCAAGAGTTACTGGAGCGTACCTATACGCATTTTCAATCTCGTTGATTTTGGCTATCGGTGGTGCATTCTGCGCAGAAACACGGACAATAACTTGCTCTAATGGACTATCAAACTCTCCGTCATTTACGATCAAACCCAGCACATACTCTCCAACCACATCTGCAGTAAATACAGGATCAGCAATCTGCGGGTTAGACAACTCCGCGACACTACTCTCTGGTCGAGTGACAAAACGCCAAGCGAACGTTAAAGTATCACCTTGAGGATCTGTGCTTTGTTCTCCATTTAACTGTACGACGGTCCCTTGGAGTAAGCTTTGTGCATCTCCTGCATGTGCTATAGGCGCTGAATTTTCTAGGTTTGCAATGACCACAACACTGGCAACATTGGATGTAACCCTCTCATTTCTGACTTGAGCATCATCTACTGTCAATTGCACTAAATAAGTACCAGGTAGATCCGGAATGAAGCTTGGTGCTACCGTTGTGCTGTTACTTAAATTAGTTAAACTTCCCTCTGGTTTAAGCGTCAGACTCCAGTTGTAAGCCAGAGTATCGCCATCAATATCACTGCTTAATCCCCCATCTAAAGTCACTAACTGCCCCACTAATACAGATTGATCGTTACCAGCATTTGCAGTGGGGGGGAGATTAACGCTATTTTCAACGTCGGTAACAGTTAGGACTTGACTTTGCTCTTCACTATCTTGAGTACCGTCGTTAACCCTTAAAAACACTTCATAAGCACCAGCAAGATCTGGTGTAAATGAGGTTGTTAGTCCCTGGGTCGCTGCCAAATTAGTGCTAGAACCCTCTGGTCCAACTAAACGCCAAGTGTAGGTAGTAAGCGGAGTTTCTAAATCAAAACTTGTCTCACCAGACAGCTCGATAACTGCCCCAACCTTACCATCTGACACGCCAGTTATCTTAGCAACAGGCAATGTATTCAAAGGTTTAACTGTGATACTAATCCGTACCTCAGTACTGACATCTACAGAGTCAGAAACCGTTAATGCAAAAATATACGTCCCTAGCTCAGTAGGAGTGAAAACAGGACGCACCGCAGTCACATCACTTAATTCGACAGCAGCACCGACAGGTTGCTCTAGCACAGACCAGGCAAATGTTAATGCATCTCCATCTGGGTCAAAACTAGCAGAACCATCTAATGTCAATTCAGAGTTTTGTAAACCTTCTTGAGTAAAACCAGCGTCAGCTACCGGTGCTGTGTTTGGCGGTAAAACATTGAATAGTTGAGTAACAGGAATACTCTCTAAGGCACCATCACTAACAATTAGTTGTACAACATAAGCACCAGAGACATCCGGAATAAAGCTAAAACCTTGAGCAGTATTCTCACTAAAATCTAACTGACTATCGTCCGGTTGAGTGACGAGTGACCAACGAAAAGAAATACTATCCCCATCAAAATCAGTACTTTGTGAACCATCTAGATCCACAGAAGCCCCCAAGGTAATGTCAGAAAGTTCATTGAGTGCGGCAACCGGTGGACGGTTTAATGGGACAACTGAAATAGTCACGGTATCAGCCACACTGTCAGTAACGCCATCATTAACAATTAAGCTTAAAGTGTAATCGCCTACTGCATTAGGTGTAAAACTAGGACTGATCAGACTAGGGTTATTTAAACTCACAGCTTGGTCTGCAGGGACCCCAGTAAAAGCCCATGTGTAAGTCAGAGAATCACCATCTAAATCTGCACTATTAGCACCGTCCAACTGCACCAATGTATTCACTAATACCGATTGGTCAAGGCCTGCATCTGCGGTAGGGAGTAAATTTTCAGATGCAATATTGACCTGGACAACAGCTGGTTCTGATACTTTATTCCCATTTGAGGCAACCACACTAAAAGTGTATGTACCTGAGAGTAAAGGGACAAAACTGGGTTGAATAGACTGGCTATCGCTTAATTCAATCTGCGCATTTTGTGGTATTTCTAGAATATTCCAAGAATACGTCAATGGCGCACCACTTTGTTCTGTAAAAAATGAAGCATCCAAAAAGACCTTCTCACCCAAACGTGCAGATAATGCGGGCGGAATTTTACCCTGAGGAGGGTTATCAGCACTTTCTGCAGTGATCGAGACTGCACTTGGTGATGAAATTAACTGACCATTATTCACAATTAACTGAAATGTATACTCCCCTATAACATCAGGGACAAAACTCAGAACCGGTTGACTAGAATTTTCTAATTGTACATTACTGCCACTAGGACTGTTTTGTAAGGTCCATGTATATACCAAAGTGCCACCATTACCAGCTGTGCTTGCTAAGCCATTTAGTAAAACCGTTTCCCCCACAGAAACGGTTTGATCAGCTCTTGGAATAGCTTGGGGTGGTGTTGGAGGGGGATTAACTGTGAGTGTAACAGTCGTAAGCGTGGATGATACTTGGCCGTCATTTACTTGCAAACCAAACACATATTGTCCGGCCACGCTTGGTATAAATGACGCCCTAGAGGCAGAATCCCCAGATAAAGATAGGTCACTTGAGTTGGGCTGACTGATAACTGACCAAGCATACGTTAGTGAATCATTATCCGCATCAGAACTTTGGGTACCATCTAAAACGATCGTTTCATTCAGATCGACAGTCTGCGGGCTGGCAATATTCGCAACAGGTGCGCTATTATTAGGAGTAACGGGGGCTGGGCCTGGTGATGATCCACTAGAGCCACCACCACAGGCACTCAACCAACCCAAACATATGATTGATATTACAAGATTATTAGTGCGCATGAGTAACTCCATTTACTGTTTTATGCTTTACAACTATATATCGTCCATATTTGAGTATAGTTGAGAACCAACATTTCTGAAAAAAATCTAAATAGTTTTAACTACTTAATGATTTGAAACTCCGTTTGCCTAGCGTGAAACTAGTGTACATCTCGTCAGTCAAAAGTGCATTTTCTCCTAACATAATACGGTTTCTTTACCCCCTTCAGCGATAAATGTGTCGATTTGTTTAAGGCGTTCTCCTTAGGCTGCTGCTGTTGTAACAGCGCTAACGGAGGCAAACAATAGGTATAAAGTAAATGCTCACAACCCAATTTGTAGATGGCGTTTGTCATGCACTTCATAAAATTTATGGTCAAAACTTCATTCCCCTTTATAATAAATAAACAAAGCTTAATTTGAACTAAACAGCTTAATAACGTATAAAAAAATACAATTTCAACTAAGAATAATAACAAGGTAGCCAATGTTATGCTGAAAAATACCAAGAAGATCTATATAGCATATACAGGTGGTACGATTGGTATGCAGCCATCCTCATCAGGCTATGTCCCAGTACCTGGTTTTTTATCTGAAACCTTAAAAAACATGCCTGAATTTTATCGTCCTGAAATGCCTGAATTCACTATTCAAGAATATGCCCCGCTATTAGATTCATCAGATATGCAACCGAGTGATTGGCAGGTAATTGCCAATGATATCCAAATAAACTACGCCAAGTATGATGCATTTATTATCTTACATGGTACTGACACCATGGCGTATACCGCGTCAGCACTATCATTTATGTGTCAAAATTTGCAGAAACCTATCATTGTGACGGGTTCACAAATACCCATTGCACAGCTCCGTTCTGATGGGCAAGTCAACTTATTAAATGCGTTGTATATCGCCGCAAACTACCCCATACCAGAGGTGACGTTATTTTTTAATAATCAGTTATTAAGGGGGAATCGTGCTAGAAAAGTCGATGCAGATGGGTTTTCAGCTTTTGCGTCTCCCAACTACCCTACATTAATAGAAGCTGGCATAGCAATTAAAGTAAAAGCAGGTGAACTGAGTCACGCGCCAGATTCTTATGCACCACTCGAGCTCAAGCAAATTACAGCACAACCCATAGGGTTAATCAGTCTTTACCCGGGCATTAGTGAAGAGGTTATCAATAATTTATTATTACAGCCCGTCAAAGCATTAATTTTGTTGTCCTATGGTGTCGGCAATGCTCCACAGAATAAAGCGATGCTTGATGCTTTTAAATCCGCCAGGAAACGCGGTGTAATTATTTTAAACTGTACCCAATGTTTGCGAGGAAAAGTAAATATGACTGGGTATGCAAACGGCCAAACTTTAGCGGATGTTGGGGTTATCTCAGGCTATGACATGACACCGGAAGCTGCGTTGACAAAATTACATTTTGTGCTCTCTCAAACCTCGGATTATGCTAACGCAGTGAAACTGTTAGCAGAAGATCTTCGTGGTGAAATGAGTATCTAGTCATCCGCGAGTTTAGTTCGCATAATTTCTGTTTCGTTCTTTAATTCTTGGCGTAACTCAGACTTTGATTTATGCACCATCTCACCGTCCGCGCCTATCGTCATATGCTCGTTCGTTTGGGCAACTTTTGCTTGATACAACAAGACTGCAGCCAGTGAATTATCCTTCTGCTCCGCGGTTAACTCAGCGCCGTTTGGCCACTTACCTGTTTCAACAGCTTGTTGAAGGGTAGCAAATACCTCGGGTGTCATAGCGGCAACAAGTTGTTCAATATCCATGATATATCCTTACTAGTAAGTCTCAAATATGAGCCAGTTTTGATTGTGCCTTTTACATTTTCTCAGAAGGCGGTATTTCTCTGTTTGTGATAATTTATTGTAATTATCTGTATTTATATCGCTATCAAAGTAATGACAGCGATATGTGTGTGATGTTTTAGATTTTCCAAAATTTGAAATTAAAACCTTTGATCATAACTAAGCGTGCACGGTTAATGATGTACCATGCGAATCCAACCACACAGATTAGCATTGCAAGGCTATGCTGATTACTGCCAATTTCTGGCTCGCCCCAATACATCATACCAAAGCCCGTTAAAAACAATAACATCGCAACAAAAGACTGTGTTTGTAAAGATTGGTGTTTAGCATAACGCTCCATCTTTTTTTTGCGCAATAAGGCATCCGCATCATTCGCTCCTACTGTAAAATCACAGTGCTGACAAGCTTTGGCTTTATCCGAAATTTTCTTTTTACACGATGGACAGTCAATTAACATCACAGTTCTCCCACAAATGGTGTTCACAGTTTTACGCTTTAAGGTTACAACGGGCACAAAGTTTTCGTGCATAAAAAAAGCTGATATCACCATAATATCAGCTTTTGTAAAACAGGTATAATTTAAGACTAAAAGTCGCCTTTGCTGACTACTTCTTACTCTTATGCTTGTCCCAATAAGTATTCATTAGACTTTTCATCTCTTTGTGCAACATCATGATACCAAACAAGTTTGGTAAGGTCATGACCACAATCGCGATAGCTGAGAACGTCCAAACTAATGTCGTATCAGAAAAGGCAGCCCAAAAGAAACCTGCGACATACACCACGCGATACGGCATGATAGACTTCGGACCAAACAAATATGTCATGGCTCGGTCACCGTAATAAGACCAAGCAATGGCGGTAGAAAAGGCAAATAACAATAAACCTATAGATACAATGTATTGACCAAAATCACCAAAGAAACCACGCGTAAATGCAAGTGTCGTTAACTTAGCCGAGTGCACCAAAGACTTACCCGATACGACAATATTGTCCTTTTGCGGTACACCGTTTTCGATCACTAACATGCCAGAATAAAGGTCCTCAGTGCCACCGATTGTAAAACGGACATCTTCAGCGATAGAGCGCGCATTCATCACAGTAATATCGTTACTTTGTACGACACCATTCATGATCGCAACACGACCAGTGAACGTTTGTACTGAACTACCTTCCACACCATTGAGGTGCTTGTATAATGCATCTAAGTCAACGGGATTCGCTTCTGAATATTGTCCAGCAATAATCGTCATATCTGATGCATCAAATACGTTGTGATGCTTTTCTTTCCAGACACCTGAAGAGAGGATGACCAAACCGGTAATCGTACAGATAATGATAGTATCGATAAATGGCTCAAGAATCGAAACCATGCCTTCTGCTACGGGTTCTTTAGTTTTCGCTGCAGCGTGGGCAATTGGAGCGGAACCCTGTCCCGCTTCGTTCGAAAACAACCCTCGGTTTACGCCTCGGTTAAAGGCATATGCTAAACTCGCACCTAGGAAACCACCCGCAGCCGCACTACCGGTAAATGCGTCAGAGATAACGGCAGCAAACGCCGGTCCAATATTCCCTAAATTTGCAAATATAACGGCTAAAGCACCAACAATATAAACGACGGCCATCAGCGGCACAATTTTTGAGGTCACTGCGGCAATCCGCTGAATACCACCAATGATGACCAAACCAAGTAAAATCGCTAGGACACCACCGACAATCATCGGATCAAATCCGAAGGTAGCTTCCATCGCAGTAGCAATACCGTTTGATTGGGGTAAGTTACCCGTACCAAAAGATGAGATTACGGTCGCAACGGCAAATGCAACTGCTAACCATTTCATATTTAAACCTTTATCCATAAAGTACATTGGACCACCGGCCATGGTGCCATCTTCGGTTTTTTCTCGATATTTATGGGACAGTGTGACCTCCACAAATTTTGTGGTCATCCCCAAGAATGCAGTGACCCACATCCAAAATAGTGCAGCTGGGCCACCTAAGAATATCGCAAAAGCCACACCTGATATGTTTCCGGTACCGACGGTGCCAGATAAGGCAGTTGTCAATGAACGAAAGTGAGAGGTATCACCTGGATCATCTGCTTTATCAAATTTCCCAGTGACAACTAACCAAGCGTGTTTGAAAAAACGTACTTGGGGAAATTTTAAATATATTGTAAAAAATAAACCCACGCCTAATAACACATAAGGGAACCAAAATGCGCTACCAAGGAATGAATCAATCGTAATGAATAGATTATTGAGTGCTTCCACTGGATTTTATCCTTTTATTTTTATGTTGATTGTTTGTACTGTAAGCAGAGCCTGACAGACTGTCAATGCTCTACTGTCATAGTTATTTGGAAAGTTGCTCTGTTTTTAACTGCTTAACTACAGCTCTTATACCTACTAACATATCCTCACCCAACTGACGACAACGTGGAATAGACCATCCATAAGCTGCATCCGGTAAATCTGCATTGTCTTTGAATGGCATCTCCAAAGTGTAGGCTAAACAAGAAAAGGCATGGCCCACCGCATTGCAGCCAATGGTTAGATTTGCTGTTCCAGGCTGATCTTTGGGATAACCGTAGGTATCTTGAAATTCAGGTGTCGTACTCATAAGAGTGGATTTAAAAATGTTTTCTAGATGGGCAATCCGTTCGTTGTAATTTGGATTGCCCTCGGTGCCCGCAACAAAGTTATATGGCAGCGCTTCATCCCCATGCATATCCAAAAACATATCAACCCCAGTTTCATGCATTTTTTGTAACACGTAATACACTTCTGGGCTCTTCTCAATACTCGGTGCTTGCCATTCACGATTTAAATTAACACCGGCAGCATTAGTACGCAGATGACCGCGCACACTCCCATCCGGATTCATATTTGGTACGATGTAGAAGACCGCATGTTGCAATAGTTCTCTAGCAAGACCATCATCTTCATCTAACAAACGTTCTAATAAGCCTTCAGCACACCATTCAGCCATCGACTCTCCTGGGTGTTGTCGTGCTGTGATCCATATTTTTAGGGGGTTAGTGTCTGCATATTCATCACCAACGACTAACAAAGAAATATCACGACCATCAAGTGTTTCACCCAACAGCTCGTGACGACAATCAAACGACGTTTGTGCCGATGCCAATAAATCTAAATGGCGTTCGTAACTGTAAGGGGCAAAGTAGGCAAAATAGACGACAGGATATTCAGGCGTAAAGCTGATGGTTAATTCGTCACCAGAAAAGTCGGTATCTACTCTAAACCACTCTTCTCGGTCATACGAAGCCACGGCTTGATAGCCTTCCCACCCTTTGGGGTAAGCGGAGTTGGCTAAATCCTCAATGACCAGAGTGTGCGGTACCATCGGGGTGCTATGTAAACGAAAATGAAACCACTGATAAAACTCTGAAGCATTATCATTGGGGATCTGTAGGCGAATATTGTCTGGAGAGTTTGCTGTAATTACGGCTATGTTACCGCTATCAAAATTACTGGAAATACGAATGGGTACAAGTGCCGTAGGAGCTATGGATACAGATGTCGTCATGGATGAGCCTTTTTGTTGTTATTTTGGTAATTTACCACACCCTGTGGGGCCTTGCCTAGTAAAGGTTATTCTGCTTAGGCTTGCGTTTAAGAGGTTACCGTGTGCCAAAAGCAACACGCAGTTTATACCCCAAGGATGTTGTATAGCCAACACTTCTACCCACAATCGTCCCATCCGGTTCGACAATATACACACTAGGAAAAGCGGTGACGGCGAACTGTTGTTGTACCGCTTTAGTACCAAAGACAATATTGCGTTGCGTTTGAGTTTTGTCAGCGAAAATGGCAACCTCTTCAGCAGAGGCATATTCTAATGCGACTTTCACAACCTTTACCTGATTCGGATCGAAAGTATCTACATTAGAAATAGATAATTCACAAACCTTGCACCAAGGCGCAAAAAAATACAGTAATGTCGGTTTGTCAGAAGCTAGTAGGGCTTGTGTTTTACCATCTATGGAAACAAATTCTGCATTCGGTACCACGACACTCCCATCGGCACTCAGCATATCTTTTTGTTGCCAAGCTAGAATCCCGACAAAAATGACGATAAAAATGATGCACTCTTTGCCCCAACGAGCCATTGTTAGCAGTGCTTTTTGTGCCGAATTGTTATTAGTAGTGATTACCTTGTCAGAAACCATGGAAGGGTTTTGCTGCGGAACCTGGTCTTGCATTAGAGTACGATTTGGCTCAGCAGAGTCAGATTGGACAGTTGGATCACCATCGCTATTGTCCTGCTGTGTTGGTTGCTGCGAATGGCTGAGAGCGGTATGCATCTGCGGTGAACTTTTTTTAAAAAGAGACTTGAAAAACGCCACAATATACACCTGCGAGCAAAGGTTACTGGAATGAATGTGCTGTATGTAGCTCTACCATACAAGTGAAATGCACCGGTGTCTACTGCACTCATAACGAAAACAATTTATCTGCTTCTTCCCCCCTTTTCCACTTGACGACACAATATCGCTGTAAAAATGCAAAACCTACCCATAAAAAAAACGCTACTCATGAAGTTTTAATCCTGAGTAGCGTTTTATGAAGGACGTTTATGCTGGTAATGAAGGTGCAGATATACCAGCCATGTCAGCGACAACGCGCATGACCTGACAGCTGTACCCAAACTCATTATCATACCAAACATATAACGTTAAGCGTTTATCGGCTACTATCGTTGCAGATGAATCCACCACTGAAGCTGCACGGGCTCCCACTAAATCACTAGAGACAATTTCGGTAGACTGTGTGAAGTCAATTTGATGTTGCAAATCAGAAAATAGTGACATGTGTTGCAAGTAAGCATTGACGTCTTCTTTGCTGGTTGCGCTATCTAAGTTTAGGTTTAAAATTGCCATTGAAACATTTGGTGTAGGTACTCGAATCGCATTACCGGTGAGCTTACCAGCTAATTTAGGATAGGCTTTGGCAACCGCGGTAGCCGCACCTGTTTCACTAAGTACCATATTCAAAGGTGCGCTGCGCCCGCGACGTTCACCTTTGTGGAAGTTATCAATCAAATTTTGGTCATTGGTATAAGAATGAACCGTCTCAACATGACCATTAGCAATGCCGTATTTTTCATCGAGTGCTTTCAATACTGGCGTGATAGCATTTGTCGTACAGCTTGCTGCAGACATAATTGTATCATTATCCGCAATCTCACTGTCATTCACACCGTATACGATATTTTTAATATCACCTTTGCCTGGCGCAGTTAAAACAACCTTTTTCGCGCCTTTAGATTGTAGATGCAAACCTAAACCGTCGCGGTCACGCCACATACCAGTGTTATCGACAACAATAGCATCTTTAATGCCGTATTGCGTGTAATCAACTTCTTGTGGTCCATTCGCGTAGATAACTTGGATATAAGAACCGTTTGCTAAAATCGCTTTACGTTCATTATCAACCGTAATTGAACCGTTGAAAGGCCCGTGCACAGAATCACGACGCAATAAACTAGCACGTTTCTCTAAATCACCGTCTTTGCCACCACGCACCACTACAGCACGAAGACGTAATTTGTTGTTGGTACCCTGACGCTCTATGAGCAAACGCGCAAGTAAACGACCAATCCGACCAAAACCATACAAGACCACGTCTTGTGGCTCTTGATCGTCAGTTTTATTTAGCACTGGAGCAAGTTGCTGTTCTAAAAATGCCTGTAAATCAGTTTCTTCTTTGCCACTACCATAGTTAAAGTCATAAGCTAATTTACCAATATCTACATGTGCTGGTGCCAGTGTTAATTCATCAATGGCAGCCAAAATCGGAAACGATTCACGCAAACGCAGTTTCTGGCCTTCATGCAAACGTACTGTACGATGCGCTTTTATCACATCAATGGCACTCGCATTTAATAATGAACGGCCATAGACAGATATTTCAATGGCTTTATTACGATAAAGTTTACCAATTAGAGGCAACATCTTTTCGGCGTATTCCTGACGCTCTTGCCAGCTATTTTGGAGATCCTGTTCAACTTGTTGGTTCATTGTTTTACCTATGTAGATGAGAAGTACACGGGTAGTGTAAGCAAAGACTTCGCACTTGCCAAACTGTGTGATTATTACAAAAATATCGGTTTAGGTGGGGGTTTATAGGATTCTTTATGTAGTTTTACTACAAATTCACATAATCTCCAAAAAAAGTGGATCCCTCGTTCAAAAATCTCGAAATCCACTTACAAAATATAAGACTAAAAGCGAGGGAAATTATGTGTTTTCGTCTTGATTAAATTGTAAAGAAACAGAATTTACACAATAACGTTCGCCAGTCGGCTCAGGGCCATCGGTAAAAACATGTCCTAGGTGAGCATCACAACCTTTACAAACAATTTCAGTCCGACGCATACCATGAGAGTGATCAGGACGAAAATCTACATTTTTTGCTGAACTTTGATCGAAGAAAGACGGCCAGCCACACCCCGCGTCAAATTTGTGTTTAGAATGAAATAACTCTTCGTTACATACAACACAATGATACGTACCTGGTGCAAAGTGTGCATTGTACTCACCGGTAAATGGACGCTCTGTGCCTTTTTCTTGTGTCACATAAAAGGCATCTGGTGATAAATGTTCTGTGGAAATTGTTTTGACCATATTATTATTCTCTTGGTTAAGGAAACATGACTACATAACGATATCTTATATGTTAGCAGATTGTTAACGATATGTGTTAAATTTGTTCCTTTTTAAATAATACAATACTGCGGTTTGAGATCACAAATTCAGGCTTGGGAATGTAAAAAGCATCTGGCTTAAATTTTGTCATGCGAGTATCCAGTAATACTTGCCAGCGTGACCCAGGCGCTAATTTGGGTAAACGAAACATTTCATCATTCATTGCCGCATTGACGCATAACAACCAATGCTCGTTCGTATTATCTTCTAAACCTGCTTGACCAATAATTTCAAAACCAAACCCTTGTACATTGGGTAGATGCCAATCACTATCACCTTTATCAGAACCGTCGATTTTGTACCAGTTCACTTGAGCAACGTTGACATCAGCATAATAGGTATCATCAGCTAACTGCACATTGGTCAATACCTCTGAACTCTGTTTCAGTGCGACGCAGTATTGACAAAACATCAAAAAATCTTGTTTTTGTTGATCCAAGTCCCAGTGCAAATAATTCAATTCATTATCTTGGCAATAGGCATTATTATTGCCCATTTGAGTTTTCGAAAGTTCATCCCCACCTAAAATATGAGGCGTGCCTTGAGCGAAGATCATCGCGGCAAACAAATTGCGTTTTTGGCGAGCTCGGAGTAATTGGATCACCACATCATCCGTCTCCCCTTCAACCCCGTAGTTATAAGAAAGATTATGGTTATGCCCGTCACGATTATCTTCAAGATTAGCATCGTTATGTTTATTGTTATAAGTCACAATATCATGCAAAGTAAATCCATCGTGATAAGTGATCGGATTCACCGATGTATGGATCGCACGTTGCCCTTTATGGAAGATATCGCGTGAGCCAAACATCCGCGTCGCATATGTTGCAGTAAGCTCGCGATCACCGCGCCAAAACCC
The DNA here is from genome assembly GCF_024199005.1 of Opacimonas viscosa. Lineage (GTDB taxonomy): Bacteria > Pseudomonadota > Gammaproteobacteria > Enterobacterales > Alteromonadaceae > Opacimonas > Opacimonas viscosa. The sequence continues at coordinate 12,852 of NZ_JANATA010000009.1, forward strand.
GCGGACAGAATCTCTAAACTGATCATTGACCTCGAGAAAATCCTTTGGGAAACTGCCTAACTGATAACCATAATCACCGATATCCCATGGTTCTGCTAACAGAATTTTATTTTGTAATACTGGGTCTTGTTGCAGGGCTTTAAAAAATGCTGCTCGAGGGTTGAAGGTATGCGGCTCTCGACCTAGCCCAGTGGCTAAATCAAAGCGAAAACCATCAATGCCATACACGTTTACCCAATGTCGCATTGCATCCAATACTAAGTTCATTGTTGGTATATGTTCTAAGTTTAGTACATTACCACAGCCGGAATAATTCGCATAATGACCGGTATCAGGCATCTGTGTGTAATAATGATCATCTAAACCACGAAAACTGATCGTCGGACCATCCGGTCCAGCTTCTGCGGTATGGTTGAATACTACATCCAAAATCACTTCCAAACCGGCCGCTTTGAGTGTGGCAATCATTTCTCGACATTCGCTATGAGCATCTTGTTTCGCATACCTAGGCTCAGGAGCAAAAAATGAAACGGGGTTGTAGCCCCAATAATTGGTTAAACCTTTTTCGGTGATGAACGGTTCGGGCATAAAAGCCATCAACGGCATCAGTTGCACTGTCGTGACACCCAACGCTTTTAGGTGCGCAATCACCGCGGCACTGCCCATGCCTAGATATGTCCCGCGCAACTCAGGAGCGACTTGTGGGTGTAAGCGAGTCATGCCTTTAACATGTGCTTCATAAATAACCCTGTCTTTAGGAGCAATCACCGGTGTGTGTGAAAACTGTTTCGGATTATCTGACTCAACAAGAGTATGCAATAGCGCTTTGGGGAAAAAAGCTTCAGGTGTTTGCTGATAACGAGTCTCATCCCAATGCCATAAACTGGTTAATGTTTTCGCATAAGGATCGGAGACAAAACGCCACACAGTTTCATCATCTGTCGTAACGTTGCTCAAATCTTTGTTTGACAAGACTCTGCCTGAATCTTTCACCGACTTTTCTACATCAGCAGCTTGGTAAATATAGGCATGTTTTAAGTGCATTTTGGGTACTGCTATATGCCAAGTATCCTTGGTTCTGTGGCGTACCTCATATACCGCTAGCAATTCATTGGTATCTGGATGAAAAAAACATAAGCGCAGTTGTTTTACTTTGGGTGCGTGGATCGCAAAATTAACTGATTCACCAGACCAAGAGGCACCTAGTGGAACAGAGTGTGAGACTAAAGCTGAATGTTGAATATCTAACATAAATGGTTTATTGACCTTGTGTAAAACAATATTTATCGCTTAACTAAATCACAATACACCTTAATCATTTGCATGGACAATGTACAAACAACTCAGAGGCGGCAGACTAATGGTAATTTGGTTAGGTAATCCATGTGACTCTTGGGGCAAACTGTGCCAAGAATCCGCAATGGGATAAGCGCTACCACCGAACATTTCAGCATCCGTATTTAATATACACTGAAACTCTCCAGGTTGTGCCACACCGACTATGTAACTTGCTTGTGGCACAGGAGTAAAATTACAAATAATAGTCACTTCTGTGTGAGTTATCGGGTCAAATCTTCTGAAACTGAGAATAGAACGATCTGCATCATGATGATCTAACCAAGCAAAACCAGTATATTCATGGTCCATAGCATGTAACGCAGTCGTATTTTTGTATGTGTGATTCAAAGTTTTGTACAACTGTTGAATTTGCACATGCTTCGGGTTATTCAAATGCTCCCAGGCCAACTGTCCGTCATGGTCCCACTCAGGAAACTGACCAAATTCATTGCCCATGAAATTCAATTTTTTCCCTGGATGAGCAAACATAAAGGCAGCATAAGCCCGCAAGTTAGCGGCTTGTTGCCATTCATCGCCTGGCATTTTTCCAATTAAAGAACCTTTACCGTATACCACCTCATCATGAGAAATCGGCAACACGAAATTTTCATCAAATGCGTATACCATGCTAAATGTAATATCGTTATGATGATAACGGCGATATGCAGGATCTTTGCTAATATAATGTAATGAATCATGCATCCAGCCCATGTTCCACTTAAACCCAAATCCTAGCCCATCTATGTCTACAGGACGAGATACTCTTGGAAATGAGGTAGACTCTTCAGCAATCGTTATTGCTTTAGGGAAAGCCGCGTATACCTCTTGATTCATCCAGCGCAACAAGGATATAGCTTCATAATTGTGATTACCACCATCCACATTAGGGATCCACTCGCCTTCATTGCGTGAGTAATCCAAATACAGCATAGAAGCAACGGCATCTACCCGCAGCCCATCTATATGAAATTTATCACACCAAAACAAAGCGTTGGCGACTAAAAATTGGCGGACTTCATTTTTACCAAAATCGTAAATACATGAGTTCCAATCAGGGTGCCAGCCTTTTTTAGGATCTTGATATTCATACACACAAGAACCATCAAAACGCGCTAAACCGTGACCATCTTCAGGGAAATGAGCGGGTACCCAATCAATAATGACTCCGATATTTGCTTGGTGACAAGCATCGACAAAAAACTTAAAATCATCAATCGTACCAAAACGACTTGTTGGTGCAAAAAGTCCCAGAGGCTGATACCCCCATGAACCATCAAACGGGTACTCCGAAATGGGCATCAATTCGATATGGGTGTACCCCATATCCACTACATATTCCACTAATTCAACCGCTAACTCACGATAACTGAGATATTTACGTCCATCAGATGGTCTTCGCCAAGATGCAAGTTGTACTTCATAGATACTCATTGGCTGGCTATAAGGCATGTGTTTCCGTTTTTGCCATTCACTGTCCGACCATGTATACGCAGTATGGTCAACAATCACTGAAGCATGAGATGGGTATTGTTCTGCTTGAAAACCAATTGGGTCGGCTTTGTGGGGTAGCGCATGGCCCTGGGCATCTTTAATGGCATATTTATATCTATGACCCACTTGCGCTTCTGGGATAATTAAGACCCAATATCCTAAATCGGTTTTTTGCATCGGATGAGCAGCACCATGCCAACCATTAAAATCGCCAATAACCGACACTGCACTGGCATTAGGTGCAAATACCGCAAAACGAATTGCAGGCACTTTTTTACGACCAATTTTTTCGACAACCTGTTGAGCGCCTAGTTGCTGATAGACATTCGCCGCTGCATGGTCAATAAAATGCACGGCATGGTAAGCTTGATCTTTAAATGCATAAGGGTCATAGATCATCCGCTTACCATACTCAGAAGTAACTCGAAGCTTATAATGGGTGGGAATGTTTTGGGGCTCTGGATGAGCAAAGATCCCATCACCCATAGGCAACAACATGACGCAGCATTTGTTTTTCGCATCAACGACTTCGACTTTTTCAGCATCGGGTATAAAAACTCGAACATAATCACCAAGCTCGGTGCGAAATACACCGAGATCAGAAAATGGATAGCTAGCGCGTGCTTCAATGAGGTGAGCAAAATCTTGCATAATTGTCATAGTTCCCTTATGTAAATTGTCAATTACGAGCCAGCTTTTTGGCGAGCCCGATTTATGTTTTGTGCTAACGTTAAGATGTTTTGGTCCGTAAAAATATCTTCGAGGTTACGCGTTAACTTGCGTTTCCAGTTTGGATATTCGTTAAAGGTACCCGGTATATTTACCGGTTTATCCATCTCTAACCAATCTTCCAGTTGTAATGATAGCAAAGCACTAGATCCTGTAGCCATATGTACTTGCATACCAAAATTTAATTCTTGTGTCATACCCACATGATTCACATCGCGCGATATATTATCAGAAATAGCGCCATGGCCATGCAAGGTATTTAAAATCTGTTGTTTATTATCGTGTCTTGACTGATACAAAGGCTGTAATATTTCTGCCGTTGGATACAGACCTAATTCACTCCCTAATTCCAAATCATAGCAATGCCAATACCCAATTAATGTAGGAAAGTCATGAATAGTCAACGTTGACATTGATTGCACAGGATAATGACTCGGTGAATAAAAACCGCCGTCTTTGGCTTGTTCAAAGAAAAACACTCGGTAAGAATAGACACCATTAGCGGCAAGTTTTTCGCGAATTTCTTCAGGTACAGTACCGAGATCCTCGCCAATAATAAGCGTTTTTTGACGATGCGACTCTAGGGCTAAAATACCTAATAAATCATCTACTGGATAATATACATAACCACCTTTATCAGCATTATCACCTTGATAAACCCACCATAAGCGCAACAATGCCATTGCATGGTCTATGCGCAAAGCACCCGAGTTTTGCATATTCGAACGGAATAAATCGATAATCGGTTGGTATGCTTGCTGGTACAATACTTCTGGATCCATCGGCGGCAGTCCCCAGTTTTGCCCTAAAGGTCCCAAAATATCAGGTGGAGCACCAACGCTCGCTTGGGTGACATAGAGGTCTTTACTCGACCATACTTCGGCGCTCCCCTCACTGACACCTACCGCTAGGTCACGATACAGACCTATCGTCATATTACGTTCAGTCGCAACCTGACTTGCTGCGTTAAATTGCTCAGCAGCAATAAATTGTAGAAACTGATAAAAGCGGACTTTCTCTGGATAAGTTTGCGTAAATTCTAGTACAGCTGCAGAATCTGCATCCTGCATATTTTCAGGAAAAACAGGCCAGCCCCAGAAGTCTTTCCCCGCATCTTTCAAATGTTCTTGCAGCGCATCATAGACGGCAATGGATGCCAAACTTTCACCGCCTTGGGCAATAAACGCATCCAACTCAGATTGTTCTGCATGCTCTGAATATTCGGCAAATAACGCTTTCAATACAGGCATTTTAAGTGCTGCAACCGCCTCGTAATTCACATAATCAACAGCACGTGCAGACTCCAGACGAGCTTGAAAATCAGCGCTTTGTACTAATGTTTGGACTCTTTTTGCCGCAAAATATGGAACGGATTCAACATCGATATATAAATGGTTTAACCACTTTCTGGAAGACGGTGAATAAGGTGAACAAGCGTCTGGATTATTTGGATACAATGCATGAATCGGGTTTAAACCAACAAAGTCTGCGCCTTGATCGGCTGCTTTGTGAAGCAAATATTGCAAATCAGTAAAGTCACCAATTCCCCAATTCCGAGCACTACGCACACAGTACAATTGAATACTTAGGCCCCAAACTTTTTTACCCGCGGCAATCACATCAGGTGTGTAACAGGCTCCTGGAGCCTGAATGAGTGTGCCTTTACCTAAGATTTCGATGTCTTCAGTAACCAAACTAGGTGCACTCAACGTAAGTTGGTGATAACCATGGGGTAAAGTCGTTGCTAAATCCACTGCATATTCTTGGAACTCTCCGTTCTCAATCTCTGCAGCATTGATTAAAGTGTGATCGATTGGCGTTATGGGAATGATTTGTTCAGAGCCATCTTCTACTGCGATGGTCAAAGTTAACTCATCGTTAACAAGTTCCAAAGGCAAACGTAAGGCAATGATTGGAGAGTCGCCATCGCGTAAAACTTGAACAGGATTAAGTGGTGCTATCCATGCACGTGTTACGTCTGTGTTTATTTGCTCTATTAAGGCTTCTTCGTTATCAACATCATACCCCATTGCTTTTAGCATTTTTTCTTTTGAGCCATCAGCTATGGTGGTAGGTTTGCCATAAGCATCGATAAAATTAGACTCAATTCCGCGCATTGCAACAAGGGCGTCGAGTGGAGACATAGACATAGTTTTTTCCATATTATTACAATTATCTTATCCTATTATTCTTGAAAGTCGGACCAGAGTGAACTGAATACGATTGCAGTCAATATTATTGCACACTATCTTGTAATAAAACTACAATAAATCCAGATAAAACGTGCAATTTTTATGTAATGCCCTATAATTTGTGTAAGTTTATTACAAATTAACATTTCAGAGGTCATTATGACAATTAAAGTAGGTATTAATGGATTTGGTCGTATCGGTCGTTTGGTAATGCGCGCTGCAGTTGAGCGTGACAACATCGAAGTTGTTGGCATCAACGATCTACTAGACATCGATTATATTGCTTATATGTTTAAATACGATTCTACACATGGTCGCTTTAGTGGCTCCGTTGACGTGGTAGAAGGCGGTTTGGAAATTAACGGTAAATTTGTACGTGTTACCTCTGAACGTAATCCTGAAGACTTAGCTTGGGATGCTATCGACGTTGATGTTGTGGTTGAAGCTACCGGTTTATTTTTAACTGAAGAATCTGCCCAAGCACACATTGCGGCAGGTGCCAAAAAAGTCGTTATGTCAGCGCCATCGAAAGATGCGACTCCGATGTTCGTTATGGGTGTTAACCACGAAGCATACAACGGTGAAAAAATCGTTTCTAATGCATCTTGCACCACTAACTGCCTTGCTCCTTTGGCTAAAGTGATCAATGACAACTTCGGTATCGTGGACGGCCTAATGACCACGGTTCACGCAACAACCGCTACGCAAAAAACGGTTGATGGCCCATCTGCCAAAGATTGGCGTGGTGGTCGTGGTGCGAGTCAAAACATTATCCCATCATCCACAGGTGCAGCTAAAGCGGTAGGTAAAGTGATCCCTGCCCTAAATGGTAAATTAACGGGCATGGCGTTCCGTGTACCTACCCCTGACGTTTCTGTGGTTGATTTGACGGTAAATCTGGCAAAACCTGCTTCATACGCTGACATTTGTGCCACAATTAAAGCCGCTGCCGAAGGTCCAATGAAAGGCATTCTTGACTATACAGAAGATGCGGTTGTCTCAAACGATTTTATTGGCGATACACACACCTCTATTTTTGACGCTTCTGCGGGTATCGCGTTAACCGATACATTTGTTAAGTTAGTTGCTTGGTACGATAACGAAATGGGTTATTCAAACAAAGTACTTGATTTAGTGACGCATATCCAAAAATAAGCATTCTATGAATTGCTAAAGCCCAGACTTGAAAAAGTGCTGGGCTTTTTTATTGGGTTTCGTTATCTTTTCTCAAACTATTTTTTTATCTTCGAGGTCCTATGTCATTAGCTAGCGTAACATTACAGCATCAACATGATCGTGCTGAAATCGCATTATTTGGTGCTCACGTAACCTCATACATTAAAGATGGCTACGAAAAGTTGTTTGTCAGCGAATTAGCTAAATTAGATGGCAGTCGTCCTATTCGTGGGGGGATCCCCGTATGTTGGCCATGGTTTGGACAATTACATCCTGATATAAAGCAACACGGTATTGCACATGGTTTAGTGCGTAATCAAATGTGGCAAATTACCGCACAAATACAAACGAATATTATGGCATCAGTTACCCTAGAACCAACAGATACGGGACATGCTCTCTGGCCAGAAGGATTGAGTTGCCAAGTGAAGGTCACATTAACCGATGCATTAAAAGTCGAATTAATTACCCATAACAATAGTAACACCCCTTCCCCTTTATCTGCGGCGTTGCATACGTATTTTACGGTCTCTGATATATCGACTACTGCTATAACAGGTGTCGCTGGTGCATTTACCAATAACTTGAACAGTACATTACATAAAACCAGCCCAGAACCGTATGTTTTTACTGAGGAAACGGACCGAGTACACCAAAGTACAACCCCAAAAACGACGATTGAGACAAATGGGAACACGCTGCACATCGTTGAGCATCAAGGGCATGACTCACTTGTTGTCTGGAATCCATGGTTGGACAAAGCAACCGGTTTCGTTGATATGGCAGATGATGAGTATCAAAAGTTTGTATGTATAGAAACTGCGCTTACCCAAGGTTATGAAATAGCCCCCGGGCAAACGCATAATTTAGTACAGATTATTCAATAAATCGTGGGGGAACAGCGACAACTTAGACCGTTGCTCCCGCCACAGCTTCAGCAGCTAATTTAGTAATACCATCCCAATCCCCAGCATTCATCAATGCATCAGGTGCTACCCAAGAGCCCCCGACACAATGAATGTTAGGCAACGCTAGGTAAGACTGGTAATTACCTAAGGAGATACCACCTGTTGGACAGAACACCATATCCGGGAAAGGTCCACTGATTGATTTTATCGCTTTCACACCACCAACAGCTTCAGCAGGGAAAAATTTCAAGTGAGTATAACCAGCATCTTTCGCTTTCATCAGATCAGATGTTGAAGAGATACCAGGGATGAGCGGAATCGTTCCTGCTTGACCTGCCTTTAATAGATCAGCGGTCATTCCAGGACTGATAGCAAACTTTGCCCCCGCAGCTGTGACTTGTGCTAATTGGTCTGCATTTGTCACTGTACCAGCACCAATCATTGCCTCTGGGAGTTCTTTGGCGATTAGCTCGATTGCGGCCAAGGCTACAGGTGTACGTAATGTCACCTCCAAAACGTTAATCCCACCAGCCATTAACGCTTTTGCTAAAGGCACAGCATGGTCTAATTCATGAATAACTAATACGGGTACCACTGGACTCGCTGCGAAAACTTCTTGTGCGCTATATTGCCATTGTTGACTCATATCAAGCACTCCTAATATGTTGATTAAGGTACGCAGCGGCACCTAGTAAACCATGATCTGGTTCGTTAATTAAATAAGTAGGGACATCTTTGATATAAGCTGACATTTGTCCTTTAGATTCAAAACGCACTCTAAAATCACTGTCTTTTAAATATTCTGTAAATCTAGCGGCAATACCACCACCGATAAAAACGCCACCTGTAGTAGCTAGATTCATTGCTAAATTACCTGCAAAACTCCCCATAATTTTACAAAATTGTGCCAGTGTTTTTTCACACACTGGACACAAACCTGTTAGGGCACTTTCAGTAATCACCGCTGCTTCATTATAAATTGGCTCTAAGCCTTCATGCTCAGCAAGCGCTTTATAAATATTGACAATACCTCGACCAGACATCACCTCTTCGGCTGATGCTCGTCCATGATGTTTTTGTAAATAACGCCAAATCACAACATCGATTTCATCCACCGGAGCGAAATCCACATGGCCACCTTCACCATCGAGCGTTTGCCACCCCTTTTCAGTGTAAGTAATATGCTCTACCCCTAAACCGGTGCCAGGGCCAAACACAGCGATATTGCCATTTTCAATTGGAAAACCGGCACCAAGCTGGATAATTTGTTCATCTCTTAACACCGGTAATGAATGTGCTACTGCAGTAAAATCATTGATAACTAACAAATGCGCAAAACCCAAAGCGGCTTTCAATTCACTTTTGCTAAATACCCAAGCGTTGTTGGAAAAGCGAATTTCTTCTTGGTTGACAGGCCCTGCTATCGCAATACACGCTGCAGAGAACTCTTTATCTGCATGTTCAGCAAAATAATGTTCTATCGCAGCTTGGATCCCAACAAACTCAGCACACTGATATTTTTCAATATCAGTGATGCCAGTTTCAGTAACGGTCGCGAGTCGGATATTTGTCCCACCAACATCCGCTATTAATTTATGCGTCATGTAAACTCCCTTGTTCGACAAATAAACTACAAGCACCTTCCTCTGCGCCAGTTAAACTTAAGCGCATACCAGCAAACATTTCACGCCCCATGCCAGTAGCATGTTTCGTTAAATCGGCTGGTTTATTGGTTCTCTGAGCTAATTCTTCATCGCTTACTTGTAAATTGATTGCACCAGTTACGGTATCTATTTCAATCATGTCACCGTCTTGCACTTTAGCCAACAAACCACCTTTATAAGCTTCAGGTGTTAAATGAATGGCCGCTGGCACTTTACCCGATGCTCCAGACATACGACCATCGGTGACCAAGGCCACTCTATAACCTTTATCTTGCAGTACACCAAGCGGTGGTGTTAAACGGTGTAATTCTGGCATACCAATAGCTGATGGACCTTGGAAACGGACCACAACCACACAATCCTTGTTTAAATCGCCAGCAGAAAATGCAGCATCTAAATCAAATTGGTCTTCAAACACCACAGCTGGAGCGGTAAAAGTGCAATGAGGGGAACGCAATGCAGACGTTTTCATTACTGCACGACCTAAATTACCCTCGAGTACTGATAGACCTCCGTCAGGTTTGAATGGTGCTGCTACGCTGGCGACAACATCTTTGTCTAGAGACGTTTGGGCACCATCTACCCAAGATAATTCACTGTCACGTAAGACTGGCTCTTTGGTATATAAATCTAAGCCTTCACCACAAATCGTTTTCACATCGTTATGCAATAATCCATTGTCGCGTAACTCTTTGATAAGTAATGCCATACCACCTGCAGCAACGAAGTGGTTAATGTCTGCAGAACCATTCGGATAAATCCGCGTCAATAAAGGCGTAGCACGAGATAAATCCGCAAAATCATCCCAGTTCACAATGTATCCGGCGGCACGAGCAACTGCGATAAGGTGCATAGTATGGTTGGTTGAACCACCTGTTGCTAACAGCCCGACTAGACCATTAACAATCGCTTTGGCATCCACTACATGACCAATTGGCGTGTAATTATCACCTAGGTCAGTTAACCGTGTCGCTTGGACACCTGCCGCTTTAGTTAAGGCATCTCGTAAAGGTGTACCTGGATTAACGAAGGAAGAGCCAGGTAAGTGTAAACCCATAATTTCTACAACTAACTGGTTAGAGTTAGCCGTACCATAAAAAGTACATGTACCTGCAGAGTGATAAGATTCACTTTCTGCTTTTAATAACTCGTCTCGCCCAGCTTTGCCTTCTGCATAGGCTTGGCGTACCCGCGCTTTTTCTTTATTGGGCAATCCTGATGGCATAGGGCCAGCTGGAACAAATACGGTAGGTAAATGACCAAAACTCAATGAACCTAACAAAAGTCCAGGTACAATTTTGTCGCAAATACCTAGCATTAGTGCTGAATCAAACATATTGTGCGATAGACCGACTGCCGCAGACATCGCAATCACATCACGACTCATCAAGGATAAGTCCATACCTGGATTACCTTGGGTAACACCATCGCACATTGCAGGTACACCACCGGCAAACTGAGCAACAGAACCCACTTCGTTGATGGCTTCTTTTAAGATAGATGGATATGTTTCATAGGGTTGGTGCGCAGAAAGCATATCGTTGTAAGATGAAACGATCGCTACATTAGCCTTAACCATAGAGGTCAAATCTGCTTTTTCTTGTTTCCCACACGCGGCAAAACCATGAGCTAAGTTACCACAAGATAACGCACCACGATGAGGCCCTCGGATCCTAGCTGCTTCGATTTTTGCAAGATACTCAGCGCGGGTCTGCTGACTGCGCTCAATAATTCGTTGTGTGACTTCGTTAATTATAGTATTCACGGTATATCCTATTAAAATTTAAATCTGTTATGGCGCCCACATCAAATTGACGGTAGCTCTATCGAGCACTGCTTTGATTGGTTTGTCAATTTCATTGGCTTGGAGGGCGTCTAGCACCACGTCTTTTTTACTTTGACCCGTCAAATGTAAGAAGATATTTTTACTGGCTAATAAAGCAGGTAAGGTCAAAGACATCCGTTGGTGTGGAGCAGTAGTAGGTTGTACTGCTATATATTTTTTCTGTGAGTTTAAATCTAAACCTGCAGCAATTTGTTCAGAACACGGGAATAAAGAAGCCGTGTGACCATCCTCCCCCATACCTAAAATGAGCACATCAAAAGGCAGTGTGATATCTGCCAATGCAGCTTCACATGCTGGTACCGCGTCGGCTGCATCAACAAAATCGTGTTTTAACGTAATAAAGGTTGCGGCCGCCGCTTTTTTGACTAATAAGTGTTCACGAACTAATTTGTCATTACTGGCATCATCGGTCACCGGGACCCAGCGGTCATCGGCCAATGTAATCGTTACCTTACTCCAATCGATATCTGCTTCAGCTAGCTTGGCAAACAAGGGTTGTGGCGTTCTGCCACCACTTACCACTAGAGTTGCTGAACCTTTTTCCACAATCGCATGTTGTAGAATACCCAAGATCCTACCGGCAAAAGCATCGGTTAATTCAGCGGGTGTTGCAAAGTCATTCGTTACTAAAGCCATTTTACTTCCCTTTTGGTTTTAAGTTTTTTTGTTGGAACCAAGAGCGCCCCTCTTTGGCTAACAAGCCAATTGAATCAACGGGTCCCCAAGTGCCGGCCTGGTAAGGTTCTGGTGGTTCATTACTGGACTGCCAAGCTGCCATAATAGAATCCACCCAATTCCATGCTTGTTCTACTTCATCACGGCGAACGAATAAAGCCTGATTACCCAACATAACTTCCAATAAAAGCTTTTCGTATGCATCAGCAATACGCTCATCAGAAAATGCCTCAGAAAAACTCAAGTTGAGTTGAGATTTCTGCAAGTCCATCGAACCAGAAGTATTTAACCCTGGTACTTTATTCATTACGGTGACTTCTACACCTTCATCAGGTTGCAAACGAATCACTAATTTGTTTGGCGGAAGGTTGGCAAAACTGTCTTTGAATAAATTGTGTGGTTGACGTTTGAAGTAAATAACCACTTCAGAGGTCTTAGCAGGCATCCGCTTACCCGTTCTTAAATAGAAAGGTACGCCGGCCCAACGCCAGTTATCAATTTCAGCTTTTATTGCAACAAACGTTTCCGTTCGCGAAGCTTGGTTCGCATCTGGTTCTTCTAAATAACCAGGGACTTCTTGACCAGCAACAAATCCACCAATATATTGGCCGCGAACGGTATTGGTTGAAAAATTACTCTGATCAATTGGACGTAATGCTTTTAACACTTTGAGTTTTTCGTCTCGGATATCATCTGCATCTAACGTGGCTGGCGGTTCCATAGCAATCAAACTGAGTACTTGTAATAAGTGGTTTTGCACCATATCTCGCATCTGACCGGCATCATCAAAATATCCCCAGCGGCCTTCGATACCGACCGACTCGGCCACACTAATTTGCACATGGTCAATACTATTATGATCCCAATTCGTGGCAAAAATAGAATTCGCAAAACGCAACGCAATCAAATTCAATACGGTTTCTTTACCTAAATAATGATCAATCCGGTAAATTTGCTTTTCATTGAAATATTCTGCCACTTGTTCATTGATGATTTTAGAAGAAGCTAAATCATGGCCGATTGGTTTTTCCAACACGACTCGAACGGTATCGTCAATAATATCAGCTGCCTTTAGGCCTCGGCAGATATCGCCAAAAATGGAAGGAGGTGTCGCAAAATAACAGACCATAACGCGGTCTGGGTCGACATGAGATGTAAACGCTTGGTAACTGTCTGGGTTAACCATGTCGACTTTTACGTATTCTAATTTATTTTCCAAGCGAGTCCAGGTGTCAGGACACAAGGTTTCACCCGTAAATTTCTCAATGTTATCTTTAACTTGTTTGATGTATTCATCTTTCGACAGTTCTGTTCTTGCCACACCAATAATCTGAGAACCTTCATGAATAAGGTTGGCTTTTTCTAGTTGGTATAAAGAAGGAAGAAGTTTACGACGAGCTAAATCGCCTAACGTACCAAATAGAACAAAATCGCAGGGCTCAAAATTTGTATTCAACACAGTGGATTGCCTTATAGCTATAGCTTAATCAACGTTAATTAAGCATTTCATTAACATAGTCTACTCAAGTTTGTAGTAAAATTACAACTTTAACCACAAATATTTCCAATTTTATGTGAAAAAATTGCATTTTTGAAAGTTAAAACTGAAAGTCCTTACAAAATTTGTTCGTAGAAATCACTTTTAATGATAGTATACGCGGAAGTTATCTAGGATTTATAATGAATATTTTAGAAAAAATTACTCAAGCAAAAGATACTTTTAGTAAATCAGAAAAAAAGGTGGCAGAGGTTATTCTGGCTAACCCTCAAACAGCGATTCATTCGAGTATAGCCACTCTAGCGAATATGTCAGACGTCAGTGAACCAACGGTCAATCGTTTTTGTCGTCGCTTAAACACCAAAGGTTTTCCTGATTTCAAACTCCACCTTGCGCAGAGTTTAGCCAATGGTACGCCTTATGTTAATCGACATGTGGACGAAAATGACGGTCCTGAAGAGTATACCAATAAAATCTTCGAATCAACGATGGCGGCACTCGATATCGCTAGACAGTCGGTTGACATTAACACGGTAAACCGTGTTGTTGATTTGCTTACCCAAGCAAAGCATATCTCTTTCTTTGGTCTCGGTGCTTCCGCTTCTGTGGCACATGATGCGCTAAATAAATTCTTTCGCTTCAATGTACCTGTGATGTATTTTGAAGACATCGTTATGCAACGGATGTCAACAATGAATTCCCAAGTGGGTGATGTCATTGTCTTAATTTCACACACTGGTCGCACAAAGTCATTAGTTGAAATAGCTCAGATTGCTAGAGCTAACGATGCTACAGTAGTTGGTATTACAGCTAAAAATAGTCCACTGGGTAAAGAGTGTAATTATGTCCTTTCTTTAGATGTTCCGGAAGATACCGATATGTATATGCCTATGGCATCTCGGATTGCACAGCTAACCTTGATTGACATTTTGGCCACGGGTTTTACATTGCGACGCGGTAACAAATTTAGAGATAACCTGAAGCGAGTCAAAGAATCCTTAAAAGATTCTCGTTTTTCATTGTAGATTATTTGCCAAAAAGCAAAATGAAATATAATTACGTAAAAAAACAACATTTAATCAATAATAATCATAAAAATGTAATATAATTACAATACTATGTTTATGTACTAAACTTAATCTTGTAGTAAACCAACAGCACCTTGTAACATTAATTATCACAGCACTAATAAAGGAAGATGAATGATTTTATCTAGACGTACCAAAATACTTGCCACATTAGGCCCCGCTACAGACTCTGCCGATATGCTAGAAAAACTTATCGCAGCAGGCGCTAATGTCGTACGCATGAATTTTTCTCACGGTACCGCTGAAGATCATATTCAACGAGCAGAGCGCGTGCGTGCAGCTGCCAAAAAACTAAATAAGCACGTTGGTATCTTAGGTGATTTACAAGGTCCTAAAATCCGTGTCGCTAAATTTGCAACAGGCCCTATCATGCTAGCTTTAGGAGATAAATTCACATTAGATGCTGAACTCGATAAAGAAGCAGGCTCACAAACATCTGTGGGTATAGACTATAAAGAGTTACCTGATGATGTAAATCCTGGTGATGTTCTGTTATTAGATGATGGCCGTGTCCAGTTAATTGTCGATAGCATCGAAGGGCGTAAAATCCACACGACGGTCAGTGTTGCTGGTAAGTTATCAAACAATAAAGGGATCAACCGCCAAGGTGGTGGATTATCTGCGGCGGCTTTAACAGACAAAGACAAACAAGATATAAAAACAGCGGCCAAAATTGGTGTTGATTACCTTGCTGTATCTTTTCCTCGCTCTGGTGCTGATTTGGATTATGCACGAGAATTAGCCGAGGCTGCTGGCTGTTTCGCTAAGATTTGCGCCAAAGTAGAACGTGCAGAAACCGTTGCAACCGATGCCGCAATTGACGATATTATTCTCGCTTCAGATGCCGTTATGGTTGCCCGGGGTGACTTAGGTGTAGAAATTGGTGATGCCGAATTAGTTGGTGTACAGAAAAAGTTAATATCTCGTTCACGTCAACTTAATAAAGTGGTCATCACTGCTACACAAATGATGGAATCTATGATCGAAGCACCTTTACCAACTCGTGCAGAAGTCATGGATGTAGCAAATGCAGTACTTGATGGTACAGATGCAGTTATGCTATCAGCAGAAACGGCAGCAGGTAACTTCCCAATTGAAACAGTGGAAGCGATGGCACGAGTGTGTGAAGGCGCGGAATCACACCCCAGTGTGGCAGTATCGAAGCACCGTATGGAAGAGACCTTTGCCAGTATTTCTGAAACAACGGCAATGGCAGCTGTTTATGCCGCAAATCACTTCCCTAATATTAAAGCCATTGTCGGTCTAACTGAATCAGGTAGCTCGGTAAAATTAATGTCTAGAATGACGACAACCTTACCAATCATTGCTTTATCTCGTCACGAAGATTCATTGAATGCGATGGCATTGTACCGTGGTGTTCAGTCTATGTATTTTGACTCTACTGTGTCACAACCAGGTCAAATCACTGCTGATGCGATCAGTGCATTAAAAGCAGCAGGTATGCTTGAAACAGGCGATCAGATCATTCTTACTTATGGTGATGCGATGGAAACTGTCGGCGCATCAAATACAATGAAGATTGTCACTGCGTAAAAATTAGCCACATATTCTATTCCAGCCGAGTTAAGCCATTGGGTTCATCTCGGCTTTTTTTTGCCCTTAAGGCAACGTCGACAGCATAAAAATGTTATCACTGACACTTGTTACACTTGTGCACATTCCCTAAAAAAAATATATTTGTTCCAATCCTGTTTGTTAACGTATTATTAACATAAAACAATTATTATAAAAAAGGAATAAGATGGAATTAACACAATTTGATGTCGTTATTTATGGTGCTACGGGTTATACCGGCCAATTAGTTGCGCAGTATATGCACGAACAATATGGTGCTAATGAAGAAATTTCGTGGGCGATTGCCGGACGTAATGCAACAAAATTGGAAGCAGTTAAAGCTGAGCTTGGTCTGGCTGATAGTATTCCTATTATTGTGGCTGATAGTGATGATAAACAGGCTTTGGAAGAAATGGTGGCTCGCACTAAAGTCGTTTTGACCACAGTGGGACCTTACCAACTCTATGGCAATACTCTCATAGAGACTTGTGTAGCACTTGGTAAAGATTACGTTGATTTATGTGGTGAACCCGCATGGATGAGACAACAAATCGATGCTTATCATGAACAAGCTCATATAACGGGCGCGCGTATTGTGTTCTCCTGTGGCTTTGATTCCATTCCATTTGATCTTGGGGTTTTCTTTATCCAAGAGCATGCTCAACAGTTTTCCGGCAAAGCCTTCCCTCGTGTAAAATGTAGAGTTAGAGCAATGAATGGTAAATTTTCTGGCGGCACAGCTGCGAGTTTACAAGCCACGATGCAAGCGGCTATGCAGGACAAAACCATTTTGAGCTACTTGCGTGACCCATTTTCATTGGCGGGTGATTTTATCGGACCAGAGCAACCACCAGCAGATAAACCGTACTTAGACGAAGCGTTAAATAGCTGGGCGGCACCCTTTATCATGGCAACGATAAATACCAAAAATATTCATCGTTCAAATGCCCTACTCGACCATCTTTATGGCAAAAATTTCATTTATGATGAAATGATCCTAACAGGGCCTGGCGATAAAGGTGAAGCACTGGCGAACTTTGTTGCCAATGACAAATCGCTAGCGGGTGATACTGCACCAAAACCTGGTGAAGGTCCCACGCAAGAAGAACGTGAAAATGGTTCTTATGACATTATGTTTATTGCAGAAAATGGGGACAAACAATATATTGCTAGTGTGAGTGGCGAACTTGATCCTGGTTATGGTTCAACGTCGAGAATGATTGCTGAAAGTGCTCTGTGTTTAGCTAAAGATGACCTCGCTACCTTAGGGGGTGTGTATACCCCTGCTCCAGCGATGGGGTTAGCTTTGATAGAGAGACTGACCCACAATGCTGGTTTGCGTTTTACCATAGAAAAAGGTTAGGCGTATTCATTCTCAGGCTACTTAGGACCAAGTCGTAAAATACTTTGCACTGTCAATTTTAGGTTTGGGCATGGCTTTTAAGCAACTTGTTCCTAAGTACAAGAATCCTACTATTTCATCTTGTTCTGCTAAGCCAAAAGCAGATTTTACATATGCAGATTGTGCATAACTACCGGTACGCCAAATACCTTGAAACCCTTGGGCAACTGCAGCCATTTGCATTGCTTGTACCGCACATGCCGTTGACTGTGTTTGCTCAAATTGCGGGACTTTAGGATGCTCTGTGTATCGAGTTATGGCGACAATGACCATAGGAGCACGATGTGGTAATTGTAGCGCACGGTCAATTGACTCTTGCTCTTTGCCTTCCGCAATAGCTGAATCTTGGAGTATTTGACCCAAACGCTGGAGACCTTCCCCGGTGCACACCACAAATTCCCAAGGTTTCAAACTTGCATGATCTGGCGCTCTAAGTGCCGCTTGCTTAATATTTTCTAAAACGTCTCCCGCAGGAGCCGGTGCTTGCAGCTTTGGCTGTGAACTACGCGTCAACAGTAAATCTAATGCGTTCATAAATCCTCAATATAACCATTTCAGAACAGATAATATATTATTACTGGTTTTACATCATTTTAGATACATTTTTCTGACTGATAAACTCATATTAAAGTAAAAAAATACACCTCTGAACGTTACAAAAAATTACAAATTGTGACTGGCACTTGTATTCATTTACTTTAGGATAAGAACTGAATTATTTTATAGGTAGTACAAAAGTATGGCAGCAAACCAATCTCTCACTGCACGTATATTCTCTGGTATTTGGAATGTTCTAAATATCGCAAGAAAAGTGTTTTTCAATTTTATCTTCTTGGTAATAGCTGGTTTTATTATCATTGGGATCGCTTCATCTGGAAAAGATGAGATTAAAGTACCCAAAGGTGGTGCGTTAGTGATGAAGCTAAACGGTGATATTGTTATTCAAAAACAATCCGTTGATCCGTTTGATGAATTTGCTGCTGAAGCATTTGGTGGTAATAATGGACCGTCAGAAATTTTAGTACGAGATATCCTAAAAGTGTTATCGAATGCTAAACAAGACCGTCGTATTGAAGCTTTGGTGTTAGATCTTAGTGGTTTACGTTCAGCTGGGTTAGATAAACTTAGAACCGTTGCAAATGCCTTAGAAGATTTCAAAACATCAGAAAAGCCCATCATTGCGATTGGTGATTACTTTACCCAAAACCAATACTACCTCGCGGCTCACGCGGATAAAATTTACTTGAATCCAGAAGGTGCTGTATTATTTGATGGTTTTGCTCGTAATCGTATGTATTACAAAGATGCTTTAGAAAAATT
Organism: Opacimonas viscosa; assembly: GCF_024199005.1. Classification (GTDB taxonomy): domain Bacteria; phylum Pseudomonadota; class Gammaproteobacteria; order Enterobacterales; family Alteromonadaceae; genus Opacimonas; species Opacimonas viscosa. The sequence goes on from NZ_JANATA010000009.1 coordinate 31,754, forward strand.
AAAAGTAAAAACACATATCTTCAAAGTGGGGACTTACAAGTCTGCAATAGAACCCTATATTAGAAATGATATGTCAGATGCTGCACGTGAAGCCAATACCGCTTGGTTAGGTGCATATTGGGATCAATTCAAAAATGATGTAGCAGCAGCTCGTGGTATTGAAGTCAGTAACTTTGACGAGTCAGCAGAAGACTTTATGGCGAAGTTTACAGCGGCTAACGGTGACTTTGCCGAGTATGCTCTAGCCAATGGCTGGGTCGATGAATTAAAAACTAGAGAAGCATGGCGCCAAGAGATGTTTGATCTAGTTGGTAAAAACGAAAGTGGTAAAAGCTATAAAGGGATTAGCTTTAACAATTACTTAAAAATAGTGAACCCTCCTATTCCACAAAAAACGACTGGCCCTGCTGTCGGTATCGTTGTCGCCAAAGGTACAATATTAGATGGGAATAAGCCCAATGGTACGATTGGTGGCGATTCGACTGCACGCTTGTTACGCAAAGCACGTTTGGATGATGATATCAAAGCTGTTGTCTTGCATGTTGATTCTCCCGGTGGTAGTGCTTTTGCTTCAGAGATTATCCGTCAAGAAGTAGAAGAGTTGCAAAAAGCCGGTAAACCAGTAGTTGCAGCCATGAGTACCTATGCGGCATCTGGTGGTTACTGGATATCAGCATCAGCAGACCACATCATTGCATCACCTAGTACTATTACTGGATCTATTGGTATCTTTGGCATGTTGATGACTTATGAAGAATCGTTAGCCTATTTAGGGGTATACACCGATGGTGTCCAAACTACTGACCTAGCATTTTCATCACCCGCAAAAACACTACCTGATGGTATTAGTCAAATTATTCAACGCAGTATTGAACATGGTTATGAGAAGTTCATTACGTTGGTAGCTGAAAATAGAGATATGACTTTAGAGCAAGTTGATGCTATTGCTCAAGGTCGCGTATGGATTGGTGAAACAGCCCTTGAGCTAGGTTTAGTTGATCAGCTAGGTGAATTGGGTGATGCTGTTAACGTTGCTGCAGAATTGGCTGAATTGGAAACATTTTCGACAACCTATATCGAACGTTCACTGTCACCCAAAGAGCAATTTATCAAAGAATTATTGCAAAACGCAGCTGTACATTTAGTGCAAACACAAGTCATTGACTCGAATAGTCCTCTGCTTGGTTTATTGAAAACAGTGCTAAGCGATGTGCAACAAATTACTCAATTAAACGACCCTAAAGCAACCTATGCAATGTGCCTAGAGTGTAAAATCTAACTGAGAACTATCTCGCAGCAATAGACAGGGTTAAGATTTGTCATAAACCCTGTCTATAACGCGACTATCCGCTTATCCTTATGCCTAATAACACACTCATAGTTCCCAACGAATTTGCGCAACAAACCCAAGATTTTATGCAGCAATTTTTTGCGCTTGCCGCAGAGTTTTATCAGACCTCGTTTGTCCAACCTGACGTTGTGTTCTATCATCGTGGAACTGCTGCAGGCAAAGCCGATTATCGAGCACATACGCTAGCCTTGAATTACCCTTTACTTCACCGAGAAGGTGTTGCGGCACTGTATACAACAGTCGGTCATGAGGTTGCACATTTTATCGTGCACGCACAGTATGGCAGAACGGCACGTGCTCACGGCAAAGAGTGGCGCCATATTATGCAAAACGTATTAGGCTTGCCTGCAGAGCGAACCCATCAATTTGCCGTAGCTGATTTGCGGAGTAGAAAATTAAAAACATATCAATATCGCTGCCAGTGCACCCAGCATACACTCACCAGTATTCGACATAACAGAGTGCAGTCAGGAAAACAGGCATATCATTGTAAGCAGTGTCGAGAAAAGCTCATTTATGACGCTTGATCGCTGCGGCTAAACAAACGTCAGATTAAAACCAACGCTGGGTAAATGCTTTATCCATGTTCTCAAATGCTTTTTTTAACAGAATCGCTAATTCCATATATCGGGGGGCGTGTTGTGTATTCGCAACAGGACAGCCTGCTTCACGCATTTTCATGGCAATTTCTTGATACCAGGACTGTAGTGAGGGTGGTAACGTTTGGTTCGCTCGATGTCCTAACCAGAGATGCCCTTGTAAAGGGAGACTAATAAAAATCCCCCCCATGGCTAACGCCTGTGGTAAAAACTCCCAACCTAAAGTATTCACAAGTAAAATCACGCAGAAGATACCGAGACCAGGCATGACTTTTACCGCAAATTTCGTCGCCGAAATGACACGACACTCAGGGAAAAGTGCGTAAAGCTGACGTTGTAAAGGCCAAGTTTTGATGTATTTTTGACCATCTTTGACCATAGTGGCAATAGATACTGACATCAGAACTCCTTCATTTAGGGTTTACAGACCATAACTATACTAAAATTTTCATATTTAGGTAATATACGCGCAAATCATAATAACGATTATGTGTTAATAAAATTATATACTATTACCTTGATAATTTATAATTTACACCAACATTACTTGTAACAACCTATAGGTTTTGATTACCTATTCACTTTATCGGTTAAAACCACCTTTTTTGGAGTTTTTGATGTCAGAAAATAGACACGTTAAGTTACTTATTTTAGGTTCAGGGCCAGCTGGCTATTCTGCTGCGGTATATGCAGCACGAGCAAACCTTAATCCTGTACTACTAACAGGTATTCAACAAGGTGGTCAGTTGACTACGACAACTGAAGTTGAAAACTGGCCAGGCGATCCTGATGACCTTACCGGTCCAGACTTAATGGTGAGAATGCAAAAACACGCTGAAAAATTTGATACTGAGATCATTTTTGACCATATTAATACAACCGATTTTTCCAAGCGCCCGTTTACTTTAAAGGGTGATAACGGTACTTATACCTGCGATGCATTAATCATTTGTACTGGTGCTTCAGCTATGTATCTTGGTTTAGAATCAGAAACAGCGTTCCAAGGTAAAGGCGTATCTGCATGCGCAACTTGTGATGGTTTTTTCTATCGCAATCAAAAAGTCGCTGTGGTCGGTGGTGGTAACACGGCTGTCGAGGAAGCGCTTTACCTATCAAACATAGCCTCTGAGGTTCACGTTATTCACCGTCGTGACACGTTCCGCTCTGAGAAGATTTTATCTGACCGTCTCATGGAAAAAGCGAAAAACGGTAATGTCGTTTTACATCTTGATCGTACGCTTGATGAAGTACTCGGTGATGATATGGGTGTGACAGGTATTCGCATCAAAGATACGAAGTCTGATGCCACTGAAGAAATTGATATCATGGGTCTATTCATTGCTATTGGGCACAAGCCAAACACTGAGATCTTCGAAGGTCAGTTGGCCATGAAAGATGGTTATATCAAAGTAAATTCAGGTACCGAAGGTAACGCCACTCAAACCAGCGTACCAGGTATCTTTGCCGCTGGAGATGTTTCTGACCATATCTATCGTCAGGCAATTACTTCGGCTGGTACAGGATGCATGGCAGCCTTGGATGCTGAAAAATTCCTAGATGCCTTAGAAGACTAAAGATAAATAATAAAGCGGATAACATATCCGCTTTTTTTTACTCGTTTTCATCTACAATAACGCTTAGACCATTACCCAACTCGTTGAACAATCCGCATGCCGATCTATCTTCCAGAATTATCGTTTTCTAATTATGATTTTCCTGATGTTGCCTCAGCGAAAACAGAACCCGATGGCCTGTTAGCATTTGGTGGAGATTTGGCTACAGAACGTCTTTGCGCAGCTTACGACAATGGCATATTCCCTTGGTTCAGTGAAGGGGAACCTTATCTATGGTGGTCTCCTAAAGCACGATGTATTATTGAGCTTGAGGATTTTCACTTAGGGAAAACATTTCGGAAATGGTTTAAGAAACAAACCTACACTATGACTGTCAACCATGCTTTTGACAGAGTGATTGAAGCTTGTGCTTTCATTCCTAGAGCCAATATAAAACACACAGACGGTACAGAATCTGAAAATGGTGTATGGATAACCCAAGAGATGATATCTGCTTACAAAAAGCTACACAGTGTAGGAAGGGCTCATTCGATAGAAGTGTGGGATAAAGAAATATTGGTAGCAGGCCTATATGGTGTGTCTGCACATGGCATATTTTGTGGTGAATCTATGTTTCACACGCAACCAAATACCTCAAAACTTGCTTTTGCCGGTTTGGTAAAGTTTTGTCGACAGCTGAACTTAGCTTTTATCGACGGGCAAATAGCCAACCCTTACCTAACCAGTCTTGGTGCGATTACGATACCCAGGGAGACATTTATTCATCGCTTGCAACACAGTAAAGCCCACTGTGCAGATATTCTTCAATGGCAACCTCAAACTCTTTGTATAGATCTCGAGGATATTTGTACTATATGAAGTTTGGCATAACCCAACCCTTCCCTTGTAACTATTTACCGGATAGAGATGAACAGTTATTAGTCCATATCCCAGTAGCGGAATTACCTGAGAGTAAAGCTTATGATAAATTGATTCATTCAGGTTTTAGACGCAGTGGTGAACAGATTTACCGTCCACACTGTGCCCAATGTAATGCGTGCCAGTCCATCCGTGTTTTGACATATGAATTCACCCCATCAAAAAGTCAAAAACGGATCTTACGCAAAAACCGAGATATAAAAATCATCGTCAATGACGTTAACGTCTCGTCACTTTTACAAGAGCAAGACGATTATTTCGCGTTATATGCACGTTATATTACCCAACGACATCAAGACGGTAGTATGTATCCACCTAACAAGCCTAACTTCGTACAATTTTTAAGTTGTGCATGGCAAAGCCCAATGTTACTAGAGGCATGGTTAGACGATACCCTTATAGCCGTTGCCGTAACAGATCGAACTGTGATGGGCTTATCTGCTTTTTATACTTATTTTGCTCCTGAACATGATGAGCGCTCTTTAGGCGTCTTTATGGTCCTACAGCAAATTCAATTATGTCAAAGTTTACAAAAGCCATATTTGTTTTTAGGGTATCAGATAGATGCATGCCAAAAAATGAACTATAAAACTAAATACCGTCCTTATGAGCGTTTTAACGGAGAGTATTGGGTACCTAATCCACAGTAAAAGAAAGTATTCCTTTACATTAGAGCGCGTTTTCTGTATTGTCTGCGCGGTTAATTTAGCATCATTTAAGGTTATTTACATACATGGCAAAAGAAGATTGTATCGAAATGGAAGGCACAGTGTTAGACACGTTGCCAAACACTATGTTCCGCGTTGAACTAGAAAACGGACACGTTGTTACTGCGCACATCTCAGGTAAAATGCGTAAAAACTATATCCGTATCTTAACTGGTGATAAAGTGACTGTTGAGATCACGCCATACGATCTTAGTAAAGGCCGCATTATTTATCGCGCTCGCTAATCAGAATTCAATGGGGATACGTTGTAAACGTTAAACCCTAACCAACAAAAAAGGCACTCAATTGAGTGCCTTTCTTTTTTTGGAAAGTCTTATGATTTACCAGCTGTCGCTACTTCAGGCTCTTGTACAGATTTGGTATAGTCAAACTTTAAGGTATCTTTATCTAAGTCAATTTTAACTGCACCACCTTCGGCTAAATCACCAAATAGTAATTCATTTGCGAGCTCTTTTTTGACTTTTTCTTGAATTAAACGTCCCATTGGACGTGCTCCCATTGATTTGTCATATCCCTGCTCTGCTAACCAAGCTCGAGCTTTTTCAGTGACTTCAATACTGACACCTTTGGCGTCTAATTGAGCTTGTAATTCAATTAAGAATTTATCAACGACTTGTAAAATGACTTCTTCATCCAAGTGATTGAACCAAATAATACCATCTAGACGGTTTCTAAATTCAGGTGTGAATGTTTTGTTTATCGCACCTAATGCATCATGGCTATGGTCTTGTTGTTTAAAGCCTATAGATTTGCGCACGGTTTCTTGCACACCCGCATTTGTTGTCATAACTAGCACAACATTTCTGAAATCGACTTTACGGCCGTTGTTATCGGTTAGCGTACCATGGTCCATTACTTGTAACAGGATGTTATAAATATCGCTGTGTGCCTTTTCGATCTCATCGAGTAAAACAACCGAATAAGGATTTTTTATAACAGCATCCGTCAATAAACCACCCTGGTCATAACCAACATATCCTGGAGGCGCACCGATTAAACGAGAAACCGCATGACGCTCCATGTATTCGGACATATCAAAACGGACTAACTCAACACCCATGATTTTTGCTAATTGAGCTGTCACTTCTGTTTTACCCACACCGGTTGGGCCGGCAAATAAGAAGTTACCAATGGGTTTTTGTTCATTCCCCAAGCCTGAGCGAGACAAGTGAATAGCATCTGTCAATGTCGTAATCGCTTGATCCTGACCAAACACCACCATTTTCAGATTGCGCCCTAAGTTTTTCAGAACTTCCATATCAGACGCTGAGACTGATTTTTCTGGAATTCGTGCAATCTTAGCAATAATTTTTTCTATTTCAGTTTCAGTAATTTCTGACTGACGCTCATCTTCAGGTAACAAACGTTGGCTTGCTCCTGCTTCATCCATCACATCTATCGCTTTATCAGGTAACTGTCGATCATTGATATACTTGGCGGCAAGTTCGGCGGTTGCTTGAATGGCTTTTGGTGTATATGTGACACTATGGTGCTCTTCGTAGCGAGACTTCAAGCCCATCAGGATTTTAGCGGTATCAGAGACGCTCGGCTCAACCACATCTACTTTTTGGAAACGACGAGCTAATGCTCGGTCTTTCTCAAAGATACCTTGATATTCTTGATAAGTGGTAGAGCCTACACAGCGCAACTCACCACTACTTAGTTTTGGTTTCAGTAAATTTGAAGCATCCATTACTCCACCAGATGCAGCACCCGCACCGATAATGGTATGAATTTCGTCAATAAATAAGATTGCATCAGGATCTTTAGTTAATTCTTTCAAAATACCTTTAAGGCGTTTTTCAAAATCACCACGGTACTTAGTACCCGCTAACAGACCTCCCAAATCTAGAGAGTAAACGGTAGCAGTAGCGATCACATCTGGCACTTCATCATTAACGATACGATAAGCAAGACCCTCTGCGATTGCTGTTTTACCCACGCCAGCTTCACCGACTAAAAGAGGATTATTTTTACGACGACGACATAAAATTTGAATCGTTCGTTCGACTTCATGCTCACGGCCGATCAGCGGGTCAATTTTACCTTCTTTAGCAGTGACATTGAGGTTAGTCGTATATTTAGACAGCATAGAAGAGTTTTCGTCGCCTTCCCCACCCTCTGATGAATGTTCTGTAGCTGGGGCAGCCTCCTCATCAGATTTACTCACACCGTGAGAAATAAAGTTCACCACATCTAAGCGTGTGACATCTGATTTTTTCAAAATGTAGACTGCTTGAGATTCTTGTTCACTAAAAATAGCCACTAATACATTTGCGCCAGTGACTTCACCTTTACCAGAAGATTGCACGTGGAAGACGGCACGCTGAAGCACACGTTGGAAACCGAGAGTGGGCTGTGTTTCACGTTCGTTTTCGGGGTCATCCATCATTAATGGCGTAGTATCTTTGACAAACTCTGTGAGTTCTTGTCGAATGTTTTCTACGTTTGCGTTACACGCCTTGAGCGCTTCCAAAGCGGCTGTATTATCGAGTAATGCTAATAACAAATGTTCAACCGTCATAAACTCATGCTTATGCTGGCGGGCAAAGATAAAAGCCTCATTTAACGTTTGTTCTAACTCTTTATTTAACATATGGGAATTGCCTCTTATGGTCGTGCTTAATTAGTTATCTTATGCTTGTTCCATCGTACATAGCAAAGGATGCTGGTGTTTTCGAGCGTACTCGCTTACTTGCATGACTTTTGTTTCAGCAATTTCTGAAGTATAAATGCCACACACCGCTTTCCCCTGATAATGCACAGTCAGCATAATCTGATTAGCTTTCTCAGAATCCATATTGAAAAACTTTGCCAGCACAGTCACTACAAAGTCCATCGGCGTGTAGTCATCATTGTTTAGCATTACTTTGTACATTTTAGGTGGTTGCGTCTTCTGACGTTCATCATCTAAAACGTTATCGTTTTCTATATAAGTGTTTTTTTGACTGCTCATAACTTAACTATAGAACCTTAATTTTTAATTTCATTATTTTGCGTAAAAAAATCGAATTTTATGTGTGTTGACTTGACAGAACTCAACATCACTTACTACATTTTAAGTAGCGGGTTTATAAAGTATCACTTCACTCATATAAACCTCGTTATACCCTATCCTATATCATTGTTACACAATAATATAGTGTGGGTTTATTTGATTAGATCAAGGCTAAAGGAAAACAACTATGGCAGCTGGTAAAGTAAAGTGGTTCAATAATGCAAAAGGGTTTGGCTTTATCGTTCCTGAAGAAGGTGGTGAAGATATCTTCGCACATTATTCAACAATTAAAATGGAAGGTTATCGCTCTCTTAAAGCAGGTCAAGATGTAACATATGAAGTGACTAATGGCCCTAAAGGTTTACATGCGGAGAATATTGCATTTAGCATAGACGACGAACGTTAACCAATATTGATAAAATGCTACATGCTCTTTAGCTCGTTTTTTAAGTTTAAAGGGCTGTAGACATATGACTAATGCAAGAAGAATTATTTAAGTCGTGTTAGCTAATTCGTTTTAAATGAGTGACAGATTCATTTTCAGTGATGAGTTCCATTGTTATATGTTTCGGATATTGAGTAATTTTGACATTGAGAATAACGTTAATTGAGAATAATATTAGCGACGGTTTTTTATTTTAACTAACCTTAATCTATCCCTAATGCCCCCCACTAATATCATCTTCTATTGCATCCAACATGTGTCACAATAGACACTAAACTACCTATTGTGTCAAAATGCTAAAAAATACACATGAGAACTTAGGAATGCCTCGGTTGACTAATCCCAAACAAGCCACAATAAACCGCAGACCTAGCGCAAAAAATCAAGCATTCCGTACCTCTGCAAAAAAAGCGAAACATAGACCAGAGCCGCAGCATCCTAAGATTATATTGTTTAATAAGCCTTATGATGTATTGACCCAGTTCACAGATGACCAAAATCGAAAAACGTTGAAGGATTTTATTACTATTCCCAACATATATGCTGCAGGTCGACTAGATAAAGATAGCGAAGGCTTACTGGTGCTGACTGATAGTGGTAAATTACAACACAAATTGGCTCATCCCAAACACAAAACAAGTAAAACCTATTGGGTACAAGTCGAAGGTATTGCTGATGAAGCAGCGGTAACAGCGCTAGCTAAAGGGGTTATGCTGAATGACGGCATGACGGCACCGGCCAGAGTCAAGGTCATAGCAGAGCCTGATGTATGGGCTCGTAATCCACCGATCAGAGAACGAAAAAACATTCCGACGACTTGGCTTGAGATGTCTATCACCGAGGGTCGTAATCGCCAGGTGCGACGAATGACAGCAGCGGTCGGTTTACCTACATTGCGCTTAATCCGCTACCAAATTGGGGAGTGGAACTTGCAGGGAATTGCAAATGGAGAGTACCAAATTTTGCAGTAAATGCTATAATATGCCCTTACGAATTTTCATCCATTTGAACAAGTTATCACATGTCATTTAATCCAGAAAATCAGTCTATAAAAGTTGTCGTTGGTATGTCAGGTGGCGTTGACTCGTCTGTTTCCGCCTATCTTTTAAAATCCCAAGGCTATGATGTACAAGGCGTTTTTATGAAAAACTGGGAAGAAGATGACAATGAAGAATACTGTGCTGCCGCCGAAGATTTAGCAGACGCCCAAGCAGTAGCGGATAAACTAGACGTCCCACTGACTAGCATTAACTTTGCAGCGGAATATTGGGACAATGTATTTGAGTATTTTTTAGACGAATACAAAGCAGGTCGTACGCCAAATCCAGATATCATGTGTAACAAAGAAATTAAATTTAAAGCATTTCTTGAATATGCAGCAGAAGATCTAGGCGCCGATTACATTGCGACTGGCCATTATGTGCAACGTACATTCAAAGACGGTAAATGGGCGATGCTCAGAGGCGCCGACGATAACAAAGACCAGAGTTATTTTCTGTACACATTAGCGCATGAACATATCGCCAAAACATTATTCCCGATTGGTTCTATCGCTAAACCTGAAGTGCGTAAAATTGCCCAAGAACAGGGATTAATTACGCATGACAAAAAAGACAGTACGGGTATCTGCTTCATTGGGGAACGCAAATTTAAAGATTTTTTAAGTCAATATCTGCCCGCTCAACCAGGTAAAATTGTCACCGCAGAAGGTGAAGATATTGGCACCCACCAAGGGTTAATGTATCACACTCTAGGCCAGCGCAAAGGACTCCTAATTGGTGGCACCAAAGAGCATGGCGATGAGCCTTGGTATGTTGTTGACAAAGATGTTAAAAAAAATGAATTAGTGGTTGGTCAAGGTGCTGATCATCCTCGTTTATACTCAAATGGCCTAATAGCAAATCAATTGCATTGGGTGAACAGAGAAGTATTAGGAACCACTACTAAAATGGCCGTAAAGACGCGTTATCGCCAAACTGATATTGCTTGTACGGTAGAGCCTATCGATTCTGATACGGTACGCGTGCTGTTTGATGAACCCCAAAAGGCGGTTACACCAGGTCAGTCAGCCGTGTTTTATTTGGGCGATACCTGCCTTGGCGGTGGTATTATCCAAGAATACATTCGCGAAAATAAAGCCTCCAGCCCAAACACACAATATCCATCAACAAGTGAAATGAGTTAAATCGATGTCTGATGCAATCATCGCGCTTGCTGGCGTATGCCAAGCAGCCAAATTAGTCCAAGATATCTCCAGAAAAGGGACCTGTGACGAACAAGCTTTTGAAGCAAGTATCTCTAGTATTTGTGTGACTGAACCAGATAACACCCAACAAATATTTGGACAACTCGCTAATCTACGTATCGGTTTGAGTATTATTGATAATCAGTTAAATAGCTCAGGTCCGGCCAAAGATGCAGAGCTAACTCGTTATATCGCGAGCTTGCTTGGCTTGGAACGCAAATTGGCTAAACAACCTCAGGCATTACAAGATTTAGGAACGAGAATTAGCCATATACAACGACAACTAGGCCATGTGGAATTTTCCCACCAACAAATTCTGAAAAGTCTAGCTAGTACCTATATCGATGTAGTGAGTCCTTTGGCTCCTAAAATTCAAGTTGCTGGCAATCCAAGCCACCTAAGTCAACCGAACAACCAAGAAAAAGTCAGAGCTCTTCTACTTGCTGGTGTGCGGGCCGCTGTTCTATGGCGCCAACTAGGTGGTCAGCGACGTCAAATCTTATTTAAACGTAAATACCTTTTGCAACAAGCGAAAAGTGTGTTGCAAACCATTAACTAACTGAAGGAGTCCAGTTCTGTGGATTTATCATTATTAACCGCCCTTTCTCCAGTTGACGGTCGCTATGCGAGCAAAACTGACGAGCTTCGTAGCTACTTTTCAGAGTTCGGCTTACTCAAATATCGCGTTGTTGTAGAAGTTCGTTGGTTACAAAAACTTGCCGATATAGCAGAGATAAAAGAAGTTCCTCATTTCAGTGACACAGCAAATGCTTTATTAAATGCCATTGTTGATAACTTCAGTGAAGCTGATGCACAACGCATTAAGGATATCGAGAAAACGACCAACCATGATGTTAAAGCTGTCGAATATTTTCTTAAAGAACAAGTCAGCGACAACGCTGAGTTACAGGCAGTTACTGAGTTTATTCACTTTGCATGTACATCTGAAGACATCAACAATTTATCTCATGGCCTCATGCTTGCTGAAGCCAGAGAGAGTGTCTTGTTGCCCTACCTTGATAAATTGATCGGCGAACTTAAAAGACTTGCCCTAGACTACCGTGATATTCCGATGATGGCTCGTACCCATGGTCAGCCAGCTTCGCCTACCACAATGGGTAAAGAAATGGCAAACGTGATGGTGCGCTTAGCACGTCAACGTGAACAAATCTCCAATGTCCCTATTCTAGGTAAAATTAATGGTGCGGTGGGCAATTACAACGCACACTTATCGGCTTATCCAGACGTTGACTGGCATGCCGTATCAGAGTCTTTTGTGACGAGTTTAGGATTAAGTTGGAATGCCTACACAACACAAATCGAGCCACATGATTATATCGCAGAATTATTTGATGCCATCGCGCGTTTTAACACTATCCTTCTCGACTTTGACCGTGATGTATGGGGTTATATTGCGCTAGGCCACTTTAAACAAAAAACGGTAGCAGGCGAAATTGGTTCTTCCACCATGCCGCATAAAGTAAACCCTATTGATTTTGAAAATTCTGAAGGTAACTTAGGTATTGCCAATGCATTATTTGGCCATTTAGCTACTAAATTACCAGTATCTCGTTGGCAACGTGACTTAACCGATTCGACTGTATTACGTAATCTTGGCGTTGGTATGGGCTACTCTTTGATTGCTTATCAAGCGAGTCTTAAAGGGATCAGTAAGCTAGAAGTAAACGCTGGTAGTTTAGCTGCTGAGTTAGACAATAACTGGGAGTTACTCGCTGAGCCTATCCAAACGGTAATGCGTCGTTACGGCATCGAAAAACCGTATGAAAAACTTAAAGAGTTAACCCGCGGCAAAAAAGTGAACGCTCAGGTTATGGCTGAATTTATTGATACACTTGAATTAAGTGACACAGTAAAAGCTGAGTTGAAAGATTTAACACCTGAAAAATATATTGGCGACGCAATCAGGCTTGTCGATCAGTTGTTAGATTAAGTTCTTAATCACATACTAAACCTTCAACAACTTGAGGGTTTAGTATGCCTATCCAAAACACACCGTCTTACACATTTTCCTTAAACACAACAACTACCCCGTTACATGTCAATGAACTAGTTGATGCTTGTGTATTATTTATCGACATGCAGGATTTTACTCAATTTACCTATAACAAGTCGGACAAAGCAATTGTTCAAGCATTGCATTATTGTTATTGTTTGTTTGACAACATCATTACTGAGTTCTCAGCACGGCCTATTAAATACAATGGAGATGCCTGTATCATCCTATTGGAAACGAGCAATAATTGTTTAGCCTCAAACATAGAAAATAGTCTATATTTATATAATACTTTAGCAAAGGCGTTTTCTGAACTTTGTGAGTTGTACAATGTTCAGTCAGCTCTACGCGCAGGCCTTGCATTTGGCCCCGTTTTAAGCGGTCAAATTGGCAGTTACATAAGTAGCTTTGATATTTGGGGGCATACTGTTAATCTAGCAGCAAGACTTGAACAAAATGCTCCCCCAAATTCGTTACTGATGAATAAAGCATGTCATGACCGCATGCTAAACCCATGCCTTTGTGAAGGCATTACACTTGAATTAAAAGGGTTTGTGCCACAGCAAGTTTACCAATATCACAAGAGAGAACCATGACCACATCAACCACGTTTTCCCCGCAAGATTTTTTAAGCCAATACTGGCAACGTAAACCGGTTATTATCAAACAATTTTTAAGCAACTTTGTAGATCCCATTGATGAACATGACCTTGCAGGTTTAGCTGAAGAATCTGATGTTGATTCGCGCTTAGTCATCAATGGGACCAATGGTTGGGATGTATTACAAGGCCCGTTCAGCGATTTAAACAAAGTGTGTCGAGATAGCTGGTCCCTACTCGTCCAAGGCGTAGACGTTTATAACGAAGAATGCAGTGCTCTGATGGATAAATTTAATTTTATTCCACACTGGCGGATGGATGATCTGATGGTCAGTTATTCTGTCGCTGGTGGAGGTGTGGGTGCCCATTTTGACCAATATGATGTATTTATCATCCAAGGTAAAGGGCAACGACGCTGGCAAGTTGGTGATAAAATCCTTCATCGTGATACGATCCTCCCCCATCCAAAATTGCAACAAGTCGAGGACTTTAAACCGATTATTGATGAAATACTTGAAACGGGAGATGTGCTATATATCCCACCAAATTTTCCTCATAAAGGGGAAACGATCTCTGATTGTTTGAACTATTCTGTAGGATTTAGAGCACCAGATCAATCCGAGTTATTCCAAGCTGTCGCTGACGATATCTTAGAAAAAGACAAAATAACGCGCAGATTTTCTGATCGAAATCGCCCTTTAGGTGATAGACCGGGCGCAGTCACAGCGACTGACATCACACTGCTTAAGCAACTCTTACAACAATATGTCACCAGTCCACAAATAGACCAAATATTAACTGAGCACTTATCAAAACAACATGCTAGCTTAGATATGTTTGCTTTAGAAAATGAAATCACCACCTCTCAAATGCTAGCATTTGTTAACCAAGGTATTACAGTCCGCAGAGCTATTGGTGTTCGGCCGGTATATTTAGACTATCAAGTAAACGACGAATTTATCTTCTTTATTAACGGACATCAATTTTCCGTGTCTGCAACTCAGCGCTTTTTAATGAGCCAAGTGTTAGACAATACTGAAAGTTATATCGATAGAGTTATGGAGATTGATCACGAATGGATAGAAACCATTCGTGAGATGTTAAATTTAGGCTATTACGAAATTGTGAGTGATTAACTATTCTCTTGCCATAGGTTGGTATCTTCGCTCATGTTGTAGAGACCTTCGGCACGATGGGATAGTAAATTGATATATTCAATATCAGTTGGATTAGTTGGGCTCGCGGCAGCTAAATTCTCAGCTTTTAGTTGCCAAGCCAATGCAAAATGTTTCAATACTGCTTGTACATTCGGTGCTACATCAGCTGGTATATAATCACACGGTAAATCACCACTCATGACCCAGAACAACTTTCCTTGCTGTGATTTGATTTTCCAAACAGCGACATATGGTGCCATATAACGGCTTTCTTCGACCACAACAGACGCAAATAAAACGCCATTTTCAGCTAAATGTTTATTCGCTTTTTGGAACTGTTCTCTCACCCACTCGCCTAGCTCTTCTTGATTTTGTGGTGCTGTTGGTTCAGCCATGATATCTCCTTAATCTTATTATTATTTTGGTGCTAGTTGTGAATTTAATAGCTGCAACGGATGCTTAGGTTTTGTACCTTCAAAGCGCGCAACTTGGCTCCGGCATGAATACCCGGAAACGGCCCATTGAGACTCTTGATATTTACTCAGTGCATTGCGCCAGCTCAATTCATAGATACCTTTGGCATTGTCGTAATGGGCCAATTCATGCCCATAAGTCCCGGCCATACCGCAGCACCCTACCGACACTATATCCAGCTCAAGACCTACTTGAGAAAAAATCTGTTGCCATTGTTTTTCTGAGGTCGGCAATGCCGTTTTTTCAGTACAGTGAGTCAATAAAGCAAATGGCGCTGGAGCACTTGATGTCTCACTAACTGCATGAGCAAATAAACTCTCTTGTGCAAAACGTGCCAGCCATTCATGCACAGCCAGTACAGCAAAATCACCTCTTTGTGTACCTAGCGTTTTTGTATATTCATCTCGATAAACTAGTAGCAAAGATGCATCAACACCTACCATAGGGATCTCAAGTTCAGCAACTTGATTTAAGAAATCAGCAGTATGTTTTGCGGTCACAGCAAATTTATCTAAAAACCCTTTCACGTGTTGCGGCTTACCATTCGGATGAAATGGCAGGACTACAGGTTTAAAACCTAGTTTCTCTACTAACTGCATAAAATCATAAACAACTTCTGCATCATAAAAACTAGTAAACGGATCTTGGACAATCAAAACACGCTGTGCTTTTTCTGACTTGGACAAGTTTTGTAACTGAGCTAAGTCGAATTGATATGCCTCTGAACGACTCGCTAAAGTGGGTGTCGACAATAATGGAGCATCAACATAGCCAATGGTGTGTTTCAGCACGGCCTGCGCAAGCCCCGTTTGCATGACTACGTTATGTAAACGAGGTATTTTCGCCAGTAAAGGAGCCATTCGCTCTACGTTTGCAACTAAATAGTCTTTAACTGGACGGGAATAACGTTGATAATAAATAGATAAAAACTTTGCCCTAAAATCTGGGACATCTACACCAACTGGGCATTGGGCCGAACATGATTTACACGCCAAACACTCATCCATCACCTCAAACACTTCATGAGAAAAGTCGCCTTTACTCTCCGCGGAGTTAGTATTCAGTAAACGTGACCACCAAGATGTTTGAAAGGACTGGGCGTGCAAGGAATCAATCGCGATATCTTTTTGTCCAAGCAAACGTAACCATTCACGGATCATACCTGCGCGGCCTTTTGGAGAGTGTCTTCGGTCAGACGTTATTTTACTTGAAGGACACATCGGGGATGTCGTGTCGTAATTAAAGCACAGACCATTACCATTACAACTCATGGCAGGCGCAAATTCTTCTTTAAATACCACGGGAATAGTTCTATCGTAGGTACCACGCTTCTTATCAGAAACTTTAACCAGCGCTGCGTCTGAGGCAAAAGGGGTACAAATTTTACCGGGGTTCATTTTGTTTAGTGGATCAAAGACGCGTTTGATTTTGCGCAGCTCAGCATATAGCTCATCACCGAAGAATTCAGGGGCATATTCACTGCGATAACCTTTGCCGTGTTCTCCCCACATTAAGCCACCATACTTGGCGACCAAGGCAACGACTTGATCAGAAATCTGTTTCAATAATACTTCTTGTTGCGGATCATTCATATCTAACGCAGGGCGAACATGCAATACACCTGCATCGACGTGACCAAACATACCATAATGAAGATTATGACTGTCTAATAACGCACGGAATTCCATAATGAAGTCAGCTAAATTTTCGGGTGGGACGGCGGTATCCTCGGCAAACGCAATCGGTTTTTTGGCGCCATCTGTCTTGCCTAAAAGACCCACTGACTTCTTGCGCATCCCATAGATTTTTTGAATATCAGTGACATCGTAAGTAATTTGGTAACCAATAACGCCGCCTTTCTGTGTTTCTATATCCTGGTCTAACTCAGCGGCTAAGCGATTAATCCGTTCAGTGATCTCAGCTTCATCATTACTGTTGTACTCAACCATATTCAAACCCAGCAGAGTTTGGTCAGGTACGTCAGTAATTAAATCAGACACTGAATGCCATACAATATCTGCACGGGCTAAATTCAATACAATAGAATCCACGGTTTCGACCGAGGTTGCTTTAGCGGCTACCATCTTAGGAGCATGCCGTAACGCCGCCTCAAAAGAATTGTATTTGATGTTGACCAACGCTTTATGATTGGCAATCGGCGTGATGTTTAATTTGGCTTCTGCGACGAAGGCCAAAGAACCCTCAGAACCTGCGATTAAACGACTAATATCGAACTCATCGGTTTCTGGTAAGTATGCGTGTTCTAAATCATACCCGGTTAAAAAACGATTCAAACGAGGAAATTTAGCTAAAATTTCATCTCTAAACCCGACACAAGATGCTTGGATTTGTTGCGCAATAGCCTGGATAGACTGGTCAGAATGCCCAAGCAGCAGATCTTTAGGTGTAGGCTCGGTTTCTAAAATATCACCGTTGGCTAGAACACTGGTGAGACCAAGTATATGATCTGATGTTTTACCATAGACTAATGAGCCCTGACCAGAGGCATCCGTGTTGATCATGCCGCCAATGGTCGCCCGGTTTGAAGTAGATAAGTCTGGTGCGAAAAAATAACCATGAGGTCTAAGCGCATCATTAAGCGCATCTTTGACGACACCTGCTTGCACTTTAACCCACCCTTCTGCAGGGTTAATTTCTAAAATTTGATTCATGTGGCGCGCCAACTCCACCACAATACCTGACGTCAATGATTGTCCATTTGTTCCCGTACCACCTCCTCGAGCCGAAAAAGCGACCTCTGGAAAATCAGCAACTAAACGCCCTAAAATTGACAAGTCGGCAACTGATTTTGGATAAACGACGGCTTGAGGTAACTTTTGATAGATAGAATTATCAGTAGCCATAGCAAGACGGCTCGAATACTGGGTTTCAATATCACCTGAAAACTCGCTCTTTTGTAATGCAGCCAAGTAATCCAAATAATGGCTTTCTAAAGCTGCTTGACTATCTAATACCGGAAGCATAGCTATCTCTCTAACGTAGGAGGTACATAATGCTAGAAGTATACTAGAGGATAGAAAGGGACAGAAGAGTTTGCACAAAAAAGCGCCTAAAAAAGACGCTTTATCGTGTAAATGTTTTACACTTTATTGTTCTAAAATCAGCAGAATAGTTCAATCGTCCTAATCTGCTGAATAATTCAGCTAGTTAGCTACACTAAGCAGTAGTTTGCTCAGCTAAATATAACCACGTTTCAACAACAGTATCTGGATTTAGAGAAACTGAATCAATCCCTTGTTCCACCAACCAAGCTGCTAAATCTTCATGATCAGAGGGACCTTGACCACAAATCCCAACATATTTACCACGCGCTTTAGCAGCTTTGATAGCCATCGCTAAAAGTTTTTTCACTGCTGGGTCACGTTCATCAAATAAATGCGCAATCAAACCAGAGTCGCGATCTAAGCCTAAACTTAGTTGCGTTAAGTCATTTGAACCAATGGAGAAGCCATCAAAAATATCTAAGAATTCATCTGCTAAAAGTGCATTGGATGGTAATTCACACATCATGATGACACGTAGACCATTTTCACCCTGTACTAAACCTTGTTCAGCCAGTAACTGAATAACTTGTTTACCTTCTTCTAAGGTTCTAATGAAAGGGATCATGATCTCAACATTCGTCAAGCCCATGTCATTGCGCACACGCTTAATCGCTTCACATTCTAAGGCAAAACACTCACGAAAATCTTCTGAGATGTAACGAGACGCACCACGGAAACCTAGCATTGGATTTTCTTCATCAGGTTCGTATTGATACCCACCCACTAAATTAAAGTATTCATTCGATTTAAAATCAGACATGCGCACAATAACTTTTTCAGGAGAAAAAGCAGCACCGATAGTAGCAATCCCTTCAACTAATTTTTGGATATAAAACTCACGTGGAGAAGGATAACCAGCCATCATTTCACTGATTTCGGTTTGTAATTCTTCTGGTTGATTAGCGAAATCTAATAGTGCTTTAGGATGCACTCCAATCATTCTGTTAATTATAAACTCTAGGCGTGCTAAACCGACACCGGCATGAGGCAAACGTGCAAAATCAAAAGCGCGGTCTGGATTGCCCACGTTCATCATCACTTTTAACGGTAACTCAGGCATGGCATCAATGCGCGAAGTTACTACATCATACTCTAATTCTTGACCGTAAATAAAACCAGTATCACCTTCAGCACAAGAAACCGTGACACGCTGTCCGGTGGTAATGCTTTGTGTCGCATCACCACACCCAACAACAGCAGGGATCCCTAATTCACGGGCAATGATCGCAGCGTGACAAGTACGACCTCCGCGATTCGTTACGATAGCTGACGCGCGTTTCATGATAGGTTCCCAATCAGGATCGGTCATATCAGTCACTAATACATCACCAGGCTGGATTTGATCCATATCTTCAATGGAGGCTAATACTTTAGCTTCTCCAGCGCCGATTTTATGACCGATGGCACGACCCGTACAAATAGTCTGTGCATCGCCATTTAATTGATAACGCTCGATGACTTGTGCATCTTCTCGTGAACGCACAGTCTCTGGGCGTGCTTGTACGATGTATAATTTACCATCGGTACCATCTTTCGCCCATTCGATATCCATCGCACGACCGTAATGTTGCTCAATAATTACAGCTTGTTTCGCTAACTCTTCAACTTCAGCATCACTGACTGAAAACTGCAGGCTTTGCTCAGCTTCGATATCAACAATTTCAACTTGCTTACCATGCTCTTGGGAGTCAGCATAAATCATTTGGACTAATTTACTCCCCAAGTTTCTGCGTACGACTGCTGGTCGACCGGCTGCTAAAGTAGGCTTGTGTACGTAGAATTCATCTGGATTGACAGCCCCTTGCACCACCATTTCACCTAAACCATAGCTTGAAGTAATAAACACAACATCTTCAAAACCCGACTCGGTATCAATAGTAAACATAACACCAGACGATGCTCGGTCTGAACGCACCATACGTTGAATACCAGCGGATAATGCAACACCTTTATGGTCATAACCTTGGTGTACACGGTAACTAATGGCTCGATCGTTAAATAACGAGGCAAAAACGTGCTTGATTGCAACAAGGACCGCATCATAACCGGTGACGTTTAAGAAAGTTTCCTGTTGCCCGGCAAAAGACGCATCAGGCATATCTTCAGCGGTTGCAGAAGAACGCACAGCAAAAGAAGCACTCTCACCTGCCGTTCCTTGTAACTCAGAAAAAGCAGTTTTGATGGCTGCTTCCAGCTCTGGTTGAAATGGCGTATCGATGATCCAATTGCGGATCTTTTCACCCGCTTCACCGAGTGCAGTAATATCATCGACGTCTAAATTGTCGAGAATATCGTGAATTTTGGCTTCAACACCACTTTGCTCTAAAAATTCATTAAACGCATAAGCTGTGGTAGCAAAACCACCTGGTACTTGTACACCTGCATTCGACAGGTTTGAAATCATTTCACCTAGTGATGCATTTTTACCGCCGACGCGACCAACATCATCCATTCCTAGTTCTTGGTACCATAAAACATATTCTTGCACTTGTGCTTCTCCAGCCGTATTGTAGGGATTGCTGTTTTTTTGATTATTTGCTAATTTCTGCAGTGAAAACAGATGATTAAAAAACAACCAATCTATAAAAAACTATTGTAGATTGAAGGTCTTAGGCTTGTAAAATTTAATTGCAAACCGTAATAAAATTACAACATTGTTAAGGAATTGTTATGCGAAGTGCCTTTTATATTTCTGACGGAACTGCTATCACTGCAGAGGTTTTTGGGCACGCATTACTGTCTTTATTCCCCATTGAGTTCAATCATGTCACGATCCCTTTTGTGGAAACTGAGCAACAAGCTAAAGAAGTCTTACAACAAATTTCTGTAAGTTTTCAAGATTCCCAAGAACGGCCGCTTGTTTTTCACACAATAGTGAATACGGAAATTAGACATATAATTGCTAACTCAGTCGGTATTAATTACAATTTCCTTGATCAATTTGTCGCCCCTATTGAAAAAGTGTTAGGGGTTCCTTCAAAACCAGAAAAACATCGTACCCATAGCATTCACGAAACCACATACGACATTCGTATTGATGCCGTAAATTACGCACTGAACAACGATGATGGTGCCAATCTGAAGAATTATCACGAAGCAGATATTATTTTAGTTGGTGTATCGCGCTCTGGTAAAACCCCCACGAGTCTGTATTTAGCTTTACAATACGGCATTAAAGCTGCCAATTACCCTTTTACAGAGGAAGATATGGGAGATGTGTTAAAACTGAACCCGGCATTGCGACGTTTTAAAGACAAACTATTTGGGTTAACTATCCAAGCCGAAAGACTGCACCAAATCCGCTCAGAGCGCAGGGCAAATTCGCGCTATGCTTCTATGCAACAATGTCGGATGGAATTACGTGAAGTGGAAAACTTGTATCGCAAGGAAAAAATCCCTTTTTTGAATTCGACAAAATTCTCCATTGAAGAAATTTCTGCAAAAATTTTAGCGACCACTGGTCTGAAACGTAGAAAATATTAAATATTGCTGTCCTAAACAGCTCTTTTAGCACGACCGCCGGTCACTTTGTCTGCTCGGCCTTCTGCCTTCGCTTTTTCGGCTCTTTGTCTACGGACCTCTTTGGGATCGGCAATCAGTGGGCGATAAATTTCAATGCGGTCATTGTTTTTAACAACATCGGTCAGTTTGCAAGTGCGATTCCAGATGCCGACCTTATTGATAGTCAAATCAATTTCTGGATAGACTTCAGTGATCTTGGACATATTAATCGCATCTTCGACAGCAGTAGCAACCGGAACAGATACCGTTTTGATGGTCTGCTGCTCTGGAGTGCCATACACAACTTCTATCGTTAATAGCTCTGTCGTTTCTGCGCTGTCTGCATGGATAGAATCTGTCATGTAAATACAAAACCCTTAATATTACTGATTTAGAATGTGTTGCTTATTTAACACCGCTGCGCGTGATGTAAAAATGCACTAAGCCGTAGCTTGTTCTTTTGCTCGTTTAATAAATGCATCTACCATACTGTTGGCCAATGCATGGAAGATTTTACCAAAAGCTAACTCAACTAATTTAGAAGTGAATTCAAATTTTAGGTGTAATTCAATTTTACAGGCAAATTCATCCAGTTCTGTAAATGTCCAACCACCTGTTAATTCTTTAAAAGGGCCATCCGCAAGATCCATGGCGATGGTTGTATTCGGCTGCAGCGAATTTCTCGTTGTAAATGTCTGTTTAATCCCTGCTTTTGCTATATGCAGTGCGGCGACCATTTCAGTATTAGTGCTCTGCAACACTTCACTGCCAACGCACCCTGGTAAAAATTCAGGATAGCTCGGTACATCATTGACCAAATCATACATCATCTTGGCACTGTACGGGACGAGTGCACTTTTTTTAACTTCGGCCATGCTCTTGACCCACCTTTCTCTTTCACTAATAGACGCATTCTACCATGTTTGTTGAAATAGTTAATTTTTACGCCTTTTTATTTCGGTTTTTGCCCCGATTATAAGATTATTCATGACACTACATACCACCTCAAGGTATAATATTTCAATGAAAAAGAAATCAAAAAATCCAAGCTCTACAATTGCCTTAAACAAGAAGGCACGCCACGAATTTCATTTGCATGACAAATTTGAAGCGGGCATTGAATTGCAAGGCTGGGAAGTAAAAAGCATCCGCTCAGGCAAGGTTAATCTCACCGATAGTTATGTATTCATAAAAGACGGCGAAGCGTTTGTCACCAACTTGAGTATCACACCGTTGAACCAAGCATCAACGCATGTCATTTGTGACCCGACACGCACCCGAAAGTTACTGCTCAAGAAACAAGAAATTGAACAATTAATGGGTGGTTTAGATCGCCAAGGACTGACGATAGTCGCTACGGCCATGTATTGGAAAACATGCTGGGTCAAGCTTGAAATCTATTTAGCCAAAGGTAAGCAAGCGCACGATAAGCGCGACACGATAAAAGATAGAGACTGGGCGAGACAAAAAGAACGGATGATGAAGAAGTCTTAATACTAACACTTATGCCTAACTCCTCTCCATCTAACTCCACATCTTAAGTCAAACGTATAACCTAAGATGTGGCAGATTTATGCGCCTATTAGATACTTTGGCTTTTGGCATTAATCTTCTCGTTACTCAGATAAAAACTTACCCTTTTAAGTTTAATGGGGCTATCCTGAATAGCGATTGTCACATATGAAAAACCTTTTGCTCTCGCTTCTTGCTTTGCTTGTTCAATAAATGCGGCTAAATCGTTTTGTTGAGAATCGCTCTTTTGCGATACAGTCAAGAAGTTTTCAGAAAGATAAGCTACTGTAAAATTGCCAGAAGATGCCGTTTGTTTTTTTATAGCCGTACTTGCACAACCAGAAAGACTTAATGTGATGAGTAAAAGTAAAAGTATATTGCGCATTTATATATCCTGTTCAAAAGCAACTTTATTGTCTGAAGGTATCGCGTGATAATGTTGGTTGTGACTAAGTAACTCTTGGAGGAGTAACTTACATTTGAACAAGGCATACCCCACTTTTGGGATCAAAGGAATGAGGTTTTGATCAAAAGATAATATTTTGTCAATGTCGGACTTTGTAATGACGACACGCCCTAAGTTCGCTTGGTAAAACAAGTTAGTTGAAGAAATGAAACTCAAAAAATCTTGGAAATTTCTTTTATTTAATCTAATTTTAAACATGTATTTACTCCAAATACTGTTGTTCACAACAAACATCATGTAAGAGATCTCTTACATGAGTTAGATATTCATTCTAGCTTTCGTGGGAAAAAAAGATATAAGCATTATTCTTAGTCAAACATAGAAAATTTCTTAGTCTTTTACTTGTTATTTAAATGGATTCAAGACGAATAAATAGAGACAACAAGAACAAGCAGTGCTATGATTTCTAAACATTTGGGGCTGATTAGGATTCGACAGGATTCAATGATGCTTGAGGTGCATGCAGAGGTGCGGTTGGCCTCTTTAAAAAACCGCAAAAAAATAGTCGCAAACGACGAAAACTACGCACTAGCAGCTTAATAACCTGTATAGGCCCTCCCACTCAAGTTTTTTCTGCTAGCTGAGGTTCGGGAGGTCATCCCAGTAGAATAGCGAGGGAAGCTTGTCTAAGGCTGAACCGCGAAATAGTATTAGGCCAGCCTGAAAAGATCCTGTTTGCCGGAGCTTCTAAGGTTAAATAAAAGACAAACTAAGCATGTAGTACCAACGGTTGACGCTTTCTGGACGCGGGTTCAAGTCCCGCCAGCTCCACCACTTGTCTTATGTTTAAAGACCTCCCAGGGATTTAAAGATAAAAACCAACATCTTAACCACGGTTTAAAAATGCTCAAACCGTGGTTTTTTTGTTTTTAGTGTATTCATTGAATTTCATCCGCGTAACCGGTTCGCACATTATCTGTTTATTTGATGCATAACCGAGCATCAATCTATTTCATTGTAAATCATCATTTAAGGCTAAAATCGCAGGGTGTATTTTGCGTATTTTTTGCTAGTATGCAGTGACAACTTACGAGGATACATTCAATGAAATTAGAATCACTGGTCTTACATCACGCATACACTTCAGAAGAAACAACAAAAGCAGCTGCGGTACCAATCTATCAGACAACTTCTTATACTTTTGACGACACCCAACACGGTGCTGACTTATTTGATTTAAAAGTTCCTGGTAATATTTATACACGCATTATGAATCCCACCACCAACGTGTTGGAAGAGCGTATGGCTGCCGCTGAAGGTGGTATTGCAGCTTTGTGCGTTTCCTCAGGAATGGCCGCGATAACCTATGCCATCCAAGCATTAACCCAAGTCGGTGACAATATCGTTAGCACGAGTCAACTCTACGGTGGCACTTATAACTTATTTGCTCATACTTTGCCTCGTCAAGGGGTCGACGTGCGTATGGCATCTTTTGATGACCTAAGTAAAATCGAAGCATTATTTGATGAAAATACCAAAGCGGTATTTTGTGAATCCATTGGTAACCCAGCCGGTAATGTTGTTGACCTAGCCGCTTTATCGGCACTGGCGCACAAACATGGGATCCCTGTTATCGTGGATAACACCGTTGCCACCCCTGCCCTGTGTCGTCCAATCGAACATGGTGTAGACATCGTCATTCATTCATTGACCAAATATGTAGGTGGCCATGGTACGACAATTGGTGGTGTTATCATCGACTCAGGAAAGTTTGACTGGGTGGTAAATAAAGCACGTTTCCCTTTGTTAAACGAGCCTGATCCATCCTATCACGGTGTGGTATATACAGAAGCCTTAGGTCCTGCAGCCTACATTGGTCGTTGTCGAGTCGTACCACTGCGCAATACTGGAGCCGCACTATCACCACACAGTGCCTTTTTGCTGTTACAAGGTTTAGAAACCCTGCCTTTGAGAATGGAAAGACATTGTGCTAATGCCATTAAGCTAGCAGAATATTTAGAACAGCATGAGGCTGTTGAGTGGGTAAATTATGCTGGTTTACCGTCAAGCCCATATCATGCAATCTGCCAAAAGATGTCCAATGGTTTAGCTTCTGGCATTATCAGTTTTGGTTTAAAAGCGTCTGACCCTAAAGCCGCTGGTGGCAAATTTATTGATGCTTTACAAATGATACTGCGTTTGGTCAACATTGGTGATGCAAAATCACTGGCATGTCACCCAGCATCAACCACCCACCGCCAATTAAACCCCGAAGAACTTGCTAGTGCCGGTGTTTCAGAAGGCTTAGTCAGAATCTCGGTGGGTATCGAGCATATTGATGACATTATTGCAGACGTAGAACAAGCGATTCAAGCCGCTACAGCATAATCAGAACAAAGACCAAAGCTAGTATGAGAGCAGTGTTGCCCCAGATGAGCAGATATATCATCAGGGGCAAGTATTCAGCTCAACCATACTAGCTTTTTTTATATTATTGTTTTTGTATAAACAAAACCGTTACGAAAAATCTACGACTATGGTATAACAGGTATGTTAAAAAAATGTATCTAATACCGATTGGTCTGGATTTGTTGTGCACAAAAATACGAAATATACAGCAGTAAATACATTACCGGATTCGATAAATAAAATTAATAATATAAGAGAGTTTCATGTCTAACGCGAAAACACCTACTACACATCAAGCAATTATCGCTATAGATCAAGGTACCACTTCATCACGAGCTATTTTATTTAACCAACACGGCGAACAATTACATAGCTATCAACAAGAATTTACTCAACATTTCCCCCAATCTGGTTGGGTAGAACACGACCCACAAGATATTTTAAATACCAGCTTAATCGCCACAAAAACAGTTATGGAGTACGCCCAAGCAAATAGTATTGAGGTGCTAGCTGTGGGTATTACCAATCAACGAGAGACGACCCTAGTGTGGCATAAGGAAACAGGAGAACCTGTTTACAATGCCATTGTGTGGCAAGATCGCAGGACCAGTGCGTTTTGTGCAGAAAACCAAGAGTATGCAGAGTGTATCACCGCTAAAACTGGTCTACTTTTAGATCCCTATTTTTCAGCATCCAAGATTGCATGGATCCTGAACAATGTCGAAGGCGCCAGAGCCCAAGCCGACTATGGCGAACTCATCTTTGGTACTGTTGATACCTTTCTGATCTGGCATCTAACCGCAGGTAAAGTACATGCTACGGATACTACCAATGCATCCAGAACGAATCTATTTAACATCCATACATTAGATTGGGATAGCGAACTGTTGGAGTGGTACGACATTCCAGCCAAGATGTTACCCGAAGTAAAAGAAAGTGCAGATGACTATGGTATGACTAGCACAACTGCACTCCCTCTGAATGTGCCTATTGCAGGGGTCGCTGGTGACCAACAAGCCGCCTTGTTTGGTCAATGCTGTTTTACTCCAGGAGGATTTAAAGCAACTTATGGCACCGGTTGCTTTGCCCTGTTAAATACTGGTACAGAACCACAAAAATCCAACCATCAAATGCTGACTACAGTTGGCTATACCTTACATGGTGAAACCTATTATGCACTTGAAGGCTCTATTTTTACTGCAGGTGCCAACATACAATGGCTACGTGACGGTATAAAAGTCATAAAAAGTGCATCTGCAACGAAAGCTTTGGCCGAATCACTGGAGTATGACCATGGTGTTGTTCTGGTCCCTGGTTTTGCTGGCTTAGGGGCACCACACTGGGAAGCTGACGCACGTGCCGCGATTTATGGGATGAGTCGGGGGACTACCGAAGCCCATTTTGCACGCGCTGCATTAGAGGCTGTGTGTTATCAAACGTATGACCTACTGACAGCCATGAGTGCTGATTCAGTATCAGCTGAAGCGGTTTGGGTCGATGGCGGAATGGTCGGTAACGACTGGTTGTGTCAATTCTTAGCCGATATGTTACAAGTTGCTGTATTGCGCCCAAAAACGATGGAGTCAACAGCTTTAGGCGTTATGTATCTCGCGGGTTTACAAGTGGGTTGGTATAAAGACACCCAAAGCCTGCAACAATATAAGGTTGTCGATAAAAAGTTCACTCCCCAACTAGATGATACGACCAGAAGCATGTTGCTGACTCGATGGCAAAAAGCGGTTGCGGCAACATTAGCATTTATCTAGTTTAGTGAGCTAACTTCAAAAGCTTGCAAAAAAACCAGCTCTTTTATTGAATATATTCGTTACACTGAATACTTTCAACTAGAGGAGCTCCCATCTTTTAGGTATCATTAGACGCAAATTATATGGACAAGTATTTATGACTCAACGCTCTTTTGACGAAGTACCTAATATTGTATTACAAGACAACGACAGAGTTGTTCCCAAAGCGTCTACGCCACCGCCTCCACCTGTACAAAATTCCTCAAGTAATGGGTTAGCTGTATTTGCGTTACTTTTAGGATTCGCTGCATCAGGCCTTTCTGGTTATTTATTTTGGCAAAACACGACTCAAAGTGAACTTCTCAAACAGTCTGAACTAAGAATTGCTGATTTAGAAAATCGCCTCTCCGCAACAGGCGAGGAAATGGGTAACTCTACCGTCGCTCTGCAAGTTAAAGTGACTGAATTATCTAATCGCGCAGAAGAGTTGTGGGATCAAATGGATAAATTATGGGCTTCAGCGTGGCGCAGAAATCAAAAAGATATTAAAGATTTAAACCAAAAATTTCTCACTGGGCAGGCTAACGATAAAAACGCTCGCGACAAAATAGCCACAAGCGCCACAAAAAGTGTGAATGCTGTGGACAAAAAATTCGATAGTTTGCAAAATGAATTCAATACCACATTAAATGATATCTTAGCGGTTAACTTGGAATTAGAAGGTGTTAAACAAGGGTTACTTACCTCACAAAATACGAGTAACGTATTAAATGATAAAATTGCCATTCTTGAACAACGCAACGCCAGCTTGAAAGCTAAGGTCTCTTCGTTAGAAAAAAATATCAAAACCATTCAGCCTGCGACACCCTAAGGCTGGTTTCGTTTAATTTACGAAAAATAAGAATAACATGAAAATTTTATTGATTGGTGTGGGTGCTTTTACGCATGGATTAGCAAAAACACTCCAAGATGCAGGTGCTGAAGTCATCGTTTGGCTCAGCCGTGATTACGCACATTTTGGTCCAGCACAAGTTTGTCCAGCTTACACTCCACAAGAATTTGTGTCGCCGGTTGAACTGTTAAATAACCAACCATGTGACATTATGATCCCAATGTCGATCGACTGGGCGACTCAGCCCTGGGCAGATGCATTATGCGCTTTATTACCTGTTTTTTGCCCGAATGGCGAAGCATTACAGTTAGAAAGAGATCGCGCTTACGCGCAACAAATTGGCGAATCATTAGGTATTCATTTCCCAAGATCTTTTGTGGCGAATAACCGTTTAGATGCATTAGCCTTCCTAGAAGAATTTCCTGGAGCCTACGTGATCAAAAACACCTTGTGCTCTCCGACGTCTCCGATCCACACTATTGTATGCGAAACATTAGAAGACACATTGAGCTGGCTTGACCGTATTGATTATGCAGAAGGTGTGTTTTTCCAAGAATACATGGGGCACAAGGAAGCGGGTCATATTGCTTTTGTGAATCGAGGTCAAGTAACGTCTTTAATTTCAAATCAAGAATATAAACGTGCTTTTGCGGGTAACATGGGCAAAATCGCAGGCGCTCCGCTAGGTGGTATTGTCGCTCAAGATCCAAATGACGAATATGGCTTATGTGAACGACTCATTGCACCTTTGCAACCATGGCTTGAACAAACAAAATATACCGGTCCATTACAAGTCACCGCCATGTATCAAAACGATGAATGGTCGGTGATAGAATACAACGCTCGCTTGGGCGTAATGTGCGGCCCTATTATCATGAGGATGTTAGAAAACCCTTTGGATATGCTAAGAGCCGTCATAGATCCCGAGTTTGCTTTTGTACCCAAATTTGTTGCAGACAAAAAATTGGGTTGTTCAGTCACTCTGGCAGGTTATGGTTACCCATTCCTGGAAGTCACTGGACCTGCATTTCCTATAAAAATCTCAGATACCAGCAAAGATATTTGGTTCAACGAAGTCACCGGTACTGAGGGGCAAATATTGGCGGATGGACATCGACTTTTAGATGTGAATGGATATGGTCAAAATCTCACTGAAGCGATCCACAATACCTACGCTATTTTAGACACAATCTCTTGTTCAAATAGCTATTATCGCAACGATATTGGGTTATCTCTTTGGCCTCCTGGAAACGATTAAATATGGCATTCAACACAGCAAAATTAGATAACTTAAAGCAAATCAGAAGTGCCTGGGTTGAAATTGATCACAGCCAACTTCGTGAAAACTTCTCCATTATCCAAAAATATGCCCCACCGCATTGCCAACGTCTGTGCGTTGTAAAAGATAATGCCTACGGGCATGGCTCGGTACTTATGGCCAAAGAAGCAATCAGAGCTGGCTATAGCTATTTATCTGTAGAAACAATTGGTGAAGCCGTCACACTTCGCGAAAATGGTATAGAAGCGCCTATCCTCTTATTTGGTGAACCGAGTATCGAAGAAATGCGCGCAGCCTTGGTGTTAGAGATGACGGTGTGTATTAATAGTATTGAGCAAGCCAATACATATCTGTCATGTATCCGAGAATACCAAGCGCAACACCCAGACGTCCCTTTTAGCCCAAAGCCTGTTCACATTGAGGTGGATAGTGGCATGAGTCGTTGGGGAGTGCGTTGGACAGAGGCAATGTCAGTCGTTGACTATTTGCACGCTCACGCTGAGCACATCGCACTAGAAGGTATCATGAGTCATTTTGCGATGTCCGACGAAGCTGATAAATCTTATGCTTTACTGCAATTAAATCGCTTTACATCTGTTCTCGATCAAGTCCAAGCCTCTGGCATCACAATCCCTTTAATTCATATGAGTAATACAGGCGGTGTATTAGATTTACCGTCAGCTCATTTTACTATGGTCCGTACCGGTATTTTACCGACTGGAGTTTACCCATCGCTAGTGTGTAACCAATATCCTGGTTTACGCCCTGTCCTAAGCGTAAAATGCAAGATTACCACTTTGCGTCAGCTAGAAGTGGGAGACAAAGTTGGTTATGGCATGCATTTTACAGCTGAGAAACCGATGCAGATAGCCGTGTTACCGATTGGTTATGGGGACGGATATCCCCGTGTGCGAAATAATGGGTATGTTTTGATCCGTGGCACCAAATGCCCCACAGTAGGTGGTAATGCCATGGACGCGATGATGGTAGACGTGAGTCACTTGCCAGCAGTAGCACTAAATGATGAAGTGGTATTAATGGGGGGACAAGGTAAAGAGTGGATAGATCCAAGAGATCTTGTCCCTTGGAAAAAAACGGTCTGTTATGAAATATTAACAGGGTGGAGAGCGAGGTTACCAAGAAAACTCGTCAACATTCCCGATTAAGTAAAATTAAGCCAAATTAAGATACTCTAACAGCCCAATTATAAATGTTCTGAGTTCACTCAGTGTGACAGTTATACTGCGCATTGTATAATGGTATACCGCGCTTGGTATAATCGTATAACTGCCACACCTTGTTTATCATGACTAGTGCCAAAGGACGCCATTCAGCTATTTACTGCAATTATACTTTAAAACGCCCTACTAACTCTGAAGCACGGTTAGCAATTCTCGCTAAATCCGCAGCGGCTTCACTAGTTTGGCGTGCACCGACTTCAACATCATGCGCCATTTCATTGATTTGACCAACATTAGAACTCACCGAAGAAGAGGTGACATCTTGTTGTTCAGTCGCAGCTGCAACAGTTGTCGTCATATTTTGTACAGAATCTAATGTTGAAGATAACTCATCCATGGCGACAGTCACCAAGTCAACCAAGTGGATACCACCGTCAGCTGCTGCTGCCGCTTGTTCCATGGCTTTTACTGACTTCTCAGATGAGTCATTCATCTTCTCAACTATTTTGGAAATCTCTACTGTGTTTTCTTGTGAGCGATTTGCCAGCGCTCGAACTTCGTCAGCAACCACTGAGAACCCTCGACCTGCATCACCTGCTCGCGCTGCTTCGATTGCTGCATTTAAAGCTAACAAGTTGGTTTGGTCAGCAATGCTAGTAATCACATTTAAAACCGAGGTAATTTGGTTAACTTCACCTTGTAAAGAGGTGATGATACGTGAAGAATCACGAATCAATTGCACGAGTAATTTAATATTGTCGGCAGCCATATCCGCTCGTTCCATATTTTCTTTTAAGCTGGTATGTGCGCCAGAACTAAATTGCTGCGTGTCTTGAGTTGACTGAGCCACCTCAGTGATTGAGGCTGATAACTGCTCCAGTGCAGTCGCCACCTGGTGGGTCATATCTCTTTGTTGTACCGTCGTGGTCTCTGATTGTTCAGTTATCGCCGATAACTCTTCAGAAGCCGATGCTAAAGATTCTGCATCTTGCTTAACATTAGCGACAATATCTCGAATCTGTCCAATAAACGTATTAAAAGGTTGTACGATGCGATCTATTTCAGGGATACCAGAAGGTTTCAAGCGAATAGTCAAATCACCATCACCTGAAGACAATTCTTCACACATATCCCCCACTTCGTTCAGTGGTGCAACTAATTTATTCGCTAAGAAAATACCAATCGCTACTGCAATACCGACGATTATGACAAATTCTATGATAGTACTAGTGATCAACTCATCACTAATTTTAGCAACCGCAGCTAACGCTTCAGAAGTATCAATTTCAGCGATTAGGCCATAGGTATATTCACCAATTTCGATAGGGGCATACATTGAGAATACTTCTACACCTCGATAATCCTCAATGACTTTAAATCCTGTGTTTCCCGCTAATGCTTCTTTTGCTGAGATAGAATTAACAGGTTGAATACCTACTGAAGTTCCACGAACTTCTACGGCTTTGGCAACCGTTGGCATAGTGGTGCTGATGATATCTAAATACCCTCGTTTATCTTCCACAAAAAATCGAGATTCAGTTAGTAATGTTCCATCTGGATTCACCATATACGTTTCACCAGAATCACCAAAACCACTATTTTTCCAATCATCATTGTGGGTAAGAACGGCATTAAGACGGTCCAATGGGATCTGGTATATTAACACTGCAACCGGTGTATTCCCATCAAAAATAGGCGTTGACAAGAACCCTGCGAGTGCATTGTATGAGGGTAAGTATGATGATAATTCGCTAAAGCTTACTTTACCCTTTTCCGCTGTATTTTTAGCCTTGGCAAACGCATGTCCAATCCCCGTATCAGCATATGGACCTGAAGCGATTGAAGTGGCAAAATCAAGCTCTTTGTAAACAGAGTAAACAATGTTACCAGTGTCAATATCAGCAATAAAAATATCATAATAGCCGAACTCTTGTAGAAATTGATGAAGAGAACCATGATAGCGAGAGTGCACATCAGCATAGCTTGTGCCATTGTTTAGATCGTATAAACCATCTTTGCCACCAATAGGAAATGTAGAACCAGCAATAAAATCATATTGTAAGGTTCTTGCTGTATCATCTAAATTATTCACTAAACTACTAACGTTGCTCAGCGGAGTTGGGTTGGAGTCAGCATATTTATTGGCAAAATCTGAAGTGTAATACTGGGTTAAGGCATCATCTTGACTCGCTGATAATAAACCGCGTTCAGATGTATACCCATTGAAAGCATCGACAAACTTTTTAGCGGCCTCAACCACCATGATATCGTTAGCCTTTGTGCGTAATTGTGATTCAACGGTGCTGAAATAATTATCCACTAAAGCTTCAGTTTGGGTATTTTGTGAATTTAGTTTTTCTTGTGCCGATTGATTTAAAGCTGCATCAGCATTATCTATTGCTATTTTGAGTGACATGCCACCCATTACAATGATCGAAACGACAACAAGAGGTATGATGGCGAGTAGCAGGCGTAGTTTAAGTGTCATAGTGGTTCTCATATCCATTATTTTATTTGAAAACGACACTATCAAAACTATTTTTTACGCAACATCCTGTCATCGTCAGCTTTGAGTAAAAGTTGTTTGCTGTCAATTAAGCAAGTATTTGCATAATCACCAAACCATTCACTTATCTCTGAAAATTGGGCAACAAACTGTTCTTTATCATGGTCCTCAAACAGTTTAATTGCATCGGCAAAGCGTCGGTTAAAACGTTTCAATAATGCCAGATTATCTGAATTATCCATAATGATATCGGCGTATAAATTTGGATCTTGAGCGAATAATCGCCCTACCATCGCAAATTCTAAGCGGTAAATTGGAGAGCTATGTGCGAGTAAAGTTTCTAGGTCAGGATCTTCTTTGACGAGATGCCCACCATACACAAAACTGGTGAAATGACGCATGACTTGAATAAAAGACATTGACTGATCATGCGTATCGGCATCTGAATAATGGAGTTGTGCGCCCCAAGTCTTCATTTGTTCAATAAACCACTGGTATTGCTCCGACTTACGCCCATCACAGACTATGACTACCTGCTTTACCATACCCGGAGCATCAGGACCAAACATAGGATGCAACCCTACCACAGGACCAGTATGGGTTTTGAGCATCGTGTGCAATGGACCTGACTTAGTACTCGTCACATCCGCTAGGATACAATCCTGAGGTAAGAATGAAAGTTGTGCTATCACAGCTGGTGTTTGCTTAATCGGGACTGCTACGATACACAATTTGGCACCATCAACTAATTCAGCAGCATTCGGCCACTCTTCTTTGTCAATCACAACCACATTATAATGACTGCGTTCAAACAAACTCACAAAAAGTTTACCTAATGCGCCTTTACCACCTAAAATGACAACTTTGGTACCGACTGCTGTAGCACAGCGGTATTGTACATTTTGGGTCAGGTATGACTCCCGCATAATGCGACGCAGTAAGTCTTCTATCAGGTTTTCAGGCACGCCAAGTGCTTTGGCTTGAGTACGGCGTGACTGAATCAATTCGGCTTCGCGTTCTGGTACATAGGTTGGCATGCCTGTATGAGATTTTATTTCACCGACTTGAGTGGTTACAGCGGCTCTTTTTGCGAGCAGCTCAACTAATTGACTATCAATATCATCAATCTGCTGACGCAGACCACCCAGTTTAGCTTCCCAATCAGACATGCTATTCAACCTATATCTTATTTGCTTGTACTATGCTTGTGCACGCTTATTTAGACGCATTGGTAATACAGTGATCAGTTTTTCGCGAGCTTGTTGAATAAGCTTAGATGTTTCATCCCAATTAATACAGCCATCCGTGATAGAAACACCATATTCTAACTCACTTGGCTTTTTACCATTGCTAGATTGGTTACCTGCATTTAAGTGACTTTCTAACATAATACCGATAATTGACTGATTGCCTTCAAGAATTTGATTGAAAACATTTTGTGCCACTAGTGGTTGGCGACGGTAATCTTTTGCTGAGTTTGCGTGACTGCAATCGACCACTAGACTTGCTTGTAAATTATGCTTTTCTAATTCAACTTCACAATCAGCCACACAAACCGAGTCATAATTTGGGGTTTTGCCACCGCGTAAAATGATATGTCCGTCTGGGTTACCTGCGGTCGTAATTACACTGACTTGACCTTGTTTATTAATACCCATAAAAGAATGCCCAGAAGCAGCAGACTGTAGTGCATTAATCGCGATACCCAAAGAACCATCGGTACCATTTTTAAAGCCAACTGGCATAGATAAACCACTCGCCATTTCACGGTGAGTTTGTGACTCAGACGTACGCGCACCAATCGCAGACCATGCAAATAATTCTGCTAAATATTGTGGAGAAATAGGATCTAATGCTTCGGTAGCAACAGGTAGCTCTAGCTCAGCTAACCAAATCAATAGTTCACGAGCTTTGGTCAAACCTGTCTCGATATCAAAACTATCATCAATATGTGGGTCGTTGATTAAGCCCTTCCAACCTGTCGTTGTTCTTGGTTTTTCAAAATACACGCGCATAACAATGTACAAAGTGTCTTTACACGACTCATGTAACTCTTTCAATTTTAGAGCGTATTCTTTGGCAGCTTCAACATCGTGGATAGAGCATGGGCCACACACGACTAATAAACGGTGATCTTTACCATGGATAATGTCTGATATCACGGACCGGGCACTGCGGATTTTTTCTAATGCTTCCGCACTAACCGGTAATTGTTCTGCTAACTGGTCAGGTGTGATAAGTACGTGTTCTGCTGACACATGTAAATTGTCAGTAAGTTGATTAGGCATGTCTATTTCTCTTAAAATTTAATAATGTGCTTAAAACCTAACGAAAGGCTCATCGATTCTGTTCGCGGGCATGTCTTATAATTATTGTGTTGCAGGTATAGTATTACTAGAAAAGTAGAAAACAGGAATGTGTAAAGATTTAATTACATAATTCAGGCTACATACCGCATGACTGTTGACTTTTTAACAATTTTTAAAAGCAACTGCAAGCTTTAATCTACAAAGTTGAAATTTTTAGGATGAAAATAAGGAATAATGCTGGTTTAGAGAGATTCTGAGAAAATTTATCCAAGTTCTTTTGCACAAAATTAGCACAAATTATTTTACACTAAAATGTAGCACACAAAATGGAGACCGAAAAAAACCCGCAATCTGCGGGCTTTTCAAATAAGTTAACAACAACGCTAGATTAAAATTAATTAAGCTTTTCTTTGATACGTGCAGATTTACCTGAACGCTCACGTAGATAATAAAGTTTCGCACGACGAACCGCACCACGACGTTTCACGTCAATAGATGCAATTTGAGGGCTGTGTGTTTGGAAAACACGTTCAACACCTTCGCCAGAAGAAATTTTACGTACGGTAAAAGCTGAGTGTAGGCCACGGTTACGCTTGGCGATTACAACACCTTCGTAAGCCTGAAGACGCTCTTTTTCGCCTTCTTTAACACGGACTTTAACCACTACTGTGTCACCAGGACCAAATGCTGGGACATCAGTTTTGAGCTGTTCTTGCTCAATTTTCTTGATGATGTCTTGATTTACTTTTTTCATCATAAACCTCGTTATCTAGTTAACTGTCATCTAGCTGCGCAGAGTCTAATGATGCTTTGAAAGCATCTAATAACACTCTTTGCTCCTCAGTCAGAGCTAGCTTGTTTAATAAATCAGGGCGTCGTTGCCAGGTTCTACCTAACGACTGTTGTAAACGCCACTGCCTAATTTTGTTGTGATTGCCACTTAATAACACTGCTGGAACGCTGGCTCCGTTTAACACTTCTGGTCGGGTGTAATGCGGACAATCTAATAAACCATTAGCAAAAGAATCTTCTACTGCTGATAATTCATGTCCAAGCACACTCGGTACCAAACGTGTCACTGCATCCATCATAAGCATTGCGGGAATTTCTCCCCCACTTAACACATAATCGCCCACTGACCATTCTTCATCTATTAATGAGTCGATGACTCTTTCGTCGATGCCTTCGTAGCGACCTGCTACCAAGATCAGATGACCTTTCTGTGTCAAGTCAGCAACACCTTCATGGTTGAGCTGACGTCCCTGCGGCGATAAGTACACCACAGTATGTTTTTCATCTGCTGCCGCTTTGGCTGCACATATAGCATCTGTTAAAGGCTGTACCATCATCAACATCCCTGGACCTCCGCCATAAGGGCGATCATCAACAGTACGATGTTTGTCATGGGTAAATTCTCGAGGGTTATAAAAATCGACTTCAATCAAGCCATTTTTAACCGCTCTGCCCACCACTCCTTGACTCAAGCATCCAGAAAACATATCTGGAAACAAAGTAACAATACTAAAGCGCTGTACCTTGTTTTCACTTTTTGTCATTAGAAGGCTGGATCCCAATCCACTGTGATAACACGTGTCACTTTATCTATATTCAATACGACTTGATCAAATAAGATAGGTAACAACCTCTCTTTTTGGCCAAAAGCGTCATTGGTATTAGCTTTGATTAACATGACATCATTCGCACCAGTGGCGAAAATATCTTTAACCTTGCCTAGGTCATAACCTTTATCAGTGACGACCTGCATACCCATGAGTTCACGCCAGTAAAATTCATCATCAGATAATTCTGGTAATGCTTCAGCGGCGATGCTGATATCAAGATTTTTGATGCTTTCTGCAGCATCTCGATCATCAATACCTACAATTTTTGCCACTAGGCTTTTACTGTGTGTACGCCATTGGTCCACTTGGTACTCTTTGTCAGCCCCTAGAAACCAAGGACTATAGTCGAATATACCACTCGACTCTTCAGTATAGCTGTTGATTTTGACCCAACCTTTCACTCCATATGGAGCACCAATTTTGCCAACAATCACTGTCTCAGATGCTTGACTCATCTATACCTCTTTTATTCAGTTGCGAAATCGGAAAGGATTAAGCCGCTGCTTTTTTAGCTTCTTTTACCAAGCTAGCAACACGGTCTGATAATCCAGCACCATTGCCAACCCAATGCTCAACACGCGCTAGGTCTAAACGTAAACGTTCTGCTTGACCTTGAGCCGTTGGATTGAAGAAACCAATGTTCTCGATAAACTTACCGTTGCGTGCACGACGACTGTCTGCAACAACTACTTGATAAAAAGGACGCTTTTTCGCGCCACCACGCTGTAAACGAATAGTAACCATAATATGCCTCAAACTCGTTGTAGCGTTACCGTTAACTTAAATATCCTGTCAAACAAACACGAGTGCAAATTTGCAGGACGCCGAATTATACGCAGAAGGCCCAGCAATAGCAATGTTTATATATCGCACATAACAAAAAAGACAGTACCTAACAAAAAAGAGCAGAAAACTGCTCTTTTTTGTTAGGTACATCACGTAAGGGGCTTATTTACGTTTTTTAAACATGCCACCTAGTCCTCCAGGGGCACCACCACCCAAACCTGGTGGTAAACCACCTGCGCCAGGCAGACCATCCATGCCGCCCATACCTCCCATACCTGGAGGCATCATACCTTTCATTTTACCCATCATTTTTTGCATGCCGCCACCGGACATTTTTTTCATCATTTTTTGCATTTGGGTAAACTGCTTAAGTAAGCGATTCACATCTTGGATCTGAGTCCCCGAACCGGCTGCAATACGCTTCTTACGGGAACCTTTAATTTGTTCAGGCTTACTGCGCTCCAGCGGTGTCATGGAATTAATAATCGCTTCAAACTGGTTGAATTGTTTGTCGTTTGCCTTTTCTTTAATTTGTGCAGACATGTTACCCATACCTGGCATTTTATCCATCAAAGACATCATGCCACCCATATCGCGCATTTGCTCTAGCTGTTCTTTAAAGTCTTGCAAATCAAAACCCTTGCCTTTTTGCACTTTAGCTGCGAGTTTAGCGGCTTTCTTTTTGTCGACCTTACGCTCAACTTCTTCAATCAGCGATAAAACATCCCCCATCCCCAAAATACGAGAAGCTAAACGGTCAGGATGGAATGGTTCTAGAGCATCCAGTTTTTCCCCCATACCAATAAACTTGATGGGTTTACCCGTGATGTGGCGGACTGATAATGCTGCACCACCACGCGCATCACCATCAGCTTTGGTCAAGATAACCCCAGTCAAAGGTAATGCTTCATCAAACGCTTTTGCAGTATTGGCAGCATCTTGCCCCGTCATCGCATCCACAACAAAGAGTGTTTCGACAGGTTTGACCGCAGCATGTAATGCTTTGATCTCTCCCATCATTTCACCATCAACGTGCAAACGACCCGCCGTATCCACCAAGACCACATCGATAAACTGCTTTTTCGCTTCGGCAATTGCACCGTTTACAATATCAATCGGTTTTTGCATGATGTTAGATGGATGAAAAGCCACCCCAACGTCTTCGGCTAAGGTTTTTAACTGTTCAATTGCTGCTGGACGATACACATCAGCAGATACTACCATGACTTTCTTTTTGTCACGCTCACTCAATAATTTTGCGAGTTTACCTACAGATGTAGTTTTACCAGCACCTTGTAAACCTGCCATCATTACTACCGCAGGAGGTTGCATAGCTAAGTTTAATGATTCGTTAGCCGTACCCATAACAGCTTCTAGCTCGGACTGGACCACTTTTATAAACATTTGGCCAGGTTGCAAGCTTTTCGATACTTCAGTACCCAGAGCGCGTTCTTTAACCTGAGCGACAAAGTCACGGACCACCGGCAACGCTACATCAGCTTCGAGCAAGGCCATGCGAACTTCGCGCAGAGTCTCTTTGATGTTGTCTTCAGTAAGACGGCCTTTGCCACTAATATTCTTTAAGGTACTTGATAAGCGATCCGATAAACTTTCAAACATTTTGCGAGGTCCCATAACTACATTTACCTAAAGTATACCGTTTTATGCTAGGGTGCGTTAAGTGCTTATTGCGTTTATTAATAAAATAAATAAAAATACAAGGCATCTTAGTTCTGTGTTCCAAGTTCTGCGCTCTATTTTTTTTCGCAGCGACGAACCAAACTAAGTCATATTAAATATAAACCGACTTATCCAGGCAAGCATACCTATAGGACAGACATGACGGACGTATTTCTGATAATTGCATCCATTACTTATTTTGCTAGTGCTGGCTATATTGCAAAACACTTTTTTTCTGGAAAAGCATTCGTTGCGTTACCCAAATTGATTTTTATAGGGTTAACTTGTATCGCGCTCATCACGCATGGTTATACTCTTTACTTAGAATTTTCAGCGGTCAATGCTAATTTAACGATGGTCAACATTATGGCTGCGCTATCGTTGTCGATGGTGGTAGTACTCTTACTCAGCACTTTGTTTATCAAACAATGGTCTTTATTGCCTGTGACCTACTCGTTTGCAGGTTTATGTGCTTTGTTAATGTTAATTAGTCCTTCATCTTACGTTGTCCAAGTATATGAACAAGCCCCGATGTTTTTACACATAGCTTTGTCACTATCCGGTTATGCCTGTGTGCTAATTGCCTTATTGTATGCCTTGCAAATGCGTTATATCCATCAGCAACTAAAGGACAAGAATTTAGCGCTAACCAAACTCGATTTACCTCCCTTACTCCAAGTCGAACATTGGGTGTTACGACTTATCTACATTGGTAGCATATTTTTATTATTTGCCTTGGTGAGTGGGTTTGCAACGCTCGATAGTATGCTGAGCAAAGCATATATTCATAAAACGGTATTGAGTGCATTAGCTTTACTCATCTTTGTTTTAATGCTCTTTTGGCAACGCTATAAAGGGTTAAAACCCAACACTATTTTAGGCACGACAGCATTAGGCGTCTTTATTCTTACTTTGGGGTATTTTGGCAGTCGCCTAGTCCAAGATGTCTTACTCGCATAATGATTGTTTTATAACGCCATGGAGTAACTTTACTCAAAGGTATGCATAAAAACATAATTGGACAGTTGTTTCACTTTATCACATCAGTTAAAGTGCGGTTTTATATCTTACTTATCAAAGGAACCTTTTTTGGACAGCATTGCTACTAGTACCCTATTTATTATATTGGGAGTACTCGTTTTTTGTTCTGCCTACTTCTCTAGTTCAGAAACAGGCATGATGTCGCTTAACCGCTATCGTCTTAAACACCTTAACAACGAAGGTCATCGCACTGCTCGACGCGTCCAAAAACTGCTTGATAGACCAGACCGTTTAATCGGACTCATTCTCATCGGTAACAACCTCGTCAATATTGCTGCATCGGCAGTCGCAACAGTGATTGGTCTACGCTTGTTTGGCGATGTCGGGATTGCTATTGCCACCTTTGCGCTCACCTTAATCATATTGGTATTTGCCGAAGTCACACCCAAAACCTTAGCCGCGTTATACCCTGAAAAAATTGCCTTCCCGAGTTCATATATATTAAAGCCACTACTCGTTATCTTGTTTCCTTTTGTTTGGGCCGTCAATGGCGTCACAAATGGCTTACTGGCGTTGATTAAAATTAATCCAACGGATTCCCAAGGAGATGAGTTAAGTCCCGAAGAGCTCCGGACGGTTGTATTTGAAGCGGGGAACCTGATCCCTCAAAAACACCAAGATATGCTCTTAAGTATATTAGAACTCGAGAACGTGAGTGCTGAAGACATCATGGTGCCACGTAATGAAATCGTCGCTATTGATATCAATGATGAATGGAAAAATATTCAAAAACAACTGACGTATGCCCAACACACTCGAGTGCTACTTTACCGAGATACGATTGATGATGCGGTCGGGTTCGTCCATGTCAGAGATGCACTGCGCCTATTATCCAAAGATCAGTTCAGCAAAGCTTCGCTACTTAGAGCGGTGCGAGAAATCTATTACACGCCCGACTCTACGCCCTTACATACTTTGATGTATAAGTTCCAAGCGGAACGAGAGCGCATTGGGCTAGTCGTCGATGAATATGGAGATATTCAAGGGCTGGTGACCTTGGAAGATATATTAGAAGAGATCATTGGTGATTTCACTACCAACATGATGCCTGACTATCATAAACAAACGAATCAACAACAAGACGGCAGTGTTTTGGTTGATGGTAGTACCAATATCCGAGACTTAAACAAAGAGATGAATTGGCACTTTCCTATCGAAGGTCCCAAAACCATGAATGGTTTGATCCTGGAAGAGTTGGGAGAGATCCCGGAGAATAATATCTCGTTACGGATTGCAGGCTATCCAGTAGAAATTTTAGAATGCAGTGACAATATGATCGAATCAGTGCGAGTCATGCCCCAATTCTATGTATCCCCCTTCCCGGATGATGAAGATTAACCACAGTGGTTAATACTTCGCTAGCCATAAGTATGAGTGAAGGACTGGCGGTAAAGTAGCATAGTCCGTTAACGCATCATCCTAATTCGTTTTGGTTGGACTGTTCCGACTTTTTTGGGTCACTGCATTAAGCTCTTGAGTAAACTTCTGAGATTGCTCACGCGCTTTTCTGTTTTCCATAATCTGTTTTTTCACATTAGCAATCTTGCGATCAAGTTTATTCAAATCTTTGATTAACGATTTGAATTCGGCATCTGAAGGTATGTCGCTTTTGGAAGCATGATAATGCAAAACTTCTTTTAATTGGGTAGGTAAAGATTTCTTTTTGGCCATTCCTTGGCAGCTTCCCTGTTTGCACATATATAAATGGTTTATCGGTTTTTTCACAAAATTCTTTATGCTTAATTATACCTATACACGTGAATTTTATTTCCTAAACCAAATGTGCGAAACCAGCATACTTAAGCTAAACATTAACCCCTTATACTGAACGTTGACAATGCGTTCAACGTTGACAATGCGATCAAACTTGAAAATGCGCTCAACCTTGAAAATGCGTCTCTAGCACACCGGAACTGCTTTTAATGTCATATTCAATAACCGCTATCGAGCCGGTAGCAAAAAGTGGGCTACGGCATGTGCCACATAATGCATCAACAAAATAACTGACAAAGGGCATATGTGAAACAAATAAGATATTTTGAGTATCTGGGGCTACACTAAGACGAGTATCCAAGTAATCATGTGCAAGAGAAACAATACCACTGGGAATGATATCTTGGGTATATTCAACCTCGGTGGTTGTCAGTGTCGTAGCAAGTTCAGCAAACGTCTGCTTGGTCCGCAAATAAGGGGAAACGAACGCCAAATCAATGGTTGAGTTATCTAAATAATGAGTTTGTAACCATTGCGCAGAATCTTTGGCTTGTTGTTGACCAAACGACGTCAAAGCTCTTTGCATATCATTGGCTGCCAATAACTGGG
Source organism: Opacimonas viscosa (assembly GCF_024199005.1). Lineage (GTDB taxonomy): Bacteria > Pseudomonadota > Gammaproteobacteria > Enterobacterales > Alteromonadaceae > Opacimonas > Opacimonas viscosa. The sequence continues at coordinate 75,112 of NZ_JANATA010000009.1, forward strand.
CTTCACCGTGACGCATAACAAAAATTTTCATGGACAAACTCGTTTGATTAAGACAGGCTAATTGTATCAAATAGTTCGGCAAATCCTATTCATACTTTATATCTATATAGACTATAGTAGACAGAAATAAAGGCGGAATGTATCAAAAAATCCACACCTGAAATAGTTACGCTGTGTCTTAGACTCCCCGTGGGTTACTTCAACGACCCTTGGGATTGTCCTGGTTTAGCTCACTTATTTGAGCATACTCTAATGCGAGGTAGTGCAGAGCAACTAGGTTTACACGATGTAGCACAAGAGTTTAATACCGAGTTACATGCCTTTACCGGGATGTATGACATGACATTTACTGCGGCTATCCCGCAGCCCGAAAAGGATGCTTTAGAAAAGGCGATACTTGCACGGATCCAGGAGTACCAACCTACCTTGCCGATAATTGAGCAAGAGATGAAAGTGATTTGTCAAGAATTTAGCAACGGACACCTTGACCCAGTCAAACGTATTCAAGAGGTCGTTAAAACTACCTGCAACCCACGTCACCCTTATGCCAAATTTGCTAGTGGTAATGTATACACCTTTGCGATGCACAACACTGAAGAGCTGCAAAAAAGATTACGTGAACTGCATCAGTACATCCTCCACGCATTTTTCGGACAAGCCCAACCGACTCAAACAGAATTTAGCTCGGTGACTGAATACACTAGCCTGTTTAACCCTGATCACTTACAAAAAATGATTTTTGTGCAGACGGATAATTCGCAACACAAAGTTATCATGTCCGTACAAATCACAAAATCAACATTAGTTAACCTAGAGAGTCTCTCGGTTTTTATGTGGTTAATGAATCAGTTACCCAAGGATGCGATACCGAATAGGCTCAAGCAGTCAGGCCTCATCCAGAACTTCTCTGTGGCAATCGGTCTGGAGTTAGCTGAAGAAATCACTATCGATGTGAGTTTTTTTCTCGCCTCATCGACACCCGCACAGCTGCATCATGTGTGTCATGAGTTACTCGCATACTTAGCCTACCAAACACACATTTCATGGGCGGCTTCATCGTGCGCGTATATTTGCTCTGCTGCAGAAATATATGCACAAATTCACCAGACAGCCGTGCCATTTCTCAGCGTAAACACAGATGATTTGAAGACTATTTTTGCTCGTTTCACGCCACAAAATATACGTATTTTATCCTTGAGCTCCGACACAAATATTATTCCACCTGGATTGCCTGCACTAAGAACGCCCTATTATGGTACAGCGTTTTACATCACCTCATTTCCGGATTTGTCCGTCACGCAAGTAATGACACAGCCTACTGAAGGAACGTCTTTAATCACTCCTTTTGATTTACCGGACAGCACACAATCCATACGCTTATTAGATGCTCCTATTTCGCACTACACTGGGCCAAACGGTAGTTGTGTACTGATCCCAGATAACTCGGCGCAGTACGCGTTTGAATGCTATCTATCTTTTTCTATCACTGCACATTCTGCTTTTTCTTCTGTCGCTAGACGTATTTGGGGTAAGCACATAAATCAGGCTATGCAACTACATTTTGCTCATTACCTTGCCCTAGGTTGTACCATTCAGATCAATGTCCACCGGACAGGCTTTACTTTTTATCTTAAAACGCACCAATGCCTAGCCTATACTCTCTATACAGCATGCATCACCTATATTGAAAATTTTGCAACACATTCAACATGGACATTTGATTTAGCGCAAGCCATACAATCTGAGCGGAACCATTTGCAACAAAGTAAAAAAGCGTCTGCCATGCAACAGGCTTTCATGCAACTAAGGGATATTTTACTCGAGGAAGCAGTGGAGATTGAACGGCAAAAAGACGCACTAGATGGAATGACGATTGCTTCAATCAAACAAGATATGGTTCAGTTCTTGGCAATGGCAAATGCAGAATATATGCTATTTGGGCGAATACCGACCGCTTTAGCTGAACACGTAAAACAATCCTTAAATACACCTCATACTGACTCAAATAGTACGGGTAATTTAGCTGATAGTATGCCAGTAAACACAGAATCAAACTATGTATTACCTCAGCATGAAACTGTTTCGGCGATAGGTTCAGGCTCATTATCCAGCTGTGTGGTGTATTGGCACGCATACCAAAACTCCCCAAATGATGTCGCGCAGCTATTGCTTCTTGAGCAACTGGTTAACCCACCCATCTTTGACTTGTTACGCAATGAAATGGCTTTGGGTTATGACGTCGGCAGCAAATTTATTACCCATAACCAACATCCAGGTTTTTGCGTCTATTACGAATACACTGACCCTCTAAAAAAAGCCAATATGGGGACCACTGAGTTTGCCTACGCAGAGTTTAATCGCCAGTTAAGCCAGCGTTTATTGTCCCTTATACCTAAGAATGAAGCGCTGTGGGAACGAGCGAAAGTAGCCTTAATACAGCAATTATCTTTACCTTATGGAACCCCGGGTGCGTTGGCGAAACAATATTGGATCATGTTAGGAAAGTTTGGCGCGTTGGATTACTATAAAAAGATGCGTGAGGTTATCGAACAATTAGACTATGCAGATTTTTATGCCTATGTTGCCACTGTAATACATGCTGATAATCAATTGACCATTGACGTTAAAGCATAAAATGACACTCAGCAATGAACTCAGATAATGTTTTAAATAAGGAGATTAGGCTCTAAAAAATAGATTGTTATACCCTGCGGCTTTGCGCACAGAAATATGTTGTTTAATCACAAACAATGGCAGAAACATGGGGCCGCCACATAAACCTAAAAATGCCCAACGTTTTGCAGGCATCGCATAACGGATTGCTTGAATGTAAAAATAAGCACAAAAAAACACACTCATTAATATCATTACCATCATGTTACGGCTTTCCTTTTATCAGCGGTGGTTAAAACCTGAGTTGTAAATAGCAACTTTTAATACGCTTTGTATTATAGTTTTTTGATGCATTTTTGCATGCTTTATCGACCAAAAAACACAAAAAAACCGGAATAAATCCGGTCTTTCACAGTGCGTTAACAAGCTATTAATAAAAGGTTTTATTTTCCTCAGACATATTAACTAAAATTTCTGCTGGCAAATATTTATCGCCATGGTTTTTGGCCAATTCTTGGAGCTCTTCTACCAGTGTTGCAATACCGATTTTGTCCATGTAGCGGAATGGGCCACCTAAGAATGGCGGGAAACCAATTCCGAAAATGGTTCCGATATCGCCATCACGTGCACTGCGGATAACGCCCTCATCGAGACAGCGTGCCGCTTCATTCAGCATCAAATATACACAGCGTTGGATCATATGGGTATCAGTCAACGTTGGATTAGGTGTCAGCCCCAGTAAAGTATAAATACTTTCATCAACGGTTTTGCCTTTGGCTTGCGCTGAATAATCATAAAATCCTTTGCTGTTCTTTTTACCCTTGCGGTCATCATCGATAACTACTTGGAATGCATCAGGTGCTGTAAAACGTTCACCAAACTCAGCGACTAAAAATGGAATAATTTTGGTGCCTACATCAATACCCACTTCATCCATTAATTTCAACGGTCCAACTGGGAAGCCAAACTTCACCATGACTTTGTCAATTTTATCGATGGGCTCACCCGCCAACACTAAATTAGCCGCCTCACTCATGTAAGGTGCCAAGATCCGATTGACATAAAAGCCCGCCCCGTCTTTAACAACAATAGGAGTTTTACCCTGTTTCTTGGCTAACGCTACCGTCGTAGAAATGGTTTGATCAGATGTGCCAGCATGAGCAATGACTTCCGCCAATGGCATTTTATCCACCGGTGAGAAATAATGTAAGCCAATTACGTTTTCTGGACGTGCCGCTTTTGCTGCAATCTGACTGATAGGAATAGACGAGGTGTTCGAGGCAAAAATTGTTTCTAGAGAACAGTGATTTTCAATATCTGCAACCATCTGTTGTTTCAACTCTAGGTTTTCAAAGACCGCTTCGATGACGACATCGACATCTTTAAAACCGGAATAATCCGTGGTTCCCGTAATCAGAGATAACTGCTGCTGCATTTGCGAGTGGCGTAAAATACGCTTTTTGACACGGCGATTTAATAGACCAAAAGCGGTGTTTAAGGCATTGGCAATACCTTGGTCTGTAATATCTTTGATCCGCACAGGTAATTTAGCTTTGGTTGCTGTAACAAAGGCGATTCCCCCGCCCATCAAACCACCGCCTAATACAGCGGCTTTTTGGACTGGTTTGGCGGGCACATCAGCAACCCCTTGTTCCTTTTTCATTTCGGTAGTTGCAAAAAATAAACTGCGCAGCGCTTTTGACTCGTCAGTCATCATTAACTCGCCGAAGCGTTTCGCTTCCAACGCAAGCCCAGCAGTCATACCTTTGGCCAGACCGGTTTCGATACACTCAATAATCGCCAGTGGTGCTGGATAATTACCTTGGGTTTTACGGAGTGTTTGTTTGCGAGCTTGACTAAATAGCACTTTACGCCCAAGCGCCGTATTTTCTAATAACTTAGCTACCAAATTCAGCTTGGTTGGACGGATTTTAGGTTTACCCGCCAACGCCATATTTTGGGCTTCTTGTAACAAAATTGCACGAGGAACAACAGCATCAACAATACCCGCTTTGAGTGCTTGTTTTGGCCGCTGAGCAGCACCTGTCAGCATCATGGTAAGCGCTTTTTGTACACTTATTAAACGCGGTAAACGCTGTGTCCCACCACTTCCGGGTAACAAACCTAACTGCACTTCAGGTAGACCCACCTGAGTTTTAGCATCGTCAGAACAGACCCGCCCATGACATGCTAAGGCGAGTTCCAAACCACCACCAAGTGCAGGACCATGGATCGCAGCAATCACCGGTTTAGCTAAATTTTCAATCCGGTTAAAAATATCCTGACCACCTTTGCCTATCTCAGCACCCTGTTGTGCAGACGTACAAGCCTCGAGCATACTGACATCTGCTCCAGCGACAAAGGAATTATCCTTACCAGAATAAATCACGACGCCAGTGATGTCATTGTCGTGTTCAATCTCATCTAACAAAGCATTGATTTGTGGGCCAAACGTGTCTTTTAAGACATTCATCGTTTCGCCTGGTACATCAATCGCTACCAAGGCTATCCCGTTATCTTGTTTGGTTAGTGTAAAAGCTGAAGTGTGTTCCATTATTCTGTCTCCACAATCATAGCGGCACCTAGGCCACCGGCTGCACATGCAGTTAACAAACCTGTGCCACCACCACGTCGTTGTAATTCATTGAGCATTTGCGTAATCATTCGTGTGCCTGTTGCTGCAAAAGGATGTCCATAAGCGATAGAGCTACCTTGGACGTTGAACTTATCCATATCAATCTCACCAATAATGTCGCTGGAGTTGAGTTTTTCATTCGCAAATTTTTTGGAACCAAACATTTTAACGTTAGATAAAGTTTGTGCCGCAAACGCTTCGTGCATTTCAATCAAAGTTAAATCACTGAGCGCCATCCCCGCATTAGCTAGCGCTACGGGTGTCGCATATGAAGGTCCCATGAGCATGTCCTCCCACACATCAATAGCCGTAAACGCATAACTTTTGATATAACCTAGCGGTGTGTAGCCCAAGGCTTTCGCTTTGGCTTCATTCATCAGAATAACGGCAGACGCGCCATCGGTCAGAGGCGTTGCATTCGCAGCGGTAACCGTACCATATTTGCGATCAAATGCAGGACGCAGTTTCGCGTAACCAGCCAAATCAGAATCAAAACGAATATTGTTATCTTGGGCCACTGCGTTTTTACAAGGCTCAGGATAAGCTGTCATGACTTCTTGGGCCATATGACCTGCCAACCAATTTTGTGCAGCAAGTGTATGTGAACGGTGCGCTAACGCATCTTGCTCTGCACGGGTAATACCATGTGACTTAGCCATTTGTTCGGCAGTTTGTCCCATCGACAAACCTGTCGAGTATTCGGCGACTGCGGGCGGCACTGGAATCAGATCTTTTAAACCTAATTTTTTCAACACTTGCCACTTTTGCCCAAACGTTTTGGTTTTCTGCAAATCAACCAAAGCTCTACCTAAATTTTTGGAGACCGTGATAGGTGACACAGACGTCGAATCAGCACCACCGGCTACCCCCACATCAATATCACCAAGCATAATCGACTGCGCCACATTGACGGTAGACTGGAAGCTAGTAGCACACGCACGGGATACACTGTATGCATCTGTATGGACATGCATTCCCGTACCCAAAACGATCTCACGAGCAATATTTGGCGCAGCAGGCATTTGGACGACTTGGCCATAGACAAGCTGCTGGACTTCTTTGGCGGCTAAATCATTGCGAGCCAACATTTCGTTGACCACCATTTTGCCCAAATCAACGGCGGGAACACCATGAAAATCGGTTGCCATTTTAGCAAATGGTGTGCGTAAACCCGCTACGACAGCGATACGTTCGCCATTTCGAGTCGTTACATTTTGTGTTTGTGACATGCAAGTTCCTTGTATGTTGGTCGTTATTTTGTCTTCTACACGTATAAAATGAGAGACACTGTAACTCTGCAAAGTGCTGACTGACACATTATTTAGTGGTCAGACCTGTGAGTAATTTGTGCTAATTGTGGCAAAGCTAAATTGATTTAGCCAGTTTTATTTTTGTTTTTACAAAATTTTACATGTATTACCAACATTGAACGCTTGATTTTATTACACTGAACCATACTTAATTATCATGGTCTGTATGCTCAGACTGACTTAATTCCATTAATAGCAATGATAAAGGAAGATAAGACCACCATGACACTCTCGCACAATCCGCATAGTACAATTTCCCCTGGCACCAGCGATGCTGCAACGTTTACTCCCTTGCAAGCTTATCTTGACGAGCAGGTAATTGGGCAAAAGACGTTAACCCAAAATATGTTAATTGCGCTATTAGCCGATGGTCATTTGTTGGTTGAGGGACCTCCAGGCTTGGCCAAAACGCGAGCTATCAATGCCTTAGCTGATGGGATTAAAGGAGATTTTCACCGGGTTCAGTTCACGCCTGATTTATTGCCTTCTGATCTTACTGGTACGGATATTTACCGCCCAGAAACGGGGGAATTTATTTTCCAATCAGGACCTTTATTTCATAACTTGGTACTGGCGGATGAAATCAATCGGGCCCCCGCAAAAGTCCAATCCGCTTTACTAGAGGCCATGGCCGAAAGACAAATCACCGTTGGGAATAAAACCTATCACCTGCCTGAATTATTCCTAGTAATGGCGACGCAAAATCCTTTGGAGCAAGAGGGTACATATCCACTGCCAGAGGCTCAGCTTGATCGTTTTTTAATGCATGTTGAAATTGATTATCCCGATGCAGCGACTGAGCTTAAAATCTTACAACTCACCCGAAATGAAGGTTTAGCTAACTTTACAGAAAAACCGGTTCCACTCAGCCAAGAGGTGATTTTTAGTGCGCGAAAAGCATGTCTTGAGCTGACGTTAGTGCCAGAATTACAAGAATATATTGTACAACTCATTATGGCCACGCGACGTCCTGAGCGCTTCCATCAACAACTCGCTAACTTTATTGCCATGGGCGTTTCCCCACGCGCGACTATCGCATTAGAAAAATGTGCCCGTGCGCATGCCTACCTAATGGGGCGTGATTTTGTAGGGCCGGATAATATTCAAGCTGTATTTCACAATGTCCTGCGTCATCGTTTACCTTTGACCTATGAAGCAGAGGCCAATGGCGTCGAAATAAACGGTGTATTAGATACCATCTTAGCTAATGTGGCAGTGCCTTAAGGGCCGCATATGACTATTTTACAAGCGCTTTCACAATTTAGTGACACTGAAGCTGTGCAGTTATCCGTAGATAAACTCATCGCTTATAAGCACTTGCATAAACTCGTCAATCTACGCCCCAAATCTCCTGCACAAGCGAAGTTATCGGGGGGATATATTTCCAAAATCAAGGGGCGTGGGATGGAGTTTGATGAAGCTCGACATTACCAGCCAGGCGATGATATTCGTGCGATTGATTGGCGAGTGACGGCGCGAACGGGTAAAACCCATACCAAGGTATACCGTGAAGAACGTGAAAGACCTGTGTTTATCATGACGGATGTGGGTGCCACCATGCAATTTGGGTCAACGATTCAACTTAAATCGGTCTTAGCTGGACATGTTGCAGCCTTGTTAGCATGGTCGGCAAAACAACGTGGCGATCGCGTGGGGGGATTAGTGTTTAACTCCCAGACGCATCAAGAGATTAAACCTGCTAACCGAGACCAGTCTGTGTTGCACCTATTACAACAAATGACGGCTTTACAAACGACGCAACCTTTACAAGTTCCTCCACACAAAACGCCTTTAGTAGACGCTTTACAACGTGCACGTCGTCTCGCGAAACCAGGGAGTTTGGTCTGTATTGTGAGTGATTTTGAACAGCTTAATGAGCGTGGTATGCAACATTTACAATATCTCAAACAGCACTGTGAGGTGCGTTGTTATCAAATCACCGACCCATTTACAGAAACATTGCACCACCACAAACCGGTTTCTTTATTCGTGACAGATGGTGTAAATGAAGAAGAACGTTTATTTGGTCATAGTGACGTTGCGAGTGCTGAGAATACTCGTAGTCAAAATACGCAAACACTTGTGGGGCAGTTAAACACTTTAAAAAATACTGGCATTTATGTCACCCAGTTAAGTACCGCCCTGCCCTTGGTCGAACAAATTAGCGAGGTCAGACGCTAATGGATAATGTGTTCATTCCACCCCATAACACGATTGCTCCTGACACAATTGCATGGTTTCCCCCGTCCATCTGGCTAGTACTGATGTTGTTATGCTTCTTAGCGTTGCTGTTGTATATGGGAATAGCGTTGCGCCGGTATCGAAAATACACACGAGCACGCCGTGAGGCCTACCATACCCTTGTGGGCTTGTTGCGTTCATCGGCTCCAACTGCGCATGCTAATCGCCTTTTAAAACAAGTGGCTCGGACGTATTATAACCAACACGTCAGTTCTTTACACGGGACCCAATGGGTTACATTTTGGAGCATTAAACTCCCTACTAAAAAGCGTGCAAAACACACTGCGGTTTTAACAGAGTTACAAAACTCTCTGTATCAATCTGTTCCCCAAACACTCAGTATTGAACAATTTGAGACATTAAAAGCATGTATGAATCTGGGGCTCCCAAAATTTTCTTGGATAACCTTACGAGCAAACACTGGTGACATACAGCAAAGCCAGCAACATATAGACCCAGAGCAGACATTTCAGGCACAAAAACTAACGACCCAGGGGGCCCGTGATGAATGAGTCCATGAGCCAACATATCGCCCCTTGGTTACCTGATTTCTTACAAAATCTGTCCTTTGCCTGGTGGTATGCTGTAGCTTTGCTACCATTACCATTCATCCTATTCTTATTCAGATCTCGCACTACAGAACCTACTAGAGCAAAAGCGGTCTTTATGCCAACTTTTGCGAATATTTCAACGCAAGTCCATCGACAGGTACCACAAACAAAGTGGCTAAAATGGCTTTTCTTTACTGTGATATGGTGCTGTTTGGTCATCGCGACCATGCGTCCTGTCTATTATGGTGAACCAATCGCTATTCCGAATGAAGGTCGAGATTTAATGATTGCGGTCGATTTATCAGGATCAATGCAAACCAAAGACATGCGCATCAACAATCAAGAAGTTGACCGTTTAGTCATGGTAAAATCGGTCTTATCAGAATTTATTCAGCAACGAGTTGGCGATCGTCTAGGTTTAATTTTATTTGCCGACACGGCATATCTCCAAGCTCCGCTAACCTTTGACCGCAACACCGTAGCCACATTATTAGATGAAACGGTGATTGGATTAGTGGGTGAGTCTACCGCTATTGGTGATGCTATCGGTCTGGCGGTAAAACGCTACAATGCCAAACCGGATACCAAAAAAGTATTAATTCTTTTGACAGATGGGCAGAACACCGCAGGCAATATCACTCCTGAACAAGCATTGGAACTAGCCATGAGTGAAGAAGTCACGATTTATCCGATTGGTGTCGGAGCGGATAGCATGATGGTGAATAGCCTATTTGGGCAAAGACAAATAAACCCTTCTGCTGAGCTAGATGAAAAGTTGCTCAGTGAACTGGCCAAAGCCACCGGCGGTCAATATTTTCGTGCCCGTGATACCGAAGAGTTAGCCAACATTTATGCGTTGTTAAATCGCATTGAGCCAATTGCTGATGAAACGCAAACCATTCGCCCCCAAACTAGCTTATTTTATTATTTTGGCGGAGCCAGCTTCGGTTTGTGGTGCGTTTATGTCATTTTATTATTGTTGCAAAACAGATTAAATTTAAGGTTAGCTGTATGAATCTAGTCGAGTATTTTGCTGCTTTTCATTTTTTACGTCCGCTGTGGTTGTTAGCGTTGATCCCGATGTTTTTACTACTTTGGGGATTGCGTCGACTCAGCACTCAACAAATCAATATCACCGATGTGTTATCTCCGGTCATGTATCAATTTTTAACCCAAGGCCATACGCAACACACCCACCACAAGCAAACATCGCTAAGACCGTTGTGGGTTGCGTTGGGTTTACTCGTCCTAGCGCTTGCCGGGCCAACGGTCAAACAAATCCCCCAACCTACTTATCAAGTGCAAGTGGGTACGGTACTTCTAATGGATATGTCTTTATCCATGCGAGCGACCGATTTAAAACCGAATCGATTAGCACGTGCACGATTCAAAGCCATTGATTTTATTAATGCCAACCCTGGTGGTGAAATTGGTCTGGTTGCTTATGCTGGAGACGCATTTGTCATTAGCCCCATTACCGCTGATGGGAAAAATTTAACGACCTTGATCCCCAGTTTACAACCAGAGATTATGCCTGAGTATGGCAGCGATCCCTTACTGGGTTTTGCAGTGGCTGCAGATTTACTAACACAAGCTGGATATCAGTCAGGAAATATCATTTGGTTCACGGATGGTGTAGATTATGGGCAAGTACCTGAACTGACTTCGGCGTTGCGCAAGCTGCCTTTCACAGTGTCGGTGATGGCAGTTGGCACAGCATCTGGTGCCCCCATAAAACAACTCAATGGACAGTTACTCAAAGACAATAGCGGAGCGATTGTCATCCCTAAGGTCGACTCGGCACCTCTGCGCACGTTGAGTTCTGTGGGTGGCGGGACATTTACCTACCTCGAACCCAACGAGGTAGATATTGAGCGACTCGTCGCTGCATTAAGCGATGCTGCAAGTTCGGTCAACGAAGACACCAATCTACAAAACGATAAGTGGTATGAACTAGGTCCGTACCTGCTGTTACCTATCGTATTGATGATTCTGTGGTACTGTCGTAGCGGATATTTGTTTAGCATAGCATGTATCGCTTTAGCGAGTCCTGTGCTGGCGACCATTATGCTGAGCGCCCTGTTACTCACAGGTAGTGTATTGAGTAGCGTCAGTCATGCACAAATGACGGTGCCACCACCCAATGTGGCCCAAACATTAGCGGTACAAAATCCCTTGAGTTTCTTACCTAAAGCGTTGCAGAATCAGCAACAACAAGCATTAAATGCATATAAAGAGCAAGATTTTGCCACGGCACAGCAGTTATTTTCTGATCCCCAATGGTTGGGTAATACCTTGTATCAAAAGGGAGATTACGCGGGCGCCTTGCGCGAATTCAAAAAAGACACAAGTCCTCAAGGTGCGTTTAACCAAGGCAATGCACTCGCTGCCATGCAACAGTATGAAGCGGCACTAAACGCCTACGAACAAGCCTTGGCAGGACAACCTGACATGGTCCAAGCGCAGGAGTCCAAAGAGGCCTTAGAGTTATTTTTGGAACAACAGCCGCCACCCGAGCAAAATCAGCAACAAAACCAAGATGAAAACGCCCAATCAGATGATTCGGGAGATAGCGCTGATGAGAGTTCGCAGTCAGACGATGCGGGAGATAGCGCTGATGAGAACTCACAGTCAGACGACTCGGGAGATAACTCTGACGCAAACAATGAAAACCAAAGTGCAGATAAGCAAGACAGTAACGAGTCCGCTGCTGACTCTGCCCAACAGGATGATGCACCCTCGCCAGCAGAGTCCACCGAAAACAACTCACAGACCAATGAATCTGCTGAGGAAAATGCACAGACTCCGGCAGAAGAAGAATCTAAAGACAGTACTGAGAACCATGCTGAAGCTCAACCTGATGGACCAGAACGACCTGACCAAGATGAGCAAATGCAGTCAGCTCAACCAGCTGAACTGACGCCTGAAGAGTTAGAACAACAACAAAAAATGCAAAGCCTGATAAACAAAATACCAGATGACCCAGGGTATTTATTGCAACGTAAAATGCAATTGGAATATCAAAAACGTCAGCGGCAACGTATGCCAAAAAACTCGAAGAAGGATTGGTAGATTGATGAATTGTTTAACCATGAAATCCCATATTACCCAAGTATTCCCAAGCGCTTTGCGCAAATCACTCACTGCTGTGTTATATGTAGTGTTATGGCTAGTATTAGGGTTGTGTAGCTTACATGCACTCGCACTAGATACCATTACTGCGACAGTCGATAAAAATCCTGCGATGGCAGATGAGTCAATTACATTAACGGTAGTGGCCAATGACAGCATGCAACGCAATGATTTCGATCCCTCTATTTTGGAAAATGATTTTAAGGTGATTCGCACCTCGGTCAGTTCGCAGACACAAATTATCAACCTCACGCGGTCTGTAACCACCACTTGGACGACTATTTTGTTTCCCAGACGAACTGGGCGTTTACGTATCCCAGCGATTACCATCAATAGTATCAGCTCTGATCCCATTGATGTGTTAGTTGTGCCGGTATCACAACAAAGCCAACAAGAAACCCGTGATATATTTATTACTGCCGAAGTCACGCCCCAAGATGCCTATGTACAACAGCAACTGACGTATACCGTTAAACTGCACTTAGCCGTCGAATTAGAGCGCGGTTCTTTACAAGTGCCCACGATAAGCGGCGCAGTGATGGAACAATTAGGAGAAGATAGCGAAGCGACTACGATTCAAAACGGTAAACGCTATCGGGTCGTCACTCGGCAGTATTCGGTGATCCCACAAACCTCAGGTGAGTTAACTTTACCCAGCCCGATTTTTGAAGGGAATATTCGTACCCGTAATCGCGGCAGTTTTGGCGGTTTATTTAACCCTAGTAAACCCGTAAACCAAATTGGTCCAGAAGTAACCATATCAGTGTTACCGATCCCAGAGGGTTTCACAGGTTCATGGTTACCGAGTGAGTTTGTGCAAATCAATGAAGAGTGGTCCAGTGCACTGGACAAATTGACCGTTGGTGAACCCATCACGCGCACGATTACTTTAAGTGTGTTGGGCGTCGATGAATCCGTATTACCTGGTTTCCCAGACCGCTTACCTCCGAGTATTAAAGCTTACCCTGACCAACCCCAGATTACCTCTGTCAACAAAGACGGTACTCTGATTGCTCAACGCGTAGAAAATATCGCCTTAGTCCCCAGTCGTGCCGGTACTTTTGTGTTACCTGAAATCAGCATTCCTTGGTTCAATACTCTGACGCAACAAACTGAATTTGCGAAACTCCCTGCGCAAAGCATTACGGTCCAACCTAATGCCGCTAGCTCAGCGCCTGCTCAGACACCTTTACCCTCTCAACCAAGTACAGCAGAGCCCGCAAATGTTGCAGAACCTAGTCTTAAACAATCCGCAGAGCAAACACTATCGCAAGTTCCTGAAAATGGCTCTCAGCAGGTATGGATTTGGCAGATTTTGACGGCTGTTCTTGCTCTAGCGTGGGCTGTTCATGTCTGGTATTTACGCAAATATTCTGTTACTACCGCCTCAGAACAACAGAGTCAGGCTGCGCATAATGCACAAAAAGATAATGAAAAAACAGTATTTAAACACTTATTAGATGCGTTAAAACAACAAAACTCCGCACAATTAGATAACTTGCTCAGAGATTGGTTAAACTGCTGGTATCCTGCCCGGCCTCGCTTGACTCAATATACTCAAATCATCTGTGACCAGAGTTTTAGTGAGTGGGTTGCGAGCTATTATGAAAGCCGCTATGGTAGCGCTGAGAGTGACCAACAAGCTCAGGTCTTGCGGCAACAGTTAACGCAATGGGTGGTAGAGCATCGCAAAGCTTTACAACAAAAAACAGCACACCATTTACAACCTCTTTATCCCGATACCTAAACATTGGGCTAAGTAGTCAATAATAAATGGCTAGGTTAAGTGGTGTAAACTTGATACAAAACATTAAAACAATAACAAAAAAGGAAATAACATGCTTTCACGTTCGTCCAACAAATTATCATTGAGTGCCTTAGCTCTAGGGATTACACTGGGCCTTAGTGGGTGCACTGATGCCAACAACACAGCCCAGCAAGCCAATACAACGACAGCATCTTCTGCCCAAGTACAAAATGAAAGTACGCGTTTAGCTGATTTTTTTGCAGCAACGTTTGCTGAAGATGTTGCTAACTCCCCTTTGCGCCAGTCTTATCTAGGTATCAAAGACGATTATGACAAATGGGATGACATGTCAGATGCAGCAACCGATGCCAATATCGCAACGTTACAAGCACGTTTAGTCCAAGCCAAAGCATTTGACCGGACCCAACTAACCCCTACGGAAAATATCAGTTTAGATATTTTCACCTTAGATATTGAACGTCGTTTAGCGAATGATGAATTTAGACATCACACATACATCATGCATCAGTTCAGGGCGTTTCATACTCTGGTACCGAGTTTCTTAATTAACATTCATCGTGTGAGCGAAGAAAGTGACGCAGCAGCTTATATCCAACGATTACATGGGGTTGCCCCGATGTTTGACCAAGTCATTGACCAACTGCGTATCCGTGAAAAACTAGGTGTTTTTCCACCAAAATGGTCTTATGACCAAATGATCCAGGCCTCGCAAAATGTCATTACAGGCTACCCTTTTACCAAAGACGAAGCTGACTCAACGATTTGGGCTGACTTCAAGAAAAAAGTGCAAACATTGGATTTAGATGATGCCAGTACCCAAAGTTACTTAACCCGAGCAGAAAATGCTTTATTGACCAGTGTGCTGCCTGCTTATGAAAAAATGATTGCTGAACTGACCAAACAACGTTTGTTTAGTCCAGCTGGCGATGGTGTTTGGCGTTTACCAGACGGTGATAAGTGGTACCAAAATCGCTTAAACTGGTTCACCACAACAGAACTCAATGCCGAAGAAGTCCATCAGATTGGTCTGGATAACGTCGCACGTATTCACAACGCTATGCGTGACATTATGCAACAAGTAAATTTTAGTGGCGACTTAGCTGAGTTTTTTGTGTTTATGCGCACCGATCCCCAATTTTATTATCCAGCAACAGATGCTGGGCGAGCAGATTATATGGCTGATGCAAAGGCTTATATTGATGCCATGGAAGCAAAAATCCCAGAGTATTTTGGTTTAACCCCCAAAGCCCCAATGGTCATTAAACGCGTCGAAGCTTTCCGCGAAAAATCTGCCGGTAAAGCCTTTTATCAATCCCCAGCTAATGACGGATCTAGACCCGGAATTTATTATGCGAACTTGTACGATATGAGTGCCATGCCGTCCTATCAAATGGAAGCGCTGGCATATCACGAGGGGATCCCTGGGCATCACATGCAACGCGCCATAGCCCAAGAACTGGAGGGTATTCCTGAGTTTCAAAAATACGCTAGTTTTACCGCTTATACCGAAGGCTGGGGCTTGTATACAGAAGAACTAGGCAAAGATATGGGGTTCTATACAGATCCCTACTCCGACTTTGGCCGTTTAGCGATGGAATTATGGCGCGCCTGTCGCTTAGTTGTTGATACCGGTTTACATGCCAAAAAATGGACCCGTGAAGAGGCGATTGCTTATTTGGTAGAAAATACGCCGAACGCTGAATATGATGCTATAAAAGCAATCGAGCGATATATCGCAATGCCAGGACAAGCGACCGCGTATATGATCGGTAAACTCAAAATCATGGAGCTACGCGCTAAAGCCCAAGTCGAATTAGGTGATGATTTTGATATTCGTGGCTTCCATGATGAAATTTTAAAAGATGGTCCTGTACCACTGTCTTTATTAGAAGAAAAAATTAATACCTGGATAGCACAGCAGTAATTCTAAGTATCAAGGGATAAGGATTCTGTCGCACTTGTGTCGACACATTCGTTATCCCTTTTTAATATTTTCTAACACATGCCGATGGATTAGGTATGCTCACAACAAGGAACAATATCCTGTCTTGTTGAAATTTTTTTCAGTCGAGTCAGGTCTATTCTGTTATGCACACAAAACATACACAATACGAACGCTTAGTCCGCGCTTTTCATGCCGATATTTACCGCTATGCGGTTTGGTTAATCAAAGATCCCTCGATTGCTGAAGACGTGGTTCAGGAAACGTTTTTGCGCGCTTGGAAATCATTGGATGCTTTGCAAGACGAAAAGGCAGCCAAAGCTTGGCTGATCACTATTTTGCGGCGAGAGAATGCACGACGCTTCGAACGCAAACAACTTGACGTGGTCGATATTGACGATGTCGCGACACCTGATCCCAATGCAACCAGTAACGCACATGCTCAACATCGAGAGTTAACAGCAGCCATTCATCAATTAGAAGATGAGTACAAAGAACCGTTAATACTCCAATCTCTCTTTGGTTATACCGGAGAAGAAATCAGCGATATTTTAGATTTGAATAAAAACACAGTGATGACGCGCCTGTTTCGTGCGCGAAATCAGCTCAAAAACATCATGAACCCAACTGACTTACAAGGACAAGCTAATGGATGATTTAACATTTCGTCGCGCAGTGCTTGCCGACCCGACCACGAATGCTCCGGAAATTGTTAGCGCAGCGCAAAACAATCCCGAACTCGCAAAGTTTTGGTTAACGCTCAAACAACAAGAACTCGCGCTAAAAGACATACTCAGCGTCCCCGTTCCGGTTGATTTGGCGGATAAGTTACTGTGGCATACCCAAGCTCAAGAAGACAAAACCGAGCAGTCTAATACGTCACTACAACACACTTCACGTTCTGCGCCAACAATCAGAAATACTGGGGCTGAGGTAAGCGAATCCAGCACTAAAGAAAAGACAGGACAACCATGGTACCTTGCGGCAGCTGCTAGCATCATGTTGGCCGTGAGCGTATTTATGATCAACACCCAATCGAATGACTTGAATTTGTATCAAGATGCACTGGCCCATATTCAACATGCGGCAGAGCACGAACTGGCTGATGCAGGTGAAGTCACCCTAGCGGATATCAACGCGAAACTTGCATCTTTACACGGCGTGCTAAATGCCTCTGTGGGCAAGGTTTTATCTGTGAATTTTTGCTCGTTGGATGGGGTCAGATCGCTGCATGTTATGGTCGGCAATAAAGAAAATCCAACTTCCTTATTTATTTTACCTAAAAATACCACGTTAGATGGTGTGCCTACCACAGCTAGTACAGCAGCGACCATTGATTTTGCGGATGCAAAAGTACTGGTGATGGGGGAAGTGGCAGAAACGGTACAGTCATTAAAAGCCCAAGTAAAAGCACATTTAAAATTTACCATACATGACTAAGCACTTTTACATTTTACTGTTTAGATAAGGGTTGTTACACTGTTTACGTCTTTATATATAACAACAAAAAGCGTGGACAATTATGTTATCTAGTGTGTATATCTCCCTCGGTCTTTATTTCATTGTCATGTTAGGGATTGGTTTATTTGCCTATCGCAATACAGAAGAGGATGTTGAAGGTTATTTATTAGGTGGACGTAAACTGTCACCTGCGGTGGTAGCCTTATCTGCTGGCGCTTCTGATATGAGTGGTTGGATGCTTATGGGCTTACCCGGTGCCATGTATGTCAGTGGTTTATCTGCATCTTGGATCGCTATTGGTTTAGTCATAGGGGCTTGGTGTAATTATTTGTATGTTGCCCCTCGTTTACGGGTGTATACCGAAGTTGCGAATAACGCAATTACGATCCCTGACTTTTTCGCCGAACGCTTCAACGATACCTCACATATTTTACGGATCGTTTCGGCCATTGTGATTATCGTATTTTTTACTTTGTATACTTCCTCAGGATTAGTTGCAGGCGGAAAGTTATTTGAGTCTTCTTTTGGCCTAAATTATGAACTTGGCCTCTATATCACTGCTGGCGTGGTCGTAACTTATACCTTGTTTGGCGGTTTTATGGCCGTCAGTTTAACCGACTTTGTCCAAGGCTGTTTAATGTTCATCGCCCTGATCCTGGTACCGACAGTGGTTATGTTTGAACTAGGTGGCATCACTGCGACGATGCAGAGCATTTCAGCGATCGACCCTGCCTATTTCTCTTTGTTCAACGCTGTCGGTAGTTCCGAGAGTTTGACTGTTCTGGGGATCATTTCCTTAATGGCTTGGGGGCTTGGATATTTTGGCCAACCACATATTATTGTGCGTTTTATGGCAATTCGCTCAGTTAAGGATATGCCTATAGCACGAAAAGTGGGTATGTCATGGATGATCCTGGCCTTGGTTGGTGCTTTATCTACTGGGTTATTTGGGATGGCATATGTTGCGGCAAATCCCATGACTTTGGCAGATCCAGAAACGATTTTTGTCGTGTTGTCACAAGTTTTATTTCATCCTCTTATCGCGGGTTTTTTACTTGCTGCAATCTTAGCGGCAATTATGAGTACCATTTCCTCTCAACTACTGGTGACATCGAGTTCACTGGTCTCAGATATTTACGAAGCCCTCTTAAATCAAGATGCCACTGATAAGCAATTAGTCTTGATTAGCCGTTTAGCGGTCCTGGGTGTGGCAATCCTCGCGATTATCTTAGCCATGGGTGAAAACCAATCTATCCTAGGTCTAGTTAGTAATGCATGGGCAGGATTTGGCGCAGCGTTTGGTCCGGTTATTTTATGCGGTTTATATTGGTCTAAAATGACCCGTTTAGGCGCTATTGCAGGCATGCTCAGTGGCACTGTTGTCACGCTAGTGTGGTTGTATGTGCCTTTTGCTGGAGAGGTTTTAAATGCATCACTGTATGCTATCGTACCAGGGTTTATCGCGAACATTGGTGCCATTTATCTTGTGAGTCAGTTAGACCAAACAAACGATCCCCAAATGCAAAACACCTTCAATACCGTGGTAAAAAAACTCAAAGAAGAGGCTTAACTCCCGATATACAATGATTGACTCAAATGATCCCCATTGAGTCAGTCCTCACTTCTCAGTGGTTTACAAAGATCTCGGTAACACCAAGATATCTAGATCTTTGTAAACTTATTAATACCAAAAAGACATTAAACATCTCAGACAGTAGATGTTAATGTTCTAGATATAGAATTATTTAGAATATAACCATGGAACCCATAGGTAATGACTGACACAGTAACCCACCTAAAACAACTCGAAGCCGAGAGTATCCATATCTTTCGTGAAGTCGCAGCTGAATTTGATAACCCTGTCATGCTGTATTCTGTTGGTAAAGACTCTTCAGTGTTGCTGCACCTAGCACGTAAAGCATTTGCCCCAGGCCGTATTCCATTTCCTTTATTACATGTCGATACCACATGGAAATTTAGAGAAATGATTGAGTTTCGTGACCAAATGGCCAAAAAACACGATTTGGACCTACTGGTGCACACGAACCAAGAAGGTATCGACGCGGGCGTAGGCCCATTCTCTCATGGCAGTGCAAAACACACTGACATCATGAAAACCGTCGCTTTAAAACAAGCTTTAGACAAATATCAATTTGATGCTGCATTTGGTGGCGCACGTCGAGATGAAGAAAAATCTCGGGCCAAAGAACGTGTGTATTCCTTCCGTGATCAAAATCACCGCTGGGACCCCAAAAACCAACGCCCAGAATTGTGGAATATTTATAACTCACAAGTCAATAAAGGCGAAAGTATCCGCGTCTTCCCGATGTCGAATTGGACAGAACTTGATATCTGGCAGTACATCTATTTAGAAAACATTGAAATTCCCTCGTTATACCTAGCTAAACCAAGACCTGTGGTAGAGCGTGATGGCGTATTATTTATGGTCGATGATGACAGAATGCCATTAGAGCCAGGTGAAGTCCCAATGCAAAAATCCGTGCGTTTTAGGACACTCGGTTGTTACCCATTGACCGGTGCCGTCGAGTCTACCGCTGACACCTTACCAGAAGTTATTCAAGAGATGTTGTTGACCACCACATCTGAACGCCAAGGACGCGTCATTGACCACGACTCGAGTGGCTCTATGGAGAAGAAGAAAATGGAAGGATACTTCTAATGTCAGATAATATTGTATGGCACGAATATGCCGTCAACAAAGACGTCCGTGCTGAGCAGAAAAATCAACAAGCACGCGTGATATGGCTAACCGGACTGTCTGGTTCGGGCAAGTCGACTATCGCTAATTTACTCGAACAAAAACTTGTCGCAGAAGGGAAACACACCTACTTGTTAGATGGTGACAATGTCCGCCACGGGTTGTGTGGTGATTTAGGTTTTAGTGATAAAGACCGTGTCGAAAACATTCGTCGCATTTCGGAAGTCGCAAAACTTTTTGTCGATGCAGGGACTATTGTTTTGACTGCGTTTATCTCTCCATTTAGAGCGGACCGTGATTACTGCCGACAAATCTTAGGTGCAGCAGAATTTATCGAAGTGTTTATTGATACCCCACTGGATGTGTGTGAAGCACGCGATCCAAAAGGCTTGTACAAAAAAGCTCGAGCGGGTGATATTCCCCATTTCACTGGGATAGATTCGGCTTATGAGGCACCACAGGCACCAGAAATACAGCTGGATTATGTCGCTGATGAAAGTGCAACTGACACGGTAACGCGTTTATATAATGCCCTGACTGCACAAGGACTATTGTAATGCTAAATAGCATAGAGTTGTCCAACATCAGTTCTGATATTGTGGAGCTGGCACATGCGGCAGGCCAAAAAATACTCGATATCTATGCCAAAGACTTTGCCGTCTATACCAAGACCGACACCAGTCCTTTAACCGAGGCCGATCTTGCGGCTCATAATGTCATTGTAGATGGCTTAACAGCCTTAGGTGATATTCCTATTTTATCCGAGGAGTCGGCAGATATTCCTTGGACGACACGCCAAACTTGGTCTGAATATTGGTTAGTCGACCCGTTGGATGGCACCAAGGAGTTCATTAAAAAGAACGGGGAATTCACCGTGAATATCGCCTTGGTACAAAATGGTGTGCCCGTCTTAGGCGTGGTTTTTGCCCCAGTGTTAAACCGTACTTTTGTCGGTGTCGCCGAGCATGGTGCGTTTGAGCTAAACGCGAGTGGCAAACACCCAATTACTGCTGCAGACAAAGCAGCTGCGGATATCTATAAGGTAGTGGGGTCACGTTCACATACATCACCACAAACCCAGTTGTTCTTAGATGCGTTAGATAAGCCCACTGAAATGGTCGCGATGGGGAGTTCTTTGAAACTCTGTTTAGTGGCAACGGGCGAAGCACATTTTTATCCTCGTTTAGGCCCCACCAGCGAATGGGATACCGGTGCTGCACATGCTGTCGCACTGGCTGCAGGCGCTCGAGTGACTGAGCTATTGGAGGATGACATCCCTCTTGGAGCGAGCTCTCCTGAACGTTTACCGAGTCTGACCTACAATCAAAAAGATTCCGTTTTAAATCCTTTTTTCTTAGTGAGTTGTTAAATCATGGAAATCAAAAATTCCTTACTTGAAACAGATATTCATGGCTACCTAGCGCAGCATGAACAAAAAGATATGCTCCGTTTTCTAACGTGTGGCTCGGTTGATGATGGTAAAAGTACCCTCATTGGGCGTTTGTTACATGACTCGAAAATGATCTATGAAGACCAACTGGCAGCGATTACCAATGACTCCAAAAAAGTGGGGACGACCGGTGAAAAAGTTGATCTGGCTTTATTGGTAGACGGCTTACAATCACAACGCGAACAAGGTATCACGATTGATGTTGCCTATCGTTATTTTTCGACTGACAAGCGCAAATTTATCATTGCCGACACCCCAGGACACGAGCAATATACGCGTAACATGGTAACTGGCGCATCGACATGTGACGTAGCGATTATTCTGGTCGACGCCCGTGAAGGCGTAAAAACCCAAACCAAGCGTCATTCATTTTTAACCTCTTTGTTGGGAATTAAAAACGTAGTGGTTGCGGTGAATAAAATGGACTTGATGGATTACTCACAAAGCGTGTACGAAACCATCAAAGCGGATTACTTAACATTTGCCGAAAACTTATCCATTACTAATATCCAGTTTATTCCCTTATCGGCCTTAGAGGGTGATAACGTGGTGAACTTAAGTGAAAACACCCCGTGGTATACAGGTACGACACTGATGACGATGCTGGAAACGATTCAGATTGACCGTTCGGTCAACAGTGCAGATTTTCGCTTCCCTGTGCAATACGTCAATCGTCCTCACCTAAATTTCCGTGGCTTTGCTGGCACTGTCGTCTCTGGTGAAATTGCTGTGGGTGATGCAGTCACGACCTTACCTTCTGGTAAGTCATCTACAGTAAAATCGATTGTGACATTTGATGGTGAGCTCACATCGGCAGGTCCACAATCTGCGGTCACCATCACACTAGAGGATGAAATTGATATTTCTCGGGGTGACATGATTGTCAAATCTGATAACCAGCCTTTGCAAGGGACTGAGTTTACTTCTCACCTAGTGTGGATGGATGAAGCCGCGTTAATCCCGAACAAGCAATATAATTTCAAATTTGCCACTCAAAAAGTCGCAGGCTCTGTCACCAATATCGATTATTTAATTGATGTCAATACACTCGAGCAGACCTCTAGTGCGCACTTACAATTAAATGAGATTGCTAAAGTCGATATTAAATTGACCCAATCTGTTGCTTGTGATGCCTACACGCGTAATCGTCAAACTGGTGCTTATATCATTATTGATAGATTAACCAATGCCACCGTAGGTGCGGGTATGATCCTCGATAAAAATGAAAAAGCCTCGGCGAACCAACATGCTTATAGTGAATTTGAAGTTGAGTTCAATGCGTTGGTGAGAAAACACTTCCCGCATTGGGGTGCTGTGGATATCACGCAACTTAAATAATCTAAATAGAAATAGGAAAACACTGTGGCCTTCCAACAGATAGTGGTCTTAGGAATATTTTTGCTGACTATTGGTGCATTAATATTTAGCCGATACCGCCCTTCCATGGTGTTTTCCCTAACTATTCTGGCACTTTTAGTCAGCCAAACGATTAGCATTGAGACCGTTTTAGCCAATGCGACTAACCAAGGTTTAATTACGCTGATACTGCTGTTGTTGGTCAGTGCGGCCATTGATAAAACCGCCTTGCTCAAACGCGTAGCTCGCAAACTGGTAACCCATAATTACCAGCAATCTTTTTGGCGCTTATTTGGTATTTCTTTTATCGCATCTGCGTTTTTAAATAATACCGCTGTGGTTGCTAGCCTGATTGGGCCGGTGAAACAAAATCAGCACCACGCGGCATCTAAATTATTGATCCCCCTTTCCTATGCCGCTATTTTAGGTGGAACGGTCACCCTAATTGGTACCTCAACCAACCTGATTGTAGATAGTTTTTTATTAGAATATGGCCATACTGGTTTTGCTTTTTTTGATTTTACTCTCTTTGGTCTAACCGCAGGTATCATCAGTGGCGTTGTGTTGTATTGTTGCAAAGGGTTACTCCCGTCTTATCAAACCGACAATGCAATGCATAATGTGTACTTATTAGAGGCAGAAGTTAGCTTAGACTCTGAACTCATTGGCAAAAGTATAGAAGAAAATCACCTGCGTAATTTACCTGAATTATTCCTCGTCGAAATCATACGCAACGACACCAAGCTTGCTCCGGTGTGTCCCGATGAGATTATTCAACCCGGCGATAAACTCATTTTCAATGGCAATGTACAAAAAGTGGATGCTTTGTCACATATTAAAGGCCTGAGCTTATTTGCTGAAAACGATGGTTTAATGCAATCGGAACTCACCGAAGTGGTGATTTCAAACCGCTCATCGATTATCGGTAAAACACTCAAACAAGTCGGATTTAGAGCATTATTTGATGCTGCTGTGGTCGCGATTCGTCGAGATGGTGAGACCTTGTCAGGTAAGTTAGGTGAGCTGACGTTACAAACGGGTGATTTTCTCCTGTTGGCAACCGGACCTGATTTTACGCAACGCAACAACATCACCAAACACTTTTTTATCGTGTCCGAACAACGTATTGCGCGTAAATTATCAGGGGTGCAAGATGGCCTAACCATCGCGGGTTTTGGGCTGACTATCGCCCTAGCGGCGCTGGGGATCTTGCCGCTCATTTATGGACTCATCTTCTTTTTGGCACTCTTGTTATTGTTAAATGTGACCTCTTACTCCGAGGTAAAACGAGGCCTTCCTTTGAATTTAATGCTCGTCATCGTAGGCGCATTATCGCTCTCCTCAGCCCTCACGTCCTCTGGTTTAACGGCTGTTTTAACCGACACATTGGCTCCTGTTTTATTACAAAGCTCACCGTTTATGGCGTTAATTATCATTTATATTATCACGCTGTTACTGACTGAATTTGTCACCAATAATGCAGCGGCGGCGTTAATGTTTCCTTTTGCCTGGGCGGTCATCAGTGCGTTAAACGCACCAGTTATGCCTTTTGCGCTGGCGGTAGCGTTTGCTGCAAGTGCTAGTTTTATTTCCCCATATGGTTATCAAACGAATCTACTGGTGCACAATGCTGGGCAATACCTCTACAAAGACTTTGTCAAAATTGGCTTACCTGTTTCCTTTGTATATTCAAGTATTGTGTTAAGCCTATTACATTGGGTCTATTTTTAGCGCCTGTATTAGGTGGATGTTTGTAGTTTGAGAGCATTTAGGAGTAAATGCGTCTCAGCAAAGTATGTGTTTACGCAATGGACTCTTCACTTTCTTCACATATTTCGATGCGATTGCGACCATTATTCTTGGCTTGGTACAAACCATTATCTGCTCTTTTTAACGCTTGGTTGGGATCTTCATTTTGTTGCATGAGTGTGATGCCACCACTCAAGGTAATTGGGATATTGGTATTGTTGGATGCTTTTAATGGTGTATTTTGTATAATATTTTTTAGTTTATTGAGTAGCTCAAATGCAACCACTAAATCAATATGCGGAAAGATTATCGCAAACTCCTCGCCACCAATCCGAGCTAAAGTATCGGTGGTTCTGACATTCTTTTTCAGTAATTGAGCAACATGTTGAATCGCTTCATCACCCACATCATGCCCATAGGTATCGTTAATTTTTTTGAAAAAATCGATATCCAAAATAGCGACGCAGTATGTGCCGCCGTAGCGCTGTAAATTTTCACTCTCTTTATTGAGTGCTTGATTAAAGGCAAAACGATTATGCAAGCCAGACAAATCATCGTGACTGGCAAAATGCAGCGCTTTTTCCAAATCGTGTTCATTTTTTCGAGCTTGACGTGCAAACATATCCACTATTTTATTGTATTGTTGGGCGACTTGGTAACTATCAGAGTATTTGTCAACACTGATTTTTTGCGTCGAACCGCCTTGTTTTATCATATTCGTGAGTTGTGTCAGCATATCCGCATTTGTCCCTACCAAATCGTGCTCACTTTGATTTAAGCCGATGAGTTCATGTTCTGGATTAACGCGAAAATGAATGAAGTGAGAACATAGCCAAAGCAGTAAATAGGTGGTACCGAATACAAAAATACCAACCACAATAACGCCAAGTCCTTGGATTAATAAATTCTCAATCAAAGATTTATCATTGGTTTTGGTCAACACAAAGGCAGTGGCAAACGTCGCATAGATGCCACCCGCTAAATGCACAGGGACGGCACCAATCGCATCGTCAATTTTATGCTTGTTTAACCAATCATATACAGGCATTGGGATCAACCCACCGACCAAACCAAACAGAATCGCTTGGTAGGGTAACATCAAGTCAGCGGACCCTGTTACTGATATCAGACCGACCAGACCGCCATTGACCATCGGTAACACAAGCGGTTTACCATATTTGACATAGCTATAAATCAGGCCTGCAGATAAACCAGAAACTCCTGCCATGATGGTATTGGTAATCACCTTTGATACCGTATCATCAAAGCGCAGTAATGAACCGCCATTAAAACCAATCCAGCCAATCCAAATAAGTAAAGAGCCTAAACAGGCAAAGGTGATTGATGATGGATGAATATCTTGTCCATCATTATCGTATCGACCCAAGCGAGGACCAATAAAAAGAATCGCGGCAAGGGCAACCCAACCACCGACTGAATGGACAACTGTGGAGCCTGCAAAATCGTAGAAACCTATATTTGCCAGCCAATTCAAAGAACTTGGGTGCCCTAAAACCCCACCCCATACCCAACTACCGACAATGGGGTAAATAC
The DNA here is from genome assembly GCF_024199005.1 of Opacimonas viscosa. GTDB lineage: Bacteria > Pseudomonadota > Gammaproteobacteria > Enterobacterales > Alteromonadaceae > Opacimonas > Opacimonas viscosa. Next base: position 101,593 of record NZ_JANATA010000009.1, read on the forward strand.
AGGTTGCAACAATGGCCGTAATGAATGCATAACCACCAAATGACATCCGTTCAGCAACGGCACCCGATACTATTGTTGCCGTGGTGGCACAAAACATCGCTTGGAACACAAAGACAACAAAGACAAACACAGGCTGTTCAGACACCAAGGGGTGGATAGCAAAAATAGAGTCTGCGCCGATCAGGAACATGATACTAAAACCAACGAAACCATAACCCAAAAATGCGACACACAGATCAAGTAGGTTTTTCATCACCACATTGATATTGTTTTTAGAGCGAATCAGTCCGGATTCAAGACAGACAAAACCTGTCTGCATAAGTAGAAGTAAACTAGAACAAAACAATAGCCATAGTGTATCGATTTGTGTCAATGCTTGCATAAACCCGGTTCCTTTGGGTAGTGGATGTCCATCAGTACATTGTTATCGGCACGTGAAAATAGAACTATAATATGGAGTTGTTCTTGGAGAGTAAAACCAGCAAGCCCTCGTACCAAAAATGGGTTGGTACGGGGACTTGTCAGCATGTTTGTAAATAATAAAATTTACAGCGGTTAAAACGAGGGCTATCTAGCCTAGCGAAATAATACCTTCTCCTGTTTGAACCAATACGTACAAAAAGCAATTAATACGCCGGCAATGAACGTCGTCGATAAGAAAATGGGGACCAACGCAACATAATCCATGGTGCCTTTAATTAGCTCTTTGATAGCTAAAGCCACATTTGTTAACGGGATCCAAGCATATATCCCTTCTAATTTTATCCCGGGCAACATGGCAATAATAATGGGCACAATCACTACAAACACCAACGGTGTCATATAACCTTGCGCTTCTTTAAAACTTTTTGCATAGATAGATAAACTGAGTAATACCGCAGAGAAAATAGCCACGACTGGGATAAGCATTAAAAACATCAAAACGAAATCTAAGGCACTGATCGCTCCCATAAATTCTGTTAATAGCTTAATTGCCATACCTTGTGACATCACCACGCCCCAGACAAATAGACTTCCGACGGTGATCATAGCTGAGGTCACCCCAGCAAACGCAATTGTGAAAAATTTACCCAATACGAGCTGATTTCTTGGAATCGGAGAAATAAGTAACGTTTCTAAAGTACCCCGCTCTTTTTCACCCGCGCCAATATCGGTCGCAGGTAACATGGCTCCTTGTAAACATAAGATAAACACCAAGTATGGGACGAGCCCACCAATTTTCTCGCCTAGATCTTCACGTTTGTCGGCGGTTGAGATCTTCTCAATGAGAATCGGATCTAACAATCCGACTTGGATTTCTTCGCTCACTCCCAATCGCGCAAAAGCATCGGCTTGGTTGACAATAGCAATGTCATCAATGACTTCATAAACACGTCTTTGCGCGTTATTTAGACCTGCGTCATTTAAATACAAAGATAACGTTAACTGCCCAGCCGTTATAATATCATTCGAAAAATTCTCAGGTACGACTAGGACAAAATCGACAGTCTGCTCGGTAACGAGGGCTTTTATACCGGCTTCGTCAGCCCGAGTCACGGTGGTTTCTATCAGAAGCAAATCGTCTCTAGCCGCCATTTTTGCCGCAAACTCTGGCGCGTATTGAGCGCCGATCAAAGCATAATTCAAGGTTTTTTCTTGCGCTTCTTTGATCACTTTGCCGGAAAAATAGGCTACGCTACCAAAAATCAAAGGAAAAAGTAACAGAGGTAATGCCACCATAAAAAACAATGTTTTACGATCGCGCAATAACTCTTTGATTTCTTTAGTAAATACTAACCACATAATACTCTCCTTAGCTAATGCTCGTAATAAACGATTGATGAAGTGAACCTGGCGCCAGACTTTCGAAAGAGGCTAGATCACCATTGTATTTGGTAGTGCCTTCACTGATCACGGTGACCGTATCGCATAACTCTTTGACTTCATCTAGATGATGAGTGGAAAAAATCACAGGCGTGTTTTGTGCTTTTAGGGTTTTAATAAACTCAATTACCGTCTGGGTCGCCATGATATCTAATCCTGTGGTGGGTTCATCTAAAATCACCACAGCAGGATCATGCACTACAGCTCGAGCGATAGATATACGTTGCTTCATCCCTGTAGAGAAGTTTTCCGAACGGCGTTCTAAAAACGTATCAAGTTCCAACACGGCAGATAATTCATCTATCTTTTGGGTAATTTGCTGATCGGTCATGCCGTGTAGCTTGCCAAAATAAGCGATATTTTCACGTCCCGTCAAGCGTCCATATAAACCGGTGGAACCCGATAAAAAACCAATGCTTTTACGAGCTAGAATAGGATCTTGTAACACATCTACACCGTTAATTTTAATCGAACCACCATCGGGCTGTAAGGCGGTGGAAAGCATGCGAAGCGTCGTCGTTTTCCCTGCGCCGTTGGGACCTAATAAGCCCAATACTTGACCTTTGTCACAGCTAAAATTGACATTTTGTACAGAATGAAAAAAACGCCCTTTTAAGCGAGGATCTTTTTTTTCTTGCTCGCTGAGTTTTTTAGGGTTTTCTACCTTAAATTTTTTCGCCAGTTGAGATATCTCTATCATCGAATGTCCTTATTAAAAAGATTATGTGTCACATAATAGACACAGTCCTAAAAAATGCCCAATGAAATCAAATTACTTATTCGAGTATTTTGTATCGATATGTTTCGAATATGAATTTCACATTTGTTAACAAATTAAAACGACATTTTTACTTCTGATGTTTTATCATTTACTGTGGAAATCAAACAATAACAGGAACGCAACATGACGCAAGTGACGAATCCAATCCAAGCATGTAATGATATATTTTTCAGACCCGCTGCGGTATTTGAAGCTTTAAAAACACATAATAACTGGTCTTGGATCCCTTTTATTATTGTTTCTATTTTAGCCATTTTACCAAACTACCTGTACTTCTCTTCGGTAGATCCTACTTGGTACACAGAGTACGTAAGTACTACTCACGCTGACTTCCAAGATTTAAGTCCGGCTGAGATTGACACTATTATGCAATTCCAGCAACCAGATACGCTAGCACTATGGGGTGGCATTGGCGGTATTGTGGGTTTAATTATCATCAATGCGATTGTTGCGGTTTACTATAACTTAGTGACCCGTTCTGACGAAGAAAATGTCATGGGATTCACTGATTGGTATGGCGCTACTTGGTGGATGGCAATGCCAATTGTCATTGGTTCACTCGCCTCTGTATTAGCCATTCTACTGACAAACAATGCTGGACAGATCGAGTTACAAGCAATCTCTGCGACATCACTAGCTTTTATTTTCGGAGTGGGCATTGATTCGCATTGGTTTAATTTTTTAAACGCTATCCGTATTGAGACGTTTTTAAGTATTTATATCGCGGCATGTGCGATTGGTACTTGGACGCGTTTTACATTCCAAAAAAGTGTGCTACTCGCGGCGATCCCCACTATCGTAGTGTATGGCTTATCTTTAATTTATATGGTTTTAAACTGAGTTTGAAACGCATTTAATCACACACTTAACAATACACATGGCAGTCGTTGGGTTGACAACGCACTGCCATTTTTTTACCTCAGTTTGCATCCCAATTAATTTTCAATATACTGAGCAAGCATTTAAAATTGAGAGTATAACAATATGAAAAAAACACTCCTTGCGAGTGCCCTAGTGTCTTTAACCCTAATGGGTTGTACCGACACAGCACAATCTGACACAGATAAAACTGGACAACCGGCAGCACCTACCAAGAACGAAAATAGCCAAAATCAGGCACATTTCGAACTCGCCCAAAAACTCATTAGCACCGATAAAGTCAAAGCGCATGCAAAAGTGCTTGCTTCTGATGAATTTGAAGGACGTTTACCCACCACTATTGGTGAAGAAAAAACCCTCGATTACTTAATAAGTAACCTCACATCCTATGGTGTAGCACCGGGTAACGGTGACAGTTTTTTACAAGAAGTCGCTTTGATGGAAATCACAGCTGATACCAATATGTCCTTACAGATTGGTGCGGACACGTTCGCTTATAAAACTGACATGGTCTTAAATTCCAAACGAGAAGTGGATACGATCAACCTAAAAGACTCCGAATTGGTATTCGTTGGTTATGGTGTCAATGCGCCTGAATACAATTGGAATGATTATGCCGGTCTGGATGTAAAAGGGAAGACCGTTGTCATTTTGGTCAACGATCCGGGGTTTGAAAATCCTGAAGGTGATGTATTCCAAGGTAAAACAATGACCTATTATGGGCGTTGGAGCTATAAATACGAAGAAGCCAGTCGCCAAGGTGCTGAAGCTGCACTCATTGTTCATGAAACTGCTCCAGCATCATATGGCTGGTCAGTCGTAGCAAATAGTTGGAGTGGCCCGCAATACGGGTTAGTTTCTCCTGACGGCGGTGCCAGCCGGGTCGCAATGGAAGGTTGGTTAACCCTTGAGGCCGCAGAAAAAGTATTTGCGGCTGCGGGTAAAGATTTTGCAACTGAAAAAGCCGCAGCGATTAAAGGGCCCTATCACAGCGCGTTGAATATTGCAGCCAACGCTACCGTAAAAAACACGTTTAAAGCGTCAAAAAGCTACAATGTTTTCGCCACTGTCAAAGGCTCAAAACGCCCTGATGAACATATAATCTACACCGCACATTGGGACCATTTAGGTAAGGATGAGAGTAAAGAAGGTGACCAAATCTACAATGGTCTCCATGACAATGCTACCGGTACAGCTGCAGCGCTAGCTATGGCTGAAGCGTTTGCTTCATTACCTGTTGCGCCTGAGCGTTCGGTATCCTTCCTCATCGTCACAGCGGAAGAGCAAGGGTTATTAGGCTCAAAATACTATGCTGACAACCCTATTATTCCATTGGCGAAAACGGTTGCCAATATCAATATGGATGCGCTGAACGTCTTGGGTAAAACAAAAGATATTTCCGTCGTGGGTATGGGCAAATCTGAGCTAGAAACGTACTTAGATAACACTGCAAAAAGACAAGGTCGCTACCTGACTCAAGAAGATAAACCTGAAGCGGGTTATTATTACCGTTCTGATCATTTCAGCTTTGCTAAACAAGGAGTACCGGCATTATATGCATCGGGTGGTTCAGAGCCTGTTGATGAAGAAACCGCCGCTTATCGTAAACGCACTCAAGTAATTGTCCGCGGCTGCTATCACCAGGTGTGCGATCAATATCGTGACAGTTTCGATTTCAGTGGCATTGAACAAGATGCACGTTTATTGTTCGATGTCGGTTATCATGTCGCCAATACAGATAACTGGCCACAGTGGTCTGCTTCTAGTGAGTTCCAACGTAAATAAATCGTTATAACAACATCAGGGTTTTGCCCTTGAGCGTTAACAATTTATAGAGACGTAAATACCACAACAACAAAAGGTCGGTTTTTCCGGCCTTTTTTATGGATAAATCACATTTAGACTTGCAATTTCGCTGTAAAATGGCACATTGTACGCGGGCGCGAGTTAAAAATAATAAAACCATCGCAAAAGAATAAATACACCTCACCTCATACTTTCTGAGAAACGACAGTTGTGTAGCCTTTAGACAATTAATTTCAAACAAAGAGAACCAATTTATGTGTGGTATATTCGGGATCCTGGACATCAAATCTGATGTCACAGAGCTTCGCACCCAAGCCTTAGAGCTTGCCAAATTACTTCGCCATCGTGGCCCAGACTGGTCGGGTATTTGGAATAATGACAATGCAATCTTATGTCACGAACGTCTCGCCATTGTAGATGTTGACACAGGCGCTCAGCCACTTATCTCAAATGACCAACAACAAGCTCTTGCTGTAAATGGCGAAATTTATAATCACCAAGCTCTAGCTGCTGAATTTGCTGCAGACTACGATTTTGCAACACGTTCTGATTGTGAAGTTATTCTGCCCTTATACAAAAAATTTGGCGCCGAGTTCATTGACAAACTAGAAGGTATGTTTGCTTTTATTTTGTATGATGAAACCACGAATTCATACCTTATTGCCCGAGACCATATTGGTATTATTCCTTTGTATACCGGTTATGATGAACATGGTAATTTTTATGTCGCATCCGAGATGAAATCTTTAGTTCCGGTATGTAAAACGGTTTCAGAGTTCCCTCCTGGACATTATCTTGATAGCAAAACAGGTAAGTTAGTTAAATATTATCAACGTGATTGGATGTCTTATGACGCGGTCAAAGACAATACAACGAATTTAGATGATTTGAAAAAAGCCTTTGAAGACTCAGTGAAGTCTCACCTAATGTCTGACGTACCATACGCAGTCTTATTATCCGGTGGCTTAGACTCATCTCTAGTGTCTGCTGTTGCAGCCCAATACGTAGCAAAACGCGTGGAAGATGATAGCCAGTCTGATGCGTGGTGGCCTCGCCTTCACTCTTTTGCAGTTGGCCTTAAAGGTGCTCCAGACCTGGTAGCTGCGCAAAAGGTAGCGGACATGATTGGGACAGTACACCATGAAATCAACTTCACTATCCAAGAAGGTTTAGATGCTATTCGTGATGTCATATATTACTTAGAAACGTATGACACAACGACTATCCGTGCGGCTACTCCGATGTACTTGATGACCCGTAAAATTAAAGCAATGGGTATTAAAATGGTACTTTCTGGTGAGGGTGCTGATGAGATCTTCGGTGGTTACTTATATTTCCACAAAGCACCTAACGCAAAAGAATTCCATGAAGAAACCGTGCGTAAGCTAGACCGCTTACACATGTTTGATTGTGCTCGTGCTAATAAATCAACTTCCGCTTGGGGCGTTGAGGCTCGTGTACCATTCTTGGACAAAAACTTCATTGATGTTGCGATGCGTCTTAATCCTCAAGATAAAATGTGTCTTGATGGCAAAATGGAGAAATGGATCTTACGTAAAGCCTTTGACGATAATACTTATTTACCTGATGAAGTGCTTTGGCGTCAAAAAGAACAGTTTGGTGATGGCGTAGGTTATTCCTGGATTGACTCTATTCGTGATTTTGTAGAACAAGAAGTCACAGACCAACAGCTAGCTAATGCTGAATTCCGCTTCCCAGTGAATACGCCAGATACGAAAGAAGGTTTCTTCTACCGTACTATCTTTGAGGGTTACTTCCCGCAAGAAAGTGCCGCGAAGTGTGTGCCAGGTGGTAAATCTATTGCTTGTTCGACAGTCGAAGCTTTAGAGTGGGATGAGAGCTTTAAAAATAATGCTGATCCTTCTGGTCGCTCCATGAAAGATGTACACCAAAGCCAAGAATAAACAGGCTACAACAACATCGACACCCAAGCCACATTAGTCACATCAAAGATGGGTTGATAGATAGGCTGATAAAAGGGTGAATAGGTGAACTGATTAACACTTAATAAGGTGGTTTCCGTAAGGACACCACCTTTTTTATTGCACGAACACTTATTGTTCGAACCACAAAGCGGGATTAGATAAAGGAGTCGCCTCTGGCAACAAAGGATTGGCCAAATTCAACATCACTCTGTCTGGCACATTTAATGCCTTGAGCATTGGCATATATGTTTCTGTAAATAACTGATCAAAAGAACCATCAGCGATTGCCATATCCAAACCGCGCTGGAGTAATTTGGCTAAGATCTTATTTTGTTTATTCACAAAAAAATAAGCCGCTGCGGGGTAACGCAAGACGTAATTTTCTTCTAATACTAAGTTTTTAGTCAGTCCTGCATTTTCCATCTCGCCAGTCACCTCAATCACTGAGCGTGGCAGAAAGTCAGCTTGTTCACGTTGCATGGTTTGAAATACTTCAGCATAATCGGTGGCATTAATCACAGAAAAACCATTGGCTCGCAAAATTTTAGTATCCGGCCAATTCATTCCTTGGACCGAATTTTTAGCCATTAAATCACCAGCCTCTAAACGGGCAAAGCGAGTGCGATTATCAGTATGCATCAGCAACACTCGCCAACCAATCAATCCTTTATAGATAGGGATACGAATGGGTAACAAATCAGACTCCCTCTGCTTATCCGTCATCGACCATACGACGTTTACTTGACGATTATCCTTTAAATAATTCAGTGCTTTGTGTTGTAAAAGGGTGTCATCAGTAGGCGTAACCGTGTAACGTACACCCGTTTTAGAAAGTGAAAGCTCCAAGAGCTTAACCACATATGAAAAATCCTTAGACCCTTCATTTAGCGCTTTAGGATAGGTAATTTGCCAAACCGCAGCACTTGCGTGCGACATAGATAATGTAACTATCAACAGCACTGTAGAACACCGCAATGCCAGAGATTTACTACGTGAAGCTAGTTGTGCGATGAATTGCATAAAAACTCCTACTCGATACCAATGAACTTGTGTGTTTGTAACGATAAGCGCCAATTTCGAGCAATACAGGTTTTGATAGCCAAATCAGTTGCTCGCGCTTGTTGCGAAATAGGTTGTAAAAATATGACCGGTTGCTGAGTCAATTCAACACTTGCCAATAATGTATCTAATTCATCAATATGTTTTTGCATGGCAATGGCATGTTTTATCTCATCGGCACGCAACAATGCTTCAGCTAAAATAGGATATTTCCCAGGCATATTGATTTTTGGGGACACCGTCACAAAAACATCGTCATGCACACGCACGGGAAACGTACCACTGGTTTCAATTTGCACTGAAAACCCAGTTGCTACCAAGGCAGTTGTCAGTGGCAGTAAGTCATGCATACAAGGCTCACCACCAGTAATCACGATATGCTTGGCCGTGTAACCGCGACGAGTAAACTCAGCTAATAAGGTGTCACTATTAAATATAGCGTGAGTAGGCGCTTCTTGCCGCTTTGTTGCGAGTTCCAAAATGGGAATTGTATCTTTTTTATCCGTTATCCAGGTGTGCTGAGTATCACACCAAGGACACCCTACTGGACAGCCTTGGAAACGTACAAATATAGATGGAACCCCTGTGTGACTTCCCTCTCCTTGCACCGATTGAAAAATTTCATTTATCGCAAATTCAGACATTATGGAATAACCTTCAAAGACATACGCACTATTTGTTTAGCTTCGTTGTATAATACCTTAAAATAGTCACTTAACATACAAACCCTGATAGACTTACTTCGATTAGCCTAGGACAAACAACATGCAAAAAAAAGCGGTGCTTATTTACTCTGGTGGCATGGATTCATATACCTTACTTAACCAAGTCATACACGACGGGTTAAAGCCTGAGGAGCTTGCGTGTTTAACCTTTGATTATGGACAAAAGCACAACAAAGAAATTGTGTATGCACAAAACGTCTGTAAGGGACTAGGGATCACTCACAAAGTGATCGACATCACTTCTATAAATAGCTTATTGGGTGGTTCATCGTTGACTGATGATATAGAAATTCCAGAAGGTCACTATGAAGAAGACTCCATGCAATCAACAGTAGTGCCCAACCGTAATATGATTTTATTATCACTCGCTGTGGCTTATGCGGTATCTCTTGAAGCAGACACGGTTTATTATGGGGCACATTCTGGTGATCATGCTATCTACCCTGATTGTCGCCCAGAGTTCGTCCAGAAAATGGATGCGGTATGTCGTATTGCAAACTACCAGTCAGTCACTATAAAGACCCCATTTTTACATGACAGTAAAATTGAAATTTTACGCAAAGGCTTAGCTTTAGGCCTGGATTATAGTAAGAGCTGGACTTGTTACAACGGTCGAGAAGCAGCCTGCGGTAAATGTGGAGCATGTGTAGAACGTCTAGAAGCATTTAGTGAAAATAACGTTGTTGACCCACTGACCTATGAAAAGTGAGTGAGTCAATAAGCCAGAATTAGCGCTTTTGCGACTCTGTCACAAAGTGGCAGAGCTCTTTAATGAGATAACGTAAAACGGGATTTAATCTAGTATTTTTGCCATTCATCACAAACAGTTCATGTTCAAAATTAAATAAGGCTCCACCACCGACAGGCACTAAGCCAAGCGCTACACCTTGTTCTCTTGCCATATAATCAGGTAACAAGCCAACATATTCACCGGTCATAATGGCAGACATACATACGTCGAATGAATCAGAGAAGGTTTGGATACTCATGCGCTCGTCTTCACCAATATAATTAGACGACGATAAACCTGAAATACCAATCGCTGGATAATCTTCAATATTAATATTCGCAGGTAAACTATCTTTGTATTTGGCTAAGGGATGCGAAGGCGCACAATACATGCGACCCGCGAAAGATGTACCAGTGGAATGAAAAATCACCGACTCCGGTTTCACCATATCATAGGTAGATAAAACTAAATGACATTCACCCGATTGGGCGACATGTTCAACCTCGTTATATAAACGATTTTGAATATTGACGTGAATATCATCAAACTTTTTCATGGTCGAACGGACCGCTCTACTCACCGCCAAATGCACCGACAAGGGTAAACCCGCCATCAACACCAAGGTGACATGACCCGAATAGTCGTCATGAAGATTTTTAAGATTAAATACGAAATTATCGAACGCGTTGAAAATCCGCTTGGTTTCTTGAAAAACCACCTCACCTTCTTTGGTAATCTGAAAACCGCCACGTCCACGGTGGCATAATATCAAATCTAAACGTTCTTCTAATTTTTTGATAGCTGCACTGATATTAGGTCGTTGCATACGCAAAACCGGTTCAGCTGCTGTAAATCCGTTACATGAAGCTACCGCGTAAAAGACTCGGAGTAACTTAATATCCGACTCTTGCAAGCGATTTAACATGTGTTTGCCTTTTAAGTATGTATTGTTATACCTTACTAATACTAGCTAATAAAAATATATACGCAACAAATCATTACGGATTTACGTCATTAATCGCAAAACTAACTAATTTTTACGATTTCAGCGCGCAGTAGCTCAATATCGTCACGTAATTTCGCCGCTTTTTCAAACTCAAGCTCGCGTGCTGCTGTGAACATTTCTTTTTCTAGCTCAGCCACTTTATCCATCATTTGCGTCGCCGTCATAGCCTTGTATGTCTTTTCTTTCTCAGCAATTTTACGCAATTTCACTTTACCGGAATCTGGATGCGCATTGTCATCTCCTAAATCCATAATATCGGTAATGGGTTTATTCAAAGCTTGCGGAGTAATGCCATGTTTAGTGTTGTGTTCCACTTGTTTTGCCCGACGTCGATCCGTTTCGTCCATCGCTTTTTTCATGGAGCCGGTAATTCGATCAGCATACAAAATAGCGCGACCATTGATGTGACGAGCCGCACGACCAATGGTTTGGATCAATGACTTTTCCGCTCGCAAAAAGCCTTCTTTATCCGCATCTAAAATAGCAACTAGCGAGACTTCAGGCATATCGAGCCCCTCTCTTAGCAAATTAATCCCCACCAAAACATCAAACTTACCAATCCGCAGATCACGAATAATTTCGATGCGTTCTACCGTATCAATATCCGAATGCAGATAGCGGACTTTTACCCCATGTTCATTCAGGTATTCAGAAAGATCTTCTGCCATTTTTTTGGTCAACGTCGTAATCAACACTCGTTCATTGACCGCAACGCGTTTGTGGATTTCGGACAACACATCATCAACCTGCGTCGCGACTGGCCGGATTTCGATTTCTGGATCAATCAAGCCCGTGGGGCGCACGACTTGCTCAACCACATCACCGGCACACTTTTCTAACTCATAATTACCTGGCGTGGCAGATACATATATCGTTTGTGGGGCAATATGTTCGAACTCATTAAACTTTAATGGACGATTATCCAACGCTGAGGGTAGACGAAAACCAAACTCAACCAGCGTTTCTTTTCTGGAGCGGTCACCTTTGTACATCGCACCGACTTGTGACACGGTGACATGTGATTCATCGATAATTAACAAACCGTCTTTGGGAAAGTAATCTAAGAGCGTCGGCGGTGGTTCATTGGGAGCACGGCCGGATAAATAACGCGAGTAGTTTTCAATGCCCGAACAATACCCCAGCTCCATCATCATTTCGATATCAAACTGCGTCCGCTGGGAAATGCGCTGCTCTTCTATCAGCTTATTCATCTCCAACAATTGTGCTTTACGTTCGGCTAATTCTGCTTTGATATTGTCGACAGCGGCAATGATTTTTTCTCGAGGTGTCACATAATGTGTTTTAGGGAATACGGTGGTTCTAGCAACTACTTTATCTACCGCCCCAGTTAGGGGATCAAACAAACTTATTTGCTCAATCTCTTCATCAAATAACTCTACCCGCACTGCCTGCTTTTCTGAGTCGGCAGGGAAAATATCAATCACATCACCACGCACACGGAAACTGCCGCGTTCAAACGCTAAATCATTGCGCTTGTATTGTAACTCTGCTAAACGTCGTAGAATATCACGTTGGTCCATCGTATCGCCCTGACGCAAATGTAAGAGCATTTTCATGTAGGACTTAGGATCACCTAAACCATAAATGGCGGAAACAGACGCGATAATCACAACATCACGACGCTCCATCAATGCTTTTGTCGCTGACAAACGCATTTGTTCAATATGCTCATTAATGGAGGAATCTTTTTCTATAAAGGTATCGGTACTGGGTACGTAGGCTTCTGGCTGATAATAATCGTAATAAGAGACAAAATATTCGACAGCATTTTCTGGGAAAAACTCTTTCATTTCACCGTATAACTGAGCGGCTAGTGTTTTATTGTGGGCAAGTATTAAGGTGGGACGCTGTACCTCAGAAATCACATTTGCCATGGTGAACGTCTTACCGGAGCCGGTCACCCCCAACAGCGTCTGACACGCCAATCCATCATTTAACCCCTCGACCAGCGAAGCAATGGCTTTGGGTTGATCACCCGCTGGCGAATACTTTGATTTTATATTGAATGTTTTAGCCATATTTAATTTTTTATCTCGCCGTGTATTACTTAAGAGTGGGAAAGCGTTGTGGATTGTTCTTGTTTAATCATACGCATAAACCAAGCGTAAGAGATTAAGGCCATCACTGCATTGGCTAAGACCACGCCTGCAAACAATCCGGTAAGGCCATAATATATACTGCCCAAATAGCAAAATGGGACAAAAAAGATGAACAAACGCAGACTATTTAAACACAGAGCCGCCATAGGACGATGTACAGCATTGAACGCCGAGTTAGTGAGGACAACAACACCTTGCAGACCATAACCTAGCGGTACAATCATCAAAAACAAAGCAATCAAGGTCGCCACTTCTGTCTCTTTCGTAAACACCCAAGCAATATAATCTGCCACGATATACAACACGCTAAATACCAACAATTGGAAACCCACAACAAATTTAATCGCAATCTGATAGGCTGCTTTCACTCGGTCTATCTGCTGCGCCCCAAAGTTTTGCGATAGCAAAGGCGGTAAAGACATAGACAAGGCCAGCATCACAATACTAGCAATAGACTCTAACCGTCCACCCACGCCCCAAGCAGCAACAGCATGAGGTCCGTAACCAGCGACAATCGCAGTCACGACACCGGCGGCAATCGGGGTCAACATATTCGCCCCTGCCGCAGGAATACCGATGTTTAAGATCCCCGCAGCATGGGTTTTATATTCTTTCAAGGTTAACCAACGCGGTGTCATCAATGAGCGTTTGTGTAGCAATATAAGAATCCAAATCACGCCTACAGCCCATGCAATTCCTGTGGCAATCGCTGCGCCTTTGATCCCAAAGGCAGGAACAGGTCCCCAACCAAAAATCAGTAAAGGATCTAATAAGGCATTAATTGCACCTCCACTGGCCATAATCATACTTGGCGATTTAGTGTCGCCCGCTGCGCGTAACACACTATTGCCCACCATTGGTATAGCTAAAAAGACACCGGCGGCATACCAAATAGACATATAATCATAAATAAGTGGAATGAGTAGCGCGTCAGCCCCCAACCAAGAAAAAATAATCGGAATCGTGTGATAACCAACGACACATAACAGCCCAACTAATGCAAACACTGTCATTAAGGCCGCTGTTGCCGTTATTTTTGCTTCAGCTACCTGATGATTTCCTAACAAGCGGCCAATCACAGCGGAGGTCCCTATACCTAAACCGATATTTAGACTAATCACGGTAAAGGTGACAGGAAAGGTGAAACTAATAGCCGCAAGTTCATCGACGCCAAGCAATGCAACAAAAAATGTATCAACCAGTCCAAAGGTCATCAACATGACCATGCCTACGATCATTGGCATCGTCATACTGCGCAGTGTGGTCTTTATATCCCCAGTCAACATAGGGTTTACACTATGCTCTGTGGGACTTGCTGGTTTGTTGTTTGTCTCAGACAAAGATTTATCCTCATTATTTGAGGCACAGAATAACACGAAATCGATCCAAAATAGCGTTTCGCAAGACGAAACTACACGCTATTTTTGGTTAATGAATAGAAATTATACTATTAGCTAAAACGCTGTCATATTTTTGACATTTTGGAGAGAGAAAATTTTCTTTGAGAAAAATATACACAAGTGAAGTTTATAGTCTACGTAATAAACAGATTGCGCAATTGATATACACGAAAACTTTTAAGTGACTGATTTAAAACGATAAAACAAAAATTTTCTTGCAGGTATGTTTTTTCAGCGCATGTGCCAAAAAAACAACAATTGCGCTAGCCAATATTTCATCCACACACTTATCCACAACTCTCGTGGATAACTAAAAAAACCCTTGCATGACAAAGTTTTGACATGAATTGTTGAATAAATAGGTTAGTATTCCCTTACCATTGACCTGTAATAAAATTGTAACCTCCTCTTATAACACTGTACACAAAAACAGTATTCCAGTAATTTTTAATATCAAATAGTTCTAAATAAAAGGATTTCTATAATATGCGTTATTTTGAAAAAAAATGATATTTTATGTTGACACAAAGGGCTCTGATATTTAATATTCGCGCTCGTTGAAAAGCTCAGTTCCCCCTTAGCTCAGTTGGTTAGAGCGACGGACTGTTAATCCGCAGGTCCCCCGTTCGAATCGGGGAGGGGGAGCCATTTTCAACGAATGTTTTACGATTCCCCCTTAGCTCAGTTGGTTAGAGCGACGGACTGTTAATCCGCAGGTCCCCCG